>NZ_SRUT01000003.1:0-561204 GCF_004791315.1 Mesorhizobium sp. M8A.F.Ca.ET.208.01.1.1
CGACGATGAACTTGCGCTTCGGCGTGGCGAAGAAGCGGTAGGCGACGTCGATTGTGATGCCTTGCTCGCGCTCGGCCTCGAGGCCATCAACCAGCAGCGCGAAGTCGATGTCGTCGCCCGTCGTGCCATGCTTTCGCGAATCGCGTTCGAGCGCGGCGAGCTGGTCCTCGAAAATCTGCTTGGTGTCGGACAACAGCCGACCGATCAACGTCGACTTACCATCATCGACCGAACCGCAGGTCAGGAAGCGCAGCAGCGACTTCTTCTCCTGCGCGGCCAGATAGTCGCGGACGCTTCTCGCGGTGGAAAAGGACAAGTCAGGGATTGGCGTCCGGCGATCCTCATCCACGGCAGTCGGCCGCGATGCAATCCGAAAGGCGGGCCTGTGCTAGGCCGAACGATCCGATCTGGTTCCTGATGGACATGGTCGTCTCCAACCCTATCACTGGCTCTTCATAACCTCCTCCTCGCCGCTGTCTTCCCACGATCTGCGCTTCCGGAAGATCAGACAAGAAGACTGCTGAATCATCATACCGCATTGGGGCACCTCCATGGAATGGTCCAATCAATGGGTCAGGTTCGCCTGACACTGCGCCAGGATCATCATGATCAAAGCCCATCCGCTCGGCCAAATGTGACCCGTTACGGGTCAGTACGCCTGGCACCGCAATTGCATTGATAGAGTGTGGGCTGGGACGAGGTCCGTCGCCTCGCAAATGGGGCGGCGGGCCTTTAGCAACGAGGGGCTTTGACGGAGCGGCCCGGCACCCCTTTGTTGGGATGGGGCTAGGACACCGGGCCTAACCGACGGGCTGTTTGTGAGAAACGGCGCCGGGGCTGAGGGACTATATGCGCTCATGCTGAATACGCGCAAAGCATACGAACGAAGTACGAGAGCGACAATTCGGGGGGCAGCCGATGGCCGATAAGCCGGTGACGACCGACGTCGAACCCGCGCTGGTGCTGATTATGACCCAGCGGGAGGAGGAGTAGCGGCGGCGACAGCGCACCTTCGGTTCAATATAGCTAACGCTTGTCGTTTCGCGGCTTGCACTACGCTTTAGCGGAACCAAAAAAGAGGACACGGGCGTGCTTCGTCGGTCGGCTCCGGTCTGGCTGTTCGCGGCATATCTGCGCGTCCAGTATGCACTGCAACAGCAACCCGCTTCGAACGGGACGCTTTGCAGATGGCACGACAGGTCTCGCTGGTGATCGAGGCAGAACTTGTCAATCTGCAGACCATTCTTGACGGTCTCTCAAAATCGGCCACTCTCGCCAATGGCAATCTAAAAGCGCACGATATCTTACACGGAGCGGCGCCGATCTTGGCGATCTGATTCCATTGCCGTCATGGGGCCAAGGCTTCCAAAGGATCGCACAAAGCCACTGTGCCTGGAATGGGCTGCATACTCGTCTTATTAGTGCGGGGAAATTATGTGCAATTACAGGTTGTCATAACTTTGAATATATTAGTCACCTAAGATATAATTACCAAATTGTTAACCAGGATTAATGCGCCTTTTCCACAGCATCGTACTATGCACTCCAGGTTGGGTTACCTCCATAGGGCGCGGAAGCCATACGTCGGTGTGTTGGGACGGCGTATGTCCTACTCCTTGAATCCAATCTTCGGTCAACATCTAGTCAGCCTGACAGACGATGAGCGTATTAGTTCACGCCTTTGACATGCTTTGCTAGGGAGCCAAACCAAAGAGGAGAAAAGCAAGTCAGCGCGATGGAGAGGAGTAGGTAAAGCGATGGCACACCCCCAAATTTCCGATTTTTGGAACGATGCAACAAAACCGTTACACAATGGACATCTGCCGGACGCGAATGGTCTTGGCAGGTCCGATCTCGACGAAGGACGTCCGAGCGAAGGCTTGGTTATGATTGTCGACAAGCGAGCGCTTGAGCGTGAATGCCTTGCGCGCGGCCTTATCGAACACAATCCCACCTTGCGCGTTAGCGCGGTAGGATCGCTTGACGAAATCCAGCACATTGGCGGGGACGAGGAGCCGTCCGCGATCCTCGTAATTCTTGGCGCCAGGAAGGTCACGGACCAGAGTGTTCGGGCGGAACTTGCGCACTTAATTTCCGAGTTTGGCACCGTACCCGTAATCGTCGTGGTGGATTCCGATGAGCCAGGGGAGGTTCTCGCGGCTCTCGAATGCGGCGCCCGAGGCTATATTCCCACAAGCGTGACGGTGAAGGTCGCTGCCGAGGCCATTGGTCTTGCTCGTGCCGGAGGGATCTTTGTACCCGCCAGCTGCGTGCTGGCGCTGCGAGAGATCATCCACTCGACCGCAAACGGTGTCCGTCCGCTCTCCGGCATGTTCACCACACGCGAAGCTGCGGTTGTGGAGGCGCTCAGGACAGGCAAGGCGAACAAGATAATTGCCTACGAGCTCAACCTGTGCGAGAGCACCGTCAAAGTCCACATCCGAAATATCATGAAAAAGCTCAAGGCTACCAACCGCACCGAGGTAGCGTACAAGCTTAGACAAATGTTGCTTTGAAGGCTGCCTCGGATCGGTCTTTGCCTGGCCGGCTCTGGCAATAACAGGTGCGTTAAGGGCGGGACCAGGGGTTCGGCGTTCTGATCTAAGGTCGATGGCCTCGTCCGAGCGGTTTCGCGAAACGGGCTGGCTCGGCGTGTGTCGAGGCACGTTCTTAGCCAACCGTCGCGGACGCCGCTGTTACGAGAAATCCAACGCTGTCCCCTGCTAGCTCCGCGCCACGATACGCGGCTTCGGCGGCCTTCAGCCCACCCGTCAGTCTGCGGACCATTGGAGCCGGTCCGAGTGCGTCAAGGGGAAGGCCTAGCTGACCACGGGTGGGTCGCTTCGGTGGCCAGATGCTGAGGCCGAAATAGCTGGCGGCTGAGCGATCGACCCCGCCGCTGAACTGCACCAGTAGCGCTTGGTGAGAGTTCCGGGCAATACGGCCCAGGCAGTTGATGTCCATTGGTGGTTTGTCAGTTGGCCTCATCGCGACCACGATCACATCCCATGCGTCGTCAGTCAGGAGCATGGGGTGCGAAAAAACACTTACTCTCGCCCCACCCTCGCTTAGCGTACGCTCGAGGGACGGGGCACAGGGCGTGTCACAGACGATGGCGAGCCTCGCGGCACGGTGATCGACACCGGCATCGCGGAGCAAGATGCAGCACAACCGCGCGAATTCCGGCAGCAGGTTTATGGCTGGGTGGCTCAGATTGGGAGCCGCGACTTTGATGCCGGCCTCGTCACAGGCGTTGAAGTCCACAACGCCCGGACGAAGCTCCCATGGTTCAGCCATTAGCGAAACAACCGCATGCGAGGGTAAGAGTTCGATGAGCGATCTCGAAATCGGGGCGACCTGCAGACAGTTCGTGACGAGGTCGACATCCTGCCATTTGCGGCTGTCGATCCGGTTCGTCACTTCAACGCGTTTGGAGACCCTAGCGTGTTTGGCAAATGCCAACGTCGCATCTGCGATGGCCGCCAGGCTTGGATGTCTGGAAGATGTGCGCGTGAGCGCAACGACACGGCTGGCATTGGCGAGCGCCGCCGCTGTGGCAGTCACAGCTTGATATCCCGTCGTGGCGCCAACGACCACGGTGAGGCCGGAGAGATCGAGATCAAGCAAGCCTATTTGCTTGCGCACGATAGCAAGCATTTCGGCAGGGTCGATCTCGAGAACACCACGAGCAAACGACGTTCCGGCAAAATCATGTGGTAAAGACATCAAGCTGGGCACTAGGTTGCGCGCTCCACTATCAAATAAGCCTGCAATGTCCCTTAAGCGGATCAACCGCCCTGCCGGATCTTGTCTTGGCACGATGCACGTGCATTTCCTGCATTGTTTTTTGACGGATGCCTTTGCGGCCTCGCGCATTTAGCAAACGTGGTTCCTTTATCGCCACGAGCATGACTGCCTGGATCTGGTTGGCACTCCGATCTCTTGGCGGCTGCGCCAGGTCCAATGCAGGCTCTGGCAATACAGCCGAACCTGCCCGAACTGCTACCGCAGCAAACGGATGCTAGGTGATACGCCGTTTGATCAGAAGGCTTAAAGACACTACACCAGCGACGCGTGGATCAGGCTTAGGAGTAACGGGCGCCGGGTACGCCGCTACCTCCTTTGCTTCTCTTGCGAAGAATGACAAGCCGCTGTGAAGTTGGGCAGCAACACCAACAGCGTTTCTTGGTGAAATCCCATGACAATCAGCGCATTCGACATAAAGCGCCGCAGAGCTGGTATCCACATCGGCCAAAACCTCCGTCCGCTTGGAGGCCGGCGCAAAAGAATGGTGGACATCACTGTCGCATTGATCGCGCTTCTCCTTGCTGCTCCGGTCATGCTGGCGGTTGCCCTTTTGATATTGGTGACCGACGGCGGACCGGCGGTGTTCTCACACACCCGGATCGGATTCAACGGCAGGCGCTTCGCCTGTTACAAATTCAGGACCATGGTGGCCAACTCGGAGCGGGTTCTGGCAGACTATCTCGCGAGCAATCCCGAAGCCGCCAAGGAGTGGGAGCAGAATTGGAAATTCAAGAATGACCCGCGGATCACATTCCTGGGGCACATTCTCAGGAAGTCGAGCCTGGATGAGCTGCCTCAACTCATCAACGTGCTGCGCGGCGAGATGAGTTGCGTCGGCCCTCGTCCGGTCGTTCCCGACGAACTTCAACGTTACGGCTCCTCTGCGATCGATTATCTAAAAACCCGGCCTGGGTTAACTGGCCTTTGGCAGGTGGCTGGCAGAGACGCAATGGATTATCCCAGTCGTGTCTCTATCGACAGCCGATATGTGCGGGAATGGTCCCTATGGGCCGATGTTGTCATTCTCGTCCAGACTGTGGGCGCCGTGATGAAATTCGATCGTGCGTCTTGATTAATGCGCATCGCAAAATCTTGCCCGATGCATTGCTCTGCCTAAAAACCGCAGCGTGCTACCGCGACCGCAATGGCGAAAGGTGCGGCGCCGGTCGGCCGCGGCGAAATGGCAGCCGCAGACCATTACTGCTCACGTGACATGCCTTGGCGCCAGACTACGCCCAGGAAGAGGCCGAGCAAGTAGGCCCCCTGTAGAACAACAACGAGAAGCAGGATTGAGATGAGGTGGTGCCAGTCAAATACACTGCCGATGCCGCCTGCAACGACGCCGCCCACGACTGTCACCGCGGTCATGATGATGAGCGCGGCAGCTCGAAAACGAAATCCCAGCAAAATGCCGATAACACCGACGACGACAAGGCCCCAAAGCACGGCGATCTCCTATGGGTGGAAGACTCAGTGTGCCATCTCCAAGTCTCCCACATCTGCGAATCGGTACCAACACTCAATCCGGCTGCGCCGCCTCGCCGACGAGCGGTCGAGGGGCGGAAATCGCCGTACACTCCCCCGCGCTACACAAAAGGCGTAGAGCACCCTGTCCGAATGCCCCCTTTTCGCTCATTTCCTTGTCCACCCGCCAAGCCTACGCTGCTTGGAAATAGGTATGCGGAAATTCACCCGCCGTGCGGCAGCATGCAATGATTTATGATCCGGACGCCAAGCCTGTGTTTATCAGTGCGGCTATTCAGGACAACAAGGCTCTGGACGTTGCTCATCGACGCGAGCCTGCGTCGGCGCGCAGTCCCCGCATAATGCCTCTAGTGTGACATTCTACTTATGCTTCAGGTATCTGTCCTTTTGCTGATCCTGTCCATCTGGTTCCCTGGCGCCACGCGGATTGCCGGAACGGATGGCTCGCTTTCCTTCTTGCTGGCACTGTTCTGCGCTTTGCTAAGTGTCGGTACTTATGCGGAAACAGCAAGACGCCTCCATCGGATTGAGGCCGCCCTGACGACTGCGGTGCTGACGATATCTGCTGTCATCATCGTTCTCTCTCTACTGTCGATGCTCTACGCAGACAATCCGATGAGGACGATGCGCGCGGTTTTCTCACAAGTGTTTGGTTTCGCGATCATTCCAGCGGTCGCGGCAATCTCCATGAGACCGAAGGGTCTCGTGGCAATCGACAGGGTTGTGACGACCATAGTCATCATGACTGTCGTAACATCCTGTCTTGTCGCAATCGGGCTGGGCGATGCCAGATTCGCCGATCGGGCTGAAGGCTATTTCAAGCACTCGAACCAACTCGGGATCGCGTTGTCGGCTGGTCTGCCGCTTGTCGCGGCGAAGCTGGTCACATCCCGCCGGTACCGACTTCTCCTTATCGGCTGCCTCGCTGCGGTGCTCCTGGGTTTGGTGAAATCGGGTTCGAAGACAAACTTCGTCCTCGGCGTGGTGGGCCTTGGTCTTTTCTTTGCGCTATACAGTATATATTTAATCAGAAGAAAGCAGAATCCGTTAAAAGTAATCGTGGGAACCATTGCCGCTCCGATATTGTTCGAAGCGAGCCTGCTGACATTGCAGTTCCTAAATCCACGGGCTTACGGCCTGCTGGCCATTCAACTTTCCGGAGGCGAGGCGCATTCGGTGGTATCGCGGCAGCGACTGTGGTCCATATCGATCGATCTCGGCCTGTCGCACCCGTTCACGGGTGTGGGGGCAGGGCAATGGGTGGAAGATATCGCGCCCCACAGCCATAATCTGTTCATTGACTTCTTTAGAACACTGGGAGTGCCCGGCTTGGCGTTGGTGTCGATGCTGGTTCTCGTGGTCATGGCATATCTTTCCAGGGTCGTGTTCTGCACATTGTTCGGCAATGACAGGGGGGGCGACCATGCGGCGGAAGTGAATGTGATGGTGCTTGGAACGTCGGTTTCCCTGTGGAACTATATCATCGCAAACCAGATGAGCGACTCCTTCGGTCCATCGACAGCGCCATTCTTCTGGCTGCCGTTGGCTTTGCTCATCTTCTACCGCGGCATCCAACGATCACTGCAGACCGGCCCTGAGCGTCCGAAATTGTACGCGGTTCCAGGGTCCCAGCTATTTCAATATTGAACTGTTTTTTCAATCTTCGGAAAACCAACTTTTATCCCCTGATCCCCATGGCTTCGTACACAGTCCGTGACCTGACGGCAGGCTTGCCGCCAAGCGTCGAACCACGCCCACTTCAAACAGACATTCGATTCGTGGAATTTTTTGGTCTCCCTGGGATCGGAAAAACCACGGCCTCCACCCTGTTGGCGAACGACTTGCGACGGTGCGGCCCGCTGGCAGGCGATGTGCAATTAGCGTGGGGGACAAGAGCGTTCATCGACCGCCAAATCCACAGGATCGGTATTGTTACCCCAAGGCTCAAGGACCGTCAGTTTCGCTCGCTGCTCGCCCGAATTGCACGTTTTGTCATCGAAAGCGGGCAATCATCGGTTGTCGATGTAATCAGGGTTATCTGGAACCTTTCGGTTTTGGTTGCCTATATTCAGACCGAGAGGCAAGGAAAGAATACCATCATCATAATGGATCAGGGGCTTCTGCAGGGGTTCCTGTCCGTATTGCTCAAGAGTAAGCACCGGGAAACTTCGGAGAAGTGGTTTGACATCCTGCTCGCCATTGGCGTGCATGACATGGTTTTTGTCCATCTGCGCGGTGAGATTCGCCTAGCACGAAGTCGACTTCTGAAAAGGGGCGATAGGTCCTCGCGGATACAAAGGGCATCTCCTGACTGCGACCGTCATCTTTGGTCGGCGGCGGATTGTGCTTGCCGCCAGATTTTGGCCGACCTTGAGCGAAGAATGGAAACGGAGGATCACGTCGGCGTGCTGGCGGCGGTCGACGTGGAAAGGTTGGCATCGCCCGAAGATGTCGCCGAAAGGGTTCTTGAGGTGGTGCTTCCGGCCTGCCTCGAACGACATCGGCTGAGCGGTTCGGCACGCCAATGAGCACCACAATGAACCGCCGTTCATTCATGGGCGTCGCCGGCTTGTATCCTCTAATCGCTCTGTTGGCGGGCTCGTGCCAAGCGCAAGGCGGACAAACGCCGGCAGGCAAGGAGTTCGTTCTGGCAGGTGACTATGGCTTCGAACAGCAATCGATACGGAACCTGCAGCCGGGAGCAACAATCAACGCTCGAAATGCTTCCTTCACAGTTGCCAACAGCAGAAACCGCGATCCCAACGCGGCGATGGGCTGCGACGAGGGGCCGTTGCCGGTCAATCGCTATCCCGTCGTCATCCGCAACTGTCCAGGGGTTCGCTTTGTCGGCGGCCGCTTCGACGGCCAGGTACCGCTAACGTCTGATTGGCGGGACACCTACTGCAACAGCGCGGCTCTGCTTGTCAGGGACGGAACCACCGATGCGACAATTGAGGGGGTGCGTGCCCGTCGCTGCTGGGATGGCATTCGCCTCGCCGAGCACGCCGACGGTTTTCGGCTAAAAGGGTGCTGGCTCAGCGAAATCAGGGATGATGCGGTGGAGAACGACTATCTCCTCAGCGGCATCATTGAAGATTGCCTGTTCGACGGATGTTTCTCGGGGATCAGCCTGGACCCTGCGTCAAACGAACGGGACGGAACGGGGCAAACGGTGCGGGTCGACAAATCCCTCATTCGCATGCATGCCTTTCTGTCCAAGGGCGAAATCACACATCAGGCGCCGATCAAGGCTGTCGATCAGTCGCCCAGGTTGAGGATCACGGAATCGGTTTTCGCATTGGCCGCGGCCAACATGCGTGGATTCCATCGCCTGGAAAGAACATGGCGGCTGACGATTGAAAGCCGCGACAATGTGCTGCTGTGGCTGCCCGACGAGCCGATCCCTTCCGCATTGCCACTGCCACCGTCTGGTTTCAGATTGCTGACGGGCGCCGACGCCCGCGGCTATTGGAACAAGGTCCGTTCCCAATGGGTCGCGGCGCATCAGGACGTGGTCCGGTTCTCTGACGAAGTGCTGTGAGAAGTCGCAGCGCTCGGCAACGATTACTCCAACTGCGAAGGCATTTGGCGCTCGCCCATTGAATGCACCGCTGGCAACAACAGCTTGGACCGTCACGGCGATGAATCAGCACGACGCGATTGACAGAACTGTGGTGGCATCAGGCCCGGCCGATTGGAATTCTGCGACGTTTGTGATCCTAGGGCGGTTGGTACGTGTCAGGGGACAAAATATCCTGTTCAGCCCTTCCCAGAACGCCATTTTCGCCGTCAACGATACTGCTGCCGACATCTGGCGCTCTCTGGAAGAAGGCATGCCACCGCACGCCATTTCGGTCGAGATGGCGCGCAGTGGCGTTGATAGACTTGAGGCAGACAGGCATGTCGAGGCTGCACTCGAGGATTGGCAGCGGCTGAACCTGATACGGCCCTGCGCGCCGTTGTCTACTTCGTCAGCTCAAAAGCCTGTGAGCCAGGTGGTCGCAGTCGCGGGCCTCAACATACGCATCGTCTATCCGGCAGCCTGCGCCTTTCCCGCGATTTCCGTATTTCGCCACCTTGAGGTCAAAGGAGATACTGCCGACGTACTGCTCGAGGTGGTTGGGCAGGGAGGGAGAGTCCATCTGCTGCGGGATGGCAAGTGGATTTTGTCCTGCTCCCTCGACGAATTACCCGTCATGCTGAAGGGGCAATTGCTGACCGAGGTTCTGGATTACGGCGCCTATGAACTTGCCCTCCACGCGGCTGCGCTTCTCAGAAATGAACGCATCGTCCTTCTTTGTGGCAATCCGGGCGCGGGCAAGACGACGCTGACCTTGGCACTGGTCCATGCAGGATTTGGCTTTGTCGCCGATGATGTGACGCTGCTGGACTCTAGGGGGCATGGCGTTGGCCTTCCGTTTGCCCCGGCGGTCAAGGCGGGAGCATGGCCGTTGCTGGCCAAATACTGCCCCGGCCTTGATGCCGTTCCGATCTGTCGCCGCCCGGACCGCAAGCGTGTACGATTTGCCGTGCCCAAGGCGTTCGTGCCCTTGCCTCCCGCTCCCCTGCCCATTGGCTGTGTGGTCCTGCTCCGTCGAGGTCGTGACTCGAAAGCCAGCCTGGAGCCGATCGATCCAGCTCACGCATTGCGCGGCCTTCTCAATGGCGCGCTTGCGCCCGGCGGAGAGCTGGGTGTCACCGCGTTCGAAGCGCTGACCCAACTCATCGGATCGACGGAAACCTATTGCCTGACCTATTCGGGGCTTGATGATGCGGTGCGCCTTATCTCGGAAGCGTGTCGATGATAAGCAGGAGCAACAGGGGCAACGCACTTGAGGCGTTGGTCGCCGGACTTCGCGGCACTCCGACGGACAGGGCTGACTGGCAGGCCGTGATTGCTCTGGCAAATCGCACTCTGCTTACACCCGATTTGTTCTCGTCCCTGGCGCGCGCCGGACAAATCCACCAGCTGCCAGAGGACGTGCGCGAGTACCTTCGGTTCGTTCACGACTGCAATCGGGAACGGAATCTGCGGTTGCGTACCCAACTGGGTGAAGCCGTTGCCGCCCTCAACCGCAGCGATATCTCTCCGCTCCTGCTCAAGGGGGCCGTTCCCCTGTTCCTTTCGCCGGCCGGCCTGGTCCCCAGCAGGATGACGAGTGACCTCGATCTAGCCGTGAATCCACGCCAAGAGAAGGTCGCCAGAGACTGTCTTGAAGAGCTTGGCTACGTCGATGTGGCGGGGGGTCGAGGCATGGCCCGCCAGCAGGACGCCGGAATGCTGGAGCTCCGGTCTACCCGAGCGGACTGCTATCACTCCCCCAAGCTCATCCAGCGAGACGGCCTTCGGGTGAAAATTCCTCCCGTTCAGTCTCGCGCCATGCACTGGATGGTACACGACCTTCTCAAGGAGGGAGATTATTGGCGCGGAAGGATAGATCTCAGGCACCTCCATGACTTGGCTCGATTGGCGGAAAACGAGGACGTGGACTGGATGTCACTGCAGGGTTCCATGTCGGACCGGAGCGCCCGCAATGCGCTCGAAACCCAGCTCCTGGCCATGCACCATTTCTTTGGAACCCGAATCCCGGCAAAATGTGCAAAACGCCCGATCGTCCGTTTCCAGCACTGGAGGCGCGTCTTCACGGCGACACACCCCGTCATTGGCGCCCCTCTGCGACTGGCCGGTAATTTGACGTGGGGCATATGGCGGTTTTCACGCGCCTACGGTTTGGCGCGACGTGGACCGCCGTACCTCTTGCGGCGCATCGCTCGTACGCTCTTCGACCCTCGCACGAAAATCTAAGCCTTTTGGAGAACTAGTGTACTGGATCAGAAGGCATAAGATGAATCCGTGAATTTGAGAAAGTTTGTGGGAGGTTTGACATGTCACCGGAAGGCACAAAACGCTCGGAACGGACCCAGGAGACCCTGGTCTCGGAGGCTCAAGCGCGCCGCGACTTTCTCAAGAAGGCGGGGCGTTTTGCGGCGGTTACTCCGCCGGCTGTGACGCTCTTGCTTGGCACAAGCTTGAACTCCAGGGCGATTGCCAAATCGGGTGGATCAAAACCGGGCAATGGCTGGGGGGACAAGAACCATATTCACGTCGGCCCTCCCGGCCAGGGGTAAGCCCTTCGACCATCATGGTCGCTGAAAACAGCGTTTTGAGGACATAGGGCTCCAGCCTGTCATTTGAAAGCCCGGACCGCTCGCGGCACGCAAAAGTGCCGCGAGCGGTCCGGGCTTTTCTTTGCCGGGGCGGCCATCATCCGAACTGCAAATCAGCGCAAAATGGATCGCCGCACTGATCTTCGGAACCGCGCGACGCGGACCTTTGAGCATGCAGGAAGGCGGCCCTACGCAAGCAGCAGACTGCTCAGGAAGTTGTCGTCGTGGAACTGGGCCACTTGAACGCCGGTCAGCGTGATCTGATCCCCGCCGCCCAGCGACGCCACGACATTCGAGCCCTGGTTTGTCGCCGCTTGCAGGAACTGGCTGGTGTTGTAGATGCCAAAGGCTCTGAGATCGAGGACGTCGCCGGTGCCGGCGCCGGGCAGGAAATTCATGACGGTGTCCTGACCGTCGCCGTGGGCGAACACGAACAGATTGTGCTGGTTGCCGGCAACCAATGTGTCGTTTCCGCGTCCCCCGATCAGCGTGTCATTCCCGCCCAGACCCCATAGATAGTCCGCGCCGGTCGTGCCGTTCAGGACGTAGCCGCCGTTGACGATTGTCGGCGTGCGCCCTACAGGCGTCGGGACAAAGTAGGAATCCGTGAGCATGCTGGTTGCAGTCGTCCCGTTGAAGCTGCTCACCTTGTAGAACTCGATCAGCATGCCCGCGTCCGTGATCGTCACCAGATTGGCGCCGACATTGGGAACGGTCTTGCCAGCTCCGCCAAGGCCGGTGGTCGTGTACGGAAGAAAGACGCCGTCGCCGTTGTCGTCCCGGTTCTCCCGGTAGTAGTTGTGCTGATGGCCGGCAAAGACCGCGTTTACACCCCACTGCTCGAAGGGCCACCGCATGGTGGCAGTGGAGCCGCTCGGGTTGAATGGCGTGTGATGGAAGTAGGCGACGTCGAAACTCGCGTCGGAATTCGCGAGAAGGTCTTGCATCCAATGGCCCTGCACGGATGTGGAACTGCGGCCATCCGGCTCCTGCTTGTTGCTGCTGAGAGCGAAGAAATGCACCGGCCCGATCTGGTAGTCATAGTACCTCTCATTGTCGGGCAGCGTGAAGTAATTCAGGTAGTTGGTAACGTTGCCTTCTTCGTATTCGTGATTACCTAGCGTGGGGAAGAAGCGGTTGATGGCGCTGCCGCTGCCGTATGAGCCCTGATAGTTGCCTATGTAGTCATGATACTGCTGGCCGACGGCGGCATCCAAGGTCTGCGGAGCATACACGTTGTCGCCGATTGTGAGGATGAAATCGGGGTTCCAGGCATGGACCATCGCCGACACCGCCTTCTCGCCGGAGAGATCGGTGTCGCCGTAGTCACCAAAGACCGCGTACCGGTACAAGACCTGCGGCGGCGTCGTCGGGACGACGCTGACCGTATAGTCCTGCGCGGCGGTGCTCCCGTCGGACGAGGTTGCGGTGACGTGGAGGTTGATCGACTGCTCGGTCTGGGCATTGAGCGTTCCCGTGCCAGAGCGCGTGATGACGCCGGTGCTGGAATTGATGGCGAAGCGCGGGTCGTTGAGGCTGTAGGTGACCGTATCGGTGACGTCCGGATCCTTGGCCGAGGCTGTGATGTGGACCAAAGTGCCCGCGGGGGCAAGGTCGGGGATCTGGTTGGCCGCAGGGTCGGCATCCTGTGGATGCTTGAAGGCGACCGGGCCGGTCGTCGGCACATAGTACTCGACGTGCAGGAGCGGTGCGCCGGTGGCGCTGCCATCGAAGGAATTGGCCCTGCGCGCGCCGCTGCTGCCGCTGACGACGAATGCCATGTCATTGAGTTGCAAATAGCCTGGCTGGTTGATGATCTCCTGCACGATTGCCGAGAGGTTCGGGGTGCGTTCGGCAAGGGCGGCTTCATTGTTCACGGTCCAGTCGGGTGGCGTCCACGTCACCGAAGTAGTCGTCATCAGGCGCGAGGTGACATCGCTTTGCTCACTCTCGAAGGGGACGGCTTCGTCGCTTTCGCCCCGGATCAGGAGCGAGACGGCGCCGGTGCTCGTATTCTGGGCCTGGAACTGGATGTAGGCACTGGTGATGACGGCGTCGTAGGGAATGTCGACGCCGGTGAAGCGCATTCCGACCGTCTGGACTTTGGTGCCGTCAACCACCATGTCGAGATCGGTGCTGGTGAGGTCCATCCCGCCGCTGGGACCTTGCTCGACGTCGTCGGTGCTGGTTGCGATCCTTTTCTCGAAAATCGGCGCTGTGGTCACGCTGACGGCATAGTCTTGGCCCGCGGCGCTCCCATCGGACGAGGTCGCGGTGACGTGGAGGTTGACCGACGGCTCGGTTGCCGCATTGAGCGTGCCGGTGCCTGAGCGCGTGACAACGCCTGTGCTGGAATTGATGGCGAAGCGCGAGTCGTTGACGCTGTAGGTGACCGTCGAGCCGGCATCGGGATCCCTGGCCGAGGCCGTGATGCCGATGGCCGTGCCGGCGGCGGCGGTCTGAGCAATCTGGTTGGCGGCAGTGTTGGCATCCGGCGGGTTGTTGAAGGCGACCGGCTCCGGGCTGTTGAGGACGGCGAGGGTGAAGGCCTGGTTGGCGGTGCTGCCGTCGGTGGAGGTTGCCGTCACCGTCAGGTTGATCGATGTCTGGGTCTCGAAGTCGAGCGAGCCGGTGGCCGAGCGGGTGATGACGCCGCTGCTGGCGTTGATGGCGAAGCGCGTGTCATTGATGCTGTAGGCGACGGTCGAGCCGGCGTCGGGATCGGTGGCCGAGGCTGTGATGCCGACGGCCGTGCCAGCCGCCGCAAGCTCGGCGATCTGGTTGGCGGTGGTGTTGGCGTCGGGCGGCGTGTTGAAAGCCACCGGACTGCCGGCCGGACCGGGCAGGGTATACTCGATGTGCAGCAGCGGTGCGCTGGCCGGATTGTATTCGTAGGAATCGGCCGTGCGCGTGCCAGTGCCGCTGACCAAAAATGCCATGTCGTTGAGCGCGGCCCAGCCCGAGCGGTTGACGATCTCCTGCACGATCGCCGAGAGGTCAGGCGTGCGCTCGGCAGCGCCATGCTCGCCCACAATGGTCCACGGGTCCGGCGTCCAGGCCGTGGATGCGGCCGTCCTGGGAAGCGAGGACACGTTGAAGTTGGCGGTGGTGAAAGGACTGGCGTCGTCGACCTTATCGCCCTGGATGAGCAGCGAAGTCGCGCCGGTCTTCACCTCGTTGGCCTGGAACTGGATGTAGGCGTTGGTGACGATGGCGCCCTGCGGGATGTTGATGCCGGTGAAGCGCATGCCGACCGTCTGGCGGGTGGAGCCGTCATAGCCCAGCTCCAGGTCGGTGACGTTGGTCGAGATCGCCCCGGAGCCCTTCTCCTCGACATCGTCGCCGGCGGTCGCCACCCTTGTCTCGATGACTACAGGCGTGGTGTTGCCCGTCCCGGAGACAGCAACGCTGAAGGCATGGGTATCGGTGCTGCCGTCGGATGAGGCTGCGGTCACGTTGAAGTTGACTGAAGGCTCCGACGTCGCATTGAGCGTGCCGGTGCCCGAGCGTGTGATGACGCCGGTGCTGGCGTTGATGGCAAAGCGCGGGTCGTCGATGCTGTAGGTGATCGTCGATCCGGCATCGGGATCCGTCGCCAATGCTGTAATGCCGATCGCCGTGCCGGCGGCGGCGTTCTGGGCAACCTGGTTGGCGGCGGTGTTGGCATCCGGCGGGTTGTTGAACGCGACCGGCTCCGGGCTGTTGAGGACGGCGAGGGTGAAGGCCTGGTTGGCGGTGCTGCCGTCGGACGAGGTTGCCGTCACCGTCAGATTGATCGACGACTGGGTCTCGAAGTCGAGCGTGCCGGTGGCCGAGCGCGTGATGACGCCGCTGCTGGCGTCGATGGCGAAGCGCGTGTCATTGATGCTGTAGGTGACGGTCGAGCCCGCGTCGGGATCGGTGGCCGATGCTGTGATCCCGGTGGCTGCCCCCGCCGCGGCGAGTTCGGCGATCTGGTTGGTGGTGGGATCAGCGTCGGGCGGTGCGTTGAAGGCAACCGGCAACTGGCTGGCCGTGACGCCGACTGTAAAGGCATGGGTATCGATGCTGCCATCGGACGAGGTCGCCGTGACGGTGAGGGCGACCGACGGCTCGGACTGGGCGTTGAGCGTGCCGGTGCCCGAGCGTGTGATGACGCCGGTGCTGGCGTTGATGGCAAAGCGCGGGTCGTCGATGCTGTAGGTGATCGTCGAGCCGGCATCGGGATCCCTGGCCGAGGCGGTGATCCCGACCGCCGTGCCGGCGGCGGCGGTCTGGGCGATCTGGTTGGCGGCGGCGTTAGCGTCGGCCAGGGTGTTGAAAGTGACCGGCTCCGGGCTATTGAGTACGGCGAGGGTGAAGGCCTGGTTGGCGGTGCTGCCGTCGGACGAGGTTGCCGTCACCGTCAAATTGATCGATGTCTGGGTCTCGAAGTCGAGCGTGCCGGTGGCCGAGCGCGTGATGACGCCGCTGCTGGCATTGATGGCGAAGCGCGAGTCATTGATGCTGTAGGTGACGGTCGAGCCGGCATCGGGATCCGTTGCCGATGCTGTGATCCCGGTGGTTGCCCCCGCCGCGGCGAGTTCGGCGATCTGGTTGGTGGTGGGATCGGCGTCGGGCGGTGCGTTGAAGGCTACCGGATTGCCGGATCCTGGCAGCAGATATTCGATATGCAGCAGCGGTGCGCTGGCCGGATTGTATTCGTAGGAATCGGCCGTGCGCGTGCCAGTGCCGCTGACCAAAAATGCCATGTCGTTGAGCGCGGCCCAGCCCGAGCGGTTGACGATCTCCTGCACGATCGCCGAGAGGTCAGGCGTGCGCTCGGCAGCGCCATGCTCGCCCACAATGGTCCACGGGTCCGGCGTCCAGGCCGTGGAGGCTGTCGTCCTCGGAAGCGCGGACACGTTGAAGCTGGCGGCCGTAAAGGGGCTGGCGTCGTCAACATTATCGCCTTGAATGAGCAGCGACGCCGCGCCGGTCTTCACCTCATTGGCCTGGAACTGGATATAGGCGCTGGTGATGATCGCGCCCTTCGGGAGGTCGATGCTGGTGAAGCGGAGGCCGACCGTCTGGCGGGTGCTGCCGTCATAGCCCAGTTCCAGATCGCTGATGTTGCTCGAGATCGTACCGGAGCCCTTCTCCTCGACATCGTCGCCGGCGGTCGCCACCCTTGTCTCGAAGATCGGGTCGATCGCACTGGAGCTGGCGGTGAGGAAGCTGCTGCTGGTGGTGATGACATTAGCGCCGGTCGAGACCGTGCCGGCGTCAGCGGTGGGGGTAGGGGCGGTGAAGGTGACGCCGCTGCCGGCATAGCCCGTTCCCGCAAACTGCCTGAGGCCGGTGTCTTTCGTCGCCACGCTGTCGAGAAAGGTGCTATCCGGATGGATGCCAAGCCCGGCTGCCGCGTCCGCCAGCCCGATCAGCTCGCCACCGGTTGCCGTGATCGGGACGGCGCTATGACTGTCACTTTGTTTGCCGGTTTCGACGGCGAGGCTGACGCCATCGGATGCCCCGGAAGCCTGCGGCTCGCCGTCATCGCCATGCAGGTGCTCTGCAATCTTCGGAGCGCTGGTTGCGAATGCCGTGACCGAGCCGTGATCGAGCGGTTGAAGGCTTTTGAGGAGAGGCGTCGAACCGAGCTCCGTCGCGAGCAGTCCGATTGCATTGCCGCTGTCTGGAAGCCGATGTGGTTTGGACATCGCAGAACTCCTTTGCCGCCGTTTTCCGCACTTGGGCCTCGCTAGGCCCTGATATCGACGCCACGGCCAGATCCGATCCGCGGCGATCGAGGACTCCGGCTGTCAGAGGCGTGTGTGGAGGCGATGTGCTTGCTGGGCATCCGGGCAGGCTGCAGTGAAATGGATCACGACAGGACCTTGAAGCAACGCGTCCTGCCGGATCAGGCGAGCAGCCAACCATTCAATTGGAATTCATAGATCTTGCCGTCATTTTCGGTTGGATATGGGTCATTATCCAGGCCCCGATCCACGATGTACAGGCTCATAT
This sequence comes from Mesorhizobium sp. M8A.F.Ca.ET.208.01.1.1, assembly GCF_004791315.1. Lineage (NCBI taxonomy): Bacteria > Pseudomonadati > Pseudomonadota > Alphaproteobacteria > Hyphomicrobiales > Phyllobacteriaceae > Mesorhizobium > Mesorhizobium sp. M8A.F.Ca.ET.208.01.1.1. The sequence goes on from NZ_SRUT01000003.1 coordinate 17,446, forward strand.
GGTGGCTCGGATCGTCGCTGCTCGGCGCCAGCGCTATTCCCGATGGTTTGTGCGCGTGGGCTGCGGAGATATCGAGCGTGCCCAATAACTGCCCGGTACGCGTCACCATTGCTACCGACTTTGTCGACGTAATGATATAAAGGAGGTCGTTGACTTGGTCATACGCAATACTTTCGTCGCCAGGGTTCCCCAGCGCTTGCGCAGAAAAACTCGTCACGATGTCGTCGCCGCCCGTACTCGCGACGCCGTCGAATTTGCCGTTGGGACCCGGTGAGACGGCGTAAATCGTCTGGGTTGAGCCATCCGCGACATACAAGACTTTATGGTTCGGGTCATAGGCGACGCTCTCCGGATCCGAACTGCCGAACGCGGATGTCTTGAAAGAGGTCACCTTATCGTCGGACGTGTTGTAAAGCCCGTCTATCCCGGGGTTGAGCTCGTACACGCTCTTCGGGGCAGTGTCGTCCGCGAAGAAGAGATGGTGGTTAGCAGGATTATAAGCCACCCCGGCCGGCTCATCGGAGAACTTGACGGTCGTGAGCGTGCCCGCAAGGGTGCCGTTCAAATTCATCTGGTAGAGATTCTTGCCAGTAAAAAGCGCAGGTATCTCCTCGACTTCGCTGTCGGCAACCAGCAACGTGCCGAGGTGAGAGATATAGACGATATCAGTCGGGTCGGGACTCGGCGGCGACCACTGCGAAGTCAGGATTGTGTGTGACAAGGTCACCGACGTCGGCAGCTGGTGGGCCGTGACGTTGACGTTGAAGGCATGGGTATCGATGCTGCCATCGGACGAGGTCGCCGTGACGGTGAGGGCGACCGACGGCTCGGACTGGGCGTTGAGCGTGCCGGTGCCCGAGCGTGTGATGACGCCGGTGCTGGCGTTGATGGCAAAGCGCGAGTCGTCGATGCTGTAGGTGATCGTCGATCCGGCATCGGGATCCCTGGCCGAGGCGGTGATCCCGACCGCCGTGCCGGCGGCGGCGCTCTGGGCGATCTGGTTGGCGGCGGCGTTAGCGTCGGCCGGGGTGTTGAAAGCGACCGGCTCAGGGCTGTTGAGCACGGCGAGGGTGAAGGCCTGGTTGGCGGTGCTGCCGTCGGACGAGGTTGCCGTCACTGTCAGATTGATCGACGACTGGGTCTCGAAGTCGAGCGTGCCGGTGGCCGAGCGCGTGATGACGCCGCTGCTGGAATTGATGGCGAAGCGCGTGTCATTGATGCTGTAGGTGACCGTCGAGCCGGCATCGGGATCCGTCGCCGAGGCGGTGATTCCGGTGGATGCGCCTGCCGCGGCAAGCTCGGCGATCTTGTTGGCGGCAGTGTTGGCATCCGGCGGGGTGTTGAAGGCTACTGGATTGCCGGATCCTGGCAGCAGATATTCGATGTGCAGCAGCGGCGCGGTGGCCGGATTGTATTCGTAGGAATCGGCCGTGCGCGTGCCAGTGCCGCTGACCAAAAATGCCATGTCGTTGAGTGCGGCCCAGCCCGAGCGGTTGACGATCTCCTGCACGATCGCCGAAAGGTCAGGCGTGCGCTCGGCCAGGCCATGCTCGCCCACAATGGTCCACGGGTCCGGCGTCCAGGCCGTGGAGGCTGTCGTCCTCGGAAGCGCGGACACGTTGAAGTTGACGGCCGTAAAAGGGCTGGCGTCGTCAACATTATCGCCTTGAATGAGCAGCGACGCCGCGCCGGTCTTCACCTCATTGGCCTGGAACTGGATATAGGCGCTGGTGATGATCGCGCCCTTCGGGAGGTCGATGCTGGTGAAGCGGAGGCCGACCGTCTGGCGGGTGCTGCCGTCATAGCCCAGTTCCAGATCGTCGACATTGCCCGATATCGTACCGGAGCCCTTCTCCTCGACATCGTCGCCGGCGGTCGCCACCCTTGTCTCGAAGATCGGGTCGATCGCACTGGAGCTGGCGGCGAGAAGGCTGCTGGTTGTGACCGCTGCGCGTGTCGAGACCGTGCCGATGTCAGCAACTGCCTCAGGGGTGGTGGCGATGTAGGTGACATGGCTGTCGGCATGGCCCATTTCCGCATCGTGCCACAAGTCGAGAAAGCTGCTGTCGGGATGAATGCCAAGTCCGGCTGCCGTCTCGGTGAGGCCGGTCAGTTTCAATCCGCCATCGCCCCCCAAAGTCGGCGTGACCCCATCTGCGGTGCTAAGATCCAGCTTGTTCGCGGCTGGATCCAAGCTGGTAGTGTGACTACCATTGCCGGTTTCGGCAGCCAGCCCGTCGCCGATATCGGAGAGCACCCGAGCCGTTTCGTTGCCGATCGCTCTTCCGCTCGGCTGGGTCCAATTGTCGTCGGTCAGCCAGTCGCCATTGATGCCGGAGTCAGTGCCGGATTCCGTTATCAAGAGCTTCGCGTCATTCCAGGGAAGCCCAGCGAGTTTTACCACGTCGAATCTCCTCTGCACATTTCTCGATTAAATCGGAATCTCGACGTGCCCGACCCGGGGGCTGTTGCGACCCCAGATCGAGCATGGCGATGGGTAACGTTGGACATGAAAGCCGTCGCCCGAAATCCATGGCCGTGCGGTCAAGCGTTGAATTCTACGGGATCAGTCAGTTACCTTCCTCATCCTTGGCCAGGCGGGCGCAACGGCCGCGAGCAAGCGCAGCAGTGATAGCCCGTCCCGCCCAAGGAACAGCGACGGCAGGATCCAGCACAGCAGCAAGCCCCCGGCAGATGCCAGCAATGCCGTATCGATAAGCAGGGGAAGGGGAGATAGACGGAACTCGCGTAGCCATTCCACGAGCCCCCATACGCCGGTTCCGACCACGCCCGCGAGTGCCAGACCGGGTACGTGGGCCATAAGGAAGTCTCCCCAGGTCATGCCGGTCACGCGAAGGCTCAACTGTGCCATCAGGAAGAAGTTGATCCCGAAAGCCGCGCCGACGCCGAACGCCACGCCTTCTATGCCCCAGAGTTGCCCTATGAGGGAGCCGGCGAAGACGCCGATGGTGAAAACCGCCTGGCGCCAGGCGCGCGCGTAGACAGTCCCTGTTGCGCGCGAGACGGAATCGCTCAGCTTGTAGCTCGTGCGGAACAGCATGCTGAACGCCAGGATCTGGAGCGGGGCGACGACCGCTACCCATCCCCGCCCGAGAATGACGGCAACCAACTCCGGCGCGACGATGGCCACGACCACACTGGCCGGCAGGACAAGCAGGGCGCACCCCGCGACTGCGCTGCGATAGGCACGAGCAAGCCGCGCGGGCTGCTCCTGGACCAGCGCCATGGTTGGGAACAGCACCCGATCAAGAACCTGACCGACGATGACCGCGGGCGTCGTCATCAACTGTGACGACAGGCCGTACAGGCCAAGCGCATCAGCGCCGAGCCAGCGGCCCACGACAAGCCTGTCCGCCTGGGTGGCGAGGTAATTGAAGACCCGGGCGATGGTAAAACCGCTTCCGAAATAGAGCAGTTCGACGATGGCGCGCCGCTCCAGCAAAGGCCGCATCGGATGCGGCTGGCCGGCGAGCAGCACGACCATGCGGATGAATTGCTGGATCAGGAGCGCGCCGACAAGCGCCCAGATGCCCAAGCCGAGCCATGCCAGAATCGGACCGGCAACGACGTAACCCAAGGCAAAGGCGCTGGCGTCGACCAACGCCAGCCAGCGGAACCGCAGCGCGCGCTGGGCCGCGGCCAATGCCACCATGGAAGCGCCTTGGAAAAGGAACACGAAGCAGATGGCACGAACGACCGGAGCCAGATCGGCGAGGCGAAGCAGCCCGGCAATTGCCGGTGCCATCGCCCAGACCAACGCGGACACAGCGAGGCCGAGGAGGCATGACAAAGTGAAGCCGACCCGAAGATGTCGCTCGTCCAGCACCGGTCGCTGGACGATCGCGGGGGTAATGCCAAGTCCCTGGAAGATCGCCGAAAACTTGATGACGATCAGCGCTGCGGAGTAGAGGCCGAACTCATTGGGCGAGAGCAGCCGAGCCAGGATGAGAAGGGCGACAAGCTCCGCAACCGCAAGGGCACCCATGGACAGGGACGTCCAGAACATGCCCACGACACTTTGTTTTGCTAGCCCGCGCTGGTTGTTGCTCACGCCTCTCTCCAATCGCCTCGGCCGACCCAAACAGGCGGCCACTGCGTCCTTGCCGGATCCGCCGAGTGACACGATTACGTTGGATGATGCGCAGCCACGCGCCCGCGCCTGCACGAAGTTATGATCGCATGGGTCATGAAGGGTCCTCCGCCGCGGTGCCGTCCGCCCGCGCCCAGCGCGCCTTACCTATCGAAGAAGCGAGGGGATTTCGTAGCGATAGAACTCCATCTCGTCCCGGACCTCCGGTATGATCGCCGTTAGATCCTTCCTTTCGAGACGGAGCCACTTCTGCTGGCGGCCTGGATCGATCATCTCCTTGGCCGTTCGGACGATATCGTCGGTGCAGTTCAGCCCGCAATGTTCAAAGATGCGGCGCAAAACCAACTCGGGATCCTGTATCAAATCCTCGTAGCGAAAAGACAGCACGCGGCCGTCGCCCAGCTTGGCGAGATCTTCTCGGGCCTTTCGATTGCCGCGCGCCCACTGGCGCGCGATCACCGTCAATTTCTCATTCTCCTTCAAATCTCGCTCTATCCCGTTGTAACGCGGCCCATAGATCGATGTGTATTTTCTTCCCAATACCCTTTTCGCGATCACCTGTTTTATAATATCTTTTGCATAATAGTGAATTTGCGTTACCGGAGTGATCTTCAAAAGGCGTATTAAACCTTTGAGAGACTTTGCTCTCTGCCACTTAAGCTCCATCGAGCTTATGTACGAAAATGGATTTCTCGTAATATAGAGAAATATAGCCTCCGGAAAAATCTCGTGGACAAACGGCACGCGCAAGACATTGGCAGGGGTATTTTCCATGATCTGTCGGCCGCCGTGCCGCGACTGATATTCGAGGAACCTGCCGCGAATGTAACGTGCGACCCTTTCGGTTGCATCGGTTTCGCCAAATTCGTCATGACGCCGCGCCGGATCGGCATATAGCCACAATGTTTTTGGCTCGTACCAGGTAACGATGTCGGGATGCAGCCCGATCAATTTTTGTGCAATTGTGGTCCCCGACCGATAGTTGCCGATCAGAAAAATCGGAGGTTTCAGCTCTGTTGCTGCCATGACAAGTCTCCGTCGCTAAAAGGTTAGCCGGGGTCGCGCCGATCCGCGCGACAAGCGTCGCCGCGCGGCTATTGGTCTCTGAACGCACGCATCATCTGGTCCGTCAAAGGCTTCATCAGGTAGGAGAGCATCTTGCGGTCACCAGTCCGTATGAACGCTTCCACCGGCATGCCGGGAATGAGCGAGGCAGGGCCAAGTTTCGTCAAATCCTTCGGGTCCGGGGTGATGCGGACTACGTAGTAGACTTCATTGGTGTGCTGATCGCGCGTTACGTCGGCCGCAATCATGGACACCACGCCTTCCGTTTCGGGCGTAGTGCGGACGTTGAAGGCGGTGAAGCGAAGAAGTGCGCGTTGGCCGACCAAGATCTGATCGATGTCCTGCGGAGCGGCCTTCACCTCGACCGTGAGAGTGTCGGTGTCGGGAACGATCAGCATTATCGGCTCGCCCGCACTGATCACGCCGCCCACGGTATGGATTGAAGATTGATGGACCGTGCCGCTGGAGGGAGCGCGAATATCGATGCGTGACAGCTGGTCCTCGGCGGTGACTTTTCGTTCCTCGAATTCGGCGATCTTGGCGTCGACATCGCGCAGTTCGCTGCCAGTCTCGCTGGAGAACTCCTTGTCCAGCTGAAGGATCTGGAGCTCAACTTCGGCGATGGCGCCTTGTGCCTGCGCCATGCTTGACACAAGCTGAGACCTTTCACCCTCGATGCGTGTTGCCTCGCGTTCATATTCCGTCAGCTTCGACTTGAGTGTGAGCTTCTTGTCGACAAGGCTGCGGATATCGACGAGTTCATCGTTGATCAACTCGATCTCCTTGCTCTTTGCCGATTCCTGAGCCGAGTAACCTTCGATCTGCTTTCCGAACTGCTCGATGCGTTCGCGCAAGCGCGCCTTGTTGCCAAAAACCTCGGTTCGACGAAGTTCGAAAAGTCGTTGTTCGCTAGCCACGGTGCTGGCAATCTCCGGGTTGTTCATTCGCGTGGCAAGCATCGGAGCAAGTGTCATCCGCCCGCTGCCGTCACGCTCCGCCTCGAGCCGGGACTTTCGCGCGTAGAGCTCATCCAGATTCTTTGTCACGTAAGCCAGGCTGGCACGCGGGATAGTGTCGCTAAGCTGGACCAAGATATCCCCGGCCCGGACACGGTCGCCATCGCGCACGAGAATCTTGCCGACCACGCCACCCGTCGGGTGTTGCACCTTCTTTTCGCTGTTCTCGACGACCACCCAGCCATGCGAAATGATGGCTCCCGAAATGTCCGCTGTCCCGGCCCAGACTCCCATTCCGCCGAGGAGCAGTGCGACGACAGTCATCCCACCGAGCAGATTGCGGCGAATGGATCGCCGGTTTGAAAGCGATCGGTTCAAGACAGGAGCCATGATTGCCTGTTTCCCATATGCCGCAAGTCGTCAATTCGGCAGTCGAGGCGAGGTTGAAACCGGCTGCAGGTCCGCTGTATTGGCCTGTGACATCGGAAAGAGCTTGGACAGAACGGACTGCTTCGTTCCAAACATGTGCATCCGCCCTTCCTTCATCATCAGCACGAAATCCACAGTGGTGAGAATGTTCGGACGGTGCGCGACGATCGCCACGATGCCGCGGCGCGCCTTGATTGCGAGGATCGCCTCGGCGAGCGCCCTTTCGCCTTCCATGTCGAGATTGGAGTTGGGCTCGTCGAGGACGACCATGAACGGATTTCCATAGAGTGCCCGTGCCAAGGCAACGCGCTGGCGCTGCCCGGCTGACAGCGCGGTCCCGCCCTCTCCGATCTGCGTCTCGTAGCCATTCGGAAAACCGATGATTAGCTCATGGACGCCCGCCGCGCGGGCGGCGGCGACAATGGCCCGCGGGTCCGATCCAGGATCGAAGCGGGCGATGTTGGCGGCAACCGTTCCAGCGAACAGTTCGACGTCCTGCGGAAGGTAACCTATGTGGCGGCCAAGACGCTCCGACGACCACTGATCGAGCGCGGCACCATCAAGCTTGATACGCCCCGCCAGCGGTCGCCATGCGCCTACCAGCCCACGAGCCAGGCTGGATTTGCCGGAGCCACTTGGTCCGATGATGCCAAGCACCGAGCCGGCGTCCAGGCTGAAGTCCACACCTCGCACGATGATCCGTTGCACGCCTGGTGCACCGATCGTGATGTTCTCTATCGTCAAGTTCGAACCGGGCACCGGAAGTGCCATCGGCTGAGCGTCTTGCGGCAATCGGGCGAGCAACTGGCTCAGCCTGCTCCAGCTCTGGCGCGCGGCCACGAAGCTGCGCCAATGGGCGATGGCAAGATCGACAGGTGCAAGCGCACGGCCCGCGAGGATGGAGCCGGCGATGATGATCCCGGACGTCGCCTCGCCCTGGATCACCAGCCAGGCCCCTATACCAAGCATTGCCGACTGGAGCATCAGCCGCAAGGCGCGGGCGAAGCTGCCGAAGCCGCCTACGATATCGCTGACATGCTGCTGTTGCGTGAGATATTCGCGGCTCGCCTCCCGCCAATGGTCGTGTAGGCGGCTGCCCATTCCCATTGCCGCGAGAACCTCCGCGTTGCGGCGACTGGCTTCGGCTAAGCCGTTGCGCTTCACGCCCGTCGAAACCGCGGCGCCCATTGGTTTGCGCGTGAAGACCTCGGTCGCCGCCGTCAGCGCCACCAACACGATTGCACCGCAAATCGCCGCAATTCCGAGGGTCGGATGAAGGCTCCATATGATTGCCAGATAAAAGGGCATCCACGGAAAGTCGAAGAGTGTGCTTGGCCCCGGGCTCGACAGAAACACGCGGATGTTGTCGAGATCGCGTTGCGGCTGCAGCCCATCGCCCTGGTGGCCGATGTACAAGGGCAGCCTTGACACGGCTGTGAATACGCGTCCCCCGACCGTTTCGTCCAGTTCTCCACCGATCCTGGTCATAATGCGGCTGCGCACGAGATCGATGACCGCCTGCCCGACAAACAGAACGCCGGCCAATATCGCCATGGCTACCAGAGTCGGAACGCTGCGGCTTGGCAGTACGCGATCGTAGACCTGCAACATGAACATCGCTCCGGTCAGCATGAGGATGTTGCTCACGCCGCTAAAAACCGCGACTCCCGCGAATGCTGCCTTGCAGGAACGCAACGCACAGGCCAGTTCCGAACCAGGCGCCGGCTGGATGTCTCTTGCCGAGGGGCTGGCGCCGGCGTTCGTGGACGCGCTTGGCAAGCCGCCCCTTCGCCTTGCCTTGCGGGCGGCTGCGAGCAGCAGCAAGCCCACCGCCGCGAACGCCAGCCAAACCGGAAGAGCGTCTGGACCAGCCAGCAAGACCAGTGGATCGGAGAAGTATCCCCGGTCCACCACGAAATCGGTCCACGGTCGCGGCAGCCAGTTGCGGCCGAGGTCAACGTGGCGCCGCAGAAATGCAGCTCCCGCAAGCGCAAGAGCGAGGAGGAGCAGGATTGCACCTGGAATGCGCGATCGGATGATGGCGCGGTGGCGCGGGGCGTAACGCACCGTCGTCTTGCGGCGCGCCGTTGCACGGAGGAGATTGAGCCGCCTCTGCTCCGCTTTGGCTTGGGAATTCGCCCGGCGGAAGCGATTTCCCACCACTGTCAGTGCTGGCCCAAGGCTCATGTCAAACCCCTGAGGTGCCAAGGTCGGACTATCTCAGGCCGTTCAAGGCACAACGAACCCAAGAGCGTTGCGAAGCAACGATCGCGGCCCTGAAGCAAAGCTTTGCTCGAGGAAGTGGGCATATTCGTGCTATTGGCCGACAATGCTTGGCTGGAGGCCCTCCGCATTTGGGCTCCCCATTGTTCCGGAAGTGTCCGGCGCGTAGAACCCTTTGTTGGCCGCGATCGAAACCTCGATGACATCGCCAGCTAGAACTTCCGTATTTTCATTGGCGATGATGTCGTGGGCGACTTTCCGGTCGCGCCTGAAGATCGAGATCTTCACGGAGCCTTGCAAGTCGTCGAAGGTCCGCTGTTCGCCATATGTAAATATAAAGAGAAGCTTGTCGGCGACATACCTTATTTGGCTTTGAATTTTCCCCAGCTCGACCTGCGTGTCTTGGGTCTGCGAGATCAAGTCCATTTCATAACTCTGCTTCTTTTTTCGAAGCTCGCTTTCAGCGGTCAGCATCGCCTGCTGCGCCTGCTCCTGCTGCAGCTCGGTCTGCGAAAGTTCGGCGCGATAGCTGGTATGTGCTCGTTCGGCCGTCATGACATTCGAATTGGTGACCAGGCCTTTTTCCCGCAATGACCGGGCAGACTGCAGTTCCTCGAGTTGAATGTCCGCGGTCTTTTCTCGTTCCTTTCGAGTGGCAGCGACCATATCCGCTTCCTTCCTGGCCCGCTCCAACGAGACATCAAGGTAGGAAATGTCGTCCCGATATGCGGCGAGGCGGGCGTCCAACTGCGCCTGTTCAGACGCTACGATGTCGTCAATCAAGTGTCCGCCAAACTCGACAGGCGGATCGGGCGGAGCAACGAAAGATTTGTCCTGGCGGCTTTCCGCCTGGAGCCGGGCGAGCCGAACCTTTAGGCGATATTCCTCGATCGCCAGACCTGCCCGCGCGCTGCGCAGATCAGCTATTTGCAAGGCCGGCTCCGTGTTTCCCACGGCGGTAGCCCGAAAGCCACCTGCTATAGCCAGTGCATGACGAACCGTTATTCCGGGTTGAAACGGGTACGATCCGGGATGAGCCACCGTTCCGGAAATAAAGAATGGCCGGTACTGACCGATCTCCACTTTCACGAAAGGATCGAGGATGAGCTTCTGCTCCTGAAATGCACGCTGAATGGCCTTCGAAAGGACAACGCTGGTGAGGCCGCGCGCCTGAACATCGCCCAACATGGGAAGCGATATCGAACCGCGATCATCGACCACGACTTCCAGCGGATAGGATGGCTCGCCAATCACGGATACACGCAGGACGTCACCGGTGTCGAACGTATAGCCGTCCGCACGGGATGCATCTGCGGTGAGCAGAACAATGGCAATGGCCAGACCGCCAATCATTGCGAGCGTGCGGCTGGCCGGAAAAAGCCGTCGGACCCAATCCTCCATTAGCGAAGGCCCGGAAGGAAAGTGCTGGTCTGCACGCAAACGCATCGTCGTACTCCGTTGTCTTGCCTGCGGTCAGGACCAATCGACATTCGTCGGACGGAGCGTGACAGCAAGGTAGGGTTCGAGCAGTAAGCCTTGAAAATCCGGACTCCGTCGAAGGAGAAAAGGGATCAAAATCCGGGCAGTCCTAAAGGTTGCTTGGCGAGGCCGTCGCGAATTCGCGGGTCGTTTGGCCTTCCTGCTGAAAGGGTTGACTCGAGAGCGGATTGATAGATCAGCTCGACCCTATCGCACATTGTATCCAACCCCCAGGATGCCAGGTCGGTGAGTTTCGCGCTCTCAGCCAATCGAGCGCGGTAGTGTTCATTTTGGAGAAGGTCGGCGATCGCCGCCGCCGCGGCGCCAACGTCTTCTGCCGGCGTCACAATTCCATTCACGCCATGCTTTACAACCTCTTCCACTCCCGGCAGATGCGAGACCACACTGGCTCGACCGCCCGCCAGGTACTGCATCATGACGCGAGGCAGTCCTTCTCGCATCGAGGTCAGCACACACACGTCCGCCAGACTGATCAGTCGCTCGGGCTCGCTATGGTAGCCGATCATGCGAACGTTGTTTGCGTACGGGGATCGTGCAATCGCCGACTCAATAGCGGATCGCGCCGGCCCCTCGCCGGCCAAGAGCAGCCGCACGTTCGGAACTCGGTCGACGACCTGCCCAAATGCTTCAATGAACTCTATATGGCGTTTTCGCGGTTCCAGCGCGGCCAGCATCAGGATCACCGGTGGCTTAGGCTCTCCGACAGCCGTCCCCAGGAGCAGATGCGATTGCTGTGGCCATTGCGCGTTCGCGAAGCGCTTCAGATCGAAGCCGGAGTGGACGACGTGGTGCTGATCGGCGCTACCCAAATGATTGGCGATGCAAATGTCACGCATAGCCTGGCTGACATCGATGAAAGCCTGTGTACACTTCGCGGCCAGGCGTTCGGCAGCCAGGTACATCAGCCTCTGCGCATTGCCCACATGCACGAAGGGCAAAATGTGCACGCCATGTATGATGCAGGGGATATTGGCTTCCCTTGCAGCGAGGCGGCCGACGATGCCGGCCTTGCTTTGATGGGTGTGCACGATGTCAGGCCGCCAGTCGCGCATAAGGCGCGTGAGTTGGCCAAATGCAGAAATGTCACGGGATGGCGAAATCGAGTTGATGAGCCGCTCAAGAGTCTCAACCCGAACGGCTTCGGCAACTGACATCCGCAAATTCGGATCGTACTCCTCGCCGTGAACCAAACGCACTTCGTGGCCGTGCCGCGCCTGAGCGAGACAGCAGGCCAATGTGTTCTCTTCGGAACCTCCCCGAAGAAGTCGGGTGAGCACATGGAGGATTTTCATTTGCCAATACCTTAGGGGACATGAAATCCAGGGCGGCGCATTCGAGCGCAAAATCGAATTTCACGCGGCCGCATCGACGTCCGACAGCGACCGCGGCGCCGGCACTTCTGCGCTGTTCGCCGCTGGCCGGTCATGCTTGAACTGTTCGGCGCCGGGCAAGGCATGGAGCCAGGTCTCGCGTCTTGAGGTCCACAATTCATATTCGGGCACGAGATCGGTCGGCACGACGTCGAGGCTGCCGATCATCACCTCAGCCTCATTGTCGTCGACCCGGGCGACGCGGCCGCCGCAGGTCTGGCAGAAGCTGCGCGTGCCGTAGGAGCTGACGAGGCCCGTCTTTTCGAAGGCCTCGCGCGGCCAGATGGCAAAGGCCGAATAGGTCGAGCCGCCGGCCTTGCGGCAATCCTTGCAATGGCAAAGACCAATGCGGAGCGGCGGACCGCGGACCGAGAACTGCACGCCGCCGCACAGGCAACTGCCGGTCCTGCGTATGGTTTCGGACATGGCAACCTCCGTCATTGCGTGCTGTTGTGGGCCGGATGGGACAGGTGCTCGCCCCGAAACGGAGCCATATTCACTCGTTCAAGTCAGAGCCCCGTGCCGATCGTGGGATGAAACAGGCTCTATCGGCGCGCCGCTATCGAGCGCGAGCGTTCGGCGGCTTTCCCACGCCTCGCAGGGAACACCTGTCGTTTCGCGATGGCGGAAGGCCGCGCATCGGGGTCTGTTTGGATACTGGCCGATGAGCTGCCCGCCCTGCCTCTCACAAAGACAGCCAGATATGCCTGAACAGTTCCCGTCCGACCGCCTCGATGCCAGCGCTTGCGTCAACGGTTCGGATGTTCTTATCCTTGGCTCGCAACTCCGCCATCAGCGATAGCCGCGCGTCGAAGGCTTCTTTCCTGATTTCTCCCGGCTTTCGCTGCTCGGAGACGGCAAAATCTGAAACCAGGTGCAAAGTGAGGTGTGGCCGGCATTGTGCCATCTTTTGATAGAGCCTTTGCTCGAGGCGAGCGAGAACTGACAGGCCTGGGACGGAGAAGAGGTGCGGTGGGATGGTCGGCCCGTCCAGATATCCGCTACACAGCGCCTGCGGCCACCTGTCACAAATGACGATCAGGCCGCGCGTAGCCCATCGATGCGCACGTTTCACGACAGCGTATCGCTCAAACGCGATCAAAACTGCCCAGAATGCCAGCGCGGTAGCGGCGAGTCCTCCCTTCGACCAATTTCGGCTGACGGAGCTGTTGCCACCATCGTGCTGGGCCAACGACTTTAGGCGGCGTCTGTAGGGAAAAACCAGAGTCTGCAACGCCTTGCGGAGCCACCACCCATTGCCGTCTCCGATTCCGACATAGGCTTGCGCACACCCGAATTTCCATCGAAATATCCGTGTCAGCCGATCAGCTTGAGTGCTCTTTCCCATGCCATCAGGACCGACGAGCGCCACTACAAAGCCACCAGCCGCAGGCCGTCTCTTTGGTGGGAATGTGCCGGGCATCAGGCGCTGAAGGGCCCTCAACGCCAGATATGAGGTCTTGCGGGCCAGGTGAACAACGGCATCGGCGATCCCGTAACCTCCTGCAAAACCGCAGGCTTCACGGATTGAACGCCGGAGCCTGGCAACATCCCTGCGGTTTGCCATCAAACCGTCGACGCTTTGCAGAAACCTGCAGCTCGCCAGTCTGCTGCCGCCAAGCGTGTATTCCGCGACATCCAGGCCTTGCTGGCCTGACGGCAGTGGCGGGCGCGCAAACTGGTCCCTCCAATCACCACCAACGGTGATCCACTGTCGCCAAGGCAATGCCCAGGTCCGGAAGGCGAAGCGGGCAATGGCTATTCGAATCTCGTCCTCGGGGGAGACGACCGGAATAGACACCCCATCCACACAAATTGAATCCCATCGTGTAATCGCCGCATAGTCGAATACCGGATATCGCTTGCGGAATTCCCAGCCGACACGGATCCCGATATGCATGTCGAGATGGAGATAGCGGCCATTTGGAAAGTCAGGCAGGAACCAGTCCTCCCGGCCGGCACAGACATTGTCGTAGCAAGACAGGCTGACGCCGCGACGACCGTGCAGCTTGCTCACGATCGAACAGAAGACCGGGTAGTCGTGCTTGTCCAAAAGGAGATCCAGATCGTCGCGGCCCGCAAGTCCGCTTTGCAGGGACGCGAGATCCTGAATTATTCCGTACTTCAGGCCGCTCTCATTGAATGCTCGAAACAGTTCGGTGGCTGTCGGAAGGGCCGGGACTGTTTCGAGGGGCAGCAAGGCGGCGCTTGCGTCGGTTTGAGAAACACCGACATCTGCTTTGTTGATCGACGGGCTCGCCCCAACCGCCCTGGCTGGCGCTGGAACGTTCACCCCCGGCGTCAACGCTTCGACCACCATGCTTGCCTTGGCTTTTGGAACCCAGCGCCGATATTGTTGCGGCTGCAGGCCGTCCCTAGGCTCTCCAGGATCCGCCGGACAGTAGCTTCCGGGTTTGGATTTACGTGAAGGTTGCAAGGGGTTCCCCTGGTTGATCGCGTCGAGCGTCATTCGCTCATCGTCGCCGGTCATCGTATCGGCAGCCTATTGGCGCTGATTTCGTTGAGACGCAGCCCCCGATGTTTTCGGTGCCGGGCTGCAGCCTCGGACGTCGCCTTGCAAGCTGCCGCATCGAGGGTGAATTGGGTGGCCAACTCATCCTTCCTTCGCCGGATAGTTTCGGCATCGTCCGAGAAAAAAATATCATACGAGAAATAACGGATAGAATTCAGGATATAATCGAAAGTTTATCTCGGTCGATCGTGATTTGAATCGAACGGTTCATTATATCAAGAAGAATTTTTACCGCTCCAGCACTTCCGACATGATCAAGAACGCCAAGCTGCTCCGAAAACGGCCCGTCTATGACTCTAACTCTTTGACCTGGCCTCAATAAGATATCGGGGTGCAAAATTCCGTCCTCGTCGGTTGCGGCTATCAAGGACTCGATCACACCGTATGGTGCCGGGACCGGCATCCCTTTGCTCATGACAAGTTTTCGCACGCCGACGGTTGAGTTGATCGGGTACCAACTCTGCTGAGCAGCCAGCGAGACGAACAGATAGCAGTCGAAATACGCACTTGCGACGTTTCTGACAATGCGAGCGTGGCGAACGGTTCGCCTTCGCTTGGGCAGGTATGTTCGGAAGTTCTGCGATAGCAGGTGCCGCTCCGCCAAGCTCTCGGAATGTTGGTGCGTCTGGATCACGTACCAACGCGTAGGGTCCCCGCCGTAAGTTTTTCCTACCGGGAAGCGATCCTGGTATAATTCAGCGTGCTGCATGGCGAAATATTTCTCTAGTTGAGATAGTAACTGTCCGAAACACTACTTTCGATGGACGTGTAGCGGCCATATTTTGGCAACTTTGGTTCGTCCACCATTGTCAAGGCGATGCCGGCAATCTTCGACCGACCGCCAAGGTGTCGAATCCCTTCTGCAACGGCCTCGCGCGAAGTTTCGCGCCACTTCACGACAAAGAGGACCTTGTCGACATACCGCGCCAGGATCGTGGCGTCGGCCGCGGCTCCAACAGGTGGTGCGTCAATGATCACCGTGTCGAACTTTCCGCGAAGCTCTTCGAAAACCGAGCGCATCCGCGCCGAAGCAAGAAGGGCAGGCGGGTTCCGGGTCCTTGCGCCGGCAGGGAGTAGGGATATCCCCGAGCGTTCGTCCCGATGAATTGCGTTTGCTGCCTTCACCGGCAATGTCAGAAGGTCGACCAGCCCGACCTTGTCTACCATGCCGAAGAAGGCCGTGGTGGCCGAAAGCCGCAAGTCCGCATCGACGACCAGAACCCGTTCGCCGTCGGCCGCTGCGGAGCAGGCCAAGCTCAATACCAAGGTTGTCTTTCCTTCGCCGGGCATCGCCGATGTCACCAGCATAAGGCGCGGCAAGCGGGCCTGTTCGGGCGTCGCATCGATGCCCAGGCGGAGCCGCCGCACGGCTTCGCTAAACCTGGATAGTGGTCTGCGCTCGAGATAGGCCACAGGTTGGGCTTGGGAATGGGCGTCTCTCGACCAGCCCGCCATCCGTGGGATGGATGCAAGAACCGGAACGGACAGCTCTTCCTCTATCTGCTTCTTTGCCATGAAGCCGGAAGCGAAAAGTTCACGAAGAACTGCCCCTGCCCCCCCGACGAAGAAGCCGAGCACAAGTCCCAACGCCGCGAATAGAGGCCTGTTCGGAAAGCTTGGCGAACCCGGAACAACCGCATCGGTTATCACGCGTACGCCGCTGTTCAGCAGGGTAGACTTCTCCTCGGTGAGCTTGGCGCGTGAAAGGAATGTCTCAAACAGCTCCTTGTTCGCGGCGGCAATCCTTTCCAGGTCGCGCAACTGCACGCCAACCTGACCTTCGACTTCGGATCGGTTGGATACCGAATTCAAGGCTCGGCTGAGAGAAGCTTCCCGGGCCTCGGCAGCGTCCACTTCATTCTTCAGATTGCCGATGAGACGCTGGACTTCGGCGGTAATCTGCCCCTCGATGTCGCGGCGCTCGGCTTGCGCCGCCAGGACATCCGGATGCCGATCGCCGTATTTCAATTTGAGGTCGGCTTCCCGCCGTGTCACTCCAGCGATCTGGGCCCGAAGCGCGCTGATAACTACGGACTGCAAGACGTCCGGCATCGACTGGATGTCGCCTCCGCTGGTCAGCAATTTGTCAACTTGTTGATATTGCGCCCGTTTCTCCGACAATTCGGCGCGTGCAGTAATTAATGCGACATTCAATTCAGACAGCTGCTGGTCAGTCAAACTGCCTGCTGGCGTCGCCAATAGATTGTGATCGATCCGAAACTTCTGGACGGCTTGTTCCGAAAGGCTCAATTCCGCTCGCAGAGATGTGGCCCGCTCACTGAGCCATGTGGACGCTTTCTTGGCCCCTTCGTAGCGGGACCTTACTCGATCAGCGAGGTAGGCCTGGGAGATTGCGTTCGCCAGCGATGCTGCTTTCCCCGGGTCATAGGCGGTCACCGAGATCTCGATAACATCCGCCAATCCAACGCGCGAAACTCCAAGGGCGTTCTGTAGCCATATTAATGCCCCCGGTCCGATCTTTGGGTCTTCCGTCAGCTTTTCACTGTCGACCACCTTCTGAAGGAGCGAGGTGGATCTCAGGACCGCAATCTGACTTTCGATAAATGTTGAATTGTCGGCAAAATCAGAATTCGAATAATCCTGCGGAGTCATATAGTCTATCGGGGCGTCAAGTAACACTTGTGCGACGCCCGTGTAGGATGGTGGAAGGAGATAGGCGGCGGCGACAAATGCGGCGAAGGTGAGCGCAGCAATGCTGCACACCAGCTTCCAGCGGCGGAGAAAGAAATCAAGAATCTCCCGCACGTCGAGCGGCAGTAATTCTCTGGTCATGGTCGGACTGTCAATTGAACTTGCCATTTCCGAATCCTTGCAATCAACAGCACAACTCCCGCCCCTCCAGCGTCGGCTGAATTTGCTTCACTTCAAAGTAGTTCGGGCAGTTGCGTGTAAGCGCTCAGAGCGCGTGAAATGTAAGGGTTCGCGTCCCGCCATCCGGCATGTGCAGTCGCTCTTTTCCCGCCCACCGAGCGATCGCGTCGCCGGTCAGTTGGAAACATAACAGCTTCGCGGATATCCCCGCCATTACCATTATTGAGTAGTAAATCGGCTAAAGGTTGATCTGGTCTACCCGACAAGCCTTCCAGACCTTTAGGATGTCGCCGGGACCATAGATCGCGCTTCCGCAAGGTCTAAGGCGCCGCAGCGTCCAGGGCGCGCAGGAGAGCCTGCACTTCCTGACGACAACAAAGCAGCCGGCCGTGTCTTGCTTGAGGTTGATATGGATATTCTCAGCGAAATCGTTCCGGGGTTTTTAGATTGGGTGATCAACAGACCGGCAGCCATTCTTATGCTGTCCGCAACCTGGCCGTTGATGCTTCCTATGAAGAAAGACAGGTTGCTGGGCTATGGAGCTCCTGCCGTTTTTATTGGAGCTGGTACTTTAATTGTGTTCGGCATCGAAACTCCCGTAGGAGCAGTCATTGTCGTACTTGCCTACAGTTTGCTGGTTTCAGTCGCCCTGTTTTCCACCCGCAGGCGTCTTAGCCAAATCGAGGATCGTCTTGCATCGGTCATATCCGCAATCGATGACCTGGAAGTTGCCGAGGAAAGACGGCAGACTTACAATGCCAGGCGTCCCTCGCGGCTTTACCCGCGCCGAAAACCGGCAGCCAGCACAATGGAGCAAGTCGTTACAGCAGGTGCAACGGAGAGTCCCGGAAGCACGGCGCAGGCGATCCCCAGTCCGCCTTGGCAAGAGTTGCAACCGCCCGATCCGCCAGTGGGATCCGCGCTTCCGGCATCAACGCGACCAGCAGGACCCGACGTGCTTTCTGAAGGGCATCGAACGCGGCTGCTTTCAAGTTGAGCAGCTCTGCTTGGCGAGGGTTTTCAACCAAAGAAGGGACGTGAAAGTAGCCGTGATGGTCCGCCGGGGCGCAGCAGCCAAAGGACAAGTTCGACTGGCGGCGTTGAATGCCGGCAGGCCACGGGAACTTGCTGAAGCCCATCCAGTAAAGTGGGCTGAGAACCTTCTGCATGGTACAAGTACCCCCAAGGTGGTAGGGTAGCATCCCATGGCGGTAGGCCGCGACGCCATTTGGATGAAAAGATAGGCGGAACGTTTGTGTAATTAATGGGTTGAAGCTGCAGATTGATCGGAGGGACGATCGCGGAGTGGGGTAATCAAGACAAATGGGCTTATCAAAGCAGGCTCTTGAATTGGAGAGGCGACCCGCGCTTGCCGACGCGAGTTGGGAAAGGACAATCTCAGTATTGCCGGGGGCTTTGCGCCGCCTCTATCCGGCGAACACCACGATTGCACGCGAGCATCAGGCCAAATCCTCCATCCTGGTTATGACTGCGGGTTGGGCGGCATTCGGCAAAACGTTGCGGAATGGCTCGCGTCTCATCGTTGATTTCGCGCTTCCTCACGAAATTGCCTTGATCGAGTTCTCCGGCGAAGGGGGCGAGACGGCAACTGCGCTCTCCGATGTAACCGCGATCGAGCTGACCGGTCCTGTCCATACTTGTTTTTCGCGCTACCCGCAGTCCATTTGCGAGGCTATCCTGCTGGCTGAGGTAAGGCGGTACGCAAGGGTTGCGGAACATCTGGCAGGAGTCAGCAGACGGGGACCTGTCGAACGCACGGCGCATCTTCTTCTCGAACTGGGCTGCCGGGCACATCGATCGCCAACGAGTTATCCGGACCGCTTTGAATGCCCGCTGACCCAAGCCGAGATGGCCGACGCGTTGGGGCTTTCGGCTGTGCATGTAAGTCGCGTGTTGAAGGATTTGCGGGAAAGTGGACTGGCTTCATTCCGCAATGGTGTGGTCGAGTTGCATGACCACGCGGAACTTATAAAAACGGCCGGATTTGATCGGTCTTACATTTCGAGCTGACATCAAGCTTAGTTCTGGTCTCAACCGCAACTGGCGCTTCCTCGCGGGTATGTGCTTCGGTGCCCCGGACTCTCTTGCTAGAGCGGGATGGAGTCGTGAGATTCGCAAATCACCTTTGCTCTGATTCAACATTCATACTGGAGGAGGCCAGTCGGGATGGCAGGATATTCGATGGATTTTCGCGGGCGGGTTGTTGCCGCGGTCAAGATGGAAGGGCTGTCGCGGCGCCGCCACGGCGCGCTTTAGCGTCAGCTACAGCGGGGCCATAGCGTGGCTAATAGCGTGTCGAAGAGACTGGCAGTGCGGCGCCTCGCCAGGTCCGCGGCTACAAACCGAAGAAACTCTCGGGAGTGTGGCCCAACAGCTTGATCGAGCGCTTTCACGACCGGGCTTCACCTTGCGCGGCCTTGTGGCCGAGCTGGTCTGAAGGTCGACTACCGATTGGTATGGGAGTTCGTGCATGCCGAGAAGCTCACTCACAAAAAAGACGCTGATCGCCAACGGACAGAATCGCCCCGATGTCGCACGACGGCGGCTGCAGTGGATGAAATATCGGGGCCGGATCGATCCACGCGACGGGTCTTCATTGATGAGACCTGGACCAAGACCAACAGTCGCCGCTCAGGGGCTGGGCGCTGGCGGCCCAGCGCATCGAGGCCAAAGCGAACGTCGCCGCTAACCAAAGCGTAGGCAAAATGGCCGGTGCGGCGGGCAGCCCTCCGGGGACGTGAGGACCGCACCGGCCACTGCGGCGGGCTTAAGTACGCACCCGCACCGGTCAATTTACAGGGGACATTAGGTAATGCGCAATTAATCCTATCGGTGGTGCCAGTGTAGCGCCGATGTCAGGATTGTTCGGTCGTTGGCCGGTAAGGGAAAAATGCGCTCTTAAGCAACGGCTGTTACTTGAAGTTGGTTTTCGTCTTCCGCTTCGCCGATACCTTCTTGATTTAACCGGCCTTGCTGGCGAGACCACTTTGTCTTTGCTATCGCCGATTCGTGGCGGCTTTTGGCGAGCCGGAGCTTTTCGAGAACCAGATCGTCCCGATGTTACTCGCTATCTAGTTCTTTTGCCTTCTAAGTTCATCCAAGTAGTGGAATGGACTGAACGTCATAGGAGGTTGTAGCGTTCTTTTTTTGGACACGATGGCTCGGGGATGTCGTATGACGATATTATTAGAAATCAAAGATTTATTGGAGGTCATGGCGTACCGGCTAACCATCAGGACGCTCGACCACGCCTATAACATCGACCTGACAAATGCTTGCACGCCTGCGGAGCGGGAAAAGGCCGAGTACCGACATTATTGGGAAACGTTATTATATTATGAACAGATTGCGGAGATAAAAACCCGGCGACTGATCCGGAAGGCGGAGCGTCTTAATCTCCCGGTTGGCTACGCGGACGACAACAGTCCAACGTGGAGAAAATCGTCTCAGCTTGACAGCTGGATACTGACGCCACTTGGTTGCTCTGAAGTCCAAAATATGATCCGTCAAGAATGCAAAGACCGCCGAGAGCGCGCCACGACCTGGACAAGCGTGATCATCGGCCCACTCGGCCGGCTAGTATCTGGTTGGCTGGTTGCGCGCGAGCACTAGTCGCGCACGCTTCTTAGCCGACGTCCACCCTCGGTCCGGATAATCGCCTTCGGTTGCGAATTGGAACTCGCCAGGTCTCCCCTTTGCCAAAGGAGAGCAAGGGTGGTTGTGGCTCGGGGTGCCTCGATCGTCGCATCGACAGCTAGGATCTCCTCGTCGCAGACAGGGCTGCATGGGAGCGCCTGGTCGAAGTCTATCCCAAGCCGATTTCCAAAGAGTCGTAACCTCTGTGCAGATCTACTAGATCGGCGCTATCCGTCGCTATTTTTGATCGCTGTTAGTGGCAACTGGAACACCAGCGGTGACGCGCTCGCGCTTCGTAGTGCCATGTGCGATCGCATGGGCGATCAAATGATGTACACGTCATGATAGGTCAGGGCCGCCCCGGCCTGTAGGTGGGCGATTTCCACCTGAGGGGCCGATCTCGAGCCATCGGGGTCATAGTACAGGATGCCCGTGGTCCGGTCGTAGAGCAGGTAGTCGTTATGGCTGGTGGCGTGTTCGCGCAACTCGAAATACGACGAGTTCACCTGCGTCGGGCTGGACAAGGAACCGGGGCCGAGGCTGGTGAAGACGGCATTGTCGAGATAGAGCGCGTCGTCCGCTGCGTGGAAGTCCGGGAGCCTATCGACATTGCCAGGGCCATAGGCCGTGTCAAACACGAAGGTGTCCTTGCCGGCGCCTCCGTGGAGCACGTCGTTGCCACCTCGGCCCCACAGTATGTCGTTACCAGCCAGGGCATCATAGTTATCGGCCGCGCCAGTGCCGACAAAAGTGTCGTTCCCGGTAGTTCCCTTGGTCGGGTCGGTCGGCGGTGTCGGTGGCTGGTCGATCCCGTCATGGGCCGCATGCCAGACCGCCTTGGCATTGGCCCAGTAATCGCGGGCCGCCTGGCCTTGAAGGACCGTCCAGCCGGCGGGCGGCATTGGATAATCGGACGGCAGCGGCGTGTCAGAGAGGTTGAGGTAGTAATTGCCGTGCGACTCGACCGTCTTGTCCCAGGCGTGCTGCAGCCGCCCCATGCCGTTGTGGTGCACGTCGGTGATCGCCACCACGCAGTCGATGAAGTGCAGGCTTGGCGAGATATCGTTAGCGCCTGTGCCGTTGTCGAGTTTGAACGGCGAGCCGTGGGTCATCTCGCCTTTGCGAAGGTATTCTTTCATGCCCAGAAGCATGCCATCCATGATGACCGTGTTGTTATGCCCATTCACTTCACCGTCACCAAGGCTCACTCCGGAAAACACGTTGTCAAACAGGGAATCCTTGATCGTGCCACTGATGACGTCATCGTCCTCGACCGCGTCGTCTCGGGAGTAGCCGACATAGCTGTCCTCGATGACGAAGTGGCCAGTGCCGCCGACACGAATGCCATCCCAGGGCTGGGTAACCGTCCAATCGTCGATGACAAAGTTGTGGGCTGAATTTATACGGACTGCGGCGGAGTTGACGTAAATGTTCTCCCAGTCGCCGGTTTGGGAGACGGTGCCGTTGATCGTGCCGCCAAAAACCAGGAGGTTGTCGCCGGGGTCGACGATCGAGAAGGGATAGCGGTTGATGGGGCTTCCCTGATTGGCGACGATCCACGAGGCGTCGGTGGCATCGATAATGGTGTCGGCGGGCAGGCCGGATGCCTTATACTGGGTGTAGCCATAATCGCCGCTTAAGACAATGGTACTTGCCTGGGCCATGGTTGGCCACCTTTCACACCCCCGCCCTTTCCGCCAAGTGCCTGAAGCCGGAAAGGCCTCCATTCATCAGAACGCCCGTCAGCGGTATCGTGCAAATCACAAAATGTAACAGGTCCCGCACGGTGGCTCGTGCCGGAGAGGCGTCTGAAACCCGCCCCGGTCACGTTGCTCGAATGGTTGCGCTACAACGTCGAGTAGGCGACGGCTTGCCCCAGCGAAAGGCTAACACTGGTGACATCCCAGTTGTCACGCGATCGCGGAAGCCAACCGGCCATGCCAGCAGACTGTTAGGCCGCGGCACCTGCATCAGGATGACGGTCCCGACGAAAGCAGAGTAGAGGGCTAGGTTCAATCAACCAGCGGGTGGTTCTGCTCGTCGTCGCCCGGCTCGGGCTGGCGTGATTGAGGATCGATCGCCCGAGCGCATCTCGATCACGCGATACCGCCTGCAGTCCGGCATGTCAGCGATCAATGACCTAATAGGGACAAAGACAATCGAGTGGGAGTGAACAGTTGAGGACATCAGCTAGCCATTAAAGCTGCGCCCATCCGCTTGGAATTCGACACGATCCACGCGCGCAGTTCCGGGCCGAAGGGCTTTTCCAG
This sequence comes from Mesorhizobium sp. M8A.F.Ca.ET.208.01.1.1, assembly GCF_004791315.1. Taxonomy (NCBI): domain Bacteria; kingdom Pseudomonadati; phylum Pseudomonadota; class Alphaproteobacteria; order Hyphomicrobiales; family Phyllobacteriaceae; genus Mesorhizobium; species Mesorhizobium sp. M8A.F.Ca.ET.208.01.1.1. The sequence goes on from NZ_SRUT01000003.1 coordinate 40,392, forward strand.
AGCTGCACGGTCCCAGGCAAGGAAATAGGCCTGAGACAATTTGAGCCGTTGATTGAAAGGTACGATGAGGCGGCCGGATGCGATATCCTCGGCGGCCATTGATAGCTGCGCCAGCACAACGCCTCTTCCATTCGTCGCGGCATCGATAGCGGCGCTCGACAAGGAGAAGGCGACTTCACCTGAAGCCTTTTGGTACATCGCTCCGATGCTTGCTGCCCATTCCGTCCAACTGGGCGGTGAGCGGTGGTCGCGAGCCCATTCGATGCTGAGGAGTGGCAGGTCGAGAATGTCGGCGGGTTTGCGCACCGGGTGCCTTGCCAGCAGCGCCGGTGAGCATGCCGGCACCACCCAATCCGTGAACAGTTCGATATAGTGGTTGAAATCGCGATACTTCTCGCCGTACGAAATGCGGAAGTCGACCCCTTCAGTATCCAATCGGGGTTCCGTCTCCGCGCCGACCAGACGTACCGTCGCGCCCGGGTGTGCAATCTGCCAATCCAGCAATTGCGGGCCGATCCATTTGCTGGCCAGCGATGGCAGGCAGGAGATTGTCAGCGTGTTCGCGGACTGGGCGCGATCGATGATGTCTTGAGCCGCACGAATCTGGTCGAATCCGAGGGAAACCGCCGCGTGATACACACGTCCCAGCGCTGTGAGGGCGACGCTTCTGCCGCGCCGTTCCAGCAGCCTGACCTCGAGGGCCTCTTCCGCTTTGCGTATCTGCTGACTGACCGCGCCAACGGAGACGCCAAGCTCGGTCGCGGCCGCCGTCATACTGCCGCGTCTGCCGAAGGCCTCGAAGGCCTGTATCGCACGCAGCGGCGGCGTCTTGTTCACCTGGGCAAGGATCCTGGGGTCAGCTTGATTTAGTTTTTCTAAAATAGAACGCAGATGCAAGCCCTATGTCGTCCAGGATCCGCAAGATATTCGTTTGGGGGTTCACAAGCTGGGAGGACGCCATGTTTCTTCGAAACTGCTGGTACGTTGCCGCGTGGGACCATGAGGTCGCCGACCGGCTGGTGTCGACCCGGATTCTTGGCGAGGATATCGTCCTCTACCGCCGGACCGATGGCGTGGTAGCGGCGCTCGAAGACGCCTGTCCGCATCGCAAGCTGCCGCTGTCCATGGGTCGCATAAAGGGCGACACGGTCGAGTGCGGCTATCACGGCCTGACCTTCGACAGCACGGGGACCTGCACGCGGGTGCCGGGCGCGGAAAAGATACCTCATGTCGCCTGTGTCCGTTCCTATCCGATTGCCGAGCGCTACGGCTTGCTCTGGATCTGGATGGGCGAGGCGGCAAAGGCCGATCCCGACCTGATTTTCGCTGTCGATCACTGGGGCGACCCGGCATGGGGCGTCAACCGCGGCGAGTCGATGGCGCTCGATTGCAACTATCTCTACATGACCGATAACCTGCTCGACCCCTCGCATGTGTCCTGGGTCCATCAGTCCTCCTTCGGTGGTGTCCAGGCCATGGAGGATGCGCCGCTCGAAACCACCGTGGGCGAAGACGGCGTAACGGTATGGCGCTGGGTGGTCGATGCCGCACCGGCGCCCTTCTATGCACCCTTCCTCAAATTCTCCGGCAATTGCGACCGCAAGCAGCACTACGAGGTGCGTTACCCGTCCAACGCTATCATCAAGGCGATCTTCGTGCCGGCACGCACCGGCGGCGAAGGCAAGCCGCTGCACGAGGACGTGTTCCTCATGGACAGTTACAATTTCATGACGCCTGTCGATGAGAACCAGACGAAATATTACTGGTTCCAGATGCGCAATTTCGCTCCCGACGATCTGGAGGTGTCGCGCCGGTTCGCCACCTCCGTGCGCGGCGCTTTCGACGAGGACCGCACCGTGCTCAACGCGGTGCACAAGGGCATGGCCAACAAGCGCACGCCCAATCTCGATCTCAAGATCGATGTCGGGCCGCTGCGTTTTCGCCGCAACCTGGCCAAGCTGATCGCCAGCGAGAGCCAGCAATTGGCGGCCGCCGAATGAACGCATTCACCGCTCGCGGCACCATCGCAAGAAGCGGGTTTCGCGACCTGAGGGTGGTTGCGAAGGTGCGCGAAAGCGCCATCATCACGTCGTTCCACATGGAACCGGTCAATCCACTGGACTGGCGCGATTTCGAGCCGGGCCAGTTCCTGGTGTTCAAGATACCCGTGCCGCACGCGGCAGGCGAAAAGGGATATGTGCTGCGCAACTATAGCGTCTCCTGTTCTCCGGCCAGCAAGGGTCGCTACCGGATCAGCGTGAAGCGGGAAGCAGCATCCGCGCCTGGCCTGCCTGATGGGATAAGCTCATGCTTCCTGCATGACCGGATCGACGTCGGTGACGTCCTTCAGGCGGAAGGGCCGCGCGGCGATTTCGTGCTCGACAAGGCGAGCAGCCGTCCGGTCGTGCTGCTCAGCGGCGGCGTCGGGCTGACGCCGATGGTGTCGATGCTGCATGCGCTGGCTTCGATGCCGGACCGCCGTGCCCTCTTCGTCCACGCTTGCGAGAATGGCGACGTGCATGCCTTGAGCGACGAGGTGAGCGGCCTTGTCGCGACACGGCCCGGCCTGACCGCCCACTACTGCTATCGGTCTCCGTCCGAACGCGACAAAGCCAAGCAGCACTTCCACAGCGAAGGCATGATTTCGCGGGACGTGCTGCAACGCCTGCTGCCGATCGACGACTATGATTTCTATCTCTGTGGTCCGCCGCCGTTCATGCAGGCGATTTACGCCATGTTGCGAGCGCTTGGCGTGCCGAAGCACCGCATTGCCTACGAATTTTTCGGTCCGTCGACGGTGCTTGAGCCTGATGCATTTCGGACCTCGGCGGTTGTTGCGCAGCCGGCAAGGATCGTGCCGACAGACGAGGCGACGACCGTGAAGTTCCGAAAATCGGGACTCAAGGCCATCTGGGACGGCTCCGCCGCATCGCTGCTCGACTTTGCCGAGGATCACGGTCTGAAACCGGAATTCAGCTGCCGGTCGGGCATCTGTGGCACATGCAAGTCGCGGCTGGTCTCGGGTGACGTCGCCTATTTCGAAGAACCGCTGGACGAGCTTGGGGCAGGCGAAGTGCTGCTGTGCTGCTCCAGGCCGAGCGGATCAATCGTCCTGGATATTTGACAAGATCGCGATGCCGCGTATGGGCGCGGGGAAACGGAAGTCGGAATTTGGAACAGTCGGTCAAACCAGTGTCGAGCCTGCCGCTCAATCCGCATATCGCCGCCTTGCCGCCCTACAATGCCGGCATGAACATAGCGATGGCGCGGGCGCTGAGTGGCCGCCAAGACATCGCCCGGCTGGCCAGCAATGAGAACCCGGACGGCTGTTCTCCCGCCGTCATGGCCGCATTGGCTTCGTCATCGTTCGAACCATGGCGCTATGCCGATCCGGCTTGCACGGCGCTGCGGGCAGTGCTTGGCGAAAGACTGGCGGTCGATCCCGGCCTGATCGTTGCCGGCAACGGCTCCGAGGAGATGATCGCCGCCATCTCGCGCGCCGTCCTGGTGCCGGGCGCCTCCGTCGTCACCACGGTGCCGAGCTTCGGCCTGCATGAGATAGAGCCGCTGGCAGTGGGGGCTGATGTCGTCAAGGTTGCGATGACGCCTGGAATGGGCTTCGACCTTGCCGCGCTGGAAACGGCGATCGCCGCCAGGCCACGGATCGTTTTCATATCCTCGCCATGGAACCCGGTCGGACCCGGTCTCGACCATTCCGGCTTGCAACGGCTGATCGGCGCCGTGCGGCCAGGCACGCTTCTTGTCCTCGACGAAGCCTATTTCGAATTTGCCGATCCAGGTGCGCCCGACGGCATCGAGGTTCTGCGCGGTCACGGCATCGACCATGTGGTGCTGCGGACGTTTTCGAAGGCGTATGGGCTGGCGGGGCTGCGCGTCGGCTATGCCGTCTGTTCGAGCCTCGAACTGGCACGGGTGATCGCCGCTGCCAAGACGCCATTCAACGTCAACGCAGCGGCACAGACCGCCGCGATCGCGGCACTCGCCGACGAAAGCTGGATGAAGGCGTCGGCGAGCCGGGTCAGGGCCGAGCGCGTGCGCACAGCCACCGCTCTTGTTGGCCTTGGTTTCCGGGTTGCGCCGTCGCAGACAAACTTCCTGTTCTTCGACTGCAAGGGTGATAGTTCGAGCCTCGCCGCCGATCTTCTGAAGCAGGGGATTATCGTCAAGGCGTGGCGAGAAGCCGGCTACGAACGCTATCTGCGTGCCACCATCGGCTTGCCGGCGGACAATGACCGGCTGATTGCGGCACTTCAGGAATTGGTGGGACGATGACCGGCCTCGCGCCCCAAGGGCAAACGAACTGGATCGACCAGGCGGTGCCGTTGTCGTTTGTCGACGCGCTCCGCGATGTCGTCGGCGCTTCGAATGTGCGCACCGGAGAGGATACCGAGGCGATCGACCTTGGCTCGAATGGCGCGAATTGTGGCGCCGGCATCGTCGTTGCGCCTTTATCGACCGGTGAAGTCGCGGCGGTGGCGCGCATCTGTCACCAGAACGGGATCGCGATCGTGCCGCAAGGTGGAAAGACCGGCCTGGTCGGCGGCAGTGTTTCGCGGCCAGGCGAGATCGTCCTTTCGATGACGCGCATGAACCGCATCGAGCGGCTTGATCCTGTCGAGCGGGTGGCCGTCGTCGACGCCGGCGTTACTCTTGAAGCGCTGCAAGAGGCCGCGCGCGAACACCGGCTGGAACCGGGCATCGATCTTGCCGCGCGCGGCTCGGCAACGATCGGCGGCATGGTGTCCACCAATGCGGGCGGCGTGATGGCCTTTCGCAACGGCGTGATGCGCCACCGCGTGCTTGGCCTCGAGGCCGTTCTGGCCGACGGATCGGTCTATTCCGATCTCACCCGGGTGGTGAAGAATTCGGCCGGCTATGATCTGAAACATCTCTTCATCGGCGCCGAGGGCACGCTCGGCATCGTCACCCGCGTGGTCGTCAAGCTCGACCCTTCGCCGCTAGCCAGCGCCACCGCGCTTTTCGGGCTGCCATCGGTCGAGGCTGCTCTGCGGACCATTCGCCTGGCTCTTGAATCGGAGGCCGGGCATCTGCGCGCGGCCGAGGCGATGTGGACCTCGTATTTCGGTCTGGCCGCCGCCGCGCATGGATGGTCCGAACCAGGCGTGCCGCTCGACCAGCCGCTGTTCTTGCTGCTGTCGCTTGGCGGCGCGCGCGAAGAGGCGCTGCGCGAGGATTTCGAGCGGATTTATTCGGAAGTAATGGAGCGCTATCCCGAAGCGACCGGCATCATCGCCGGCTCGCGGCGGCAAGAGGACGACCTGTGGCGGCTGCGCGAGGACACCAGCGTGCTCTATCGCGCCCATCCCGATGCGCCTTCTTTCGACGTGTCGGTGCCATTGTCGGAAATTCCAGCATATCTCGACAGAATCCTGCCTAAGCTCGCTGCGATCGAACCCGGTCTGGCTCCCTATATCTTCGGACATCTGGCCGATGGGAACCTGCATATCATCCTCAACCGCCGGGGTCCGCTGGCGCCCGAAATTGCCGAGGGTGTCGAGGGTGTCCTGTATCAACAGCTCCGGGAGATTGGCGGTTCCTTTTCCGCCGAGCACGGTGTTGGGTCGAAGCGCATCCATTCCCTGCTGGCGACAGCCGACCCGACGAAGCTCGCCGTGATGGAGCGGGTGAAACGAGTGCTGGACGATCAGTCGATCATGAACCCCGACAAGGTGCTTCCCCGCGATGCCTGGTTCGTTCGGTCTTCCAGGCCATCTCATTCCGGCAGCTTTAAGAACGTGAGCAACCTCACCGATGAGTAACCCCATGCCGGAATCACAGGGAATGAACGGATTGACCGCCAGCCGTCCATTGGGATCGACGAAGCGCCATGACGAGCTGGCCCCGGCCTATGCCTCTGATTTCGGCGCCTTGCGCCAGGAATTTCGCCAAGCGGCCGAGCGGGCGGGCGCGGAGCTGTCTGAATATGTTCATCCGCTGAACGGGCCCGATGGCGGGCCGCTGGCGACGGATGTGGCACTGCTTGGCCGTCGCGACGCGCGCAAGCTGATCGTGCTCATTTCCGGCACGCATGGTGTCGAGGGGCCGTTCGGCTCGACCTGCCAGACCGCCTGGCTCGGCCAGAAGAACCTGCGGCGCTTGCCTGACGACATGGCGATCCTTGCCATCCACCTCATCAATCCCTGGGGCACGGCGTGGTCGCGGCGCGTCAACGAAGACAATGTCGACCTCAACCGCAATTTCATCGACTGGTCGGCGGGCGCTCCGGTCAACAATGGCTATGCCGGCCTCCACGACGCCGTGGCATACCGCGAATGGGCAGGGCCGGACCGCACAGCGGCCGACGAGAAACTTGCCGCAGCGCGCAAGAGGCTTGGGCATGCCGGGCTGGCGGCGATCGTCGAGGCCGGCCAGTATGAATTCGCCGACGGGATGTTCTACGGCGGTGGCGGCCCGGTCTGGTCGAACAGGACGCTGAACGAGATCCTGAAGGCTTTTGCCGGCGCGGCGCGCCAGGTCATCGTTTTCGACCTGCATACGGGGGCGGGGCCTTACGGCTACCCGGCTCTGCTTTCGGTCGCGAGTTCCGAGCATGCTGGCCTTGCCTGGGGCAAATCCATCTTCGGGCCGGCGCTGTCGACCGTGCTGACCGGCCCGGGCGCCAAGACCGGCACCGGCATCGCTGCGACGGCGACCGGCTATGTCTCCGACGCCGTCCGCAAGGCAATGCCGGACGCGCGCGTGCTGCCGCTTGTCGTCGAATGCGGCACGCTGGACGGCCCCTCGGTCATGGAAGCGGTGCAAGCCGACAACTGGCTGCATCTGTTCGGGAAGCTCGATTCGCCGCTGGGCAAGCGAATCCGGGAGACGCTGCGCTCGGCCTTCATTCCCGATGATCCGGATTGGCAGCGCACTTGCCTGTCCAGCAGCCTGCGCTATTTCGACCGTGCACTGGCCGAGCTACAGACTGTCGAGGTAGCCCAGGACGAGGCCATAAGGCGCGAACAGACGCCGCCAACCGCTCCGGCCGCTGTGGCCGATCCGACGCCTGCTGACGAAGCGAAGATCACGACGCCGGCAGTGCAGATCGACGAGCTTCACAAGAGCTTCGGCTCGCTTCTGGTGTTGAAGGGCGTCAATCTCACCGCCCATGCCGGCGAAGTCATTTCCATGATTGGCTCGTCGGGTTCGGGCAAGAGCACGTTCCTGCGTTGCATCAATCTTCTGGAACAGCCGGATGGCGGCAAGGTCGCCATCGACGGCGAACTCATCAAGATGAAGCCGCTGTCGAACGGCCGTCTCGGGCCGGCCGACATGGCGCAGGTCGAACGCATCCGCGCCCGGGTCGGGATGGTGTTCCAGAACTTCAATCTGTGGCCGCACATGACGGTGGTGGAGAACATCATCGAAGCGCCCCGGCATGTGCTGAAGGAGCCTCGCGAGAAGGCCCTCGAACACGCGCATGCCCTGCTGAAGAAGGTCGGGCTCGCCGACAAGCATGCCCACTATCCCGGCCAGTTGTCCGGCGGCCAGCAGCAGCGGGCGGCGATTGCCCGCACGCTGGCGATGCGGCCCAAGGTCATCCTCTTCGACGAGCCGACATCGGCGCTCGACCCCGAGCTGGTCGGCGAGGTGCTGCGGGTGATCCGCCAACTGGCGGAGGAAGGCAACACCATGATCCTCGTGACGCATGAGATGCAGTTCGCGCGCGAGGTCTCCCACAAGGTTCTGTTTCTCCACCAGGGAAAGGTGGAGGAAGAGGGTGCGCCGGCGGAGCTGTTCGGCAGCCCGCGCTCGGAGCGTCTGCGCCAATTCCTGGCACGGACACTGTGAAGCAAGCCCTCGAAGCGTTCGGCTCGCACCGGACAACGGCAATGAAGATCAACAAGAAGGGGAACTGATATGAAACTGAAAGTCTTGACGCTTGTCGCCTGTCTGGCGGGAAGCATGGGCAGCGCATGGGCGGCCGAAGGCGAGCTGTCCATTGGTACGGAAGGCGCCTACCCGCCATGGAGCATGTCCGACGCCAACGGCAACGTCACCGGCTTCGACGCCGATGTCGGCGCATTGCTATGCACCAAACTTGGCGTGACCTGCCATTTCGTGGTGCAGGCCTTCGACGGGTTGATCCCGGCGCTGAAGGCCAAGCGCTTCGACGTCATCATCTCGGGCATGTCGATCACCGCCGATCGCAAGAAGGAGATCAACTTCAGCGTCGGCTATGCCGAACTGGCCAACATGTTCGTCGCGGCCAAGGGTTCTGATCTCGCCGCCATCACCGACGTCGACACGCTGCTGAAATCGCTCGATGGCAAGAAGGTCGGCGTGCAGGCTGGCACCACGCACGCGCATTTCCTCGAGAAGCGTGCGCCGAATGCCGACCTGAAAACCTACGACACGCTCGATCAGATGCAGATCGACCTGGCGAGCGGCCGTATCGACACGGCTTTCGCCGATCAATCCGCCTTGCAGGATTTTCTGGACAAGCCGGATGGCAAGAACTTCCAGCTGATAGGTGTTGAGATAAAGAGCACGTTCGACCCGACGCTTGGCGAAGGCATCGGCGTCGGCATCGCGCAGGACAACACCGAGCTCAAGGCCAAGATCGACAAGGCGCTTTGCGAGTTGATCGCCGACGGCTCGGTCGGCAAGGCCAGCCAGAAATGGTTCAAGACGGACATTTCCCGGCCCTGCAAATAACGCCTTGGAATTCTGGCATGCGCCCGGACAGCCGGGCGCATGCGTCTCATTGGCAAGACAGACTAGGGCAACTCAGATGGAATTCGGTCTCTGGCAAGTTTGGGAAGCGGGTTGGGTGACCGTCATCCTGCGTGGCGCGGCGATCACAATCCTTGTGGGTTTCGTCAGCATGGCGGCCGGTCTGGTGATCGGCATTGTCTGCGGGCTGATCAAATGGGCCCGGATATTTCCACTTTCGCTGGTGGTCGATGCTTATACGTCGCTTGTGCGTGGCGTGCCCGAACTGCTTATCATCTACCTGCTGTTTTTCAGTTCGGTTGAATTCGTGACCAAGGTCGTGACTGCCTTCGGCTATGCCGGAGTTGCGGAAAGCGGTTATGCGTTCGTCATCGCGGTCATCGCCATCGGCGCGATCTCCGGGGCCTATTCGACCGAGGTCGTGCGCGGGGCGCTCGGCGCCATCCCCAATGGGCATATCGAGGCAGCTCGAGCGCTCGGGCTGCCGGGCGCACGCATCTTCCGCCGCATCATCGCCCCGCAGATGCTGCGCATCGCCGTTCCCGGCATCAACAATGTCTGGCAGACGACGATCAAGGACACCGCTTTGGTTTCCGTGGTCGGCCTTCAGGAGTTGATGCGCATTTCCTTCATCGGCGCCAACTCCACCCGCCACCCGTTCATCTTCTACCTGATTGCGGCGGTGGTTTATCTCGCCATCACGCTTGTAAGCCAGGCCGGCTTCGACGGGATCGAACGCCTGCTCAGGCTACGGACGAGAAAAGCAGTATGATAGACCTCATCCAGCTTGCGGTTCCCGTTCTGCTCAAGGGCCTGTGGGTCACAGCCGCGCTGACCTTCGTTTCGGTGCTGATCGGCTTCAATCTGGGCCTCGGACTGGCGCTTATGCGGCTGTCGTCGAACTGGCTCCTGTCGGGCTTCGCCAAATATTACAGCAACGTCTTTCGCGGGACCCCGCTGCTGGTGCAGATCTTCCTATTTTACTACGGGCTCGGCCAGCTTTCGCTGATCAAGGACAACGCGGTTTTGTGGTGGGTGATCAGCGACGGATCGCGTTGCGCCGTCCTGGCACTCGCGCTGAATACGGCCGCCTACACATCCGAGATACTGCGCGGCGGATTGATATCGGTTCCGGTCGGTCTCGTCGAGGCGGCCCAGGCATGCGGCATGTCGCGCATGCTGCGGTTCCGCCGCATCGAGTTCCCGCTCGCCATCCGCCAGGCGCTGCCAGCATATGGCAATGAGCTTATCCTTGTGGTGAAGGGCACCAGCCTTGCCTCGACGATCACGGTGCTCGAAATCACCGGCTACGCCAAGCGGTTGATGAGCCAGACCTTCGCGATCTTCGAGATTTTCGCAATTGCTGGCGTGCTCTACCTCGTGATCAATCTGCTGCTGATCGCGATCATCCGATCCATCGAGCGTTCTCTGACCAGGCATGAGTCGTCCTCCAGCCAGAAATCGACCGCACTCAAATCGATCTGACGTCTCATGACGCTGTCTAAAGCTCATTCCTCGCGATCTGGCCGCCTTCATTAGCCTTGGCGGGCAAGCATGACGGATCGCCCACCATAGCTGTGGCGCTGACGGCTATGTCAGTCGCTTTTTCTTTCGCAGTGCCCACGATTGGGCCGGGCGTGGGTTATCTCTCTCGGAGGCGTCAGGCAGGCTCCGCGAGCCGTCACCTGTGCACCAGGCCGTGAACTCATGCCGCATCTGACTTCGAATATTAACTGTCCTCCAAAGTTGGGCGTTGACGCCTCCTCTCCAGTAGAGTTAATAATCTCCTAATATAAGCATCTTCTAAATATCATGATCGGAAACCCGACGATTTAGAGGATGTAATTGGGGTAGGGAGACGTAGCGCAGCGACCAACGTCGTCGCCGCCGCCATCATGTGATCATCATCCGCTAGCTCCAGCCGGCATTTCTTGCCCGGCAGGCGCGCTGATGGCGCACTGCACTTCCAACCCAGTTGTGTGCCGATTTTTGGGATCGACGCCCGGACAGGGCGTGGTCGTGCAGGGCTGTCAACAAACAGGCGTAGGGGCGTCTGTCATAGGGAAAAGGGGTTGAAAAATGGCTACTCAGGTCACCGGTGCCGGCGGCACCACGACGTCGTTCTCCAATACACCGCAAGCGAACAATGACGTTTTCAATCTCACCGAGGATACGGTCGTCCTCGCTTCAGGTTCGCAAACCATCATAGTTCTCGATGTGATGGCGAACGATCAGGGTGGAAACGCGAAGTCCCTCTTTTCGGTGGACGATGGGATTTCCGCATCGACGGCCACGAAGCAATACGCCCCCATCGACCTGACGACTCAGGACGTTCAGGCGACCGGCATTTCCGCCTGGGAAAGCATCGGCGGCGGGGTTTCCATCCGCATCAACAACGGCAAGGTCGAGATGGACCTTAGTGGATATCTGGCGGCGCATGGCTTCGCCAGCCTGCAAGCCATGGGTGCGGGCGACCAGATCAACGAGACCTTCACCTATGCGATCAAACTCGGCAACGGAACGCTGAGCTGGGCCAGCGTGTCGGTCAACATTCAAGGCACCAATGACGGCGCGATCATCACCGCCGTTCCGGGTGCAGATCTGACTGTGGTAGAGGCCGGCGGCGTTGCCAATGGCACGCTGAACGATCCCAACGCGCATGGCCAGCTGATCATCACCGACCCCGATGTCGGCCAGAACCATTTCCAGACTCCCCCAAGCCTGCAGGGCACCTATGGCGCCTTCACCTTCAATACGACAACCGGCGTATGGGCCTATACGCTCAACCAGACTCTCGCCGACCCGCTGACCCAAGGCCAGCATGTCACCGACACTCTGACGGTGAAGTCGGCCGACGGAAGCGCCAGCTACAATATCGTCGTCAATATTGCCGGCACCAATGATGCGGCCGTTCTGTCGACCGATGTCCGGAACCTCACGGAAGGCAATACGCCGGCCGCGATCAGCACTTCGGGCACGCTGACCATCTCCGATGTCGACAGCCCGGCGACCTTCGTCGCCCAGGCCGCGACCGTTGGAACCTATGGCTCGTTCTCCATCGACAGCGCCGGCGCCTGGACCTACACGGCAAGCTCGGCCCACAACGAGTTCGCCGCCGGCACCACCTACACCGACACCTTCGATGTCGTCAGCGCCGACGGCACCCACACCTCGGTGACCATCAACATCGACGGCACCAACGATGCCGCCATCCTGTCGGCCGATGTGCGCAACCTGACCGAGACCAACTCGGCCACCGACATCTCGAGCTCCGGCACGCTGACCATCTCCGATGTCGACAGCCCGGCGACCTTCGTCGCCCAGGCCGCGACCGTTGGAACCTATGGCTCGTTCTCCATCGACAGCGCCGGCGCCTGGACCTACACGGCAAGCTCGGCCCACAACGAGTTCGCCGCCGGCACCACCTACACCGACACCTTCGATGTCGTCAGCGCCGACGGCACCCACACCTCGGTGACCATCAACATCGACGGCACCAACGATGCCGCCATCCTGTCGGCCGATGTGCGCAACCTGACCGAGACCAACTCGGCCACCGACATCTCGAGCTCCGGCACGCTGACCATCTCGGATGTCGACAGCCCGGCGACCTTCGTCGCCCAGGCCGCGACCGTTGGAACCTATGGCTCGTTCTCCATCGACAGCGCTGGCGCCTGGACCTACACGGCAAGCTCGGCCCACAACGAGTTCGCCGCCGGCCAGCATTACACCGAGAACTTCAACGTGGTCAGCGCCGACGGCACTCCGACCTCGGTGCATATCGACATCCTCGGCACCAACGATGCGCCAACGGTTGATCTCAATGGCGCGCTGGCCGGCACATCTACAAGCCTCAGCTACACCGCTGGATCTGCCGCCACTGCCATCGCTCCTGCGGGAACAGTAACTGATATCGACTCCGCCAACTTCGGCGGAGGCTCGCTGACCGTCGCGTTCACAGCAAATGGCACGCCCGCCGATCAACTGGCGATCCAGAACCAGGGCACGGGCGCCGGCCAGATCGGCGTCAGCGGCAGCAATGTCACCTATGGCGGAACGATCATCGGTACTTTCACCGGCGGCACGAGCGGGTCGAGCCTGGTTGTCACCTTCAATGCCGCTGCTACGCAGGCGGCAGCGCAGGCCCTTGCCGATCATATCCTCTATTCGAATGCAACCAGCGCCACGACCACGAAGACGGTAACCTATACACTCGTGGACGGCGACGGCACCGCCAACAGCGGTACAGACACCGGCTCGGCTACCGCGACAATCAATGTGACTGGTGGCGGTCAAGCCCCGATTGTCGACCTCAATGGATCAGGCGCGGGAAACGATGCCACCGCGAGCTATCCTCATGGAGTCTCGCAGCTCTTGATCATGCCATTGGGAACAATCACCGACGCCGATTCGGCAAATCTAGCGTCCTTGACAATTACCCTGACTAATCCGCAGGACAACAGTGCGGGCGGTGGAGGCATAAGAGAGATACTCTCCCTTAACGCAGCGGCGAGTGCCGCCGCCACCGCCGCGGGGCTGACAGTAACATTTACGTCGAGCGTCGCGAACAATGGTGACCCGGTCACACTGTCCATAACTGGCACTGCGTCGGCCAGCACATATCAAAACATTTTGGAGGGAGTTCAGTATTCCGATACAAAACCTGGCTCGCACATTTCTAATCCGGCTCGAAATATAGACATCGTCGCCAGCGATGGCACCAACACCAGCATCGTCCATCATGTGACAATCAGTGTAGCTGCCCCCGCCGGCACCTCCGGCGAGCCCATCAACCTCGCCCTCACCGACCCCTCACATGAAGGCGCACTCATCACCGTCACCGTGAAGGACGTTCCCTCAGGCTGGACCATCGACGGCGCGACGCACAACGCCGATGGATCTTGGACGGTGCAGACCAACGACCTGCACGGGCTGACCGTCACCACACCGGCCAGTTTTACCGGTGCAGCCGTGCTCGACGTCCAGATGAGCTGGATCAACGCCGACGGGACCTTGGGCAGCGCGTCGATCGCCGATAATGTCGAGGCCTACGCTCCGGGATCGCCGATCTTTGCCTGGTCCGGCGACGACGTGCTGACCGGCTCGCACGGCAACGACCTCTTCGTCTTCTCGCAGCCGATCGGCGCCGACACCGTGCACAATTTCGACGCTGCGGCCGACCAGATCGACCTCATCGGCTACAGTGGATTGGCAGACTTTGCCGACCTCCAGACGCACATCGCCGACGATGCCAACGGCAATGCGGTGATCGCGCTCGGCGACGGACAGTCGATCACGCTGGACGGCGTGCATTCGGGCGCACTCACGGCAAGCAATTTCGTCTTCGACCAGACACCGGTGGTCAACAATTCAGGCACCATGACGATCGGCGACGGCGCGTTGCTGCCGCTGAGCGGCATCATCAACAACAGCGGCCTGATCTCGCTCGGCTCGACCGGCAGCGATACGCTGCTGCAGGTTATCCAGCACGGCGTGACCTTGCAGGGAGGCGGGCAGATCCTGTTGTCCGACAGCGCCGCCAACATGATTTCCGGCACCGGGCCGGATGTCACTCTCGTCAACGTCGACAACACGATCTCGGGCGCCGGCCAGCTGGGCGGCGGCATGCTCAGCCTCGACAATAGGGGGACCATCATCGCCTCCGGCTCGAATGCGCTGGTCATCGATACCGGAGGCAGTGTCGTCACCAACTCCGGAACGCTGGAAGCAACGGGTTCGGGCGGGCTGACGATCACCGGCGGCCTGGCGAATTCGGGCATGCTCTGGGCCAATGGCGGTGACATCGTAATCCATGGCCAAGTCACCGGCGACGGCGATGCCACCATCGGCAACTTGTCGAAGTTGGAGTTCGGCGGCGCCTCGTCGACGGACGTCACCTTCGGACACGACGCTGCCGGCACGCTGCAACTCGACGATTCCTTCGACTACAGCGGACGCATCGGCGGCATCACCAATGATGACCGACTGGACCTCGGCGATATCCTGTTCGGTGCGGGAACGACGGCCGTCTATCAGGCAAACCAGGATGGCAGCGGCGGAACGCTGACCGTTTCGGACGGCACCCATGGCGCCGCATTGCATCTGGTCGGCAGCTATGATGCGAACGCCTTCAAGCTTGCCGACGATGGCCAGGGCCATACCGTCGTTTCGTACAATCCGGCGGAATTCACGCTGACCGGCATCGGCAGTGGGGCGATTTCGAGCGACTTGGTGGTGTGAGCGAAAAGGGCCGCCGGCTGCGGCGGCTCCCTTGACCTGACGAGTATCGAGTGGGGTTCTGGAAGTGGATAGCAAGTCTCGAATTGTGAAGGATGCGCTTCGGGCATGCCGCCGCTATTTCCTGGTTGCGGCGGCATTCAGCCTGGCGATCAACCTGCTTTACCTCGCCTCCCCACTCTACATGCTGCAGATCTACGACCGGGTTGTCACCAGCGGCAGCGAAACCACGCTGGTGATGCTGACCCTGGTGTTGCTGGCGGCGTTCCTTTCGCTGGCCGGTCTCGACCTTGTCCGCGCCTGGATCCTGACGCGTGCCAGCGCCCGGCTCGACCGGTTGCTCTCGGCAAGGATCCTCGCCGCGTCCGTGGAAACCCCATCGCCCGGCTCCTCGCCGAGCCAGCCGATCCGCGACTTCGATACGTTCAGGCAGGTCATCACCGGCAGCGGCATCCACGCCCTGTTCGATCTGCCATGGTCGCCCATCTACATCGGCATCATCTTCCTGCTGCATCCTTGGCTCGGCTTCTTCGCGCTCGGCTGCTCGCTGCTCTTGATCGGCATGGCCGTGCTCAACGAGTATCTCGTGCGCTCGCCGCTGAAGCAGGCCAACGAGCTGGCGACGAACAACTATAACTTCACCGAGATGAGTCTCAGGAACTCGGAAGTCGTTCGCGCCATGGGGATGATCGACGGTCTAATCCGCCGCTGGGGGCGCGACCGCAACCTGGCGCTGCGGCGCCAGGCGGAGGCAAGCGACCGCGCCGCCCTGATGTCGGGCCTTATCCGGTTCCTGCGGCTCACCATGCAATCGCTGATCCTCGGCCTCGGCGCCTATCTGGTGATCGAACGGCAAATTACCGGCGGCACCATGTTCGCGGCGAGTCTCCTGCTGGGCAGGGGGCTGCAGCCTGTCGAGCAGATCGTCGGCCTCTGGCGCAGCCTGATCCTGGCGCGGGCTGCCTTGGCAAGGGTCGAGAAGCTGGTCGACGGCGGCGCGCGCAACGAAAGAGCGTTCAACCTGCCCAAGCCCAGTGGCACGATCTCCGTCGAACAGGTCAGCTTTGCAATTCTCAGCCAGCAGAAGGTGCTTCTGCGCGAGGTGTCGTTTCGGCTGGAGGCTGGCGAGGCGCTCGGGATCGTTGGCCCCTCCGGCGCCGGCAAGTCGACCCTGGCGCGCCACCTTGCCGGCGTCATGCAACCCAGCCGAGGCACGGTCAGGCTGGATGGCGCCGACCTGTCGCAATGGGGGCACGACGCGCTCGGCGATCACATCGGCTACCTGCCGCAGGATATCGAACTCTTCTCCGATACAGTCGCCGCCAACATTGGGCGCTTCAAGACCAATGTCGACCAGGAGGTGATCGAGGCCGCGCGGCTCGCCGGCGTACACGAGATGATCATCCGCCTGCCGCAGGGCTACGAGACGCAGATCGGCGAGGGCGGCGCCGTGCTGTCGGGAGGATACCGGCAACGGATTGCTCTTGCCCGGGCGGTGTTTGGGACGCCGAAACTGATCATTCTCGACGAGCCGAGTTCCAATCTCGACGCCGATGGCGACCGCGCGCTGAGCGACTGCGCGATCGAGCTCAAGCGACGCGGCAGCACGGTTATCATCGTCTCGCACCGTCCCTCGACCTTGGCGAATGTCGACAAGATCCTCCTGTTGCGCGATGGCGCCGTCGAGGCGTTCGGCATGAGAAACGAGATCGTGGCGCTGCTCAACCAGCGCGCGGCGCCAATGGCGGTGGCGACCCAATGAGCCGTGGTCGGAGAGATCGATGAGCGACAGCGCACTCACTTACCATAGCCTGCCCGGCGAGGCCGGCATCCTGGCTCCGGATTCCATCCGGGTGCCGGCCTATATCGGCCTGCTGATCATAATGGCCTTTTTCGGCATTTTCGGCGGCTGGGCAGCCTTTGCCCCTCTGAACGGTGCCGTGCTCGCCGATGCCATCGTCAAGGTGGAAGGCAATCGCAAGAGCGTCCAGCATTTCGACGGCGGTACGGTGAAGGAGATCCGCGTCAAGGATGGCGACGTCGTCAGGAAGGGCGACATAATGCTGAAGCTGGACGACACCAGGATTCGGTCCGAGTTCAATCTCTATGCCCAGCAATATGCGCTGTTGCGCGCAGCCGATGCCAGGATCCGTGCCGAACTGGACGGCAGCGAGGCTGTTGCCTTTCCCAAGGACATCCTCAAAGAGCACGAGGACTACCTCAAGGACGCAATGGCAAACCAGATCGCCGACCTGGAAAGCCAACGCGCCTCGATGGCCGGCGCCAAACAGATCCTTCAGCGGCGTATTGCCGAGCTCGAGGAGCAGATACGGGGCAAGCAGTCCCGAGTCGAATCCTACCAGGCCCAGCTCAAATCGACGATCGACGAGAAGGCCAGCCTGTCGAAGCTGCTCAAGGCCGGTTTGACGACCCGCCCACGCATCCTGGAACTGGAAAGGTTGGCCTCGGATTTGCAGGGCTTGATCGACGATAATCTCGGCGCCATCGGCGGCAGCCAACAGAGCAAAGCCGAACTCGAGAGCCAGATCGCACAATTGACCAATGAGCGCCGGACCAAGTTGTCGGCCATGTTGATCGATACGCAATCGAACCTGTCCGACCTCATACCCAAGATGTTCGCCGCCCAGGCTGCCATGGACCGGGCCGAAGTGCGCGCGCCCTATGACGGCCAAGTGATGGATCTAAGCGTTTTCTCGATCGGTGCGATCGTGGCGCCGGGCCAGACCATCCTCGACATCGTGCCGACCGAGAATTCGCTGATCGTCCAGGCACAGGTTCGCGTCGAGGATATATCGAACCTGCGTCCCGACATGGCCGCCGAAGTTCGTTTCACATCATACAAGCAGCGTTCGATACCCATCATTCATGGACGCGTCACCCGCATTTCGGCGGATCGCATCACCGACACCAAGACCGGCTTTCCCTATTATCTCGCGGACGTGGCGGTCGATCCGGTGGAATTAGCCGCGGCCCCACAGATCGCGCTTTATCCGGGCATGCCGGCGTCGGTCATGATCGTTACCGAGCAACGCACGGCACTCGACTACATTTTAGGCCCGCTGGTTGTGTCGTTCCACTCCGCGTTTCGCCAGAGATGACGGTTCAGTCCAACACCGCGCGTGGCGAGAACTCCCGACGCGGCGAGAACCCCCGCCGACCTATCGTGGAAAATGCTTCTCTCCGCGTTGCGGCGCGTCTGGCCGTCTGGTGAAGAATCCAAGAGACCGTCGGATATAAGCGTGGACGTGTGTATGCGTGCGCGGTTCAGCCGCTTACCAAGCTCCACATCGAGGGCTGCATGCTGTCCCGGGTGATGTCGACCGTCGCAAGGGTGACAGGCAGCTTAAACCGCCGTGGGCCAGCGCTGCCCGGATTCAAATAGAGCACGCCATCCACTGTCTCCATGCTTGGCACATGCGAGTGACCGGACACGATCAAATCGATGCCCTGGGCAACCGGGTCGATCTGCAGCGTCTTGAGATCATGAAGCACATAGATTGCTCGCCCGGCGAGGCGGACGAGCTCGGTTTCCGCGTATTCCACTGCCCACCCACCGGTGTCCACGTTTCCTCTGATTGCGGTAACCGGTGCGATACCGCGAAGCGCTGCGATGATCTCAGGGCGACCGATGTCTCCTCCATGAATGATGTGGTCGACCCCGGCCAAGCAGCGCAGCGCCTGCGGCCTCAGCAGACCGTGCGTGTCCGAGATGATGCCAATTCTGAATGTCATGGCTCTGCCATCAGACGGTGAGGGTGCTCAAATCCGTTGCGACAAGGCTGTTCGTAAACGTCCGGACGGCTTCCGCGAGAATTTCGTCGTCGGGATAGCGGCCGGAGATGTGCGTAAGAACGAGTTGCTTTACATCACTGGTCGCT
Organism: Mesorhizobium sp. M8A.F.Ca.ET.208.01.1.1; assembly: GCF_004791315.1. Taxonomy (NCBI): domain Bacteria; kingdom Pseudomonadati; phylum Pseudomonadota; class Alphaproteobacteria; order Hyphomicrobiales; family Phyllobacteriaceae; genus Mesorhizobium; species Mesorhizobium sp. M8A.F.Ca.ET.208.01.1.1. Next base: position 59,246 of record NZ_SRUT01000003.1, read on the forward strand.
GCCAGCGATGCTGCCTCCGCGGCTGTCAGGTGTCCGTAGTCGCGCGCCATCGTTGCATCTCGTTCCAGGAATGTGGCTTCGATGACAAGCAGATCGGCGCCGCTCACCTTGTCGGCCAATCCATCGGTGGTTTCGGTGTCACCTACAATGACCAGCTTCTTGCCAGCCTCGGGTGGTCCGAGAACTGCTTCGGGAGCAATCGTCCTGCCGTCGGGGAGAGAAATTGAGCGGCCTTCGGCCAAGTCCTTCCGGATCGGGCCGTCTGGCACACCGAGAGCTGCCAAGCGGTCCGAAACGAGGTGACGACGCGCCGGCGTCTCGAAGACGAAGCCGTAGCTGTCGGTGTCGCGATGGCGAACTTGAAAGCAGTCGACCGTGAACTCATCCACGTCGAACACGCCTCCGGGCACAAGCGGCACCAGTTGCAGCGGGATCGGCGCGCGTCCCTCACCCCAAAGGCCAGCGAGCATGCGGGCGACGACCTCGAGAGTGTCGGCGCTGCCATGAATGGTCACAAGGTCCTCGCTCTGCCGGAGCCGCAGCGTCGAGAACAAGCCCGGAATTCCGAGCACGTGGTCGAAATGCGCGTGCGTGAGGAGCAGGCGATCAAGTCGCCTGAATCCGGCGCCGCTGCGCAGAAGCTGACGCTGGGTGCCTTCCCCGCAATCGACCAGCACCCGTTGACTGCCGGCTTCAACGAGCAGCGCCGGGTGGTTGCGCTCGGCCGAGGGCACGCTGGCCGAGGTGCCGAGGAAGATGAGCCTTAAGGTCATGCGAGCAGTCTACCTCGCGGGCAACGAGACCTCAAAGCCGGCGAAGGCCCCTAGACTAGTCTAGACGCTTAGGCGACGAAGCGGACCACGCCGCCATCCACGCGCAGAGCCGCGCCAGTGGTTGCGGAAGCCTGCTCTGAGCACACATAGACGATCATGTTGGCGACCTCGTCGGTCGTCGCGAAACGCTGGATGAGGGTGGTCGGACGCATAGCCCTCAAGAAGCCCTGCTCGGCTTCCTCTTGCATGATTCCGTTTGCCTCAGCCTGTTTCGCCATGAAGTCACCCAGGATCTCAGACCGGGTAGGCCCCGGCAGGACGGCGTTGACGGTGATACCCGTGCCCGCGACCGCCTCGGCAAGACCGCGCGAGACCGCCAGCTGTGCGGTCTTGGTCATGCCGTAGTCGAGCATCTCCTTGGGAATGTTGACCGCGGACTCGCTGCTCACGAACACGACGCGGCCCCAGCCCTTCGCCACCATCCGCGGCAGGTAGTGGCGCGTCATGCGCACGCCGCTCATCACGTTCAGCTGGAACAGGCCAAGCCAGTCGTCGTCGGGGATCTTCGCGATGTCCTCGATGCCGTTGTAGTTCCGGATGTGAGCCGTACCCACGTTGTTGACGAGGATATCGGCGTCGGGCGCCTGCGCGAAGAATGTCTCGGCGCCCTCCGCGGTCGAAAGATCGGCGGTGACGCCGGAGATCTCGCTGTCCGGGAAAGACTGGCGCATCTGCCGCACCGCCTCGTCGACCCGGGCATTCCCACGACCATTAATGACGACCGACGCCCCTGCACGAGCTAAACCTTCTGCGGTGGCGCGGCCGATGCCTGCCGTCGACCCGGTGACGATCGCTGTGCGGCCCTTGAGTTCGATATTCATGTCATTCATCTCCTATTGTGAGCAGCTAAGGCGATCGATGCGCCGAAGCGCATCGTTCCCCTCGACCGAGAGCCTTGAAACCTGGCCCGTGCGGCCCAAGCCTCAGGACAAATGCACTAACCTGCCTTTTTCGCGACATCCGCCTCCGCCGCGCGGGCGAGGCTTTCGACCCATTTCTGGTGATAGCGGTAGAGCGCACCGGGATGCTTGTGTCCGAGCTCCTCGATGAACCAGGGCCCTTGTTGCGTTTCCTCGGTCAGCACATGGCAGCCGTTGGCCGTCGGTGTGATGACCCAGCCGTGGTACGCGCTCGAGCCGGTCTCGTCGCCATCGACGGTCGTCGACCACGCAAGCCTGCGGAAGGGCGCGCATTCCGTCACGACCAGACTCATCGGGAATCCGACCGTCACCCGGCTGTATTTGGTTCCGAGCGCCAGTTCCGGCTCACCGGTCAGGATCTTGACCTGGTCTTCGGCAGGAAAGTAGCTCGACCAGTTCTCGGCGTCGGCCAGCAGCCTCCAAACCACTTGAGGGGGCGCCTTCACGTCGATGTCATTGAGCGCATAGATGGCCGACGTTTTGGGATCGTACTTCTCGGGCCAGATCACACGTTCGTACATCGATCACTGCTCCTTCTTGAACAAATCCTGGAAGATGAGCTGGCCCCAAATGCGGCCGCGTGCGTGCACCAGCGCGCCACCCTCGTCGAGCTTTCCCAGCTTGACGGGTGCGAACCCGAGTTGTTTGGCCAAGGCCGCCACGGGAGCGATCGCGTCCTCGTCGTCACCAGACAGAAACACGACCCGGTGGCCGCCCTCCACGGTTGGATCGGCAGCCAAAGTGGCCGCAATCAGGTGATTGAAACCTTTCACGAACTTGGCGCCGGAGAACGCCTTCGCGACGAAGGCGGAGGACAGGAGACCGTCCAACTCCTCAGGGGGGACTAACGCGTTCATCGCGTCGATGACCGTCTTGCCTTTCCAGCTCGGCAGGGCCCTCGCAACCTCGCGGTGCTCCCCGAACGGGACCGCCAGGATGATTGTGTCGGCCTCGAGTGCGTCCCGCAGCGACTTGGCGACGACCGTGGGTCCAATTGCCCCAGCCTGCGGCGCCAACGCCTCGGGCGGCCGGCGGCTCGCGACGGCAACCTTGATGTTTTTACGCGCGAAGGCGTGGGCGAGGGCCTGGCCTACCTTACCGAACCCTACAATTGCGTAGCTCATAATATTTCTCCGATCCATGTTGATATTGATTCCCGGGCCTTCAACGGCGCTGGGTTGTCCGTTCTCGCCGATCAGCCGTTTCCCGCTATCCGGCGCGATTTCAGATCGCCGAGAAGCCTCCGTCGACAGACAACTCCAGCCCGTTCACGAAGCTCGAATCGTCTGAAGCAAGAAACAGCGCGGCCGCCGCAATTTCCTCGGGACGCCCCATCTTTCCCCGCGGGATCAGGGATTCGAACATCCGCTTCGCCTCCTCGGTGAGAACCTGGTCCTGCATCGGTGTGGCGATCGGCCCGGGGTGCAGCACGTTCACCCGGATATTCCTGCTCTTCAGCTCGTTGAGCCATCCGCGTGCGAATGCGTGCAACGCCGCCTTGCTCGCCGCATACACGCTGTAACCAGGAAAACCTTTCACCGAAGCAACTGATCCGGTCATGAAGATCGATCCGCCATCGTTGAACAGCGGCAACGCCTTTTGCACCGTGAACAGTGTGCCGCGCGTATTCAGGCCGAAGGTGGCATCGAAATGCTGCTCGGTAATCTCGCCCAGTGGGACGGCTTCGCCCGTGCCGGCGCTCGCATACAGGACGTCAATCTTGCCCTTTTCCCGCTTGACTGTATCGAACAGGCGGTCGAGGTCGTCGAGATTGGCCGCATCGCCGCGCACGCCGGTCACGTTCCGGCCAACCAGCCTGATGGCCTCGTCGAGCGCCTCCTGCCTCCGGCCAGTGATGAAAACATACGCGCCTTCTTCAACGAACCGTTTGGCGGTCGCCAGCGCCATGCCGCTCGATCCACCCGTGATGACGGCAACCCTACCTTCGAGCTTTCCCATGATTTTTCCTTTCAAACTCCAACTTTGGTCGTTCGGGGAGGCCCCCGAGAACCTCAAGATGGGTTCGCTGCAGCCAGGCGTTGAGTGCGGAAGGGCGCACATCGGTGGTGCAAAATCGATCCGGTTGAACGACTAATGCCAGCCACGGTGATCGGTGTCTGCCGTTCGAAAATTGGGCTGCGCTCATCGACATAGGCTATGATGACGGCCGTACTGCTGTACGATGGCGTTAGATACGGGCTTTGGAAGGCGCACCGCGCGGTGCTGGATTGCACCATGATCGACTGGGATGACATTCGCTATTTTCTCGCCGTCGCGCGCGGAGGCTCGGTGCGGGCAGCCGCCGAGGGCCTCGGGGTGTATCACTCGACCGTGCTGCGACGCATCGCACAGCTCGAGGAACGCCTCGGGGCGCAGATGTTCGAAAAGCTGCCTTCGGGCTACCGCCTGACGGCCGCAGGCGAAGAGGTCCTCGAGCTCGCGAACCAGATGGAAGCGTCCTCGCACCAGCTGGAGACCCGCGTCTTCGGTCGCGACCAGAGTGTGCGCGGGCTTCTTCGGGTGACGTTGGCACCGCCCCTCGCGACACACCTGCTCATGCCGGACTTCGCCGATTTCGCGCGTCTGCATCCCGACATCGAGATGGAAATCTTGTCGGTCGGCGAGCTGGCAAATCTGACCAACCGAGAGGCCGACGTGGCGATCCGCGTCGTCTACGACCGCAAAACCCTGCCGCTCAATCTTCACGGACTGAAGGGACCGGAGCTGTTCGGCGGCGTCTACATGTCCCGCGATCGACTGGCCGCGTGGCGTGCGGGCGCGCCGGATCCCATCCGGTGGATCGTCATAAGCATTCATGGAATACCGGACTGGGCCAGCGAGGGCGAGGTTCGCACAACCGGGGTTCCATTCAGGACCACGGACGGCGAGGCGCAGATCGTTGCCGTTCGGCAAGGGCTCGGGATCACGACGCTGCCGTGCTTCGTCGGAGATGCCGACCCCCTGCTGGTGAGGGTGCCAGGCACCGACCTGCACATGTACGGAACGCTCTGGCTTCTCACACAGGGGGACACACGCAAGACGAAGCGCGTGCGGCTCTTCACGGAGTTCGTATCCGGCAGGCTCGCCGCGTACGCTCCGCTTCTCACGGGGCTGTCCATGTCGCGCGACTGACGCCCGGCAGGTCACCGGCGACGCCTGCCGTGATCCGGTGGAAGCCGAACCGCGATCGCTTGAAGCGGCATCGTTTCCGGGCCACGGACAATTGGTATCCGGCAAAGCTCCTCGTTCAGGCGGCCGCGGCCTCGATCCGAACCGGGATCTGGTACATCAATCGCTATCGCGCGCAATTAGCTCCAGCGGCCAGACGTCGCGCATGATACGTGGACCCTCCGGGCCGGCGAAGGCAGGAAGCGACGCCAGCAGCATTTCGGCGAGCCGCCGTCCCATCGGCTGCAGCGCCGGGCGGAAAGCAGTCAGCGCCGGCGAGAAATAGCGGCAGAGCGGCGTATCGACGATGACGGTCACCGCCATGTCGTGACCCGGCTTGATCCCCATCTCGGCCAGCGCCTTGCATCCCCCTAGCGCCATTGCGTCATTGTTGAAGATGATGGCGGTCGGCGGGTCCTTGCGGCGCATCACCCGCGGGGTCACTTCGTAGCCACCGGCCTCGTTGATGAAGCCGTCGGCAATCAGGTGGGGATCGACCGCGATGCCATGCCGGCGCAAGGCCTTGCGGTAACCGTCGAGGAACAGATAGCCGAAATTCAGATCGAGCGATGGGCGGATGGCAGCGATGCGGCGGTGGCCGCGCTCCACCAGCCGGTCGACCGCGTCGGCGCCTGCTTTTTCGAAATCGAGATCGAGCGAGGGGTAGGCCTTGTCGCCGGAGCGGCTACGGCCGAGCGTGGCGAAGGGGAAGCCGGCCTGGGTGAGATAGTCGATGCGCTCGTCCTCGCGCCGCGTCCAGGCCAGCACCACCGCGTCGGCACGGCGCGTCTCGACGACACGCCGCAGGCGCTCCTGCTGATAGTCGCCCGGCGCGCCCATCACCACGATCAGGTCCAGTCCGCTTTCGGCGAGCCGGCCCTGCAACCCAGTCAGGAACGGAATGAAGAACGGCTCGCCATATTCCTGGTCGCCCGGATGCGGCTGCAGCATGAAGGCGATCGAGTGGGTAGCGCCTTGCCTGAGACTGCGGCCGGACTGGTTCGGCGAATAGTTGAGAGCCCTGGCCGCCTCGAGAACGCGCTGGCGCGTGTCGGCATTGACGTCGGCGCGGCCGTTCAGTGCCCGCGACACCGTGCCGATCGAAATGTTCAGGTGACGGGCAAGGTCGTGAATGCTGGACGCCAAGTGACTGTTCTCCCCTTGCTTGGCTAGCACCGGTGGCCGCCGGGGCCAAGGCGCAATGACGATTTTCGCCGGCGGCCGATTGACATTCTACGCCTTCGGGTGTGTTCTCGTAAACGTTTACGGAAAAACGTTTACGGTCACGCCGTGAACGCCGGAACCATCGGCCTGGAGGGGCCGAGAGGAGGAGCACTGGATGATCGACGCCGTTCTTGTCGGCTGCGGAGCGATGAGCAAGGCCTGGCTCGATGCCGCGCGGCAGATCGACGGGCTCGCCATTGTCGGCCTTGTCGACCTCGATGCCGACAGGGCGAAGGCGAGGGCTCGCGAATACGATCTCGGTGGTGCCGTCATCGGCACCAGTCTCGACGCTGTGCTCGATCAGACCCGACCGCAAGCGGTGTTCGATGTGGTGGTTCCCGCCGCCCGTCGCGACGTTGCGCTTTCCGCCTTTGCCCACCATTGCCATCTGCTGACGGAAAAGCCGCTCGCCGATAGCCCGGAGAATGCCCGCGCCATCGTCGAGGCCGCCCGCCAGGCCGGGCGCATCCATGCCGTCGTCCAAAACCGCCGCTACGTCGCCAATGTCCGACGCATCCGGAGGTTTCTGGACTCCGGCGCCATCGGTGCCGCGACCAGCATCCACGCCGACTTTTTCGTCGCACCACATTTCGGCGGTTTTCGCGAAGAGATGGCGCACGTGCTGCTGCTCGACATGGCGATCCACACGTTCGACGCCGCCCGCTACATGGTCAATGGCGAGCCGGCCGCCGTCCATTGCCAGGAATGGGAACCGGCCAATTCCTGGTACCGACAGGGCTCATCGGCCAGCGCGGTCTTCGATCTCGGCGGCGGCAAGATCTTCACCTATGCGGGCAGCTGGTGCGCGGCCGGCTTCCGCACCAGTTGGGAGGGCAGCTGGCGCATCGTCGCCGAGCGGGGCAGCCTGATCTGGGACGGCCATGACGGATTGAAGGCGGAAGTGGTGGTGCAAGGCCGCGACGGCATGTTCGACAAGATCCAGCCAATCGAGGTGCCGGCGCTCGATCCAGCCGACCGCGTCGACGGCCATCTCGGCATCATCAGGGATTTCATGCGTGCCATCGAGACCGGCACAGAACCGGAAACGCGCGGCGCCGACAACATCAAGAGCCTGGCCATGGTCTTTGGCGCCATCGAAAGCGCCGAAACCGGGCGTCGCGTGATGATCGCAGAGGAAGCACAATGATGCCAAACCCGCTTCTCGACATCAGGATCGGCACCATGGTGCGGGCCAACCTCGACGACCCGGCCGCCTACATCAAGGCAATCCTGCCGCTCGGCTTCGAGAGCATTCAACCCTTCTTCTGGCAGACACTTGGTGGCAAGGACCTGCCCCGGCTGGCCGGCCAGATCCGCGAGGCGATCGGCGATGCCGATGTCACGGTGTCCTCGATCGGCGTTTTCGGCAATCCGCTGGAGGGCGGCCATGTCGACCGTGGCGTCCTCCAGGCCTGGGAGACGGTCATCGACAATGCCCATTTGTTCGGCGCTTCGATGGTCTGCGGCTTTACCGGCCGGCTCCGCGGTAAGCCGCTGACAGACAGCCTGCCGCGCTTTCGCGAGGTGTGGGGGCCGCTGGCCAGGCGAGCCGCCGACAAGGGCGTTCGCATCGCCTTCGAGAACTGTGCGATGGACGGCAACTGGGCTGCCGGAGACTGGAACATCGCCCACAATCCGGACGCCTGGGAGCTGATGTTCAACGAGTTGCCTGACGACAATCTCGGCCTCGAATGGGAGCCTTGCCACCAACTCGTCTATCTGATCGATCCGATGCCACAGATCCGCAAATGGGCGCCGCGCATCTTCCACGTCCATGGCAAGGACGCGACGGTGCGCTGGGACGTCATTCGCGAGCACGGCGTGTTCGGCCGGCTGCCATTCGTGCAGATGCGCACGCCGGGCTTCGGCGACAGCGACTGGACGCGGGTGATCAGCGAATTGCGGCTGGCCGGATACAAGGGCGCCATCGACATCGAAGGCTGGCACGATCCGGTCTATCGCGGTGACCTCGAGATCACGGGACAAGCACGCGCCCTGGAGTATCTCAAGCTATGCCGGGGAGGTGCGAGCTACCTGCCAAATCCGGCGTGAGGACCGGTCGGCGGGAGGAGCCGGCCGTAAGTGGTACTGCCAAGGCAATCGTTCGAAAAACCCCTCGGCTGACGAGGGAAACAATGGGAGGAACGTGCATGAGCATCGCGACCAGAACGACACTTCTGCGCACGACCGTCGTGGCGACGGCCACGGCGCTTGCCGCCGCAATCTCCACCTTGCCGGCGCAGGCGCTCGACGCCCAATGGTGCAAGGACGTCCACATCCGCTTCTTCGTCGGCGGGGCCGAGGGCGACGCCTTCGGCACAATCGTCTACAATGGCGCCAAGCAGGCCGCGGCCGATCTCGGGCCCAAGGTCGACTACATCTTCTCCCAGTGGGACGCGGAGAAGATGGTGCAGCAATTGCGCGAAGCGGTCGCGGTCAAGCCCCAGGGCATCGCCATGATGGGCCATCCGGGCGACGCCGCGATCATGCCGCTCGCCGAAGAGGCGCATAAGGACGGCATCAAGATGATGTACCAGAACGTCCCGGTGCCGAAGGTGACGGCGGCGTTTGGTGGCGGCTATGTCGGCGCGCAGCAGGAACAGCAGGGCCGCGCGCTCGGCGCCGAAGCGTTCAAGCTCGGCAAGCTCAAGGCCGGCGACAAGGCAATCATGATCGGTCCGTTCGAGAACGAGAACCGCGGCGCGCGCGAGCGCGGCACGGTGGCGGCGCTGAAGGAGGCGGGGGTCGAGGTCATCCAGCTGTCCTCGCCGCCGAGCGGCGAGTGGGCGTCCGACCCCAACCTCGCCATCCCGGTGATCACGGCGGCGCTCCTCAATCACCCCGACATCAAGGCGGTCGGCTATCCCGGCGGACAGATGCTCGGCAATGTCTCCACCTACATGCAGGCGGCGGGGCGCAAGCCCGGCGATATCTTCAATTTCGGCTTCGACACCAGCCCGCAGATCGTCGAGGGCTTCAAGGGCGGCTGGGTGCAGCTGACGGCCGACCAGCAGCCATTCCTGCAGGGCTATCTGCCGATCCTCAGCCTTTGCCAGCAAGTGGTGCTGGGTCTGGCGCCGATGAATGTCGACACCGGCGCCGGTTTCGTGACGCCCGAAAATTACGCAATCGTCGCAGAACTCGCCAAACAGGCGCTGCGCTGACCTCCCAAGCCGCCGGCCGGGATCAGGCCCCGGCCGGCGGCACCGCCGGCGAGAAGGCCGGTGCGAGATAATCAAGCGAGGATCCGATGGCCGAACGTCTCATAGAACTGCGCGATATCGCCAAGTCCTACGGCCACGTCTACGCACTTGGCGGGGTCAATCTCAGCGTCGACCGCGGCGAGGTGGTCGGCCTCATCGGCGACAACGGCGCCGGCAAGTCGACGCTGATCAAGATCCTCTCCGGCGTGGTAAAGCCGACCAGCGGCGAGATCCTCATCCGCGGCAAGCCGGTGACCGGATGGAATGCGGCACGTTCGCGCGAGGCCGGCATCGAAACGGTGTTCCAGGACCGGGCGCTGGCCGTACAGCAGACGATCGTGCGCAACATCTTCATGGGCCGCGAACTCACCGGTTTTCTCGGCTGGCTGAAGGTCGGCAAGGAAATCGAGGAGGCGAGTCGGCTGATGCGCGAGATCGGCTTCACCTCGAAAGTATTCACGCCGCACTCGATCGTCGGCCAGCTGTCGGGCGGCGAACGCCAGGGCGTGGCGATCGCGCGCGCCATCTACAAGCAGGCGGAGCTGATCGTCCTCGACGAGCCGACGACGGCACTGTCTCTGACCGAGACCGCCAAGGTCTTCCATTTCGTGCGCCAGGTGCGGGCGAGCGGCCGCTCGATCCTGTTTATCGGCCACAACATCCATCATGTCTTCGACATCGCCGATCGCTTCGTGGTGCTGGACCGCGGCAAGGTCGCGCTCACCGCCGACCGGAGCGAGGTCAAGTCGGCCGAGGATCTCATCAACTTCATGGAAGACATCGCGCATCCGGGCGGGTTGGCCGGACTGCACGACACCGGCGACGCGGAGCGGAGAGCACGATGAGCAAGACCATGGAGCCCGATCTGCACGAGCCGTCGGCCGGCATCTCCCGCCAAGGCAGTTCCCGGAACGAGTGGAAGCACCCGTCCGACCACTGGCTGCGCGGCTTCGTCCTCGACAATCGGGCGTCGCTTGGCACGCTCGCCGTGTTCATCGTCATGATGGCGGTCTTCATGATCGCCAACCCGACGGTCTTCACAACCTGGTATCTCTACAGCGCCGTGCTTACCACGCTTCCGGTGGCGCTGTTCGTGGTCGTGCCGCTGGTCTTCGTCGTCACCTGCGGCGAGATCGACCTGTCGTTTCCCGCGACGATGGGTTTCGCCTCCTGGGTCTTCGCGCTGGTGGTGCAGGCCGGCTATGATCCGTTCCTCGGCATTGCGGCAGCGCTGGTCACCGGCACGCTGCTCGGCTTCCTCGTCGGGTCGTTGGTGGTCTATGGCGGGCTGTCGTCGCTGATCGCCACGCTCGGCATGAATTTCCTGCTGCGCGGCCTGATCCAGATCATCAATGAGGGCAGATCGACCTCGCTGACCAGCCTTGCCGACAGCTGGGCCTACCGGATCTTCTCCAGCCAGATCTGGGGCATTCCGGTGCAGATTTTTTGGGCGATCGCCTTCGTCGTCTTTTCGGCGATGCTCTACAACCGCCACCGCTTCGGCGCGCAGGTGAGGGTGGTCGGTGACAATCCCGACAGTGCCCAGCAGATGGGCATCGACGTCAAGCGCGTGCGGGTGAAAGTGTTCGTCTTCGTCGGCATCGGGGCCGCGATCGCCGGCACGTTCTCCGTAATGATCAACTTCACCTGGTGGCCAACGGCCGGCGACGGTTATCTCTTGCCGGTGCTGGCCTCGGTGTTCGTCGGCGGCACGCCGACCTGGGGCGGCATCGGCACGGTGGCCGGCGGCGCGATCGGCGCCGTCACGGTGTCGTTTATCCAAACCGGCGTCGTGGCGGCTGGCCTGAGCGGCTTCTACGTCCAGTTCTTCAACGGGCTGATCATCATCCTTTCGCTGCTTGGCCACAAATGGAACCAGGCACGGTATCGGTGACGCGATCAGCTTGGTGCGAGAGCCGACGGCGCGGCAATAAGCCCGTGCCTGACAAGGCAATGGACGACTGGGAGATACCCGTGACCTCGTCCGTCCATCAAGATTTCGGGTTAGCCTTCCGCCAAGCCTCATACTCATCATTTGCACTTGGGTGCAGCGGATAATAGCGTTGCAACGACCCGCCCTGCATGAGTTTCTCTCGCGAGAACTCCTCCCAGTCGTGATGCTTCTGGGATTCCTCGATCACCTTTGCAGCCATTGCAACGGGCAGCACGACCACCCCGTCATCATCGGCGACGATGATGTCGCCGGGGATCACCGTGACGCCGCCGCAGGCAATCGGAACGTTGACGGCATTGGGATAGATGCTGGTTTGCACATGGTAGTTGGGCGTCCAGCCGCGCAGCCATAGGGCCAGGTCGAGTTTTTCGACATTAGGCCGGTCGCGCATGCAGCCGTCGATGACGATACCCGCGCCGCCTCTGCCTTTGAAGTATGTCGACATCATATCGCCGAACACGCCCGAGCTCATGTCGCCGCGCGCGTCGACCACGACCACATCCCCCTCTTGTGCGTGGTACAGCACATGCCGGTGCAGCTGTGTCTCCGGATCGGCATATTCTCCCTCGTTGAAAAGATCGGGCCGCTGCGGCAGGAACTGCAGCGTCAGCGCCGGCCCGACGATCGACTTGCCATGGTTCTGCGCCATCGGGCCGACCATATGCGGATTGCGGAAACCCATATGACCAAGCGTGCCGGCAACCGTCGCGGCGCCGATCTCCTTTAGCGCGTCGATCAGATCCCTGGGCGGCCGCGTGATGTCGGAAGTATGCGTCATTGTGGACTCCGATTGAATGGGAACTACCAGTTCGTGACAGAACCATCGCGGCGCTTGAGGTGGGGCGCTTCCCAGAAACGGAAGCTTTGCGCCTGGACCGCCTCTTCGTTGACCTCGACGCCGAGCCCCGGCAGATCGGTGACGGGATAATCGGGGCCGTCGAGCCGTGGTTGCACCGGAAAGAAGTCGGAATTGTCGAAACCGAGCTTTGCTTCGGGCGCCCTGGTCTCGAGCCACGAGAAGTTGGGCACTGCGGCGGCGAGATGCACGGTCGCGGCCGTGCACACTGGACCCAGCGGATTGTGTGGCATCAGGTCCACATAGTGCGCCTCGCTCCAGCCGGCGACTTTCATCGCCTCGGTGAAGCCGCCGACATTGCAGATATCGAGCCGGTTGAACTGGTGGATGCCGCGCTCGACATAGGGCAGGAACTGCCACTTGCTGGCAAATTCCTCGCCGATGGCGAAGGGGATCTCGGTCATCTTGCGCAGGGATTCGTAGGCTTCCGGCGTCTCGTCGCGTATCGGCTCCTCGAGGAAATCGAGCACGCCGCGGTCGAGCTTGTTGCAGAAGCTCGCCGCCTCCGCCACCGACAGGCGATGATGATAATCGATGCCGAGGACCACGTCGTCGCCCAGTGCCTGGCGCGCCTTGTTCAGCATCGTCGCTGTTGCGCCGATCGACTCGCGCGGCTCGAAGACATCCTTGCTGTTTTGCCCGACGGGAAAGAAGCGGATTGCCTGCCAGCCCTGCGCGTGCAGTTCGCGGGCCCGTTCGATGGCCACGTCGCCCTCGGCCTCGTCTCCGGTCGAGGCGAAAGTGGGGATCCGGTCGCGCTGCTTGCCGCCCAGCAGCTCGTAGACCGGTACCCCCAGCGCCTTGCCCTTGATGTCGTGAAGGGCGATGTCGATGGCGGATATCGCCGCCTGCAGAACGCGGCCGCCTTCGAAATACTGGCTGCGATAAAGCTCCTGCCAGATCCGCCCGATCTGCATGGGCTCGCGTCCGACCAGAAACTCGCGATAGTGCTCGACCGCGCCAGCCACGGCCTTCTCGCGGCCGCTCAGGCCGCTCTCGCCCCAGCCGAAGATGCCATGATCGGTCTCGACCTTGACCAGCATCTGGTTGCGCGTTCCCACCCACACCGGATAGGGCTTGATCGCGGTAATCTTAAGCTTCCTGGTCATCCACGCCCACGTTCCATACGCATCCGCCTGCTCAACTGGCCTCGAGGGCCATTTCGGTTTCGCCATCGAACAGATGCATCCGCTCCTGGTCGAACTCGAGCCAGATCCGCTCGTCGGGCGTCACGGCAATGTTCGGTGGCACGCTGACGTTGACGATGGCACCGGATAGGAACGCCTGCACGAAGGTGACGTCTCCGGTTGGCTCCACCGTGTAGACCTTGGCCGGAATGCTGCCTGGCACTGCAGTCTTGTGCAGCTTGATCGTCGAGTGGCGTGCGCCGAGCACGACCTTTTTGGTCGTTGCCTTCGTGACCTTCTGGACGTTGCGCGGCGAGAGCCCGAGGCTCCAGCCCTCCGCGCTGGTCAACACGGTGCCGCCGTTCGCTGTCGATATCTCCAGCGGAATGAGGCTCATCGCCGGGCTGCCGATGAAGCTGGCGACGAACATGTTTACCGGATGGGCAAAGACCTGCGCCGGCGAATCGTATTGCTGCAGGAAGCCACCGTTCATCACCGCCATCTTGTCGGCCATCGTCACGGCTTCGAGCTGGTCGTGCGTCACATAGATGATCGTCGCCTTGAGGTCCTGGTGGAAGCGCTTGATCTCGGACCGCATCTGTACGCGCAGTTTGGCGTCGAGGTTGGAGAGCGGCTCGTCCATGAGGAACACGGCGGGATCGCGCACAAGGGCGCGGCCGAGGGCCACACGCTGCTGTTGGCCTCCCGAAAGTTCGCGTGGCTTGCGCTCGAGCAGGTGCGTCATGTCGAGCACCCGCGCCGCCTCCTTGACCTTCTTGTCGATCTCGTCCCTTGGCAGTTTGCGCATCTGCAGCGGGAACGCCAGGTTCATATAAACCGACTTTTGCGGGTAGAGCGCATAGTTTTGAAACACCATTGCGATGTCCCGGTCCTTGGGGTCGAGGTCGTTGACCACCCGGTCGCCGATGACGATGTCGCCCGAGGTGATCGGGGTCAGCCCCGCGACGAGATTGAGAGTGGTTGTCTTGCCGCAGCCTGAAGGGCCGACGAGCGCAACGAACTCGCCGTCGTTGACCGTCAGCGAAACGTCGTTGACGGCCTTGAAGTTGCCGTAGGTCTTGACGAGATCTTTGAGGACCACGTGGGCCATCGGCAACTCCCTAATGCTTGACCGCGCCTTCTGTCAGGGCGCGTACGAAGTATCGTTGCAGGACGAGGAACAGCACCACGACGGGCACGCTCATCATGAAGCTCGCCGCCATCAGGCCCGGAAAGTCCGTCGTATTTTCCGAGAAGAAGCGCTGGATGCCGACCGGCAGCGTCAGCTGCTCGTTCTTGGAGAGGAAGGTGTAGGCGTAGATGTACTCGTTCCAGGCGCCGATGAAGGAGTAGATCGCGGTGGCGATGATCCCCGGCGTCGAAAGCGGCATCACGATCATGATGAAGGCCTGGAACCGTGTTGCGCCATCGATGCGCGCCGCCTGCTCGAGCTGCACCGGAATGTTGTCGTAGAAACCCTTGAGTAGCCAGATTGCCAGTGGCAGGCCGAAGGTGAGGTAGGTGAGAACAAGCGAGCCATGCGTGTTCACCAGCCCGATCGCGCGCATCAGGATGAAGAGCGGCACGAGAAAGATCACCGCCGGGAACATGTTGCGCAGCAGCACTGCGAAGAACAGGAAGTTGCGGCCCGGGAAGGTGAAGCGCGAAAACGCGTAGGCCGCGGGGACAGCCACGATCACCGAGAGGATTGTCGTGACGGTCGACACGAACAGGCTGTTCCAGAAGAAGCGCAGGAAGTCCTGGCCGACGCTGTTCTGCGGATCGAGCAGCTTCTGGTAGCTGGCAAGCGTAGGCTCGTCCGGCCACCATTGCGGCGGGAATTGCGTCGCCGCGAAGCCGGACTTGATCGAGGTGATCAGCATCCAGATCATCGGCAGAGCGGTGTAGAGCAGCATGAACAGAAGAAAGATGCGCCCGGCCCACCGCCATCCGTCCAAGCGCATACGGCGACGGGTCTGGCCTCGAGAGGCTGTCTCGGCGATCGTGCTCATGCGCCACCCTCTTTTCGCTCGTTGCCGCTCAGCGCACGGACGTAGAAATAGCCGAGGGTCATCAGGATGAGGAACAGGAGCACCGAATAGGCCGATGCCACACCCCAGCGCTGCCGGCCGAAGGCGAGCTCGTAAATATGGGTTATCCAGATATGCGATGCGTTCGACGGCCCGCCTGCGGTCATGATCCAGGGGATGATGAAGGAATTGAAGTTGGCCACCGCAAGCAGCAGGATCGTCACCACCGAGACGTTGCGCAAGTGCGGAAAGGTGACGTGCCAGAAGCGCTGCCATGCATTGGCCCCGTCGACCTTGGCGGCGCGCAACAACTGGTCGGGAACTGTCTGCAGGCCGGCCATCATCATGATCATGGCAAACGGGAACTCGCGCCAGATATTGACGACGATCAGGGAGGGCAGCACCGTGCTGACGTTGTCGATGAAATTGGGCGGCCGGTCGGTCAATCCGAGGCCGACCAGTACCGCGCCTATGATGCCGAAATCCGAATGGTAGATCCACTTCCAGATATAGGAGGCGGCGACGGCGCTGATCACCCAGGGAATGATCAGGATGGCACGCAGGACGCCGCGACCGATAAAATCTCGATGCAGCGCCAGCGCCGTCGCAAAACCCAGGACAAAGGAGATGAAAGTCGATCCGAATGTCCAGACCAGGGTGTTCCAGGTGACTTTCCAGAACACCTCACTGGTCAGGATGGTGGTGTAGTTGTCGAAGCCGATGAAGGTCTTGTCGCGGAGTTGTAGGCCGGGCGGCGTCTTATAGAACGACAGCTCGATCGTGTAGTAGATCGGATAGGCGATGACGACGAGCATCACGGCGATTGCCGGAAGCACGTATGCGTAGTCGGCGCGATGAGCCCAGATGTTCCGCAATACGCCGGACCTGCCGGGTTGCAATTTTCGGCGAGCCTCGGCCTTGCCGGTCACGATCGTCACTGTGGCGTGCCCTTGTTCTTCGGAACGAACCGGCTGCGCTCTCGGCGCAGCCGGCCAGATCGGAGGTCAGGTCCGGACTAGAGTCCGCCCATCAGGTCTTTGACCTTCTTGGCCGCGTCGTCCGCTGCCTGATCGACGGTCATAGCTCCGGTCAGGGCATTCTGCAGCATGTCCGGGACGATGATGTTCATGATCTCGGGGGACTCCGGCAGCGCCGGGAACGGGATGCCATACGGCAGCATCGAGGTCGTGACATCGAGGAACTTGATATTGTCCAGGCGTTCCTTCATCCATTTGGTCTTGAAGCCGTTGAGATTGCCCGGGTTGGAGCCGGCATAGGCCATTTTCAGCGACCATTCAGGGCTAGCCCACATGCAGATCATCGCCTTCGCGGCCGGCTCGTCCACCTTGCCGCCCTCTACATATTCGGGCTTCAGGATGTGAATGTTCGAGCCGCCGAACACGACGGCGCGCTTGCCGTTGGGGCCGGTCGGGATCAGGCCGTAGCGCATGTTGTCGATGACGGTCTGCGCCTTATCCTTGTCGGTCCCGGTCGCCTTTGCCTGGAGGTCGAGCATGACGTTGTAGTCGGATGGGTGGGAGACCATCATGCCCAATTGGCCGGCGACGAACAGAGGCTGGTTGTCGGCCTGCTGGTTGGTAAGTGCAGAGACCGGAACCGACTTGTCGCGGACGTACATGTCATATGAGGCTTGCAGCGCCGCCTTGCTCTGCGGGCTGTCGAGCTCCACCTGCTTGTAGGTCGGGTTCGCGGTGGCCTCGTCGAAGACGCCGCCGCCATAGGCCCACAGCTGCGGCATGAAGCGATAGGGCGTGTTGCCGGCATTCTTGCGAGCCACGAGGCCGTAGCCGGCAATGCCGAGCTTGTCGTGGATCTGCTTGGAATATTTGACGACGTCGTCCCAGGTTGCCGGAGCCTTGTCCGGATCGAGGCCCGCACGCTTGAAGATGTCGGCGTTCCAGATGAACGCCATCGTCTCGTTGTTCGTTGGAACGCCGTAGGTCACCCCATCCCAGGTCACCGCCTTCATGGCGCCCGGCCAGAAATCCTCGGTCGAATAGCCAACATCCTCCGGCTTGAGCGGCTGCAGATAGCCCTTCGAGGCGAATTCGGTACCACCCAGGATCTGCAGACGGACCGCCATCGGCGCGGCATTGCCCAGCAGTGCCGTACGGAATTTGTCGAGAAGGTCGTTATAGGTGAGGGCCTGTTCCTCGAGCTGGATGTTCGGATAGGTCTTGCGGAAAGTCTCGAAGAAATCCTTGTAGTACTGGCGCAGGAGGTCGGGATCGCCCTCGAACACGCCCTGATACCAGAAAGTCAGTCGCCCCTTGTAATCGAGCGGGGTGACCTTGGCGCAATCGCCGGCCGTGTCGAAATCCTGTGTTCCGGCGATCGAGCGCACATATTCAGGCGACCATTTGCTCAGGTCGACCGGCGGCGCACCCAGCGCCGATGTGGACATAAGCGATGCCGCCAAAACACCGACGACAGTGCCGCGCAGGACCGCACTGCCGAGCATGATCCTCGTCATAGGTATCCTCCCTGGTTCTCCGCCCCTGCGATCGCGAGGATGGCTTTTTTTCAGTACGGTGTATCCTCTCGATCACTTAGTACGTTTTCAGATCACGGATTGCCTGTCAACGCTTCAGATCGTACATTGTTTATGGAGACCGTGCATGATATCGGACTGACTGTGTATTAATTTGGGGAACCGGCCTTGGCCGAAACAAACGATTTCAAAGCAAAACCACCTCCGGGGATCGACACTATTGGAGCCTCCAGCGAGGGCGCTTCCCTTTACGAGCTGATAAGGGAAGACATCATCGAGGGACGGCTCGCCGCCAACGAACGGCTTGTTGTCACCGATCTCGCCCGCCGCCACGGCACTTCCACCAATCCCGTGCGCGAGGCCCTGCAGCTGTTGCGGGGCGAGGGATTCGTCATCTTCTCACCCAACCGCGGAGCGCGTGTAAGGCCCATCGATCAGGACTTCGTCCGCGATATCTACGAGATCGGTGTGCTGATCGAGCCGGCCCTGACGCGATGGTTCGTAAATATGGCTACAGGCGAGGACATCGCCGAGCTCGAACGTATCCAGGCGCTGATTGAAGAGAACAATTTCGCCGACACCTTCAGGCACAGTGAACTGGACACCGCCTTTCACACCGTAATGTACCAGCGGCACTATAACCGCCATGCCGCCGAGCTCTGGTGGAAGCATCGCGAAGTGCTGCGGGCGGTGAGCCGGCGCTTCAATTTCACGCTGGCGCGGCGTGCGGCGATCATTCGCGAGCACCGCGAACTCATCGCGCTCATCAAGGCGGGAGAGGCAGACAAGGCAGCCGAACTCATTTCCCGTCATGTCGAGGGTTCCGGCCGGCATGTTCTCGAACAGATGCGTGCGCGCAACGCCGCTCGGGCCGGATAGGACCAGGGGTCAAGTCTGGAACATCGTGGCTGACCATTGCTGACAAAGGTATTGAAATGAAAATCACGAGCGTTCGGCCGTGGCTGATCAAGTCTGGTGCTTCTTATTGGGGGGAATTCCTGTTCGTCGAGGTGACGACAGACGAGGGGGTGAGTGGCTGGGGAGAGATCACCACCACCACCAAGCTCGCCAACCGCGCGCTGTGCACGATCCTTCGACAGATCGGAGCCGCGGTGACAGGAGAGGACCCGGCGCGCATCGAATACCTCTGGCACAAGATATTCCGCAGCTTCACCTATATGGGCAGCCGTGGCGCCGCGGTCGAATGCGTGAGCGCGATCGATATAGCTCTCTGGGATCTCAGGGGCAAAGTCCTCGGCAAGCCGATCTACGAACTGTTGGGCGGGCCGGTCCGCGATGAAATCGCGCTCTATACCCATCCCAACCAGGCCAAATTCACCAGCAAGGATGCTGTGGTCCGCGAGATCCTGGACATTGTCGAGTCCGGGCACACAGCTCTCAAGTTCGATCCTTTCCCCCACCAGGGTCGCGGTGCCGACGGCGTGTCGCGTGAACAGCGGGACGGCTACCTCGATGGCGGCATGACCCGCAAGGACGAGCGCGAGGCGGCCGAACTCACGGCTCTGATCCGCGAAACGGCAGGCCCCGATGTCGACATCCTTATCGATGCGCATGGCCGCTTCGACGTCCCCACCGCCATTCGCCTCTGTCGCAGCCTCGAGGAAGCCGGCCAGATCGACTGGTTCGAGGAACCTTGCCCGCCCGAGAGCCTTAACGCCCTCAAGCAGGTGCGCGACAAGGTCAGCGCCGCTATCTCGTGGGGCGAGCGCGGCCACACGAAGTGGGATTTCATCCCGGTACTCGAGAACAAGCTCGCCGACTACATCATGCCCGACGTCACCTGGACCGGCGGCATAACCGAACTCAAAAAGATTTCCGCTCTGTGCGAAGCCTACTACATCCCGGTCTCACCCCATGACGCCGCGGGACCGATCAACGTGGTTGCGGGAGCGCAGGTGATGATGACCGTTCCCAATTTCTACAAGCTCGAAACGTCGGAGTGGAATTTGGGCAAGTACGATCATCTTATCGACAGGCCGCTCGACGTTTCGAACGGCAGCCTCAAGCTTTCGTTGAGGCCGGGTCTCGGCATCGAGATGAACCGCGATTACCTGCAAGCCCATGAGATCCAACTGGGCTAGCAACGTCATCGGCAGCATGCGGGGCGACAGGCCCCGCCGACCACAACGAGGATAAGTCATGCCAAAGACGGATGGAGCCGACGAGGCCCTCAACCGGGTCAACACCAACTCGAAGCCGTCCGAGCTTCGCATCACCGACATGCGGGTGGCCGAAATCGTCGGCGCGCCGTTCACCTCGGCGCTGCTCAAGATCTACACCAACCAGGGCATCGTCGGGCTTGGCGAGGTGCGCGATGGCGCAAGCGCCACCTACGCGCTGATGCTGAAGAGCCGGTTGCTTGGCGAGAACCCCTGCGACATCGACCGCTTGTTTCGCCGGATCCAGCAGTTCGGTGGGCATGGCCGGCAGGGTGGCGGCGTCTCGGCGGTCGAAATCGCCCTCTGGGATCTCGCCGGCAAGGCCTATGGCGTCCCCATCTACCAGATGCTTGGGGGACGATTCCGCGACAAGGTGCGTGTCTATTGCGATACCGACGCCGAGAAACCGAGCGGCACCGAAACCGGAAAGCGCCTCAAGCAGCGCATGGACCGGGGTTTCACCTTCCTCAAGATGGACCTGGGCTTGATGCAGATCGCCCATGTACCGGGCGCCGTGGCCGCGCCTGCCGGCGCGCTCGAAGGCTTTCATGCCAATCCGCGCGGCCGTGGCGGCACGCCCGAGGAGCGCAAGGCCCGCAATCTCGCTTATGACGCGCAGAACGTGCAGCACCCGTTCACGGGCCTGCATTTCACCGAAAAGGGGATCGATCTGCTCGAGCAGTACATCCACGAGGTTCGCGCGGTGATCGGATACGAGATCCCGCTCGCCATCGACCATGTCGGCCACATTTCGCTGCAGGATGGCATACGCCTGTCGCGCCGTATCGAGAAATACGTTCCGGCCTGGCTGGAGGACGTGATCCCCTGGCAATACCCTGAGCAGTACCGGCAATTGCAGCAGGCTACCACGGTGCCGATCTGCACGGGCGAGGACATCTACCTCAAGGAAGGCTTCGAGCCGCTGCTCAAGAGCGGCGGCCTCTCGGTCATCCACCCGGATCTGCTCACCAGCGGGGGCATTCTCGAGACCAAGAAGATCGGCGATATGGCGCAGGATCACGGTGTCGCCATGGCGATCCATATGGCCGAAAGTCCGATCGCCGCGATGGCCGCCGCGCATGTCGCCACCGCGACCGAGAACTTCATGGCGCTCGAATACCACTCCGCCGATGTCGACTGGTGGGACGATATCGTCACCGGCCTGCCCAAGCCGCTCGTCAAGGACGGCTTCATCACCGTGCCCGACAAGCCGGGGCTGGGCATAGACGATGTGGTCGACGAGGTGATCAGCCAGCATCTGCAGCCCGGTGTCACGGGGATATGGCAATCCACCGAGCATTGGGACAATGAATATAGCTGGGACCGGACCTGGAGTTAGCCCAGACCCCTTATCCTCATTCCCCCCACGCTCACAGGGCCAACGACCGACCATTGGTGTCGACCTCTCCCAAGGGAGAGGCGAAGAAAGAAACGGACGAAACCATGATCTACGAACTGCGTATCTATGACTGCCTGCCGGGCAGGCTGCCGGCTTTGCTTAAGCGCTTTTCCGACCAAACGCTGGCCATCTGGGAGAGGCATGGCATCCGCCAAGCCGGGTTTTTCACCACGGCGATCGGCGAAAACAGCAATCGCCTCACCTATTTCCTCGCCTGGGAATCGCTGGCCGAGCGTGAGGCGAAATGGGCGGCTTTCGTCACCGATCCGGCATGGCACAGGGCCCGGGACGAGTCTGAGCGCGACGGGCAGATCGTTGCCAATATCAGCAGCCAGATGCTCACGCCGACAGCTTTCTCGTCTGTGAAATAGGACTGCGCCATGAAGATCACCGACCTTCGCTGTGCCGTTATCGGCAAGCATCCCATCGTTCGCGTCGTAACCGACGAGGGCCTCTATGGACTGGGAGAAGTCGAGTTCACCAAGACCTATCTCAAGCCTTGGGTGCTGCATTTCCGCGAAGCGCTGATCGGCGAGGATCCGACCGACGTCGAGCGGGTCATGTTGAAGATCCGCCAGCGCGGCTCGTTCAAGCCTTATGGCGCGGCGGTCAGTGCTATCGAGCATGCGCTTTGGGACATTGCCGGCAAGGCCGCGGGCGTGCCGGCATACAAACTGCTCGGCGGCAAGGTGCGCGACAAGGTGCGCGTCTATAACGGCTCGATCCGCCAGAAACGCACGGGCGACCGGC
Organism: Mesorhizobium sp. M8A.F.Ca.ET.208.01.1.1; assembly: GCF_004791315.1. NCBI lineage: Bacteria > Pseudomonadati > Pseudomonadota > Alphaproteobacteria > Hyphomicrobiales > Phyllobacteriaceae > Mesorhizobium > Mesorhizobium sp. M8A.F.Ca.ET.208.01.1.1. The sequence continues at coordinate 81,402 of NZ_SRUT01000003.1, forward strand.
CGGAGGACTACGCCGCCGACGTAAAATGGATGATGGAGCAGCCGCAGAACTTCTTCATGGTCAAGCAGGGAATCTCGTTCCATTCCAACATGAAGGACACCGTCGAGGACTTCCATTACGGTGTGACGCAAAAGAAGGCCGGCTATCACGGTGCCATGGATCAGGGCATGATCAGTGAGCGCGGTTTCAACCACATGCTCGACTGCGTGATCGCGATGAAGGAAGTGCTGGGGGACAAGGTCAGCCTGGCGCTCGACTGCGGCCCGGGCTGGATGCTGCCCGACGCGATCAAGTTCGCCCGCGCGGTCGAGAAGTACAATTTGATGTGGCTCGAGGACATGCTGACCGGCGATTACGTGCCGTGGGTCAATCCGCAAGCCTATCGGGAACTGACCACCTCGACCTCGACGCCGATTCATACCGGCGAGCAGATTTACCTCAGGCACAATTTCAAGGAACTGATCGAGACCCAGGCCGTGCGCGTCATCGGCCCGGATCCTGCCGACATCGGCGGCATTGCCGAGCTCAAATGGGTCGCCGAGCACGCCTATATGCACTCGATCCTGATGGCGCCGCACGGCACCGCGAACGGCCTGCTGGGCCTCGGCGCGCTGGTCAATGTCTGCGCCACCTTGCCCGCCAACTACGTGGCGTTCGAATATCCCAGCGCCTCGGACCCCTGGTGGAACGACATCGTCATCGGCCTGCCCAAGCAGATCGTGAAGGACAGCATGGTCGATCTGCTGGAGGCACCGGGGCTCGGCCTCGATATCGATGCCGAAGGGGCCAGGAAGTATTTGCTGGCGGAGGATGCCGGCTTCTTCGATTGATTGGTAGGGCGGCCCTCGATCTCATCGACCGAGGGCTTGCTTCAAAGAAGCGTGGATGCACATCTTGCCGCAACGCAAATCGGCGCATTGTTGAAACGCGCCGATCGAGTCTAATGGTGGCGGATCTCGGTCCCCAGAACCTTCAGACACTCGCGAATGAAGGCGGCTAACGCTGTCCAACCCTTGGCCGACACCATGGTTCCGTCGACATAGGCCTCCGTCGGCGAGAGGTCGATGTAAGTGCCGCCGGCCAACGTCACTTCCGGTTCGCAGGCGGCGAGCGCGCCAACCTTCTTGCCGCGCACGACGCCGTCCACGGCAATCAGGATCTGAACCCCATGGCAGATCGTGAAAATCGGCTTCTGGGTATCGTGGAAGTGGCGCACCATGGCTTGCACCCGTTTGTCGGTGCGGATGTATTCCGGGCCGCGGCCGCCAGCGCAATATACGGCGTGGTATTGATCGAGCTGCTTTTCCGCCTCGGCGAACGTCTTGTTGATCACCTGAAAATGGCCGAGCTTTTCTGTGTAGGTCTGGTCGCCTTCGAAGTCGTGCAGGGAGGTCTTGATGAGGTCTCCGGCCTTCTTGTCCGGGCAGACCACGTGGACGGTGTGGCCGACGGCTTCCATCGCCTGCTGGTATACGAAGATCTCGTACTCCTCGGTGAACTCGCCGGTGAGCATCAATATTTTCTTGCCTGACATAGTCGGTTCCTCCGTCGTGTGAAAAGAGCGGGGCGAACCATGCTGCGCCCGCATTGGCTTTGTCCGTCCTCAGAATGGCGAGTGGGGGGCGTGGTATTCCTCAGTGTTGTGTTTGGCGGTCAGCGGCGCGGACATCGGTTTCGCCTCAATCGAAGGCCGGCAGCAGGCGATCGCGCGAGTGCTCGATGTGGGCGCGCATTGCTTTCGCGGCGGCATCGGGATCGGCTGAGCCGAACGCGGCGAGGATCGCCTCATGCTCGTCCAGCGCCTCCTCGGTGACGCGGGAGTGGTACATCAGGCGGAATATGTGGAAGTGGGTGTGTTGATGACCCAGCGTCTCGCGAATGAGCTCGTTTTCGGCATATTCCATGATCTTGTCGTGGAAGATCGCGTCTTGCCGGGCGAAGTTTGAATAACGCAGGCGCTCGTCCTTGCCTTCGCGGCGCGACATCACGCCTGCCGCCTCAAGCAGTGTGCCGAGTTTGGCCTCGTCCATCGCGGCGGCGGCCTTCGCCGCGCCGTGCGGTTCGAGCAGGAGACGCATTTCGTACAATTCGTCGAAGCGGCGCCGGGTGATCTGCTGTGCGGCGCGGTATCCGATCAGATGCGTTTTCAGAACCAGGCCTTCGCCTTCCAGACGCCCGAGCGCCTCGCGGATCGGCGTATGGGAAACGTCGAATTCCTTGACCAGATTGTCGACGGTGATGCGTGAACCGGGCGCGATCTTCAGCGACATCAGCTGCGCGAAGATGGCCTCGTAAACGTCCTCGGCCAGGCTGCTCGCGCGCTGGATGCGACCCGCTCCCGTGGGCGCCTCACCATTATTGCTCAAACTGACAGGTTGCATCTTTCGCCTCTCGACAGGGGAGACTGCTAACACGAGGGTTTGACCGATGCAATACTATATCCTATACGATTTTATCGGCGCCGTTCAGTTCCCTTCGGTGCGGATTTTGCAATGCGAGTTTCTCCGACACCCCTCAAGGATGCAGCCTGTCATGAGCCTTCTCACAGCCCTCCGGCTCCCACGCGAAATTCTATTCGGAAAGGGGCAACGTCATGCACTGCCAGCCGTGGCCTGTCGCCATGGCCGACGCGCCCTGGTCTGCACCGACGAGCGTTTCGCCGGCACGGCGGTGTTTGCCGAAATCATGGAATCCTTGCAGGCAGCATCGATCGACGTGCTGGTTCACGACAGTGTCCTCCCTGACGTGCCGCGCGACTCGGTGGCGGTCTGCGTCGAGGAAGCGAGGGGCTTCCGGCCCGACATGGTGATCGGCATCGGCGGCGGCAGCTGTCTCGATTTCGCCAAATGCGCCGCCTTGCTGATCAGCCACGGTGGCGAGTTGCAGGGCTACTATGGCGAGTTCAAAGTCCCGGGACCAACGCTGCCGCTCATCGCCATACCGACCACGGCCGGCACAGGATCGGAGGTGACGCCCGTCGCGGTGATATCCGATCCGGACCGGACGCTCAAAGTAGGCATATCGAGCCCCCATCTCATTGCCGCGGTTGCCATCTGCGACCCCGAACTGACAATGACCTGTCCGCGGGGCCTGACCGCGATCGCCGGTGCCGACGCGCTCACCCATGCGATCGAGGCCTTCACGGCCATGCATCGGGACGGTGACTTCAGCCTGCCGCAGCGCCACGTTTTCATCGGCAAGACGCCGTTGACCGATCATTTCGCGCTGCTGGCCGTCAAACTGCTCGGCCGCAGTCTGGAGAAGGCGTGCACCGACGGCGATGACGCCGAGGCGCGCGCCGACGTGATGATGGGAGCGCTGGCTGCGGGTTGCGCCTTCGGCACTGCTGGCACGGCGGCGGCGCACGCGGTGCAATACCCGGCCGGCGCGCTCACGCACACGCCGCATGGGCTGGGGGTGGCGACGATGATGCCTTATGTCATGAGCTACAACAGCCGTGTGGCCGCGGCGGAAATCGCCGAGATAGGGATTGCTCTCGGCCTTGAGGCGAACGGTCGTGGCGCCGACGAAATGGCGGAAGCGACCATCGAGGAGATCAGACGCTTGTTCGCCGCGATCGGTATCACTCCGACGCTGGCCGGTCTGGGGCTTCCGGCCGACAGGCTCGACTGGACCGCCGAGCAGGCGCTTGGCATCGATCGTCTGATCAAGAACAACCCGCGCCCATTCGACCTCGCCGCCATGCGCCGCCTTGTCCAGGCGGCCTATGACGGCGATCTCACCGCCTGCGCCATGTGAACGTCAGGAACAAGACGATGAACCTTCCTTACAATGCCTTCCAGCTCGATCAGGATCCCTACGATGTGCGGGGTTTCCCGCACCGGCTCTATATTGGCGGACAATGGCTGCCGTCTGCCGACGGCAGGCTCATCGAGGTCACCGATCCATCCTCCGGGGCGGTGATCGCGGCGGTTCCCGATGCGACCCTGGAGGACGCCACCGCTGCGGTCGAGGCAGCGGCCAAAGCCGCCAAGGGGTGGCGTGAGACCGCGCCACGCAAACGCTCCGAGATTCTCAGGCGCTGTTTCGAACTGATGGTCGAGCGGTCGGAGACGCTTGCCATGCTGATTTCGCTGGAGAACGGCAAGGCCCTGCGCGACGCGCGCGGCGAGGTGGCCTACGCGGCCGAATTCTTCCGCTGGAACGCCGAAGAAGCTGTTCGCATCACCGGTGAGTTTGGCACCGCTCCGTCCGGGACCAACCGGATCGTGGTCGACTACCAGCCGATCGGCATCTGCGTCCTCATCACACCTTGGAATTTCCCTGCCGCGATGGCGACACGCAAGATCGCACCGGCCCTCGCGGCGGGCTGCACGGTCATTTTGAAGCCGGCCAGCGAGACGCCGCTGACGGCCTATGCGCTGGCCGCGCTCTACAGCGAAGCCGGCGTTCCGGACGGTGTCGTGAACGTGCTGACGACGTCGACCCCAGGCCCCCTGACGTCGGCCATGCTGGCCGATCCGCGCGTCAGGAAGCTCTCCTTCACCGGTTCGACCGGGGTCGGCCGGGCCTTGCTCGCCGAGGCCGCCAAACATGTGATTTCCTGTTCCATGGAACTCGGCGGCAATGCACCCTTCATTGTCTTCGACGATGCTGATCTCGGTGCGGCCCTCGATGGCGCCATGATCGCTAAAATGCGCAATGCCGGCGAAGCCTGTACGGCCGCCAATCGCATCTACGTCCAGTCGGGCATCCACGATGCGTTCGCCGACGGCCTGTCCCGGCGCATGGCCGCGCTCAAGATCGGCGCCGGCACCAAGGCGGACACCGAATGTGGACCCATGATCACCAAGAAAGCGGTCGACAAGATCGACCGGTTGGTCAAGGACGCGGTCAATCGGGGTGCCAAGGTGCTGTGCGGCGGCTCGGTGCTTGAGGGAGATGGTTTTTTCTATCCTCCGACCGTCTTGTCCGAAGTCTCGCCGGACGCTGACATGGCGCATGAAGAAATCTTCGGACCGGTGGCGCCCATCACCCGCTTCGAGAGCGAGGCACAGGCCATCCTCCACGCCAACGACACCGAATACGGCCTTGCCGCTTACCTCTACACCCGCGATGTGGCGCGCGGCATGCGGGTTGCTTCGGAGATCGAGGCCGGCATGATCGGCCTCAACCGCGGCTTGATGTCGGATCCCGCCGCGCCCTTTGGCGGAGTCAAGCAGAGCGGCCTAGGACGGGAAGGGGGCCAGCACCACGGTATCTCCGAGTTCATGGAGGCCAAATACATCGCTGTAACCTTTTGAGCGGACGCCATGTCGAAGGATCCTTTTCGCACCCGCGACCACGTTGCCGATTTCGATGACATCGTGGCCGATATCGTCGCCCGCAGCGCTGCGACGCGGGCTTCGCTGCCTATGCTGGCGGATGTCGCCTATGGTTCGCACGAGGCCGAGCGCCTCGACCTGTTCTTTCCGGAGGGACCGCGCAAGGACCTCCCGGTGCACATCTTCATCCATGGCGGCTATTGGCGCATGTTCACCAAAAGCGATTATTCCTACGTTGCCGAAACGGTCACGAGCGCAGGGGCAATCGCGGTCGTGATCGACTATGCGCTGATGCCTGCCGTCAGGATGGCGGCAATCGTCGACCAGGTCCGGCGCGCGAGGCAATGGGTGCAGGATAATATCGCCAGCCATGGCGGCGATCCCGGTCGGCTAAGCGTCAGTGGCCATTCCGCCGGCGCGCATCTGGCGACCTTTTTGTTCAACGAGGATTCGACACATCCCCCCTCGGCGGCACTTCTGCTCGGCGGCCTGTATGATTTGAAGCCTCTTCAGCATTCCTTCCTCGAGCCTTTGATAGGCTTGACCGACGCGGAAGTTGCGGCATTTTCGCCGATAAGCAAATCCCACTCTTCGCGGACAAAAGTCAGGATGTTGGTCGGCGAGCGGGAAACACAGCCGTTTCACCTGCAAGCCAGATTGTTTGCTGATCGTCTGATAGGGCAGGACCTGAGTGTATCGATGGGCGTGCTCACGGCGCGCAACCACATGGACAGCGTACGTGATTTAGGGCTGCGCGGGACAATCGCGGGCGACTGGCTTCACCACGTCGTCGTGGCCGCATAAATTCGACACGCGGCCCGCGAGAACATCACGGGCCTGCCGTCGCGGCAGCCGTTATGTCGTCTGACTTTCACGGATCGGCGAAACGGTTCGTCCGCAAGCCAAGTATGTGCCCGAAATCAGGAAGATCATTAGCGTTGAATCGAGAATGTCGTGGCCGACAAGGATGCCTGTTAGGCCACCAACAAGGTATACGATGACGGCGACCACTATCATGGTCGCCCCGAACCTCTCTAACGGATCGGCACTGAAGCGAAGAACCCTCGTTGCGTTCCAGATCGCGACGATGAAGATCGCCGCCAATGATAACGCGCCAACAAGTCCGGCCTGCACCAAGGCTGTCAGAAAGCCGTTGTGAAAATGGTTGAAGCCCTGGCTCACCCCAAATTGCTTTTTGAAACCCTGCTGTGAAATCGCCCGGCTGGCGGATATGCCGTGGCCGAAAAATGGCGCTTCGCGAAATGCATCCATCCCAATGTCCCAGAGCCCAACGCGTAGCCCGAGCGGAGTGGAATGATCATCCTTGGTGGCGAGGGCGTTCCAGTCATCGAACAGAAAATGAGTGCGACCTACGATGATTGGAGAGGTGATTGCCGCGGTGAGCAGGCAGCAGGCGCCCGCAATCACCAGCAACCGCCTCATATTCGATCGCGTGAATCTCTGGCGATTGATCACAAGGACGGCGACAATGGCGATCAGCAAGGCTACCCAGATCATGCGCGAGCCGGAATAGACGGTCGCTACGGCGCCGGCGAGTACGGCGACGGTGAGTGTCTTCCAGGCTTTCTCTATTCCCGACACAGCGCCCGCAAGGCACATCATCACGGCGAGGCAGGTGACCGTCGCGAACACGATCGGATTTCCAGCCCCTCCTTCGGCTCTCAGCATCCCGATCCAGTAATATTGGACAATGGTCAGCACCAGCGCTCCGGCACATGCTGCCGCGCTGGCCCGCACAGCAATGCGTGCAAGCGTCGCCTTGTCGGTGATGCTCCAGGTCGAATAGGAGATCGGGAACACCAACAAGGTGATCAGCGGCAGGAAGTGCGTGACATCAGCCCGCAGGGTGCCGTTGACGATCGATGCCAGGACCATCGCCGCGCAATAGGCATAGATCGCAAGGGTCATGGCGAGCATCGGCCGGTCGATGTTAAAGCGGCGTCGCCTGGCGACCAGCAACACCACCGACCAGAGCGCTCCACCATGAAATACGAAGCTCACCACCGACCCGAGCACTGGCGGCGAAAAGAAGCAGATGATCGAGAAGCCACGGTTGACCTGTTCTGCCGTCAGGTGGCGCCGTAGCGATGTAAACGAGTTCAATGCCTTGCTTCGCAATGTTCCGGGTCGCGTGCGAATCGTTCGAACGATCCTTGCTCACCCGTGCTTCGCCCCTGTCCTCGAACCCGTATAGCTGCTTGCTCAGGTATCTGATAGTGCGGGACCGTCTCGCTCCCGATCCGGCTGCGCGAGTGAAAAAACCTGGCCCTGATGCCTGTTCAGGCCGCGACCGCCGATGAAGCTCCCTGGGTTCCTTCCTGCCAGGATTGGAACATCAAGACGTCCCAAAGCAGATACTGATTGTTACGGTGTCCGGAGAGGTGTTCAGACCACGCGCGCCGGATTGCATCGGCTCGAAAGAACCCGTCTTCCCGCAATCGGCGCTCGTCGAGCAGCGCCTCCGCCCATTCGCGAAGCGCGCCGCGCAGCCAGGTGTCGATGGGCACGCCGAAGCCCATTTTCGGACGTTCGACGAGCGCTTTCGGAACATGTCGATAAAGCAGTTGCCTGAGCGGCCACTTTGTCTGGTCGCCGGCTCGCAGGATGGAAAGCGGCAGCGAAAGTGCAAAGCCTATCAGCCGGTGGTCAAGCAGCGGCACGCGGGTCTCGAGGCTGACTGCCATTGCCGCGCGATCAACCTTTACCAGGATGTCGTCCGGCAAATAGCTCATCATATCGATGTACATCATCCGCTCGACGTTGCCCGGCAGCGCTGGAAGCGCCTCCAATCCCGTCAGCATGGTGGGCGGCTCGTCCGCATCCGGGATGATTTCGGTCGCTTCCCAATGCGAGCAGAGGCGGCGGTAGACATCGTCCATTGTTCGCAATGAAAGAACCGACGCCGCCTTGTGGATCTTGTCGCCGACGCGCTCACGGCGCAGGCGCTGCGGCAGAAGCGGCATGATCCCACCCGCGACATTGTTGTAGAGACCGGGCGAGGGCAGTGTCGCCAGGCTGGCCGACGCGCGGCGCAGCCCCATCGGGACGCGGGAAAGCTTGTTCCATAACGCATCGGCGAGTGCGTAGCGCGTGTAGCCGGAGAACAGCTCGTCGCCGCCATCGCCCGACAACGCCACGGTAACGCTGCCACGCGCCAGTTTGGAGACGAGGAATGTCGGGATTTGCGAGGAGTCGGAGAAGGGCTCACAATAAATGCCGGGCAGATTGGGCACAACCTCTAGCGCGTCCCGCTCGCTGAGATAAAGTTCCGTATGGTCGGTGCCAAGGTGGCGCGCGACTTCCTTGGCATGGCCCGCCTCGTTGTAGCCGACTTCGTCAAATCCGATCGTGAAGGTCCGTACCGGTCGCGAACTGATCGACTGCATGACCGCCACGATGGCGGAAGAATCGATGCCGCCCGAGAGGAAGGCGCCGAGCGGCACGTCAGCGATCATCTGCCCTTCGAGGGCGCGGCGAAGATGACGTTCGAGTTCGTCGACCGCCTCTTCGGGGCTCCCTTGAAAAGGGTCGCGCTGGCCTTGTTCAGCGGCTTCCCTGGCGCTCCAATAGCTCTCGACATGTGGCTCACGCATCGGGTCGGAAAGGACGAGGAGATGGCCGGGTCTTAATTTCCGAATGCCTTGGTAAATGCTGTAAGGCGCGGGGATGTAATTGTGGCGCACCAGCAAAGCCAGCGCATTCCGGTCAATGTCCGGGCGCCAATCCGGCAGCGGTTGAAAGGCCTTGAGTTCCGAGGCAAACGCGAAGGCCTTGCCGATCCGGCCATAATATAACGGCTTTTCCCCCAGGCGATCACGTCCGAGAACGAGCGTTCTCTCCTTGCGGTCCCACAAGCCGAAAGCAAACATGCCGACAGCCAGTCCAAGCGCTTTGTTGGTTCCAAGCTCCTCGATTGCAGCCAGAAAGGTCTCGGTGTCGGAATGACCGCGCCATGCATGAGCGCCGAAGTCCCGATCGAGATGCGTCCGCATCTCGCCGTGATTGTAGATTTCTCCATTGAAGACGATGACATAGCGACCGCTGTGCGAAATCATCGGCTGCGCGCCGGCCGATGACAGGTCGATGATTGCCAGTCGGCGCTGACTGAGCGCGACCCCGGCCTCGGCGTCAGTCCAGATGCCGTCGCCATCCGGTCCGCGATGCCGGATCATGTCCGCCATGCGGCGCACGCTGAAGGGGCCGCTGCTTGTCGCGGCCGCTCCACCCACAATGCCGACGATACCGCACATCCGGCGTTACTCTCCAATGACCAGGCTCGGTTCTTTCTCTCTCTGCCGCGAAATCAGAGGAGGAAACCAGCGGCTATAAATCCATTCGCTCGAAACACCATTCACCACAGCCGGTGCCGAAGAGGCCAATTCCAGGCACTGCATTGAAGCGCAGCTTCGTGCGAAACCCAAGTTTTTCGACTGACGTCTCCAACTCTTCGGCCGAGGTGGATTGATAGGGATAGCCGCCTAGCCAGTCGTCGACATCCGCCAGGAATTCCATGCCTCGGCGCGCGCGATAGTTCTTTACAAACGAGATCGTGTCCCGATGGCGCAGCGTTCTCGCCGACATGTAGGCCGAGACAAACAGCGCTTTGACCGGAGGCCGCAGCCAGCGATGAGAGGAGTAGAGCCTTTTTTCGACCGTCCACAGTCCGCAAAGTGGCGTTTTCAGGTAGATCGCAATGCCAAATCTTCCGCCGTGACCAACGAGGCCGGCTGCGTTGCTGATCGCCGCCCACATGTCGCCCGTGTGATGCAGGACGCCCCACGAGTAGACGACATCGAACGTCCCGGTCGGAAGCGACGCCCTGTCGAGGATATCGGCACGCTCCACGCTCCATTCGGCTTCCGGCGCGAAGCGAGAAAGCACGGCCTTGGTCGTTTCGACACAACCCGGATCATAGTCAACGGCGTGAACCTTCGCTGCCCCCAGCCGAAGAGCGGCCGCTGAATGCAGGCCCGATCCGCAGCCCATGTCGAGAAATGTCTTCCCCTCCAGATCGCCCACCAGGCGGCGAAGATCCTCGCAAGCCCGATCCAGATGCTCGTCCTCGAAGCGCGCAGCAAGCTCGGACCAGTTGCGGCCGAAATCATAACGCGCGTTCATAAGCTTCCCACCGTCGCCCTTTCCGAATGACCGAAGCCTTAGCTGATGCCAGATAGAAGTCCCGAAACGAATGCGTTCAGCCGGTCGAGCCACGCCCGCCTCTTGTGGAGATGGAATCCTCTAAGACCGGCTGCGTCGGTGGTCAGAATCGGCCTGCTTAACCTCACGGTAGATCCCACTGTTGAATTCAGGCCGAGCCTTACAGACTCCAATACTTCAAATTGTCAGGGATTTCATTCGGCTTGATGGCAGACTTGATGTCGAACAGCGTCCCGCCCTGCTTGATCATTTGAAAAAGACGCGCTCTCTCACTGGTGAGATAGACGTTGTGCGGTACCGCCAAGACAAGCGCCTGCAAATCGCTTATCTCATCGAGCGGCAGGATCGTTTCGCCGTGATCGCGTCGAGCGGATTCGGCGTCGGCAAGGGGATCGTGAAGCTTGGGCACGATGCCGAACTGTCTCAGTTCCTTGACCATGTCGAACACGCGGCTGTTGCGCAAATCCGGAACGTCCTCCTTGAAGGTCAGTCCGAGAATGCCGACGGAAGCTCCTTTGACTGATATGTCCGAGCGGATCAACTGTTTGACGACTTGCTGGGCAACGAAGGCTCCCATGCCGTCGTTGATGCGGCGTCCGGCGAGGATAATCTGCGGATGGTAGCCTTCGGCCTCCGCCTTGGCAGTCAGATAATACGGATCGACGCTGATGCAGTGACCGCCGACGAAGCCCGGCTTGAAGGGGAGGAAGTTCCATTTTGTCGATGCGGCATCAATGACATCCTGCGTGCGGATCTCAAGCCGTTCAAAGATCATTGCCAGTTCATTCATCAGCGCGATGTTGAGGTCGCGCTGTGTGTTCTCGATGACCTTCGCCGCTTCGGCCACCTTGATCGACGGCGCGCGGTAGACGCCGGCATCGATGATGCTCCCATAGACGCTGGCTACGCGCTCCAGCGTCTCTGCGTTCTCACCGGAGACGACTTTGATGATCCGCCGCAGCGAGTGTTCCCGATCGCCTGGGTTCGCCCTTTCAGGCGAATAGCCGAGCGCGAAGTCATGAGGATGCCGCAGGCCGGATATATGCTCGATGATCGGCCCGCAAAATTCCTCGGTCACGCCTGGATAGACCGTCGATTCGAAAACGACGACGGCGCCTTTGCTCACCGCTTCACCGACAAGCTCCGATGCCAGTTTCAAAGGCGAAAGATCGGGAGCACGGTTGATGTCGATAGGCGTTGGCACGGCAACGATGAAGAAAGTCGCGCCTTTCAACATCTCTCGGTCGGTCGTAAGCGCGATCGAGGATTCCTTGATCGCCGCCGTGTCGACCTCTCCGGTGCGATCGACGCCGCGACGCAATTCCTCAATCCGGCTTTCGCTTATATCGAAAGCAATGGTGCCCGGGAAAACCTTCCCAAACGCGACGGCTACCGGCAGGCCGACATATCCCAGACCGATAACGGCGATGCGTTCGGACATCGGCGGAGTTCCTAAGTCACTTATGTCCAGCGCTTGTATGGCAGGCTGCACGCCAATTCAACGATGTGTAGTTGCGAAGTGGGAACTCTCCACTCAAAATAGCGCCTGATCGATGCGCGTGTCGCCATCGTCTCGTGGCGCTCGATGTTGTGGATAAGATGCGGCAGGATTGGGTTTCGAGCCTCAAGACCCTACAAGAGCCGAATGGTCTGGACCAGTCAGCCAAGAACCTGAATGCATGGATCGCATCGTTGTTGTCGTAAGCGAACCAAGATCCCTTGCAACCACGCGGGGACATCTTCTGCTTGCGCTGCGCGCCGCCGGATACGAAGTACATGCCCTGGCGCCAGTCGATGCCATGACCGTTCGTTGGCTGACCGAGAACGGCATCCGTTTTCATCCATTGCCCATGGAGCGTGCGGCTATTGCGCCATTCGGCGATACGCTTTTGGCTTTTCGTCTTTGCAGGAAGCTACGAGAGCTCAAACCCCAGGCCGTGCTGACCTGTGCGATCAAGCCGATCGTCTACGGCATACCCGCGGCGCTGATTGCGGGGGTACCGCGCCGGCACGCCCTTGTCACGGGCCTCGGCTATGCGTTCACGGACCGTCACAAATCTCTACGGTGGAGGATGGTCAATGCGGTGGCCCGGCTTCTTTATGCCGCGAGCCTGCGTGTTGCCACCACGGCCACCTTCCAGAACGACGATGACCGCAATGACTTCGGTCGTCTGGGACTGCTCGGACGTACACCAGCCAATGTAGCCAACGGTTCAGGGGTAGATCTCGATCGATTCAAGGTTGCGCCATTACCAGAGAAGCCGCGATTTCTTATGATCGCACGCCTGCTTCGCGACAAAGGCCTCGGCGAATATCTGGGTGCGGCAAGGCTGGTTAAGGCAATTCGACCTGAAGCCCGTTTCGACCTGGTCGGCGATACGGATCCAAATCCCGCGGGATTTCCGGTATCGGAAGTTGAGGCAGCGGTCGCGGACGGAACCATCCGCTATCACGGGCCTGTGGAAGACGTCCGCGGGGTGATCGCCGATTCGCGTATCTTCGTGCTTCCATCCTACCGCGAGGGTACGTCGCGATCTGTCCTGGAGGCGATGGCAATGGGGCGCCCGGTGATCACGACAGATGCGCCGGGTTGTCGCGCGCCGATCGTTCCCGGCGTGAGCGGCCTGCTGGTGCCGGTCGGCGCCGCGCCCCCCTTGGCGGAAGCCATGATCCGCTTGATCGACAACCCAGGTGAAGCCGAATGCATGGGCAAAAACAGTCGATCGATCGCGGAAGAGCGCTATGATATTCGGAAAGTTACCGCTCATATGATGGAAATCATCGAAGCCCGGCACCGAGCCACAGAATGACGTTCGCGGGAAATCCATCGTCGAACCGATACGAGTTCGGAGCCAATTGGGCGTCGTTCATCGACAAGCACTACTCGGCGGAACGCCGCCGCATGGCGGCGGAGAAGCTCTTGTCCTTCCTCGGCAAGCAGACCCTCGAAGGCTTCGACTTCCTCGATATCGGCAGCGGCAGCGGGCTGCACTCGCTTGCCGCCTTCGATGCAAAAGCGGATAGGATACAGTCCTTCGACTTTGACCCGCTCTCGGTAAGCACAACCGGCAAGTTGCGGCAATTGGCGGGTGAGCCGACGAACTGGATCGTCGAACGCGGCGACGTGCTCGACGCCGACTATATGGAGAAGCTAGGCACCTGGAACCTCGTCTATTCCTGGGGCGTGCTCCACCACACCGGCGCGATGTGGCAGGCGATCGAAAATGCGGCGCGCACGGTTGCCCCCGGCGGTCTATTCTTCATCGCTCTCTATTCGTCGAATGTCGTGAAGCCGTCCGCGCAATTCTGGCTCGACGTGAAACGGCGATACAACGGCGCCAACCCTCGCCAAAGGCGGTGGATGGAGTACTGGTACATCTGGCGCTTCGGGCTCGGTCGCAATCCACTTCAACTGCCCTTGCTCGTGAAGCAGATCTATCAAAAGAAAAAAGGTCGCGGCATGAGCTACATGACCGACATCCGCGACTGGCTGGGCGGCTGGCCTATGGAGTTTGCCGACGACCAGGCGGTGATCGATTTCCTGAAGAAACGGTTCGATTTCGAGCTCGTCAGGATATCTACGGGTGAGGCATGCACGGAGTTCCTTTTCCGGAGCCCGAACAGTCGGCCGCCCAAACGGAGCAAGTCGCTTTAAGCGGTCTGTCCGCCGGCTCTCGTCCAGATATGTGGCCGGCCGTTTTCGAGGGTGACGATCTCGTCGCAATTTTCGACTGTTGTGAGCCGGTGCGCGATGATCAGCACCGTCAGGCCGGCGGGCAGCTCGCGGATCGCCTCCATGACCGCGGCCTCGGTCTCCGTGTCGAGCGCGCTCGTGGCTTCGTCGAAGACGAGCACGGAAGCCTGTCTGTACAACGCCCGGGCGATGCCGATGCGCTGGCGCTGACCACCCGATAGACGGACTCCACGCTCGCCGACCCGCGTCTCATAGCCTTGCGGCAAACTTTCGATGAAATCCGCCAGTGCGGCCTGCTGCGCTGCATTGCGCACGCGGTCGCGGTCGATGTTGGCGGGATCGATGCCGAAGGCGATATTGTCGGCGATCGAGGCGTCCGCCAGGAAGATGCTTTGCGGCACATGGGCAATCTGTCTTTGCCAGGCACGCCGTGTGGTTCCGTCCAGCCGCTGCCCGTCGATCTCGATCACTCCGCCAGTCGGCTCGAGCAGACCCATTATCAGATCGACCGTCGTGCTCTTGCCGCTGCCCGTCTTGCCGATGAACCCGACCTTGCTTCCTTTCGAGATCGTGAGATTGAATCGCTCGAGTATCGGCGCTTGGTCAGAAGCGTAACGGAACGACACATCCTTGAGCATGATCGCTCGATCGAATGGGAGACGCTTAGGTGGCGGCTGGTTCCACTCTGGGCCGAGTGGTGCCTCGAGCGCCTGGAGCACGACTTCGGCGCCGGCAAGATTGCTCAGTATCAGGGCCCAATTGCCGTATACAAGCTGCATGGATGGGAGCAGACGCTGCGCTCCAAGGACAAATGTTCCAAGTATCGGCAGAACCTGGCCGGCATCGTTCGAGCGGGTGATGAGGAAATAAGCAAGCGCCGCGATGATCACCATACCCGCAGCTTCGATCGCGAAACGCGGAGCGCCCGCGGCAAGTGCGTTCATTGCATTCGCGCGCTGCAGGCGTAAATCGAGTTCGGTGTACCGCAACAGAAAATACGGTTGGGTGTCGTTGATGATAACATCGCGGATGCCACCCAGTCCCTCTTGGACAGATCGGATGCCTTCCGCCTGCGCGCTGGCGATAATTTGCGCATTCTTCTTGAGGTGCTTGCGGATGACGAGCGACATGGCGAGGTAGACCGCCCCAAAGCCCGCGAAGATAACGAAGGTGATGAAAGAACTCAGAGCAAAAAGGGCAGCGACGATGAAGACGCCGATGACTATGCCGCTGATCGATTGCAACAGGGGCAGCATTACACCCGCGGTAATGGCTTGAACCTGGCGAAGCGCGGCCAACACCGAACTGGAATTGCGCGAAACGTGGTAGCTGTAGGGTTGGCGGAGTACTTGGTCATAGACCTTCACGCCCACTTCGTGTCCCAGCGAGAAGACATAAGAGTTCGTGGCCCAGGCAAGGAATATGCGCACGGCGCCGGCTATGATCGCCACCACCGAAAACAGAATCGTCAAATCGAGAAGGCTGTCTGAAGAGCTGGTCAGCCGAAAGCCGGCAAGCTGGCGAGCGAGGAACGACTGGCCGCCAACCGCCTCGGGATTGGCGATGCGCGCAAGAAACGGCAGCAAGGCACCAAGCGTAGCGGCTTCCGCAAGTGCTCCGAACATCATCAAGACAAGGAGGCCGAAAAACTGCCTTTGTCTAGGCTTCGATACCTGCCGCCACAAGCGTCGCAGTGTGTCGAGAGTGCTGCCCGAGTTTCGGTTTCCGCTCAATGCCAAATCGATGTCCGCATTCAGAGCGCTCAATGCACACGTTCGGCGCTCCACGACAAGTCACAACAGATGCCCGCTGGCAACTTTATCACAGAAGCGCGAAGGTGACCTGTCCACAACTGCGCGTATGGGCCAGAGACCGTGATTGCGGTGAGGTGATATGCTTCAATCATGGGTGACGCTATAAAGATTCGGGATCGAAGGCAGCGGCTGGCCTTAATTGCGGCATTGCTTCGTGCACTCGGCGTGTTCTCGGCAGGGGTGGGGACGGCATTTCTGTTCTTTGTGTCGGCATACCCGCTCGGATTGGTCAGCGCCTACCCGGCACCACCTGCTTCGGCAATTGAGGGGCCACTGGGGTTTGCACAGAGAGTTGCGGACGTTGATGATCTCTATCGCCGCACGGGTGAGCCGATGCAGCCATATCTTGAGCGTCTGACAACGGCGGTCGCGCGTGGAATGGTACACTATTGGACAGAAGGTGACCGCTGGTCGGAGGCCGATGCGTCCTACACCCGGATCGGGGTTTTCGACAATTACTTGCTCTGGATGCTCAGCTTTCTTTCGGAATATCGGGAAAACCTGGGGAACTATGAATTTGTAACTCCCCGAAAGGCACTGGATCGCGGCTATGGGTTCTGTTCCCAGGTTTCGAAGATCGTCTACTCTGTCCTTGCCGATCAGGGCATCGAAGCGACGATCTACAGTGCGCCCGAGCACACTGTAGTTGAGTCAAATGGCAACATTCTCGATTCCGACTATGGTGTCTTCGTTCCTCACTCGCTTGAGGATGTACAACAAGACCCGTCGATCATCGACACGTACTACGCGCAATTCGGGCCGATGCTGCCTCTGCTAAGAAGGGCGTATGGTCAGGACTGGCAACCGCTCGGAACTGCCGAAGACTTCAACGGCGTGCGTGCGTACGAGGCAAAGTTCGAACGCCTGAAATGGGCTCCGCCGCTTGCGTTCCTTGCCATTGGTATTTTACTCGTCACCATCGGCATTCTGCTCCAGTATCTTCTTGTAGGACGCGGCCGGCTTGTGCTGCAGCGGGTTCGCGGAATTGCTCGGTCCTCTTGATTTCGTTTGCTCGTGACCATTTCTATAAGCCATCGCCTCGCAGAGGCTTCCGCTTGCAAGCGGCTGCGCCTAGCGGCAACCGGCGACCAATGAGGAAAGGCGGCGGAGCGGATGACGCTGCGAGAGAAATTTCCGATGACTGATGCTGAAGGCCAACAGTCGGCTGCCGGGCCTTCTGCCGCACTGGCTAGAAAGCCTCGTCGCAAAGTACTCTTTGTCATCGGAACGCTTGACCTGGGCGGCACCGAGAGCCAGCTCGTGCTGCTTGCCAAGGAATTGAAGCAGCGCGGCTGGAAGGTAGAAGTCTTTGCGCTTTCACAAGGAGGTGTTCTCTCGGAGACGCTGAATCGCGCCGGGATCCGGGTATTGTACGGACTTCATCGGCCGAATCCCCTACCTGCGTCGCCGACAGTGGCCAAAGTGGGTGCCAAGTCGGGCGCGGCGCCGACGAGGCGCCCGAGTGTGAAGGCGATGCTGGTTCTCGGCGCAGCCGTCACTTCGCTTGTCCTGCGCATCGTCTTGACCCGGCCGCGCGTGGTCCACGCCTTCCTGCCGCTGACCAATTTCCTGGGCGCCTTGGCGGGGCGGGTTGCGCTGGCGCCATTTGTCATCACGTCGCGACGCGGTCTCGGCAACCATCAGGAACGGTGGCCCAGGCTCAAGCGAATGGACCGGATCGCCAATCGGCTTTCCCATGTGGTGGTCGCGAATTCGCATGCGGTCGCGGCCGATATGGCGGCTCGCGACGCCTATGATATCGACAGAATAAGGGTGATCCCGAACGGTCTCGATCTCAGCCGCTTCGATGACATCGTCCATCGCCGGGACGAAACCCGGCGGCGGCTCGGCCTCAGCCAGGACGAAGTCGGCATCATCATAGTCGCGAATTTAATCCCATACAAAGGGCACAGGGATCTCATTCAAGCATTCGCTCTTGCGAGCGAAAGCCGGCCGAATCTGAGGCTGTTCATGGCGGGACAGGACCGAGGCATCGGGCCGGGCCTGGCGGAAGAGGCACGGCGGCTCGGCGTCGGATCGAAAGTCCATGCATTGGGATCACAGAGCGAGGTGCCGGAATTGCTCGCCGGCATGGATGTTGGCGTGATCGCCTCCCATGAGGAAGGTTTTTGCAATGCCCTGATGGAAAAGCTCGCGGCGGGTCTTCCTGTTGTCGCCACCAATGTCGGCGGAAATCCGGAGGCTATCTCCGGTATGCCGGGTTGTGTATTGGTGAAATCTCGTGACCCTGCCGATCTGGCTCGCGGGCTTCTAGCCGTTCTCGACCGATTGCCGGAGCCGACAGCCGACCGGGAATTTAGGCAACGGATGATGCGCGAGCGGTATTCGACAGGAGCTATGGTCGACGCATATGAACGCCTCTATCTCGTGGGCTGACGAATGAGCGGGATTGCCCACTCGGAACGCTCGGCGAGCTCGACGCATCCGTTGCGGGCGATCCTGACGAGCATCTCGGCAGGGCTTTGCGCGTTCGTCATCGTCATATACCAGTCCTGGTTCATGCCATACTTTCTGCCGTTCTTCACCGGGCGGGACGAGTTCGCCAGGCTGGTGTTCCATGCGCTCTATGGCGGCGTGCTGATTGTTTCGATCGCCGTTCTTGTGACGCGTCGAGACGTGCGTAGCGCGATCCTTCTGCTTGCTATCACCGCCGCCATGGCAGTCGTCCCGGTTGCGCTTCATCCGATCGGGATCGTCGCCAAGTGTTACCTGATCACACTTTTCCTCGGCGGCGCGGCGATTGTGCTCATGCTTGCCTCAGCTCCCGCAATCGTGTTGCGCCTCTCGGCGTCAGTCACAGCGCTCAATGCGGTGGTTTGCTTGCTCGACCTCCTCTTTGCCAGCGGCTTCACCAACACGCCTGGCCGGGCCGCCGGTTTGGCGGTCAATCCCAATATCGCAGCGGCCGGACTTCTGCTTGGGGCTGCGGCGAGCTACCGCGCCGTCGCACAAAAGTGGCGTGCAAGCTTCCTCGTGCTCGTAGCCATAACGCTTCTCGCGACGCTTTCTCGCTCGACCCTTCTTGCCGCCCTTGCAACGGTGGCGGTTCCGATTGTCGTCCGCATTTGGCAACAATTTCGCAGCGGCCGTCGTTTTCAGATCGATCTTGGGGGCTTGGGCCGTGCGGTCGTCGTCGCTTTTGCACTGCTGGGGGCGATCGGCATCGCGTTGACCACAAATGCTTCCTTCCGTATTGCCACGGACGAATCCTATGCCGGAATTTTGTCTGTAAGCACGGCGCTCAACGAAGCATCGAAGGCTGTCGATCGATCTCCGCCAGCCGCTACGGTGTCAATTGCGCCACCGCCTGAAGGGGCGTCGGCAAATCAACCGGCTCCGCCTCGGGCAAGTTCTGCTGACACTACCACGCCCCTCGCCGTCGAACCCCCGAGCGGTTCGGCCGCCGCTAAGGGCGGTGCATCCGCGGACGCCGTAAATTCGTCTCCTCTGCCATCCGGCCCCGCGCCCGCGGCTAACCAATCCACGAACGTCGCCAAGATGCAGGCGCTCGGCGAACGGCTGACGGATGAAGGCAAGAGGAACTCGATCTCGGCAAGGGCTCTCTTTCTCGAGCGCGGCCTGCTCGCCTATCGAGAAGGCGGTTTTTTCGGTCGCGGACTTGAACAGGCGCAAGCCCTTGCGCCGCACAACACCTTCGTCCTGTTTGCAATCGCTTTCGGTCACCTCGGCTGGCTGATTCCGATTGGCTTGGTCTGCTTCGCCTTTTGCTTTGCCCGGAACGCCGGTGATCTTGCCATTGGTGTCGCGGTCATGGGGGTGGCGCTGACCTCGCATGACCTCTTGCTGACACCAAGTCTCTTTCTTCCAATCGCGCTCGGAATTGGCGGCATGCTCGCCGCACGAAAACTGGCTGCCGCAAAGCCGTCGCCGACAGAGAAAGGCGAGCCTTGGAGCTTTGCTTGCGGAACAGTGGCAGGCGTCGCCGCCTTCGGGGCCGGCTGCATCGCGATACTGCTCGTCACACCACCGCTTATTACCGGGCGGCTGCAGAACGAAACCATGTTTGCCGCCCGAGGCGGATACGAAACGCTGCTTCCGCGGCCACAATTTCCCGGCCTTTTCCAGTTAGGCAACCTGACTGGCACTTCGCCTTTGCAAGCATCCTATCTGCGCGAAAACGGAACATCGCTACATCGCGTCGGCTGGTCTTCTCACGCATGGCCTGCCGTCAGGCAGGGCGAGTATACTTTTCGCCGGCCGGATGCTGTGCTGTTCGCGCCCACGGATTCGAGCGACCCTCGCAGCAATGACCGAACCTACGAGGTCGCCGTTCCGCTGTCGGTCAGTGCACTATGCTTCATTCTTCTGGGCACGATCATTGCATGGTCGATTGCAACTGTGGCTGCCGTGACGCCACTAACAAGTCGGTCTAAAGCCTCCGGATGATTTTCGGAACAATAAGTCTCGCGCCGAAGATCGACAGGTGATGATCGTCGACGTAGAGGCTATGTCCGGCGCTGTCGTCGCATGGCACAGAGCTGCGGGCTCAATTGCTCATGCTGGTTGTCGAAGGCTGCATGGCGTTCGCTGTCGATACACGAGTTCGCCCGTCGGCTGCGGCTAGGGCCTGGTGGAGACCGATCGTTCGCGCAAGGCCGACGTCGGTCTCCGGTGTCAAGTTTCGGCGCAGGTGAGCTTTGTCGCGGTAAATGAACTCGCCATTGATGTAGGTGGCGCAATGCCTGTCCGGACACATGCCTTTGAGTGGATCGACGAAGAACACCCCATTTTCATCCGCAAGCGACTCTAACGCGGTCACCACCGGCGACCAACGCCGTAGGATTTGCTCGCTATCCATGTCTGTCGAACAACGTCTCAGCATGCCGCTTTCGCGCATTGCCGCGCAGGACGTCAGATCCACGCCTGGCACAGGCACCTGTCCAATGATTCCGATGCGTCGTTGCCGAGCGGTGATTTCTTTTACGAGGCTGAGCAAGCCATCGCGCAACAGCAGGACCCTGTCCGCCTGCCGGCCGTCATCGGCGACGACATTGGTGTCAGCAAGGTTTGTCCAGGCGGAAGACAGGACCACGAGGTCGATATCTTTTCGCTGTCTCAGCATATAGACGACCGCCTTTCGGGAAGACGCGCAGCTTTCCTGGTAGTCGGGGTGCTCTGGAAAATCGCGATGGACACCTTCTCCGAATGCGGCCGGGCACGCGCGATAAAGAAAGAAGGCGGTATTCTCGTGCTGGCCGGCAGCATCGAACAGCGGGGCGAGGTGTTCGGCGTGGCTATCGCCCCACAGGACGGCGTGATGTCTCGCTTTGCCCCAGGGCGCCCCAAACGCGCAAAACGTGCTGCCCAGTTCAGGAATGACGACCGTCTGTGGACACGGCCAGTCCCACATCACCTCGAGGCTGCGCATTGCCTCGGCTTCTTTCGGAATCCTGCTGGTGAAACCGCCGGCTTCGAAGATCGCATTGCCGCTCAGGCAAACTATCACCGCAGCGGCAACACCGGCGGCAAATGCCCTGGATGGAGGCGCCCGCAGACGGCGAAGGGGTTCCTCGACGAACCGCCAAGAGAAATACGCCGCCAGCCCTGCCACGGCGACAAGGACAGACGCCTCTGCCGTCGTTGGCATTGCGGTGCCCGCATAGTGACGGAAGAAGACCAGGGTCGGCCAATGCCAGAGATAAAGGCTATAAGAGATCTTTCCCGTCGATCGCAAAGGCGGGCTCGCAAGCAGCGCCGAGACCGTTGACTGCGAACGCGCCCAGATGAGCAGGACGGCGCCGATCACCGGAAAGAGAGCACTCAAGCCTGGAAACGGTTGGCTCGGCGATAGCCAGATGGTGCTGGCGGCGACCAGGCAAAGGCCGACCAGTCCGAAAACCTCGGAAGCGCCCCGGCGGCGAAGGGGCGCCGCAAAGACCAGCAGGCCGCCGAGAGCCAGTTCCCAAGCTCGGCTGAAGGGAAGATAGAACGCCTGTTTTGGATCGATCGCCACCAGATGGAGGGCAATCGAGAAACTAATCAGTGCGACGGCACAGATGAGCGCGATGACCGGCAGATGGCGGCCCCGCGCCAACCGGTTCGCGGCCAGAAGCAAAATCGGCCATGCCAGGTAGAATTGCTCTTCGACGCCCAGCGACCAGAGATGGAGCAGCGGCAGAAGCGCCGACTCGCGATCGAAATAGCCCGTATTCCAGAGAAAGTAGTAGTTTCCCAACCCGAACGTCGAATAGGTGGCACTGCGCCCCAAGTCGGCATAGTCCCCGGGGAGCAACAGAAACCATCCCGCAATGAGCGAGAAGCAGATCGTTACCAGCATCGCCGGCAGAATGCGGCGCATGCGCCTGGCGTAGAACTCGATCAGGGACAGTTCGCCGCCTTCAGCCACCAAAAGGCGGGTGATCAAGTAGCCAGAAATGACAAAGAAGATATCGACGCCGACGAAGCCGCCTCGAAAGCCGGGCACGTCAAAATGGAAAAGAATGACGGCGACCACTGCGATTGCGCGCAATCCGTCGATATCTGGCCGATAGTCGGACTTCACGGCTCCCTCCGGGTTATTTCCCGGCCTCACAGCCCAATTGCGTATCATGAGTCGATGGCCGGACATATGCAACGGCGGCACCCGCGATTCGACTTACAAGTCGCATTTCGAGAAACGTGGGGATACCCTCACAATTTGTTTCGCGGTGGAGCGACGAAAACCTAAACATTGGTGCGCGTGTGCCAGAATCAGTCCTGCTCCTGGACCGGGGCATCGGACCAGTGGCGGCTTTTCGGAGGGAGTATTCATTCGTCAATGATATCGGGGCGATGAAAACTTGGTCGCTTGATAGAAAAACGGGTTGTTCGTCCCGTCCCTGACTGTATAGAAGATTGTCCCGTGCGTTGCGAGGCCACGGGTCGTTCTGGAGGCTGTCAACGTTGGACAACCATAGCGCGGACATGGTTGAATTCGGCCAGCACGGACATGTGTTGGTTACTGGTGGCGCAGGCTTCGTAGGGTCGGCACTGGTCGATATGTTGCTTGCGCGCAATTGCACCGTGACCGTTGTCGATGATCTTTCGAACGGCCTGCTTCGCAATCTGCCGACTGGTGACCCTCGCCTGACGATCCGTACCTTCAGGGTCGGCGATCCGGCATATAATGGGGCGGTCCAGGATGAGGTTGGCCTTGCCGATGCCGTCTTCCATCTGGCGAGTCCGATCGGCGTTGAGCGTGCTCACAAGGAACGCTTCGCCGTCACCAGCGGCATTCTCGAATCAGGCTGTTCAATCGTCGAAGCATGCCGGCTGCACAGGCGCCCGCTTCTTTATACGTCGAGTTCAGAAGTTTACGGCTCCGGTCGGGACCGGCCAATCACAGAGTCCGATCCAGTTATGACGGATCTCCGACCGCGATGGGGTTATGCCGCTGCCAAGGCAGCCGTTGAGCATCTGGTTGCTGGACTGTTTTTCGATTTGGGCATCCCTAGCTGGATCGTTCGACCATTCAACATGGCCGGACCGCGCCAGCGCTCGGCGACCGGCCTCGTATTGCCAGTGTTTGTCAACGCGGCGTTGCGGGGCGAACCGCTTGTGGTTCACGACGATGGCGAGCAGAGGCGCGCGTTTCTCCACGTAGCCGATGCCGCCGAGGGGTTGCTTCTGGTGATGCAGTGCCGGTCGTTGCGAGGCCGGCCAGTCAACCTGGGCGGCAGCGAGGCGGTTCAGATTGGAAATCTCGCCAAGATGGTGGTTGACGCCACCAGGACGAGTGCGCCCATCGTTATGAAACCTTCCAGTGCGGTCTTTGGTGAGCGGTTTGCCGTGACGCATGACCGCGTGCCTGACACAAGTCTGTTGACCTCCATGACCGGATGGCGACCACTGCGAAGCACCAAACAGACAGTGGTCGACTGCATCGAGCACATGCGTGCCGAACGAGCAATGGCTTGACACCTGGTCCATTGGTCCCGTTCATCGGGGCTCTGCTCATATCGGCCGTTTGTGTGTGGCTGTTTGCGCGTCTGGCGATACGCATCGGAGCGGTCTCAAAGGTCAAGAGCGACCGATGGCACACATCGGGCGAGGTTCCCCGGCTGGCAGGGCCGGCCATGCTGATCGCGATGTCTCCGTGGCTTCCGGTTGAGTATATTCTTCTGCTGGCTGTTTTCTGCCTGATCGGCGCGCTGGATGACGTCCGATCCCTTTCCGCCGGTGTCAAGGCAGCGGCATTGGCCGCTGCCGCGATTTTAGCTGGCATCATTACAGGTCTGTGGTGGGTCCCGATCGTCATTTGGATAGCTTGCAACGCGGTCAACATGCTCGACCATGCGGATGGTCTTGCCGCGAGTGCAATCACGGCCGCCTTCCTGGGGCTCGGCGGCGATATCGGGATGGCCGGCGCGGGTGCGTGTGTCGGGTTCCTTTGCTTCAACTATCCGCCCGCCCGCGTTTTCATGGGCGACAGCGGCAGCCTTCTCCTCGGGGCGGCAATCGTGCTTCTTGCCTCGAAAAGAGGTTTTGACGCCTCGTTGGCGTGGATTGCCGTCCCGCTGATTGATGCAATATTCGTAACGACTCGCCGCCTGCTACAGGGGCGCAGGCCCTGGATGGGCGGCACGGATCACCTTGGTCATAGCTTGCTTCGGATTGGTGTGAACCGTCAGGTTTTGCCGGCTATCTACGCAGTGACGGCACTGGCGATAGGGCTGACATTTTCTGCTTTGGCTAATCCTTAGGCCGCTCTTCGCGATACCGATGGATCAGACTCGGCGGCTCCGCTCATTGTCTGCTACGAACGCCTGCCGGACCCACATCAGCGGCTCGCTGGCTGCCGAGCTCACGCAGATTTGCAGAATCGGCTTGAGGGCGGAGACGCGAGGCCGTCGTGGCACGGGTGGGCCCCGACACTGATCGCTACGGGCAGACGCTGTTGATTTGGCAAGCAAAACGCGCCGTTAAGCTTCATGCAATCTATGCAGCATAGACTGCCCGCCAGATTGCGAGGCACCATGAAGCGCAAACCATTATTGCTTTTCGCCTTCCCGGCCTTTGTCCTGCTGATCCTGGCGGCGGAGCGAATGGCCACGATCCTGCTCGGAACCTATCCCGCAAGCCCCGGTATGTGGAAGGTCTGGCTCACCTTCCACCCATCGTCCGGAATGGTCTGGCAGCAGGTCGATGTCTATCTGGGAGGGTCGATGGTCCTGGATTTCGCCCTGCTGGGTGCGGCGCTGGGGATCTGCTGGATGGCAAGTCAGGCCAGAAGGTCGGCCGCTTTCTTTCTTGCCAACCATGGCACCTTGATCCTCGCGGCGTTGATGATTTTGATCGGCGGCCACTCGCAGACCGCCAGCACCATTGCCGGGTTCTCGGCGCCGAGCGGCTTTCAGTTCTCACTGACGATGGACTTCACCTGGCTGAACTGCCTGCTGGCGGTCATCGGGGTTACGGCGTGCGCCTATTGCCATTTTGCCTATATGCGTGAACTCGGCATGCGCGTTGAACCGATGCGTGTCCGGCTCATGGCACTGCAGAGAGATTTCTAGCGCAGCGTGGCCGAGGCCAAAGCTAGTTTATCTTGTGATAGGTGACCTTGCCTTCCGGGGATACGATCCGCTGGTAGTTGGAACTTGGCGGGGGAGGCGCTGCCGGAGCCGGCCTCCTTCGCGTTGAGCGCGGCATATCCTCGGTGGCCGGTTCCGCCTCGGTGGCGCTGGCAACCGCCGCCGTATCTTCGGCGGGCGGGGGGAGCTCCACGACGCGCGGCTCGTCGCCACCGTGATTTCCCGACATTTCCGGTGCCTGCTTGGCGATGCTGGCGTTGACCTCGCCGAAGCTCGCCCGCAACCGGTCGTCCAGCGCCTCGAACCGGC
Organism: Mesorhizobium sp. M8A.F.Ca.ET.208.01.1.1; assembly: GCF_004791315.1. Classification (NCBI taxonomy): domain Bacteria; kingdom Pseudomonadati; phylum Pseudomonadota; class Alphaproteobacteria; order Hyphomicrobiales; family Phyllobacteriaceae; genus Mesorhizobium; species Mesorhizobium sp. M8A.F.Ca.ET.208.01.1.1. The sequence goes on from NZ_SRUT01000003.1 coordinate 107,233, forward strand.
TTTGAAATCCGTTGTTGACCGTGTCCAGCCGCGCGCTCATTCGCTGCTCGAACTGGCCGAGGTCCTCCAGCCGCGCCTCGATCGTACGCAGGTCGTTGATGCCACGGTAGAGATAGACGGCAGCGGTGGCGTTCAGAAGGGCAAACAGCGCCAGGCCGACGCAGACGGCAACGGCCACTCTGAACCGGCTCTTCTCCTTGTCGAGCAATGGCGGTTCGACCGCCGCCAGCAGTTCATCGGGATCGCTGATCGTTGTCATTGGACCACCACCTTGGTGCCGACAGGCACGCGCCTGAAAAGATCGATGACATCGGTATTGGTCAAGCGAAAACAGCCCGACGTGCCGTCGAAACCCACGCCCGAAGGGTCGTTGGTGCCATGGATGCGATAGAGCGTGTCGCGACCGTCCCGAAGCAGATAGAGCGCCCTTGCGCCGAGCGGATTGTACGGCCCCGAGGGAACCATCTCAGGCAACTCCGGCCGGCGGGCGCGCATTTCCTTGGGCGGGCGCCAAGCCGGCCATTCCGTCTTTGACCCCACCTGGACCGTACCCGTCCAGCCAAACCCATCGCGTCCGACGCTGATCCGGTAGCGCAGGGCCTCGCCCTTGCCGGTCACCAGGTAGAGCGCTTTTTCCTGCTTGCGGATGATTATGGTTCCAATCTTCTCGGCCGTGGGAAACGCCACCGTCTTGCGCAGGCTGGGACCCATCGCCGGCAAAGGCGGGCGGCTGTCCGCCCACGCGCTCTGTCCGGCTGGAAGCGCCAGCGCCAGGCCGAGGAGGCAGGCGGCCGTCAGTCGAAAGCGATGGCCGCTAGCGGGCCGCATCGTCGAGCCGCTCGCGGAACATCCTCTTCAGATCCTTGTTGAAGCGGGCCCGGCCATCCACTTCGGACGGCAGCATCGCGCGGTTCAGGGCGTCGGCCAGCAGGGCGTTGTCGAGGCTGACCGATTTGATGTTCGGCGCCTTGAAGATCTTCTCCAGCTCGCCGCGCGAGAAGTGGTTGCCGAACCATTTGCGCTTGTGCTTGTTGGCCACCAGCGTGATGCTGACGTTATTGCCGCGCAGCTCGCGGATCTTCTTGTAGAGCCGTTTGCCTTGCCGCAGCGAAGCGACATTGAGCTCGAAGACGATGAAGATCTCGTCGCTCGTCGACAGCACGGAATTTTGCCAGGGCGTTTCGATGTTCGGCAGGTCGATGACGATGTCGTCGAAACGGTAGGCGACAAGATCGAGCAGCCGGAAGACGAAATCGGCGCCCTGCCGCTCGAACGGCAACTGCGGCCGCTCGAAGGCATAGAGCGTCAGGCCGGAAGGCCGCGACAGCTTGATGACATCCATCAGTTCGACATCGAGCCGTTCCGGCTGGCCGATGATGCCGGCAAGGTCGAACTGGTTGAACAGGTTGAGATAGGCGCCGCAATTGGCACTCTGGAAGTCGAGGTCGACCAGGCAGGTCGAAGCCGCGCGCTCGGTCGATTTCGAGGCCAGGAATTCAGCTGCCGACAACGCCAGCGTCGTGGCGCCGGCGCCGCCGCTGGCGCCGACGAAGGTGATGATTCGGCTTTTGGTACCCTGGTTGCCGCTGTCGTGGAAGGTGACGGCGTTGAGCAGTTCCTTGCCGTCGAGCGGCTTGTGCAGCCAGTCGGAGGCGTTCATGCGCACCAGCACGCGCGTCTGTTCGGACGTCAGCTCGTCCGAAACCGCGATCAGCGGCACGGTTGCCCACAGTCCACGCGCCTCGACAATGCCTGGATTGCCAAGCAATTCGCCATTGCCGAGATCGAGGATGACGATGCCCGGGCGCGTCTCGGCCGGCGGGCCTTTGAGGAAGTCGCCCGTCTCGGCAACCCGCACGTCATAGATCGCCAGCGCATCGAGCCGGGTCGCCACATCGCGCTTGAAATTCGGATCGGAGGAAAACAGCGCGACCTGCTTTCGCTTGGTGGGCAGGACCTTGGTGTTGATGGCGTTCATGGATAGGTGCTTTTCATGTCTTCGCCCGTGACCGTGCTCAGCATGGAGGGCATGGTGATGGTTCCGAATCCGAGAAACCCGGCCAGAAAGAAGAACTGGAAGGGATGATTGACGATGCTGACGGTGATCGTTGGCACCGGCCCGCTGGGGCGTGTCCAGTAACCGAGGCCTGAAGCCTGATATTGGATCTGGACCTCGGATTTCAGAAGGGTTGGCAGGAATGTCAGCATGCCCGGCCGGGAGCTGCTGCCGCTAAAGATAAAGTCGAAAGCGGCTTGGCTCACATTGAGGTTCTGGCACGTGGCGCCTGTTCCGCAGCTGCAAGATACTGCTCCGGCGGCACTGGCGGTACAGATGTAGCTGTAAGTGTTGGCTGGAACCGCCTTTCCCACGTCCAGTGGGTCGCTGGGGGTTTTTGCCTCGAGCAGAAGTCCGCTGGCGATCGGAGCGGAAATCTGCGCCAGCCTGGCGCCAGCCTGCACCGCCTTGTTTCCGGCATTCCATTGGTAGAAGGCGTAACCGAAGTCGACGAAACCAAGCAGCAGAGTGAGCAGCACGGGCATTGCGATGGCCGCCTCCACCATTGTCGCGCCGGATTGGTTTCTCCAGAACCTGCCGCGCGACATCACCATCCCAAGACACGCTCCTGATGGAAAACATTGAGCGTAAGGGCACCAAAGCCAAGATAAGACCAGAGGCCCAGGGTGGGATATGGATATGCGGTGCTGACCTGCACGACAACGACAGTGCCGGTGCTGCTGAGATAGAGCTCGGTACCGGTCGTGGGATCGATCGCCTGGAGCGATTGTACTGGCGTGACGGTGACTTGACCCACGGTCCACCCGGTAACCCTCTGGCTGCCGTTCGTGACGGCCCCGTTTACCGCGAGGTTTTTTGCCAACGTTGAACAAGTATTCCAGTCACTGCTGCAGCGCGCCATATAGCGAGCGGCATCCTCGACGCCAGCTGCGAGAAGCAGGCGCGTGTTGAAGATGTTCGAGAATTCGAAGACGCCGGCCGACAGCAGCAACACGAGTGGCATGACGATCGCTATCTCGACCAAGGCAGAGCCTTGTTCGTCATGGTGGAACCGCTGGAGGAACTGCCTTAGTTTGATGAACATGGCGCTACCGGTACAATTGCGCTTCGTTGCGAAACGCCTTGTCGACAAGGGTATTATTGGCAAAGGCGCCATCCACGTCGACGATCTCCAGACTGATGGGTTTCTCGCCTGCGGAAGGATCGTCTGGATCCTTCGTGTTGTCCTGCTTCTGAACCGGCGTGTTAATGAACACGCTGACATAGCCGTCCGGCTTGATCGAGACGTGACCGTTTAGCTTGTCCTCGTTGGCGAGGCAGTTGACGATCGCCATGTTGAGCAGCCGGCGATCTGGATCGAGTGTCGGGTTAGGACCCTTGTAGCAGGATGGATCGCCGCTTTCCTTGGTCGGATTCAGCGACTTGTCACCGACAAGGCTTTTGGCGATCTCGTACTTGTAGACGTCATATCTTGATGCGGGAGCGCTCGTGGAGCCGGTCGGGTTGGTGGTGCTGGGGACGTTCGGATACGCCGTCCCGTGGTTGACCTGCCAGTAGCTCGTCCAGAAGCTCTGCGATCCGATCGCGTCGGACATTCCCTTCGCATCGACGTAGTTGGTGCCCGGAGGCAAAGGCAACGCGGTGTTGTCCGTCACGGGATCGTACTTGCTGCAGCCGGTCTTCTGGCCCTTGCGAACGTTGGTCGCCGGCCTGTAATTGAAGTCCTTGCTGTCGTTGTTCAACGAGCCGCTGTAGAGATCGAATCGGGTGTTGAGGCCAGTGTTGACCTGGCCAAGGGTGACGCCGGTCTTCGTGGTCAGTGCGTTGCGATTGTAACAGGTTCCCGAGGTGCCGATCGCAATGGCATCTCGCAGCGAGCTGAGATTGTTGTCGATCAGGCCGAAATTGCCGGGGCCAGGATTGGAATCGACTTTCAAAATACGGAACTCTCGCCCGTAAGTATCGCCCGAGGCAAAGGCTTGCTGGATCGTCTTGCTGGTCGAAGAATCCGCTGTCTCGAACGGGTTGCACATGAACAGGGGAACGGTTTCGCAGATTGATTGAACGAACCCGGCCACCGCCTGCGGCTGGATATCCATGGTGTCCCTGCTGCCGACCAGACTTGCCGGAAAGATCGTCGCGAAGGCACCTGCGCCAGCCGCAACGCCGGAAGCGTTGATCGTGACTTCAGCGAATGAAACAGCCTTGGGATCGGTGCTTGCCCAGTTTGTGCCATCGGCATCGACGCCGGCAGCGCTCAATGCGGTTTCGTCGCTGGCGGGGATGCCGGTCAGATAGGTGACGGTCATATCGGCTAAAACCAGCGGATGATCCCCCGATGTCGAAAACAGGGTGTTGTTGGTGACGAGGGTTGTCACGGCCAAGTTGGCCCGGGTGATGGAATCCGATCTGCCGTCCAGTTCCGCGGCGGCGGCAAGCGCCATCGCATCGACGCCCTTCTGCAGATCGTTGTGGAGCCCGTTGACCCGGCTCATGTCGATGGCAAGCACCGAGAAGCCGATGAGCACAGGTATCATAATTGCCACGAGGATCATCGCTATGCCGCGTTGATCGTTCCAGAAGGCTCGAATGGTCCCCAACATGACCTTACTCTCTGCTCTCTCGCGCAAGGGCCCCTCGCATGCCCAGCGCCCTCCGCATCCTTCCGTTCAGTTCACGGCGTCGTCACACCCGATCCACCGACATTGACCGTGATGGCCGGCGGTGGCGGGGGTGGCGGCGGAAATTTGTAGTTGTGCGCGATAGCGGCGGCGCGCGTGCCGTCGCCTTCGATATGCGTGTTCCTGGAGGCCGGATTGAGCGGGTCGACCGTCTGAAGCATCGAGTTGAACTTCTGCGTGTCGCCGGCGGCCAAGGTCACCGTGTCGTAGTGGTTCAGATAGTCCGCGGCGCAGCCCGAAAGCGACCCGGCGCACAGAATGAGGATCAAGGCGCTATTTCTTGACATAGAGCATCTTGTCCTTCGATTTGAAGTCCAGCATGTGGCCGTACGGGCCGGTGACGCCGTCGCCTTTTTCATATTTGCGGATCATGTCCTTGTTCACTTCGAGCTGCCCGAGCAGGAAGAGCTCCGGGTCGTTGGCGGGCCGGGTCTTGTCGAAAGGCGTCGCCAGCTGTTCGCCGGGCTTCACCGGCCGCACGAGGTGCGGCGTGACGATGACGACCAGTTCGGTCTCTTCCTTCTGGCTGCTCGAGTTGCGGAACAGCGTGCCGATGACCGGCACCTGACCGAGCCACGGCACCTGCTCCTGCAGCCTGGTGATCTTGCTGGACAGCAGCCCGCCGACGGCAAAGCTCTGACCATCGCGCAACTCGACCACGGTTGACAGTTTGCGGTTGGTGAAGATCGGATCGCCGGCGCTGGTGAAGCCGGTCAGGTCGCTGACCTCAGGGGCAAGGCTGATATGGATTTTGTCGTCGTCGAGCACGACCGGCGTGAACAGAAGATTGACGCCGAATTGCTTGTACTCGATCTGGACCTCGCCATTGGCGTCGACGCTTCGGATGGGGACCTGGCCGCCGGCGTTGAAGCTAGCTTGCTCACCGGAAAGCGTGGTGAGGTTCGGATTAGCGAGCGTCCGCACGACGCCCTTCTCTTCGAGCGCTTCAATAATCAGGTCGACCTTGATGTTGCTGTCGATGATCTGGGTGATCAGTGTCGCGAAAGGATTGCTTTTCGACAGCAAACCCGTCAGCAGGGTCCCTGGGGCCGTTCCTGTTGGCGTGGTAGCTGCGATGCCCGTTCCAAAATGAGTTGCATTGCTGTCCCTGCTTCTGAACGACACACCGAGATCGCGGCCGGCGTTGCGCTTGGCTTCCAGCACACGCACTTCGAGATTGACCTGCTGGCTGTCGTCGACAGTGACGGAATTGATGATGGCGTCGGGACCATATTGCTGGGCCACTTCCATGATCGCCGACAGCGTGGCGCCGTCCTTGACATGGCCGCCAAGCCTGACCTTGCCGTTGATCGAGCCGATTTCGATGCGCGACCTCGGCGAAACCTGACGGATCGCCGCCGCCATGTCGCTGACATCGACGCCGACCTCGATCTGGATGACGCCGAGCGAGCGCTTGTCGGGCGAGAACAGGTTGACCGTGGTGGTGCCGGCACCCTTGCCGATGACATAGAGCGTGCGGTCGGTCATTGGCTGCGCATCGGCGATCTTCTCGTCGCCGACGACGATGTCGCCGAGATTGGCATTTACCTGGATTGTCACCGATTGCGACATCGGCAGGAAAACACGATGGACGCTGGGGTTGGACACGTCGATGAAGCGGTCAGCCGCCTCGGCCACGAGGCTCGACAGCAAAAACGCCACCAGACAGGCCAACGCGCCCGCCGCCATCCTCAACCAAGTCCCCTGCATCCCCGTCTCCCAAATGCTGCTTAAGGCAGCCACCGTGTCGCGCGGTACTATGCCGCAATATTATCATGGTTGTCGCGGCACGTCATATGTCTCGAGCTTCACGCCCCGGAACACGCCCACCGACACATTCTTCGGCGGCTCGGGCTGCACATACTTGACCACTTCCTTGACGACTTCCCGCACTTCAGCTGCCGCCGCTGGAGCGGGCTTAGCCTTGCCCAGCTCGTCAAGCCGGCTTCCAACGCGCTCCACGGCCTGGGTGAGCCCGGCAATCTTGTCCTCGGCACGCTTGCGCTCAGCTTCCGCCAATGCGTCCGCGGCAGCTTTCTTCTCGAGCTCGGCCTGTCGCTTGGCGACGTCTTCTGGCATTTCGCCGGTCAGGTCGGAAAGCGTCACCCGTTCGGTGGCCTCGCCCTTGCTGGCCGCCGCCTGGCGCAGCGCCAGAGACAATTGGCCGGCGCCGGCTGCCAGGGTCAGCTTCTGTGCGTCCTTGGTGCTGACCTCGAGCGTCACTGACTTGACGACGGTCGGGCTGTCCTTGCTCACATCTGCAACCTGGTCGATGGCGAGAACCTTCATGCTCTGCAGCAGCACGTCGACGAAACTCTTGTCCGCACCGTCGTCGCCACGCACCGTGCGCGTCAGCAGAATATCGACGCGGTCGCCGGGGAAAACGAATCCAGCCACCCCAAGCACGTCGTTGACCCTGATGGAAACGGCTTTCATGCCTTCGCCCAGCACCGCCGAGAGCGTGGCGCGCTGGCCGGGGCCGGTGATCTTGGTGGCGAGAACGGGCTCGTTGGTGCCGATCGCCTGCAGCGCCTGCTTTACGCCTTCGCCAGCCAGCATCTCTTTCGTTGTCTTGAAAGCGCCGGCCGGAACCGCGCCCGCCGGCCACGCTATCTCGCGCAACTTGTCGTCGGTCAGCGTGTCACCGAATTTCAAAGGTACGGCCGCCACCACCACCGTATCATGCGGGACGTCATCCGTCCGCGCCATGGCATTGCGCTGGCTGGCCAGCCAGATATTGGCGAGCACCACCGCCAGTACGCCGAACACGCCGGCGAGGACAATCATGATAAGCGTATTAGCGCGCATCTTCCCACCCCACCATCGCCCGCCGGGCGAATGTCAGCCCCTTCAAAGCGCAGAATTCTGGGCCGAAATCGAGCGATTCCGGCCCAGAAGGTTTTTAGCAAGTGCCACCGGCACTACCATCAGCCTTCAGGCCCTTGCCGTTCAGGTTCGCGCAAAGGCCGGTGAATTGACTGCCGACCCATCCGCCGATGGCAATAACCGCAATGATCGATGCGGCCGCAATGATGCCGATCAGGATCGAGTATTCCACCATGGCAGCACCGTTCTCATCATCGCGGAACTGCCTGGCTGCAATGATAAGCCTTTTCATGGCTGTATCCTTCGCCTCAGCAGGTGCCGCCAGCGGTACCATCAGCCTTCAGGCCCTTGCCGTTCAGCTTCGTGCAGAGGCCGGTGAACTGGCTGCCGACCCATCCGCCGATGGCAATAACCGCAATGATCGATGCCGCCGCAATGATGCCGATCAGGATGGAATATTCGACCATGGCAGCGCCGTTTTCATCGTCGCGGAACTGCCGGGTCATCGTCATGAGCTTCTTCATGTCAATTTCTCCCTTTGGAGGTTTGAACCCGACGAGACAGAGCCAAGGATGAACTCCATACCCAAGCATCCCCCGTCATCTCGATCCTAGGTCCCGAGAAATTGCGGAGTCAAACGGGATTAACGGTTCCTTAACTTCCCAATACATGAACTTGCGAGTTGAGAGCGGCTTTAAATTTCAGCAAGAGCTTGATTCGTCTAATTTTTCAAGCGCCCTTAACCATTCGTTCACAATTATGCGTAAGGCCTAATAAAGTGACAGCTACTTTAGATGTGTAGCATATCCCTTTATATCTAGGGGGTTATAGCCAGATATGGAGTGGATTCCGATGTCGGAGCACGCAAGGGCACAGGAGGATCTAAAGCTTAGTCGCACACTCATGTTTGGCAACGCGGGGATCATAAATAAAAACGATATTTTTTGGGTGCGCTCCTTAACTATGTTGAAAGTATTGCCGGCATGTGAGGCGCCCCGGCGCTTGTGCGTCGCTTGGTTAACGTTTAGTTTCCGCTAATATGCGCTGGAGGGGTATAAGGGATTATGCTGGGGCGGTTTATCAAGGGACCAAGCGAGCAGCAGGCCGCGACAAAGGCCGAGCCGCTGACTGTACTGCCCATCGTTCCGGCTGTTTCTCCAGTTGTTGATATAGAACCCCATGGCGACGACTTCCTGACGCTGAAAGTCGAACTGCATCGCCATTTGATTGACAGGTTCAATCTATCCGCGCTCGAAACCGCGTCCAAGGACGAGATTCTGAACGAGATCCGCCCGATCGTGCGCGAGTTCGTGCGCAGCCACAGTGTGCCGCTGAACGCTCGCGAGCTTGATCAAATTACCAGCGAGACTGCCGACGAGATGCTGGGACTCGGCCCGATCGAACCGTTGCTCAAGGATGACACGATCACCGATATCCTGATCAACACCCACAAACGCGTCTTCATCGAGCGGCGTGGCCTGGTTGAAGAGACGGCCATCCGGTTTCGTGACGAGGCGCATCTGCTGCGGGTCATCAACAAGATCGTTTCAGCCATCGGCCGGCGCGTCGATGAATCCTCGCCGATGGTCGATGCCAGGCTGGAGGATGGATCGCGCGTCAACATCGCGGTGCGGCCGATCTCGGTCGACGGCCCGCTGGTGTCGATTCGAAAGTTTTCCAAGAATCCCTATTCGCTCGAACGCCTGGTGGCGCTCAATTCGATCCGTCCGCCAATGGTCGATCTGCTGCGGATCGCCGTGCAGGCGCGCAAGTCGGTCCTCGTTTCGGGAGGGACGGGCAGCGGCAAGACGACTTTGCTCAACGCTCTGTCGAGCTACATTCCGTCCAGGGAGCGCCTGATCACCATCGAGGACGCGGCGGAACTGCAGCTGCAGCAGCCTCATGTCGGCCGGCTGGAGACACGCCCGCCCAGTGTGGAAGGAAAGGGAGAGGTTCGCCAGCGCGAGCTGGTCAAGAACGCGCTCCGCATGCGTCCCGACCGTATCATCGTCGGCGAGGTTCGCGGCGAAGAGGCCTTCGACATGCTGCAGGCCATGAACACCGGCCACGAGGGCTCGATGACCACCATCCATGCCAACACGCCGCGCGATGCGATCTCGCGGCTTGAGCAGATGGTCGGCATGGCGGGAATGCCGATGACGCATGAGTCCATCAGGGCGCAGATTGCTTCCGCCATCGACGTCATCGTGCAGACACAGCGCCTGTCCGACGGCGGCCGGCGCGTGACATCGATATCGGAGATTACCGGTATGGAAGGAAATGTCGTCCAGATGCAGGAGATCTACACCTTCGTGCGTCGCGAGGTGACGGTTGACGGTCAGATCGTCGGGGAATTTCGCGCTACCGGCGTTCGCCCACGTTTTGCCCCGGAAGCGGCGACTCTCGGGCACCATTTCGCCAAGGACGCCTTCAATCCCCAGGTTGCGCTCTAATGCCCACCGGCCAGACCTTGCTCTACTTTATTTACACGCTTACGGCCGCGGCCGTCATTCTCGCCGGCGAGGCGCTTTATCTGTCTTTCGCCGATCGCCGATCCCGTGCCGGCATGATCAACCGGCGGCTGAAGCGATTGTCCGATGAGGTTCCGGCCGAAAGGACCTTGCAGGGATTGCTGCGCGAACGCGGCCTGACGGATACCGGTGATTTTCTTTTCGGCATGGTCGGCTTGAACAGGCTCTACACCCAATCCGGCATTACCGGAAACCCGCTGACTTTCGCCGCGATGTTCCTGGTCTCAGCCCTTGCGATCGCGCTGCTTTTCTCATTCCTTCTGCGTTTTTCCATATTGCCTTGCATCCTGATTTTTCTGGTGACCGGATTTGTCCTGCCACTTCTGCTTCTGCGTCGTGCGCGCAGGAAACGGATCCAGAAATTCGCGAAACAGCTCCCGAATGCACTCGACATGATCGTGCGTTCGCTGCGGGCGGGGCACCCGGCAACGGTGGCCATAGGTCTGGTCGCGCGCGAAATGCCCGATCCGATTGGCACGGAATTCGGCATCGTCTCCGACGAAATCACCTTCGGACTGAGCATCGAACAGGCGGTGCGGAAGCTTTCCCAGCGCGTGGGCTTCGAAGGCCTCCACCTATTGTCTGTGTCGCTGTCGATCCAATCGAAAACTGGCGGCAACCTGACCGAGATCCTGGCTAATCTTTCGTCGGTTCTGCGCGAGCGTCAAAAACTCAGGATGAAGATCAGGGCGCTTTCGTCGGAGGGCCGGGTGTCCGCGTGGATCATTTCGCTTTTCCCGCTCGTAATGTTCCTGCTCCTCCAGCTCGCCGCTCCGACATATTACGGCCAGATATGGCACGACCCTTTGATCATGCCGGTGTTCGTGATCTTCGGAACATGGGCGCTGCTGGGTGACTTCATCATGTATCGCATGGTCAATTTCGATTTCTGACAGGAGCGAGCCATAAACCTGCTATCGAATATTCAGGGACTGAGTTTCCTGGTTTCCACCGCGGTGTTCGTGGCGGCTGCGTCGCTGTTTCTGTTCGGTGCGCTTGTCTTCTTGCCGGCGTTGCAGACGCGCAAGCTGGTTGCCCAGAGCCTGACGTCGGAAGGCATCGTCGACCGCCGCTCGCTCGCGGGGCAGGAACAGTTGCTCAAAATCTCGGCGCAGCGTCCAGTTGACGCCTACTTTCGATCGATGGAGAAGGAACGCAACGAGCCAAATGCGCTCGAGGCGAAGCTTTTTCGCGCCGGGTTTTATCAACCCAGTGCTCCGCTCATCTACACCTTGTCGCGGCTGGGCGCGGTCTGTATCGGCTTTTTGGTTGCCTATGCCCTCCTTGTACGAGTACTCCCGCCTCAACTCCCTGCTTTCATGGCCTTTGCCGGTTCCGCGTTGTTCGGACTCGCCTGCATCGTGATCCCAGCTATCCTGCTCGACCGCTTCGAGAATGCTCAAAAAAATATCTATCGTCGCGGATTCCCCGATTTCATGGACATGATGATCACCTGTGCCGACGCCGGCATGAGCCTGGAGGCGGCGGTCGAACGTGTCGGCGCCGAACTGGCCGGCACCCACAAATGGCTGGGCATCCAGCTTGCGATCATGAACCTGCAATTGCGGGCCGGCAAACCGTTGCGGGAGGCGCTGCGTGAACTCGCGGACCGCATCGGGCTGGAAGAGGCGCGCTCCCTGGCCGTGCTGTTCCGGCAGTCGGAGGAACTCGGCACCAGTCTGACGGATGCGCTGCGCGTCTATAGCGACGAGATGCGCGGACAAAGAATTCTGAGCGCTGAGGAGAAGGCCAACGCCCTGCCTGTCAAAATGATGATCCCGTTGGGATTATGCATCTTCCCGGTGGTCATGATGGTGATCATGTTGCCGGTGATCATCCGCATGAAGGGCATTTTCTTCTAAATCGTTCTATGCTTTGATTCTAAAATAGAGTCGCCGGACTCTGGGGGATAAAATGACAGGGCCAATGCGCCTCGCAACCGTCGTCGCTGCCAGTCTGTTGATGGCAGCCCTTGCCGGCTGCCAGACAAACGGCGCCGACACCACTGGCGGTGTCGTGCGCACCAATGAACCTTCGAAAGGCGATGTGACGTCCTTTGGCGATGCGTTCGACGGATTGAAGACGGTCGGCGACGTCGAATATTACGCATCGGACCAGGCCGTGGCCGAAGCCAAGAACCAGTTCCGCGCGGAAAACTATGGCAACGCCGGCGCGCTGTTCTTCAAGGCGACGCAACTGGCCCCCAATGACGGCGGCGCCTGGATGGGACTGGCCGCTTCGTGCGACCGGATCCACCGCTTCGACCTCGCCGACCGTGCCTATGGCCGCGCCTTCAAGCTGATGGGGCCGTCGCCCGAATACTACAACAATGTCGGCTATTCCGATCTGCTGCGCGGCAAACTGCAGGACGCGCGCGGCAATTTCCTCAAGGCTTATGAGCTGGCACCAAACGATCCGACCGTAGCCAACAATCTGAAGCTGCTGTCGTCGAGCGTGCAGAACATCGAGCGCTAGCATGCTGCTCGTCGAAGCGCTGCTGTTGAAGGCCCTCGCCATCCCGCTGCTCGCCAGGATTGCGTGGCTCGACTTCACGACCCAGAGGATTGCCAATCGCGATGTGCTGCTGCTGCTCTGCCTGGGAGTGGGGTCCCTGTTGCTCCTTGTGCTCCGATCCGGATCCTGGTTGGACATGGGCTTGAGCGCGGCTGCCGGCCTCGTGCTGTTTGTAGCCTTGTTCCCGTTCTGGCTCTTGCGCAAGATCGGTGCCGGCGACGTCAAGCTGATGGCGGTCGTGCCTTTTCTGACCGGCGGCGAAGACCTCGTCGTTTTTTCCGTGCTGCTCCTGGTTTTCGCCCTCGTCACTGCAGGGGCAATGAAGAATCCATTCCTGCTGCCCGCGGGCGCCTTCCGCATCTACGTCCAGCATCTCGATCGCAAAGGCGTTGTGCCGTTTGGCGTGCCGATCTCGGTCGCGGCGATCTGCACGACAGCCCTCGTGATCTATGAAAATATGGTGTTGGCGAGCAGTTCTGGAATCCTGAATCAGCTTAACTAACCCCGGCAGCGCGGGCAGCCGCCATCGACCAGAAGATTCCGGTTGTGATCGTCGATTGGATGGCACCTGCGCGATCGACTGCCAAGGGGTCAACGGATATAGGCTTGGCGCCCTTGATCTGGTCCTTGCAGGTACTTCGCTTCGTTGCCGCGCTGATGGTCGTATATGTCCACGCGGCCCAGACCGCCGTTACGGCCACCGGATCCAATGGCCTTTTGCCTCACGATTTGCAGGTGGCCGGCTTCGCGGGCGTAGACATCTTCTTTGTCATATCCGGGGTGATTATTGCCAGGACGGCACCTGGCCTGACCTGGCGATCCTTCGCTTGGAGACGGTTCCGGCGCATCGTTCCGCTCTACCTGCTGATCAGCATCCCCTATGCGATCGTCGCCTACAAAACCGGCTTCGGCTGGCGGGACGCGGTGGCGACACTCCTGCTGTGGCCCGCTACGGATCAAATGACCGCGCCAGCATTGCCCGCGGCCTGGACGCTGTGCTTCGAAATGCTGTTCTACGCCGCCGCAACCGTGGTTCTCGTCGACCGGCGGCTGCTATGGGGTCTCCTCGGTATCTTCGGCCTCGCAATGATGTTTCGCTCGGCGGGTCCGGTGCTGCAGTTTCTTGGCAACCCGCTGATCATCGAGTTCGGCTTTGGCATCGCTCTCGCCTATGCACCCAAGTGGAAACCGGCGGTGTGGTGCCTGCCGAGCGGCGCCGCGGCGATGATCGCTGTGGGATTCATCGGGATGGCGCCGCAAGGGGGGACGATGGAGTTTCTCGCCGGCGATAACGGGTTCCAGCGCGTGCTGGTTTACGGTCTCCCGGCGGCGATGATCGTCTTCGGCACGATGCAGATCGACGCACAGCCGAGCGCATGGACGGTTCTCGGTGATGCCTCCTATATGCTTTATCTGATCCACACTCTGCCGATAACGCTGCTTTTGATGGTGTGGACCGTTTTTCCGATTCCTGCCGACCTCATCATCGTGATCGGCACCGCAACATCAGTTCTTTTCGCTTGGCGGATGTACATCCTGTTCGAGTTGCCGCTGCGCAAATTCCTGCGCCGGCATGATCCCCAGCTGAAGACTGGCCGCCATCCAACTGGCCTGGCACTACGGGATTGACGCATACGCTTCGACAGAAGCTGCCCAGCTTCGAGACGGAAATCTTGTTCCCGACGACTCTCCATGATCGGCGGCGGCAGTCACGAAATATTACGTGAGGGAACGCCCGGGCCGCCAGTAGCTTTGACAACCGAGGCGGTTGTCGCCTCGTTCAAAACTCCAAAGGAGATCAAGAATGCCCAATCAAGGTGGAAGCCATGAGCAGCATGTGAAAGCAGGCCAGCAGAGCCATAAGAACATGGACGACAAGAACCGTCAGCAGCAGGCGGCGGGCGGCAGCCAACGCCAGCAAGGTGACGGGTCGGGCACGCGCGGCGGGACCCATGAACAGCATGTGAAGGCTGGCCAGCAAAGTCACAAGAATCGCTAGCCAGAGCTTGATGGCACCGAGCCCGTCCCGAGCAATCGGGATGGGTTCTGCATGTCACACCACTCATCGAAAGCCGCCCGGTTCACTGCCGGCCAGCAAACCGAGAGAAAAGGATTTTGATGCCCGATCCGAGAGAACCCGATCCCAACCGCGATGTGCCCATGCCGGCTCCCAATTGGAAGCCCGAGCCGATCGGCGAACCGGAGCCGGACCGATTGCCCGACGAGGCGCCGCTACCCAATCCCGACGAGAATGAAGAGCCCCCGATGCATGCGGCCGGCTGACCGGATTGCCCACGTCGTTGGGGTCACTCTTCGTCGAAGCGGCCGCCTTCCCTCGAAGGATCGCGTGAAATGACCGCCTCCTCGACATCGTCGGGCAATGCCTCGTCGCTTTCCTGGTAGGGGTTGTCGTCGTCTTCCTCGGGCAAGTCGCCTTCCTCCTCGGCCCCGTCTTCCACCGCCGCATTGTCGGGAAGGATTTTCGCCCCTGCGAGCGCGTCCCAGTCCTGCTGCCCCATGGCGGGACCTTCGGTTTCGTCGGGGTCTTCGGCCTGCACCGCCGGTTGCTCTGTTTTGCGGGGGTCCATCGTCGTTCTCCGAAATCCTGAGGAGTTGCCCCGGTCGCCTGGCGCCCGGGGCACAAACTTGCCACCTAGGCGGCCTGTTCCAGGGCACGCTCGTTGACGCCGCCCTCGCCAAGGCTGGAAAGGGCCTCGTCGGTCGCCATCTCCTCCTCGAGGGTCGCGTTGAGGAGGTTGACCACGTCGCCCTTGCCGAGCTGTTCGGCCCAGGCGATCAGCGTGCCGTAGCGCGCGATCTCGTAGTGTTCGACGGCCTGCGCCGCCCCAACCAGCCCGGCGTCCAGCGCGGGGGCGCCCTTGTATTCCTCGAGGATTTCCGAACCCTCCTCGAGGATGCCGTCGATGGCGGGGCAGGTCTTGCCCCGGGCCGGCTTGTCGAGAAGCTCGAAGACCTGTTCGAGGCGATCGACCTGGCCCTCGGTCTCCGCCAGATGTTTCTCGAACGCCGCCGCAAGGTCCTCGGATTCGGCGCCCTTTGCCATTTTCGGCAGCGCCTTCAGGATTTTCTTCTCGGCATAGTAAATGTCCTTCAGCCCGTCGAGGAACAAGGCTTCAAGGCCCTTCGTTGCCGCTTTCTTCGCAGTCGCCATAATTGTCATCTCCAATTGTCGTGAAGCCCACCATCGGTGTAGCTGGGACTCAACTTGCTATCGGGACGGTTGTTCCAGCCGTCTCGCAAAGAGGCTGCCTCCGGCTCGGCCCACGCGCCGCCGCGGGGCGAACTCCCTCACTGGATCTGCCGCATGGTGCACTGGCGCGGCGCCTTGTCCGGCCGCCAGCGCAACAATTTGGTGCCATGCCGGAACCTGTCGCCGGTGACGTGATCGAAGCGGACCTCGACCACCAGTTCCGGCCGCAGGGGTTCCCATTCGCCGCCGCGCTGCGTGCTCCAGCGGCTCGGTCCGCCTGGCGCCTTGCCGGTGAAGCCAGGTCCGCCACGCAGCTTTTCCAGCTTTCGGGTGACGCCGGCCCGGTCGTCCCTGCCGATGGTCGAGGTAAAGCCGACATGGTTGAGTTTGCCGCTCTCCTCGTAGAGGCCGAGCAGGAGCGAGCCGACCTCCTTGCTGCCGGCCAGATAGCGAAATCCGCCTACCACGCAGTCGGCCGTACGCAACCGTTTGACCTTGACCATCGCGCGTTCGCCAGGCCGGTAGGGGTCGGCCAGCAATTTGGCGACGACGCCATCGGTGGGGCCGTGGCCGGCCCCTTCCAGCCAGCGCCTGGCGGCCGCCGGATCGGTCGCGCTGGGCGAGAGCCGCAAGCCGGGCTTGGCCCAATCCCGAACGAAGCCCTCGACCGCCCGGCGGCGGCTCGACAACGGTTCGTCAAGCAGGATCGTCCCGTCCGGCGCAACCGGCATGTCGAACAGGATCAGCCGCGCCGGCGTTTGCACGCTCAGCTTGCGGATACGGCTTTCGGCCGGGTGAAGCCGCATCTGCAGTGCGTCGAAGGAAAGCTGGCCTTCGAGTTCGATGACGATTTCGCCATCGACAACGAAGTTGCGGGCCTCGACCTGCTGCAGCATGGCGACGAGCTCCGGGAAGTAACGGCCGAGGGGTTTGCCGGATTTCGCGCGCAGGTCGACATCCCTGTCGCCTTTGAAGGCGAGGCAGCGAAACCCGTCCCATTTGGGCTCGTATTGCCAAAGGCCTTCGCCTTCCGGGAGGGCATCGGCGGCCTTGGCCTCCATGGGAGGCGTGTCCAGGGGGAGGGCAAACCTGTCCTTCATTGAGCCGTTCAGTGGGCGTGGTGTTCGGCATTCCTCTTGCGCGTCGCCGCCGCCTTCTTTGCCGATTCGGACCGGCTCGCGGCCGATCGGGATGCCGACGCCCTTCCGCCGCTCTTGCCGCCCTTGTGCGCTGCCGGATGGCCCGTGTGCTTGCCACGCCCGGAGCCGCCTTCCTTCTTGCCGCCACCATCGTCCTTGTTGACCGTTGCCCATGCGCGGCGCTCGGCTTCCTTGTCGGAGACGCCACGCTTCTCATAGCCTTCGGCGATATGGTCGGCCTTGCGTTCCTGCTTGTCGGTGTATTTGGATTTCTCGCCTCGTGGCATGATCGCTACTCCTTCTCGCTGGAGGTTGAACGTTAGGCCGGCGCCCGGGTTCCAACGCGGTCGGCGAACCGCCGTTCCCGACATCGCCCATGACCGCGGCCTGGCTGCTACTCCTCGGGCGCCGTCGCTGGTGCGGTGTAGCGCCGCCGTACGGCATCGAGCACCCGCTTGCGGCTCTCTTCCGCCGAAAGCTTCCTGTCCTTTTCAGCCTCGGCGGTTTCGCGGGCGAGGTCCTTGTCCCTGATCTGGTGGCGGAACCATTTCGAATAGTCGCCCGCGCGCAGATGGAACTCCCAGGTCTTGTCGTCTATGCCTTCGGCCATCTGGGCAAAGATCAACAGATTATGGGCCCTCAGGTTCATTGCATCGTCGGGACCGCGGAAATAGAAGCTGCCGGTCTCATCGAGTTGGCCCTCGGCATATTTGCGGCTGTGGCGCTTGAGAGACTGGCGAGGTTCGATCACCTTGACCGTCGTGAGTTTTTTGCGCACCTGCGGCCGCCAGAACAGGACGCGGTCGCCCTTGGGCGTGGGAATGTCCTTCGGTGGCTCGATGCCGGTCTCGCGGCAGAAGGCCTTCACCACGTCCTTCGCCGTCGGTCCAAGGGCGATAACGGCCGTAACCAGGCGCAGGGCGTCGGTCGAAATCGCTTCGGGATGGACGGTGATCAGGATTGTTCCCGGCAGTTCCAGGGAGAGCACGGAGCGCGTATCGTCGCGCCGCTTCGGAAGAAGATGGTGCGCTTCGTCGATGACCAGCCAATGCGGTCTCGCGGTGCGGCGGCGGAAGCTGCCAAGGCCAGGCAGCAGGTCGGCAAAGAAATCAGGCCGTTCGTTGACACGCAGCGAAAGCCCGTTGACGACGACATTGCTGTCGGCCTTGGCGACCAGATCCAGCACCTGCGCCTTTGTGGGCGCGCTCGATCCGTCCCCCAGCCGAACCGCACCCTCGAGGCCATCATAGTCGCCTTCGGGGTCGAAGACGCAAAACTGAAATCGGTTCTCGACGAAGCGTTCCGTCAGCGCGGTGGCCAGGGTGGATTTGCCGATGCCCGAACTGCCGGCGATGAGCACGCTGTCGGTCGGCGACAGATAGATGTCGTCGCCACCTGACGATCCCAGAACAATGCCGTCGTGGCGCCTCGGCACGATCCCATGGTCGCGCTTGATCAGCTTGGCGATCAGTTCCTCGACGCCTTTGCCGCGTGCACCGCTCGTGACCAGGGTTGCGGTGCTCTTGACCGCGGGAATGGCATTGTCGACCGCAACGCTGCAGCCGCAGGCCTGCAGGAAGGCATGATCGTTCTCGGCGTCGCCGATACCCACCACATTGTGCGGCGACAGGCGAAGATCCTCGAGCGCGGCAGCCAGCCCGGTGGCTTTGTTGACCCCGCTCGGCAGGATCATCACCGCACCCTTGTTGAAGATGATTTCGAGCTCGAGCCCCATCTTCTTGATGACTTCGAGCACGGTCGCCTGATGTGGCTCCCAGGTGGCGACGATCGAACGTCCCACCGAAAGTGGCTTCACCCCCTGCTTTTTCAGTCTGGCGACGAATTTGGGCTCCGGCGATAGCGAGATCACCCGCTCCTCCTCGCTCGCCGGGGTGTAGATCAGGGCACCGTTCTCGGCGACGACCTTGTCGAACAGGCCGACATTGGGAAACACGCGCTTGAGGTCGGGCAGCTCGCGTCCGGTGACCAGAAGCAGTTTACGGCCACTTTTCTTGAACCGCTCCAGCGCGGCGAGCGTCTTCTTGGAGACAGCCCCGTCATGCGCGAGCGTCCCGTCATAATCGGTCGCCAAGGCAATGAAATACATTGCGATGACCTCAGTAGCCGCCGACGATCGGCAGGATCTCGCCGGTGATGTAGCTCGAGCAGTGCGGAGAGGCCAGGAACACATAGGCCGGAGCCAGTTCCTCCGGCTGTGCCGGCCGTTTCATCGGCGTGTCCGCGCCGAATTTCGAGACGTCGCCGGCTTGCTTGTCGGACGGATTGAGTGGCGTCCACACCGGGCCAGGCGCGACCGCGTTCACTCTGATGCCCTTGGCGATGAGATTGCCCGAAAGCGCGCGCGTGAAGGCATGGATGCCGCCCTTGGTCATCGAATAGTCGACCAGTTGCTTCGAGCCGTCTATGCCGGTAACCGAACCGGTGTTGACGATCGCCGAGCCTGGCTTCATGTGCGGCACCGCTTCCTGTGCCATATGGAAATAGCCATAGAGATTGGTCTTCAGCGTCGTATCGAAATGTTCTTCGGTCAGGTCGCTGAAGTCGCTGGAATGGATCTGGAAAGCGGCGTTGTTGACCAGCACGTCGATGCGGCCGAATGTTTTGACCGTGGCCGCCACGGCATCGTGGCAATCCTGCCGTTCGCTGACGTCGGCCTTGATCAGGATGCAGCGTCGACCTTCTTTTTCGACGGCGGATTTCGTCTCTTCGGCGTCCCTGTCCTCGGCCAGGTAGACGATCGCGATATCGGCGCCTTCGCGGGCGAACAATACCGCCACCGCACGACCGATGCCGGAATCGCCGCCGGTGATGAGAGCCACCTTCTCCTCGAGTTTCCTTGATCCGAGATAATAGGGAGCATCGTAGAGTGGGGCAGGTTCGATCGCCGCTTCATGCCCGGGTTTGGCCTGATGTTGCTTGGGGAAGGGCGGCTCGGGATAGGTGCGCGCGCCTGCCTGCATGGCGTGCTCCGCCTTGCCGTTGCGCTTCGATTTGTCCCTGGCATCGATGCCGCGCTGGATATGGCGCTGCTTGGCGGCTTCGCCGGCGGTCCGGGATTTCGTCTCCATGGCTGTCTCCTCGGCTGAAGAAAGTTCGCGCGCCAAACCGAAAGGTCAGCGCGACGCATAAAGCTTGTCGAAAGGTGTCGCCGCCCGTCCGTGTCAGTCCTTGACATAGGCGCCGGGTTGGCGGCCCGCTCTTGGAGACTTCGCGTCCTTCGAACGTTCGGAGATCGCCGGGCCCGCACCGGATGTCTTTTCGGTTGCAGGGCTGGGTGTCGCCTTGCCAGGCGGGTTCTGGCCTTCGGACTGATGTGTTTTCTCATTTGTCTGATCCGCCTGTCGCGTGAGCCCCATCCCGCCTGCCGGCGGCTTGTTGCCCGCCGCATCGGGCGAGAAATCGTCGCTCGGATCCGGGCCGGTCCTGGCGGGATACTTCCGTGCGCCGGTTTCATATTCGGTCCTGTCGCGTGCCATGGCTGCCTCCGTGTTTGCCTGAATGCAAAACAGCCGCGGGCCGATCAGGTTCCGAACAAACGCCCTTGAACCGCGATGCAGGCTGTGCCGGCAGGGCAAGTGTTTCGCATCGGCCGGCAAAAACAGAATGTCGTTCCTTACGGATCGCATAAGTGCGATATAAATATCGGCCATTGGCGATATATAGGGAATTCATGGATCACGATGCCATCCTGAAGGCGTTGGCCCATCCGGTTCGGCGCCAGATGCTGAACTGGTTGAAAGAGCCGGAAATGCATTTCACGAGCCAGGAACATCCACTGGCCATGGGCGTTTGCGCGGGGCAGTTCGAACGTTGCGGTCTGTCGCAATCAACCGTGTCGGCCCATCTCGCCACGCTTTCATCGGCGGATCTGGTGACCACACGCCGCCTAGGTCAATGGGTATTCTACAGGCGGAACGACGAAACGATCGCCGCTTTCCGCGCTTCGCTCTCCGATATCTGAACCTGCATTTGCTTGAGTATGAAAGGCCTTCCGATGACCACACTTTTCGACCCGATAGCGGCCGGCGACCTCGCCCTCGCCAACCGCATCGTCATGGCGCCGCTGACGCGCAATCGCTCGCCGAATGCGGTTCCAGGGGATCTGTCCGTCACCTATTACCGCCAGCGTGCCACCGCGGGCCTGATCGTGACCGAAGCGACCGCGATCACTCATCAGGGCCAGGGCTATGCGAACGTGCCGGGTCTTTACGCGCCAGAACAGCTCGCCGGGTGGAAGAAGGTCACCGACGCAGTGCACGCCGAAGGCGGCAAGATCGTCGTTCAGCTCTGGCATGTGGGTCGGATTTCCCACACATCGCTGCAGCCGGGAGGCGGCAAGCCCGTTGCGCCGTCGGCGATCCGCGCGAAATCCAAGACCTTCCTGGTGGGTGCCGACGGCAGCGGCAGCTTTGCCGAGACGTCCGAGCCGCGGGCCCTTGAGGAAGGCGAGATCCAGGGCATCGTGCAGGATTTTCGGCGCGCCGCGAAAGCGGCTATCGAGGTCGCCGGTTTCGATGGCGTCGAGATCCACGGCGCCAATGGCTATCTTCTCGACCAGTTCCTGCGTTCGGGCAGCAACCATCGGACCGACGCCTATGGCGGTTCGATCGAAAACCGTGCCCGCTTCCTGTTCGAGGTGGTGGAGGCGGTCGTCGATGAAGTCGGCGCCGGCCGGACCGGCATCCGGCTCTCGCCGGTGACACCGGCCAATGACTCCTCCGATCCCGAACCCCAGCCCTTGTTCGAACACGTGGCCAGGGAACTCGGCCGCTATGGATTGGCCTATGTCCATGTCATTGAAGGCGCGACAGGAGGGGCCCGTGATTTCCAGCAAGGCGAGCGGCCGTTCGACTATGCCGCCTTCAAGGCGGCCTACCGCGATGCGGGCGGCGCCGGCGCCTGGCTGGTCAACAATGGCTATGACAGGGAACTCGCGGAAGCCGCGGTTGAGGCAGGGCGTGTCGATCTGGTCGCTTTCGGAAAATTGTTCATCGCCAATCCCGATCTCGTAGGCAGATTACAACAAGGCATCGCGCTGAACGCCCCCGACAGCAATACGTTCTACGGGGGCAGTTCGAGGGGATACACGGACTATCCGACGGCGGCATAGCAGGTCGCCGACTGAACCGAAGTTCCGGCGGATCGCGGTCAATCCCGCCATGCCGGAACTTCGACCGATCACTCAATGCCGCTCGGGATGCCCAGCCCATGACACATAAAAAGCAGCTGCGGCTCGGCGCGTTCATGCGCCCGGTCAGTTTGCACACAGGCGCCTGGCGTTATCCCGGCGCCTATCCGGACGCCAATTTCAACTTTGCCCATCTGAAGCGCTTCGCCCAGACGCTTGAGGCGGCGAAGTTCGATGCCTTCTTCATGGCCGACCATCTGGCAATGCTCAACATGCCGATCGAAGCGCTGCGGCGCAGCCATACGGTGACGTCGTTCGAGCCATTCACGCTGCTGTCGGCGCTGGCCGCCGTCACCGATCATATCGGGCTGGTCGCCACGGCATCGACGACCTTCGATGCGCCCTATCATGTCGCGCGCCGCTTCGCCTCGCTCGATCATATCAGTGGCGGCCGCGCCGGCTGGAATATCGTCACCACGTCCAATCCCGACGCGGCGCTGAACTTCGGTCTCGACGAACATGTCGAGCATGATGAGCGCTACCGGCGGGCGCGGGAGTTCCACGATGTCGTGACGGGGCTGTGGGACAGCTTTGCCGACGACGCCTTCATCCGCGATCCTGAAAGCGGGCTCTATTTCGATCCGGCGAGGCTGCATGTGTTGGATCACAAGGGCGAGCATCTTTCGGTGCGGGGCCCCCTCAACATCGCTCGGCCGGTGCAGGGCTGGCCGGTCATTGTCCAGGCCGGCGCGTCGGAAGCCGGACGGCAACTGGCGGCCGAGACGGCGGAGGTCATCTTCGCCGCGCATGCCGACCTCGCCGCCGGGCAGCGTTTCTTTGCCGACGTCAAGGGCCGGGCGCAGAAACTCGGCCGCTCGCGCGACGACATCAAGATCCTGCCCGGCGCCTTCGTCATCGTCGGCGACAGCGCCGAGGAAGCACATGCCAAGCGGGCCAGGCTCGACAGCCTCGTCTATTATGAAAGCGGCATCGCCTCGCTGTCGATCGCGCTCGGGCATGATGCGTCCGGTTTCGACCCGGACGCGCCCTTGCCGGACATTCCCGAAACCAACGCCAGCAGGAGCGGCCGCGAGCGCGTCATCGAACTGGCGCGCCAGGAGAAGCTCACCGTCAGGCAGCTCGCGCAAAGGCTGGGTGGCTATTCAGGCCTTGCCTTCGTCGGCACGCCAGGGACCATCGCCGACGAAATGGAGGAATGGCTCGTCGCCGAGGGCTCCGACGGGTTCAACGTCATGTTTCCCTATCTGCCCGCCGGACTTGATGATTTTGTCGGCAAGGTCGTGCCTGAACTGCAGCGGCGGGGCATATTCAGGACGCAGTATGAAGGATCGACGCTGCGGGAGAATCTCGGCCTGAAGCGGCCTCCCAACAGGTTCTTCGCGTAGAACATCATCCGAGGAGGGCTATGCAATGTCGACGCTGACGAACACCCGCATCGTGCTCGCGGCGCGGCCGCAAGGCCGGCCCAAGCAGAGCGATTTCCGCGTCGAGTCCGTCGCCATCGGCGAGCCGGGGGAGGGCGAACTGCTGTTGCAGATCCTCTATCTGTCACTTGATCCATATATGCGCGGCCGCATGAGCGCCGCCAGGTCCTATGCCAAGCCGGTCGAGATCGACGGCGTGATGGAGGGCGGCACGGTGGCTCGTGTCGTCAAATCCCGCCATGCCGGCTTCGCCGAGGGCGATATCGTGCTGTCCCACTCGGGATGGCAGAGCTTTGCCGTGTCCGACGGCGTCGGCCTGCGCAAGCTTGATCCTGCGGCGGCGCCCGTCACCACCGCGCTTGGGGTGCTCGGCATGCCGGGCTTCACCGCCTATGCCGGCTTGCTCACCATAGGACGGCCAAAAGCCGGCGAGACCGTGGTCGTGGCGGCCGCCAGCGGCGCGGTCGGATCGGCCGTCGGCCAGATCGCGCGCATCAAGGGGGCTCGTGCGGTCGGCATCGCCGGCGGCCCCGAAAAATGTGCTTTCGTGCGCCAGGAGCTCGGCTTCGACGCGGTCGTCGATCATCGCGCCGACAATTTTGCCGAGCAACTGAAGGTTGCCTGTCCCGGAGGCATCGACGTCTATTTCGAGAATGTCGGCGGTCCGGTCTGGGATGCGGTGTTTCCGCTGCTCAACGAGTTCGCGCGCGTTCCGGTCTGCGGGTTGATCGCGCAGTACAACATCCCTGCGGATTCCGGCGCCGACCGGCTTCCGGCGCTGATGCAGCAGGTGCTGCATCGCAGCCTGACGATAAGGGGCTTTATCCAGCGCGAATTTGTCGATCAACGCCCAGCCTTCTATCGCGAGATGGCCGAATGGATAGCGTCCGGGCGTGTGCGGTACCGGGAAGATATCGTGGACGGCATAGGGAATGCGCCACAAGCTTTTCTGGGGCTTCTCGAAGGAAAGAATTTCGGCAAGCTCATTGTGCGGGTCGCGAGATAGTCATCTCCCGGACGGCCAATTTCGGGAGGCAGTCTTTTAGGAATGAGAGCATGGCGATACACTTCCCTGCCTGCCGGCCCGCTTCATGGCCGGGCTCGCCCCCGCAGGCAATCGCGTCGAGCAGATTGATGCGCGCGCTGCCAGACACCGCCATGCTTCTTCTTCAGCGCGTCCCGGGAAGAAAAATCTTCTCCGATTTCGTCCTACGGCGATCGTCAATTCCTTTCGTTCGATACCAATGTCTATAAAAACTATGGACATTCTGGCACACTGGCTCGAACATACAACAAGGCGTCCATCATGACCAATCCGGCCATTGTCGGCTTCTCCGGCAATTTCACGCGGCCCTCCAAGACCCGTGGCTTCGTGGACCATATCGTGACGGAGATTGCCGGGCGATACGGCCTCTCCGCCAGCACCCATGACATCGTCGATCTCGGTCCCAGTCTTGGCAGTGCCAAAGGGACGCGCGACCTGGATGGACAGGCCCGCGCCATTCTCGAGCGGATCCTGGCCGCCGATGTCCTGGTGGTCGGCTCGCCCACCTACAAGGGCAGCTATACCGGTCTGTTCAAGCATTTCTTCGATCTCGTCGACCCGGCCGCCCTCAGGGGCAAGCCGGTGCTATTGGCGGCGACCGGCGGCGGCGACCGCCATGCGCTGATCGTCGAGCATCAGCTGCGGCCGCTGTTCGGCTTCTTTGAAGCCTTTGCGCTGCCGACGGCCGTCTACGCCTCGGAGAAGGATTTCGTCGACGGCGTGCTGGCATCCGAAGCGATCCGGGCCCGCGTCGGCCTTGCGGTTGACGATGTCGGCCTGGCGCTCTTCGGCAGGCAGCGCGCCAGGATCGCCGCCGAGTAGCGTGCTCCGGAATATATCCCGCGCGCCAACCTCGTCAGGCGCGCGGTGGTGCGACTTCCAGGCGCTGCCTGAACCTCTTGGCCGTCCGGGGTAGCAATCGGGCGTAGCCAGCAATCCAAATGTCCAATCCGTCAAGGTTGCCGTGGTCCCAGCCGATGCCGTAGACAAGCGGCGGTGAATCACGTTTCCGTTGGCGGAGAAGAAACACATGTCGGATCGGATGAAGATCATCTCCGCTGCCAGGTCGCATGGCGGCGTGCAGGGCGTCTATTCCCACGCTTCGGAAGTCTGCGCCTGCGACATGACGTTTGCCGTCTTCGTGCCGCCGCAGGCCCGTGAAGGACCTTGCCCTGTCGTATGGTACCTCTCCGGTCTCACCTGCACCCACGCCAATGTCATGGACAAGGGAGAGTACAGGCGCATGGCCGCCGAGCTCGGCCTGATCGTCGTCTGTCCCGACACCAGCCCCCGCGGCGCCGATATTCCCAACGAGAAGGACAATTGGCAATTTGGCAGCGGCGCCGGCTTCTATCTCGATGCCACGCAGGAACCCTATGCCAGGAATTATCGCATGTATTCCTATGTCACCGAGGAATTACCGGCGCTGATCGCAGCGGAATTTCCGGCCGACATGAAGCGTCAGGCGATCTTCGGCCACTCGATGGGTGGACATGGCGCATTGACCATCGCGCTGAAGAATCCCGAACGCTTCAAGAGCTGTTCGGCCTTCGCGCCGATCGTGCAGCCCAGCACCGCCGGCTGGTCGAAGCCGGCCTTCGAAAAATATCTCGGTTCCGACGAGAAATCATGGCGGCGCTACGATGCCACCTTGCTCATCGAGGATGGCCACCGCTTCCCCGAGTTTTTCGTTGACCAAGGGACATCGGATGGATTTCTCGACGACGGACTGAGGCCCTGGCTCCTGGAAGCGGCCTGCGCCAAGGCCGGTATTGCGCTGACGCTGCGCATGCAGGACGGCTACGATCACTCGTATTTCTTCATTTCGACATTCATGGACGACCATCTGAGATGGCACGCCCAGAGATTGTTGGATGCTGAAGTCTGAAGTCTAGTCCCGCAGCAGGTCGAACATCAGCTTGAAGAAACGGTCCGCGTCGACTTCGTGGGCGATACGCGCATTGTCTTTTTCACCGCGCTCGCTCCAGAAATCGGCAACCGTCGCTCCGAACGCATAGGTGCCCGACAGATCGACGCCGATATGGGCCGGGCGCGTGCGCACCAGTGTCGGGTCGATGGCGAGCGCCAGAGCCAACGGGTCGTGCATGGCGCCGCCGACGCCCATCGAGTTGCGATGCAGCTTCTCGTAGAACAGCAGCCAGTCGTTGACGAGCTTGCCGAGCGGCGTGTCGATCGTGGCAAGCTCGGCATATTGCGGCGCCTCGATCAGCACCTGCATGGTGACGTCGAGGCCGACCATCAGGATCGGTACGCCGCTGTCCAGCACGATC
This sequence comes from Mesorhizobium sp. M8A.F.Ca.ET.208.01.1.1, assembly GCF_004791315.1. Lineage (NCBI taxonomy): Bacteria > Pseudomonadati > Pseudomonadota > Alphaproteobacteria > Hyphomicrobiales > Phyllobacteriaceae > Mesorhizobium > Mesorhizobium sp. M8A.F.Ca.ET.208.01.1.1. Next base: position 134,082 of record NZ_SRUT01000003.1, read on the forward strand.
TTCAGCGCCTCCGGGTCGCAGAAGGCATTGAATTCCGTCGGCGTGATGATCTCGCTCTTGCGGTAGAACACACCGCCCATCCAGATCAGTTCCTTGATCTTGGGCAGCACGTCGCGATGCTTGAGGATCATCAGGCCGATATTGGTCAGCGGGCCGGTGGCGACGACCAGGATCGGCTCGGGCGCGGCGCGGAGCTTGTCGGCCAGGAAATCGACAGCGTGCCGATCGACCGGCTTGATCGCGGCCTGCGGCAGATAGGGCGAGCCTTCGAGGCCGCTCGGGCCGTCGGCGGTGCCGAGCACCAGCGGCCTTGCGAGCGGACGGTGACACCCTTGAGCGACAGGCACGTCGCCGGCGCCGATGTACTCCAGGATGCGCAAGGCGTTGGCGGTCGTCTTCTCGACCTCGGCATTGCCGCATGTCGTGGTGACGCCGACGAGTTCGATGGCCGGCGAGCGATGCGCCATGACCAGCGCAATGGCGTCGTCATGGCCGGGATCGCAGTCGAACAGGATGGGAGTTACAATGGTCATTTTGTCGGTCCTCACGCCGCTCGTTCGTAGCGCGCGATGGTTTGCTTGAAGATGTTCAGGAAGCGGCGGCCGTCGAGATCGGTGCAGATGCGCGTGGTCTTTGGTCCGCCGCCGGGCAGCAGCTGCCGACCGCGATGGGCAACCGTCTGTCCGCGTGCGAGGCGCCCGTCCAGTACGACGTCGACGAAGAGCGGTTCGGTCATCGTGGCCAGGGCCGGATCGAAGGCCAGCGCCACGGTGATGACGTCGTCCATCGGGAAGCCAACGAGGTCGAAGAACTCGCGCCAGATGTCGATGTAGATCGGAAAGCTGTCGGTGATCATCTCCAGGACGGCATTCTTCCGCGCCACGGCCTGCATGTCGGCGATGTCGTCACGCGTCAGCATCGAGGCCGCGACGCGGTTGTCCTCGCAGATATCGAGCGGCACCAGGATCTTGTCGACGTCGGCGTTGAGGACGATGCGCGAGGCCTCAGGGTCCGCCCAGATGTTGTATTCCGACAGCGGCGTGATGTTGCCGGGCGTCTGGAAGTTGCCGCCCAGCACCATGAGCCGCTTCAGCGCGCCGGTCAGGCGCGGCTCCTGCAGCAGCGCCATCGCCGCATTGGTCAATGGGCCTGTGGTCACCAGCGTGATCTCGCCCGGATTGGCCATTACGGTATTGATGATGAAATCGACGGCATGCCCCGGCGTCGCCTGACGCGACGGGGTCGGCGCCGGCGGGTTGAACTTCTTCAGCCGGTCGCCGAAGCGGGCAACGAGCCGCTTCTCGAAATGGACCGGCGCTTCCATGTCGGCCTTGGCATTGCCGACGATCGGCCGCCAGGCGCCGGCATGAACCGGAATGTCGTCGCGCCCGGCAAGCGTCAGCGTGTTGAGCACGACATTCGTGACCTGCTCGATCGGGCCTGCCGCGCCGGTCACGGTGGTCACGCCTTCGAGCCGGACATTCGGGTTCGCCGCGGCAAACAGCACGGCCAGAATGTCGTCGCCGGCAGAATCCACGTCGAGGATTATGCGTTCCATGAGAGTTCCTTCATTGCGGATTTTTGTCGACCTGGGCGCTGTTCCTGTCCGTCGACAAGAGTTTCTGCATCGACGCCAGCGTCTCCTTGATGATCTTTGGCCGTGCCCGGTAGGACAGCGCGAACAGCGCCGTCAGTGCCACGACATAGGGCACGGTCAGCACCAGATAGGACGGAAATCCGAAGGTCTGCAGGCGCAACGAGAAGGCGTCGGCGAATCCGAACAGCAGGCAGCCGGCCAGCACCTTGAGCGGATCGCCGTTGGAGAAGATCAGGATCGCCACCGCCATGAAGCCGCGGCCCGAGGACATGTTCTCGGTGAACATGGTGATGTAGCCGAGCGACAGATGCGCGCCGGCCAGCCCCGCCAGCAATCCGCACAGCAGCGAGGCGATGTAGCGGACGCGGGTGATCGAGATGCCGAGCGCTTCGGCCGCCTCGGGTTTCTCGCCGACGACGCGGATATAGAGCCCGAGCCGGGTGCGGTTGTAGAACAGCACCAGCAGCGGCACCGCGATGAACGCGACATAGACGATCGGCGTGAACCCCGAGACCAGCGGCGCCCATGAGCCGAGCAGTGCCTGCGCGCCGGGTATCTGCACCTTGGGCAGGCCGACAATGCCGTGACCGACGATCGATCCGCGCGTGCCGAAAATCGCTTTCATCAGCGAGATCGTCATGCCGCCGGCAAGGATGTTGAGCGCCAGCCCGACGACCACCTCATTGGCCCGCAACGTCACCACCAAAACGGCAAAGGCGAGCGCGAAGGCAAGTGCTGCGGCGACACCGCAGGCGACACCCGCGAAGGCCGAACCCGTCCAGATCGAGCCGATGACGGCGAAGAAGGCGCCGGCCAGCATCTGCCCCTCTAGACCGATGTTGAAGATGCCGGCCTTGGTGGTGAACGACCCACCAAGAGCGACCAGGAGAATGGGCGCGGTGGTGCGCAGCGTCGCCGCGATCAGCGCGACGTTGATGAGCTTATCTAGAATTTCCATCGCCGCTCCCCCGCCTGGCTGTCGCCGCGGCGTTTGATCAGAACCTGCGCCGATACGCTGAGGATGATCAACGCCTGGATCACGGTGATGATTTCGCGTGACGCGCTGGTATCGACCTCGAGCAGCAGCGACCCGCTGCGCAGCGCGCCAAAGAACAGCGCCGTGACGATGGTGGCAACCGGCGAGCCGTTGGCGAGCAGGGCGGCGATCAGCCCGTCGAAGCCGAAGCCAGGCGCAAAGCCTTCCATGAACCGGTGGTGCACGCCGAGCGTCTCGACGCCGCCGGCCAGTCCGCCGACGGCGCCCGAAAGCAGCAGGACCACGAAGCCCTGACGTTTCACGTTGACGCCGCCATATTCGGCGAATTTCGGCGCCGAACCGACCATGGTCACGCCGTAGCCCCAACTGGTGTAGCGGAAGACCAGCGCGACGCCGACCGCCAGCAGCAGGCCGATCGCCAGTCCCCAGTTCAGCCGCGAGAATGAAAAGATCTCAGGCAGATAGGCCGTCGCCAGGATCGGCGGTGTCTCCGACCAGCCGCCGGGCCGCTTGAACAGGAAGATGGTGAAATAGGAGGTGAGCAGAACGGCGATGTAGTTCGACAGGATTGTCGAGACCACTTCGTTGGTGTTGTAGCGGGCGCGGAAATAGGCAGGGATGGCGACCCAGGCGGCACCTGCGGCGATCGCGAGCGCCAGCGCAGCCAGCGTATGGATGCCTGGCGGTAGGGAAAAGCTGAAGCCGACCCAGGCGGCGGCAAATCCGCCCAGGAAAAGCTGGCCCTCGATGCCGACATTGAACATGCCGCCGCGCAGCCCGATGCAGGCGGCGACGCCACAAATCAGGATCGGTGTCGTCTGCAGCAAGGTACCGGCAATTTTCTCCTGGTCGCCGAAGGCGCCGCGCAGCAGCGTCATCAAGACACGGACCGGGCTTTCGCCGACCATGAGGATGATGATGGCTCCCAGCAGCAAGGCAACGCCGATGGCGATGATCTGACCGGAAAAGGCGCGCAAGCGGTCACTCATCATGCGGGCTCCAGCTCAGGCGATACGCCCGCCATCATCATGCCGATACGGTCCTCGTCGGCATCATCACCGGCGACTTCGCCCATGATCCGCCCGTTGAACATCACCAGGATGCGATCGGCAAGCGCCGCCAGCTCATCAAGCTGCACGGAAATCAGCAGGATCGCACGGCCGGCCGCGCGCTGGCGCATGATCTCGTCATGGATGGCCTCCTGGGCGCCGATGTCGACGCCGCGCGTCGGCTGATCGATCAGCAGGAAGTCGGCACCATTGGTGAATTCGCGCGCCAGCACGACCTTCTGGATATTGCCGCCCGACAGCCGCTTGACGGGATCGCCCGACCCTTGCGCGCGAATATCGAAGCTCTTGATCAGCGCTCCGGCATTCCCGGCGATCGCCTTCCAGTCCAGCACGCCGCCGCGGCTCCACGGTGCACGATGCTGGCGGCCCATCAGCGTGTTTGCCGCGATCGACGCATTGCGATCGACCCCGCGCACCATGCGGTCGCCCGGCACATGGGCAAGGCCCGCCTCGCGTATCGCGGCTGGGGAAAGCATGGTGAGATCCCGGCCTTTCAGCCATGCCTCGCCATGGCTTGCCGGCCGCAGGCCGGAAAGCACCTCCGCCAACTCCGTCTGCCCATTGCCGGCCACGCCGGCGATTCCCACCACTTCGCCAGCGCGAACGGTGAAACTGGCGCCGCGAACAGCCGGCAGCCGGCGGTCGTCACGCGCCCACAGATCCTTGACCTCGAGGACGGCGCCGCCATGCAGCGCCGCGCGCGGCCGGCGGTCGAAACTGACCTCGCGGCCGACCATCATGCGCACCAATTCGTCCTTGCTGAGTTCCGATGTCGGACGAGTTGCCACCTTCCTGCCGTTGCGCAGCACCGTCACCGTGTCGGACACCTCCATCACCTCTTCCAGATGGTGCGAGATGAAGATCACCGTCATGCCTTCGGCCACGAAACTGCGCAGTGTCTGGAACAGCTCACGGCTCTCCTGCGGCGTCAGCACGGCGGTCGGCTCGTCGAGGATGATGGTGCGGGCGCCGCGCACCAGAACCTTGAGGATTTCGATGCGCTGCTCGATGCCGACCGAGAGCAGTCCGACGCGCTCCGTCGGGTCGACATGCAGCCCGAAACGCTTCGACAGGTCGCGTGTGCGTTCGATCTGGGCGGCATGGTCGATCAATCCATGACGGCGGATTTCCATGCCGAGAAAGACGTTGTCGGCGACCGAGAGCGAAGGCACCAGCTTGAAATGCTGGTGCACCATGCCGAGCCCGGCCTTGATCGCGGCGGCCGGATCGGCGACCACGGTCGTCTCGCCATTCAGCCGGATCGAGCCCTCGTCCGGCTGGAGCAGGCCGAACAGGATGTTCATCAGCGTCGTCTTGCCGGCGCCGTTCTCGCCGATGATGGCGTGGATTTCGCCCCGGCGTACGACCAGGTCGATGCCGTCATTGGCGATGAAGGCGCCAAACCGCTTGGTGATGGCAGCCAGTTCGACGGCCATCGCGGAGGTGCTGTGGAGGGGCGGTGACCCCGGCGCGTTCGACACGATGCTCTCCCAGATTGGGGGCTCTCATAAACTGGACGCTGATCCGTCGCGGCAAGCCGCGGCGGATCAGCGTAGCGCTTTCTTGGGAGGGATGCGCTGGTGTTGGCCTATTTCGCCTTGGTGATCGCGATCTTGCCGTCGACGATGCCCTTTTTGATGTCGTCCAGCTTGGCGGTCACGTCGGCCGGAATCGTGGGGGCGATATCGTCGCACACCTTGAACTCGACACCGCCCGAAGCGAGGTCGAACGTGCGGGTGCCGGCGGTCACCTTGTGGCCCCCGACTTCGTCCTTGATCAGCGTGTAGACCGCGATGTCGCCCCGCTTCAACATGCTGCCGAGCACATTCCCGGGAGCCGTGCCGCACATGTCGATATCGACGCCGATCGAATATTTGTCAGCGGCGGCACTTGCCTGCATCACGCCTTCACCCGTCGGGCCGGCAACGTTGTAGACGATGTCGGAGCCCTGGCCGTAAAGCGCCTGGGCAAGTTCGCTGCCCTTGGCCGGGTCGTCGAAGGTTCCGGCGAACACGGAATTCACCTTCACATCGGGCGCGGCATATTTTGCGCCCTGCTCGTAGCCGCCGAGGAAGTTGCGGATCACCGGGATATCGCGGCCGCCGACGAAACCGATTGCCTTGCCGTCGCCGATCTTGGGAAATTCACTGCCCTTGGCCTCGACCATGCCGGCCAGCGCGCCGGCGACGAACGAGCCCTGCTCCTCGGCGAAGTTGGCGTAGATCATCTTGGGATTGTCGAGCACGCCGTCGATGAACACGAAGCGCTGGTCGGGATATTCCTTGCTGACCTTCTGCAACGAGTCCACCAACTCCCAGCCCATCACGAAGATGAGGTCGTATTGCTTGCCCTTGGCGAGGTTTTCGAACTGCTCCTCATAGTCGAGGGCACGATTGCCGGTGTCGACCAGCTTGAGGTCGATGCCGAAATCGGTCTTGGCCTTGTTGAGGCCGTTGACGATCGAAACGCCGAAGCCCTGTGCGAAATATCCCGAGATGGCGGCCACGGAAACCTTGGACTGTGCGGCGGCCGATCCCAACGAAACGGCAAGCATCGTGCCGGCCAGAAACAAACTCTTGAGCGCCCTTGTCATGTCATTCCCCTTCAGCTTTTTTCAGCTTTTGAAGCCACGCCTTGACCATCCCCTAAATATCGCCGGGACACTGGCGAGTTCGTTGATGGTCATATGAGTTTATGAGCGGCCAAACAGGCTGTCAATCGTCCTCCGGTGCAGTTTTCTAACCGCTTTGTCCGCATGGTCCTTGTCGACGCTTGACAAATATCGGCGATGCATAATTGTTGGTACTCTAACGAGTTTCATCAGAACGACGGGACGAAGGAAACGCGCCATGCCGGCTGTTGTGGTCAGGAAATTTCTGGTTCAGGTCGAAGAGATCTTCCATGAGGGCGGCCCCCTCGCGGCCCGCCCGCCCAAGCGCGGCGCGATCGTGGCGGTCATCGCCAACCCCTTTGCCGGACGCTACGTGGAAGAGATCACCGGATTCATGGAGGACCTGAAGCCGCTCGGCCTCGACATGGCCCGGCGCCTGATCGCCGCCATGGGCGAGGGGGTTTCAGCCATCGAAGGCTATGGCAAGGGCGCCGTCGTCGGCGCCGCCGGCGAGCTCGAACACGGTGCGCTCTGGCACAATCCGGGCGGCTACGCGATGCGCGAACTTCTCGGCAACGCCAAGGCTATCGTACCGTCGACCAAGAAGGTCGGTGGCCCGGGAACGCGCATCGACATTCCGATAACGCACATAAACGCCTCCTATGTGCGCAGCCATTTCGACGCCATCGAGATCGGCGTCGGCGATGCGCCGCGCAGCGACGAGATGGCTGTCATCCTGGCGATGACCACCGGGGCGCGCGTTCACGCTCGGGTCGGCGGCCTGGCGGCAGCCGATATCAAGGGCGAGGACGGCTTGCGATGAGCCCTGAAATCCGCCGCGTCATTACCATCGTCGAGGAAACCCTGATCGAAGGCGGCCGCCCCGTCGATCCGCCAACGCGTCGCGCCGCGGTGATCGCGGTGATCCGCAATCCCTATGCCGGCACTTTTGTCGAGGATCTGTCGGCGCTGAGTGTCGTTGGTGAGGCGTTGGGCGACATCTTGCCCAGGCGGGCCGTCGCGGCCCTCGGCATTGGCGGTGACCAGGTCGAGAGCTTCGGCAAGGCCGCCGCCGTTGGCGCCGATGGCGAGCTTGAACATGCCGCCGCCATCCTTCATCCAACGCTCGGCGCCCCGTTCCGCGATGTGCTCGGCAAGGGGGCCGCGCTCATCCCCTCATCGAAGAAGCGCGGTGGCCTTGGCGTGCCGCTCGACATTCCGCTCGGCCACAAGGACGCGGCGCGGGTGCGCAGCCATTTCGACGGCATGGAGGTTCGCGTTCCCGACGCACCGCGTGCCGACGAGATCGTCGTCGCCATCGCCGTCACCGATTCCGGCAGGCCGCATCCGCGTGTCGGCGGGCTGACCACGGACAAGATCGTCGGCAAGGACGGCGTAAGTTGATGCGTTCGCAGGTGGCTGCCGCTACGCCGCCCTGACTTCCGGCACCCGCATCGCCGGCGGAGTATTGCGGCTGCGGTTGGTGCGCACCTCGCCGTCGATGATCACCATGCCGATACCAGGCAAATTGCCGAGCGCCACGCTGTCGAGCAGTCCGTCACCGGCGCCGCCGATCGCCTGGTCGATGAAGATGAGATCGGCGGCGCGGCCGACCTCGATGATGCCGCGGTCAGCCAGTCCGCGCACGCGCGCCGTGTTGCCGCTGGCAAGGCAGAACGCCACTTCAGGGGCGATACCGCCCAGCGAAGCCAGCATCGTCAGCGTCCTCAGGATGCCGAGCGGCTGCACGCCCGATCCGGCCGGGCTATCGGTACCGAGGATGACGCGCGAAAGTTCGCCGCGCTGTCTTGCCAGCTCGAGCACGAACAGCCCGGTGCGCAGATTGCCGTTGTGGACGATTTCCAGCGCGCGCGAGCCGTTCTCGCAGATCTGCCGGATCTCGACTTCCGGCAGTGCCGTCGGTCCGCCATTGACGTGAGCCACGATGTCGGCATCGACCTCCAGCACGACATCGGCGCCGATGCGGCCGGAGCCGGGCAGGGATGGGCCGCCCGTATGGGTCATCGAGGTCATGCCGTATTTGCGCGCCCAGCCGATCATCTGGCGGCCGGTCGGACCGTCCTTGACGCCGCCGAGCCCGACCTCGCCGACAAGCGTCACGCCGGCCTCGGCGAGGGCGCGGAAATCCTCCTCGACTAGGCCTGGTTCCAGTATGGGAGCGCCGGCCAGGATCTTCATGCCGTTGGGGCGGAAGTTGGAGAAGGTCCTCTGCGCCGCGATCGCCAGCGCCTTCAGCCCGACCAGGTCGCGCGGGCGGCCCGGTGTGTGGACCTCTCCCGCCGAAATGATCGTGGTGACGCCGCCATGCACGGTCGAATCCATCCAGCCGATCTGGTTTTGCCGCGGCGTCCAATCGCCCGCGACCGGATGGACATGGTTGTCGATGAGCCCCGGCGCCACGGCGCAGCCCATCGCGTCGATGATCGTCGCCGCATTGCCGCCGTCGACCTCGCTTGCCTTGCCGATGGCGGAAATGCGCCCGTCGGCAACGACAATGGTGTCGGCCTCGAGGATCGGTCGGCCGAGGTCACCGCTCAGCATCAGGCCGATATTGCGGACGACGAGCGTGTTGGCAGACGACTTGGGGTCGGACGACATCGGTTCTCACTTCTGCTGGTATGGAACGTCCCGACGCGGCCTATTTGCCGCTGTCGCCATTCGATGGATCGTCGTCGTTGATGCGCGTGAGCAGGCGGAGCAACGTCGCCTGCTCGGCGGGTGAAAGCGGCGACAGGAAGCGGCGCCCGACTTCGACGCTGCGTTCAAGCCGTTCGAGCGTATACTCGGTCCCCTTCTCGGTCAGAGCGATCATCGACAGGCGCTGGTCGGTGTCGGAGGCGCTGCGCGTGATCAGTCCGTGCTTGAGCAGCTTGCGCATCACGATGCTGATGGTCGACGGGTCCATCGCCGTCAGCCGGCCGAGGTGGTTCTGCGAGACCTCGCCATGCTTGAGGATCGTGGCAAGCGCGGCGAACTGGGTCGGCGAAAGGTCTTCACCCGCCATCACCTGCTGGAACCGCAGCGTCGCGCGCTGATGCGCCTTGCGGATGACGTGAGCCGGATGGAGGTCCAACGCGTATCCGGTCTGCGCGTATTGCTGCAGTACCTGCTCGCGGCTCAGCGGCGGCGCCTTGCCGCGCTGCCGCTTCGGTGTCGCGTCTTTCTCGGATTTCTTTTCGGTCGTCAAACCGGACTCCTGTTGCCTGTCTTGGATGTTGCTCACTCCAGGGCTCAAGCCGCAACTTCAGCCGGTTGCAGTGAGGCTCCATCGCGAAGAGCCGCGACGACATCAGCCGAACCGCTGACCACGCCGAAATGAGTCGCTATATCGTAGAGCGAGCTTTCCTGCTCGCGCGGTCCCGTCGCCGCGCAGCAATCGCTTGGCACCACCACTTCATAGCCCTGGAAAAAAGCGTCGTGGACGGTCGAGCGCACGCAGATATTGGTGACCACGCCGAATATGACCAGCTGGTCGACCTGCATGTCCTTGAGCGTCAGGTCGAGGTCGGTCTGAAAGAAGGCCGAGTAGCGGCGCTTGATCACGTGGATCTCATCGTCGCGGGCACCCAGGTCCTCGATGATTTCAGGTCCCCAGCTTCCTTCCACGCAATGCGGCGTGCGCTTCACCCATTCGCGCTCGCGGCGCATGCCCGGCCGGTGCGCGTCGTGAACCCAGATCACCGGGACGCCGGCGGCGCGCGCAGCCTCGATGACAGCCAGTTGCGGTGGGACCAGCGTCTCATAGCCAGGCAGGACCATGGCCCCGCCGGGCTTGCAGAATTCATTGACCATATCGATGACCACGATCGCCGCACGGTGCCGATCGAGGCGCATCGCGTCGTCGTGCCGGTGTGAGGAAAAGACGTCCACGGCCATGGCGGTCTCCTTGGGTCGATCGTTGATGCTCATACAAAAAACCCTGGCGAATGCCAAGTCAATCCCGTTCGACGCAAAGCGGTGACCGCCAGCCTTGCGCACGTTGGTCGCACCAGCGTATGCGCTATTTGTCCGGCGCGACATGGCCTTGACAAGAGGTGGCAATCATGTGCTCGATTTGTATGACCATCAATGACATTCAGATCGCCAAGTTTGCCGGGCCGAGGGCTGTGATATGAAGACAATCATCACCGGGGCCAGCGGTCTGCTTGGGCGCCATGTGGCCGAGGCCCTGGTTGCGGCCGGCCACGATGTGCTGGGCATCGACGCGGTGGCGCCCGCCGGCGCGGCATGGCGGCACGCCACCGCCGATCTGACGGATCTGGGATCGACCCTGCAGCTGGTACGCGATTGCGATGCCGTGGTGCATGTGGCGGCGATCCCGCGCCCAACCGGGCGGGCCGGCGGCGAGGTGTTCAAGACCAACATCGCGACCGCCTACAATGTCGTCGAGGCCGCTGCCCTGGCCGGCGCCAGGCGCCTCGTCTATGCCTCGTCCTTCAGCGTCTTCGGCTATCCCTTCTTCGAGAAGACGGTCATTCCGCCTTATCTGCCGGTCGATATGAACCATCCGGTCGGTGCGCAGGATCCCTACGGCCTGTCGAAATGGCTGGGTGAGGAGATCGTCGACGCCGCGGTGCGCCGCGGCGCGTTTTCAGCCGTCAGCATCCGCATGCCGTGGATCCAGACCCCGCGGTCCTTCTTCGCCGGCGTCGGTCCTCGCCGCGCCACCGCCGACAGTGCCCGCGACCTGTGGAGCTATCTCGACGCGCGCGATGCCGGTCAAGGCTTTCTGCGGGCGCTCGAGTGGCAAGGCAGTGGCCATCTGCGCGTCCTGCTCAGCGCCGCCGACACCTTCATGGAGGAGGAAAGCGAGCCGCTCGTGCGCCGGGTCTATCCAGCTGTCCCGCTGTCGCGGCCGATTGCCGGCTTCGGTTCGGTGCTCGATACGGCCCATGCGCGCGAAACGATCGGCTTCGAGCCGCGGCACTCATGGCGTTCCTATCCAAAGCCGGAGACCCAGGGATGAAGCGGTTCGACCGGAAGAAAGTCCTCGTCACCGGCGGTGCCGGCGCCATTGGCAGCGCCGCGGTCCGGCGTTTTCTCGACGAAGGCGCGCGGGTCGCGATCGTCGACCGCAACGGCGCGGCGGCGCGGCAACTGGCCAGCTCGCTTGGCAAAAAAATCATCGCCATCGAGGCCGACGTCACCGACGAGAACAGCGTGCGCGGCGCCGTCGAAACGGCCGTCGAGGCCTTCGGCGGGCTGGATGTGGTGTTCAACAATGCCGGGATTTCCGGTGTCGTCGCTCCCGTGCACGAGCTGCCGGTGGAGGATTGGGACGCCGTCATCCGCATCAATTTGCGCGGTATCTTCCTCGTCTTGCAGGCATCGCTCCAGGCCATGATCAAGGCCGGAACCGGCGGCTCGATCGTCAATATGGGATCGTCGATGGCCGGTTGGGACGTCCTGTCAGGCGGCGCCGGCTATGTCGCGTCGAAACATGGCGTGGTCGGACTGACGCGGGTCGCGGCGCTCGATGCCGCGCCTTACGGCATCCGGGTCAACGCCATCTGTCCGGGTGTCATCGAGACGACGCTCGGCGTGCCGGCTTCTGGGGAGGGCGATTTCAAGAGCAGCGTCCAGCATTTCGCCGACCGGATTCCGTTGCGCCGCATCGGCCAACCGGACGATGTCGCCGCGGCGGTGGCTTTCCTCGCCTCGGACGAGGCAAGGCACGTCACCGGCGTCGACTGGCTGATCGACGGCGGCCAGACCTTGCAGAGCTGGGCCAACGCGCCGGCCGGCGACACGTTTCCGAAGGTTCGCTAGGAGATGCCGGGCGGGCTCTTCTCGTCAGAGGCCGAATCGGTCCTTCACCCGGCCCGAAAGGATCGCCGCCTTGACGCCAAGCGGCCAGAAGCGATGGAACCGGATTGGCTTCAGCCCCGATAACGGCATCGGGAAGGGCGTGGTCGCGTCGTCGCGAAGGCGATTTGCCAGCGCATTGCCCATCGCAGAGGCCATGGCGACGCCACGGCCATTGTAACCAAGGCAAATCAGGATGCCGTCCTCCGGCTCGTGAACGTGCAGGAGATGATCCTTGGTGATGGCGATCCGGCCGTTCCAGCCATGTGTCCACGCGGTTCCAGCAAGCACCGGCCAGAGTCGTAGCGCATAGTCGGTAAGGTAGCGGATGGCGGAAGCATCGCCGATGGGTCTCATCGGTCCCCGGCCGCCCATGAGAAGCCGGTTTTGCGCATCGACGCGGTAATAGACGGTGATATTGCCGGCTTCGTAAACGACGGGCCTTTGAGGGAGGATTGCGGCCGCGACCGTTGGTGACAGCGGTTCGGTCGCCGCGATGGCGCTGAACACCGGAACGAGCGACTGCTCCAGGCCCGGCCACAGGTCGCCGGTATAGCCGTTGGTCGCGACAAGGACCTTCTCGGCGCTGACAGAGCCGTCTGCCGTCTTGAGGACCCAGCGTCCGGCCTGCCTGTTCAGCGAGAGGACTTCGCTGCCGCCGAATATCCGCGCGCCGGCCTTCCGCGCGGCGGCAGCCAGGCCGAGCGTGTATTTCAAGGGATGAAGGTCGCCGCCGCGGGCATCGAACATGCCGGATATGTATCTGTCGGTGCCGGTTCGCGCCACCATCGCCTTTGCGTCGAGCAAGCCGACCGGCATCCCCCGCCGCTTGCATTGCGTTGCCGTGGCCCGCACCGCGGCTGCCGGCTTCGGCCGGATGGCCGCGCGTATCGTACCGTTTTGCCGGGCCTCGCAATCGATCGACAGGCGCTTGATGAGGCCGAAGGTGAAATCCGGCGCACCGTAGGAGAAGTCGATCATCCGCTGCCCGAGATCGGGGCCGAACATCGCCTCGATCGTGTCGGGATCGTATTTGAGACCGGGATTGACCTGGCCGCCATTTCTGCCCGACGCCCCCCAGCCCGGCTGATGGGCCTCGAGCACGCAGACGTCGTCGCCGGCTTCCGCCAGGTGCAAGGCGGTGGAAAGGCCTGTGAAGCCACCGCCGACGATGGCGACCCTTGCCCTGTGCGCCCCGGAAAGGGCAGGGTAATTGGCTGTGCCGCCGGCCGTATCGCGATAGAGGCTCCTGGGCGGGCTGCTTGCGGGCATGGACGAGGCTCTTACGTCAAGGCGGCTGGCTTGAGATATCTGGCTTTCAATTGCCCGATATCTTGCGCGCGTGGCAGACCCAGACTTTGGTGTCGGGTGCGCCAGGCAATTCTGCGTGGCGTCGGGAAATCACAACAATTGCGACAGGGCGGCCATGAAGTGGTCATTCTCCGACGGCGAGCCGATGCTGACGCGCACATAAGTGTCGAAGCCTGCCTGTTTCCATGGCTTGACGATGACGCCGTTCCGCAGCAGGCCTTCGACGAAGGTGGAGGCATCTTGCCGGCAGTCGAAGAACAGGAAATTGCCTCGGGACGGGGCGACTTCGAGGCCCTTGCCCGCCAGGAAACGCTCGACGCGTGCCCGCTCCGTCCTGGCCAGCGCGACGACCTTGGCAAGGTGCTCCTCATCGGCGAGCGCCGCAAGCGCCGCCGCCTGCGCGACGCCATTGGCGTTGAAAGGCGTGCGCACCCTGTCGAGCAACGCGCGCAATTGCGGGTCGCCGACAATGCCGAAGCCGATCCGCAGCCCTGCCAGTCCGAACGCCTTGGAAAATGTCCGCAGCACGATCCAGGGTTGATCGCGTTTGCTCAGACAGGGCAGGGACGAAACATAGTCGTCTCCCTCGGCATATTCGGCATAGGCTTCATCCACGACGATCAGCGTCTCGTCGCTGACAGCGTCCAGGAGCCTCGACAGATCGCCGCCGGAGAGCCAACTGCCGGCCGGGTTCATCGGATTCGAGAACAGCAGCATGCGCGGCCGTTCGCGCACTGCCTCGATCAGCGCGTCGAGATTGATGCTAAGATCGCCGTTGACGGTTACACGGTTGACGCTTGCACCCATCAGCGTCGCATAGTCCTCGTGCAGCGGGAACGATGGATAGAGCGTGACGACGACGTCGCCGGGCCGCAGGACGGCACGGCTGATGACGGAGAGGAGGTCTTCCGAGCCGTTGCCGAGGATGACCTGGTCCTCGCCCGCCGCATGTCTGGTGGCGATGGCCTGCCGCAGTTCGCGCCCGGCCGGATCCGGATAGAGCCGGAACATTTCGGAGCCGCCCTGGATCATCTTGGCCAGGGTCGGGCTCGGGCCGATCGGGTTTTCATTCGAGCCCAGTTTGGCGATCCTGGCCGGGGCGTATCGCAGCATGACCTCGGCGATGGTCAGCCCGGAATTGTAAGGCGACAGGCGCGTGACTTCGGTGCGGACCATGTCTGAAGCGTTGGACATGTCTGGTCTCCTCCATCGCCGGCCGATTATTGTCGCCAGACAAACCTCGAACAATCGCTGCCCGTGGCATCTCGTATTAAAGAGCCAACTATGTGGTCGCGCGTGCGGCGGACGACGTCACCACTATCGCACTCGAGGCTGTTTGTATATGCTTGTATATGTAAGTCGATCTGATAGTCTCCGTGCCACGCAACCGGAGCGGCCAAGGAGGATCACATGCGCAACGCTGCTCTTTTCGACCTCTCTGGCAGGAAGGCGCTGGTCACCGGTGCCAGCCGCGGCATTGGCCGCAGCATCGCCGAGGCGCTGAGCGCCGCCGGCGCCGACATCGCGGTCACGGCGCGTAGCGTGGACTCGCTTGATGAGACAGCGGCGGCCATTCGCGCGGGCGGCGGGGTTGCGCACGCCATTGCCCTTGACGTGACCGATGTCGGCCAGTGCCGCGCGGCTGTTGCCGAGGCAGCCCGCCTGCTTGGCGGCCTCGACATTCTCGTCAACAATGCCGGGGTGGAAGAGGTCCGGCCATCGCTCGATGTCGACGAGGCGCTGTGGGACCGGATCGTCGACACCAATCTCAAGGGGGCGTTCTTCTGTGCCCAGGCGGCGGCGCGGCAGATGCGGGATGCTGGCCGGCCCGGCGCCATCATCAACCTCTGTTCGCTGACGTCAGAAGTCGGCATTCCAACGGCGGTGCCGTATGGCTCTTCCAAGTCGGGTCTGCTCGGCATGACACGGGCTCTCGCGGCGGAGTGGGCGCAGCTTGGCATCAGGGTCAACGCCATTGCCCCGGGCTATTTCAGGACGGCGATGACGGAGGTGTTTTACGGCAATGAGGCATGGCGGCAATCCATGCTCGCCAAGATTCCGCAGCACCGTTTCGGCGATCTGCGCGATCTGCACGGCATCGCCGTGTTCCTTGCCTCCGATGCCGCCGCCTACATAACCGGCCAGTCCATTCCGGTGGACGGCGGGTTCCTTGCCTCGGTCTGACGTAGATCGTCGATGTTTCGAATTGAATGTCGTCTTCCGCAGATGTGACCGGTCGGCACATTGCGCTCTGAACTGAAGGAAAAATCCATGTCCGACATCAGCTTCCACGATCTGTCATCCCTTGATGCCACTCGGCGGGCCGGGCTGCTGAAACGCGCCGAGGGCGATCTGTCGGTCTTCATCGAAAAGGTTCGCCCGATCATCCAGGCGGTCAGGGACGAGGGTGACGCCGCCCTGATCCGCTTCGCCAGGGACCTCGACAAGGCCAATGTGGCCGAAGGCGGACTGAAGGTGTCGGAAGCGGAATTCGACGCGGCATTCGACAAGGTCGAGAAGGATGTCGTCGAGAGCATCAGGTTCGGCATCGACAACATCCGGCATTTTCATGAAGAGCAGAAGCCGGAAACCATGTGGCTCAAGGAGGTCCGCCCGGGCGCCTATGCCGGCGACAGGTACACGCCGATCGCATCAGTTGCGCTCTACGTGCCGCGCGGCAAGGGCGCCTTTCCGTCGGTGACGATGATGACGTCGGTTCCAGCCGTCATCGCCGGCGTGCCGCAGATTGCCATCGTGACGCCACCAACCCCGGATGGTTCCGTGGACGCGGCCACACTGGTCGCCGCTCGCCTTGCCGGCGTCGAGACCGTGTACAAATGCGGCGGCGCCCAGGCCGTCGCCGCGGTCGCCTACGGCACCGAAACGGTGAAGCCGGCACTCAAGATCGTCGGCCCGGGCAGCCCCTGGGTGGTGGCAGCCAAGAGCGTTCTGTCCTCGATCATCAACACGGGTCTGCCGGCCGGACCGTCGGAAGCCATCATCTTTGCCGACGACAGCGTCGATGGAGGCCTTGCCGCGCTCGATTTGCTGATCGAGGCCGAGCACGGGCCGGATTCCTCCGCCTATCTGGTGACGCACAGCCGCAAGGTTGCCGAGGTCGCCCTGGCCGCTATCCCGCAGCACTGGTCGCGCATGACCGAGCAGCGTGTGGAATTCTCGCGCGCGGTGCTGACGGGAGAGCGCGGCGGCATCGTGCTGACCGGGTCGCTGGAAGAGTCTTACCGCTTCATCAACGACTATGCGCCCGAACATCTCGAGATACTCTCGAAGGAGCCGTTCGCGCATCTCGGCCACATCACCGAGGCGGCGGAAATCCTGATGGGTCCGCACACGCCGGTGACCCTTGCCAATTTCGTCCTCGGGCCGAATGCGGTGCTGCCGACCAGCCGCTGGGCGCGCACCTATGGGCCGCTCTCGGTGACGGATTTCGTCAAGCGCTCGTCGGTTGGCTATGTGACCTCGGCCGCCTATCCGGAACTGGCGCTGCATGCCCGCCGGCTCGCCCGCTACGAGGGCTTCAGCTCGCATGAAAACGCGGTTTCGGAGATCCGCGACCGCTATCTCGCCGGCTGAGGGGGGCCATCGCGATGAAGGCGGCGCGACTTTATGGACCGGGGGATCTGCGCGTCGAGGATGTCGCCGCGCCAGGTATCCCGGATGCCGGCTGGGCAAAGCTCAGGATCGATGCCGCCGGAATCTGCGGTTCGGACCTGCACAATTTCCGCACCGGCCAATGGATAAGCCGTTCGCCTTCGACGGCTGGCCACGAACTGACCGGCACGGTGATGGCGCTGGGCGAGGGCGTCGACACAATCGCTGTCGGCGACAGAGTCGTCGCCGATTCCCGTTTCTGGTGCGGGGATTGCGCGCAATGCCGTGCCGGCAAGCGGCATCTCTGCGCTGCGCTGGGCTTCGTCGGCGAAATATGCGACGGCGGTTTCGCCGAACAGGCGGTGTTGCCCGCACGTTTGCTCCATGTCATCGACGCCGGCCTTGACGAACGGGTCGCCGCCATGGCCGAACCCCTCGCGGTCGCGCTGCACGCGGTGCGGCGTCTGCCGAAAACGGTCGGTTCGGTGCTTGTCGTCGGCTGTGGGCCGATCGGTGGTCTTGCCGCGTTGCTGCTCTCCCGAACCTTCGCCGGAACCGTGCTTGTCGCCGACCGCAACCAGGCACGTTGTGCCCGCGTGGCGCGGGTAACGAGCGCCACGATCGTCGATCTCGACCGCGATGCCATTGCCGCAGCCATCGCCAATGCCCCGCTGCTGGCGGCCGTCGAGGCGACGGGCAGCATCGCTGCGTTCAACCAGTTGCTCGGCGTTCTCGATCCAGGTGGCGCGGTGGCGATGGTCGGGATATTTCATGGCCGCCTCGACATCGACCCCAATCTTCTGGTCGAGCGCGAGATTGCATTGCTGGGATGTCACGCCTTCGCCGACGAATTGCCCGACGCTGTCCGCATGCTGGGTGAACTCAGCGAGCCGCTTCTGGCCTTGGTCGACCGCGAGATAGGCCTGGACGATATTCCAGCCGCCTATGAGCGGCTGTTGGCCGGGAAGAGCGATGGCTTGAAAACAATCATCCGCATGCGGCAACCTGCCGGAAAGGATTTTTGAAATGATCGATTTGCCCGATACGGCGAGCCCCCTTTACGAGAAGGTGAAGGACTACATCCTGACCAACATCGGAACGGGCAAATGGGGCAAGGACCGCAAGCTGCCGTCCGAGAACGAGCTGGTGGTTTCGCTGGGTGTGTCACGGATGACGGTTCACCGGGCCTTGCGGGAACTGACCGCCGCGGGATTCCTGATCCGGCTGCAAGGCGTCGGAACATTCATCGCGCCACCCCGGCCGCAATCGACTCTGATCGAGATCAACAACATCGCCGCCGAGATCGTCGAGCGCGGCAACAGGCATCGCTCCGAAGTCCTGGTCCTCGAAACCATCGTGCCGACGAAGGAACTCGCGCTGTCGTTCGAGTTTGCGAAGCGCACCTCGATCTATCACTCCGTCGTCGTCAATTTCGAGAACGACCTGCCGGTGCAACTGGAAGAGCGCTTCGTCAATCCGGGCCTGATCCCCGACTATGACAAGCAGGATTTCACCAGGACGGCGACCTATGACTACCTGATGCAGAAGACCCCGGTCACCGAGGTCGAGCATATCATCTCCGCCGTCCCGGCCGACAGGGAGACGGCGCAGCATCTGGGCATCGATGTCGGCAGTTGCTGCCTTCTCCTGCATCGCCGGACATGGACTGGGGCGGTCGTGGCCACGATCAGCAAGCTGACCTATGCCGGCAGCCGCTACTCGCTAGGCAGCCGCTACTCGCCTTCCAGGGCAAGCTGACTTCGACGAACCAATGCAAGCCGAGGCTTCGTTCAAATGTATATACATGTATCGATAAGAGTGCTTCGGCTGGTGGACGCACGGGCTTGCGGAGTCTGGGGATGACGGCGACACCGAGCCGCACGGCCCGGATACGGGCTCTCGCGCAGCATGATGTCGCCGAAGCGCAACGCGCGCTATCGGCGTTGCTGGGGGACCTGTTCGGGATGAACCCCGGCAACGTCCGCATCAATGTCGACAAATACAGCCTCAACTCCCTGAATGGCTTCTTTGACAGTGACGGCCAACCGTATTTCTTCAAATTCCATCAGGAAGAACGGGAAGAGGCGATGGCCGGCGAGTATTACCGGGCCGAAATCCTGTCGCGCGCCGGCTTGCCGGTCGACCAGCCCGTGCATATGTCCGCCCAGCCCGGCGAGCAGATCCTTGTCTATAGCCGCCGCGTGGATCCTCGATTTTCGGATGTGCTGTTCGCGCTGGACACCAAGGACGATGCCGGCAGGCGCCGCGAGGCGGTTCTTGCCGAGCGTGACCTGTCCGCCAGGCTGCTCGATGTCTATCTCGAAACGCTGCATCCGGTGACCGTCGCGCAGGTGTCGGCCGAGCCGATCCACCGGTTGTTTCATGAGCGGCTGATCGACGCCGATACGCGTTTGTCGCCAGGTGGCCGCCTGGCCGATTTCTACGTCGGCAAGTCGTTTGTCTTTCCCGGCGCGGAACTGGATTGGGATCGGTTTTCCCGGCTGAAATTCGTCATCAACGGGCAGCGCTACATCAGCAGCATCGGCGAGCTCTTCGACGCCGCCGCGGAGCGCCTGCGGCCGGACCGGCTTGCCGATGCCGGCGGCGTGGTCGCGCATGGCGACGCCCACAATGCCAATGTCTGGTACGTGGAGACGGCGGGACGGGCGGAACTGTCCTTCTTCGATCCGGCCTTTGCCGGCTCGCACATCCCGACGCTGCTGGCCGAGGTGAAGGCGACGTTCCACAACATCTTCGCCCATCCCTTCTGGCTCTACGATCCGGCCATGGCGACCCAGGCTTTTCAAGCGCGGGCGCGGCTGGATGGCGACTTTCTGTATGTCGACACGGACTGGGATTTGAGCCCGATCCGCCGCGACCTTCTGGAGGTGAAGGCGATGGAGCTGTGGCGGCCCTTGCTGCTGGAACTCAAGCGGCGCGGCATGCTGCCGGCGGATTGGCGAACGGTGCTGCGCTCTGGGCTGTTCCTGTCGCCGACCCTGGTGATGAACCTGCGGGCCGGCGCGCGCAGCCACACGCCGGTCTCGTCTCTCATCGGGTTTTCGGTCGCGGTCATGGTCGGCAGCGAGCCCGATGGCGGAACCGACCGGATGACCGGTTTTCTCGATCGGATCGATCCTGAAAAGCATGAGTAGTCAGGCAGGGGACGCGCCGGATCAACGCAAAATTTGAGTCACTTCAACTTGTATATGCATGTATGTATTTTAGCCTTGACATCCGCTTCCGCTGACGCTGAAATGTGCCAGCACTTCAACCACGAAGTGGCGGGCAAGACGCCGAGGCACAGTGCCGCAAGAGCAGAACCCGCAGTCTCACCAGACCGGATGCCTGGGTAAAAAAGCGGTCTGATCACCAAGGGGAACGAAAGATGACGCTTAACCTAGCAGGACAATTTCGCGCGTTGGTGATGGCCGTTGCCGTCGGGCTCACCGCCGCCCCGACAGCCCATGCCGCCGATGCGGCCATTCCCACGACGCCCGAGGCCGGATCGTTCAAGATCGGCATCGAGCCCTGGCTTGGCTATGGCCAGTGGCACGTTGCCGACGCCAAGGGCCTGTTCAAGACGAACGGTCTGTCGGATGTCCAGATCGTCAATTTCGCCGAGGACAAGGATATCAACGCCGCACTGGCCAGCGGCCAGCTCGACGCCGCCAACATCGCCACCCACACGGCGATGGGCATGGTTGCGGCCGGCCTTCCGGTGAAGATCGTGCTGCTGCTCGATGTCTCCATGACGGCAGACGCCATCGTCGCCGGCAAGGACGTCACCTCCATCGCCGATCTCAAGGGCAAGCAAGTCGCCTTCGAGGAAGGCACGACGAGCGACATCCTACTCAAATACGCGCTCGCCAAGAACGGCATGTCGATCGACGATGTGAAGGCCGTTCCGATGCCGGCGTCCGATGCCGGCGGCGCGCTGATCGCGGGTCAGGTGCCGGTCGCGGTCACCTATGAACCCTATCTCACCGTCGCCATGGCGCAGAACAAGGACGTCAAGCTGTTGTTCACCGCCGGCGAGGATCCCGGCCTGATCAGCGACGTGCTGGTGGTGCGCGACGAAGTGATCAAGTCGCGGCCCGGCCAGGTGCTGGCCATGATCAAGAGCTGGGACGCCGCGCTCAAGGACTACAATGCCGATACATCAGGCGGTCGCGCCATCATCGCCAAGGCGGTCGGTTCCGACGTCAAGGACCTCAACACCGCCTTTGACGGCGTGCGCTACTATTCCCTGGCCGAAAACAAGACGGCGCTCACCGGCGATTTTACCACCAAGACATTCGCCGATGTCGAAGCGGCGGCGAAGAACGCCAAGCTGCTTCAGGCCGATGTGACGCCGGAGCAGATGATCGACCCGTCCTTCGTCAAGGCGGCGGAATGACGAAGGCCGGATCGCGGTGGTAACGCAGATGTCGGGAGAACCCACCGCGAAAACCGATCTGGCCCGTTCCGCAGCGAAGCCAGCCACGAAGAAGGCCACGCGTCGCCGATCCTCCGGGATCGGCGTGCCGATCGCCCGGTCACGTTTCCTGGCGATAGCGGTGGCCGTCTTTGTCGGCCTCGGCCTCGCCTGGTGGGCGGCGACCGGGCTGGAATGGGTAAAACCCATCTTCCTGCCGTCGCCGGGCAGCGTCGCGACCCAGATCGCCAAGCTCGCGGCCGACGGCACCTTGTGGCTGGACCTCCGGGCCTCCATGTACCGCATTTCCATCGGCTTTCTTCTCGCCTCGGCACTGTCCATCCCGATCGGCGTGCTGATCGGCAGTTTCCGCTCCTGGGAGGCTGCGATCGAGCCGCTGGTGGATTTCATCCGCTATATGCCGGTTGTCGCTTTCGTACCGCTCTCCATCCTGTGGGCCGGCACCGGCGATACCCAGAAATTCCTGATCATCTTCATCGGCACCTTCTTCCAGCAGGTGCTGATGATCATGGACAATGTGAAACGGGTCCCCGCCGACTTCATCGGCCTCGGGCGCACGCTCGGCCTGCCGGACCGCAAGATCCTGACGCGCATCGTCGTGCCCAGCGCCTTGCCGGGCATCTGGGACACGCTGCGCATCAGCCTCGGCTGGGCATGGACATGGCTGGTTCTGGCCGAACTCGTCGCGGCGACATCCGGTCTGGGCTATCGCATCACCGTATCGCAGCGCTATTTCCAGACCAACACCATCATCGGCTACATCCTGCTCCTGGGCGTGCTTGGCCTCATCACCGACCAGGTCATGAAGGCATTGGAGAAGGTGCTGTTCCGGCAGGATGGCCACTCGCAATGAGGAACCGCCGATGACTGTTCCCAAATTGCGCATTGCGGGTCTCGACAAGAGCTTCGGCGCCGGCGAGCGGCGCACGGAAGTGCTGCGGGACATCAATCTTGACCTTGCCGACAACGAGTTCGTCTCCCTCGTCGGCACGTCGGGCTGCGGCAAGAGCACGTTGCTGTCGATCGTCGCCGGACTGCAGGATTTTGACGCCGGCGATCTCAGCATCGACGGCGCGCCGATTCTGCAACCGGGTCTCGACCGTGGTGTCGTCTTCCAGTCCTACACGCTGCTTCCCTGGCTGACGGCGCGGCAGAACATCGAGTTTGCCCTCAAGGCCGCCGGCTATGATCGCTCCGCCTGCCGCGAGATCGCGCTCGAGCATCTCGACCTCGTCAAGCTGTCGCAAAGCGCCGATCGCTTCCCGTCCGAACTGTCGGGCGGCATGAAGCAGCGCGTCGCCATCGCGCGCGCGCTCTCCTATCGCCCCAAAATGCTGCTGATGGACGAACCCTTCGGCGCGCTCGATGCCTTGACGCGGCACCAGATGCAGGAACTCCTGACCCAGATCTGGGAAGAGCACAGGCTCACCGTGCTATTCGTCACGCATGACGTCGAGGAGGCCGTCTATCTGTCGGACCGCATCGTCGTCATGGGGATCGGCCCGGGACGCATCATGCAGACCTTCAACGTCGACATCGAGCGCCCGCGCCGCGAAGAGGTGATGGAAACGCCCGCCTTCATGGATTTGCAGCGCGGCGTGCACAAGGCGATCCGCGAGGCGTCAAGACGTCCCGAAATGGCGTAAACCTTCGTTGGTCTCACCGGCGGTCAGGAATTACGGGCCGTGGGGACTGCATATCTCGAGCGTCCATGCGATGGTTCCGCAAAAGTCGCCGGCATACCCACGGTAACTGCCGTAGCCATTGTAATAGCTGTCCATCCAGTTGCTGTTGTCGGTCGAATTCTCGCCGGTCCAACTGCTACCGACCCAACCATAATGGTGTCTGTGTCCGCGGTTCGCGGCGTGCGTGTTGCCATTATGGGCGGTGGTGACGCGGACATAGTGGCGCCTGACAACGGTGGCATCGGCGCCTGTGGCAAACGGGACAACGCTCGTCGCCAACGTCAACACGATGGAACAGAGGAATACACTTGGCTTTTTCATAAGCATGTCTCCTTTTCATTCGAGACATATGGAAAAGAACGCGCGCCTCGCTGCACATGTTCCTTCACGAAATCGGGCTTCACGGTCCCGGGACGGCGTGCAGTCAGCGGCCACATCAGGGGATCTCGCAAATAAGGTCTTCTCGGCAAGGATATGGAGCAATCCGTCCGGTTCGCGCCATGCCAGCACCGGCTCACGTCGCCTTGCCGGCCGCCGCATCCATTCCCATCTCTTCGTCGGAAATGTCGTCGAAGGAAGCGTAGTTCATGTTGTAGAGGCGGGCGTAGAGACCTTTCGTCTTCATGAGCTGCTCATGGTTGCCGCTTTCGACGATCTCGCCATTCTGCAGGACGATGATGCGGTCTGCGCCGCGGATGGTGGCCAGGCGATGCGCGATGACCAGCCCGGTACGCCCTTCGAGCAGTTTGATCAGCGCCTTCTGGATCAGCATCTCGGTGTAGGAATCGATGCTGGCGGTGGCCTCGTCGAGCACAAGGATTTTGGCATCGGCCACCAGCGCGCGCGCAAAACTGATCAGCTGGCGCTGGCCGAGCGAGAGATTGCCGCCGCGCTGCTCGAGTTCGGTGTCGTAGCCGTCGGGCAGGTCTTCGATGAAGTCGTGCGCGCCGACGGCAACTGCTGCGCGCACCACTTCTTCGCGGCTGGCGCCGGTCTTGTGATAGCGGATGTTCTCCAGCACCGTGCCGGAGAACAGGAACGGCTCCTGCAGCACCATGGCCACCTGGTCGCCCAACGAATCCTGCGTCAGGTCGCGCACGTCATGGCCGCCGACCAGGACCTCGCCCGACCAGACATCGTAGAAGCGGTGCACCAGCGCCATCGAGCTCGACTTGCCCGATCCGGTCGGGCCGACAAGCGCGACCGTCTCGCCCGGATTGACGCGGAAGGAGATGTTCTTCAACACCGGCTGATTTTGACGGTAGCCGAAGGTGACGTTCCTGAACTCGACCGAACCATCCATGTCGCGCGACAGCGCGATGGCGCCGTCCTTGTCGCTGACGTCGACGGGCACGTCGAGCACTTCGGAGATGCGCTGGCCCGAAGCCATGGCCCGCTGCATGACGCTGTACTGCATGGTGAGCGAGCGGATCGGATCGAAGAAGCGCTGGATGTAGAACAGGAACGCCACCATCACGCCGATATCGAGGCTGTGCGACAGCACCATCGACCCGCCGACGACGATGACGGTCGCCATGGCGATGCCGGTCAGCGTGTCGACGATCGGCACCATCACCTGTGCATATTTCGCCGACCGCAGATGGGCGTTGAGATTGGCCAGAACCTTTTCGTCGTAAAGGTCGAAATTGACATGCTGGCGCTCCAGGCTCTGCACCGTACGCACGCCGTGGATGCCTTCGGCAAGCGCGCCGTTGGCGATCGAGTTGGTTTCGTGCGCGGCCATGAAGGCGACCTTGGCCCGCGGCAGCCAGAACAGGCGCACGATGAACAGCATCGGCATGGTCGACAGCGTCAGCAGGCCAAGCCGGAAATCGAGCCAGAGCAGGACGGTGACGATGCCGAAAAGAAGCACGATATCGCCTACCGACATGACGGATGTTTCGAGGAACTCCTGCATCGAATTGACGTCGCCCTGCAGGCGCGACATCAGCCTGCCGACCTCGGTCTTGTCCATGAAGCTCAGCGAGACGCGCTGCAGGTGGCTGAACATGGCGCGGCGCAAGTCGGACAGCACGTTCTCCGCCACCTTGCCGACGACGCTTTCCTGTACATGGCTGGCGGCATAGTTGATGAGGATGATCACGGTGAAGGCGGCGATCGCGGAGATCATCACCGAGCGGTCGAGCCTGCCTGGCGCCATGCCGTGATCGATGGCGTAGCGGATGACCAGCGGGATCGCCAGCTGTGTCAGCGTGAACACCAGCACGGCGGCGACCGAGATGAAAATCCGGCCCTGATATGGTCTGACGAAGCTCCAGATGCGCCTGACGATGCGCGGGTCGTAGGCCTTGCCGAAGACCTCTTCCTCATCGCGGTGCGAGCCGACGACCGCCTTGGTCGGGCGTCCGCTTGTGTCTTCCTTCTCGTCGTCGTCCTGCGTCGACATCAGGCGGCTCCCTCGAGCCGATCGTCGTCCGGCCGTAGCTGCAGGTCGTAAAGCGCGCGGTAGCGTCCGCCGAGCGCCAGCAATTCCTCATGCGTGCCGCGTTCCACGATCCGCCCGCCCTCGACGAACAGGATCTGGTCGGCATGCATCAGCGAACTCAGCCGATGCGAGATGATCAGCGTCACGCGATCCCGGGCGAAGCGCTTCATCGCCGCTCGTATACGCTGCTCGGTGCCGGCGTCGACGGCGGCCGTGGAATCGTCGAAGACCAGCACCGATGGCCGCAACATCAGGCTGCGCGCTATGGTCAGGCGCTGCCGCTGGCCGCCGGAAAGCGACGCGCCACGTTCGCCGACGACCGTGGTGTAGCCGGCTGGAAGGCCGATGATATAGTTGTGCAGCTGGGCATACTCGGCGGCCTGGCCGATGCGGGTCTCGCGCGCCCAGGGATTGCCATAGGCGATGTTGTTCTCGATCGAGGTGGTGAACAGGAACGCGTCCTGCTGGACGACGCCGACCGCCTTGCGCAGCGACTGCAGCGTGACCTTGCGGATGTCCTGTCCGTCTATGGTGATCGCGCCCGACGTCACGTCGTAGAAGCGCGGGATCAGATGCGCGATGGTCGACTTGCCGCTGCCCGGCGGGCCGACGATACCGACGGTCTCGCCCGGCCTGGCTTCGAACGAAACGCCCGAAAGCGTCGGACGCTCGCCCGCGCCCTCATAGCGGAAACCGACATTGTCGAAGCGCAGTACGCCGTCGGTGATGACGAGCTCCCTGGCGTCGGGCGCGTCCTTGATGTCGAGTTCGGCATCGAGCAGTTCGAACAGCCGCGTGCCACAGGTCGAGGCGCGCGCGAAGGAGTTGACCATCAGGCCGAGCTGGCGCACCGGCATCTGCAATATGGTCATGAAGGTGAGAAACTGGGCCAGTGTGCCGACGCTGATCTGCCCCGCGATCACCTTCTGGCCGCCGAACCAGAGAACCAGGCCCATGGCGGCCAGGAAGGAAAAGTTCATGGCGCTGGTGTTCGAGACGCGGATGTCGACGCGCTCATTGGCGAGTTCCAGCGCATCCTGCTTGGCGCGGTCGAATTTTGCCAGCTCATGCCGCTGCGCCGCGAAGGCGCGCACGACACGGATGCCGCCGAGATTCTCATCCATCACCCGGCTCAGCACGGACAGCCGCTCCTGCAGCGTCAGCCAGGTGCTGCGCAGCCGGAGTTGCGTCACCGAGGAGCGCCAGGCGACGAACGGCACGAAGCTCAGGCTGAGCAGACCGAGCACGAGATCGGTGCTGATCAACAGATAGGCGCCGACGCCGATCAGCACGCCGAGCAGCACCACGCGCAGGATGCCGGTGGAAAAGAACATGCGCACGCCGTCGAGGTCGAGCAGCCCGAGTGTGATGAGATCGCCGGTATGGACCTTGTCGTGGAAGGAAAAGCTGAGCCGCTGGATCTTCTCGTAGAAGGCGAGCCGCAGCTCATAGCCGGTCTGATGGCCGACGGCCTCGCCATAGTAGTTCTGCGCCATGGTGAAGAGGCCGCGCAGGATGCTGACGGCCAGCAGTGTCAGGGCCGTATTCCAGAGCGCCTGCTCGGCCGCGGTGCCGGCCCCCGCGGCCATCACGCCTTGCGCCTGATCGATGGCGCGCCCAAGGAGGCGCGGAATGAAGAGCTGCAGCGTCGCAGCGATAAAGGTCGAGACGAGGGTGATGGCAACCTGCCAGGGATGGCGCAGCGTCATGCGCACGATGCGCAGCAAGGTGCTGAGGCCCTTGCCCCAGGAGGCTTCCGCCACATGGGCAAATGATTTGCCGCGCCTGGCCGCGCTGGTTGCATCCGTGTGCAAGGAAAATACCCAGACCGATCCGGACATTAGCCCGAACGAATGTAGCAGACTCAATCAGATAGCCGGATTTTA
Source organism: Mesorhizobium sp. M8A.F.Ca.ET.208.01.1.1 (assembly GCF_004791315.1). Classification (NCBI taxonomy): domain Bacteria; kingdom Pseudomonadati; phylum Pseudomonadota; class Alphaproteobacteria; order Hyphomicrobiales; family Phyllobacteriaceae; genus Mesorhizobium; species Mesorhizobium sp. M8A.F.Ca.ET.208.01.1.1. Next base: position 161,561 of record NZ_SRUT01000003.1, read on the forward strand.
CGCGCGTCCGGCTTGCCCGTACAAGGGGCCAATGGCGACATCGCACTGTACCTGAAAGGGGTGCCGCGTGCCTTCTCGGCCATGGCCATCAGGGCCTGATCGGCGGCGCGGTCACCGGCAAGATCGTGTCGCAACTCGCTGCTGGTCTGCCGCCGGTGATCGATCTCACGCCGTTCCGGGCGGATAGGGTCGGAGTGTTCAGCGCCTGCTCTACCAGCGGGCCTTCCGTCCTGCATGAGGGGAACGACGTGACCGCGACCACAGACACACACGCCGTTGAGGCGATCGATCCGCAACGCGCCTACGCCGTCCTGGTCTGCGATCTGATCGGCCTGCGCTTCGACGCTGACGGAAAACCGGACCCTACGGAGGTGCGGGCCCATATCGAAGCCAAGGGCGGCCGCTTTCATGCGGCCGGACTTGGCGACAAGGCCGCTCTCGAACGCGGGCGCGTTCATTTCTTCTACCAGCCGGATCTCAGCACTCGCGAAGAGCTGATCGAAGCCGCCGGCGACGGACGCTATGATGCCGTCATAGCCGCCGCGACCTTCCTGCCCGCCGAAACCGTCTTTCCGCTGGCCGGCGTGCGGATCGGCGCCGGCACCGGCAATATGGGCTCGCGCTCCTGGGGTGGCGGCAGTGGCGAGGGCGGCACCGCGGTGCTGATGAACACGCCGGGCATCAACAGCCGGGCCACGGCGCAGATGGTGATGAAGGCGATCCTGAAAGTGCTGCCGGATCTCCCGGTCGACACGCTTCACAGCCGTGTGGCGCGTGGTGCTTTCGACACCGGCAGGGACCTGCGCGATTTCCCCACCGAAAAGCTCGAAGGCAAGACCATCGCGATCATCGGCTACGGCAATATCGGCCGCGAGGTGGCCAAGCTTGCCCGCGCCTTCGGCATGCGCGTGGTGATCCACGCGCGGCCACGGCACCGCGACTGGATAGAAGCCGAGGGCTTTGCCTTTGCCGCGGACCTTGTCGAGGCGGCCGGAGGCGCCGATGTGCTCAGCGTTCACGTTGGCCTGGGCAAGCAGGATGCGCAGACCGGGCGCTACGCCAATGCCGGGCTCATTGGCGCGGACGTCTTGTCCCGCATGAACAAGGGCGCGGTGCTGGTCAACTACGATCGCGGTGAACTTGTCGACATCGAGGCTCTTGATGGAGCTCTGAATACAGGCCGGCTACGCCACGCCGCCATCGATGCCGATCTGTTCAGGGATGCCTCGACTGGCCGCCTGTCCGGGCCGATGCTGCCTTATCTCGGCCTCGTCGAGAAGCATGGCGCCAGGCTTGAACTCCTGCCGCACGCTGCCGCCGATACGGACCACCCGTCGCGCGTCGCAGGCGCCAAGCAGGCTGTCGACCAGATATTCGATGTCATCTGCCGCAAATCGGTAACGAATGCGAAAGGCACAGTGCCGCAAGGCTACCTTTCCCTTGGCGCCACCACGCCTCCAGGCATTGGACCTGTGACGGCGGACCACCTTTTGAAACTAACCTCCAGCGACTGCGCCGAATTGGCGGATCTCTGCGATCGGCAAGGCCGTCTGTGGAAGGCTCTCTCCGATACCCCGCCTGCCGAGCGAGGCGCGATTGTCGTCGAACAGGGCGACGAGCTTGTCCGGTTGATCGACCGCTTCTGCCTTCTGGCCGAGAACCTCAATCTGAGGGGACCTTTTCAGAAATAGTCCGGAGTTCTCAGTCCCGGGGACCGGCCACCATACGGGCGACCCGCGTCATGTCGGCGCTCATCTCACGATCGTCGTCGAGCGGGCTGACGAGCGCACGCACCGCAGCAAAGGTGCGCTGGGGTCCTTCGCCCATGCTGTCGACGACGCCGCGCAACTCCACGCCCGTGGCCGCGAAGATCAGTTCCATCGCAACGAGATAGCGCAGGCGCTCGATGATTTCGGCTGTCTTGGCCACCACACGCGGCGCCATCGACGACTGGTCCTCGATGCCGTCCGACACGGCCAGCGGGCTGAGCGACATCGGATTGGCGAGATGCCGGATTTCGGCTTCCAGCGCGGCGAGTGGCTTCTGCAGTTCCGCATAGCCCTGGCGGCTGCCGCCCCTGGCCGACAGGAACCGTGGCAACCCGGCAATTGTCGGCGACATCAGCTTCATGCAGCGATTGGCCGTACCCACCGCGCAATGCGCGAGCGCCTGGCCGAGCTGCTCCCAGGCCAGCGTCATCGCGGTGAGGTCGAAATTGCCGTTCGAGACGACGCGTTCGTCTTCGGGCAGGATCACCGGGTTGTCGCCGGAATGGGTGAGTTCGATCTCCGTCGCGAGCTTCGCCTGTTCGAACGCGTTGAGCAGGCCGCCCCAGACTTGCGGCACGCAGCGATAGCTAAGCGGATCCTGAAGCCGCCGCGCCGCTCTGTCCTTCCACAGGCCGCTTCCCGCGAGTTCCGCGCGCAGCCGTGCGCCGATCTCGCGCTGGCCGAAAGCCGGCCGCGCGGCCAGGGCATCCTCGTCGATCGCGGTCAGCGAAGAACGGAACGCCTCATAGTTGAGCGCCACCGCGGCCAGCGCCCAATCGATGAGATGCGCGACATCCTCGAGACACAGGCACGCGGTGCCCGTCGACAGGCTGTTGGCGACGATGATGGCGTGGCCGTCCTTCTCGCGCAGGTCAAGCGGTTCGAGCCCGGCCAGCGCCAGCGCCTCGCCCGACGGCATGATCCTGCCTTGGAACTCCGTCTCGCCGTCGCCGCGCAGCGCTCGCGCCATGTGGCCAAGATGGGCAAGGTCCGCCGCGCCGATCGATCCCCAGGTGGGGATCACCGGATGGACGCCGGCGTTGAGCGCCGCCACAAGGCCCATGACCACGCGTTCGGAAGTGCCGGTGCCGCCGGCGGCCATGCCCGAAATGCGCGCGGTCATCAGCGCGCGCACCGCCTCGGTCGGAAGGGCAGGGCCGATGCCCATGCTGTGGCTGAGGGGCACGCTGTGCTGGAAGGCGATGAGATCGGCCTGCGCGAGCGGCGTGTCGACACAGGCGCCGAGGCCTGTCGTGACGCCGTACATCGGCTTGCCGAGCCCGGTGAGGTGCTCGATCAGCGCGCGGCTCGCCCGGATGCGCCGCATCGCCTCCTCGCCCAGCATCAGCCGCGCATTGCGCCGCGAGATCTCGGCGACGTCAGCCGCGCCAAGCGGCTTGGCGTCGAGCAGTATCATTCGGGCTGTCATGTCTCGCCTGTATCCTGTGACCAGAGACCCGGACCAGCGGCGCGGCGGGCGTCGCCATTTGTGGCGGCATGCTGGCTGGACTGCAAGCCATTCCCATTATGGCAGCGATGAGAAGGCAGGCGGAGGGACCAGGATTTTGCGATTACGCCGATCGCTCCGCGACAGCGTCCGGCACCACCACCAGCTTGCCGACAAAATCCTTTGCGACGAAATCGGCCTGCGCGTGGTGGAAATCGGAGAGCTTGTAGACGCCACCGACCAACGGTCTGATCTTGCCCTCCTCGATGTAGCGAACGATGCGGCGGAAATCGGCGCGCGTGCCCTGGCTCGAGCCATGCAGTTGCAACTGCTTGAGATACATGGTCCTGAGGTCGAGCTGGACGACCGGGCCTGCAATCGCGCCGGCCGTGGTATAGCGGCCCTCGGGTCGCAGGATGCGCAGCAGGTCGTTGAAGATCGCGCCGCCGACGAGATCGGCGACCACGTCGATCGGCTGGCCGCCGGTCGCTTCGGTCACGGCTTGCGGCAGGTCCGCGACGCCACGGGTGATGACCGCCTCGGCGCCGATGTCGAGTACGGCCTGTTCCTTGCCCTTGCCGGCGACCGCATAGGGAATGGCGCCACGCGCCCGCGCCAGTTGCACGATGCCGGAACCGACGCCGCCCGAGGCGCCCGTGACCAGCACGCGCTCGCCAGCCTTCAAGCCGGCGCGTTCCAGCATCTGTTCGCCGGTGAGATAAGCGCAGCAGAAGGTGGCGAGTTCGACGTCGCTCATCTCCGTGTCGACGACATGCGCGTTGTCAGCTGGCACAGCCTGATACTCGGCATAACCGCCATCGCGGCCGTGGCCCATATAGTCGATGTCGGCGAGTGAATCGTCGTCGCGGTTGTAGATGGAGAAATCGACCATCACCCGTTCGCCGATACGGTCCGGTGATACACCTTCGCCGACGGCGGCGATGGTGCCGACAGTGTCGGTGCCCTGGATGCGCGGGAAGGTCAGCGTATTGCCCTGCCTTCGCCAGGTCGACACCGCGCCCGCATCCTCCTCGGTACCATAGGCGCCCTGGCGCACCCAGACATCGGTGTTGTTCATCCCGCAAGCGCTGACCCTTATGAGCACTTCACCTGAAGCGGGGGCAGGCACTTTGACATCGGTGCGGTAGACGAGTTTTTCAGGTCCGCCATGCCCGGTGAGCAGCACGGCGGCCATGGTGGCGGGGAGGGTTTTGGTCATGGCATTCATGGGTCGGTCTCAGAGATTGGCGAATACGCTGTTCACGGCATCGGCGGTCTTGGCCACCACGATGTCGGCCTCCTCGCGGGTCAGGCACAGCGGCGGCGCGAAGCCAAGTATGTCGCCCTGCGGCATGGCGCGGCCGATGACGCCGCTGGCGGCAAGGGCCGTGGCGACCTGCGGTCCGATCTTGAGCGAAGGATCGAAGAAGACACGGTCGTCGCGATCCCTGACGAATTCCACCGCCGCCAGCATACCGTCGCCGCGCACCTCGCCGACGTGTTTGTGGCCGCCGACGGCCTTGGCCAGTTCGGCACGGAAATAAGCGCCGGTCTCGCCGGCATTCCGCACCAGGTCCATCTCATCGATCAGTTCGAGATTGGCGACGCCGGCTGCGACGCAGATCGGATGCGCCGAATAGGTCCAGCCATGGCCAAGCGAACCGAGCTTGTCCGAACCCTGCACCAGGACCTGCCACATCTTGTCGGCGACGATGACGCCCGACAGCGGCGCATAGGCCGAGGTCAGGCCCTTGGCGATGGTGATCAGGTCAGGCTTGATGCCGTAATGGTCGGAGCCGAACATGGTGCCCAACCGGCCGAAGCCCGTCACCACCTCGTCGGCGACCAAGAGCACGTCGTACTTTTTCAGCACGGCCTGGATTTTCTGCCAATAGCCAGCGGGCGGCGGCACGATGCCGCCAGTGCCGAGGATTGGCTCGCCGATGAAGGCGGCGACGGTTTCAGGCCCTTCGGCGAGGATCATCTCCTCCAGCTTGTCGGCGCAATGCTGCGAGAACTGTTCCTCGCTCATCGAGCGGTCGGCGCGGCGGAAATAATAGGGCGCCTCGGTGTGCAGGATCGGCGCGCGGGGCAGGTCGAAGGCATTGTGGAAGAGGTCCAGCCCCGTCAGCGATCCCGTCATCACGCCCGAGCCGTGATAGCCGCGCCAGCGCGAGATGATCTTCTTCTTCTCCGGCCGGCCCAGCACATTGTTGTAGTACCAGATCAGCTTGATGTTGGTTTCGTTGGCATCCGAACCGGACAGGCCGAAATAGACCCTCGACATGCCCTTCGGCGCGCGGTCGATGATCATCTTCGCCAATGTGATCGAGGCCTCGGTGCCGTGCCCGACATAGGCGTGGTAATAGGCGAGGTTCTTTGCCTGCGTGGCGATGGCGTCAGCGATCTTCTGGCGGCCATAGCCGACATTGACGCAATAGAGGCCGGCGAAGGCATCGATGCTCTTCCTGCCGTTGTTGTCCCAGACGGTGACGCCTTCGCCGCCGGCCATGATCCTTGTCGGCGATTCACCGCGAGCGTGCGTGCCCATATGGGTCGAGGGATGGAAGAAATGGTCGCGATCCCAGGCGGCGAGTTCGTTGGACTGGTCGAGCATTTTTTTTACTCCTTGAAAATTCCAGTGTGGCCTACGCCACGTCGAGGCATAGATATTTGAGATCAGTGAAGGCCTCCAAGCCGTGGCGCGAGCCTTCGCGGCCGATGCCGGACTGCTTGACGCCGCCGAAGGGGATCGGCGCGCCGGTGATCTTCACACGGTTGATGGCGACCATGCCATAGTCGAGCGCGCGACCCATGCGCTGCTGACGCGCGCCATTCTCGGTCACGACATAGGCGACGAGGCCATATTCGGTCGCATTGGCGCGGGCGATCACCTCGTCCTCGTCGTCGAAGGATGTGACGGCGGCGACCGGACCAAAGGTCTCCTCGCGCATGATCAGCGCTTCGTCGGCGACGTCGGCGAGCAGTGTCGGCTGGTAGAACAGCGGCCCGGCCTGATGCCGCTTGCAGCCGGCAAGGCAGCGCGCGCCAAGAGCCATGGCGTCAGCGACCTGCTCTTCGACCTTCTTGACGGCACGCTCATGCATTAGCGGCCCGATGTCGATGTCATCGCCGAGGCCATTGCCGGTCCGCAGCGCGTCTATGCGCTTGGCAAATGCGGCGCAGAAGCGGTCGTAGAGCGGACGCTGGACATAGATGCGGTTGGCGGCGAGGCAATCCTGGCCTGATGTGGCGAATTTGGCGTCGACGGCAATGGTCACCGCTTTGTCGATATCGGCATCGGCAAAGACGATCAGCGGCGCGTGGCCGCCGAGTTCCATGACCAGCCGCTTCATCGTCGGCGCACTTTGCGCGGCGATCAGCCGGCCGATCTCGGTCGAGCCCGTAAAACTCATGGCCCGCACGCGCGGATCTTCGCACATGCGTCCAACGATCGTCGCGGCCTTGCCTGTGACGATGTTGAAGACGCCGGCCGGCAACCCGGCGCGCTCGCCGAGTTCGGCCAGCGCCAGCGCCGAAAGTGGCGTCTCCGAGGAGGGATGCGCGACGATGGTGCAGCCGGCGGCAAGCGCCGCCGCCGCCTTGCGGGTCAACATGGCCGACGGAAAATTCCACGGCGTGACCACGCCGACGACACCGAGCGGTTCGCGCCGCACCATCATTTCCGCGTTCGGCAGATGGCTGGTGACGCTCTCGGCGTTGAGGCGCTTCGCTTCCTCCGCATACCATTCGATGAAGGAGGCGGCGTAGTCGATTTCGCCGAGCGACTCTTTGAGCGGCTTGCCCTGCTCAAGCGTCATCAGCAGAGCCAGATCAGCCTTGGCGGCGATGATCAGCTCGAACCATTTTCGCAGGATTTTCGAGCGCTCCTGCGGCAACAGCGTCCGCCAGGCCGGAAAGGCGCGCGCCGCGGCGTCGATGGCCTTTGTCGTCTGACGGCTGTCGAGTGCTGCGACGAAGGCGACGGTGGTGCCGGTTGCCGGATCGGTCACCTCGAAACTCTCGGCCGCGTCGCTCGCCGTCCAATGGCCGTCGACGTAGGCGAGTTCGCGCAGCAACCGGCGGTCGGCGAGCCGGTCGAGCGCGTCGTGGCGATGCGAGCGGGCGAAATGCGCGGACATGGTCGAAGCCTCCCGGTTCGGTCTGATGCGGGGAGACTATCCTTCGCCGGCAGACAGAGAGACTGTTTGGGCGCCTGATCAGAGAGAGAATCTCTCTATTGCGCCGTGAGGGCAGCCCGTTTCTCCGGCGCTATGCCGATGCCGGCAACAGGTCCGCAATGGGCAGCGCGATATCATCCTTCACCGTCTTGATGACGATGTAGGTGAAGTAGCGGTCGATGCCGATCTCGCGATCGAGCAAGCCGTCGACCAGCCGCTGATAGGCGTCGATGTCGCGCGCCATCACCTTCAGCACATAGTCAACGCCGCCACCCACCGACCAGCAGGCGACGATCTCGGGGATATCGCGGATGACGCGCTCGAAGCGGTCGAAATCGGCCTGACGGTGGCTGGCCAGCGTCACCTCCATCAGCACTGTGGCGACAGGCGCCACGACGCGCATGGCGATGCGGGCGTGATAGCCCGAGACGATGCCGGCTTTTTCCAGCTTGCGCAGCCGCATCCAGCACGGCGTCGGCGACAGCCCGACCTGCTCGGCCAGCGCCAGCTTGGTGATGCGTCCGTCACGCTGGATGGCGTCGAGGATTTTGAGATCGATCGGGTCGAGTTTCGCAGCAGTCATCAGCGCCCACTTTTTCGTCCATCGTACCATGAGGGGGCATTATTTCGATTGTCAATTGCACTGATTTCGATCTCTAATAAGTCATGACATTGTGGCAACCCGATCCCGCGCTTATCCGCCGGCCAGCCTATCAATCATTGGCCGACCAGTTTGCGCGCGCCATCCATGACGGACGCCTGGCCAATGGCGCGAGGCTGCCGACGCATCGCCGGCTGGCGGACGATCTCAAGCTCTCGGTGCAAACGGTCAGCCGGGCCTATGAGGAATTGATCCGCCGCGGCCTGATTTCGGGCGAGATCGGGCGCGGCAGCTTCGTCCAGACACAGCGCCGCGAGCCGGACCCGCCCTATCTGCCCGAGCGCCTCGGTGAGGTCATCGACCTCTCGATCCTGAAACCGGTCTGCGAGCCGATGCACCTGGAGCGGATGAAGCAGGCGCTGGGCTGGCTTGCCGAAAACCTGCCGTCGAGTTCGGCACTGTCGTTCCGGCCAAACATGGTGTTCCCGCGCCACCGCGCCGTGGCGGTCGAATGGCTGAAACTGTGCGGCCTCGAAGCCTCCGCGCAGAACATCAGCCTGACCAATGGCGCCACCGCCGGCATGACGGTGGCGCTGATGAGCGTCGCGCCACCGGGCTCCACCGTTGCCACCGAGGCGATAGGCCATCACACGCTGGTGCCGCTCGCCCGCTATCTCGGTTTCAACCTCGAAGGCCTGCCGATCGACGAAAACGGCCTGATTCCGGAAGCGCTGGACGAGGCTTGCCGGCTGTCCGATATCCGCGCCGTATTCGTGCAGCCTTCGGTGATCAATCCCACGGCAACGCTCATGGATGGGGCGCGCCGTGAGCAGATCGCGGCGGTGGCGCGCAAGCATGACATCGCCATCATCGAGAACGATGTGCTCGGTCCCCTGGTCGAGGATCGACCGCCGCCGGTCGCTGCTTTCGCGCCGGAGCGGACGCTCTACGTCACCTCCTTCACCAAGATCACCGTGCCCGGCCTGCGCATAGGTTATCTCGCCGCGCCCGACCGTTACGTTGCGGCCGTCGCCAACCGGCATCTCGTCTCGAACTGGATGGCGACACCAATGGTGGCCGAGATCGCCACCAAATGGGTAACCGACGGCACCGCGATGGAGCTGGTGCGCTGGCAGCGCGCGGCGTTGCGTCGCCGGCAGGATATCGCTGGCGAGGTACTGGCCGGCGTCGACTACCGTGCCCGTCGCGACGGATTGCATATCTGGCTGCAACTGCCGGCCGACCGTTCCGAGGAGAGCTTTGTCGCCCAGGCTCGGTTGCAAGGCGTGGCCATAGCCCCGGGCACCTCGTTCCGCATATCGGATGCGCCCTGGCATCCGGCAGTGCGCATCTCGCTGGGTTCGACCACCGAAGGGGAACTGCGCGCCGGTCTCGGCGTTGTCACCAAGCTCTTGCTTGGCGATCCGGAGCATTTGCTGCTCGCAATCTGAGCGCGCCACCCACTATCGCCAGGTGGTTCTGGGGCAACGGCATGCCCAAAAAGCCAGCTGCGATTGACCGGAAAATGTGCGTAATCAGAATAATTGTCATGATATTATTTTACCAATTGACATGATTTGGCGTGTTCCCCATCGTTAAGGGCACAGGCTTCTCCAGCACGGGGAAATTCATTTGTCCGCAACCGCGCCCATCATCAAGGTCGACGCCATCTCGAAGAGCTTCGGCGCCTTCAAGGTGCTGGACGGCTTGTCCATGCAGGTCATGCCGCGCGAGAAGCTGGCGCTGATCGGCCCCTCTGGCTCGGGCAAGACCACGATCCTGCGCATCCTGATGACGCTGGAGCGCATCGACGGCGGCCACATCCAGATCGACGGCGAGCAGCTCTACCACATGGAGCGCAACGGCCAGCTGCTGCCGGCCGACGAGCGGCATCTGGCAAAAATGCGCCAGAAGACCGGCATGGTCTTCCAGCTGTTCAACCTGTTTCCGCACAAGAGCGTCATCGACAATGTGACGCTGGCCCCGATGCTGACCAAGGGCACACCGCGCGCCGCCGCCGAAAAACGCGCGATGGAACTGCTCGACATGGTCGGCATGGCCGACAAGGCCAAGGCGATGCCGGCGCAGCTATCAGGCGGCCAGAAACAGCGCGTGGCGATCGCCCGCGCGCTCGCTTTGCAGCCGAAGATCATGCTGTTCGACGAGGTGACATCGGCGCTCGACCCGGAATTGGTCGAGGAAGTGCTCAACGTCTTGTGGCGGCTCTGCGCCGAGACCGACATGACCATGCTGCTGGTCACCCACGAGATGGGTTTCGCCCACGACTTCGCCGACCGGGTGCTGTTCTTCGATCGTGGCCGAATAGTCGAGGAAGGCAAGCCCGACGAGATTTTCCGCAATCCCAAGCAGGAACGCACGCAAGGGTTCCTGAAGAAGATCATCGCGGCCGGACACCGTGTCTGACCGCCATGCGGGGCGTGCGAACCGCCCACAGGCAAACCAAGAAGAGAAACAAGGAGTTGGGAACAATGAAGAAACTTGGCATTTTGGCCGGCGTCGCCGGTCTCGCACTTTCGGCCGTGCTGGCCGCCTCGATCCCGGGGTCGGCCGACGACAGCAAGCTCGAGCAGCTAAAGTCGCAGGGCTTCGCCCGCCTGGCCATCGCCAATGAGCCGCCCTATACGGCGGTCGCCGCCGACGGCAAGGTTTCGGGTGCCGCGCCCGATGTGGCGCGCGAAATCTTCAAGCGGCTCGGCGTCGCCGACGTCGTCGCCTCGATCTCGGAATACGGCGCCATGATCCCCGGCTTGCAGGCCGGCCGCTTCGACGTCGTCACCGCCGGCCTGTTCATGAAGCCGGAGCGCTGCGCGGCGGTTGCCTATTCGGAGCCGGTTCTGTGCGACGCCGAGGCGATGCTGGTGAAGAAAGGCAATCCGAAAGGCTTCAAGAGCTACGAGGATGTCGCCAAGGACACGTCCGCCACCATAGGCGCGCCGGGCGGCGGCACCGAGGAGAAGCTGGCGCTCAACGCCGGCGTGCCGCGTGAACGTGTCATCGTCGTGCCGGACGGCCAGAGCGGCCTGAAGATGGTGCAGGACGGCCGTATCGACGCCTATTCGCTGCCCGTGCTCTCGATCAATGATCTGATGAAGAAGGCCGCCGATCCGAACCTCGAAGTCATCGCTCCGGTGCAGGGTGCGCCGGTCTATTGCGACGGCGCCGCCTTCAAGAAGGGCGACGAGGCGATGCGCGACGCCTTCGACGTCGAACTCGCCAAGATGAAGAAGTCGGGCGAGTTCGCCAAGATCATCGAGCCCTACGGTTTCTCCGCGGCGGCGGCGATGTCGACCACACGCGACAAGCTCTGCGCCGCGAAGTAGCGCTTCCTTTTTCCTTCTCCCCGTGAACGGGGAGAAGGTGGCCCGAAGGGCCGGATGAGGGGCAGCACAAGCTTTGCTTACGCTGGCACTGCCCCTCATCTGCCTGCCGGCATCTTCTCCCCGTTGAACGGGGAGAAGGAAGCTAACCGCCAACGTTGGAACCCAGATGACCCAGTGGTCCGGCTATTTCGGCCTGATATTGCAGGGAGCGCTTGTCACCATCGAGCTGACGCTGATGGGGTCGGTGCTTGCCCTGATCATGGCCTTTCTCGCTGGCATGGGGCGCCTGTCGCGCTTCTTCGTGCTGCGGGCCCTGGCAACGGCCTATATCGAATTCTTCCGTGGCACCTCGATCTTCGTGCAGCTGTTTTTCGCCTATTTCGTGTTGCCGCTGGTGGGTTTCGAGCTGACCCCGCTGCAGGCCGGCGTCTTGGCGCTGGGCTTGAATGTCGGCGCCTATGCCGCGGAGGTGGTGCGCGGCGCCGTGCAATCGATCGGCGGCGAACAGCATGAGGCCTGCATCGCGCTCAATCTGGGCCGCTGGCAAGGCATGCGCCATGTCATCCTGCCGCAAGCGTTTCTGGTGATGCTGCCGACCTTCGGCAACAATGCGATCGAGCTGCTCAAGGCGACATCGGTCGTCTCGCTGATCTCGCTCGCCGACCTGACCTTCCAGGCGCAGGTGGTGCGCGCCCAGACCGGCAACACTATGGTGCCATTCACCACCATTCTCGTCATCTATTTCATCCTGGCGTTGCTCATCTCGTGGGGTGTGCGCTCGCTGGAACGCCGCATGGCGCGCGGCCTCGACGGAGTGCGCGTCTGATGACCAGCGCATTCCTGATGAATTGGGTCCGCTGATGGATTGGGATTGGGATTTTGTCCGGCAGATCCTGCCGACGTTGATCCAGGGGGTGAAGATCACCATCCTGGCGACGTTGCTCGGTTCGGTGCTGGCGGCGATCGTCGGGTTGGGCATCGCGCTGGCGCGCCGCTCGCCCAACAAGGCGGTGTCGCGCACTGTCGGTTGGGTGGCCGAATTCATCCGCGGCACACCGCTCCTGGTGCAGCTCTATTTCATCTTCTATGTGCTGCCCGACATCGGTATTCTGCTGCCGCCGCTGGTCGCCGGCGTCATCGGGCTCGGGCTGCACTACGGCACCTACACGGCGGAGGTCTACCGCGCCGGCATCGACAATGTGCCGCGTGGCCAGTGGGAGGCCGCCAAGGCGTGCAATCTCAGCGCCCGGCAGACCTGGTCCCACATCATCATCCCACAGGCCATTCCGCCGATGATCCCGGCATTGGCCAACTACTTCATCGCCATGTTCAAGGAGACGCCGCTGCTCTCGGCGATCACCGTGCTGGAACTGATGAACCAGGCAAAAAGCGTCGCCAACACCTATTATCGCTACCTCGAGCCGATCACGCTGGTCGGCGCCTTCTTCCTTGCCATCAGCCTGATTTCGGTCGTGCTGCTGCGCTGGCTGGAACGCCGCTACGGCAAGATCGAAAGATAACGGATGAAGCCTTTGCCCCAGATCAAGCTTGTGCCCAACCGGCCAGCGCTCGATGAGCGTCCGCTGGAGCGGCGCGTTGGCCTCATCATCCTGGCCACCGACCATACGACCGAGCCGGATTTTCGCCGCATGGTGGCGAGCGAACGGATCGGCGTCTATGTCGCGCGCATCCCCTATGCCAATCCGACGACGCCTGAGAACTTGCGCAAGATGCAGCCGGCGCTGACGGCGGGCGCGGCCTTGATCCTGCCTGACGAGCCGCTCGACGCCGTCTGCTATTCCTGCACGTCGGCCTCGGTGGTGATTGGCGATGCCGAGATCGAGACGGCGATCCAGGCCGCCAAGCCAGGCGTGCCCGTCGTCACGCCAACAATGGCCGGCGTGCGCGGGCTGAACGCGTTCGGCGTGCGCCGGATCAGCATCCTCACGCCCTACACCATGGAAACCGCCAGGCCGATGGCGACCTATTTCGCCGAACGCGGCTTCGAAATCCTAGGCTTTACCTGTCTCGGCTTCGAGGACGACCGCGAGATGGCGCGCATTGCCCCAGCGGCCCTTGTCGATCTGGCGCGCCAGGCAATGCATCCGCAGGCCGATGCGCTGTTCGTGTCCTGCACGGCGCTGCGCGGTGCGCTCGCGGTCACCGGCATGGAACAGGCGATCGGCCGCCCGGTGGTGACCAGCAACCAGGCGACCGCCTGGAATTGTCTGCGCCTTTGCGGCGATGAGACGGCCCATCCTGAATTTGGCAGTCTGATGACGCTGCCCTTGCCGCGCGGCTGACGACCATGGCGACAGTGACCCTTGGCGATATCCGTGACGCGCGCGAGCGAATTGCCGGCAAGGTCGAGCGCACATCGATCGTGCTTTCGGGGAGTCTTTCCGAACGACTGGGCGTGCCGGTTCATCTCAAGCTCGAGCATCGCCAGACCACCGGCAGTTTCAAATTGCGCGGTGCATCCAACGCCGTTGCATCGCTTGATGCCGAGGAGAGGGCGCGCGGCGTCGTCGCGGCATCGACCGGCAATCATGGCCGTGCGCTGGCCCACGCGGCGAAGCTCGAGGGCATGCGTGCGGTGATCTGCATGTCTCGACTGGTACCCAAGAACAAGCTGGACGAAATCCGCCGCCTCGGCGCGGAAGTCCGTATTGTCGGCAACAGCCAGGACGATGCCCAGCAGGAGGTCGAGCGGCTGGTGACGGAGGAGGGGCTTGTCATGCTGCCGCCCTTCGACCATCCCGCGATCATCGCCGGGCAAGGCACGCTCGGGTTGGAGATGATCGAGCAGGTCCCGGATGCCGCTCTGGTGCTGGTGCAACTCTCCGGAGGTGGGCTGGCCTCGGGTGTAGCGGCCGCAATCAAAGGCGTTAGCCCCGGCACAAAGATAATCGGCGTGTCGATGGCGCGCGGCGCCGCGATGAAGGCCAGCCTCGATGCGGGCCGTCCCGTCTTGGTGGAGGAACTGCCGACGCTGGCGGATTCGCTCGGCGGGGGCATCGGCCTCGACAACCGGCTGACCTTCGCCATGAGCCGAGACCTGCTCGACGATGTCGTCCTGCTCAGTGAGGACGAAATCGCCGCCGGCATTCGCCATGCCTATGAACTGGAACGCGAGATCGTCGAAGGAGCAGGTGCGGTAGGCATCGCAGCACTGCTCGCCGGCAAGGTCAGGGCGGAGGGGCCGGTGGTGGTTCTGCTTTCCGGCCGCAACATCGACATGGAACTGCACAGGAAGATCGTCTGCGGGGAAATGCCATCGATTTCGGAGCGCGCCGCATGAGCAGGATGACCATCCTCACCGAAGCTGAACTGCGCACGATCGTGACGCTCGATCTCGACGCCGTCGCTTGCGTCGAGAATGCTTTCCGCGCGCTGGCAACATTGCCGGTGGCCATGCCGCCGATCCTGCGCCTCGACATCGCCGAGCATCGCGGCGAGGTCGACGTGAAGTCCGCCTATGTACCCGGTATCGACGGCTTCGCCGTCAAGATCAGTTCCGGCTTCTTCGACAATCCAAAGCTCGGTCTGCCAAGCGGTGGCGGCATGATGGTGCTGCTTTCGGCAAAGACCGGTGTGGTCGACGCCTTGCTGCTCGACAATGGCTATCTCACCGACGTCCGCACCGCCGCCGCCGGCGCCGTCGCGGCCAAACACCTGTCGCGAGAGGACTCGTCCGTCGCCGCGATCTTCGGCGCCGGCGTCCAGGCCGGGCTACAGCTCCAAGCCCTGATGCTGGTGCGGCCGATCACGCGGGCCCGCATCTGGGCGCGCGATGCCGCCAAGGCGGAGACGGCCGCGGCCGCCTTGCGCGAAAGGCTCAGCATCGACGTGGGCGCTGTATCAGACGCAGCCAACGCTGTCGCCGGCGCCGACATCATCGTCACCACCACGCCGTCGACCGAGCCGCTGATCAAGGCCGGGTTTGTCTCGGCCGGCCAGCACATCACCGCCATGGGGTCCGACGCCGAGCACAAGAACGAGATTGCGCCGGCGATCCTGCGCATGGCCGATCTGTACGTCGCCGACAGCGCGAAGCAGACGCAGCGGCTGGGCGAACTGCACCATGCCATCGCCGCCGGCGTGATGGCAGCCGGTGCCGAGGTCACCGAACTTGGCCGGATCATCGCCGGCGAAAAACACGGTAGGCGCTCGGCCAGCGACATCACCATCGCTGACCTGACCGGCACCGGCGTGCAGGACACTGCGATCGCCACGCTCGCCCGCGACCGCGCGCTAGCGGCCAATGCCGGAACCATTTTCGAAAGCTGATCCTGGCCGCGGGAGCATGATCTGGAAAAGTGGCAACCGGTTTTCCGACCAGATCGTGCTCCGACAAAACAATACCTGGAGACAGATTCAACGAAGTTGAAGCGGGCTCCAGGCCCAACAAACGAGGACCAACAAAAAATGCAGCCGAACCTGAAATTCTCGCGAAGCGAATACGCGGATCGCCTCGCCAAGACGCGCAAGGCGATGGAAGCCAAAGGCGTCGATCTCCTTGTTATCAGCGATCCATCCAACATGGCCTGGCTGACTGGATATGACGGCTGGTCCTTCTATGTGCATCAGGCGGTCATCGTGCCGCCGTCGGGCGAGCCGGTCTGGTATGGCCGTGGCCAGGACGCCAACGGCGCCAAGCGCACTGCTTATCTCGCGCATGACAACATCGTCGGCTATGCCGACCACTATGTGCAGTCGACAGAACGCCACCCGATGGACTTCCTGTCCAGCGTGCTGAGCGATCGCGGCTGGGGCAAGCTTGTCGTCGGTGTCGAGATGGACAATTACTGGTTCTCCGCCGCCGCCTTCGCCTCTTTGCAGAAGCATCTGCCCAACGCCCGCTTCGTCGACGCCACCGCGCTGGTCAACTGGCAGCGCGCGGTGAAGAGCCCGACCGAGATCGACTATATGCGCAAGGCCGCCCGCATCGTCGAGGCGATGCACCAGCGCATCTTCGACAAGATCGAGGTCGGCATGCGCAAATGCGATCTGGTCGCCGAGATCTACGATGCCGGCACCCGCGGCGTCGACGGCATCGGCGGCGACTACCCCGCGATCGTGCCACTGCTGCCGTCAGGCGCGGACGCCTCGGCGCCGCACCTGACCTGGGACGACAAGCCGATGAAGCGGGGCGAGGGCACCTTCTTCGAGATCGCCGGCTGCTACAACAGGTACCACTGCCCGCTGTCGCGCACCGTCTTCCTCGGCAAACCGACGCAGGAATTCCTCGATGCCGAGAAGGCGACGCTGGAAGGCATGGAAGCAGGTCTTGCCGCCGCCAGGCCGGGCAACACATGCGAGGACATCGCCAACGCCTTCTTTGCCGTCCTGAAGAAATACGGCATCGTCAAGGACAACCGCACCGGCTATCCGATCGGTATTTCCTATCCGCCGGACTGGGGCGAACGCACCATGAGCCTGCGTCCCGGCGACCGCACCGAGCTCAAGCCCGGCATGACCTTCCATTTCATGACCGGCCTTTGGCTGGAGACAATGGGGCTGGAGATCACCGAGTCCATCCTGATCACCGAAACCGGTGTGGAGTGCCTGGCCAATGTGCCGCGCAAGCTGGTGGTGAAGGATTGAGCCCGATGTCCAGTCATCGCCCGTCGCCGATCGCGCCGACCGTCGATTTCGATCGCGACGGCGTCCAGCATGGTTTCCTGCGCTTGCCCTATAGCCGCGACGACTCGGCCTGGGGCTCGGTGATGATCCCGATCTGCGTTATCCGCAACGGCAAGGGGCCGGCGGCACTGCTGACCGGCGGCAACCATGGTGACGAGTATGAGGGGCCGCTGGCGCTCTACGAACTCGCCCGAACGCTCGATCCCAGCCAGGTCAGCGGCACGGTGATCATCGTGCCGGCGATGAACTATCCGGCTTTTCGGGCCGGCACGCGCACCTCGCCGATCGACAAGGGCAACATGAACCGCAGCTTTCCCGGCCGGCCGGACGGTACGGTGACGCAGAAGATCGCCGATTATTTCCAACGCGAGTTGCTTCCCCGCGCCGACATCGTCTTCGACTTCCATTCCGGTGGCAGGACGCTGGATTTCGTGCCGTTTTGCGCTGCTCACACCTTGCCCGACAAGGCACAGGAGCAGAAAGCCTTTGCGGCGGTGGCGGCATTCTCAGCGCCGTTCTCGATGCGCATGACCGAGATCGATGCGATCGGCATGTACGACACGGCGGCCGAAGAGATGGGCAAGGTCTTCGTCACCACCGAGCTCGGCGGCGGCGGCACATCGCGAGCCGAAACGGTGCGGATCGCCCGGCGCGGCATCCTCAACGTGTTGCGTCACGCCGGTGTCGTCGCCGGGGCGGTCGAGACGGGCAAAACCCAGTGGCTGGACATGCCCTCGGGAGATTGCTTCTGCTTTGCCGAGGACGACGGCATGATCGAAACCATGGTCGATCTTGGTGAGCCTGTCGAAGAAGGCGCGGTACTGGCCCGCATCCATTCCACCGGCCGCACCGGCGTTGCTCCGCGGGATATCCGGGCGAAAATGTCGGGCATGCTGGCGGCACGGCATTTCCCTGGCCTGGTCAAGGCCGGCGACTGCGCCGCGGTGGTCGCCGTGAAGGTCGATTGACTGACGTGATTTCTCCGCCCGGACCAAACCGGGCGGACCCAGCCATCGACGGTTTCTCGTGTCGCTCTTCGGCCAGAAACCAAACCGCTCTCGTACACGGGGATACTTATATCGCCGGATGTTTTCCACTAGGCTGGCGATCGCGTTGCATGGGAGCATCGATTGCGTGGATTTATGGAAGGCCTGATCGAGAGGCCGCAGACGGTGGCTGAACAGGTCGCAAATGTCCTGCGCGAGGCTATCGCCAGTGGATCGCTGAAGGCCGGCACCACGCTGCGTCAGGATGAACTGGCCGAGCAGTTCGGCTTCAGCCGCATGCCTATCCGGGACGCGCTTCGCCAATTGGAGGCGGAAGGCATTGTTTCCATTCATCCCACGAAGGGCGCGCATGTCGCCGGGATGGACGGTGCCGAGATCGCCGAAATCTACGCGGTGCGCGAATTGCTCGAATGCGAGGCGCTCCGGCTGTCCGTTCCGGCCCTGCCCGGCGCCAAGCTTGAAGAAGCCGAGCAGGTGCTCGACCAGATCGAGGCGGAGCGCAATGCGGGCCGCTGGGGCGCCCTGAACAGGGCCTTTCACCTGTCGCTCTACGATGCCTGCGGCAACCGCCGTTTGCTTGACCTGATCGAGGCGCATCACAACGCGGCCGACCGCTATGTCCGCATCCTGCTGTCGAACCTCGACTACCGCACCCGCTCTCAGAGCGAGCATCGCGACCTGCTGGCCGCTTGCCGGCGGCGTGACGAGAAGAAGGCCGTGAGCGTTCTGAGGCAGCATCTTCGCGAAGGCAGCGACACACTCGTCAATGCGATAGACGGCGGCGGACTGTCGCGAAAATCCTAAGCCCGAGGGGCAGGGCCGTCCGCGATCGATGCCATGGCGCGCGGTTGCCAGCGGGGCGGTTCGCTGCCACATATTGCAACATCAACGCTCGACATAAGGATCGCCATGTCTCCCGTCAGCCACCTGCCGGCACGTGCCCTTGCCCCGCGCCGCCATGATGAGATCCTGCGGCGGCTGGGTGCCCAGGGCTCCGTCAGCGTCGCCGAACTGGCCGGGTTCTTCGATGTCTCGCGCGAAACCATCCGCCGCGATTTGAAGCTGCTTTCGGACCAGGGCAGGCTCGGCATCGTGCATGGCGGGGCCGCCCGCTTCGAGCCGAGCGAGCCGTCGATGAGCTTGCGCAGCCAGGAAAATGCGGCCGGCAAAGCGGCGATCGGCAGGGCGGCCGCCAGGCTGGTCAGGGATGGCATGGTGGTCTTTCTCGATTCCGGCACCACCACTTTGGCCGTCGCGCATGCCATATCGGAACTGCGCGACCTCACCATCTGCACGGCCAGCCTGAAGATAGCGCTGCATCTATGCCATGTCCCCGGCATGCGCGTGCATATGCTGGGCGGCGAAGTCGACCCCGGCGAGGAGGCGGCTGTCGGCATCGACACGCTCGATGCGATGGCCCGCTTTCGTGTCGACATCGCCTTTCTTGGTGGCGGCGCGCTGTCGCCGGACGGGGAGGTGACCGACTTCACCCGCGCAGGCGCCGAACAGCGCGGCCGCATGATCGCCCTTGCCGGGAAGGCCTATTTCGTGCTCGACGCCAGCAAGTTCGGCAAGCTGACGCCGCTCAGGATTCCCAACTTCGAACGTGCCGCCGGGGTGATCGTCGACGCCAATCCCGAACCGGCGCTTGCCGAAGCGCTTTCGCAAAAGGGTCCAGAACTCATCGTCGCAGCTTGATGTGATATTTTGTGACTTTATGGGTTGATATTTGGTTTTCTCGTGCTAATGTCCCGGCCATCCTTCAAATGGCGGAACGCTCATGGCCCATGAATTTCCCACCCAGGCTCGAATCGTCATTGTCGGCGGCGGCATCATTGGGTGCTCGGTCGCCTACCATCTGACAAAACTCGGCTGGACCGATGTTGTCGTGCTCGAACAGGGGCAACTTAGCGGCGGCACCACTTGGCACGCGGCTGGTCTTGTCGGCCAGTTGCGCAGCCATTCCAACATGACCAGCCTGATCCGCTATTCCACGCAGCTCTACAGCGAACTGGAGGCCGAGACCGGTCTTGCCACCGGCTGGAAGAATTGCGGCTCGCTGTCAGTTGCGCGCACGGCCGACCGCATGACGGTGCTGAAGCGCACGGCTGCGTCGGCGCGCGCCCAAGGGGTGGAGATCGACGTCATCTCGCCCAGGGAGGCTGGCGATCTGTGGCCTGTCATGGCGACAAACGATCTCGTCGGCGCTGTCTGGCTGCCCGGAGACGGTAAGGCCAATCCCACCGATCTCACGCAATCGCTTGCCAAGGGCGCGCGCAATGGCGGCGCCAAAATCTTCGAGCGGGTCAAGGTCACTGGTATCAGCGTCAGCAACGGCGTCGCTTGCGGTGTCGAGACCGACCATGGCGACATCGCTGCCGAGATCGTCGTCAACTGCGCCGGCCAATGGGCGCGCAAGGTCGGGCTGATGTGCGGCGTGTCGGTGCCGCTGCATTCGGCCGAGCACATGTACATCGTCACTGGCCGGATAGAAGGCGTGCATCCGGATCTGCCCGTCATGCGCGATCCCGATGGCTTCATCTACTTCAAGGAAGAGGTCGGCGGCCTGGTCATGGGCGGCTTCGAGCCGCATGCCAAGCCGTGGGGCATGAACGGCATTCCCGAAAATTTCGAGTTCGCGCTGCTGCCGGATGATTGGGACCAGTTCGAAATCCTGATGGAAAACGCGTTGGTGCGCGTGCCGCAGCTGGCGCAGGCCGAGGTCAAGAAATTCTACAATGGTCCCGAGAGCTTCACGCCAGACAATAATTTCCTCCTCGGCGAGGCGCCCGAGCTGAAGAATTTCTATGTCGGCGCCGGCTTCAATTCGATGGGCATTGCCAGTGCCGGTGGCGCCGGCAGGGCACTGGCCGAATGGATCGTCAACGGCGCGCCGACCATGGATCTGTGGCCGGTCGACATCAGGCGCTTCGCCTCGTTCAACAACAATCCGCGCTGGCTGCATGACCGGGTCAAGGAGACGCTCGGCCTGCATTACGCCATGCCATGGCCGAACCGCGAACTGGACACCGCGCGGCCATTCCGCCGTTCGCCGCTTTACGACCGGCTCGCCGCCAAGGGCGCGTGCTTCGGCTCCAAGATGGGTTGGGAGCGCGCCAACTGGTTTGCGGGTCCAGGAGAGACAGCCGGGAACGACTATGCCTTCGACCGCCAGAACTGGCACGCGGCGGTGCAACGCGAGATAAAGGCGACGCGCGAAGCCGTCGCCATCTTCGACCAGACCTCCTTCGCCAAGCTCCTTGTCCAGGGGCGCGACGCCCGTGCCGTGCTGAACCGGATCTGCGCCGGCGACATCGATGTGCCGGTCGGCACTTCGGTCTACACCGGCGTGCTCAATGCGCGTGGCGGCTACGAAAGCGATCTCACCGTGATGCGGCTTGGCGCGGAAAAATTCCTCATCGTCACCGGCTCCGCCCAGGCCGTCCACGATGCAGACTGGATCGTCAAGAATATCCCGGCGGACGCGCATGCGATACTGACCGACGTCACCTCATCCTATGCGGTGCTGGCGTTGATGGGACCGCGTTCGCGCGACCTCCTGGGCAAACTGTCATCGGCGGATCTTTCCAATTCCGGCTTCCCCTTCGCCACTATCCGAGAAATCGATATCGGCTATGCCACAGCCTACGCCAACCGCATGACCTATGTCGGTGAGCTCGGCTGGGAACTGATCGTGCCGACCGAATTCGCGGTCGGCGTCTACGAGGCGCTGCATCAAGCCGGTCGTGAATTCGGCCTTGCCGACGCCGGCTACTACGCGCTCGATGCCTTGCGCATCGAAAAGGGTTTTCGCGCCTGGGGTCGCGAGTTGACGCCTGATATCAACCCGTGGCAGGCCGGCCTTGGCTTTGCCGTCGCGATGGACAAGCCGGGCGGCTTCATCGGCCGTGATGCGCTTGCCGCCGCGAAATCCTCGGCGGCGCCGACCAGGCGCATCGTGTTGTTCACCCTTAATGATGCCCAGCCGATGCTGTGGGGCGGCGAGCTGATCCTGCGCGACGGCAAGCCGGTCGGCGAGGTGCGCTCGGCTGCCTACGGCCACACACTCGGCCGTTCGGTGGCGCTCGGGCTGATCGAGCACGAAGCGGGCGTCGATGCTTCATTCCTGGCCAACGGCCGTTTCGAGATCGATCTTGCCGGCGTGCGCCATGCGGTTACCGCGCATTTGCGCAGCCCCTATGATCCGAAGTCGGAGCGGGTGAAAGCCGATGCAGTGGAGATCAAGGTCGCGGCTTAAAGCATGATCCCGAAAAGTTGGAACCGGTTTCGGAAAAGATCATGCTCAACTAGTCCGCCGACATCGAGCGCGCCATGTCGAGAAAGGCGCGCACCAGCTTGCCGCCGCTGCGCTCGCGCAGGCAGATCAGCGCCTCGTCCATCAAGGTCTCGGGCGCATCGATGGTGATCGGGACGAGCCGCGAATCCTGGCCGAATTCGGCCGCCGAGACAAAGCCGATGCCGGCGCCCGAGGCGACGATCTCGCGTACGGCTTCGCGGCCCTCGGCCTCGATCACCGGCCTGAGCTCGACCTTCGACGTCGCGGCCAGGTCTTCGAGCTTCTGGCGCGTCTTGGAACCGCGCTCGCGCATGACCAGCGATTCCTGCGCGAGCTGCTTGAGCGTCAGCGATTTTTTCCCTGCCAATGGATGGTCGATCGAGGTGAAGGCGATGATCGGCGTCGAATTTAGTTTCAGCACCTCGAAGTCGCGCCCGGCGGGCACCTCGCCCAGCACGCCGATATCGGCATCGTAGCTGTAGAGGCTGCTGATCACCGTCTCGGTGTTTCCGGCGCGCACCGAGACCTGCACGCCAGGATAGCGGGCCCGGAAGCTGCCGAGGATGTGAAGCAGATGGTGCGCTGCATCGGCGACGATGCGCAGCGTGCCGGAACGCAAAGCGCGCGACTCGGTCAGGAGCTCGAGCGCCTGTTGCTCGGTATCGAACATGCGGTGGGTTATTTCGAGCAGCTTCTGGCCGGAATGGGTCAGCGTGACCTGTTTCTTGTTCCGATTGAACAGCAGCACGTCATACTCTTCCTCGAGCTTGCGCACCTGGTCCGATATCGCCGGCTGGGTCAGGAAAAGCGCTTCGGCCGCCCGCGAAAAGCCGCCGGAGATTGCCACCTGATGAAAGGCTCGCAGCTGAACATAGCGCATCCTGTGTGCCTTTCGGGTCTCGAAGCCGCCTGCACCTTATCATAAGCTTGGCTAGCCAAAAGGACGGAATAAACGATTCCGCTGATGTCTGGGGATGAACCCTACCGCGTTCACAGCCGTGTCATGAGCGGCATGCAGCCTGTCCAATGTAGTTCATCATCGTTCTAATCGATACGTCGATACAAAATAACGATTTTACAAATACGTCGTCCGGACCAACAATGGCGCCACATCAAAAAAGCAGCGACCTGTCGGAGGACATCATGCTCGCCGAGACGAAATTTGCCGCGGAGCCGCTGGCCAGGCCGGCCCTGGGCGAGCCCTATCTTTTGACCCCCGGGCCGCTCACCACGGCCTATTCGGTCAAGCAGGCGATGTTGCGCGACTGGGGATCCTGGGACGGCGACTTCCGCGCCATGACATCAGACATGCGCCGCCGCCTGCTGGCGCTGACCGGCGACACGAAAGGCGAGTTCGACTGTGTGCCGATGCAAGGCAGCGGCTCCTTCTGCGTCGAGGCGATGCTGGGCTCGTTCGTGCCCAGTGATGGCAAGGTTCTGGTGCTGGCCAACGGCGCCTATGGCCTGCGCGCCGCGCAGACCATGCAGTATCTCGGCCGCGCCTATACGCTGATCGACAAGGGCGACTACCTGCCGCCGCGCGGCGACGAGGTGGCGGCCGCGCTCGAGGCTGATCCTGCGATCACGCATGTCATCGCCATTCATTGCGAGACCAGCTCCGGCATTTTGAACCCTGTCGCCGAGATCGCCGAAGCAGTCCATGCCAAGGGTCGCAAACTGCTGGTCGATTCCATGAGTGCCTTCGGCGCCGTCGCGCTCGACGTCAACGAAATCCGCTACGAGGCGATGGTGTCGTCGGCCAACAAATGCATCGAGGGCGTGCCCGGCTTCGGCTTCATCATCGCCCGCAAGAGCGAACTCGAAGCAGCCAAGGGGCGCAGCCATTCCCTGTCGCTCGACGTTCACGCGCAATGGGCGCACATGAACAAGACCGGCCAGTGGCGCTACACGCCGCCGACGCATGTCGTCGCCGCCTTCCTGGAGGCGCTGCGCCAGCACGAGGCCGAAGGTGGCGTCGCCGGCCGTGGCGCCCGCTATGTCAAGAACCGCGACGTCATGGTGGCGGGCATGCGCGAACTAGGCTTCGAGACGCTGCTTAGGGACCGCTGGCTGTCGCCGATCATCGTCACCTTCTTCAACCCGGCCCACGCCAACTTCGCCTTCGATCGTTTCTACGAACTGATGAAGGACAAGGGCTTCATCATCTATCCCGGCAAACTGACGGCCGTGGATTCCTTCCGCGTCGGCTGCATCGGCCAGATGGACGAACATGTCATGCGCCGCGTCGTCGAGGCGGCGGCGCAATCGCTTGATGAAATGGGCGTCGACACCGCCGCTCCACCCGCGGCGGCAATCGCCGAGCGCGCCAAACTCGCCGCCTGAAGCGACCGTTTTCGAGGATTTTTGATGAACCAGATGTCTCCCATCAACGTCGCGGTCAATGGCCGCACCTACGCCTGGCCGCGCGTGCCGGCCATCGCCATCTGCCTTGACGGCTGCGAGCCGGCCTATCTTGACGAGGCGATCAGGGCCGGGCTGATGCCGGCCCTGGTCAGGATCAAGCAGAAGGGCACGGTGCGCTTTGCGCACTCGGTCATTCCGAGCTTCACCAACCCCAACAATTTGTCGATCGCCACTGGTCGCCCGCCCTCGGTGCACGGCATTTGCGGCAACTATCTCTACGAGCGCGAGACCGGCAAGGAAGTGATGATGAACGACCCGCGTTTCCTGCGCGCGCCGACCATTTTCCAGGCCTTCTACGACGCCGGCGCCAAGGTCGCGGTGGTGACCGCCAAGGACAAGCTGCGTGCGCTGCTCGGCAAGGGCCTCGCCTTCGACGAAGGCCGCGCGCTGTGCTTCTCGGCTGAAAAGTCGGACACCACGACAGTGGCCGAGCACGGCATCGACAATGCCTCGAAGCATTTCGGCCTGCCTGTGCCGGAAGTCTATTCGGCCGAACTGTCGGAATTCGTCTTCGCCGCCGGCGTTCAGCTGCTCAGGGAATTCCGCCCCGACATCATGTACCTGACGACGACCGATTATGTGCAGCACAAATATGCGCCCGGCGTGCCGCAGGCCAATGCCTTCTACGAAATGTTCGACAAGTACCTGACCGAGCTCGATGCGCTGGGCGCGGCGATCGTCGTCACCGCCGACCATGGCATGAAGCCCAAGCACAAGGCGGACGGTTCGCCCGACGTCGTCTACGTCCAGGACCTGCTCGACGAATGGCTGGGCAAGGACGCCGCCCGCGTCATCCTGCCGATCACCGACCCCTATGTGGTGCATCACGGCGCTCTCGGCTCTTTCGCCACCGCCTATTTGCCTGATGGCGCTGATCAGGCCGGCATCATGGCGCGGCTGGCCAAGATCGACGGCATCATGCTGGTCGTCGACAGCCCTGATGCCTGCGAGCGTTTCGAACTGCCGGCCGACCGCATCGGCGACATCGTGCTGATCTCGACGGAGAACAAGACGATCGGCACATCAGAACATCGCCACGATCTGGCGGCCCTCAACGAACCGCTGCGCTCGCATGGTGGCCTGACCGAGCAGGAGGTGCCGTTCATCGTCAATCGCGTGCTGCCGGACCTGCCGAACGAGCCGACACTGCGCAATTTCGACGCCTTCTACTACGCGACGATGGCGGCGGCGCTGGCAGGCTGAGCGCTGATGTCGACCCCCACTCCGTCGAGCTTCGCTCGGCACCTCTCCCCCGATCGACGGGGGAGAAGAAAAGCGCCAGGGCTAGCCGCAGCTTAGCCTGGAAACGTGGGGGCGTCGACTTCGCCTGGTTTCCTCTCCCCCGTCGATCGGGGGAGAGGTGGCCCGAAGGGCCGGAGTGGGGGTCGACCCTCTGCCGTGACATGCCTAAGAATCTGCTGGAGCAGAAACCATGACCCAACTTGACCCTGCCATCAAAGTTCGCCACGAGCCGATGCGTATCGCCGGCAGGAAGGTCGATGCCGACGGCATTGTCGAGGTGCGCTACCCCTGGAACGACACTGTTATCGGCACCGTGCCGGCCGGCCGTGCCGAGCATGCGCGACAGGCTTTCGAGATCGCCGCCGGCTACCGGTCGAAACTGACGCGCTACGAGCGCCAGCAGATCCTGTTTCGCACGGCGGAAGCTCTGGCGTCGCGCCGGGAAGAAATTTCCGATCTCATCACGCTCGAGCTCGGCATCTCCAAGACGGATTCGCTCTACGAAGTCGGCCGCGCCTATGACGTGTTCACGCTGTCGGCGCAGATGTGCATCCAGGATGACGGCCAGATCTTTTCCTGCGATCTCACCCCGCACGGCAAGGCGCGCAAGATCTTCACCACGCGTGAGCCGCTGAAGGCGATCTCGGCGATCACGCCATTCAACCACCCGCTCAACATGGTCTCGCACAAGGTGGCGCCGGCTATCGCCACCAACAATTGCGTGGTCGTCAAGCCGACCGAGCTGACGCCGATGACGGCGCTGCTTTTGGCCGACATTCTCTACGAAGCCGGCTTGCCGCCGGAAATGCTGTCGGTGGTGACGGGATGGCCGGCCGACATCGGCGACGAAATGATCACCAACGAAAACATCGAGCTGATCACCTTCACCGGCGGCGTGCCGGTCGGCAAGATGATCGCCCGCACCGCCGGCTACAAGCGCCAGGTGCTCGAACTCGGCGGCAACGATCCGCTGATCATCCTCAACGATCTCTCGGACGACGATCTGGCCAAGGCCGCCGATCTCGCGGTGGCGGGTGCGACGAAGAATTCCGGTCAGCGCTGCACGGCCGTCAAGCGCATCCTCGTTCAGGAAAGCATCGCCGACCGTTTCGTGCCGCTGGTGCTGGAGCGCGCGAAAAAGATTCGCTTCGGCGACCCGATGGACCGCTCTACCGATCTCGGCACCGTCGTGCATGAGAAGGCAGCAAGCCTGTTCGAGGCCCGAGTCCACATGGCAGCCGAGCAAGGCGCCGACATTCTTTACAATCCGGGCCGCCAGGGCGCGCTGCTGCCGCCGATCGTCGTCGATCGCGTGCCGCATAAATCCGAACTGGTGATGGAAGAAACCTTCGGGCCGATCATCCCGATCGTGCGCGCGCCCGATGACGACGAGGCGCTGATCGCACTCTCCAACTCGACCGCCTTCGGCCTGTCGTCGGGCGTCTGCACCAACTCGTTTCCCCGCATGCAGAAATACATCGCCGGCCTGCAGGTCGGCACCGTCAACATCTGGGAGGTGCCGGGCTACCGCATCGAGATGTCGCCCTTCGGCGGCATCAAGGATTCGGGCAATGGCTACAAGGAAGGCGTCATCGAAGCGATGAAGAGCTACACCAATGTGAAGACATTTTCGCTGCCCTGGTCCTGACCAGGCGCGACCGACGGACAGAAAACAGAGGGAGCGGCCAACGCTCCCTCATTCGCGTTTCGGAGATGATGATGGCCGCGATATCCGAGCTTGTGCATACAGAGGGCGATTCCAACACCACGGCGGCGCGCGGCCGCTGGGATGCCGGCCAGGACGATCCCCGCATTCGCGGCCTGCTTGATCGCGATGCCGCAGCCTTCATGCACCAGAGCCTGTCCAGCCCCTGCCTTTCGACGATCGCCAAGGCTGAAGGCATCTGGATCGAGGATACCGCCGGCCGCCGTTTCATGGATTTCCACGGCAACAGCGTCCACCATCTCGGCTACGGCCACCCGAGATTGGTGGCGGCGATCAAGAGACAGCTCGACGAACTCTGCTTCGCGCCGCGCCGCTTTACCTGCGAGCCCGCCGTCGAACTGGCGGAGAGACTGGCGGCCCTCGCGCCTGGCGACCTCGGCAAGGTGCTGTTCACCACCGGCGGCTCGGATGCCATCGAGGTCGCGCTGAAGATCGCGCGCGCCGCGACCGGCCGTTTCAAGACGGTGTCGTTCTGGGACGCCTTCCACGGCGCCGGCTTTGGCGCGGCAAGCGTCGGCGGCGAGGCGACCTTTCGCTCGCACATATCAGGCCCGATGATGACCGGCACCGAGCATGTCGCGCCCTGGGACGGCTACCGCTGCCCTTACGGCCACGACACCCTGGAAGCCTCGGGGCTGGCATGCGCCAACATGATCGCCTATGTGCTTGGCCGCGAGCAGGATGTGGCGGCGGTCGTTGCCGAGCCGATGCGCGCGACGCCCAATCCGCCGCCGCCCGGTTTCTGGAAGCGGGTGCGCGAGGCCTGCGACAGGCATGGCACGCTGCTGATCTTCGACGAGATTCCGACCGGCCTCGGCAAGACCGGAAAATTCTTCGCCCACGAACATGACGGCGTTACGCCCGACATCGTCGTCCTCGGCAAGTCGCTGGGCGGCGGCATCCTGCCGATCGCCGCCGTCATCGCGCGCCGCGACCTCGACGTCACCGGCGGCTTTGCCATTGGTCACTACACCCATGAGAAGAACCCGGTGACGACGCGCGCCGCGCTGGCGACCATCGACATCATCCTGGAGGACGGGCTGGTCGAGCGTTCGGCCGAACTTGGCCGGCATATGCTTGGACGGATGCAGGACCTGATGGCGCGTTCGCCCCATGTCGGCGATGTCAGGGGCAGGGGACTGATGGTCGGGGTCGAACTCGTCGAGGATCGCGCCTCGCGCCAGCCGGCACGCGACCTCGCCGAACGCGTCTTCTACGCCTGCCTGGAACAGGGACTGAGCTTCAAGGTCAGCCAAGGCAACGTGCTGACACTCTCGCCGCCATTGGTCATTTCAAAGACCGATCTCGACCGGGCGCTCGACATCGTCGAGGCCGCGGTGCTGGCGGCCTGACATGAAGGCCGTCCGCACAGATCGCGAACTCGAATGTCCTGAAATCGATGCCGGCTTGCGGGCGAGGGGCGTCGACCTGGTGACGTTGCCGGACGGCATTCCCGAAGCCGATCTCATAAAAGCAGTGGCCGACGCCGATCTTCTGCTCATGTGCTACACGCCGATCACCGCGCGGGTGATAGACGCGGCGCCAAGGCTGAAGGGCGTCGTGAAATATGGCGTCGGTATCGATGCAATCGACATCGCCGCCGCGATGCGACGTGGTATTCCCGTGGTCAACGTGCCCGAATATGCCGAGGAAACCGTTGCCGAAGGCGCCTTCGCGCTGATGATCGCGCTCGCCAAGCGGCTGCCTGCGATCACGCAGGCAATGTCGCGCGATGGCTGGATCTGGCCCGAGCAACGCTGGCTGGGGCGTGATATTTCCGGCGCCACGCTTGGGCTCGTCGGCTGCGGCAAGATCGGCCGCAGCATGGCGCGCATGGCAGGCCAGGGATTCCGCGCACGCGTCCTTGGCTTTGATCCCGCTGTCGATGCAGCGACAATGCGCGCCGCCGGTATCGAGAAGGCCGACGACCTCCATGCCATGCTGGGCGCCTGCGATTTCATTTCCATCCATTGCGTTCTGAACGACCAGACACGCGGCCTGATCGGCAAGCATGAGCTCGCCTGCCTCAAACCCTCGGCCATCATCGTCAATGTCTCGCGCGGTGCGTTGATCGATGAGGCGGCCCTCGTCGAGGCGATCGTCGCCGGTCGCATCGGTGGTGCCGGGCTCGACGTCTATTCGGCGGAGCCGCTGTCGAAGTCAGGCCATCCGATGAGTGTGCTGTTCGGTCGCGACAATGTGATCCTTTTTCCGCATCTCACCTTCTTCACGCATGAGGCGATGCGCCGGCTCGAGGACGACACGCTCGCGCGGTGTTTCGAGATCCTCGAAGGCAGGCCGGTGACCGTCCGTTCGCATGATCCGCGATTGCGGGCGCAGACGGCAGGTATTGTGTTCGGCTGATAAGCGAGAGTTTTCAAGCTGATAGCTGCCTTCGGCGCAGCCACATTCATGGCCAAGACGTGGATGCGACAGTTCCATGACAAATATCAGAGGAATTTTGGCTCTCATAAAATAAATAGATTTTACTTATCGATCGCCGATCCCCAGAGTTGTCACAACGAAGACATCCAACCGGCTCAACGTCCGTCAGAGACCCAAGGCCGGGTGATCCTAGTGCATCGCAGAATGTGCCTTCAATCAAAGGGGAACTCGTCATGAAATCAAGAAACGCAACCATGGTCGCGGCCTTCGCCGCATTGCTTGCATCGGCGGCCCTCGTCGGGCCGGCGCTCGCCGACGGCGTCGTCACCGTCTACTCCGCCGATGGCCTGCATGACGGCAATGGCAGCTGGTACGAGACCGAATTCGCCGCCTTCACCAAGGCCACCGGCGTTACCGTTCAGTATATCGAGGCAGGTTCGGGCGGCGTTGTCGAGCGCGTCGCTAAGGAAAAATCTAACCCGCAGGCCGACGTGCTTGTGACCTTGCCGCCCTTCATCCAGCGCGCCGCCGCCGACGGCCTGTTGCAGGACTACAAGCCGGAGGCCGCATCCCAGATCGACGGTGGCACCGACAAGTATCGGCCGCTGGTCAACAATTACATGAACTTCATCTACAACAACGCCGTGCTGTCGGAAGCGCCGAAGAGCTACAACGATCTGCTCGATCCGAAGTTCAAGGGCAAGATCCAGTATTCGACCCCCGGCCAGGCCGGTGACGGCACCGCCGTCATGCTGCAGATCATTCATGCCTTCGGCGGCGAGGACGCCGGCTTCGAGTTCATGAAGAGGCTGCAGGACAACAATGTCGGCCCATCCGCCTCGACTGGCAAGCTGACCGCACTGGTCAACAAGGGCGAGCTGCACGTCGCCAATGGCGACCTTCAGATGAACATGTCGCAGATGGCCGACAATCCCAACATCAAGGTGTTCTGGCCGGCGGGGCCTGACGGCGTGCGCTCCACCTTCGCGCTGCCCTACGAAATCGGGCTGGTCACCGGTGCGCCCAATGCCGACAACGGCAAGAAGCTGATCGATTTCCTGCTGTCCAAGGAAGCCCAGTCGACTGTAAGCTCGATTGCCATCGGCGTGCCCGCCCGCAAGGACGTGACGCCCTCCGACGCCAACTTCGCCAAGCTGCAGGAGGCCATGAAGGGCCTGACCATCTGGTCGCCGAACTGGGACGAGGCGCTGAGCAAGCTGCCCGACTACGTCAAGAAATGGAACGAAGCGACCGGAAGTTGATCCGCCAAGGAAACAGTCCGGAGAACAACGCCATGTCGGCAGCCGCCTTCACGGGTTCCGAAGTCACGGATATCGACGCCGCGAAAGTTCGCGGCGCCGGCTCCAATGTCCACTTCGACAAGGTCGTTGTCGCCTATGGCGCGCATGTCGTCCTGCATCCGCTGACCCTCGACATCGCGCCGGGCGAAATCCTGGCGATGATCGGCCCGTCCGGGTCCGGCAAGACGACCGCCTTGCGGGCCGTGGCCGGCTTCGTGCGGCCGAGAAGCGGACGCATCCGTATCGGCGCCACCGACGTGACCGATCTGCCGCCCTACGAACGCGGGCTCGGCATGGTGGTGCAGAACTACGCGCTGTTTCCGCATATGCGGGTCGAGGACAACGTCGCCTTTGGCCTGCGGGCACAAGGCGCCGACAAGGCGCTTATCGGCGAACGGGTGAAGGATGCGCTCGCCACCGTCGGCATGGCGACGTTTGCCCGGCGTTATCCACGCGAACTTTCGGGCGGCCAGCAGCAGCGCGTCGCGATTGCCCGCGCGCTTGCGGTGCGGCCACGCGTGCTCCTGCTCGACGAGCCGCTCTCGGCGCTCGACGCGCAGATCCGCCGCAACATGGTTGAGGAAATCGCCCGGCTGCACCGCAGCCTGCCCGGCCTCACCATCCTCTACGTCACGCATGACCAGACCGAGGCACTGACGCTTGCCGACAAGATCGCCATCATGCGCGACGGCAGGGTCTGTTCGCATGGGCCGACGACCGAACTCTATCGCCGCCCGCCAAACCGTTTTACCGCCGAGTTCCTCGGCCGCGCCAACCTTCTGCCGGTGACGGTTGCCGAAGCTGCCGGCCCGAAAGGCTTTGCCACGGCAAGGCATGGTGATGCCGTGCTCACCAGTGCCGGTCGCGACGAGAAGGCCGGCGACAAGAGCCTGCTTTGCATCAGGCCGCAGCATCTCAGCCTCACGGCAGACAGCGAGCACACCAACCGCATTGTCGGCACGCTCAGGGAAGTGCACTGGCAGGGCGAACTCACCCATCTGGTTCTCGATGTCGATGGCACGCCGGTGCGCGTCTCGGCAACAAAGCTGCCTATGGCCCTGCCGGAACCCGGCACAAAGGTACCGCTGTTCTTTGCGCCAGCCGATACGTCGCTTCTTCCGGAAGACGCCGGTGTCTGAAGCGCTCGCCATTGGTGCGCCGACGGCCAGGAAGCGAGAGCCGGGCCGGCTGTGGATCGTGCCGCCGGCGGCCCTGCTGGCGCTGCTGTTCTTCTACCCGCTGGCGCTGATTGTACGCCAGGCGTTCCTCGACGACAGCGGTGTCGCCAATGTCGCGGAGATCATCCGCGTCCTGCATTCGCGCTTCTTCCTCAACGCGCTGGTCAACACGGTGACGATCTCGGTCGCGGCGACGGCCGGATGCCTGATCGTCGGCCTGCTGCTGGCGCTGATCCTCGCCTTCGTGCCGTTTCCCGGCAGCGGCTTCATAGCCCGGCTGATCGACACCTTCATCGCCCTGCCGACCTTCCTGGTGACGCTTGCCTTCACCTTCCTTTACGGCTCCGCCGGCATGCTCAACTCGGGGCTGATGGAGGCCTTCTCGCTGCCGCTGCCGCCTGTCGATTTCCTCTATTCGACCTGGGGCGTCGTGCTGGCGGAAGTCACGGTGTATACACCCTTCATCCTGCGGCCGCTGCTCGCCGCCTTTTCGCTGGTCGATCGCGGCCAGATCGAAGCGGCAAGCGTGCTTGGCGCCAGGCCGTTCCGCATTGTCCGCCAAGTCATCCTGCCGGCGGCGGTGCCCGCGCTCGTCGCTGGCGGCAGTCTCTGCCTGCTGCTCACCGTCAACGAATTTGGCATCGTGCTGTTCATCGGCGCCAAGGGCGTCATCACCCTGCCGCTGCTGATCTACGGCAAGGCGATCCAGGAATCGGCCTACCAGGTCGCCTGCATCATCGCCGTGGTCAACATCGCGCTGTCGCTCGGCTTGTTCGGTCTCTACCGGTTTGCCGCCGGCCGGTTGGGAGTCTAGCCATGCTGGTCTGGTCGCGCTCCGGCCGCTTGATCATCTGGGTGATCTTCGCGCTGATCTTCGGCGTGCTGTTCCTGGCGCCGCTGGCGGTCATCCTCTTGTCCAGCCTCGCCGACCAATGGAACGGCGTGCTTCCCAATGGCTTGACCACGGAGCACTATGCCGATGTCGCC
Source organism: Mesorhizobium sp. M8A.F.Ca.ET.208.01.1.1 (assembly GCF_004791315.1). NCBI lineage: Bacteria > Pseudomonadati > Pseudomonadota > Alphaproteobacteria > Hyphomicrobiales > Phyllobacteriaceae > Mesorhizobium > Mesorhizobium sp. M8A.F.Ca.ET.208.01.1.1. Next base: position 195,093 of record NZ_SRUT01000003.1, read on the forward strand.
AAGGGCGCGGCCTGGAACGCGGTCAAGGCGAGCCTCGTCACCGGCTTCGCGGCAAGCGCATTGGCGCTGGTCAGCGGTACCTGGGCGGCGTTGTCGCTTCGCCTGCAAGGGCCGGCCATGAAGCGGCTGCTCGGCCTCTTGTTCTTCATCCCGAGCGCCGTGCCTTCGGTGTCCGTCGGCCTCGGCCTGCTGGTTGCGTTCAGCCATCCGCCGCTGTTGCTCAACGGCACGATCGCCATCGTCATGATCGCGCATTTCGTGCTGATCTCGGCTTTCACCTTCGGCAACGTCTCGGCCGGACTTGCGCGGCTGTCGCCCGACTTCGAGCAAGTCGCGTCAAGCCTTGGCGCGAGGCCAGCCTACCGGCTATGGCATGTCACGCTGCCCTTACTCGCGCCTTACCTGGTTGCGGCCTTCGGGCTGAGCTTCGCGCTCTCCATGGGCGAGCTTGGCGCCACCGTGATGGTCTATCCGCCGGGCTGGGTGACGCTGCCGGTGTCGATCTTCAGCCTCACCGATCGCGGCGACATCTTTGCCGGTGCTGCACTGACCATGATCCTGGTGGCGGCGACGCTGATCCTGCTGCTTGGGCTGGAGCGCATCACCAAGCGTGCCACCGGTTCGTAGGCGCTGAAGCTCAGCTCTGCGCCGGCTGCCGTTCGACGATGTAGATATGGTCGGCCGCCAGCACCACCTCGCCGCGCTGGTTGATGACCTCGCATCGCTCGATCACGCGTCCCGACCCAGGCCGCTTCGGATCGTCTTCCTTGGCCGCGATGGTGGTGCGCGTACGGATCGTGTCGCCGATGAACACCGGCTTGATGAAGCGCAGCCGGTCATAGCCATAGGAAAAGGCGACAGGGTTGATCACGTTCGCCGTCAGCCCGATGCCGACCGAGAACACCAGCGTGCCATGCGCGATGCGCTGGCCGAACGGCGTCGTCTTCATGAATTCGGCGTCCATGTGGTGCGGGAAGAAATCGCCGGTGTGGCCGGCATGGACGATGAAGTCGGTCTCGGTGATGGTGCGGCCGCTGGTGAGGCGTGACGAGCCGATCTCGTAGTCCTCGAAATAGGTGATCTGTTCCATCAGGGCCTTTCCGCGATCGGCGTCGCAGGCGCCGCGCTCGAACGATAGGCCGCTTCCACCAGCGCCATTGTGTTCCAGGCGTCGTCGACCGAGCTGATCAACTCATCGTCTTCGCCTGATGCAAAGCGCTGGACATTGGCCATGCGGCCGACGAAGGCGTCGGGAAACCATTCGCCGGCCAAAGGCACTGATATCCAATCGCTCCCGCCTTTCGGATAGATCTCCAGAATATCCGGCTCGCCCTTGGGATAGTCGAGGTTGAGGCCGAGCTTCAGATAGGCCGCACCCTCGGTGCCGCTGATGCGGAACTCGCAGGCCTGGTGCCGGCGCCCGAACTTGTGGTCGTGGTTAATCGACAGCGCGCAGCGCACCGTGTCGCCATAGTCGAGAATGGCACTGGTGCGCGTCTGCGCCACCTTATGGTTGGGGTGGCCAAGCGTCTTGGCATGCACGCCCTTGGGATCGCCGAGCAATTGCCGGATCAGGTCGAGATAGTGGATCGAGTGCATGGCGATCTCGACGCGCGGCGCCTTGAGCAGGAATTCCCACAACTGCCACGGCGTCGCCAGCGCCAGCCAGGCGTCGAAGTCGACGACCTCGCCGAGCCAACCCTTGGCGATTGCGTCCTTCAGCGCCAGCATCATCGGCGCGAAGCGCAGCTGGAAATTCACCGCCGCCTTGAGCTTCTTGGCGCGGCAGATTTCGAGGATTTCGGTTGCTTCGCCGAGATAGTTGCCCATCGGCTTCTGGATCAGTGCGAACGCACCGTCGGGCAGAGCCTTCAGGATCTCGGCATGCCGCCCCGGTGGCGTTGCCAGATCGAAGATCGCGTCCTTCACTGCAGCGGCTTCTTCCGCCGAACGGAACGCCGTCACACCGCATGTGTCGGCCAGGACCCGCGCCTTGGCCTGGTCCGGATCATAGAGGCCGGCGATCTGAAATCCCGCCTTCCGGTAGGCGGGAAAATGCGCATCGCCGACGATGGAGCCGGCGCCGAAGGTGACGATCGGCCGGGACTTTGAGGGTTTGGGCCAGGACTGGACGAGCGAGGCAGGGTCGAAACCGCCCTCAGTCCCTTCAGTCATGGTGAAAAACCTCGTCCATCTCGGCCCACCACTCGCCCTCCTTGCGTGTCGCCAGCGGCTCCTGGCAAGGTATGCAGACCGCCCACCACTCCTGCGTCCTGGGATCAGCGGCCATCTTGGCCATGTCGGCGGCATAATCGGTGCCATGGTATTCGAAATTGGAAAACAGCAGGTTCTCCGGCCTTTTCAGGTAGATCGAGTAGTTCTTGATGTTGCAGGCCGAAATCATTGTCAGCACGTCAGGCCAGACGGCGGCGTGCAGGCGGACATATTCCTCGACCTTTTCCGGTTTTAGCCCCAGTACAAATCCCATCCGCCGCATATCAGCTCCCTTATGCCGTGATCGCCGTGGTGAATTCGGCGATGCTCATGCTCTTCACCGCGTCCCAGTCCCAGTCGATGCCGATACCCGGTTCGTCGGGCGCCAGGGCGTGCCCATCCTCGATGCGCATGTGCTTGCCGGTCAACTGGTCGAGTTGCGGAATGTACTCGACATACCTGCCGTTCTGAACAGCGCAGGTCAGGCTGACATGCAATTCCATAAGAAAATGCGGGCAGACCGGAATGTCGAAGGCCTCCGCCGCATGGGCGATCTTGAGCCAGGGCGTGATGCCGCCGATGCGGCCGACATCAACCTGCACGATCGAGCAGGCGCCCTTCTGCATGTATTCCCGGAAATGGCGGACGGAATAGAGCGACTCGCCGATCGCGATCGGCGTCGGCGTCGAGTTCGACAGCCTGATATGCCCGTCTATGTCGTCGGCCGGCAGCGGCTCCTCGATCCAGGCGAGGTCGAGTTCGCGCAACCTTGCCGCACGCCGGATCGCCTCGTCGACCGAAAATCCCTGATTGGCGTCGGTCATGATCTCATAGCCGTCGCCCACCGCCTTGCGCACCGCCGACAGGCGCGCAAGATCCTCGGACCCATGCGGCCTGCCGATCTTTACCTTCGAGCCGCGAAATCCCTTGGCCTTGGCAGCGAGCGCATCATCGACCAGCGCCTGCGTTTCGATGTGCAGCCAGCCGCCCTCGGTCGTGTAGAGCGGGCAGCGGTCCTTGGCGCCACCGGCCAGTTTCCACAGCGGCAGGTTCTGCTTCTTCGCCCTGAGATCCCAGAGCGCCGTGTCGATCGCCGCGATGGCGATGGCGGTGATGGCGCCGATCGTGGTCGCATGCGTGGCGAATTCGAGATCGTGCCAGATCGCCTCGATCATGTCGGGGTCGCGCCCGATCAGGCGCGGCGCCAGATGGTCGCACAAGAGCCGCATCACCGAGGAACCGCCAGTGCCGATCGTGTAGCTGTAGCCGGTGCCGACCGCGCCGTCGGAATCGGTGATCGTCACGATTGGCGTTTCCTGGCTGACGAAACTTTGGATAGCGTCGGTGCGCTTGACCTTGGGCACAAGGTCCACCATCCGCAACTCTATCTTTTCGATCTTGGCCATGTCGGTCAGCTCCGCAATGTCTTGCCGGTGTCGGCGGCAAACAGATGCGCCTGTGACAGGTCGAGGCTCATCGCCACTTGTTCGCCCGGCTTCAGCGGTCGCGGGTTCAGCATGCGCGAGACCCAGTCGCTGCCGTTGAACTCGACGAACACCAGCGTCTCGTTGCCGAGCGGTTCGGTGACGGTGATCGGCAGTTCGATCTGATGCACGTCGGCGGCACCACCGGAGCTGATGCCATGGCCGGTCGGATAGATGTCGTCGGGCCGCAGCCCGAACACGACCTTGTCGCCGGTGGCGACATTGGCTTTGAACTGGCCGGGCAAAGGCAGCTTCTCGCCGCTGGCGAAAACCAGATGGCCGTCACTGACCGTGGCCTCATGCAGGTTCATAGGCGGCGAGCCGATGAAGCCGGCGACGAAGCGTGTCGCCGGCCGCCGGAACACTTCGTCGGGCGTGCCGACCTGTTCGATGTGGCCGTCGCGCATGATGACGATGCGGTCGGCAAGCGTCATCGCCTCGACCTGGTCGTGGGTGACGTAGATCACCGTCGATTGCACCTTGGCGTGCAGCTTCTTGATCTCGGTGCGCATCTGCGTGCGCAGTTTGGCGTCGAGGTTGGAGAGCGGCTCGTCGAACAGGAAGACATCGGGATCGCGCACGATGGCGCGGCCCATCGCGACGCGCTGCCGTTGCCCGCCGGAGAGTTGCGACGGGCGGCGGTCTAGCAGTGTGTCGAGGCCGAGGATGGCCGAAGCCTCGGCAACGCGGCGGTCCATGTCTTCCTTGGCTGCCCCGGCGATCTTGAGCGAAAAGCCTAGATTCTCGCGCACCGTCATATGCGGGTAGAGCGCGTAGGACTGGAACACCATGGAGATGTTGCGCGAGCGCGGCGGCAAATCGTTGACGACGCGCCCGCCGATCTCGATCGAGCCGGCGCTGATCTCCTCCAGCCCGGCGATCATGCGCAGCGTCGTCGACTTGCCGCAGCCGGACGGGCCGACCAGCGCGATGAATTCGCGGTCGGCAATATCGAGATCGATGCCATGCACGATCCCGATATTGCCGTAGCGCTTGGTCAGTTTTTTGAGGGAAACCGTTGCCATGGGGTCAGCCTTTCACCGCGCCGGAGGTCAGGCCGCCGACAAGGTGTTTCTGGACAATGTAAGTGAGGGTGAGCGCCGGAATGATCATCACCACGGCGAGCGCGCACATGCCACGCCAGTCGATGGTGAACTCGGCCGTGTAGTCGAGCAGGCCGACCGGCAGCGTCTTGGCGCTGACCGAGCGGGTCAGTTGCGAGGCCAATGCGAACTCGTTCCAGCAGGTCAGGAAGGCAAAGATTGCCGCCGACGCAATGCCCGGGCCGGCAAGCGGAAACTCGACTTGCCAGAAGGCCTGCCAGCGCGTGCAGCCGTCGATTTGCGCCGCTTCCGCAAGGTCCTTCGGCACCTGGCGGAAGAAGCCGTCGATCAGCCAGATGGTGAAAGGCACGTTGAGCGCGACATAGGCGAGGATCAGGCCGAAATGCGTGTCGATGATGCCGAGCCGCACATAGAGGAAGAACAGCGGCAGCGACAGCGCGATGCCCGGCACCGTGCGCGTCAGCATCAGTCCGAGGAAAACGCCGGATTTGCCGCGGAAGCGGTAACGCGCGAAGGCATAGCCGCCGGCCATGCCGATGGCGACCGCGATCACCGTCGAGGTCACGGAGATGATCAGCGAGTTGCGGAAATATTCGATGACCGGGATGCCGCCCTTGCCGATGCCTGAGAACATCGCGACATAGGCGTCGAACGAGATATCCTGGGGGATCCACACCGGCGGCTTGGCCATGATCTCGACCGTCGGCCGCAGCGACGACAGCACGATCCAGAGGCCGGGCAGGCAGATGGTCAGCATCGCCAGGAACAGGCCGACGCGATAGACGATACCAAAGAGCCGGCGCTTCAGGCGGGCGGAAGAATTCTCGTCCATTTTCACCACTCCGCCCTTCACCACTCAGCGCCGATCTGCGTGCGCGCCGCGGCGAGCTTGTTGAAGAAATAGACGGTGAAGGCGATCGACAGCAGGATCGAGAAATAGGCCATGGCGTTGGCCATGCCCATGCGTCCATCGCTGTAGGCGGTGCGGGCCACCAGCGTCCAGAGCAGTTCAGTGCGGCCCGCTGGCCCGCCGTCGGTCATGATCTTGACGATGTCATAGGCGCGCGCGACGTCGAGCGAGCGGATGGTCATGGCGATGTAGGCGAATGGCATGACGAAAGGCCACGTCACATAGCGGAATGTCTGCCACGGGGTGCAGCCATCGACGCGCGCCGCCTCGATCGGCTCCTTGGGCATGGCGAGCAGCCCGGCGAGGATCAGGATGGCGAAGATCGCCGTCGAGGACCAGATCTCGGCAATCGAGATGGCGATGAAGGCGAGATGGCCTTCGATCAGCCAGGGGATGGCATCCCTGGTGATGCCAAGCGACTGCAGGGCGTTGTTCACCAGGCCGATATTGTCGTTGAACATGAACTTGAACTGGAAGCCGACGAGGATCGGCGAAAACATCATCGGAAACATCATCAGAGTGCGCAGGATGCGCTGCCCACGCGTCGCCTTCTCGACCAGCATCGCCAGGCCGAGGCCAAGCAGCATTTCGAGATTGAGCGCGATCGTCAGCAGCAGAACCGTGCGCCCGAACGCCCACCAGAAATCGGTGTTGCCTAGGATCGAAAGATAGTTGCGGAAACCGACGAAGACGAAAAACGTCTCGGGCTTGGTCAGCCGGAACGGCGTGAAGCTGGAATAGAGCGAGAGCAGCAACGGCACCACGACGACCGCCGCCAGCACGATGATAGCCGGAAGCAGCAGCAGGAATGGCGCGGATGGCTTGAAGCCCTTCATCGGGGTCCTTTGGTGTCTGGCATGCAATGTTGGGCCGAGGCCCGACCCGGTGAACAGTACCGGCAAGACGCGATCGCCTCCCCCATTCACGATGGGAGAGGCGGCCTTTGGAGCATTGGTTAGAGTTTGCCGGCGTCCTGCAGGATCTGCGTCGCCTTGGCGGCGGCTTCATCCAGTGCCTGCTTGGAGGTCTTGTCGCCGAGGATCGCGGCCTGCAGCTCGGGATAGACGGCGTTCGAAATCTCGATCCACTCGGGCGTCTGCGGCACGGCAAAGGCGTGCTTGGCTTCTTCCTGGAAAGCCGACAGAACCTCCTTCTTGTAAGGATCGTTGGCCGCCTGCTGCAGGTCCCAGTCCCAGACCGCGCTGCGGGTCGGCAGCGGGCCGGCGGCTGCCTCCAGCTTCTGGCTGTCCTCGTTGGTCAGCCACCAGACCAGCGATGCCGCGGCCTCCTTGTTCGGGCAGTTCTCGGTCACCGAGAATCCATGGAAGCCCGACCAGCCGGTGCGTACTCCGGCGGAGCCTTTCGGCGCGACCTTGACGCCGACATTGCCGGCGACCTTCGACGACTTCGGATCGTTGAAGAAGCCTGCCCAGCCCGGCCAGTCCAAATTGATGGCGACGGTGCCGGAGGCAAAGCCCTGGCCGAGATCGTCCCAGAGATAGTTGGTGGTGCCGGCCGGAACGGCCTTGGCCTTGTAGAGGTTGACGAACCAGTCGAGTGCCCGGATGCCAGCCTCGGAATTGAAGACGGGCTTGCCGTCCTTGTCGAGATATTCGCCGCCCTCGGCGACAACCATCTCGTAGAAGCGGCCGTTGATCGCCTCTTCCTTGCCGGCGAATTGCGTGCCGTAGAAATTGGGCGGATTGGCGAAGAAGTCGGCCTGGTCGGTGACTTCCTTCCAGGTGTCCGGCGGCACCAGGTCATAGCCGTATTTCGCCTTGAACTTGGTCTTGTTGTCGGCGTTCTCGTACAGGCTCTTCTGGTAGTAGAGGGCCGAAACGTCGAACTGCGCGCGCGGCAGCATCTCCAGCTTGCCGTCGATGGTTGCCGCCTTGATGGTCGAGGGTACGAAGGCGTCGATCTCCGACTTCGGCAGCAGTTTGCTGAGGTCGGTGTAGAGGCCTGTATATTGCGGCGCGAACGAGGAATGGTTCCAGCCGACGCACCAATTGGTGCTGCCCGAGGCGATGTCGGACTTCAATTCCTTGTCGATGTCGAAGCCGTTCTTCTTGGTCAGGATGTTGACCTTGGCGCCCGTCGCCTTCTCCCATTCGGGTATGCGCTCGTAGAGCTTTTCATATTGCTGGCCGCCGATCAGCTTCACGTCGACGGTCACGCCCTCGAACTTGCCGGGCAGGTCGCCGGCAAGGGCTGCGCCTGCGCCTGACGCAAGCACCAATGCGCCGGCGCACACGCCGGAAAGCAGTCTGTTCATCGATATCCTCCCTGGGTGCGCCTCGATGGCGCCCGCAACTCGTCACGTGACAAAAGATGCTACATTCATATACAAACAAAACATTCATACGTACGTCAAGGCGAAATTTGTTTCCGCCGGCGGCGTTCCTGCGTATATGAAGAGCTGAATTCACTGGAGGGATGGGCCATGGACGACAGCGAAGACGAGCGCTACCGCGCGCCGGCGCTCGACAAGGGGCTCGACATTCTTGAACTGCTGGCGGGCGTCGACGGCGGCCTGACCCAGGCCGAAATCGCCAAGAAGCTCGACCGCAGCCCCAATGAATTCTACCGCATGCTGGACCGGCTGGTGCGGCGCGGCTACGTCACGCGGCTCGATGGCGACCGCTATTCGCTGACACTGAAGCTGTTTGGCCTGGCCCAGTTGCACGCGCCGGTGAGGCGGTTGGTTTCCTATGCGACGCCGCTGATGCGCGAGCTTGCCGAGACCTCGCAGCAGGCCAACCAACTCGTTGTTTTTGATCGCGGTTCCGCCGTGGTGATCGGCCAGCAGGAAGCGCCGAATTACTGGGGCATCTCGATCCGCGTCGGTTCCCACATCAGCCTGTTCGACACCGGTTCGGGCCACGTCCTGCTCGCCTTCCGTTCGCCGGAAGAGCGCCAGATGATGATTTCCGAGCACGTCCGCAGCACTGACAAGACGGCGCAGCCGGCCGAGTTCTTCGCCCGTCTCGACCAGATCCGCGACCGCGGCTACGAGATGATGGCTTCCATGCAGACGGCAGGCGTCTTCAACCTCTCGGCCCCGGTGCGCGGTTCCGACGGCAAGGCCATCGCGGCGCTATCCATCCCCTACATCACGGTGGTCAATGCGCCGTCCGCGCCCGATATCACACGGACCATCGAGCTGTTGCTGGCAACCTGCGAAAAGCTGTCGCATCTGGCCGGGTCGGCTGTCGGCTCAGCGGCGTGAATTCTTATTTGAATGAAGAATTCCTCCGTGAGATGATCTGAAAAAAGCTATCGGAGGAGCCTCGCCATGATCATCGACACCCATCTGCATCTCATCGATCGCTCGGCCCTGCGCTATCCCTGGCTTGCCGGCGTGCCGGCGCTGAACCGCGATTTCTCCTATGAGGAATATGCGGTGGAGGCCCAGCGTGTCGGTGTCGGGCGCGTGCTGCATATGGAGGTCGATGTCGATCCGGCCGACATAGAGGCGGAAACCGCCCGTGTCGAAGGCCTGTCGCGGCAGTCCGGCAGCATGTTGGCCGGGGTGATCGCATCCTGCCGACCGGAAGAGGGTGACTTTCCTGCCTATCTCGAACGCCAGCGTGCGAACCCCTTCGTCAAGGGTTTCCGCCGCGTCCTTCACGTCGTGCCGGATGAGCTTTCGGAAGGGGCATTGTTCCGCGACAACATCAAGCGGCTTGGCGGCACCGGCCTGACCTTCGACCTCGTCGTGCTGCCGCACCAGATCCCCAGGGCGATCGCGCTCGCCGATCTGGCTCCCGATGTCCAGTTCGTGCTCGATCATTGCGGCGTCCCCGACATCAAGGGCAACGCCGAGCATCCCTGGCGCGAACATATGAGCGAGATCGCGCGGCGTCCGAACGTCATGGCCAAGGTTTCAGGCGTGGTCGCCTATGCCGATCCCGGCAGTTGGACCGTTGAGACGCTGCGGCCTTATGTCGAACACACGATCGGTGCGTTTGGCTGGGACCGTGTCGTCTGGGGCAGCGACTGGCCGGTTTGCACGCTTGGCGGCGGTCTGTCGACCTGGGTGGCGGCGACCCATGCGCTGCTTTCGGGCTGCAGTATCGCGGAGCGCGACGGGCTGCTGTCGGGCAATGCCCGCAGGCTATGGCGGTTGAAGTAACGATGCAGTTCAGGTCCCTCAGGTGGGCGCCTGGGTACTGGCCCGGAACAGGCTGATGAGATCGGCGACGACCTGGCCGGCCGGATGGCCGGAGGTCAGCCCGGAATTGATGCGGTCGGACGCCGCTTGCTGGAACGCCATGTAGCCGTCATGGCGCGGCCGCACCCAGGCGCCCTCCAGCGTTGCGCGCGTGTCCCGATAGAAGCTGCCGGTCGCTTCATTGACAGCCTGGTCCTCCCAGGCAGCCGCGTGGCCCGGCTGGCCGCCGGCGGCGGCATAGATGCCGCGCTGGACATCGCAGCTGGCGACCCAATAGGCGAAATCGATCGCCGCCTCTTTAGCCTCAGAGAAAGCTGAAACGGCTATGCCCGTGCCGCCGAGTGCCGAGCCGATCGGACCATCGGAACCAATGACCGGGATGTCGGCAAAGGCCAGCCTGTTCGCGCGAAAACCCGACGCCGCATAAGAGACATAGCCGTAGATCAGCGGTGCGCAGACAATGCGGGAGCCGGCCTCCGCCATGCGCTCCGAAACGGCGATCGGGTCCATGTCGAAACAGGACGGGTCGAGCAGCGCCGCGATCTCGCGCATCCTCTCGAAGACTTCGCTGCCTGTCTCGATAGCGATGAGATCGTGGGACGGGTCGGTCCCGCAAGGACGTCCGAGGTTGCCGGCCAGCGTGTAGAAGGTCATCAGGCAATGCGGTGGCCGCAGCGGCAGCAGCACACGGCCCTGGCGGGCGAGATCGAGCACCTCGCCCCACGTCGCTGCCGGCGCATCGAGCGCATCCGGCCGCCAGGCCTGCACCTGCGCCGCCGCGTCGATCGGAAACGCCCATTGCCGGCCTTGCCAGCTGTAGCTCGGATAGGACTGGCCGACGCTGCCGGAGGCGAGCGCCGCGCGCTCGGCCTCGCGGCCGGCGACATCGAGCGGTTCAAGGCAGCGCTCCGCCGTGATCTGGCCGACATGCGGATGGTCGATGACGATCAAATCATAGGCCCGCGCCAATTCCTCGACCGGGAAAGATTCGAAATCCTGCAGCGAGCGCTTGTCCCATTCGACGGCAACGCCGGTTTTCTGCTCCCACCGAGATGAACACGCGACCATCGGATCGTAGCCGCGCGGGTGGCTCCAGGTCATGCCCTTGAGTTTATGCACGCTCACAGATCGAACTCCGCGCGGATTTTCGCACTGTGTTCGCCGATGCGCGGCGCCGCGCGGTCGACCTTGGCTCTGATCCCATCGACCCTGAGCGGCGAACTGGTGGTGAGGATGGAAACATCATCCTCGCGCGTCACCGTCTGCAGCATGTCGAGCGACTGGAAGCCTTCGCTTGCCAGCATCTCGGGCCAGGTCAGCACCTTGGCGCACCAGATGTCGGCTGGTTCGAGGATATCAAGCCATTCGTCGATGGTCTTGGTGGCAATTCTCCGCGCGATGATTGCCTTGATGTCGTCGCGCGCGGTGAACCACGATGCTGGTCTGTCGCGATAGGGGGCCAGTTCTCCGAGCGACAAAAGGTCGGCCAGCTTGGGGATCGGCGTCATGGCGATGGCGAGGTAGCCATCCTTGGCCGGATAGACGCCGTAAGGCGCCGACAGATAGGCATGCGCGCTGCGGAAACTTGAGCGTCTGGGCAGGCGGCGGCCGTCATTGAGATGCGTGGTCAGCACCTCGAACTGGAAGTCGACCAGCGCTTCCAACAAGCTGGTTTCGATATGGCTTCCCTGGCCGGTGATGCCGCGCCGAACCAACGCGGCCAATATGCCTTGCGCGCAGGCCGCGCCCGCCAGCATGTCGCCGATGGCGAGGCCGAACGGCACCGGCCCCTGGTCCTCGTCGCCGTTCAGCCACATCACGCCGGAGCGCGACTGCGCCAGCAGGTCCTGGCCGGGCCGCTTGACCCAGGGACCTTCCTCGCCATAGCCGCTGATCGAGGCATAGACCAGGCGCGGATTGATCTGGCGGACGGCCTCGTAGTCGAGGCCGAGCCGTTCGATGACACCCGGCCGGAAATTCTGAATCAGCACATCGGCCTTGGCCAGCAGCCCGCGCAATGCCTTGAGGTCCGCCTCGTTCTTCAAATCGATGGCCAGGCTTTCCTTGGCCCGGTTGATGGCATGGAAGATGGTGGAATCGCCGCCGATCTCGGTGTCGCTGAGATAGAGCCGGCGCGACAGGTCGCCCCCGTCAGGACGTTCGATTTTGATGACGCGGGCGCCGAGATCGAGCAGCCTGAGCGAGCAGTACGGCCCGGACAGGAACTGGCTCATGTCGACGACGACGAGGCCGGCAAGCGGCAATTCGGCTGCTGCCGGCATCTTCATTTCTCCGTCTTGCCGACGAAATCAGCAGGGTTGCGGTATTTCACCGTCTGCAAATGCTCGCAATACAAAACGAGTTCGCCTTCACCCTTGAAGACCTCGTAGCTGGCGCGGATCAGCCCCATCTCCTTGTAGCGGGGCTTTTTGTCGAGGTTGGAGCGGATCGAATAAATCGTGTCACCAATGAAGACGGGCTTTATGAAGCGCAGCTTGTCGTAGCCATAGGAGAAGGCGTTGACACAGTTGGTGGCGACCAGCCCGAGGCCCGCCGAGAAGACGAACGCGCCGGCAATCAGCCGTCTGCCGAAAATGCCCTCGCTCTCGGCAAACATCTGGTCCTGCACATAGGGGTGGATGTCGAGGACCAGTGTGTTGAAGAGGTGGCTGTCGCCCTCGGCCATGGTGCGGCGCAACGAGCGGATTTTCTGGCCGACCGGCCAGTCCTCGTAGAACCAGTTCTCGGCGTTCCACACCGGCAGGGCGGCATGATCGGCAGGCATGTTCGCAGGGTGCGTCGAGGCAACGCCGACGGTTGGCGCGAAATCGTTCATGGCGCAATCCACCGATCTCGCGAGAACGCCCGGTCTATCATTCGAGCACGCATCAAGGCGCCTGACTGCACGACGTCTCCTCCCATCAATCTTCTTTTGTAAATACTATTTTCACATATGGGGTTGCGTTGCAAGCGAGGACAGGCGAAATTTTGAACGGGTTTGGCGCGCGGCAGCGCGGGCAGGCAGGAGGAAATCATGCGCGGTGTCTGGAATGCCTGTCTGGTGTTTGTCGGCAGTCTGAACCGCGAGGCGCCGTATTTTCAGGGCGCCCGCGGTGTTGGTCTTGGTGTTTACAGTTTTGATGAAAGGACGCTGGCTGTTCAAAAGCTGGCTGAGACCAACGACATCGACAACCCGACATTCCTGTCCGTCACCCCCGATGGTTCGCGCCTCTATGCCAACTCGGAAGTGTCTACCTGGCGGGAGGGAACTGTCTCCGCCTACAGCTTCGATCGGGCCTCGAACAGGCTGAGCTATCTGAACAAGCAGCCCGCCCTTGGCAGCATCACCGCCCACAACAGCATTACCCGTGACGGGACGAAACTCCTGGTTGCCAACTATGGCGCCGGGCAGGGTGGCCCGGATCGGGCGGTGGCGATCTATGCTTTTGACAAGGACGGTGCACTGTCCGCGCCGCTGGCCAGCGTGTCGCACAAGGGCACCGGAACGAATGCGGCGCGGCAGGAGCGGTCGCATGCTCACAGCGTCAACGAAACCATTGCCGGTGGAACGGCAATCGTCGCCGACCTCGGCATCGACCGGCTGGTCTCCTACCGGATCGGTCAGGACGGGAGTCTGGTGAAGCTCGCCGAATCCGCACTGCCAGCGGGTGCCGGTCCGCGTCACATCGCCCTGCACCCGAACGGCCGCTTCGTCTTTGTCATGAACGAGTTGGATTCGACGATTGTCTCGATGGCACTCGACAATGCGACCGGCAGGTTGTCGATCATCGACATCAAGCCGGCGGTGCCGGACGAGGCGCGTGAGACCAACCACTGCGCCGATATCCAGATCTCGCCGGATGGCCGTTTTGTCTATGGCGGCAACCGCGGCCACGACAGCATCGTCATCTTGGCGGTCGATCAGGAGACCGGCGGCTTGCGCCTTGTCGGCTATGTTCCTTGCGGGGGTGCCACGCCGCGCAACCTTGCGCTGACACCGTCGGGCGGTCATCTGTTCTCGGCCAACCAGAACGCCGACCGCATCTCGATCTTTGCCCGCGATGCCAGCACCGGCATGCTGACCGACACCGGACGCGCCATCGAGATCGGCACGCCGATGTGCGTCAAGATCGTGGCTTGATCGCCAGCAGGCTCGCCGGACTCAAGCCTCTTGTATTGCCGAGAGCTTCCAGGTCGAGCCATTCTGGCGCGTGAACGTCCACAACTCTGTCGCCTCTGTCGGATGATCCTCGTCACCGTCGACGACCTTGCCGCTCGCCCGTTCGCGCGTCACGTCGCGAGACTCGTAGCGCAATGCGGCCGTGGCGTAGTCGCGGTCATCCTCGCGCCAGCTTTCCGCGATGTCGGCCTGCAGCAGGGTGACATCGGACACTTCGTTTCTAAGACCTTTCTGGGCATTGTCGGCCAGTTCTTCCGACAGATAGGACACCATCTCGGGCGTCACCGACCGGCGCAATGCGGCATGGTCTTCGCGGCCGAATGCTTCCTGGACCTCGGTCAACAACTGCTGGAAGGCGTCGAGGTCCGTCTGGGCCAGCGTGATCTCCTCGGATCCGGTGGCCTCATGGCCTCCGCCCGAACCGCCGCCAAAGCCGGGAATCGTGAAGGAACCCCCGGTTCCGGTCTCCTTCTGTGCCGTTGCGCGGTTCTCGAACCGCGAAGCCTGGGCATTGCCCATGCCGGCGAGCGCGGGCGCGGGACCACGCGCAGATTGCGACCGGAAGAACCGGATGGCCAGCATGATGGCGCCGCCGATGAGCAGGGCCTGGAGCAGGAATCCGAACATGCCGGCGAGGCCGCCGAAGCCCTGGCCCACGAGCAGTCCGATCAGGCCGCCGAGCAGCAGGCCGCGCATCATCGTTCCGCCGAAGCCGCTCATGAAGCCAGGCCTCTGCGGGCCGGCCTGCGGCTGCCGGGCAGCATTGTTGAACCCGGTGTTGGGTGTCATCGAACGCTCGACCGGCGCGGTCGGCGCCGGCGCGGTCCTGGTCGGCGGTGCCGACTGGAAGGTGCGCGTGCCGCGACTGCCGAAGCTGCCGCCGCGCCGCGCCTCGGCATGATCGATCGCGACCATGGAGAAGGCGAGGAACAGTCCAGCGAAGAGGGCGGCAAATCGGCTTGTGCGGGAAGTCATCGGGGTGACCTTTATCGATGTGGTTTCAGAAATTTCGGCAAAACGTCGGCCGGGTGGCGGGCGTCATGCGATCAGTCGAACAACTCTTCGAAGAACGACTTCTTCCGCTTCGGATAGCGTTGGCCATGCGAGCGGGAATAGTCGTCATCGCGGTCCCGGCCATGGTGCGGCTGGGAGAATGCTGCCGGCTGTGGTTGCGGCGCGGGCGGCGCATCCCTCCCGGAGCGCTCGATGATCTTGTCGAGTTCGCCACGATCGAGCCAGACGCCGCGGCACTGCGGACAATAGTCGATCTCGATCCCCTGGCGTTCGCTCATTACGAGCGCGACGCGGCAGGAGGGGCAAACCATACCAAGCAGAGATGATGTCATCAGGGGCTCCGAACCAATGAAGGAATGAGCCCGCTCGACCGAAAAGAATGGAAAGGGGCCCGTTATAGCGGTCCGACATCACGGTCGCCGAAAAGCGACAGTCAGAGGGGCCCGGCCCGCATTCGGGATTTAGGAATGCGGGGCGGCGCCTTCAAGGGGTAATATTGCCGGTGAGAATGATTGCTGCTCAAACCGTCATGACGATCTTGCCGAACTGCTCGTTCGATTCGAGATAGCAATGCGCCTCGACGATCTGGTCGAAGGGAAACGTTCTGTCGATGATCGGCCTCAGCGTGCCGTCCTCAAGCCCCTGGAGGATGAACGCCTTGGCACCCTCCAACTTCTCCGGATTTCCGGTGATCTCGTGGACGAGATAACCGTGCAACGTCAGTGTCTTGCCTAGCACCGCAGGCAACGGGAACGGCGTCGGCTCGCGGCTGAGGCCACCGTATTCGATCAAAATGCCGCCCGACGACATGGACGCGGTCAACGGCTCGAAGATCGGCCCGGCGATCGGATCGAACACGACGCGTACGCCTTGCGGCCCGGCGATCTGGCCCAGTCTTTCCGCCAGTTCCTCTTCCTCGAGCACCACCACATACGCTGCGCCGGCGTCGAGAAGTGCTTGCCTCTTCGCTGACGTCCGCGTCACCGCGATCGCTGTCGCACCAACCCTGTTGGCAATCTGGATCGCGGCGAGCCCGACGCTGCTGGAGGCGGCGGTGATGACGACGAAGTCTTGTCGACACAGCCCAGCGATATCGATCAACGCACCATAGGCGGTGAGGTACGGCATCCAGATCGCCGCCGCCGTCCCCCAGTCGAGGGACGGCGGGTGTTTGACGATAAGCCCGGCGGGAAAGGTGACAAGCTCGCCATAAGCCGGCCAGCGAACCATCGATTGCGGCGGGATGACACTGACGGCATCGCCGGGGCTCAGCCCGGTCACGCCTTCGCCAATTGTCTCGATGACGCCTGCCGCTTCCAGCCCAAGCCCGGAGGGCAGCACGGGTGTCTCGATATAGCTGCCCGCGCGCAGCAGCGCCTCGGCGCGGTTGAGGCCGAGTGCCTTGACGCGGATTTGAACCTCATCCTGGCCCGGCCGGGGAAGATCGACCTCCTCGATGCGCAGGACCTCGGGACCACCATGCTGGTGGAAGCGGACGATACGGGTCATTTTGCTCACTCCAAATTATCTGAACCGAATGAGCTATGAGGCGAAGCCCGTTGGCGATAAATGGCTGTTTGGATTGTGCAGTAGAAACCAGGAGTTTCGAAAATGGATAGGCTTGAAAGCATGGCCGTGTTCGTCAGGGCCGTTGATCTCGGCTCGTTCGCGGCGGCGGCCACCGTGCTCGATCTATCCGGACCGATGGTCGGCAAGCATGTCCGGTTTCTTGAGGACAGGCTTGGCGTGCGTCTCATCAACCGGACCACGCGCCGCCAGAGCCTGACCGATTTCGGCCGCGCCTATTATGAGCGGTGCCGGCTGGTGCTGGCCGAGGCCGAAGCCGCCGACGCGCTTGCTGCTGATCAGCTCTCGGAACCGCGGGGAAAATTGCGCGTCACCATGCCGGCGCATTTCGGCCGCCACTGCGTGACCCCTCTATTGCTGCAATTGGCGCGGCGGTATCCGATGCTGGAGCTCGACCTGTCGCTGAGCGACCGCTTCGCCGATCTCGCCGAGGATGGCTACGACCTCGCCATTCGGACCGGTGAACTGGACGACACGGCCGGCGTGATTGCGCGCCGCGTTGCACGCCAGGACATGGTCGTCTGTGCCGCGCCTTCCTATCTGGAAATTCATGGCGAACCACGGCGGATCGAGGACCTCGCCGGTCATCAGGCGATTGTCTACCGCCGGCTCGGTATGATCGCTCAGCCCTGGCTGTTTCCGCGCGAGGGACAAGCCGCGCTCGAACTCATGCCAAACGGCCGGCTGCGGCTCGACGATCTCGATGCCATCGCCGATGCCGCCGTCGGCGGCATGGGCCTCGCGTGGCTGCCTCATTGGCTGGTTCGCGAACGAATCCAGGCCGGCGCGCTGGTGGCACTATTGCCGGACCAGCCGCGCTATCCCTACGACTGTCATGCGCTCTGGCTGCAGACGCCGCATCTGCCGCTCAAGGTCCGGCTGGCCGTCGACGCATTGGCGGCCGGCTTGCCGAAAATGATGGCGTGATCGCCAGCAGACGACTAGCCCTCTTTGAGGCGTCGCGTTCCGGTGCCATATGAAGATGGCTGGCGGAATGCGCGCATCGCAGGAGAGACGGTTGATGACCAAGGGTTCGGATCTGTTCGTGGCTGCCCTCGAGAATGAAGGGGTCGATCGGATTTTCGGCATTCCGGGCGAAGAGAATCTCGACATCGTCGAGTCCATCCGCGGCTCGTCGATCCAGCTCATCCTGACCCGCCACGAGCAGGCGGCCGCTTTCATGGCCGCCACCTATGGCAGGCTCACCGGCAAGCCGGGTGTGTGCATCACCACGCTTGGCCCCGGCGCGCTCAACCTGACGACCGGTGCGGCCTATGCGCTGCTCGGCGCCATGCCGATGATCATGCTCACCGGCCAGAAGGGCATCCTGTCGTCGCGGCAGGCGCGCTTCCAGATCGTCGACATCGTCGCGGCGATGAAGCCGCTGACCAAGCTGTCGCGCCAGATCGTCTCGCCCAGGATGATCCCTTCGCTGGTGCGCGAAGCTTTCCGCGTCGCGCAGGAGGAGCGCCCCGGCCCCGTGCATCTGGAGCTGCCGGAAGACATCGCGGCGGCGCAGTGCGAGCCGGTCGCGCTGGTGCCGACACACCCGGTCGACCTCCCCATAGCCAGCGCGGACGCGCTCGATCGCGCCGCCCGCATGATCATCGAGGCCAAGCGTCCGCTGCTGATGTTCGGCGCGGCGGCGTCGCGCCCGCGCGTCACCCCTGACATCGCCCAATTCGTGCTGCGCACGCAGATTCCCTACTTCACCACGCAGATGGGCAAGGGCACCGTGCCCGGCGGCACCGAACTCTACATGGGAACGGCGGCACTCTCGGAACGCGACTATGTGCACGAAGCCATCGAGCAGGCCGATCTGATCATCACCATCGGCCACGACACGGTCGAGAAACCGCCCTTCATCATGGGCGCCAACGGACCGAAGGTCATCCATGTCGGCTACCACTCAGCCGACGTCGAGCAGGTCTATTTTCCGCAGGCCGAGATCGTCGGCGACCTCGGTCCGTCGCTGGCGCTGCTGGCGGACCGCGTCGAAGGCAAGATCCACAACGCGCAAGCTCTGCTGCCGCTGCGCGAAGGCATTCTGAGCCGCATCGCCGCGCGCGCCACCGAAGACCGCTTCACGCCACAGCGCATCGTGCACGACGTGCGCGCCGTGATGCCGGCCGAGGGGATCCTCGCGCTCGACAACGGCATGTACAAGATCTGGTTCGCGCGCAACTACCGCACGCGCATGGCAAACACGCTGCTGCTCGACAATGCGCTCGCCACCATGGGTGCTGGCCTGCCGTCGGCGCTGATGGCGGCTTTGCTCTATCCCCAGCGCCGTGTCATGGCCATTTGCGGCGACGGCGGCTTCATGATGAACAGCCAGGAATTGGAGACCGCCGTCAGGCTCAAGCTCAACCTCGTCGTCCTGCTGCTCGAAGACCATGCTTATGGCATGATCCGCTGGAAGCAGGCGGTCGACGAGTTCCCGGATTTCGGCATGACCTTCGGCAATCCCGACTTCGTCAAATACGCCGAGGCCTATGGCGCCAAGGGGACCAGGGTTGGCGCGATAGCCGACCTGCAACCGACGCTGGAACAGGCCTTCACCGGTGGTGGGGTCCACCTCGTCGTCGTGCCGATCGACTATTCCGAAAACACCAGGGTGCTTGTCGACGAATTGCGCGAGCGCCTGCCGGCGCCAAAGGCGAGCTGACGGCAGCGGCACCACCGCCGTCAGACCGGTTGTGGCCTACACCTTGCAGTAAGGCGTTACCGGGGCGATGGTGCCGAAATCCTTGGCGATCTCGTAGCCGATGCCGTCCGCCGCCGCCTTGCCGACATAGGAATGGCAAAGCGTGTGGTTGTTCGAGGCATCGACGCGGATCTTGCCTTGCGGTGCGTCGAACTCGATCGTCGGCAGCGCCTTCAGCACATCGTCGTCCTTCAGCGAGCTCGCTTTCTCGGCGGCCAGAGCATAGAGATGCAGGCCGTTGTAGCCGGCTTCGCCGATGCCGTTGACCATCTTCTCCTGGCCGAACTTTTCGCGGAAGCTCGCGATGAACTTCTTGTTGACCGGATTGTCGAGCGCCATCCAGTAGGGCTGCGGCGCGTAGGTGCCGGCGGCGACACCGGGCGGCAGCGCGTCCTTGTTGAAGACCTCGTCGAGCGGCGCGATCAGCGGCTGCTTGATGTCGAAGCTGCGGTACTGCTTGAGCTGGGTGACGGCGTCGTTGCCGACCACCATCGACCAGACGACATCGGGCTTCAGAGACTTGATCTTCTGGAACGCCGGGCCGAAATCGGTGGTACCGAACGGATAGTAGTCGGCGCCGATGATCTTGCCGCCGGCCTTTTCGTAAGCCAAGGTGATCGCCTCGGTCATCTTCTGCGGCCAGGCATAGTCGGAGGCCATGATGTAGATCGTCTTGCCGAGGTTGTCGGCCACCCATGGCATCATCGGGTCGACCTGCTGCATCGGGATCGGGCCGGTGGCGACGAAGTAGCGGTTGCATTCGCCACCTTCGAAATTGGTCGGGTAGAAGAACAGCTTCTTGGCTTTCGCGGTCACCGACAGCGTGGCGCTGCGCTCGGGCGAGATGATCGTGCCCATGATCACGTCGACCTTGTCTTCGTTGAGAAGCTTGCGCGCCTTGTCGATCGACCCCTTCGTCGTGGTCTGGTTGTCTTCGATGAAGAGCTCGACCTGGCGGCCGCCGATGCCGTTGGCGGCGTTGAGCTCTGCGGCGGCGAGCTTGTAGCAATTGAGCAGCGTCTCGCCGAGGATCGCCTGCAGCCCGGTGATCGGGATCGACAGTCCGACCTTGACCGTATCGGCGGCACGCAGGATCGACGGCGCGCCGACGATGGCGAAGGCGGCCGCGGCGCCGCCGGATTTCAGGATAGTTCTTCTGCTTATCATTGTTGTGTTCCCTTCCAATCCCAGGCGCGCCCCATGCACGCCTTACAAAGCCAGGAGATCCTTCAGCAGGGTCTCGTCGGCGAATGCTTCCGGCGTGCCCTCGTGCACGATCCTGCCCTTCTCCATCACCAGGCAGCGGTCCGCCGCCTTGAGAACGAGATCGAGATTCTGCTCGACCAGAACGATCGCGATGCCGCGCTCGCGCGCGATGCGCGGCACAAGCTCGGCGATCGACTGCACGATGTTGGGCTGAATGCCTTCCGAGGGCTCGTCGAGCAGCAGCACCGACGGCAGGCCGCACAGCGCCCGCCCGATCGCCAGCATCTGCTGCTGACCGCCCGAGAGCGTGCCGGCGATTTGCGCCTCGCGTTCGCGCAGGATCGGAAAGTAGCCGAAAATGTCGGCCGGAATGCCGCCGTCGCCGCGGTCCCTGGCGGCGCGGGTGCCGACCTCCAGGTTCTGCCGCACGGTGAGCTGGTTGAAGATGCCACGCCCCTGCGGCACATGCGCGATGCCCGCCCGCGCCCGGCGGAAGGCCGGCGCGTTGGTCAGATCCTGGTCGCCGAGAACCACCGCGCCGCCGCTCGCCTTCAAGGCGCCGGCGATGACGCGCAGCAGCGTCGTCTTGCCGGCGCCGTTGCGGCCAAGCAGGCCGACGACTTCGCCCGGTGCCACGCTCATATCGATGCCGTTCAGCACCGGAAGCAGGCCGTAGCCGGCGGAGACGGCAAGTGTCCGCAGCATCGTCAGCGCCTCCCCAGATAGACGTCGCGGACCATCTCGTCGGCCTCGATGTCGTGGAAAGGACCGCTGCGCAGCCGGCGGCCCTGATGCAGCACCAGCGTCTCGCAGTTCAGCGCCCGCACGAAGCGGATGTCGTGCTCGACGGCGACGATAGAAAACTCACCCTTCAGGCGCAGCAGCATTTCGGCTGTGGCAAGCGTCTCCAGCGGCGTCATGCCGGCGGTCGGCTCGTCGAGCAGCAGCAGCCGTGGCTCGATCGCCAGCGCCATGCCGATTTCCAGCCATTGTTTCTGGCCATGCGCCAGTTCGCCGGCCAATGTAGCCGCCCGATTGGTCAGCGCGACCAGCTCCATCAATTCACCGATTGGCCGGGCCGGCGATGGGGCGCCCCACCGTGCGACCTTGAGATTGTCCTCAACCGAGAGGCTGGGGAAGACCGACGGGATCTGGAATTTTCGGGCGATGCCGAGCCGGGCGATGCGGTGCAGCGGCAGGCCGCCAATGTCGTGGCCGAGGAAACGGACGTTGCCGCTGGTCGGGCGAAGCGTGCCGGTCAAAACGTTGAGGAAGGTGCTCTTGCCGGCGCCGTTCGGCCCGATGATGCAACAGAGTTCCTTGTCGCGCACCGTCAGGTTCAACCCTTCCAGCGCTTGCAACCCGCCAAAGCGGATGCCGACATTTTCGGCCTGGAGCAGGACGTCGCTCATCGCGCGTGCCTCCGGCCTTTGAACAGGCTCTTCAGCCGCGCGTAGATCGACAGGATGCCGTCCGGCAGCACAAAGACGATGATGACGAAGACGCAGCCGAGCAGCAGCGGCCACAGGCTCGGATTGAGGCTGCTGATGGTCTGCTGCGCGCGCTGGATGGCGATGGCGCCCAGGACCGGGCCAAGCAGCGTGCCGCGCCCGCCGACCGCCACCCAGACGATGACTTCCGTCGACAGCAGCAGCCCGGAGAGATCTGGCGCCACAAGCCCCGCCATGCAGACATAGAGCGCGCCGGCAAGGCCGGCGATCGCCGCGGACAGGACGAAAGTGACAAGCAGCCGCAAGGGCGCATTGTGACCAAGTGCTGCCGCCCGGACTTCATTGTCCTGGATTGCGGTCAGCACCGTGCCCCAGCGGCCTCGGCTGATCGACCAGAGCGCCAGCACGGCCACAGCGACGATGGCCGCGACGAAGATATAGCTCGGCAGGTCCTGGCTGAGGTCGACATGCAGGCCGCCGATATCGAACGCGATCGGCGGGATGCCGATCAGGCCGCTGTCGCCGCCGGTGACCGAACTCCAGGAGACCGCGGCCTGCTGGCAGATGACGCCCATGGCGAGGGTGACGATGGTGAAGTAGCTGCCGCGTATGCCGCCGAAGAACAGGAAGTAGCCGATGATGGCCGCGACGAAGGCCGCACCCGTGACCGCGCCTATGATGCCGAGCACGCTGCCGAAAGGAATGGCGTCGTTGAGCGTGACCAGCGCCATGATGTAGCCGCCAATGCCGAAGAAGGCGGCGTGGCCGAAGCACAATATGCCGGTACGGCCCCAGAAGAAGTCGAGGCTCGCCGCGAACAGCCCGAAGATCAGCGCATCGCGGATCACCGTCAACTGATAGCCGTCGGCGATGAAGGGATAGAGAACCGCGAGCGCCACGCAGACGGCGAAGACCAGCAGCCAGTTGCGGTCGCGGGCGATCATCGCGACGCTCCGTTGAACAGGCCGTTTGGCCGCAGCCGCACGGCAACGATGGCCGCGAGCAGCACGATCGCCTGCGCCAGCGATGGCGAGATCTGGTAGTTGAGGATGCTGGTCAGCCCGCCGACGAAGACGCTGCCGGCGACGAGGCCGCCGATCGAGCCGACACCGCCGACGATGACGACGAAGAAGGCGTTGGCGAGATAGTTCACCCCCATCTGCGGCAGCACGATCGCCAGCGGCGCGACCAACCCGCCGGCCAGGCCCGCGATTGCCGCGCCGAAGGTGAAGGCGATGGCGTAGGTGCGGCGCGTGTTGATGCCAACGCCCTCGGCCATTTCCCGGTTCTGGATGACGGTGCGGATGTCGAGCCCGAAGGATGTGCGGCTGATCAGCAGGACCACGCCGAGCAAAGTCAGCATGGCGATGCCGATCAGGATCAGCCGGTAGGCCGGATAGACAGTGAAGAACAGGTCCAACGTACCCTCGATCGGCGGCGTCACCGGCTTGGCGCCAAGCCCGAATGTCAGCTCCAGCCCTTGCTGCAGGATCAGGCTGACACCCCAGGTGGCAAGCACGGTCGAGACCGGCCGCGAATAGAGATGGCGGATGATGGCGAACTCCAGGATGCAGCCGACCACCGCGCCGGCTATCGGGGCAGCAAGCAGCCCCAGCCAGAAGGAGCCGCCGATGCTCTGGACGAAATAGACCGCGAAGGCACCGACAGTGACGAACTCGCCATGCGCCAGATTGGTCACGTTCATCAGGCCGAAGCTAATCGCTAGCCCGAGCCCGACCAGCATCAGGATGCTGATCAGCGTCAGCGCGTTGAGCAGCGTGGTGACGACAAAGTCCATCGCGTCAGGCTGCGCTGGCGAGGCGTTGGCGCAGGCCCGCGAGCAGGCCCTCGGCGGCGTCGATCACCTGAGCCTGGTGTGGTTGCAACTCCTGGCCGGCCCATTCGTCGATATGGTCCGACAGGGGATCGACCACTTCGGTGCGATGGTTGGCCAAGGTTTCGATGACGGCATGGCCGCAGAACGGCACGTAGCCTTCGGAGTAGCCGCCTTCATGCGTCATCATCAGGCGCCCGTTCGAGACCTCGGCCGCCAGGGCCACCATGCGCGCGGCAAGGCGCCGGAAACATTCGCTGTTGAGCATCATGCGGCCGAGCGGGTCGAAGCCCGACGCATCGAAGCCGGAGGCGACGATGACAAGGTCCGGTTTATAGGCGCGCAGCGCAGGGGCGACGACGCGGTCGAAGCTCGCTTCATAGGCGCCGGTGCCGCTGCCGGCCGGCAGCGGGATGTTGATATTGTAACCTTCGCCTTCGCCCTTGCCGTTGTCGGCCAGCGCGCCGCGCCCGGTCGGATAGAGATTGTCCTGGTGCAGAGAAATCGTCAGCACAGACGGGTCGGAATAAAACACTGTCTCGGTGCCGTTACCATGATGCACGTCCCAGTCGACCACCGCGGCGCGGCCGAGCAGGCCTTCATGCTGCAGCCGGCGCACCGACACGCCGATGTTGGAGAACAGGCAGTTGCCCATGGCCTGATCGGGTTCGGCATGGTGCCCTGGGGGACGCGCCAGCGCATAGGAATTGTCGACGCGGCCGGTCAGCACCGCGCGCATCGCCGCATAGGTGGTACCGGCGGACAGCAGGGCAATATCGAAGCTGTTGAGGCCGATCGGCGCTTGCGGCCCGGCGAAACCGGAACCGCGCTCGCTGAGCATGCGGATATCGTCGATATGGCGCTGCGTGTGCACGCGCAGCAGGTCGTCGACCGTCACTGGCTCGGCGATGATCGGCACCAGATGGCGCGACAGGCCACTCACCTGGATAAGGTTGTTCAGCCGGCGCTTCGAGCCAGGCGATTCCAGATGCCGGCCAGGCTCCACGAAACGGCCGGGCGGCATCATGTCGGCGCTGGAGCCGGTATCATGCCACATCAGCTGTTCGTGAAAGACGTAGCCTGTCGCCATCCGCGGCATCCTCCGAAAACCAGATGACGCTAGCAGGCTAACAATCGCCTGGCCCGACCCTAAAGAGGGGGCCATGTCTGCAATCTATGCCCCTCCTTTCGGAGGGGTGCGGAGGTTTGTGGCGGCCTGCGCGGCACGCACGGCCTGGACGCGGTTGGATACCGAGAGCTTGCCGAAAATGTTCTTCAAATGCCACTTCACCGTCGTTTCGCTCACCGACAGCGCAACGGCGATATCGCGGTTGGACATGCCTTCCGACAAGCAGTGCAGCAGCTCGGACTCGCGCTGGGTGAGCTGTTCCTTCTCGGCAACCGGCATGGCTGGCTTACGCGCCGCGACGGGCAGTGTCTGCGCGGCATCGATGATGCGCGTTGCATAGGCCGACAATGCCGGGTCGGTCTTTGCCTGTGCCGCGCGCAGCCGCATCAATCCATCGACGACGGGCCTGCCCTCGTCGACGAAGGAGCGGATGAAGCCGGAGGGCTGGGCAAGGCGCAGTGCTTCGAGCAGATGCCGGTCGGCCTCGCGCTGGTCATGGCCGGCGCTCTTGGCGCGCAGGATCTGCGCCAGTATGTGACGGCGCATGCGCCCGCTGCCTTTCGTTCGCTCCAGCAGCGTGTCGAAAATCGCGGCCGCCCCCGCGTAGGATTTCTCCGCCGTCAGCAGCCGGCCTTCGGCGAAGAACTCGAATTCGTTGGCGACAGTTGGGACGGTCTCGGCGCTTTCGCCGCGATGCTGGCTCAGCAATGCGCGTGCCTCGGCGACGCGGTTCTGATCGATCAGCAGCCGGATGCGATCATGCACCAGCACCGAAGCGAGGCGGCGGTAGACGGAGCCGCGCACGCGCTGATAGACGCGCTCCAGCATGTCCAGGGCCGCGTCGCCCCGGCCGGTCAGCTGCAGCACGCGGGCATAGGTCGGCACGCTGGCCAGGGGATAGACAATGACCGCGGCACCCTCGATTAGCGGGCCGAGATTCTCGACCAGCGCCAGTGCTTCGCCGGACGCGTTGGTCTCGTAGGCGAGTTCGGCAAGCAGCGTACCGGCGAGCGCCTCGGCATAGGAGTTCGCGCCGATCCGCGTCCGCGCCTCGATGATCGCGTTGCGCAGCAGCCGTTCGGCGGCCGGCAGGCGGCCGGCCGAGCGCTCGATGACGGCCATGTAGCAATTGGCGATGGTGACGCCGAGCAGGCTGCCGCTTCGCTCATGCGCCTTGCGTGCAGCGTCCACCGCCGCGCGTGCCCCTTCGAGGTCGCCCAGCGCATAGAGATTATAGCCGATGACGTTCGCGGTCGCGCCTTCCATGAACCAGGCATCGGGCGCGATGATGCGCAGCGCGGCCAGCGCGGTGTCGCGTGCGTCCTCGAACTGTTCCAGCGTGCTGTGGACCGCAGCGGCAAGGACCTCGAGTTCGGCCTCGATCGTGGTGCCGGTCAGCGTGCCCGGGTCATTGCTGTCAGTCGGCCCGGTCTCGACCAGCTTGCGCGCGTTGGCGAGCGTCTGCTGGGCAATCTCGGGCTGGCTCGAGTGCACCGCCAACCACAGCACGACAAGCTGCAGCCGGATGCGCTGGTCGATCAGTTTCCTCGGCAGCAGCGCCAGCAACTGGCGCACGTAGAGAAGCTGGCACTGGGCGATGAGTTCGAGCGCGTTGTTCTCGACGAACACCGCCGCGCGGGCCTGGTCGCCGGCGGCGAGCGCATGACCGATGGCCTCGGTCAGCATCTTGCGTTCGCCGAACCATTCCGAAGCCGCCAGATGCAGCGGGGCGATCATCTCCGGTTCGCGCCGTTCCATCTCGCGGGTGAGGAAGTCGTGGAACAGATGATGATAGCGGAACCAGCGGCGCTCCTCGTCGAGCGGCACGAGGAACAGGTTACGGGTCTCGATCTCGGTGATAGCAGCCTCGGCGTCCGCCGCGCGTATCACCGCCCGGCAGGCCTCGGCGCTGAAACGCTCGAAGATCGAGGAGTAGAGCAGGAACTTCGCCAGCGCCGGCGGCAGTTCCAGGAACACTTCCCCCATCAGGAAGTCGGCGACGTTGCGGTTGGCTCCGGTGAAATTGCCGATGACGGTTTCGGGCGCATGGGCAGCGCTGAGCGACAGCGAGGCGAGCTGCAGGCCTGCGGCCCAGCCTTCGGTGCGCGAGCACAAGGTCTCCACCGTGCCACTGCCGATGGAGAGGCCAAGCTTGTCGTTGAAGAAGGCTTCGGCTTCGGACGAGGCGAAACGCAGATCGTCCGGGCCGATTTCAAAGACATCGCCGAGCACCCTGAGCTTGCCGAGCTGCAGGTCGGGCAGGTTGCGCGAACCGATGACGAAGGCAACGTTGGCGGGGGCCTGCCGCGTCAGGCGCTCCATGAACCGCTTCACCGCCGGTGCTTCGATAGCGTGATAGTCGTCGAAGAACAGAGTGATGTCGGCATGGCGTGCCGCAAGACCCGCCACAAGGGCCGCCAACACCACGTCAAGCTGCGGGATCGGGCTCGACTGGAAGGCGAGATCGAGCTCGGCTGGGTTCTGCACGAGATGGCGCAGCGCCCCAACCAGATGCGACAGGAAGGCGCCTTCGTCATTGTCCGTCGCTTCGCAGGACAGCCATGCCGTCAGCCGGCCGTGGCGCGCGACCTCGGCTGCCCATTGCGCCATCGTCGTCGATTTGCCGAAGCCGGCGGGTGCGGCGAACAGCACGATGCGCGTGTCGACATGCCGCTCCAACCTCGACAGGATGCTCTCACGCCGTACCCAACGGCGGTGGTGGGGCGATGCCTGGCCCGCGGGTTGAGAAGACGGTCTCATCTGGCGCGGGGCACCCATTCCGTTTCGATCAGCGGAATTTGCGGCGCGCAATCGCGCGGCAAGGTTCCCTTGATCCGCGGATCGTCGGTGATCTCGAAGCCGGCCGCGAAGGGTTCAAACCCGCAAGCCCGGTAGAAGCCGATGACGCTTTGATGATCGATGCTGCTGGTGTGCAGCCAGATACGCCCCGGCTTTAGGCGCCATGCCTGATCGAGCGCACCCGCCATCAGCCGCTTGCCAAGGCCTCGGCCGGTCAAGGAAGGGAAGAGACCGAAATAGGTGATTTCGATCTCGTTGCCGTCGGCGACAGTGAATTCGGCCATGCCGACATGGCTGCCGCGTTCATCGTGACCGTAATAGAGATGCTGGCGCGGGTCGGCGAAATGCTCCGCGATGTCGGCGTCCGACATTTCGGCGGCGCGATCCCACAGCCAGGGAGCGCCGATCTCGAGAAAGACCGAACGGTAGAAGGCGGGCTCGAGGTTGGTGACGCGGGTCATCGCCAGCGGATGCGCGAGACCCTGCACCGGCGCGCGCGCTTCCATCCATGTCACGGCATTGACGATCTTGCCGGCCGGGATACGCCGGTAGCCGGACGCGAGATCGGTGATTTCATCCGGCAATGTGCCTTCGGTGACTTGCATCTGTCCTCGATCTTCCGTCGCGCAGCCTACCGGCATGTCAGGAAGCTGATGCCAATTCTGCGGCCGCCTGCCAAGAGGCTGCAGGGGTGGGCCATAATTTTGGCCGGCCTGTCTTCTTGCCTTTTCCAGAGATGGCATATGAGATATGATACACCATTCACAGCAAAGCGGAATATCATGCCTGAGCGAATAGCGGATGAGGCCATTTTGCGGGCGGTCGACGATGGTTTCGACCGTCAGCTCGCCTTTATGGCCGATCTCGTGCGCTTTCCCTCCCAACGCGGCGAGGAGCATGCCGCGCAATCCTTCATGGCGGCGGCTTATGAAGCCGATGGCTATGCGGTCGATATGTGGCGTGTCGATGTCGACGCGATCCGCGACCTGCCCGGATTTTCTCCCGTTGCGGTTTCCTATGACGACGCATTCAACGTCGTCGCCACTCACACTCCGAAAAACGCCACCGGCCGCTCGCTGATCCTCAACGGGCATATCGATGTCGTGCCGACGGGACCGCTCGATCGCTGGGTCCGCGACCCCTACGATCCGGTGATCGAGGATGGCTGGATGCATGGCCGTGGCGCCGGCGACATGAAGGCCGGCCTGTCGGCCTGCCTCTATGCGCTGGCCGCCTTGCGTGGCCTCGGCTACCAGCCGGCCGCGAAAGTGTTTCTGCAGTCGGTGGTCGAGGAGGAGTGCACCGGCAATGGCGCGCTCGCTTGCCTGCAGCGCGGCTACCGCGCCGACGCCGCCTTCATTCCCGAACCGCTGGAGCCAAGGCTGATGCGGGCGCAGGTCGGCCCGATCTGGTTCAGGGTCGAGGTCAATGGCGATCCGCAGCACGCGTCTGGCGCCTTCTCGGCCGGCGCCAATGCCATCGAAAAGGCCTTCCTCATCATCCAGGCGCTGAAGCAACTCGAAATCGTCTGGAATGCGAGAAAGGTCGACGACAGGCATTTCTGCGATCACCCGCACCCGATCCGCTTCAATCTCGGCAAGATCGAAGGCGGCGAGTGGACGTCCAGCGTTCCGGCGCGTTGCGTCTTCGAGATGCGTGTCGCGACCTATCCCGGCCAGAAGCTCGAGGACGCCAGGGCCGAGTTGGAAGCTTGTATCGCGGATGCGGCTCGCGCCGATCCGTTCCTCGCCAATCGTCCGCCGAGGATGACCTATAACGGCTTCATGGCCGAGGGCTATGTGCTGGAGGGCGCCGACGAGATGGAAGCCGTGCTGCGGCGCAGCCACACCGCCGTGTGGGGTGAGCCGCTGACGGAACACGTCACCTCGGCCACCACCGATGCGCGCTTCTTCGGCCTTTATGCCGACACGCCCGCAATCGTCTACGGCCCGATCTGCCGCATGCCGCATGGCTATGACGAGGCCGTCGATCTCGACTCCGTGCGCAAGGTCACGCAGACCATTGCGCTCTTCATCGCCGACTGGTGCGGTCTCGAGCCCATAAATGCCGAGGTCGGGACATGAACGCGGCCGTATCGGATGCCTTCGGCGAGACGCTTGCGGAGGATGCGCCTGATGTCTCGATCGCCGAGGCGCTTGCCCTGTTGCGCCGGCACTATGGGCTCACCGGCAGCGCGCGCCCGCTGCCGGGCGAACGCGACCATAATTTCCATATCCAGACCGAAGGCGAGGGCGAGTTCGTCCTGAAGGTCTCGCATCCGGCTGAAGAGGCCGGCTTCACCGATTTCCAGAACAAGGCGCTCGACCACATTCTGACGGTCGACCCTTCCTTGCCAGTTCCTTCCGTGCGCAAGAGCGTCGAAGGCGAAGCACAGTTCATGGTAGGCGTCGGCGGATCGCCGCCGCGCATCGTCCGGCTGGTCAGCTATCTGCCCGGCCAGCTGCTTTCGCGCTCGCCCACGTCAGCGGCGCAGGACCGCAATCTTGGCATCTTCCTCGCCCGGCTTGGCCGGGCACTGCGCGGCTTCTTCCATCCGGCCGCCGGCAGCGACCTTTTGTGGGACATTCGCAAGGTCGCCAAGACGCGGCCCATGCTGGCGCACATCGCCGATGCCGGCCATCGCGCCATGGTCGAGCGCGTCATCGACGCCTTCGAGGAACATGCGGCGCCGGTGATCCCCGGCCTGCGCGCCCAGATCGTCCACAACGACATGAACTCCTACAATGTGGTGATGGATGCCGCGCGGCCGGAGGTGGTCAACGGCATCCTCGATTTCGGCGACATGATCCATTCGCCGCTGATCTGCGACCTCGCCATCGGTGCCGTCTACCGCTGGCCGGCTGAAGGTCACCCTCTGGCGCCCGCGGCCCGCTTCGTCGCCGGCTATCAGTCGGTGCAGCCGCTCGAAATCGAAGAGCTTGGCATCCTCTTCCACCTCATCCGTGCGCGGCTTGCGCTCATCGCCAACATTGCCAGCTGGCAGGCCGAACGGTTTCCGGCCAAGCGCGACTATGTGCTTCGCCTCATCACCGAGGTCTGGACCTCGCTTGAACGGCTGGACGGTCTATCGTCCGCTGACGCCCGCCGCTATTTTCTCGACCATTCCAAGCCGGAGTAGATGCCCGTGTCCCAGTCCCCGCCCGCAAGTGCCTCCGCCGACACCGGAGTTTCCGCACAAGAGCACGCGCTGCTCGAACGCCGCGCCAGATTGCTCGGGCCAACCTATCGCGCCTTCTACCGCAACCCAATCCATCTGGTGCGTGGCAGCGGTGTCTGGCTCTACGATGCCCAGGGCCGAAAATACCTCGACGCCTATAACAACGTCGCCTCGGTCGGACACTGCCATCCGCGCGTCGTCGAGGCATTGTCGGGACAGGCCGCCACGCTCAACACGCACACGCGCTACCTCAGCGAGATCATCCTCGATTACGCCGAAAAGCTGCTTGGCACGCTGCCGCCCCATCTCGGCCATGCCATGTTTACCTGCACCGGCAGCGAGGCCAACGATCTCGCCATCCGCATCGCCCAGCACTCCAGCGGCAACACCGGTGTGATCATCACCGAATTCGCCTATCACGGCGCCACCATCGCCACCGCGCAACTGTCGCCGGCTGCGGTCGGGGCCAAGGGCGTGCCCGCGCAACACCGGACCGTGGCGGCGCCGGATACGTTCCGCGACGGCGGCCGCGCCGCGCATGATTTCGCCAGAAATGTCGCCGCCGCCATCGAGGATATGCGCGCTCGAAACATCCGTCCGGCGGCGCTGCTTCTCGATTCCGCCTTTTCCAGCGACGGCATCTTCTTCCCCGCTGCTTCTGTCATGCGCGAGGCGGCCGATCATGTCAGGAAAGCGGGCGGCATCGTCATTGCCGATGAGGTCCAGTCCGGTTTCGGCCGGCTCGGCCAGGGCATGTGGGGCTTCGCCAATTATGGCCTCGAACCTGACATCGTCACCATGGGCAAGCCGATCGGCGACGGGCACCCAATGGGCGCGGTGATCGTGCGGCCGAAGCTGGTGAGCTCGTTCGGTTCGAACACCGGCTACTTCAACACTTTCGGCGGCAATCCGGTCGCGGCCGCCGTCGGCATCGCGGTGCTCGACGTGATCGAGGGCGAGGGGCTGATCGAGAACGCGCGCACGGTCGGCGCCTATACCGGAGAACTGCTGGACGCCTTGAAAAGTCGCCACGGCATGGTGGCCGATGTCAGGCACAACGGCCTCTATTTCGGCGTCGAGTTGACGGCGGAGGATGAGGCCACCGCTGCCAAGACCGCATCCGTCGTTGAAGCCATGCGCGAGGATGGCGTGCTGATCTCGTCCTGCGGTCCGCGCGGCAATGTACTGAAGATCAGGCCGCCGCTGCCCTTTGCCAGGGACAATGCCGAGCAGCTGGCCGAGACGCTCGATCGCGCGCTGTCGAAATGGTGAGCTGAGCGGTCCGCGCATGCTGAAGCTCGAGCATCAAACCCTCAACGACCGCGCCTATGGCGCGCTGAAGCAGGAATTGATTTCAGGCGGTTTCAGCCCGGGCCAGACACTGGTCATCCGCAAGCTCGCCGAAACCTTTGGCATTTCGACCACCCCGATCCGCGAGGCGCTGCAAAGGCTCGTCGCCGAGCGGCTTCTGGAACTGCAGAACAACCGCTCGATCATCGTGCCCTTGCTGTCGGAGCCCGCCTTCGCGGAACTGACGCGCATCCGCATCGCCGTCGAGGGATTGGCGGGCGAGATGGCCGCCACGCGCATGAGTGAGAGCGCGCTGGCCGACATACAGGTCGCGCTCGCCGGCATGCAACGCGCCATCGAGGCGCAGGACGCCAGGACCTATCTTTCCCTGAACGAGGCCTTCCATTTTGCTATTTATGAGCACGCCGGCGCGCCGATCCTCCTGAACATGATCCGCGATCTCTGGGGGCGCGTCGGACCTTATCTGAAGCTCCTGATGCGGGCCGATCGCTACATTCCGCAGTCCAATGACGCACATCACAGGATTGTCGCCGCGCTCGAACAGCGCAACGGTCCGGCCGTTCGTGTATCCCTTGAACAGGACATCGCCGTGGCGGCCGCGGTTCTCTCCGAAAATCTTCGCACGACAAACTGATCGGACGGCAGGCCCGGTCGGCCTATGCTGTTTCGTCCATCCGGTCGCGCAGCATGCTCCAGCCTAGCAGCATGTTGGGTGCGTGCCGCAGCAGGGCGTGGAACGGGATCGGCGCCGGTGGCGCGAAAGGCAGTGGCAACTCGCGGGCGTCGGTTCCAGCGGCCCAGTCGGCCAGTACCTTGCCCATCGCCGTCGTCATGGCGATGCCGCGTCCATTGCAGGCGCGGCCGGCGATCAGCCCCGGGCCGAGGTCCAGGAGGTGCGGCAGGAAATCCGGCTCGACGGCGGCCATTCCCGACCAGCTATAGGCAAGCGGGGGCAGGTCGGGCAGATCGAGACGGGCGGCGAGCCGGCGCCAGATTGTTTGCGGTACGCGTCTGTCGGCACCGGCGCTCAGGGCATGCATGCCGCCGCTGATCAGCCGGTTATCGGCATCGAAGCGGAAGGTGAAGAGATTGCGCCTGGTGTCACCGACGCCTTGCCCCCCGGGAAGCAGACGCTTGCGGATTTCGAGCGGTAGCGGCGCCGTGGCGATCTGGAAAACCTTCAGCGGAAAATAAGTCCGCTGAAGCAACGGATTGAGCGACCCGCCATAGGCGTTGGTGGCGATCAGCACCCTGGCGGCGCGCACCGAACCCGATGGCGTTTTCAGCGCCCAGCCGTCGGCCACGCGATCAATCGACGTGACACGTGCCTGTTCGAAAATCCGCGCGCCGGCCTTTTCCGCCGCATCGGCCAATCCGCGTGCATAGGCGACCGGATTGAGTACGCCGCCGGAACGGTCCATCCAGCCGCCGAGATAGCCGCGCGCGCCGGTCAGCGTTGCGACATCCTGCCGATCCAGGGTGACGACAGGCCGTCCACGCCGCGCCCATTGTCCCGCGCGTGATTTGACCTTCTCCAGGGCCGCCGGCGAGTGCGCCGGCTGAATCCATCCGTTCTGCGCCGCGTCGCAATCGATGCCGTGCTGCCGGATCAGGCCGAAGACGAGGTCGGCGCTGCCGGCGGCAAAATCGATGAGGCGCTCGCCGCGTTCCGGGCCGAGATGGGCAAGGATGCCGTCAGGGTCCATCTTGGCGAAGTTCGGCACGACGAAACCGGCATTCCGGCCGGTCGCGCCCCAGGCGATGATTTCGGCTTCGAGAACGGCGACGGAAAGTCCTTTTCCGGCGGCGTGCAGTGCGGTTGAAAGCCCGGAAAAACCGCCGCCGACAATGGCGAGGTCGACATCGAGGTCGCCATTCAGCGCAGGCCGCTGGCGACGATCATGGCTGACGGCGTGCCAGAGCGAAGCGCCATGCGCCTCCTGCCTGACCATGGCATTCATGAGTTGGAACTGCCTTTGGCCGTGGCCAGTTTCGCCCGCTTGCCGAAGCGTGCCCGCCGCGGCCTGTCGCCGAACAGGCCGTTTGGCCTGATCAGAAGGATGACGCAGAGCATGACGCCGATGGCAACGATTTGCAGCGAGGCGGCGCGCGCCTGCTGCTCGGGCGGGAAGAACACGCTGGTCGCCGTGCCCGATCCGGCCCATATTCCCCAGACCAGCACACTGCCGACGACGGCGCCGAGATTGCTGCCGGACCCGCCGACGATCAGCATGACCCAGACCTGGAAGGTCAGGATCGGCAGGTAATTGTCGGGTGCGATGAAGCCGGTGAAATGCGCCTGCAATGCCCCGGCCAGCGCCATGATGGCGCCGCCGACGGCAAAGGCCTGGACGCGGTAGAAACGCGCGCTCTTGCCGAGCGAGATCGCCGCACGCTCGTCCTCCCGCAGCGCCTTCAGCACGCGGCCCCAGGGACTGCGCGACAGATGCTCCAAGGCGAGATAGGCGATCAGCGTCACCACCGAGACGACGGCGAGGTTGGACAGGTTGAACAGCAGCGGCGTCTCCGCCAGGCCGCCGAAGGGGCGCGGGATGAAACCGATGCCGAATGGGCCACCCGTCAGCTTCTGCGCGTTGAGCGCGACCAGTTGCACGACCACGGCGACCCCGAATGTGGTGATCGCCAGATAGTCGGACCGCAGACGCAACGTGGCCATGCCGGTAAGTGCCGCAGCAATACCGCCAACCACCATGGCGCCTGCCCAGCCGACAAGGATCGGCAGGCCGAAACCGCCCAGCCTCGCGGCGTCGTCCGGTGTCGTCAGCAGCGCCGATGTGTAGGCGCCGATGGCAACGAAGCCGGCGAGCCCGACATTGAACAGGCCAGTCAGCCCCCACTGCAGATTGAGCCCCAGCGTGACCAGCGAGAAGATCAGCGCCGTGGTCAGGAAGAAGGCGCCGTAGCCGACGAGATCGATCATCTTTCCCGAACTCCGAAAAGGCCGATCGGCCGCACGAACAGCACCGCCATCAGGATGATGAAGGAGACGGCGGCGCGCCATTCGGCGCCGATCAATTGCACCGCACCAGCTTCGGCGAGCCCGATGATCAGGCCGCCGAGCACCGCGCCCGGGATGCTGCCGATGCCGCCGAGGATGGCGGCGGCGAACATCGGCAGCAGCATGTCGAAGCCCATGAAGGGGCGGATCTGCACCAGGATGCCGATCATCACGCCGGCAACGCAGGCAAGCGCGCCGCCGACGATCCAGGTGACGCGCACCACCTTGGCGACGTCGATGCCGACGATGCGGGCCAACGCCGCGTTTTGGCTCAGCGCCTGCATGGAACGCCCGGTCTGTGTTCGCGTCATCAACAGATGCACGCTGAGCACGAGCACGGCGGTCAGCGCCAGCAAGGCGATCTGGTCGGGCGTGATGCGGATGCCGAACCCGACCGGCATGGCGATCTGGATGGCTCGGCTGAAATAGGTTGGCCGTGAGGTGAAGGTGAACTCCAACAGGCTCCGCAGCGCCATCGAGGCGCCGAAGCTCGCCATCACGACGATGATCGCCTGGCCTTGCGAGCGCAGCCGCGAGAACAACACCTTGTCGAGCAGCAGCGCCAGCAGTGCGGTGAACGCCATGCCGACGACCAGGGCAACAAGGAGCGGCCATCCGAAGGACAGCGGCCCGATCGGCGCCACCTTGCCGAATGTCGCACCGATGGCGCTGACCACGGCCAGTGTCGCATAGGTGCCCCAGGCCATGAAGTCGCCATGGGCGAAGTTGGAGAAACGAAGGATCGAATAGGTGAGCGTCACGCCGATGGCGCCGAGGCCGATCATCGAGCCGGTCAGCAATCCGTCGATGATGAATTGCAGGCTCATGCAGCGCCTCCCTGCCGATGCTGGGGACGCTGTCCGAGATAGAGTTCGGCGACGACCGGGTCGTTCCACAATTCGGAGGCGACGCCCTCATGCCGGTCCTTGCCTTCGACCAGAACATAGGCGCGGTCGCCGATTGCAAGCGCTGCCTTGGCGTTCTGCTCGACCAAAAGGATGGTGACTCCGGACTTGCGGATGCCGGCCAGCATCTCGAACACCGTCGAGACGAACTTTGGCGACAGACCAGCCGACGGTTCGTCCAGCACCAGCACCTTGGGGTGGACGATCAGCGCACGCGCGACGGCGAGCATCTGCCTTTGCCCGCCCGACAGATTGCCGGCGGCCGTGCGGCGCTGGCGGACAAGGTCGGGGAAGGCGGCATACATCTCCTCGAGGCGGGCCGGGATGTCGCGCCGCTCGAGGATGCCGCAGGCAACCCTGAGATTGTCCTCGACCGACATCAGCGGAAAGATATTCTCGGTCTGCGGCACGAAGGCGAGGCCAAGCCGCACCATGGTGTGGGCCGGTGCCGCGGTGATATCCTGGCCGTCCAGGAACACTGAACCGCCGGTGATCGGCACGAGGCCTGCGATCGCCTTGATGAAGCTCGACTTGCCGGCGCCGTTGGGACCGAGGACGACGACGATTTCACCTTTTCTGACCGTGATCGAGGCGCCGCGCACGATCGGCACGCCGGGTTCGTAACCGGCTTCGAGATTGTGGACATCGAGGACGGTCTCGCTCATGCGGCGCCCCCGAGATAGGCCTCGATGACGCGCGGGTCGCGAGCGACTTCTTCCGCCGTGCCTTCGCTGAGCAACTGGCCGCTCGCCATCACGAGGACGCGGTGGCAGAGCCGTGTCACCATGTCGATGTTGTGCTCGATGAGCAGGAAGGTGATGCCGCGCGCATTGATGTCGCGGATGCGGTCGATGATGACTTCGAGCAGCGTCGCGTTGACGCCGGCCGCTGGTTCATCGAGCAGGATGATGGCCGGATCGGCCATCATCACCCGGGCAAGTTCGAGCAGCTTGCGCTGGCCGCCGGAAAGCACGCGCGCCGGCTCATGCGCGAGGTGGGTGAGGGTGACCAGTTCCAGCAGTTCGAGCGCCTTTGCCCGGGCGGCTCTTTCCTGCGCCGCCACCCGCCACGGCGTGACGAAGTTGGCGAGCAGCCTTTCGCCCGCCTGGCCCTGTGCCGCCAGCATGATGTTCTCGATCAGCGTCAGATTGGGGAGCGGGCGCGGGATCTGGAAGGTGCGGCCGAGACCTCGGCCGATGCGCAGGTGAGCGGCTTCGCCGGAGACGCGCACGCCATTGAGCAAGATGTTGCCACTGGTGGGCAGGATACTGCCGGCCAGCAAGTCGAACATGGTCGTCTTGCCGGCACCGTTCGGGCCGATCAGGCCGAGAATCTCTCCCGCCCTAACATCGAACGAGACATCGTTGACGGCGACAAGGCCGCCGAACCGCCTGACGACCTGGCTTGCCGTCAGAACCGGCACACGGGTCTCCCGCCCTTGGCGTTCCGCTACCTCACTCATCGAACCCTCTGGCCGAAGACGATCGTTGCCGCCTCCTGATTATGATTTGTGATCACACTTGCTTTGATCACGCTATTCGGCTTTAATTTCATCCGCAAGCCGAAAACCCGCCGAGAACGGAATTCCATGCAAAAGGCTGCTGTCGGAAAGAACAACGAGGCGATCGCGGCCCAGCTTGCGCCGGTCGGCCGTGAGACTGTGCAGGATCGCGTCTATTCCGAGCTCCGGCGCGCGCTGATCGGCGGCCTGTTCGAGCCAAGCCAGGTGCTGACCATCCGCGGTCTGGCCGATGCGCTGGTCACCTCGACCATGCCGGTGCGCGAGGCGCTCGGCCGACTGATCACGGAAAAGGCGCTGGAGGCGCTGCCCAACCGCTCGGTGCGCGTGCCGCCGATCACGCTGGAACGTCTCGACGATCTCTTGCGTGCCCGCGTCCTGATCGAAGGCGAGGCAATCGCGCTGGCCGCCGCGCGCATGGGGCCGCGCCAGATCGCCGCCATCGAAACCATTCTCGGCGAATGGGACGAGATGCGGGCGCTGAAACACAAGAAGGATGTCGACCGCGAAGTGACGCTGAACCAGAGCTTTCACTTCGAGATCTACCGATCCTGCGGCTCGGCCGTTCTGATTCCGATGATCGAGAGCTTGTGGCTGCAATCGGGGCCATGCATCCGCGTCGCCATCTACGCCTTCTCGGAAGCCGGCGAGGTCGACACCGCCCAGTATCACCGCCGTATCGTCGAGGCGCTGACCACGCAGGACGCGCATGCGGCACGCGAGGCGCTGGCCGCCGACATCAGCCGGCCCTTTACTTTCCTGCGCAGCAAGCTGCAATCCGCAGCCGCGAAAGCCCAGACATGACCTCCATCAGGATCAGCCAGCCTCGTTCGAAGCTTTCCGTCACCGCGCTCCTGTTGCCCGGGAAAGCGCCGGAAAACGCCGCCTTTCTCACGGCGTATCTGGCCACGCCACGCGTCGTCCCCGGCATTCACGCGATGTGGACGGGACCGGAGATTTCCTGTCCGGTTCCCGCCGCCGATCTTGAAGGCCAAACCTATGCCAAGCCCTTGCCGGCGGAGAACGCGACGCTGACGCCGCAGCCGGGCGACATCGTGCTGTCCTACGTGCCGCCACGCATGTGGGGCGGCAATCCCAATGCCATCTTCGACATCGGCCTGTTCTACGGGCAGGGCGCGCGCCTGCTGTTCCCCATTGGTTGGCTGGCCGGCAGCGTGGTGGCACAGGTGCTTGCCGAAGACCGCGATCAATTCGCCGCCGCGTGTGGGGTGATCCGGCGCAACGGCGCCTGCGACATCACCTTTAGCCTGGTGGAGGCCCCAAATGGCTGACGACAGTTTCGAGCTCTTCGATCTTCGC
Organism: Mesorhizobium sp. M8A.F.Ca.ET.208.01.1.1; assembly: GCF_004791315.1. NCBI lineage: Bacteria > Pseudomonadati > Pseudomonadota > Alphaproteobacteria > Hyphomicrobiales > Phyllobacteriaceae > Mesorhizobium > Mesorhizobium sp. M8A.F.Ca.ET.208.01.1.1. The sequence goes on from NZ_SRUT01000003.1 coordinate 234,098, forward strand.
GTCGAGGCGGTCATCCCCGAGGGCAAACCGATCTACTGCGGCGCCAAGGCCGGCGATTATTTCGAGCTCAAGGGCGAGATGCTGTCGATGCCGGCGGGGCAGGGTTTTTCGATCTATTCGCTTGCCGCGGTGCTGCCGCTGCTGGCGGCGAAACAGCGCCCGACCCACCCGAACGACTGGATGACCTCGGATGCCGAGATCGCCTGCCCCGATCCCAACTGCGCCAGCCGGTTGCGGATCGTCAGGCTGGCCAAGCGGCGGTTCAGCCATGCCGAAACCACGGCCGTACCGCTGCCGAAGGAGAATGACCGGACATGACCGCCAAGGCCTTCGAGCTCAGCCCCGGCTATACCGTCTCACGTGTCATACGAGGCGGCTGGCAACTGGCCGGCGGCCATGGCGCCATTGATCGGAGCCAAGCGGTGACCGACCTGATCGCCACCTTCGATGCCGGGATCTGGACCTATGACTGCGCCGATATTTACACCGGCGTCGAGGAACTGATCGGCGCCGCGCGGTTGCGGCTGGCCAATGAACGCGGCCTCGATGCGGCGGCCAAAATGAAGGTGCACACCAAGCTGGTGCCCGACCTGGAACGGCTGGCCAACATCAGCCGCGATTATATCAGGGGTATCGTCGACCAGTCGCTGCGGCGGCTGAAGACCGAGCGGCTCGATCTCGTCCAGTTCCACTGGTGGGATTATGCGATGGCCGGCTACGTCGAGGCGATGGGCTGGCTCGAGGAGCTTCGGCGCGAGGGCAAGGTGCGCAATCTCGGCACCACCAATTTCGACACGCGGCGGCTCGCCGAAATCCTGGCGGCCGGTATCCCGCTGGTCAGCCAGCAGCTGCAATATTCGGTGCTTGACCAGCGTCCGGCGAACAGCCTCGCGGCACTTGCCGAGAAAAACGGTGTCAGTTTCCTTTGCTACGGATCTGTAGCCGGCGGCTTCCTTAGCGACAGATGGCTTGGCGTGGCCGAACCTGTCTCGCCGCTCGAAAACCGCTCGCTGGTCAAGTACAAGCTGATCATCGATGATTTCGGCGGCTGGGACCTGTTCCAGCAACTGCTCCAGGTGCTTAAGACCGTCGGCGACCGCCACGGCGTCGACATCGCCACGATAGCCAGCGCCTGGGTGCTGGAGCGGCCGCAAGTGGCCGCCGTCATCGTCGGCGCCCGCAACCAGGCGCACGCGCTGGCCAATGCGGAGATCATGGATGTCGCACTCGACGCCGATGACCGGGCACGGATTGCCGCCGCCATCGCGCGGGGCACCGGCCTTGAGGGGGACGTCTACACGCTGGAGCGTGACCGCCACGGCCGCCACGGCTCGATCATGCATTACAATCTGAACGCGGGCCGGGTGTGAAACCATGGACGACGACAGGCTGTTTTCGCAGGCCAGCGCCGAGATCATCGACCTGCACCGCTTTTTCGTCGACTGGTTCGTCGCCGCGCGGGCCGACAAAGTGGATTTCGGCCGCTTCGAAGCAGTCATGGGCGAAGGCTTGACCATGATCGCACCAGGCGGCCAGATCCTCGACCGCGATGCCGTGATCAACCATGTGCGCTCCAGCCGCGCCACTTGCGACGACGGCTTCGCCATTTCGATCGAAGACATCAAGCCCGGATGGCAGGATGGCGATACGATCGTCGTCCTCTACGTCGAGGCGCAGTCGCGTGGCGGCAGGCATAGCCGCCGCCAGTCTAGTGCCGTTTTCACCACCAGTTCATCGGCGCCCAATGGCGTTCAATGGCGGCATCTGCATGAAACCTGGCTGCAGGTGCCGGAACACTGAGACTTTCCAGACGTCAAATCAGTTCGTGTAACTCAAGGGGAACAACAATGAGAAAGACGATACTCCAACTCACCACCGCGCTTGCTCTTGTCACGATTGCCGGTGCTGCGCAGGCCGCCGACTGCAAGATCACCGTCGGCCTCGTCATGGAACTGACCGGTCCGGCCGGCGAATATGGCCAGGCCGGCGCCAAGTCGGTCGAAATGGCCTTCCGCGACATCAACGACGCCGGCGGGGTGCGCGGCTGCGATCTCGTCACCGATACCCGTGACAGCCAGAGCCAGGGCAACATCGCGGTCGACGCCGCGACCCAGCTGGTTCAGGTCAAGAAGGTGCCGGTCATCATCGGCGGCATCATCTCCTCGGTGTCGATTCCGATCCTGACCTCGGTCACCGCTCCGGCCAAGATCGTCCAGGTCTCGCCCGCGTCATCCTCGCCGACGCTGACGACACTCGGTCGCGACGGCAAGACCAACGGCATCTTCTTCCGCACCATCACCTCGGATGCGCTTCAGGGCGTGGCCGCCGCCAAATACGCCATCGACAAGGGCTTCAAGAAGCTGGCGGTCATCCACGTCAACAACGACTTCGGCGTCAACATGGTGGCAGAATTCTCGCGTGCCTACAAAGCGCTAGGCGGCACCATCGTCTCCGACACGCCCTACAATGAGAAGCAATCGAGCTATGCCTCCGAGGTCACCGCGGCGATGGGAGGCGAGCCGGACGGTCTCTATCTCGTCAGCACGCCGGTCGATGGCGCCACCGTTGCCCGCACCTGGATTTCCCAGGGCGGCGTGCAGAAGTTCCTGCTCAATGACGGCATGAACAGCCCTGACTTCATCGACTCCGTCGGCGCTGATTATCTGAAGGATGCCTATGGCACGTCCTCCGGCACCAGCCCGACCGCCTCGACCGAGTATTTCACAAAGAACTACAAGGCATTCTCCGGCATCGAACCGTCGAACCCGGCGGCCGACCGTTCCTATGATGCCGGCGCCATCGTCGGCCTGGCCATCGCCATTGCCGGCTCCGAGGATCCGGCCAAGATCAAGGATGCCATGTACAAGGCGGTCGACCCTGCCGGCACGCCGATCTATGCCGGCAAGGAGGAGTTCGCCAAGGCGCTCGGCCTGATCAAGGATGGCAAGCCGATCCGTTACGAAGGCGTCATCGGCCCCGTCGCCTTCGACAAGTTCGGCGACATCACCGGCCCGTTCCGGCTGTGGAAGATCGTCGACGGCAAGGTGACCACCGACGGTGAAATGACCACCGACGACGTCAACGCCCTGCAGGCCAAGCTTCAGTGAGCTGCGCGGTCCTTCCGGCATCAATCTCGGCTCTCGCGATTGATGCCGATATCGCTTGCACGGCGCGCCATCACGAATAGGATCGGCCGGCTGCAATTGAAGGATGCGAGCGTGTTGGACAAGGGTACCCATCGGGCCGTCCGGTCGGTGTATGCGGATGACGCGTTTTGCCACACGGGCGCCTGAGCCCGATGTCGCCTGAAACACAACGACTTCTGTCCGCGCTTGGCGATCGGCTGGGCGCGGGCGGCGTGCTCGCCGGCTCCGATGTCGACCAGCGTTACCGTGACGATCCCGACGGCAAGCTTGGCTCGCTGCCCGAGGTGGTGCTGCGTCCGCGCGATACCGTTGGTGTGGCGGCAGCACTCGCTGGCTGCAACGCTCTCGGTCAGTCGGTCGTCATCCAGGGCGGGCGCACCGGACTGGCCGGTGGCACACGTGTGCAGCCGGGCGAGATCGTGCTGTCGCTGGAGCGGATGACCGGGCTTGCCGCCCCGGACATCCAAGCCGCCAGCATTATCGCCGAAGCCGGCGCCACGCTGCAGGCGGTGCAGGAGGCGGCCGACAACGCCGGGCTGATGTTCGGCGTCGATATCGGCGCGCGCGGTTCGGCCACGGTCGGCGGCAACATCGCCACCAATGCCGGCGGCATCCGCGTGCTACGTTATGGCATGTACCGGGCGCAGGTGCTGGGGCTGGAAGCTGTGCTGGCCGATGGCAGTGTGCTGTCCTCGCTGAAGGGCCTGTCCAAGGACAATTCCGGCTATGATCTAAGCCAGCTCTTCATCGGCGCGGAAGGGACGCTTGGCGTCGTCACCCGCGCCGCGCTCAGGTTGCATCCGAAGCCTGCCTCCGAGGTGAACGCCTTCTGCGCGCTGCCTTCGCTCGATGCAGCGATCGCCTTGCTTGCGTTGCTGCGGCAAAAGCTCGGCCCGCTTTTGTCCGCCTATGAGGTCAACTTCGCGCCGCTCTACGACGTCATGGTTGCCAGCATGGCCATGCCGGCGCCGCTGCCGGCTGGCTTACCCGTCTATGTGCTGGCCGAAATCCAGGGCAGCGAGCCGGATCGCGACAGTGAGCGCTTCGCCGAAGTCTTGATGCAGGCGGTCGAGGACGGCGTCGTTGACGATGTGGTCGTCTCGCAATCGCCGCGCGAATTCCGCACGCTGTGGGATGTGCGCGAAGACGCCAACCGCGTCCTGTTTTCGATCAAGGGCCTGATCGGCGTCGACATCAGCATCCCGCTGGCGCGCATGGGAGCGTTCCTGCAGGAAGCGGATGCCGCCATCCATGCCGTCGATCCCGGCGCCGACATCTATGTCTTCGGCCATCTCGGCGACGGCAACCTGCACTATCAGGTCCTGACCAAGGATCCGGCGGCGGCCTATGGCATCATCTATCGCGGCGTGGCGGCGGCCGGAGGCGGCGTGTCGGCCGAGCACGGCATCGGCCTCGACAAGAAGCAGTGGCTGCATCTGGTGCGCAGCGACGCCGAAATCACTGCGATGCGGCGGCTGAAGTCGGCGTTCGATCCGAAGAACATCCTCAATCCAGGACGAGTCTTCGACCTCGGCCCATTGGCTTGAACCTCAATTCCGTTCCGTCGCCATCTGCCTGGGGATCAGAAAACGGGCGGCGAGGACGCAGAGCAGGACAGTGAACATCAGGATCAGCGCCACCAGCGCGTTGATGTCGGGCGAGAAGCCAAGCCGCATCATCGCCCACAGCCTGACCGGCAGCGTGCTTTGCGTGCCGGTGACCAGGATGGTGATCATCGTCTCGTCGAACGACAGAGCGAAGGCCAGGATGGCGCCGCCGACCATGGCGCTCGACAGGTTCGGCAGGATGACGCGCCAGAAGGTCTGCCAGCCGCTGGCGCCGAGATCGTAGGAGGCCTCGACCAGCGTGCGGCTCATCGACTGCAGCCGCATCAGCACGGTGCGATAGACGATCGCCAGCACGAAGACCGTGTGGCCGATGACGACGGTCAGCAGCGAGCGTTCGAGGCCGATCTCGCGGAAGAAGATCAGCAACGCCAGGCCGCTGATGATCGGCGGCATCAGGAACGGCAGGAAGATGATGAACTGCAGAACCGAACGGCCTGAGCGGCGGCCGTGGTAGTAGAGCGCCAGCAGCGTCCCGCTGACCACCGACAGGATTACGGTGCAGACGCCGACGATCAGCGTGGTGCGCAGGGCGGCCAGGATGTCGTGGTTCCCCGCCAGCGCCACATAGGTCGAAAGGGTCGGCGACGACCAGTCGACATTGCCATGTGAAATGATGAAGAACGACGACACGATCGGCACGAACAGCGGGCTGTAGAGCAGCACCGCGACCAGTGACGTGATCGCGGCAAGGAAGATGGTGGACGGCCGGGGCAGCGCACTCATACCGACGTCCCCCGGCTGCGTCCGAACCGTTCGCCGATGAGGATGGCGGCGATCACCACGATCGCAAGCGCCACCGAGAGTGCGGCGCCGAACGGCCAGTTATAGGCGGTGCCGAACTGGCTGTAGAGGATGCGGCCGAAGGTGAAGCCGCTGATCCCGCCGACCATCTGCGGCGTCAGGAAATCGCCGATCGCCAGCACGAAGACGAAACTCGCCGCCGAGGCGACGCCGGGCAGGCTGAGCGGCAAGCTGATGCGCAGGAACGTCTGCAGGCTGCTGGCGCCCAGATCATCCGAGGCACGCAGCAAGGTCTGGGGGATGCGCTCCAGCGACAGGAAGATCGGCAGGATGGCGAAGGGGATCAAAAGCAGGCTCAGCGTCAAAAGGATGGCGTTCATGTTGAAGACAAAAAGCGTCGACGGCTGATCCAGGATGCCGAGCGCCACGAGCGCCTTGTTGAGGAAGCCGTTGAGGCCGAGGATGCTGCGGATCGCATAGATCTTGATGACGTAGCTCATCAGCAGCGGCACCAGGAGCAGCATCAGCAAGGCGTAACGCCACCTCCCTTTCAGCGTCGTCAGGAAATAGGCGGCGGGATAGGCGAGAAGGATGCAGATGACGGCTACCGACACGCACAGCACGATGGTGTTCCAGAACACCGGCAGAAAGATCGGGTCGGTGAAGAACCTGACATAGTTGCCGAGCGTCGGCGAATGGACGATCGTGCCCTGGTCGACGCTGAAGAAGCTGTAGACGAGGAAGATCGCCAGCGGCACGAGGACGAAGATCACCGGCAAGGCGAAGGCCAGCACCGTCACCAGCCGCGACAATCGCCGTTCCGCCGCGTGTGTCGACCCGGCTCCGCTCATGCCAGCACCAGATGGCCTTCATGCGGCGCAAAGCAAAGCGAGACCGTCTCGCCTGATTTCAAAATACTGCCGTCGATCCGACTCGGCATGCGCAACCGCAGGCGCTGCGCGTCGTTGTCCGCCCCCGCCACGATCGTGGCGACCGTCGACGAGCCGGCAAAGGCCAGATCGGCGATGATACCGGAAAAGCGGTTGTCGCCATCATTGGCATCAGCAAGACGCAAGGCTTCGGGACGGAACGCCGCGAAGGCGCTGGCGCCGTCGGCGGCGGCCTTGAGATGCGGCTGGCCGCTGATCGAGCAGACCAGGCGGCCAAGCGCGGTCTCGATCGGCCGCTGCTCGCCCTGCACGGGACCGAGCTTTCCGGCCACCAGATTGTTCTCGCCGAAGAAGCGCGCCACGAACTCGCAGTTCGGCTTGTAGTAGAGCTCGTGCGGCGTGCCGAGCTGGCGGATATGGCCGGCCTGCATGACGCAGATCCGATCGGCCATGCCGATCGCTTCTTCCTGGTCATGGGTGACGAACAGGAAGGTGGTTTTGATCTCGCGCTGGATGGATTTCAGGAATTCCTGCATCTGCCGGCGCAGTTCGAGATCGAGTGCCGCCAACGGCTCGTCGAGCAGGATCAGGCGCGGCTGGCAGATCAGCGCCCTAGCGAGTGCGACACGCTGGCGCTGGCCGCCGGAAAGCTGCGCCGGAAAGCGGTCGGCGAAACGTCCGAGCTGCACCAGTTCGAGGGCTTGCGACACACGGCTTGCGATCTCCTTGCGCTTGATATGGCGCACCGAAAGCCCGTAGCCGACATTGCCGGAAACGGTCATGTGCGGGAACAGCGCATAGTCCTGGAACACGGTGTTGAACGGCCGCTTGTTGATCGGCATGCGGCTGATCTCCTGGCCGTCCAGCCGGATTTCGCCGGCGGTCAGCGGCTCCAGCCCGCCGATCAGCCGCAGGACCGTGGTCTTGCCCGAACCCGACGGTCCAAGAACGGTGAGGAACTCACCGTCCCGGATCGACAGGTCGATGTCGTGCAGCACGGGAACCGTGCCGTAGGATTTCGAGACGGACCGCAGCGTCAAGAGGTCGGTGTTCTGGTTCATGGAATATTCTCGCATACGCTTCGGCGGTCCGGAACGTCCGGACCGCCGGGTCCTTCGAGGTCAGGCGCGGAAAAGATCAGGGCGTCGCCTTGACCTCATTCCACATGTCCGAACGCTTGAGCGGATCCTCGACATTGTTGAGCCAGACCAGCTTGTCGTTGCCGCCGGCGCTGCTCGACTCGACCACGGTGTTGCCGAAGCCGGTACGCTCGGAAAGCTCGCCGCCGATCTTCTTGCTCAGCATGAAGTCGATCCACTTCTCGGCCGCCGCATTGTCGCGGACACCCTTGGAGATCACCCAGTTGTCGAGCCAGGCAAGCGCGCCTTCGCTCGGGTTGACGTAGGCGACATGGGCGCCGATCTTCTGCAACGCCTTGACCTGCTGCTGGCCGTAATTGGCCCAGATCAGGGCGACGTCATTGTTCTGGTATATCTGCTGCGCCTCGTCGGCGGTGGTGTAGAAGCTCAGCACATTGCGCTTGAGTTCGACCAGCTTGGCCTTGACCGCCGCCATCTGCTCCGCATTGAGGTTGAACGGATCCTTGTAGCCGAGCGTCAGCGCGGTGAACGAGAAATTGTGCTCGCCATTGTCATAGGCGAGGATCTTGCCCTTGTAGGCCGGATCCCACAGCACCGACATCGAGGTCGGCGCCGGCTTGACCTTGTCGGTGTCGTAGATCAGCCCGATGGAATCGAAGCAGAACGGAATGCCGTAGACCTTGCCGTCCTTGGTGTCGCCGCTGACCTGCGACAGATCGCGGAAGCGCGGCAGCACGTCCTTCTGGTTCGGCAGTTTCGTGATGTCGATCGGCGATACCAGATCAGCCTTGATGTAGCGCTGCAACTGGGCGGTGTTGACGGCGAAGACATCGAAGTCCTGCCCTTCGCTGCCTTTGATCTTGGCCCAGATCTCGTCATCGCTGCCGATGAAGACGACGTCGACGCCGATGCCGGTGGCGGCGGTGAAGTCCTTCACCCAGTCCGGGTCGGCATAGCCGTCCCAGGCCAGCACGCGAAGGTTCGCGGCCAGCGCCGCCGATGTCATCAGGCCGATGCCGAGCCCGATCGTCGCTAATCTCAGAAATGCTTTCTTCAGTCCCATTTTTAATCTCCCATTGTCGTTCTGGTGGACCGTAATTTCCGGGGCTTTTGCCGTCACAGCTGGGTGACGGCGACCAGTCCCTCGTCCGGCACCGACACCATCCGGTTGCGCAGCGGCTTGCCGAATGCCTGTGCCTGGATTTCATACTCGTCGCCGGAAGCCGTCTTGATACCGGAGGCGTAGCTCATCACCGCCGCCCCGAAGAAATAGGCGTGCAGGTCGCCCGCCCTGCGGTGCATGGGGTAGCGGAAATGGAAATGTTCGAGATTGGCGATCGAGTGCGACATGTGCGCTTCGCCCGACAGGAATTCCTGTTCCCAGATGACCGCGCCGTCGCGCAGGATGCGGGAATGGCCGCGCACTTCTTCGGGCAGGTCGCCGATCAAAAGCTCCGGGCCGATCGAGCAGGAGCGGAGTTTGGAGTGGGCGAGATAGAGGTAGTTCTCGGCCTCCGTCACATGGTCGGAATATTCATTGCCGAGCGCATAGCCGATGCGATAGGGGCGGCCATCAGGCCCATTGAGGTAGAGCCCGACGATCTCGGCCTCCTCGGCACCGGCGCGTGCGAAAGCCGGCATGGGCAGATCGGCGCCGGGCGGCACGACACAGGTGCCGACACCCTTGAAGAACCATTCGGGCTGGATTCCGATCTTGCCGGCGTCGGGCTTGCCGCCTTCCAGGCCCATGCGGAAGATCTTCAGCGAATCCGATTCCTCGGCGTCCTCGCCATGGGTCAGCACATGCATCTTGTCGCGCGCGGCGGCACTTCCGGTGTGGGTCAGGCCGGTGCCGGTGACCAGGCAGCGTGCCGGCTCCGGGTGGTCGACGGGAGCGAGCACGCGGCCATCGCGCAGCAGTTCGTCATAGTCGACCGTGGCCGCACCCGTCCGCTTCTCGACCAGCGCCGTGATCGATGCACACTGGGCAATCGCCGCTTCGGCTAGTTCCAGCACGGTGCTGGTCTTGTCGAGCGGATGCAGGCGGTTGCCGTCATCGGAAACCCGGCCGACCCGCCTGCCGCCATCGGGCGTTGTGTACTGTACCAGACGCATGAAATACCCTTCTTCCTTTGAGGCTGTACCGGTCACACCCAGCCAGCATCGACGATGAACTGCTGGCTCGTGCACATGCGGCTGTCGTCGGCGGCGAGGAACAGCGCCATGCGCGCGATGTCGGAGGGCTGCAGCCGATCGGGCAGGCACTGCCTCTCGTCGATCTGGCGTTCGCCGGCCGGGTTCAGCCACAGGCTCATCTGGCGCTCGGTCATCACCCAGCCCGGCACCATGCAGTTGACGCGGATGCGCTCGGGGCCGAGTTCGCGGGCCAGCGCCCGCGTCATGCCGTACACCGCCGCCTTGGCGGTCACATAGGCGGGGCAATCGGGATCGCCGACCATCCAGGTGATGGAGCCGAAATTGATGATCGAGCCGCCGCCCTGCGCGCTCATCTGCGGGCGCACTGCCTGGGCCGCGAAGAACTGGTGGCGCAGATTGACCGCCATGCGGTCGTCCCAATACGCCACCGTCACGTCCTTGGTCTGGTGGCGGTCGTCATTGCCGGCATTGTTGCAAAGCACCTGGATCGGGCCGTTGTGCTGCATCGCCTCCGCGGTCGCCGCCTGCAACTGCTCGACATTGCGCAGGTCGCAGGGAATGAACAGCGGCGCGGCATGCCCCTCGGTCACGATCGCATCGACCAGGCGCCGCGAAGGCTCCTCGGCCAGATCGGCGAAGGCGACGCGGCTGCCTTGCGCACAGAAATGGCGCACCAGGCTTTCGCCGATGCCGCTTCCGCCACCGGTAATGAACACGCTGCGGCCCTTGAGGCTGGGGTAGGTCGCGTAGCTGCCGATCTGATCCGTCATCGCGCGCCTCTCTAGTGGGAATGCCGGGGGACGCCGGCATCGCGCCGGCCGACGAGAAAGTCGAAGTCGCAGCCCTTGTCGGCCTGCAGCACGCGCTCGACATAGAGGCTCTGGTAGCCGCCCAGCGGTGGCGTCGGGGGCTTCCAGTCACGGCGGCGGATGGCCAACTCTTCATCCGACACCAAAAGCTCGAGACGACGGCCGGCAACGTCGAGCTCGATGAGATCACCGTCACGCACCAGGGCAAGCGTGCCACCTGCCGCGGCTTCGGGCGCCACATGCAGCACCACCGTACCGTAGGCCGTGCCACTCATGCGCGCGTCCGAAATGCGCACCATGTCGGAGACGCCTTCTCTAAGCAGCTTGGCCGGCAGCGGCATGTTGCCGACTTCTGCCATTCCGGGATAGCCGCGCGGCCCGCAGTTCTTCAGCACCATCACCGAGGAGGCATCGATATCCAGTTCCGGATCGTCGATGCGGGCGTAGTAGTGCTCGATATTCTCGAAGACGACGGCCTTGCCACGATGCTGCATCAGCTCGGGCGTTGCCGCCGACGGCTTGATGACCGCTCCGTTGGGCGCCAGATTGCCGCGCAGGATCGAAATGCCGCCCTCCTTGGTCAGCGGCTCGCTCAGCGGGCGGATGACCTCACGGTTGTAGTTGGGCGCACCGTCGATCAGTTCACCGATGGTCTTGGCGCTGACGGTCATGGCGTCGCGATGAAGAAGCCCCACTTCATCAAGCGACGCCATGACCGCAGCTAGCCCCCCGGCATAGTAGAAATCTTCCATCAGGAACCGGCCCGACGGCATCAGGTCGACAATGGTCGGAACGTCGCGGCCAAGGCGGTCCCAGTCATCGAGGCTGAGATCGACACCAACCCGGTTGGCGATGGCGATCAGATGCAGCACCGCATTGGTCGAACCGCCGATCGCGCCGTTGACGCGAATGGCGTTCTCGAAGGCCTGCCTGGTGAGGATCTGCGAAATCGTCACGTCGCGGCGGACGAGATCGACGATCTGGCGTCCGGCCAGCTGGGCGAGCACGCCACGGCGCGAATCCACCGCGGGGATCGCGGCGTTGTCCGGCATGCCGATGCCGAGCGCTTCCACCATGCTTGCCATCGTCGAAGCGGTGCCCATCGTCATGCAGCTGCCCGCCGACCGGCTCTGGCCCTGCTCGGCGGCGAGGAAGTCGGCGACCGGCATGCGGCCGGCCTTGACCTCCTCGGCGAATTTCCAGACATGCGTGCCGGAGCCGATATCCTGTCCACGGAACTTGCCGTTGAGCATGGGTCCGCCTGACACGGCGATGGTCGGCAGGTTGCACGAGGCAGCCCCCATCAAGAGCGCCGGCGTGGTCTTGTCGCAGCCGACCAGCAGGATGACGCCATCGATCGGATTGCCACGGATGGATTCCTCGACATCCATGCTGGCGAGGTTGCGAAACAGCATGGCGGTCGGGCGCATGTTGCTTTCGCCCAGCGACATGACCGGGAATTCCAGCGGCAGGCCGCCGGCCTCGTAGACGCCACGTTTGACGTGGTCTGCCAGCGCCCGCAAATGCGCATTGCACGGGGTCAGTTCCGACCAGGTGTTGCAGATGCCGATCACCGGGCGGCCGTCGAAAGCGTCTGCGGGAATGCCCTGATTCTTCATCCAGCTGCGGTGCATGAAGGCATTCTTGCCCTCGCCGCCGAACCAGGCTTCGGACCGCAGTTTGCGTTTGGTTTCGCTCACGATTGCTGGCCTCGGTCGTTGCGGCGTTTGTTGCGGTTCTCGACGCTGCGGCGCACGTCGTCCTCCGCATTGTCGATGAGCACCAGCAGCGCCTTTTGCGCCCCGGCGGCGTCGCCGGCGGCAATCTTCTCGGCCACTTCCCGGTGCAGCGGCAAGGAATGGCGCTGGCCTTCCGGATTGTCGTTGGAAAGGCGAAAGCTCATTACCAATGCGGTCTCGACCAGCGCCGCCAGCGAGCCGATCAGCTCGTTGCCGGTCATGCGCAGGATGGTCTGGTGGAACACCAAATCGGGCTTGGCGAAGCGGTCGCCATCGTCGCTGACTGCTTCCATTTCGGCCAGTGCCGCATGGATCTCGGCGATCTGCGCCTCCGTTGCACGCTGCGCGGCGAGGGCTGCCGACATCGGCTCGATGGCGCGGCGCAATTCGAACAACGCCCGCACATCCTCGGCGCTGACACCGCCGGCATAGCGCCAGGACAGGACGTCGGGGTCGAGGAAATTCCAGTCGGCGCGAGGCCGCACCCGCGTGCCGGTCTTTGGCCGTGATTCGACCAGCCCCTTGCCGGCCAGCACCTTGATCGCCTCGCGCAGCACCGTGCGGCTGACCCCCAGCATCTCGCTGGAATCGTCGGCATTGGGCAGGGCCTCGCCGGGGAGGAAGTCGCCTTGCACGATCCGCAAGCCGATCTGCTCGACAACGGTGGCGTGCAGCGCGGTGGAGCCGCTGGAAACCGCCACGGCAACCCGTGACGTGCGTGCCGTGCTGAACGATTTTCTATTCTTCATACTATTCATATGATATGTCTTATCGCCATGGCGATTGGAGTCAAGGGATTGGGGAGTGCCAATGACAAAGAATTCCGCTGTGGCCGTCGCGCAGCGCACGGAGCTGGTCTCGATCAGTGACGGCATCGCGACGGTCGAGATTGCTCCGGCAGCCGGCGGAGCGCTGGCGTCGTATCGGTGGTGGCCGGATGGCGCTGCCGTGGATTGGCTGCGCCCGGCCGATCCAGCGGCGATCAGCCGCCGCGATGCTGGCGCCATGGCTTGCTTTCCGCTCGTTCCCTACTCCAACCGTATCAGGGGTGGCCGCTTCGAATTCGCGGGGCGTTCGATCCAATTGCCCAGCCAGCCTGACGATCCGCACCACGAGCATGGCCATGGCTGGCGTCGCCCATGGACGGTCGTCAGTCACCAAGCCAGCATGATCGTCCTGCGCTACCGGCACACCGCCGATACCTGGCCATGGAGCTATGAAGCCGAGCAGAAGATCTTTCTGGCTGACGGCAGGCTTTGCATGACCATTGCGGTGCACAACCTGTCGGACGCGCCGATGCCGGTTGGCTTCGGCCTCCATCCGTATTTCCCGTCGACACCGTGGACGCATGTCCAGGCCCGGGTATCAGGCATGTGGGAAACCGATGCGGAGGTCCTGCCCATCCGGCATGTCCCGCCGCCTGCTGGGGCCGATCCATCCATCGGCTTTGACGTATCGGAGGTCGACTTCGACACGGTCTTCACGGAATGGACGCGCCGCGCCCGAATCTCCTGGCCCGAACACCAACGGCAGCTGGACATCGAGGCGGAGGCGCCGCTCGATTTCCTCGTTCTCTACACGCCGCCGGGCGAGCCGTTCTTTTGCGCCGAGCCGGTCAGCAACATCACCGACGCTTTCAACCGGATGGATGACGAGAAGATCCATACCGGCTGCATCGTACTGGCGCCTGGCCAGAAGCAATCCGCCAGTATTCGCTTCACACCGTCGCTGGCTGTTTGACGGTCAGCCGTCCAAAGCAGTCCGGTCAGAACGGATAATGCTGGCCAGGGTCCTCGATCGTCACCCAGCGCAAATCGGTGAATTCGGCGATCGAGGCCTTGCCGCCGAAACGGCCATAGCCGGAGCCCTTGACGCCGCCGAACGGCATCTGCGCCTCATCGCCGACCGTCGGTCCGTTGATATGGCAGATGCCAGCTTCGATGCGGGCGGCGACGGCAAACGCACGTTTGATGTCGCGGCTGAAGACGGCTGACGACAGGCCATATTCGGTGTCGTTGGCGACCCGCACGGCCTCGTCCTCGCCCTTGACGCGGATCACCGGCTTGACCGGTCCGAAGGATTCTTCCGAATAGACGCGCATCGTCGGCGTCACGTGATCGAGCAGCGTTGCCTCGACCACGGTACCGCTGCGCTTGCCACCGGCGACAAGCTTGGCGCCCTTGGCCACGGCATCGGCGACAAGTTCCTCCATCTTGTCGGCCGCCTGGCTGCTGATCAGCGAGCCCAGCACGACATGGCCGCGCGGGTCTCCCGCCGGCAGTTGCGAGGCGCGGACCGCGAGTTTTGCCACGAATTCATCGGCGATCTTTTCATCGACGATCAGCCGCTCTGTCGACGTGCAGATCTGGCCCTGATGCATGAAGGCGCCGAAAGCGGCCGCATTGACCGCCGCGTCGATGTCGGCATCGTCCAGCACCAAAAGCGGCGCCTTGCCGCCGAGTTCGAGCAGCGCCGGCTTGAGGTGCCGGCCGGCGAGCTCGGCGATGATCCGGCCGACCTTGGTCGAGCCGGTAAAGTTGACGCGTTTCACCGCGGGATGCGCGACTAGCGCTTCAACGATACCGGCAGCGTCTTTAGGATCGTTGGTGACGACGTTGATGACGCCCTTGGGCAGGCCGGCCTCGACCAGCACCTGGCCGATCAGCCGGTGTGTGCCGGGGCACATTTCGGAGGCCTTCAGCACCACCGTGTTGCCGCAGGCGATCGGCATCGCCACGGCACGCGTGCCGAGAATGACCGGCGCGTTCCAGGGCGCGATGCCAAGGCACACCCCCGCCGGCTGGCGGATCGCCATGGCCAGCGTGCCCGGCTTGTCGGACGGAATGATCTCGCCCGAAATCTGCGTCGTCATCGCCGCTGCCTCGCGCAGCATGTTGGCTGCCAGCATGACGTTGAAGCCGGCCCAGGGGCCGGTGGCGCCGGTCTCTTCCATCATCAGCCTGGTGAATTCAGCGACCTTCGAGCCCATCACATCGGCGGCCTTGGAGAGCAGCGCGCGGCGCTCGCCGGGCCCGGTCTTCGACCAGGCGGGAAAGGCAGCGGCGGCTGCGTCGACGGCGGCGTTGGCGTCGGCCACGCTTGCCGCTGCCGCGCGCGTCGCCAATTTGCCGGTGAACGGGTCCATGCGCTCGTAGGAAGCCTTGCCTGTTGCCGCCTTTTCGTCGCCGTCGATCAGAAGTCCGATATCCATTGTTCTTTCCCTCGCTCTCGATGGAGCTTCACAGATTAGAAGCCGAGCACTTCGGCATTGATCGATGCTTCGAGGCCACCGTCAACCGGCACATTGGCGCCGTTGACCCAGCGCGCGCCATCCGAGCACAGGAACAGCACGACAGGCGCGATGTCACCCGATGTGCCGGCACGTCCGACCCGTGCGATATCGCTGTCGACGCGGGCATCGCCAAGCACGGAGCGAAACTGTTTCAGGATTGGCGTCTCGACCGGACCGGGGCTCACCGCATTGACGCGGATGCCACGCTTCCTGAACAGCTCCTGATGTGCCGCGCGCATCGTCCACAGGAGCAGCAGTTCCTTGGACACGGGGTAGCCTTCCTCGTTCTTCATCGCGTGGTCGGCGACCACTTTGGCGACATCGGGGAAACCTTCGATGCCGACCATCGAGGCGGCGCGGTTGAGATTGGCGCGCCAGCCATAACCGGCGATCGAGGCGACGTTGACGATGGCGCCGCCTTCGCGAAGGCTGGGCGCAAGCCCTTCCGAGAGCGCACGCAGACCGAAGAAGTTGACGGCCAGCGTCGAGGCCGCACCGGTGTTGCCGGAGAGGCCGGCGACGTTGCAGAGTGCATCGATGCGCTGCGGCAGGCGCGCGATGAGCTCATCGACGCCCGCCTTCGACGAGATGTCGGCCTTGACGAAACTGCCAACCGCTGCGGCCGGCTCGCGCACATCGGCGCCGATCACGTCGGCGCCGAGCTGGCCGGCAAGCTCCGCCGTGCGTGCGCCGATGCCGGAGGCAGCCCCGGTGATGAGGATGGTCTTGCCGAAAAGCATGCTCATGCCTTCTCCTGATATGTTGTGGCTTGCTGCGACGGGATCATGCCGCCATCGGCGACGTTCGCCGGCAGCTTGACGCGGTAGCCGACCGGCAGCAGGCGCAGCCCAAAGCGCTCCTCGATCGTTCCCCACAGGCCGCGCGGCAGGAAAAGCGAAAACAGCACGGCGGTGGCGCCGAGGCCGATCAGGTACCAGACGCCGGCGCCGCCGAACCAGGTCTCGATGAGGAAGAAGACCAGCGCGCCGAGAATGGCGCCCTCGAACGTGCCGATGCCACCGACCAGAACCATGAAGATCATGTAGGCTGTCCACTGCACGTTGAAGTAGGTTTTCGGCTGGAAGGTGATGGAGGTCGCCAGCCACAATGCGCCGGCAATGCCGATGCCGAAGGCGGCAAGCACGAACAGCAGCCGCTTGGTGCCGGTGACGCGCACGCCGACCGAAGCGGCCGCATCCTCATTGTCGCGAATGGCGCGGATGGCGGCGCCCGTGCTGCCGCGCAGCAGGCCGAAGAGGGCAGCGAGCAGGGCCGTCATCGAGGCCAGCGCAAGCCAGTAGATGGTCACCCGCCTTATCGAGGCATCGTAGACGTTGAGCGAGATCAGCGAGGTGCCGGTTTCGCCCTGCACCAGCCGGTCGAGATTGACCAGCAGATGGGTGAGCGCCGCGATCACCCACATGCCGATGGCGAACTCACCGTTCTTGAGCCGCAGCATGAAGAGCGACAGCGGCCAGGAAACCGCGCCGACGATAATTCCCGATGCAAAGAGCGCCAGGAAAGGATTGAGACCGGCATCGGCAAGACGGATGGCGAAATATGCGCCAAGCCCGAAGAACACCTGCTGGCCGACCGAGACCAGGCCGCCGAAACCGGCCAGCGCGTTCCACATCGCCGCCAGGATCACATAGATGAACAGCGCCGTCATGCGGTCGACCGCGCCGGCCGAGAGGAATTGCGGCGCGATGGCGAGCAGCGCGATGACGATGGCCACGGCGATAGCCGCGATGCGCGAGGTCGCGGTACCACGCTCGATCATGGGCGAAGTCGGAACGACGCTCATGGTGCGCTCCGGGAAGGCAGGTGCAACAGCCAGCGCAGGCCAAAGCCGGATGCCGAAAGCCGCACGAACAGCACGACAAGGAACACGGCATGACCGCCGATCAGAAATCCCTGCGGATGCACTTGCGCGCCGAGCGTCTGGGCCAGCGCCAGCACGATGCCGCCGATCAGCGTTCCCCACAGCGACCCGGCGCCGCCGATCACCGCCGCCTCGAAGGCGAACAGCAATTGCGGCGCGCCGGCATAGGGATCGAAGGTCGCGCGCATGCCGAGGAACGCGCCGGCAAGGCCGACGGTGACCATGGCGATGGCGGCAGCAACGGCGTTGGCACGCCGTGCATCGACGCCGACCAGGCCGGCGGTGTCGGGGTCTTCCGAGGTGGCGCGGATCGAGCGGCCAAGCCGGGTGCGGGTCAGGAATAGCTGCAGCCCGCCAAGCAGGACCACGGCGGTGGTGAACATGATCACCGCGAGCTTGCCGACATAGATGCTGCCCGGCCATTCCCAGGAATCATAGGACAGGCTGCCGATGAAGGGCGCCAGCGAACGGGTGTCGGCGCCGAACTGTTGGAACAGCATGTTGTCGATGACGATGGCGAGGCCGAACGTGGTCAGGATCGGCAGCAGGGCGCCGCCGCGCGCGCTGCGCTCGAGCAGGAAGCGCTGCAGCGCCCAGCCGATCGCGGCCATCACTGGCAAGACGATGAGCAGGCCGAGAAACGGCGGGATGTGGAACCGCGAGGCCAAAAACCACAGCGCATAGGCGGCGAACACGGCAAGGCTGCCATGGGCGAGGTTGATGATGCGCATCACCGAAAACATGAAGGACAGGCCGCAGGCGATCAGCGCGTAATAGCCGCCGAGCAGGATGCCCTGGATGATCTGGTTGCTCATGCGGGAACGCTCCCGGTGCCCTTCCGGTGCAGGCCGAAATAGGCTTTCGTCACATTCTCACGCGACACGCTCTTGCTCTCGCCTTCGAGCGCGATGCGTCCCTCCAGCATGCAGATGACCTTGTCCGAAACCGACAGCGCCCGGTTGAGGTCCTGTTCGACGAGGATGATTGTCGTGCCCGAAGCGATCAGCCCCTGAAGTGCCGCATAGACACGGTCGACGATCAGCGGCGAAAGACCAAGCGAGACCTCGTCCAGCAGCAGCACATCCGGATTGCTCATCAGCGCCCGGCCGATCGCCGTCGCCTGCTGTTCGCCGCCCGACAGATGCCCCGTCTTGGCGTGGCGGCGCAGTTTCAGATTGGGAAACATTTCGAGCACCTTGTCGACGCTCCAGTCGCCTGGCCGCCCGGTGGTCTTGCCGAGCAGCAGGTTCTCCTCGACCGTCATCCGCACGAACAGCTTTCGCCCTTCCGGCACCAGCGCTATGCCCATGCCGACGCGCCTGTGCGACGGCACGCTGGTGAGATCCGCGCCGTCCAGAAGCACACGGCCGGCCGCCGGCTCATGCGCGCCGGCGATGGCCCTGAGCAGCGTCGTCTTGCCGGCGCCGTTGGCGCCGACCAGCGCCAGCGTCTCGCCGCGCTCGACGCCGAAGCTGACGCCGCGCACCGCCTGCAGCAGGCCGTGCCGGACAACCAGGTTCTCGACCGACAGCAGGCTCATTTCGGGCCTCCGCCGAGATAGGCGCGCACGACCTCCGGGTCGGCCATCACCGTTTGCGGGTCGCCATCGGCGATGATCTTGCCCGCATCCATGCAGATCAGCCGCTCGGCCACCTGCAGCAGGATGTGCACGATGTGCTCGATCCAGACGATGCCGATCTTGCGCCGGCGTAGCTCCTTGATCGTGTCGACAAGCTCGCCGGCTTCGCCATCGGTCAGGCCGCCGCCGATCTCGTCCAGCAGCAGCAGCGTTGGCCGGGCCGCCAATGCGCGTGCCAATTCCAGACGTTTCCGGTCGAGCAGGCCGAGCGTCTCGGCGCGCCGGTTGGCGACCCCAAGCATGCCGCACAGCTTCAGCGAGCCGAGCGCCTCCTCATAGGCCTCGTCGCGGCCGAGCCCCGCGCCATGCGACGCGGCAACAAAAACATTCTCGAAGGTGGTCATGCCGCCGAATGGTTTCGGCACCTGATGCGTGCGCACCAGGCCCAGGCGGCAACGCGCCGTCGCCGGCAGCGCCGTTACATCGCCGCCCTTGAAGGAGACCGAGCCGGCGCTCGGAGGAAAGGCGCCTGACAGCACGCTGAGCAGCGTGGTCTTGCCGGCACCGTTCGGGCCGACAATGCCGACCGCCTCGTCGGCGGCCATAGCGAAGTCGACGGCCTCCAGCACCACGAGCGCGCCGAAGCGCTTGTGGATGCCGGCGGCGGCGAGAACAGCCTGTTGTTGCGGATGGGTCACCAGGCGGTCCTCGTCAGCGGTCCATCAGCGGTTGTAAGGCAGAAGCTTGGCTTCGACCGGAACGTTCGGATCGGTGGCGTTCTCGGTCACGACGTAGTCGAGCGGGAACTTGCTGCCTTCCTTGGCGGCAATCCATTGCGTGCCGATGATCGGGCCGGGCGACACGTTGGCCACCGGGCCGCCGGTGAAGTCGACCTTGCCGATCATGGTTTCGGTCTTGAGCGTGCTCAGCGCCTTGGCGACCGCCGCCTTGTCCTTGGCATTGGAGCTCGCTTTCAGCGCCTCGAAGCCGGCGTCGAGCAGCGACATCGAGGCGCCGAGCTGCTGCGTCCATTGCTTGCCGCTCGCCGCCTCGTAGCCGTCGGCAAGCTCGGTCCCCGAGACGCCGGTCAGCGGCGACTTGTATGGAAAGGCCTTGTGCCAGTAGGCGGCGCTCGAAATCTTCATGCCGAGGTCGCCAAGTGCCTCGATGTCGGATGGGAACAGGCCGGTCTTGGCGACCTGGCAGATCTTGATCTGCTTGATCAGGCCTTGCTGGGCCGCCTGACGCCAGAAGGCGGCGAAGTCAGGCGGGATCGGGAACGAGTTGAAGATCTCGACGCCTTCCTGCTTGAACAGGGCGATCTGCGAGGAATAATCGGTGGTGCCGGTCTCATAGGCGCCCGGGTCGACGATGGTGAAACCCTGCTTGGCCAGCAACGGCGCGAGATGGGCGCGGATAGCGTTGCCGTCGGCGTCGTTCGGATACATGACGCCGACCTTCTTGTTGGTCTCGATCAGGTTCCACTGCGAGACGTAGGCCCTGAAGAATTCGTCGACCCCGAAGCCGAAATGATAGGTCCATTTGAACGGCGAGGGCTCGCCGGGCTTGGCGCCGCGGCCGAAATACCAGGCTTCCCACGGCATGACCGTCGATAGGCATGGCACGCCGGCGGCTTCGCAGGCATCGGCCACTGGGTTGATCACTTCGGGCGTCGATACCGCGAGCATGAGGTCGATGGCCTGGTTGTTGATCAGGTCCTTGGCGAGCTGGCCCGCGCGGGAGGGGTCCGATTGCGTGTCCTGGTCGAGGATTTCCACACTGTATTTCTTTCCGCCGAGCTCGATGCCGCCGGCCAGCGCCTTGCGGGCGAGATCGAGCACATAGCCGTCGGTCTCGCCGAAGCCGCCGAGCGGTCCGGTGCGCGGGCTGACGAAGCCGACCTTGAGCGTGTCGGCAGTCTGGGCGAAGGCCTTGCCGCCGCCGAGCGCGAGTGCCGCGCCGCCAGCCATCGAGGTGACGAGAAACTGGCGCCGCGACACGCCACGAATACTGGATCTGCTACTGCTAGCGTAGGTCATGCATTCCTCCCTCTGTGGTCCTCCATCGGTACAGTGCACCAGTGATTTGGTTCGGTAAAATGATATTTTGCGGTGTTTCATTAACCCTGGGGTTAGCGGATTCCTGAGGGAAGATGGAGCCCGTCTGACCAGTCGATGCCTTAGCTGCCCGATCTGGCCGCCTCGCGAATGGTTTGCAGCAGAATGGTGAAGGCCGGCGAGGGGGCGGTGTCGGTGCGCATCGTCAGGCCGACCGGCCCCTTGGTCTCGTCGGTGTCGACCGGCAGGGAGACGAAGGCGCCGTTGGCGATCTCGTTGGCGACCACGCCGGCCGAAATGATCCACACCGCATTGCTCTGCCGCATGAAGGCGCGGCCGAACGAATCCGAGACCGTCTCGATCTCGGTGGCCGGCGCGGTCATGCCGTTGGTTATGAACAGGCGATCGACAAAGGGCCGGATGACGGATTCCCGGGTCGGCATCAGCACTGGAAATTCGTCGAGGCTGGCGAAGATGTCGGCCCCCGGCTCCAGCAGCGGATGTCCGGCCCGCACTACGAACAGCACCTGTTCCGAGTAGAGATGTTCGAAGAAGAAGCCGGTCATGTTCTCGGGCGCCGCCAGCCGTCCGACGACGAGGTCGAGCGCGCCGATGCGCAACTGTTCAAGCAGAACAGCGTTTTCGCCGGTGACGATCTTGAGTGCGGCGCCGGTATTTTCCCGCAGGAACAGGCTCATGGCTCGCGGCATGACCTTCGCCGACACAGTCGGCAGCGCGCCGATGCGGATCGGATGGCGATTGACGGCGCCGTCCTGGCGGACGGAATCGACACCGCGCTTGAGCGCCGTAATCGCCGAACCGGCGTGGCCGAGGAAAATCTCGCCAAGCCGCGTGACGCGGATGCCGCGCCCGTCACGCTCGACGACGGCGACACCCAGCGCTTCTTCCAGTTCACGCAGCGTCTTGGTCACCGCCGGCGCGCTGACATGCAGAAAATCGGCGGCGCGGGCCACGCTGCCTTGTCGCGCGACTTCCAGGAATGCCTGCAGGTGACGGAACCGGATGCGGCTCTCGGACATGAATTTGATAACCCCTGAGTTAATGAAACGGCGCAAAATATCATTTTACCGAACCAAACGCCTTGTGCAATGTGGAGATGGAGGATTGAAATCGTGCCATTCGTCACCCTTGGCGGCATCACACTGCATCACCGATATGTCGAGGCGAACGGCAGGACGCCACCGGTGGTGTTCATCAATTCGCTGGGCACCGACTTTCGCATCTGGGACGAAACTGTCTCGGCGCTTGAGGGGGAAATGCCCTTGCTGGTCTACGACAAGCGCGGCCACGGACTGTCCGACATCGGTGACATCAGGTCGATCGACGATCATGTCGACGATCTCTCGGCGCTCATCGATCATTTCGGGTTGGAGAAGGTCGTGCTGTGCGGCCTGTCGGTCGGTGGCATGATCGCGCAAGGGCTATATGCCAGGCGGCCCGAAATCGTCGAGGCCATGATCCTGTGTGACACGGCCCACAAGATCGGTACGACGGACAGCTGGAACACACGCATTGCGACGGTCGAAAGCAAGGGCATCCAGGCCGTTGCGGATGGCGTGCTCAAAGTGTGGTTCACTCCGACCTTCCATACCGCGCGGATGGCCGAGCTTGACGGCTACTGGAACATGATGACCCGGCAATCGCCCGCCGGCTATATCGGGACCTGCGCGGCGGTTCGCGACGCGGATTTCACCGATGCCGCACGCCGCATCGCCGTGCCGACGCTCTGTATCGCCGGCGACCAGGATGGCTCGACACCACCCGATCTTGTCCGCTCGCTGGCCGCCCTGATCCCCGGTTCGCGTTTCGAGATCATCCGCGACGCCGGGCACATTCCCTGCGTCGAACAACCCAAGGCGCTCACCGCCCTGATCCGCGATTTCATCGCATCGCTTGCCCCTGGAGCACAAACCCATGGATGAAGTCCCCGGCAACGCAGCCAGGTATCGTACCGGCCTTGCGGTGCGGCGCGCCGTGCTCGGCGATCCGCATGTCGATCGGGCCGAGGTCGCTGCCACCGATTTCGACCAGCCTTTCCAGGAACTGATCACCGAGGCTGCCTGGGGAACGGTGTGGGCCAGACCAGGCTTCAGCAAGCGCGAACGCTCGATCGTCACGCTGGCGCTGCTGGCGGCACTCGGCCATGATGAAGAGGTCGCCTTGCATGTGCGTGCCACCGCAAACACAGGTGCGACGCGCGAGGATATTTGCGAGGCCTTCCTGCATGTCGCGATCTATGCCGGCGTGCCGGCGGCCAACCGCGCCTTCAGGATTGCCAAGGAGGTGTTTGCGGAAATGGACGCAGACAAGGCTGCCCATGGCTGAGCCCGGCTCCAACCGGACGCCGGAAACCGGCGCCTTCTTCCAGCGCGACCGCCAATGGCACCCGCCGGCGTTCACGCCGAGTTACAAGAGTTCTGTGCTGCGTTCTCCACAGAAGGCATTGCTGTCATTCGACAACACGCTGTCGGAACTGACCGGCCCGGTGTTTGGCCATGCCATGATCCGTGAACGCGACAACGACCTGATCCACAATTTCGCCAGGCCGGGCGAGAGCGCCATCGGCGAGCGCATCATCGTCCATGGGCGGGTGCTCGACGAGCGCGGCGTTGGCGTTCCTGGTGCGCTGCTCGAATTCTGGCAGGCCAATGCCGGCGGCCGCTATCGCCACAAGAAGGACGGCTATCTGGCGCCGCTCGATCCGAATTTCGGCGGATGCGGCCGCACCCTCACCGGCGAGGACGGCGCCTATGCCTTTCGCACTGTCAGGCCCGGTCCTTATCCCTGGCCGAACGGCCCGAACGATTGGCGGCCGGCGCACATCCATTTCTCGGTTTTCGGCCACGGCTTCGCGCAGCGGCTGATCACGCAGATGTATTTCGAGGGCGATCCGCTGATCTGGCGCTGTCCGATCGTCGGCGGCATTCGCGACAAGGCGGCCGTCGAAGCGCTGATTGCCGCGCTCGACATGCAATCGACAATCCCGATGGACGCGCTTGCCTACAAATTCGACATTGTGCTGCGCGGGCGGCGATCGACGCTGTTCGAAAACAGACCGGAGGGCAATTGATGGCGCAGTCGCTCGACCGGCCGAAAGAGAGCCCTTCGCAGACCGCGGGACCCTATGTCCATATCGGGCTGACGCCGAATTTCTGCGGCATCGGCGGCGTCTATGAGGACGATCTTGGCTCGGCCATGGTCAATGAGCGGACCAAGGGCGAGCGCATCGAGCTGCGCATTCGCGTGCTCGACGGCACCGGCACGCCGTTGAAGGACGCGCTGATCGAGATCTGGCAGGCGGATGCCGACGGGCTCTACAATTCGCCGGCCGAGATGCGCGGTGCCGCCGATCCGAATTTCCACGGCTGGGGCCGCTGCCCGACCGACATGGAAACCGGGCTCTGCGCGTTCGAGACCGTCAAGCCCGGCCGCGTGCCGTTCCGCGACGGTCGCCTGATGGCGCCGCACATCACGCTCTGGATCGTCGCGCGCGGCATCAACCTCGGTCTGCATACACGGCTCTATTTTTCCGACGAGGAAGAAGCCAATGGCGGGGATCCGATCCTGGCGCGTATCGAGCACCGCGTTCGCGTGTCGACGCTGATCGCCGAGCGCCAGGGCGACGCCTATATCTTCGATATCCATCTCCAGGGGGAGAAGGAAACCGTCTTCTTCGACAGTTGATGGACGGAGCAGGACATGACCGTATCGCCCTTCGACCATCCGCTGCTTTCGGGCCTGCTCGGCGACGAGGAGGCGGCGCGGCATTTTTCGGTGGAAGCCGACATTGCCGCGATGCTGGATTTCGAACGTGCCTTGGCCGAGGCCGAGGCCGACCGCGGCATCATCCCCAGGGAGGCCGCGGCGGCGATCGTCAAGGCGATTGCCTCGTTCCGGCCGGATACCGGCAAGCTGCGCGCTGGGGTCATCAAGGATGGCGTCGTGGTCCCGGAGCTGGTGCGCCAGATCAAACTGGCCGTCGGCGAACCGCATGGCGGTTCGGTCCATTTCGGCGCGACCAGCCAGGACGTCGTCGACACCAGCCTTGTGCTCCGGCTGAAATCCGTCGTCGAGCATCTCGGCCTGCTGCTGACCGAGACAATCATACGGCTCGCCTCCCTGGAGGAGCGCTTCGGGGAAAGGGCGCTGACCGGGGTGACCCGCATGCAGCCGGCGATCCCGATCACCGTGGCGGATCGCGTGACGGCGTGGCGGGCGCCGCTGCAGCGGCACCAGGAGAGGCTGTCGCAACAGTCGGGGCGCCTGCTCGTCCTGCAGTTCGGTGGCGCCGCCGGCACGCTGGAAAAGCTTGGCGACAAGGGGCCGGCGGTGCGCGCCGCGCTTGCCGCCAGGCTCGGCCTCGGCGATGCCTCGCAATGGCAGAGCCAGCGTGACGCGCTCGCTGACTTGGCCGGCCTGATGTCGCTGATAACGGGAAGTTTCGGCAAGTTCGGCCAGGACATCGCGCTGCTGGCGCAAGGCGGCACCGACATCGAGCTATCGGGCGGTGGCGGCTCGTCGGCGATGCCGCACAAGCAGAACCCGGTGAAGGCCGAAGCGCTGGTGACGCTTGCCCGTTTCAACGCCACGCAGCTTTCCGGCATGCATCAGGCGCTGGTGCATGAGCAGGAGCGTTCGGGTTCCGCCTGGACTCTGGAATGGTTGCTGCTGCCGCAGATGGTCGTCGCGACGGCCGCATCCCTGCGCCTTGCCGCCGAACTGGCGGCGCAGATCGAAAGCCTCGGCCGCTGATGCGCACCCAGGTTCTGATCGTTGGTTCGGGACCGTCCGGCCTGCTGCTCGGCCAGTTGCTCGCCACCATCGGCGTCGAGACCGTCATCCTCGAGCGGTCGAGCCGCGAGCACGTGCTTGGCCGCGTGCGGGCGGGCGTGCTCGAACAGGGCACGGTCGACCTGCTTGGGGAGGCGGGCGCCGCGGACCGCCTGCATGCCGAAGGCCTTCCGCACTCCGGCATCTCGCTTGCTTTCGACGGACGGCTGCACCGCATCGATCTCACTGCACTCACCGGTGGCAAGCATGTCACCGTCTATGGCCAGACCGAGGTGACACATAATTTGATGGACAAGCGCGAAGCGGCGGGACTGGTCACCGTCTATGAAGCAGCCGATGTCGCGCTGCACGATTTCGACGGTGCCGCGCCTTTCGTCACCTATGAGAGGGATGGCGTCGGCCATCGCATCGACTGCGACTTTATCGCCGGCTGTGACGGCTATCACGGTGTCTCCCGCAAATCGGCACCAGCGCGGGCGCTGAAAACCTTCGAGCGGCAATATCCGTTCGGCTGGCTGGGCGTGCTGGCGGAAGTGCCGCCGGCCGATCATGAACTGGTCTATGCCAATCATGAGCGAGGCTTCGCGCTGTGCTCGATGCGGTCGACGCACCGCAGCCGCTACTATGTGCAGTGCCCTCAGGACGACAGGGTCGAGGCATGGTCCGACGACCGCTTCTGGGACGAGCTGCGCCGCCGCTTGCCGGAGCGGACGGCAGCAGGCGTCACCACCGGACCGTCCTTCGAAAAGTCGATCGCGCCGCTGCGCTCCTTCGTCGCCGAACCCATGCGCTTCGGCCGGCTGTTCCTGGTCGGCGATGCAGCCCATATCGTGCCGCCGACCGGCGCCAAGGGTCTCAACCTCGCCGCCAGCGACGTGCGCTATCTCTTTGCCGGCTTGCGCGACTTCTACCGCGAGAAATCCATGGCCGGCATCGACGCCTATTCGCAAAAGGCATTGGCGCGGGTGTGGAAGGCGGTGCGCTTTTCCTGGTGGATGACGACGATGCTGCATCGCTTTCCCGATACCGGCGACTTCGGCCAGCGCATCCAGGAGGCCGAACTCGACTATCTCGTGCACTCGCGCGCAGCGTCGACCGCGCTTGCCGAGAACTACGTCGGCCTTCCTTACTGAGGACGGCTACCCCTTGATCGCCGAGCCGACGATGGAATCGACGAAGAAGCGCTGCAGGAAGACGAACAGGATGAGAGGCGGCAGCACGGCCAGCGTCGCGCCGGCCATCACCAGTCCGGTGTTGACCGCGCCCCTGTTGTAGCTCAACAGCCGGCTGAGGCTGATGACGATCGGATAGGCGTCGGCGTTGCCCTGCAGCACCGTCAGCGGCCACAGATAGCTGTTCCAGTGATAGACGAAGGCGAACAGCGCAAGTGCTGCGATCGCGGGCGCCACGCTCGGCGCCACGATCTTGAACAGGATCAAAAGTTCCGAGGCACCGTCCATGCGCGCGGCGTCGATGAGGTCGTCGGGCACCCCGGCGATGAACTGGCGCATCAGGAAAATGCCGAAGGCATTGGCGAGGTTGGGCACGATGATGCCGGCAAGGCTGGCATTGAGGCCGATCGAGCCGACAAGACGATAGAGCGGGATCAGCGTCACGATCGGCGGCAGGAACATGGTGGCGATCAGCACCGAAAACAAAAGCGAGCGGCCGGGGAAGTGGTATTTGGCGAAGGCGTAGCCGGCCATCATGCTGGTGACCAGCACGCCGCCCGTGGTGATCGAGGCGATCACCAGCGAGTTCCACATCGACCGGCCGACATTGACCACACCCGAAACCTTTTCATAGGCCTCGAGGCTCGGCGCATGCGGTATCCAGACCGGTGGCACCTGCATGCTCTCGGCCGGCGTTTTCAGGCTCGACAGCACCATCCACACCAGCGGGAAGGCGGATGCGACGGCGGCCAGCAGCATCAGCGTCGCCAGCAGCGCCTTGCGGCCGGAGGGGCGTCCGCGCGGAAGCCAGCTCGACGATCCCGCGCTCATTCCTGGTTCTTCCGGTTGGCGAGTGCGAAGAGCGCACAGACAACGACGATCAGCGACAGCATCAGCATGACAGCCATGGCCGAGCCCAGTCCGCCCTGCGCGCGTTCGATGCCGACACGGCGGATGTGATAGGTCAAGACATTGGTCGAGCCGACCGGCCCGCCCTGTGTGATCAGCGCCACCGGCTCGAACACTTGCACCGCGTTGATGATGGCGATGACGGCGCTGAACAAAAGCGTGCGCCGCATCAGCGGCAAGGTGATGAAGCGGAACTGCTCGAATCGGTTGGCGCCGTCGAGCTTCGCCGCCTCGTAGAGGCTGCCCGGAATCTGCGTTAGCCCTGCGATTGCCAGCACGGTGAAATAGCCGACCTGCTGCCAGACGTTGAGGAAGACGATCGAGATCAGCGCCGAGCGCGGCGACGACAAGAAGGGCTGCGGTCCGACGCCGATCAGGCCGAGCATCTGGTTGAGCGGCCCCTCGCTCGGCGAATAGAGTTTCGACCAGACCAGCGCCACCGCGATTATCGGCACCATATAGGTGGAGAACAGCACCGTCCTCAGCGCCGTGCCGCCGGCGACATCGTGCTGGTAAACCATCAGGCCGAAAGCCACCGACAGCGGCAGGATCAGGACGACGGACAGTGCGGTATAAATGGCGGTGTTGGTCAGCGCGCCCGTGAAGTCGCGCCCGACCGAGGTCGGCCCGAAGATCTCGCGGAAATTGTCAAGGCCGATGAAGCTGGCGCTGGAAAACGGTGTCTGCGTCGACCAGTCCTGGAAGGACAGCCAGACGGTGAGCAGCATCGGCAGCAGGATGAAGATGCCGATCAGCGTCACGGCGGGCATAAGCATGATGCCCGCCGAGGCACAGTACCTCTGGATCATTACGGTCTGATCATTATTTGGCGGCGCGCTCCAGGATCGAGGTGGCGTCGGCCTGCGCCGTCGCCTGCGCATCCTTGGCCGAGACCTGGCCATACTGCAACGCCTCGATCGTCTGCTGCAGGGATTCCGAGAATTCCTGTCCGCCGGGCACCACCGGGAAGGGCTTTGCGTCGGCGAGCACGCTGACATAGCCGGACAGGAATTCCGAGCCGAGCTTGTCCTTGTGCGCCTCGATGTCGGAGGTGCGCGACGGCAGGATGCCCATCGACATCAGGATGTCGGACATGGCCGACGCGCCGTTCTTGCCGGACTTCGGATTGTTGAGCCAGGCCAGGAAATCCCATGCCGCCTTCTGCTCGGCCTGGCCCGCATTGGCGTTGACCACGGTCATCCAGGAATAGGAGATCGCATGCGGCTTGTCGCCGCTCGGGCCGACGGGGATGGGGGCCGTGGCGATGTCGGTGAACTTGTCGCCCATGCCGGTCTTCAGCGCACTCTCCCACCAGTTGGCCATGATGATCATGCCGGTCTTGCCGGAGACGAAATTGTCGAGGAACGGGCCGGTCGTGTTGGCGTCGGCGGTCGCCATGGCCGGCACGCTGGCGCCGGACTTGATGAGGTCTTCATAAAGCTGGAACGTCTCGCCGGCCTGCTTGCTGTCCAGCACCGGCTTGCCCTCCCTAACCAACTCGCCGCCATTGGAAACCAGCAGTGACGCGAAGGGATGGACGACGCCCGCGGCCCATGAATTGATCATGCCAAAACCCTGTTGGCCGGCGTCCTTGTTGGTCAGTTTCCGCGCCGCGTCCTTGAACTCGTCCCACGTCTTTGGCGGAGCGGCGATGCCGGCCTGCTTGAACAGCGCCTTGTTGTAGTTGAGCGCGTAGACGTCGATCTCGTTAGGTATGCCGTAGAGCTTGTCGCCGACCGAAGCGGCGCTGACGACGCCCGCCGGCCAGGCGACCTTGACCTCGCTCGCCACCGCATCGGGGGCAGGAGCGACGAGCTTGTCGCGGGCGAGTTCCGGCAGCCAGAGATCGTAGATGCCACCGATTGTCGGACCGTCCGCACCGCCGCCTTGGGAGCGAAGCGTGGTCAGGAGATCGCCGAAAGGAACGGCGCGCACGGTGACGCTGATGTCGGGATTGGTCTTGGCGTAATCCTTGGCCGCCGCTTCCAGCAGCGCCACCGTCTCGGGCGACCAGTGCGTCAGGTAGGAGATGTTGACCGATTGCGCCCAGCCGTTGGCGGGCAGGATGGCAAGACCCGCGGCCAGTGCCAGTTTCGACGTCCAGGCAAACGACATCCCTCATCCTCCACTTGAGCATAGCGATCACGATGACGTTATGACAACATGAAGCGATCGCGCAAGGCCCGTTTGCGAAAAAGCTGCATGCAGAAACTGGCGCCATCTTTCCATGGCCACCACAGTGAGATATTTAGCTGTTGAAAAACAATAAGTTAATATAATTTATTGAATCAGATCATTCGACGATGCCGTTCTGAGGGAAAATGACACCTCTTGCGAACAACGCTATGTCGTTATAATGACTTAGGCCGAGCGAATGACTCTCGCGCGGCATCGAAGTGTCGCGGGACGCCAAGGACAGAGAAAACGGGAGAACTGGCAATGAGCATGCTTTCAATTCACCGGCGCGCCGCGCTAGGGCTGATCGGCGGCCTTGCCGCCGCCTGCGCGGGCATCTTCACGACTCTGCCGGCCAGGGCCGACAGCACGGTGACATTGTGGAGCTGGCGCACCGAGGACGAGGCGGCGATGCGCCGCATCTTCGACGCCTTCGAGGCCAAGAACCCCGGCATCAAGGTCAACATCCAGTTCACCCCGGATGCCGACTACCAGAACCGGCTGAGCACGGCGCTGCGCGGCGGCCGCGGGCCTGATATCGCCCAGCTTAAGGCCTATGGCGAGTTGCAGCCCTTCGTCGATGCCGGCTATCTCGACGTGCTCGACGACAGCGTGCCGGAATTGAAGAACATGCCGGACGCAGCCCTTGGCGGCGCGCGCGGCCGCACCGACGGCAAGGTCTACGGCGTGCCTTATTCGGTGCCGATGATGGGGGTGTTCTACAACCAGGATATCTTTGCCGCGCAAGGCATCGAGATCCCCAAGACCTACAAGGATTTCGTCGCCGCCTGCGAGAAGCTGAAGGCGGCCGGCATCACCCCGATCGCCACCGGCGGCGCCAATGGCTCCGCCTGGGAACTGGAGATCGGCGTCGGCGTCATCGGCCCGACCGTCTACGGTCCTGATTTCTACGACGAGATGATGACCGGCAAGGCGACCTTCGAGGACCCCCGCTATGTCGCGGCACTGAAGCGCTTCGCCGAGCTGAAGCCCTATTTCCCCGACGGCTTCGCCGGCATCGACTACACCACGGCCACGCAGCAGTTCATCGGCGGCAAGGCGGCGATGTTCCTCGGCGGGTCCTTTGAGAACGGCAGTTTCAAGGCGCAGAACCCGAAGCTGAAGTTCTCCATCTTCCCATTCCCAGCCGACGAAGCCGGGGCAAAGCTCTATACCTCGGCCTTCTCGGACGGCTCCTATGGTCTTGTCTCCGAGAGTCAGAACAAGGAGGACGCCACCAAGGTGCTGGGCTTCATGGCCTCGGCCGAATTCGCCCAGCTGTTCGCCGACGAGCTCGGCTGGCCGCCGGCCCGCGCTGATGTGACGGTGAAGGACCCTGTACTGGCGCAGATGATGGAAATGTCGAAGAACTCGACACCCTATCTGACGCTGGTCGGCTTTCGCTGGCAGTCGCCGACGGCCTCCTCGGTCTTGCAGTCGGAGATCATCGACATGGTCGAAGGCAACATCGCACCCGAGAAGCTGGCCGCCGATATTCAGGCCGCCGTCGCCACCTGGTTCAAGCCGAAGCAGTGAGGAGCCGGGCCGGTCGCATCGCGGCCGGCCTCTCGCCGGACAGAACGCATGGCCAACCTTCACCGCACAAGCAGCCTGAAACGCACGCAGCAGCGCATGGCCGTGCTTTTCATCCTGCCGGCGCTGGCCGTCTATGCGCTCTTCGTCCTCTATCCCCTGGCGATGTCGCTGTGGGGCAGCTTCTTCATCTGGAAGGGGCTGCGCATGGTCGAGTTTGCCGGTTTGTCGAATTTCTCGCGGCTGTTCGTCTTCCCGAGCGGCGAGCGGCTCTACGGCGCGCTCTGGCACAACACCGCCTGGTTCTTCGGCATCATGGTCTTCCAGAACGGCATCGGTCTTTTGTTCGCCTGGCTGCTGTTCCTGCGCGACAGGGGCGCGGCCTTCTTCCAGTCGGTGTTTTTCTTTCCGGCGGTGCTGAGCCCGGTCATCGTCGGTGCGCTGTGGCGGCTGCTCCTGGCGCCCGGCGGCGTCGTCGAATGGGCGCTGAACGGGCTTGGCCTGCATGAGGGCAGCCTCACCGTGCTCGGCAACAGCCACACGGCGCTCGGAATGCTGATCGTCGTCGACGCCTGGAACTGGATGGGCTTGCCGGTGCTGATCTACACGGCCGGCCTGCGGCAGATTTCCGGCCAGATCTTCGAGGCGGCCAAGCTCGACGGCGCCGGCAATGCACGCATGCTGTTTTCGATCGCGCTGCCGCTTTTGATGCCGGCGCTCGGCACGCTGACGACGCTGTCGTTTATCAACACCTTCAACCAGTTCGACATCGTCTATGTCATGCAGGGCGTGCAGGGCAATCCGAGCTACGCGACCGACACGCTGGTGACCTATTTCTACCGGCTGGCCTTTGGCGCCGAGGGCGCTGTCGGCATCACGGATATCGGGCTGGCGCTGGCCTTGGGCACCGTACTGTTCCTGATCCTCAGCATCGGCACGCTTCTGATGCTGCGCTTCTTCGATCGCCGCACGGTGCAGCTATGAGCGCGCTGGCGATCCCGCACAGGACCTTCTCGCCGAGACTGGCGCGGCTGCCCGGCTGGACGGTGCTGGTCTTCTGGACGGCCGCGGTTCTGCTGCCGCTCTACATCCTCGTCGTCTCCTGCTTCAAGACGACCGCCGAGATCTATGACAATCGGCTCGGCCTGCCGCAAAGCTGGGCCTTCGACAATTTCGTCCGGGCGTGGACGCGCGCCGATCTCGGCCACAATTTCATCAACAGCCTGATCGTCACCGGCGGCGCGGTCATTCTCACCATCGTCGTCTCGGCGATGGCCGCCTATCCGCTCAGCCGCTACCGGCTCGGCTGGAACGCCATCATGCTCGGCCTGTTCCTGTCGGGCATCATGCTGCCGATCAGGCTGGCCTCGGTCGAACTGTTCACCTTGATGCGCAATCTCGGCCTGCTCGATTCGCTGACCGGGCTGATCCTCGTCTATTCGGCGATCCGCATCCCCTTCGCCGTCTTCATCTTCGCCAACTTCATGCGCGTGTTGCCCTCCGAACTCGACGAGGCGGCGCGCATGGATGGCGCCGGCGAGGTCCGCATCCTGTTCCAGATTATCCTGCCGATGGTGAAGCCGGCGGTGTCGATCGTCGCCATCTTCACGGCGATCGCCGTGTGGAACGACTTCTTCTTCCCGCTGATCTTCATCTTCGACGACCGCTACAAGACCGTGCCGCTGGCGATCAGCGTCTTCGTCGGCCAGTTCCGCACCGACTGGGGCCGGGTCTTCGCCTCGCTGGCGATCTCCATGGCGCCCATCCTGATCATGTATTGTCTGCTCGCCCGCCAGATTCGCGAAGGCGTCGGCGCCGGGGGAGGCATGAAATGATCGAAGACAGGATCTACGCCGCAAGCTCCATCCTGGTCGTCGGCGCGCACGCCTTCGATGCCGAGGTGATCGCTGGGCCGCTGGCCGCCGCCGCCGTTAAACGCGGCGCTTCGGTGACCTTCCTGCACCTGACCATGGGCGAGCAGGGGCATCCCTGCCTCATCCCCGCGCATTATTGCGTGCAGAAGGAAGAGGAAGCGGGCAGGGCCGCCGAGCGGCTTGGTGTCAAGGTGCGCAGCCTCGGCCTGCGCGACGCCTTCCTGCCGTCGGACGACGAGACGGCGCTCGAGGTATGCGACATCATTCGCGAACTCAAACCCGAGATCGTCATCACTCATTGGCACGGCAGCTGGCACAAGGACCATCGCGCCGCCGCGCATCTGACGCAAACCGGCATCTTCTACGCCGCCCTGCCGACGGTAGCCAGCGACAACCCGGCGCACACGCCGCAACTGCTCCTGTTCGGCGAGAACTGGGAGGATGATGACGGTTTTCGGCCCGAACATCTCGTCGATGTCAGCGACGGCTTCGAGGACTGGAGCGAGGCGGTCCAGGAGTACGAGTTGGCGCGGGGCCTGAGCAGCTTTCCCTATGTCGATTACTACAGCGCGCTCTACCGGTTGCGCGGCTGCCTGCGCGGTACGCGTTACGCACAAGCCTTCGCGGCGGCGTCGCATTCGTGGAATGCCGGCAGCGGCCTGTTCGCGCCGCCGTTCGGCAAGGGGCCCGGCCGATGACGCGGGTTCTGGCCATCGATCTCGGCGGCACCAATCTGCGCGCCGCCGTCTTCACCGGCGATGTCGGCGCGCTGGACATGCCGAGCCGCGAGCCGGCGCCGGCAAGCCTTGATGCGTTCGTCGCCCGCATCCAGGCGCTGCGCGCTGGAGCCGGGGCGGTCGAGGCGCTCGGCATCGCGGTGCCCGGGCTCGTCGAAGGTGTCGTCTGCCGCTGGATCCCGAACCTGCCGTTTCTCGACGGCGTCGACGTCCAGGCCCTGTTTCCAGGCCTGCCCGTGGCGCTCGGCAACGACGCGCAGATCGCGCTGCTGGCGGAAGCCGTCGAGGGTGCGGCAAAAGGCATGTCGGATGCGATCCTGCTCGCCATTGGCACCGGCATCGGCTCGGCGGTGCTGGCCAACGGCCGCATCGTTGCCGGCGCGCATGGCGGCGCCTGCTCGTTCGGCTGGGCTTGCGCCGACATCAAGGATCATGGCGAGGAGCGCAGCGGCTGGCTGGAGCGCGTCGCCTCGGGCCGGGCGCTCGATGCGCTTGCCGGCCAGATCGGCCTCACCGATGGCCGCCAACTGATCGCCGCCGCTCAGGCAGGCGAACTCGCAGCGCAGACCTTGCTGGAAGTGCCGGCGCGGCGGCTCGGCACGGCGCTGGCCGGGGCCGTGGCGCTTCTCGATCCGCAGGCGGTTTTGATTTCGGGGGGACTGGCCGAGGCGCTGGAGGTGATGCGGCCGCCGCTGCTTGCCGCGCTGCGGCGTCAGTTGCCGGCGCATCTGCGTGGCATCGATGTCCGGCCCGGCCGGTTCGGTCCGGGTGCCGGTCTTGTCGGCGCGGCGCTGGCTGGTCGCGCCGGGAAAGAGTGGAGACAGGTGCGATGAGCGAAGCGAGCTTTCAGCAGCCGGACCGCAGACGCCCGGAGCCGCTCTGGTATCAGGTCGAGGAGGCTATCCGCGCCATCGTCAAGAGCGGCGAATGGGCGACCGGCGACCAGATCCCGGCGGAAGACCGGCTGTGCGCTCTGTTTGGCGTCAGCCGCATCACCTTGCGCCATGCTCTGCGCAATCTGGAGGAAGGCGGGCTGCTGCGGCGCGAGCATGGCCGCGGCACCTTCGTGCGCTCGACCACGCTGGTGGCCGGCACGCGCGAGCTGACCAGCTTCACCCAGGAAATGGGCAATATGGGCGTGGTCGCCGGCTCGCGCCTGCTCGATTGCAGCCTGACGACGGCCAATGCTGCGGCGGCCGGCGCGCTGGAGATCGAGGAAGGCGATCCGGTGGTGCGCATCCGGCGTCTCAGGTTGGGCAACAACGAGCCGATCGGCATCCAGACCGCGCAGCTTTCGGCGGCGCGCGTGCCGGGGTTCCTCGACGCCGGCCTGCTGCAAGGCTCGCTCTACGAAGCGCTCGAGCGTCACTACGGCATCGTGCCGGTGGCCGCGCGGGAAAACTACCGCGTCGGTGCCGTTGGCGCGGCGGACGCCGACCTGCTCGATCTGCCCGCCGGCAGCCCCGCCTTCATCGTCGAACGCATCACCACCGACGAGCGCGGCCCGTTCGAATTCACCGTCTCCATCATGCGCGGCGACCGCTACGAAATCCGCTCGACGCTGCGCGCCGGGCGCGTCCCGTCGAACCCGCGAAGCTGATCCACCCTCCCAAGCAGACACTTAAACAGGAGTACCCACGTGTCCGATCTCTACATCCACCGTCTCGCCGCTCTCATCGACAAGGCAGCGAAAACCAACGAAGAGGCCTTCGGCGAGGCCGCCACCCGCTTCGCCGATTCGCTTGAAGGCGGCGGTCTGGTCCATCTCTACGGTTCGGGCCATTCGGTGCTGCCGGTGCAGGAAGTGTTCCCGCGCTACGGCAGCTATGTCGGCTTCAATCCGCTGACCGACCCGCGCGTGATGTGGCACAACGTGCTCGGCGCCGGCGGCGTGCGCGAGCTTCTGTGGCTGGAGCGGACCGAGAAATACGCCGAGAAGTTCCTCGATCACCAGCCGCTCAACAAGGGCGATTCCATCATCATCTTCGGCCATAGCGGCCGCAATTCGTCGGGCATCGACACCGCGCTCTACGCGAAAAAACGCGGCATCTTCGTCGTCGCGGTGACCAGCAAGAACAATCTCGACAAGCCTGCCACGCATTCCTCCGGCAAGCGGCTGGCGGATGCGGCCGATCTCGTCATCGACACCTGCTCGCCGATCGAGGACGCCATCGTGCCGGTCGAGGGCTGGAGTCGTCCGGTGTCCGGTTCGTCGACGGTGCTCGCCATGATCCTGGCGCATGAGCTGATTGCCCGCACCGCCGAGCAGCTCGCCAAGCGCGGCATCGAACTGCCGGTCTTTGCCTCGCCGACGATCGCGGGCGTCACGCTGCACGACACCGACGTCATCTACGGTGTCTACCGCGAACGCATGCTGGAAGCGCAGAAGAAGCACCTGCCGACTTTCCAGGCAACGATGCGCGGCGAGTGATACTAGGGGCGGGGGAGGCGCTGCCGCGCCTTCCCGGCGCGATCACCGCCCCAAAAGATTGCGCTCGACGGTTTTCAGATGCGCTAGCATGGCCTGGCTGGCGCTCTCCGGATCGCGGCGCAGCAGCGCGTCGAGAACCGTCTGGTGTTCGCTGCAATAGATGCCGCGGCGCTCCTCGGAAAAGGAGCGCTTCTTCATTTCGAACCACGGTGCCTGATTGCGCAGGATGCGCATCAGATTGTGGATCTCCTTGAGGAATTCGTTGCGCGAGCAGGCGAAGATGCGGTGGTGGAACTCCGCGTCCCAGTGTTCGAAGGTCGGCATGTCCTGCGCTTCGCAGGCGATCTTGTGCGCCTCGCGCACCGCGTTGAGTTCCATGGCGCTGGCATTGGTCGCGGCGAACGATGCCGCCGCCGGTTCCAGCAACTGCCGGATCTCCATCATATCGGCAGGGCTGGTGCCTTCCATCCGGCCGACAACCGCCGCCATCGAGGCCGGATTGGTGGCGGTCAGGAAAGTTCCGCGCCCGACATGGCGCACCACCGTGCCGTCCTCCTCGAGGAAGGAAACGGCGCGCCGCACCGTGTTGCGCGCGACGCCGAACTCACTCGCCAGATCGCGCTCCGGCGGCATGCGGCCATTCTCGATCCACTCGCCCGAGGAGATGCGTTTTTTCAGGACGGTGGCGATATCGTTGGCGACGAGCTTTGGCATGTCTGGCAACTTTTATCTGATCCGATACTGAACCACGCATATCAGCTTCTTGCGCCGCCGTCCATTACGCAGCACCGGAGCGAGTCCGCTGAAACTGGCATATCGCGGCCGGATACTTTTGGTGCGATCAGCCGAGATTCCGCTTGCGGCCTAAACCAATCGGCGATAGCGTGTAGCGAAAGAGCAAAAAATTGGCTCAATATTGGTTCAGGGAGGAACTGGATGCGGGTCGCGACTTTTTCGATATCCGGCGAACGTCGCGTCGGTCTTGTCGACCTCGATGCCCAGACTATCGCGCCTTTCGCTTTTTCGGTCGACCAGGCCAGGTCCGGCATCTTGGCGCTGGTCGAGCGCAACGGCGCCGGCATCCCGCGTACCTTGTCGCCGATCCCGCTTGCGCAGGTCGAGATCGAGGCGCCGATCCCCCAGCCGCGCCGCAACATTTTCTGTGTCGGCAAGAACTATCACGAGCACGCGCATGAGTTCGCCCGCTCGGGCTTTGATTCCAGTGCCGGCGCCGGCGCGATCCCGAAGCACCCGATCATCTTTTCCAAAGTGCCGGAATCGGTGGTCGCCAACCATGCCAGCGTGCTGATCGATCCCTCCGTCTCGACGGCTATCGACTACGAGGCGGAACTCGCCGTCATCATCGGCAAAGGTGGACGCGGCATTTCCAGGGAGAACGCGCTCGATCACGTCTGGGGCTACACCATCGTCAATGACGTCACCGCGCGCGACCTGCAGGGCAAGTACAGCCAGTGGCTGATCGGCAAGTCGCAGGACACGTTCTGCCCGATGGGCCCCTGGGCGGTGACCAGGGACGAACTCGACCTGGCGACCGCCGGAATAAGGTGTTTCGTCAACGAGGATCTGCGCCAGGATTCCAGGATATCGCTGCTGATCTTCGATATTCCCACCATCATCGCCACCCTGTCGCAGGGCATCACGCTGAAGTCCGGCGACATCATCGCCACCGGCACGCCGGTCGGCGTCGGCATCGGCTTCGATCCACCGAAATACCTGAAGGCTGGCGACGTTGTGCGCATCGAAATCGACGGCATCGGCACGCTGGAAAACCGCTTCGCGGAGCATGCTCAATGACGACGGTGACGGTTGGCCAGGTCGTTGCCGAAACTGTCGGCGAGGGGGCTGCCGTGGCGATGATCCACGGCCTTGGCGGCACCTCGAACATGTTCCAGCCGCAGATGGCGGCATTGTCCGCCTATCGCGTCATCCGGCTCGATTTGCCGGGCTCCGGCCGTTCGCCGCGTCCGATCGAGCCGCTGACCATCGAAGGCATGAGCGAGGCGGTGATCCGCGCCTTGGCCGGCATGGGGGTCACGTCAGCCCATTTCGTCGGCCATTCGATGGGCACCATCGTCTGTCAGCAGATCGCGGCGGCGCAGCCTTCGCTGGTTAGGTCGCTCGCCCTGTTTGGGGCCTTGGCCGAGCCGACCGAAGCGACACGGCAAGGGCTCGGCAAGCGGGCGCAACTGGCGCGCTCGGGCGGCATGGCCGACATAGCCGACCAGATCGTCGCCAACGCGATCTCGGCACACAGCAGGGAAACCTCGCCGGCGGCAGTCGCCTTCGTGCGGGAATCGATCACGAGGCAGGATCCCGAATCCTATGCCCGCACCTGCGAGGTGCTGGCCAAGGCGACCGCCGTCGATGTGCGCCGGATCTCGGCGCCGACACTGCTGGTCACCGGCGATGCCGACACGGTCAATCCGCCCGGCGTCGCCCAGGCGCTTGCCGATAGAATCAAGGGCGCCGTATTCTCATCGCTGGATCGGTGCGGACATTGGGCAACGGTCGAGAGCCCGCGCGAAAGCACCCAAAAGCTCGCTGATTTTTTGAGACGGGTTGATAGGTGAGGAATTCTGATCGGGCGTAAACTTATGCGCTCGGCAAGTTGGGAGGCTTGTGATGGCAGACGACAGCTGGAACGGCAACGGCTCGGGCAGCACGCTGTTCACCAATGTGCGCGTGCTCGACGCAACTGGTGAATATCCCTACACCGGCGAGGTGCTGGTGCAGGGCAACCGCATCAAGCAGATCACCAAGGGTTCGTCGCGCTTCGGCTCGTCCTCGTCGTCCTCCTACAGCGGTGGTGCAGCGGGGGGAGCAACTATCATCGACGGCATGGGCGCGACGCTTATGCCCGGCATGATCGACGCGCATCTGCACCTGTCCTGGAACAACGCGCCCGGCATCGATCCCATCCAGATGATGGAGGTCGAGGAACACATGCTGGTCACCATGGAGATGGCCAAGCTGGTGCTCGACGCCGGCTTCACCGCCGGCCGGGGCGCTGCCGCTGCCAAGCCGCGCCTCGATGTCGTGGCCAAGAAATTCATCAACCAGGGCCGTTTCCCCGGACCACGCTATCTCGCGGCGGGTCCCGAGATCACCACGGTCGGCGGTCTCGGCGATTCAGCGCCCTCGCACATTCCGCATGAGGGGCTGAACCTCGGCCTGGTCGTCTCCGGCCCCGAGGAAATCCGCCGCACCGTCCGCCAGCTGATCAAATACGGCGTCGATTCCATCAAGCTCAATTTGTCCGGCGAGAGCATCACCGGCATGGGCGCCGAGGAAACGCCGATGTCGGAGGAGGAGGTTGCTATGGCCGCCTCCGAGGCGCGCTGCCGCAACAAGGTCCTGTCGGCACATGCGCGCTCGTCCGGCTCGGTCAAGCAATGCGTGCGCCACGGCATCCAGAACATCTATCACGCCTCCTTCGCCGACGAGGAGGCGCTCGACATGCTCGAGGCGGTCAAGGACAAGCACTTCGTCGCGCCCGGCATTGCCTGGCTGATCAACACCGCTCGCCATGCCGAGCAATGGGGCATCAAGCCCGGCTCGCCGCTCTCGCTCGAATATGAGCGCGAACTCGAAATGTGCATCGACACGATGAAGAAGATGCATCGGCGCGGCATTCGTGTGTGCATCGGCGGCGACTACGGCTTTGCCTGGACGCCGCAAGGCACCAACGCCAAGGACATTCAGACCTTCGTCGAGATGCTCGGCTTCTCGCCGATGGAAGCGATCCAGGCCGGCACCAAATATGGCGGCCAGATCATGAACATGGGCGACGAGCTCGGTCTGATCAAGGAAGGCTACCTCGCCGATATCCTGCTCATCGACGGCGATCCGATCTCGGATGTGCGCATCCTGCAGGACAAGAACCGCATCCTCGCCATCATGAAGGACGGCAAGTTCCACAAGGCGCCGCGCATGAACGAGCAGCGCCGGCGGCTGACGGCATGAGCCTGCTCGACCAGCCATCCTCGTCGTCCGGGCTGTCCTCGCGCGATGGCATGACGCGCGGGCAAGCGTGGGGCCTTGTTGGCCTGCTCGCCGCCGCTGTCATCGCATGGCTGGTCTTTGCCGTCTGGCCCGATTGGCTGAACGCCATCCTGATCTCGAAGAAGGCTTTCGT
Organism: Mesorhizobium sp. M8A.F.Ca.ET.208.01.1.1; assembly: GCF_004791315.1. Taxonomy (NCBI): domain Bacteria; kingdom Pseudomonadati; phylum Pseudomonadota; class Alphaproteobacteria; order Hyphomicrobiales; family Phyllobacteriaceae; genus Mesorhizobium; species Mesorhizobium sp. M8A.F.Ca.ET.208.01.1.1. The sequence continues at coordinate 274,917 of NZ_SRUT01000003.1, forward strand.
CAGCGCCATCCTCAACGGCATTACGCTGGCCGGCCTCTATTTCCTCGTCGCCTCGGGCTTCACTCTGATCTTCGGCCTGATGCGCAACGTCAATCTCGCACATGGCTCGCTCTATCTGCTCGGCGCCTATATCGGCTACGAGGTCACCAACCGCACCGGCTACTGGCTGCTCGGCGTCGCCGCCGGCTTCGCGGTGCTGGCCATCGTCGGCGTCGTCATGCAGGTCTTCGTCTTCCGTCGCCTCGAAGGCGACGACCTGCGGCAGACCCTGGTGTCGATCGGCATTTCGATCGTCGCCGCCGACCTGATGCTGGCGGTGTGGGCCGGCGGCACTTACCAGATCACGACGCCGGAATGGCTCGACGGCGCCTTGACCTTGCCTGTCATCACGGCGGTGCGTTCCAACGGCGCCTCGGTCTTCCTCACCTATCCGCTCTACCGCGTCGTCGTGCTGGCGGCGGCGATCGTCATCGGCGTCGGCCTCTGGCTGATGCTGCACAAGACCCGCGTCGGCATGATGATCCGCGCCGGCGTCGACGACCGCGCCATGCTGCAGGCCTCCGGCGTCAACGTGCACGCGGTGTTCGCCATCGTCTTCGCGGTTGGCGCAGGTCTTGCCGGTTTTGCCGGCGTCGTCGGAGGGTCGGCACTGTCGGTCGCGCCCGGCGAGGACGTTCGCTACCTCCTGGCATCGCTGGTCGTGGTCATCGTGGGCGGCATGGGCTCGATCACTGGCGCGGCCATCGGCGCGCTGCTGATCGGGCTGGCCGAACAGATCGGCCTCGTTTATTTCCCGACCTATGGCATCGTGCTCACCTTCGTCATCATGGTGGTGACGCTGGCGGTCAGGCCGCAAGGCATCATGGGGAAGGCAAGATGAGCCTCGCCATCGCCACCGACAGCACCACCACACAGCGGGACTGGCTGGAGAAGCTTGGCGCCGGCAACATCATCCTTGCCGTCGCACTGGTACTTTATCCATTGGTCGCGTCCGATTTCTTTCTGACGCAGATCGGCGGCTATTCGCTGATCTTCGGCATGCTCGGCCTGTCGCTGATGCTGCTCGCCGGCTATGGCGGCATGGTCAGCCTGGCGCAGATCACCGTTGCCGGCATATCGGCCTATGCCATCGCCATCCTCGGCAACAACAATTCCAATATCCTCGGTTTCGGCTGGCCGTGGTGGTTGGCGGTGCCATTCGCCGTGCTCGCGGCGGCGCTGGCATCGGCGCTGATCGGCTGGATCTCGGTGCGCACCGAGGGCATCTACACGATCATGATCACGCTGGCGATCGCCACCGCGACCTACTATTTCGCCCAGCAGAACTACGCCATCTTCAACGGCCATTCCGGCTATGCCGGCATCCGCGCGCCGGCCTTCTGGGGCATCGGCTGGCGCGACGCCAGGCCCTTCTATTACCTTTGCCTCGGCCTGGCGGCGCTGTGCTACGCGGCGGTGCTCTACGGATCACGCTCGACCTTCGGCATGACCTTGCAGGCGATCCGCGACAATCCGCGCCGCATGCGCGCGCTTGGCTACCATGTCACCGCGCACAAGGTCTTCGCCTGGCTGCTTTCCGGCGTCATTGCCGGTCTGGCGGGCGTGCTGCTGGTCTGGTTCAACGGCCGCGTCTCGCCCGGCACTATCGGCGTTGATGCCGCGATCGATGTGCTGATCATCGCCGTCATCGGCGGCCTGCGCCATCCGATCGGGCCGTTCCTCGGCGCGCTCGTCGTCGTCCTGATGCAGACCTTCGCCATCGACATCGTCGGCGCTGAGCGGTTCAACACGCTGATCGGCCTTGTGTTCCTGGTGATCGTCTTCGTCTCACCGGACGGAATTCTTGGGTTGTGGGGGAGGATCAAGCCACATCTTGCCCAGGAGTCCTTGCGTTCCGGCGCCTAGCGACCGGGATGGAATGAACCACTGCAAAACGAAATCAACGGGAGGAAAAAACATGAGGATGCATAGACGTACCTTACTGGCGCTCGCGGTGTTCACCGGGCTGACCGCGCCGTCGATGGCGCTGGCCGCCGACGACACCGTCAAGATCGGCCTGCTCGCCACCTTCGAGGGACCGTTCACGGTGCTTGGCGAGGACGGCGAACGCGGCGCCATGACCGCGGTCGAAGAGATGAAGGGCATGGTCGCCGGCAAGAAGATCGAGATCGTCAAGGGCTCGTCCGACGCCTCGCCCGACAGCGCGGTGCGCGCGGCGCGCAAGCTGGTTGAGCAGGACGGCGTCAAGGTGCTGGTCGGCCCGCTTTCGGGCGACGAAGGCATCGCCGTCAAGGACTACGCCAAGACGCAGCCGAACGTGACCTTCATAAACGGTACGTCGGCCGCGCAGGACACCACTTTGCGCAATCCGGCGGAAAACTTCTTCCGTTTCTCCACCGACGGCGCGCAGTGGATGGCCGGCCTTGGCACCTATGCCTTCAAGGACAAGGGCTACAAGAAGGTCGCCACCGTCGCCGAGGACTATTCCTTCCCCTACACGCAGGTGTTCGGCTTCATGGCCGAGTTCTGCAAGGCCGGCGGCCATGTGCCGTCGAAGTCGTGGGTGCCGATCGGCAACAAGGATTTTTCGTCGGTCATCGCAGCCATTCCCGAGGACGTCGATGCGATCTATGTCGCGCTCGGCGGCGCCGACGCCGTCAACTTCCTGACCCAGTACCAGCAGGGCGGCGGCACCGCGCCGCTGATCGGCGGTTCGATCACCGTCGACCAGACGGTGCTGACTTCGAAGGGCAAGCTGAAGGACGTGCTCAAGGGCACGCCATCGGCCGGACCGACCGCCGACACCAATGACGCGCCGGCGTGGAAGGCGTTCGTCGAGGCCTACAAGAAGCAGCCTGGCGCCTTTCCGTCGCCCTCGCTCTTCGCCCATGGCTACTATGTCGACATGAAGGCGACATTGCTCGGCCTCGACCAGGTCGGCGGCGATGTCTCCGACGGCGGCAAGAAGCTGCGCGACGCGCTGTCGAAGCTCTCCTTCGACACGCCGACCGGCAAGGTGTCGCTCGACAAGAACCGCAACGCCATCGCCGACATCTTCCTGACCGAGGTCACCGAAGGTGCCGACGGCAATCTCCTCAACAAGCTGGTCAAGGTCGTGCCGCAGGTCAACCAGACGCTCGGCATTCCCGAAGACGAGTTCATGAAGCTCGGCGCGGTCAACCGCGACAATCCGAGCTGCCCGTAACAGCCAATATCGAATGCAGCCGCCAGTGACCGAAAGCCTCGCAGCAAACCGCCTCCAGAGCACCGGTGCCTATGCGCTGGAGCTCGATGGCGTGGCGCGGCATTTCGGGGCGCTGGTGGCGCTCTCGGGCATCACCATGAGGATCGCGGCCGGAGAACGGCGCGCGGTCCTCGGCTCCAACGGCGCCGGCAAGACCACGCTGTTCAACGCCGTGACCGGCGACTTCATGCCGACGTCAGGGCGCATACGCTTCTTCGGCGAGGACATCACCGACCTGCCGCCGCATGAGCGCATCCGGCGCGGCCTGCGGCGCACCTATCAGATATCGCAATTGTTCAAGGGCCTGTCGGTTCTCGATTCCATCTTCCTTGCCTGTCGCGGCGTCTCGAGGCGGCGCTTCTCGCTGCTGCGGCCGGCCGCGTCGGACGTCAACATGGTGCAGGCGGAATCGATCCTCAACGCCGTGCATCTGGAAACCTATCGCGACACGCTGGTGGCGACGCTGAGCCATGGCCAGCAGCGCCAGCTGGAGATCGCCCTGGCGCTGGCTGGTGCGCCGCGCTTCATCCTCTTCGACGAGCCGGCGGCTGGCCTGTCGCCTACCGAGCGCCGCGACCTCGTCGCCATCCTCAACGCACTGCCCAGGCATATCGGCTACATCATCATCGAGCACGATCTCGACGTCGCGCTGCGCGTCTCGGAATATGTCTCGATGATGCACAATGGCCGCCTGTTCAAGGAAGGCACGCCGCAGGAGATCGAAGCCGACCCGGAAGTCCAGGAGATCTATCTCGGGGGCAAGCATGGCTGAGCGTGCCGGGAAGACCGCCAAGGCAATGCTGCGCATAGAAGACCTCCAGGTCTTTTATGGCGAAAGCCATGCCTTGCAGGGCGTTTCGCTGACGCTGGAAAGCGGCGTGCTGTCGGTGGTCGGCCGCAACGGCATGGGCAAGTCGACGCTCTGCAACACCATTGTCGGCCTGAAGCGCGCGAAGTCCGGCTCGATCCGCCTCGACGGCCGCGAAATCACCTCGCTTGAGCCGCACGAGATTCACCGTCTCGGCGTCGGCTATGTGCCGCAAGGCCGCCGCGTCTGGCCGAGCCTGACGGTCGACGAGCATCTGCGCCTCGCGGCCGGCAACAGGCGCGACGCCTCCTGGACGGTCGAACGGGTCTACCAGACCTTTCCGCGTCTGGCCGAACGCCGGACAAATGGCGGCTCGCAGCTTTCGGGCGGCGAGCAGCAGATGCTGGCGATTTCGCGTGCGCTGCTCAGCGATCCCAAGCTGTTGGTGATGGACGAGCCGACCGAAGGGCTGGCGCCGGTCATCGTTGACCAGGTCGAAAAAATGCTGGTCGATCTCGCCGCCGAGGGCGAGATGGCGGTGCTGGTCATCGAGCAGAACATCGGCGTGGCGACCTCGGTGTCGAACCAGGTCGCCATCATGGTCAACGGCCGCATCAACCGGCTGATGGACGCCAAGGCGCTGGCCGCCGACCGCGAACTGCAGCAGCGGCTGCTTGGCGTCGGCCGCCACGCCGAGGAAGCGCCCGTCACGCTGGCCGAAGCCGCGCAGGCCAGGGAGCAACTGGCGGAAGTCTATCGCGTCGACCGTACCGGCACCGCATCGGGCGAGCCGATGCCTCAAGACGGCGTCTACCGACCGGTCGTCGAACTGCCCAACCGCTGGAACGTCCCGGTCACCGAATTGCGCCAGGCGGCGGTCGACAAAACCGCCCCGCAGGACGATCCGAAAAAAATCTTCGCCATCCCCTTTGCCGAGCGCATCGGCAGGACCGTGCTGGTTGTCGGCACCTTCGATACCAAGGGCAAGGAATTGCGCTTCATGGCCGACCGGCTGAAGGCGCTGGGCCTGCCAGTCCGCACCGTCGACTTGTCGACATCGGGAAAGCCGACCAGCGCCGACGTTCCGGCCATGCAGGTCGCCGGCATGCATGCGCGCGGATCCTCGGCCGTCTTCACCAATGACCGCGGCGGTTCGGTAAGCGCCATGGCTGAAGCCTTCGCGCGCTGGATCGAGCGCGAGCCGCGCATCGGCGGCGTGATTTCCGCCGGCGGCTCCGGCGGCACCACGCTGGCCACCGCAGGCATGCGCGTGCTGCCTGTCGGCATTCCCAAGCTGATGGTGTCGACGGTGGCGGCCGGCGATGTCGCCCAATATGTCGGCGGCGCCGACATCATGATGTTCCATTCCGTGGCCGATGTGCAAGGGCTGAACTCGATTACCGAACAGGTGCTCTCCAATGCCGCGCACGCCATGGCCGGCATGGTCGCGCAATTGCCCAATGCCGAGGCCTGGGAAGCCAAGCGCAAGCTGGCGCGGCCGGCCGTCGGCATCACCATGTTCGGCGTCACCACGCCTGCCGTGCAGGCGGTGACCAGACGTATCGAAGCCGACTATGACTGCCTCGTCTTCCACGCCACCGGCATTGGCGGGCGGGCGATGGAAAACCTCGGCGATTCCCGGCTGCTGTCGGCATTCTTGGATCTCACCACGACGGAAGTGGCCGACATGATTGTCGGCGGCGTCTTTCCGGCGACGCAGGATCGTTTTGGCGCGGCGATCCGCACCGGACTGCCCTATGTCGGCTCGACCGGCGCGCTCGACATGGTCAATTTCGGCCCGCGCGACAGCGTGCCGGAGAAATTCCGCAGCCGCAAATTCGTCATCCACAATCCTAACGTCACACTGATGCGCACGACGCGCGACGAGAACCGCGCCTTCGGCGAATGGATCGGCGCGCGGCTCAACGCCATGAACGGCCCGGTGCGGTTCTTGCTGCCCGAGGGCGGCGTTTCCATGCTCGATGCGCCCGGCCAGCCCTTTCATGATCCCGAGGCTGACAACGCTTTGTTCGAAGCGATCGAGAGGACCGTTCGCAAGACACCGCAGCGTAACGTCGAGCGGGTGCGGGCCAACATCAATGACCCTGCCTTTGTCGACGCGGTGATTTCCGCGTTCCACGCCATCACGCCGAAGCTGCAGAGGCGGGCATGAAGAATTGGACTTCGCCACCATACGGGTGGATGTTTGAAAATACCGCCGGTCGCCTCGCGCCGACCGCATTGTCTTGGGGAGGATAGATCATGGACGCGCAGGCCTTTGGCGCTTTCCTGTTGTTGCTGATCATTGCGGCGATCGTCGTCGTGATCGCCGTCTACATCTTGCGCTGGCTCTATCGCCGCTCGACGAAGGAGACGGCGTTCGTGCGCACCGGCTTCATGGGCGAGAAGGTGGTCGTGAATGGCGGCGCTTTCGTCATTCCGGTGCTGCATGAGATCACCCCGGTCAACATGAACGTGCTGCGCATCGAGGTGCGCCGCGAGGACGCGCTGGCGCTGATCACCCGCAACCGCATGCGCGTCGACCTGATCGCTGAGTTCTTCGTCCGCGTCGGCGCGCACCGCGAACTGGTGGCCGCCGCCGCGCAGACGCTCGGCCGCCGCACGCTGCAGCCCGACAGCCTGCGCGAATTGCTGGAAGGCAAATTCGCCGGCGCGCTGCGCACCGTCGCCGCCCAGATGACGCTGGAAGAAATGCATGAACTGCGCGGCGACTACGCCGCCAAGGTGCGCCGGTTGGCGGAGGAGTCGCTCGCCGCCAACGGGCTCGAGCTCGAAAGCGTCGCCATCGTCGATCTCGACCAGACCAGTCTTGAATATTTCGACCCGTCCAACGCCTTCGACGCCGAGGGCCTGACGCAACTGACCGAATCGATCGAGACCCGGCGCCGCATGCGCAACGAGATCGAGCAACGCACGCTGGTCGATATCCGCAACCAGAACCTCGACACCCAGCGCAAGGTGCTGGAGATCGACCGCGACACCGAATATGCGCGCCTCGAACAGGAGCGCGAGGTCGAGATCCGCCGCGCCGCGCAGCGTTCCGAACTCGCCATAGAGCGCGCATTGCGCGACCAGGAGTCCGAACAGGCGCAGCTTTCCTCGCGCGAGGCGGTCGAGAAATCGCGCCTCAACCAGGAGCGCAACATCACGCAGGAGCGCATCAACAGCGAGGAAGAGACGCAGCGCCGTGAGATCGCCCGCCGCCGCTCGCTCGACGAGACCGAGATGAAGATGCGCGAACTGACCGAGCGCGAGCAGATCGCACTCGAACTGTCGCTGGAGAAAGCCCGCATCGAACGCGAAGGCGCGCAGCGTGAACTCGAAATCCAGCGCAAGAAATTGCTCGAAGTGGCCGAACTGGAGCGGCAGATCGCACTCGCCGAAAAGGCGCTCGAGGTGACGAAGGCGGAAGCTGAGAAGCGCCGCGCCGAAATTTCCGAGAACCAGGCGACCGAGACCGCGCGCATCGCGCAAGAGCGTGCGGTCGATGAGGTGCGGATCGCCAGGGAGCGGCATCTCGAAGCGCTTCAGATCGCCAAGCGGCAGGCCTTCGAGGAGGCCGAGATTTCGGCCGGCGAGGAGGTCGAACGGGCCCGCATCACCACCGAGCGCGGCATCGAGGAAGCGCGGCTGATCAAGGAACGCGACATCCGCCAGCTTGGCGTCGACCGCGACCAGAAGATCGAAATCGCCGAAATCCAGAAGGCGATCGACATCGCCAAGAAGACGCAGGAGCGTTCTTCCGCAATCGCGGCGTCCGAAGCCGTGCGCGCCAAGGCCATCCAGGCCGAGGAACAGGCCTTCACTGCCCGCGAACGCGAAATCGCCGAGCGCCGCAAGCTGACCGACCTGATCGGCGCGCAGCGCGAGGCCGAGCGCGAGGCGCTGCGCGTCACATCCGCTGCCGACGCCGAGATGAAGGCGGCCAAGAGTCTGGCGGAAGCGCAGAAGATCGCGGCGCTGGCATCGGCCGAAGCGGAGAAGATCCATGCCCTTGCCGCGGCACAGCGTTACGAAGTCGACGCCGCCGGCAACCGCCAGCTCAATGAGGCCGAGAACCTGTTGTCCAGCGAGGCACGCGCCGGCCGCCTGCGCGGCAAGCTGCTCGACCACATGGAAGGCATCATCCGCGAAAGCGTCAAGCCGATGGAGAAGATCGAGGGCATCAAGATCCTGCATGTCGATGGCATCAATGGCGGGCAGGGCGGTAACCGCAACGTCACCGACGAGGTCATCGACTCCGCGCTGCGTTATCGGGTGCAGGCGCCGATGATCGACAATCTGATGAAGGAAATCGGCATCGAGGGCGGCTCGCTCGGCCGCATGACCGACGTGCTGCGCGACGCCAAGGACATTTCCAGCCTGACCCGCGACAAGAAGGGCAAGGGCAAGGCCGCCAAGGACGACGATGACGACCGCGATCATTGACGGGAACGTCTGCGCTGCCCCTCACCTGCCTGCCGGCATCCTCTCCCCGTATAGTGACGGGGAGAGGGGCGCCGTCATCGACGGTTGCGCCAGCAGCCAGCGTTGCAAGGTGGGCGCCGAGGTTGCGGCCAGCCCCTTTCTCCCCGTCACTATACTGAGAGAAATGTCCGGCAGGACAATGAGGGGCGGCGCTGACGTCAACTGGGGAGGTACACTCAAGCGCGGCCTCCGTCATCCCATCCTCGGCTCGCAAGCATGACCAAAGTCTATGTCTCCTCGGTCATTCCCGCACCGGCGGCGGAGGTGTGGAAGCTCGTTCGCAACTTCAACGCATTGCCAAACTGGGCGCCGTTCGTCGCCGAAAGCCGCATCGAACAGAATGCGCAGGCCGACCAGATTGGCTGCATCAGGAATTTCACGCTCAAGGACGGCGGTCGCATCCGTGAAAGGCTGCTGGCGCTGTCGGATTACGACCTGTCCTGCAGCTATGCGATTCTGGAAAGCCCGATGGCGGTGGAGAACTATGTCGCCACGCTATCGCTGACGCCGATCACCGACGGCAATCTGACGCTCGCCGAATGGCAGGCGGAGTTCGACTGCGCCGCCGATCGCGAGGCGGCACTCATGCAACAGATCGGCAATGGCGTGTTCCAGATCGCGTTGACCGCGTTAAAGCACCGGTTCGGGCGCTGACGCCGGCCGATGGTCAGGGTTTGCCAGAGCACGATCATCGATGCACCGATCGACGAGGTCTGGGCGATCCTGCGCGATTTCAATGGCCATGATCGCTGGCACCCGGCGATCGCCTTCAGCGAGATCGAAGGCGGCGAGCCGATCGACGCCGTCGGCTCGGTGCGCCATTTCAGGCTGAACGACGGCGGCGAATTGCGCGAGCAATTGCTGGCGCTGTCCGACAAGGACCGGCGGCTGAGTTACTGCCTGCTCGAAGCGCCGCTGCCGCTGATGGGCTATGTCGCCTCGCTGCGGCTGAAGCCGGTGACCGACACCGACGCCACCTTCTGGGAATGGCGCTCCGAGTTCAACCCGCCGGCGCATCGCCGCGAAGAACTGGTCAAGCTGGTCACCGAAGGCATTTATCAGGCCGGCTTCGCCGCCGTGCGCGCCCTTCTGCGGCGGCGAAACCCCGGCGCGCCGGCGGAGGCGCGATCATCGCCAGCGATCGTCGCGCCGACCTCATCCGCAAGCGCGCCGCTCGTTGCTTCAAGGGCTGCCGCGAGCCAGGCCGAAACGACCCGCGCGATCGTCGTCGAGCGCTATGGCGGACCGGAGGAGTTGCAGCTCAGGGACATCGCCTTGCCTCCGCCCGCGCCGGACGAGGTGCGGATCCGTCACACGGTGATTGGTGTCAATTTCATCGACGTCTACTGCCGCACGGGATTCTTCGACCTGCTGCAACCACCCGGCGTCCCGGGCATGGAAGCCGCCGGCATCATCGAGGCGGTTGGTCCGGCGGTATCGGGTTTCTCAATCGGCGACCGGGTCGCCTATGCCTGTCCGCCGGTCGGCGCCTACAGCGAGCGGCGCAACATGGCGCCCGAACTGCTGGTTCGTCTTTCCGACGATATTTCGGATGAGACCGCGGCTGCCGGCCTGCTCAAGGGCGTCGCCGCGAGTTTCCTGTTGCACGATGTTCATGCCGTGAAGACGGGGGACATTGTGCTCATCCATGCGGCGGCAGGCGGCATCGGCCAGTTGCTGGTGCAGTGGGCGCGCCATCTCGGCGCGACCGTCATCGCCACCGTCTCGAGCGACGACAAGGCGCGGATCGTCGAGCGGCTCGGCGCCCACCACGTAGTCGTCTATTCCCGCGATAATTTCGCCGAGGCGGTCATGCGGCTGACTGGTGGCAGGGGCGCGGATGTCGCCTATGACGCGGTCGGCAACGACACGTTCGCCGGTTCGCTGGCGGCCCTTGCCGTGCGCGGCCATCTCGTCAGTTTCGGTCAGGCTTCGGGGCCGGTCGGCAATTGGGACATCGGCCGCTTCGCCTCGAAATCGATCACCGTTTCACGCCCCAACTATGCCCACTACACCGACACGCCGGAAAAGCTCGCGCCGCACGTCACCAGGTTTTTTCAGGCGCTGCGCCAGGGTGTGATCAGGGTCGAGGCGCCGACGCACTACGATCTTGCCGATGCCGCTCGCGCGCATCGCGATCTGGAGGATCGTCGCACGACGGGTGCCCTGGTTCTGGTGCCACGGGCATGACTGTCGGGATCAGCCGGCTGCGCTGGCGTAGATGTCGAGAACATCCGTCACGGCTGCGATCAGGAGTTCCCTGGCTTTTGGGGCGACGGATCCGCTCGCCACCGCGCCGTCGAGGCGGCCGAGATACTGGCTGATCAGCGGCGAGGGGATGTCGCGCTCGCCCAGCGCCTGCATCAGCGCGTCCACTGCCTGCTGCGCCGTCTGCGCCGGCCAGTAGTAGCGGATACGGTCGCTGTAGGAGAAATGCCGCTCGATCCGCCGCTCGGCCTCGCTGCCGTGATAGTAATTCTTCCAGTTGCTGGGCGCCGCCAGCATGACGCGTTCCATGGCCGCCGGCAGGCTTTCCCGAGCCGGGTCGGGAGCAAGAATGTCGGCGATGTGGCTCAAACCGTAGAGCGCTTCGCGCAGTGCGAAGGTTAGCCAAGGTCCGACTTTCAGGATGGCGAAGCCATCGTCGACAAGTGCCGTCAGCGCCGCGGTGGCCTGGTAGTCGGTCGAATGCGCCTCGAAGACGAATGGCGGCAGGTCCCGCAGCGTGACGGCCAGCGCCCGGGCGCGTTCGGGCTGGTAGGCGATGACCTCGGCGTTGCCGAATTCGACGCCGGGCTGGACGACGACACCGATCGCCCGCGAGAAGGCTGCGTCGAGGCCACGCTGGTGGAAGGCCTGCTGGTGGATGCGTACCGTCTCGCGTGTCGCCTCCGGCGTCGTCACCGCCAGATGGTCCATCGCTTCCAGGGCACCGCCCGGCACCGGCACTTCCGTGCCGATGACATAGACAGGCTTGGCGCCGCCCGTTCGTTCAACCGCGGCTTCCGCCACCTCGGCCAACTCGGCGGCGCGCGCGGCGATCGTCGCGTCGGGTGGTGCGGCGCCTTCGCCGGCACAGCCCATGCTGGCATCCAGATGGATCTTGGTGAAGCCGGCCTCGGCATAGGCGTCCACCATGCGCGATGCCTTTTCCATGGCCTCGGGCGCCGGCAGGTGCTTCCAGGGATTGGGGCCGAGATGGTCGCCACCGAGCACTAGCCTGTCCAGGGGAAATCCGGCCTTGCCGGCGATGGCCTCGACGAAGCGGCGGAAATCGCCCGGCGTCATGCCGGTATAGCCGCCTTCGTGGTTGACCTGGTTGCAGGTCGCCTCGATCAGCACGTCGGCGCCGCGTGCCCTGCCGTGGCGCAACGCCGCTTCGATGACCAGCGGATGGGCCGAGCAGATCGAGGCGATGCCGGCGCGTTCGCCGGCCGCACGACGCTTTGCTATGGCGGCCAGCCTGTCGGTCGCCTGGCTCATCCCGGTGCTCCGGTCCTGGCGGTCGCGACGAACGCCTCGACCGCGGCCAGCGAGGCGATGCCTTCCATCGGACCCTTCTTCGTCACCGCCAGCGCGCCGCAGCCATTGGCGATCTCGAGCGCCCGCCCAGGTGCTTCTCCACGCAGCCAGAAGGAGACGAAGGCCGCCGCGAAACAGTCTCCGGCGCCGGTCGGGTCGATTTCCTCGACGACGAAGCCGGGGGAAGCGATGCGCCCCGACCGGTCGTAGTGAACGGCGCCCTGCGCGCCCTTCTTGACGACCACGGCGGAGATGCCGCGGTCCAGCATTTCGCGCGCCGCGCTCTCCTCGTCGGTTGCCTCGGCGAAGGTGAAGAGTTCCGGCCCGCTCGGCAGAAAAACATCGGTCTTGGAGAGCACGAAATGCAAGGCGTCGCGCATGCCCGGCAGATCGAGCATCTCCTTGCGGATGTTGGGGTCGAAGGAAACCGTTCCGGCGCGCGTCTTGACGGCTTCGATCCCGTCGCGGACAACCTCGATCACCTCGGGCGAGAACAGCGATGTTCCCATGACGTGAAAATGGTCGGCGCCAGAGAGCAGCGCGCGCGCTTCCGCACCGATCTCGATCAGTCCGGCGGCACTCTGTTTGATGTTGTAGACGAAGTGCCGGCTGCCATCGGTCTCATAGGTGACGAAGGCGGTTCCGGTCGCGGCACCTCGATGGACGGTGATGGCCGAGATGTCGGCGCCGTCGGCGCGCAGGCGCTCTATGTTCAAATGGCCGAAATCGTCGTCGCCCACTGCCGCGATCAGCCCCGCCGGCTGACCGAGCCGCGCCGCCTGGTCGATGAAGATGGCGGGAGCGCCTGACGGAAACGGGCCGACCAGCGGGCCGGCGGCGCGAAAACTCTGGCCGAGCCGCTCGGCCATGATCTCGACCAGGATCTCGCCGGCGCAAACCAGTTTCTTCATGTCCTCACCATCTGCCGGACTCTGGTTGCCGTACGCTCCCCATGTCCGTGCGAGTTCAAAACCTAAGTTGTTGTTTTCAGAGCGTCAATAAATAATTTGACGTGCGCAATACTTTTGCGTTGTACTGGAAACGTGGAAATTTGACTGAATAAGTTCGGTCAAGCAATGCTGCCTCATCGCGACGGTCGCAAGGCTGATTCTGGCCAGAGCGCGAAGGGCGGCTTTGAGGTAAAGGGCTAAATATAGATGGCGGAGAAGACCCACCGGACGATGGATGATTTCGCCAGGGCGTCCGGCGTGTCGCGGCCGACCCTGTCGAAGTATTTCGACGATCCGGCCAGCGTGAAGCCGGCGACACGGGCGCGCATCGAGGCCGCACTTCGTTCCTCGGACTATCAGCCGAATGTTTTCGCCCGCAATCTCAACCGCAAGCGCACCCGCAATGTCGGCATCGTCGTGCCGACGATCACCGATCCGTTCTACGCCGAGATGGTCAGCCGCATCGAACTGCGCTGCCGCGACGAAGGGTTTTGGCCGATCGTCATTTCCTCGCACGGTTCGCCGAAGCTGGAGGCGGAATCGGTCAGGACGCTGATGTCGCTGAAGGTTGCCGGCGCCATCGTCGCTCCTTTGGGACGGGTCTCCGAACCCGGCGTCTTCGAGCGGATGAGCGAGGACATCCCGATCGTCTATTTCGACACTTACATCGAAGGCGACACGCCGTTCGTCGGCAATGACAATCACCAGAGCACCTCGACGATCGTCGATTATCTCTGCCGGTCCGGCGAACCGCCGGTCTATGTCGACATTCCGCATGTCAACCACAATTCGGGCGAACGTCTGCAGAGCTATGTCGACACGATGCAGGCCGCGGGTCTGGAGCCCACCGTTCTCAAGGCGGCGGGCGACTACAGCTGGGACTTCGAGCGCATCGGCCACGAATGGATGGACAGGACGCTCGAGAAAGGCGGCCTGCCGGCCCGCACGCTGCTCTGCGCCAATGACCGTCTCGCCTTCGGCGTGATGTCGGCCGCCTTTTCGCGCGGGCTGAAGATCGGCCGCCGCGCCGATTGCGATTTTCGCGTCGCCGCCCACGATGATCATCCGCTGAGCCGCTACACCTGTCCCGCGCTGACCACCATGGCGCAGGACTTTGCCGCCATGGCCGGCCGCAGCGTCGAGATCCTGCTGGCGTTGCTGGACGAGGCCGATCCGCCCGGCCATGATCTGGCGCGCAATGTCAAGCTTGGCGCGACCCTGGTGATGCGTCAGTCGGCCTGAGCACGCGTCTGCAGCTGAAGCCAGGCCGCCGCCTCGCTCACCGCTTGCCGCGCGGCCAGGATGTGGCGGCCCATGGAGACGAAGCCATGGATCTGACCCGGCCAGTGCCGCAACACCAGCGGCACTCCGTCGGCGCGCAGGCGCTCGGCATAGGCCGTGCCTTCGTCGGCAAGGATGTCGTGGCCGGCGACCGCGACGAAGGCCGGCGCCGCGCCGGCAAGGCTGGAGACCAGCAGCGGCGAAACGCGCCAGTCCGCGATATCGTCCGGCGTTCGCACATAGCGGTCGCGGAACCAGGCCATGGTGGCGGCGGTGAGCCCGAAGCCGTCACCGAAACGCCGGTAGCTGTCCGCGATCTGGCGGGCATCGGTGTTGGGATAGATCAGAATCTGGGCGGCAAGCGGCGGCGCCAGTCCGTCGCGGGCAAGCAGCGCCAGAACGGCGGCAAGGTTGCCGCCGGCACTGTCGCCGGCGACGGCAATGCGGATTGGATCGATGCCGAGGTCTCCGGCATTCCCAGCCATGAAGCGCAGCGCTGCCGCGCAGTCCTCGAGCCCGGCGGGAAACTTGTGCTCCGGCGCCAGCCGGTAGTCGGGACAGATGACGACCGCGTTGCCGAGATTGGCCAACCAGCGGCAGATCTCGTCATGTGAATCGAGATTGCCGATGACCCAGCCGCCGCCATGCAGATAGAGCACGGCGCGCGCCCCCATCCGCGCCGCGCCGATACCGCGATGGATGCGGATCGTCACCGGGCCGTTCGGCCCGTCGATCTGCCGTTGCTCGGTTGCCGCGACCGGCTCGCGGTCGCCCTGCTGGGTTGGGAACGAAGCGATATAAGCTGCCCGCGCCGCCGCCACGCTGCCATTCTCGAACGGCTCGCCGCCGGCGGCCCGGCCGATTTCGAGGGCACGCTGTGCATCCGGATCAAGTGTCATCGTGATCTCCATTGGAGGTCAGGCGAGCAGGTCGCGCGCCTCGTCTTCGCCGAGCAGGGCCGGCTGGACGACGTCACCGGCAATGGCGACCGAGCTTTTCGTCTCGCCCGACCGCAGGATCGCTTCCATGATCTCCAGCACATGCAGCGCCAGATTGCCGGACGCGCGCGGCGCTGCTCCCGTCTGCAGCGAACGTGCGAGATCGGCGACGCCGAGCATGCGGTAATTGCCGCGGTCGGGCGCTGCGTAAGGCCAGTTGCGGGCGCCGTAGAGTTCGCCTTCGCTGGCGAAATCCTTCCACTCCGCGCCGCGTTCGGACAGCGAGACGGTGCCGCCGAACGTGTCCGGGTCGGGCAGGCGCAGCGAGCCTTCCGTGCCGTGCAGTTCGATCGGATGGTTGGAATGCCTGAAGACGTCCCACGATGCGCCGAAGGTGACGGTGGCGCCGGAGCGGAATTCGAGCAGCGACAGCACATTGGTCGGGGTGCCGACCTTGAACGTCGTGTTCTTGAACGGCCCTTCGGCCGACATCAAACGTTCCTCCTGGCCCTTCGTCGCCATCGCCATAACGCGCGCTACCGGACCGAGCAGGTTGACCAGCATGGTCAGGTAGTAGGGCCCCATGTCGAACACCGGGCCGCCGCCAGGCTGGTAGTAGAATTGCGGGTTGGGATGCCAGTGTTCCATGCCGCGTCCCATCATGAAGGCGGTGCCGCAGACCGGGCGGCCGATCGCGCCCTCATCCATCAGACGGCGCGCCCGGCGGCCGGCCGCACCAAGGAAGGTGTCGGGAGCCGAGCCGAGCAGCACGCCGCGCTTCGCCGCCTCCGCCACCAGGCGGCGCCCGTCATTGGCCGACGTCGCCAGCGGCTTTTCGGTGAAGACATGCTTTCCCGCCGACAGGGCTGAAATCGAAATGTCGAAATGCGCCGCCGGAATGGTCAGGTTGAGGACGAGGTCGATCTCGGGATCGGCCAGCAGCGCATCGACGCCAAGGGCACGGATGCCATATTCCTTGGCTCGCAGCGCCGCCATTTCGGCCGAGATGTCGGCGCAGGCACGAAGCTCGACCCCGCCAAACAGCGCGGAGTTGCGCAGATAGGTCATCGATATGTTGCCGCATCCGATGACGCCGATGCCGAGTTTGGCCGGTGAGCTTGCCTGCATTTCCTGTTGTACCTCCCAATGCGGTCACGGTCTGCCCGATCCGTCGCGACGCTGCCGGACCGTTTTCGAAATCGCTATACAGCATTTTAAATATTGACGCGCGTAAAATTTTTATAGAACATGCGGAAATGCTGGCGCGATATCGGGAGGCTGCCGGCGCTTGGGAGGAGAAGATGACAGGCAAAAATCGGCCGGGCGCCGACCCGAATCTCGTGCGTCAGACGCGCATTGAATCCCGGCCACGCGGCCGTGGATCGCAACGGCTTCAGGCATAGATCACCTTGGCCACGGTCCTATCGAGCTGGCTGCGTATCGGGCCGGACAGGCCATCGTCGGTGATCACCACATCGACGCCCGACAGCGAAAAAGCCTTGGAGGTTCCGCTGACGCCCCATTTGCTCGAATCCGCAAGCAGAACCACGCGCCGGCCCATGCGCACGAGGTTTCGCTTCGTTCGCGCCATGTCTTCATTCACGTCAACCACATCCAGTGAGGAGTCGATCGCATGCGCTCCGACAAAGACCTGATGCGCCACCAAGCCGCCGAGAGCCGTGTCGGCATCGGTGATCAGCGTGCTCACCGTGTCCGGATAGACCCGGCCGCCGATCATGTGAACGTCGAGCCCGGGCCGATGCATCAGATGCTGCACGATATTCATCGCCGTGGCCGCGACCACGACATTGCTGAGCGGCGGTAACTGCATGGCAACCTGCATCAACGTCGAGCCGCCGTCGAAGATGACCGACTGGCTGTCCTCGAACAGTTCCACAGCCGCCCGGGCGATGCGTTTCTTTGCCTCGATGTTGGTTTGCATGCGCCGCGCGAACGCCGCCGAGGTCGAATCGGTGGTCCGGGTCACCGCACCGCCACGGGTCTTGGTCAGCAGTCCCTTGCGGTCCAGTATTTCGAGGTCGGATCGCACCGTGACTTCCGACACGCCGAAATCGTCGGACAGGTCCTTGATGCGAACCTGTCCGCTGCGTTGCACCTCGCCCAGGATCGCTTGGCGTCTCTGCTCTGACAACATTGCCCCGTCCTTGCCTCCACGCGCCAGGCGATCGCCATGGCCGCGGTTCGTCACACTCAAAATACGCAAATTCGAAAGCTTTCGAAAGATTGATTTTGTGATTTCTTTCGCAAACACTGCGTTTGGGATTTTGAAATCAACCGATTGGAGAATTTTGCAGTCATGAGTCTCGGAACCAAGGTGCGCCTTGCGCGCCTCTTCTCACATCCATCGGGGAACCTTTTTGGCGGCGCGGTCGACCACTTCGTCGGCTATGGCGACGTGCGCAAAGGCGGCCTTGCCGACCTGCCGGGCGCGCTCGCTCGCGTCATGGAAGGTAAGCCCGACTACGTCAGCATCCAGCCCGGCACCGCGCGCCATCTGTGGCCGCAATACGCAGGCAAGGCTTCCCTGGTGATCCAAGCCGGCTGCTTCACCCCGGACGATCGCATCAGCGAACTGATTGCGACGCCCGAGGACGCGGTGCGGGCTGGCGCCGACGCGCTGGCCGTGGCCATTCCGGTGCGCGGCGCGACCGAGGGCAAATACATACGCTGGCTGACCGACTCGGTGAACGCGGCGGCCCGTTACGGCATGCCGGTGGTGGCGCATATCTACCCTCGCGATTTCACCGACGGGGCAAAGATCGTCTTCACCCCCGACGAGATCGCCTATGCGGCGCGCATCGGCTACGAGTCCGGCGTCGACGTGATCAAGATCGGTTACACGGGCGATTTCGAGTCGTTTCGAGAGACCGTTCGGACCTGCCCGGTGCCGGTTGTCATCGCCGGCGGCCCGAAGACCGATACGCTGCTCGGCGCCCTTCAGCAGACGGCGGACGCCATCCGTGCCGGCGCGCGCGGTGCCGTGGTGGGCCGCAATCTCTGGGGGCATGGCGATCCGCAGAAGGCGGCCATTGCCTTCCGGGGCGTCATCCATGACGGCCTTTCGGCGCAGGACGCCCTGGCGAAGGCGGGTGCCTGAACCATGCCCACCGTCCCTGCAATCCTCGGCTTCGGAGCGATCTCGATCGACGACATCGTCTATGTCGATCAGCCGTTGTCGGCGGGCAAGGGGAAGGTTCTGCAAAGTGCCCGGGCTTTCGGAGGAAATGTCGCGACGGCCCTTGCCGCCGTCGCGCGGCTCGGCGGAAGCGCCGGGTTCATCGGATGGCTTGGCAGTGCCGTGGACGACGCCGTGCTGTGCGATCTCGTTGCGAGCGGCGTTGAAACCGCGTTCGCGCCGCGCCACGCCGATGCGCGCCCGGTGCGCTCACGGATCACGGTCGGTTCGGATGGGGACCGGTTCATCGCCTATGACGACGAAGCGATGCTGGGCACCGCACCGAACTTTCCGGACGAGGTCCTCAGCCGCGCGACCGTCCTGATCGTCGATAGTTATGCGATCGGGGCGCTGGATGTCGTGGCTCGGGCTCGCGACCTCGGCCTTGCGATCCTCGGCGACGTCGAATGGAACGGCGGTCCAGCCACCGAGAGGCTGATCGCGCTCTGCGACCATCTCATTCTTCCCCTCGGCTTTGCGCGGACCGCCACGGGCCGCCGATCGCCGGCCGAGATACTCGATGCATTGTGGTTGCCGTCGCGGTCCGCCGTGGTTCTGACGGATGGCGGCAGGGGCGTCTACTATCGCGGACGCGACGAAGCCGGGCTGTGGCACCTGCCTCCGCACCGGGTTGAAGTCGTCGACTCGACCGGCGCCGGCGACTGCTTTCATGGCGCCTACGCCCTTGCATTGACGCGCGGCGCCGACACCGCGGGCCGGGTCGCATTCGCGGCCGCTGCTGCGGCTCTTTCGATAACGGGGCGGGGCGGGCGTGAGGCGCTTCCGACCGACGATCAGGTTACGGAACTCCTGGCATCGACGAACGCGCCGTCGGCAGTCGAACTGAAGCATGCGCGGCTCGATACCGCAACAGAGCCCGAACGATCCGAGGAAATATCTCGCAGGTGAACTCAAGCCGAGGATAATTATAAAAATCAGTGGCTTAGACTTGTGGAGGGAGGAAGATGGCAGAAGTCGTTCTTGAGAATATCTGCAAGACGTACGGGAACAATTTTCACGCAATCGACCAGTTGAATCTGTCGGTCGAGGACGGCGAGTTCTTGATTCTCGTCGGGCCATCCGGCTGCGGCAAATCCACCGCGTTGCGGATGATCGCGGGATTGGAGGACGTCACCAGCG
Organism: Mesorhizobium sp. M8A.F.Ca.ET.208.01.1.1; assembly: GCF_004791315.1. Taxonomy (NCBI): domain Bacteria; kingdom Pseudomonadati; phylum Pseudomonadota; class Alphaproteobacteria; order Hyphomicrobiales; family Phyllobacteriaceae; genus Mesorhizobium; species Mesorhizobium sp. M8A.F.Ca.ET.208.01.1.1. The sequence goes on from NZ_SRUT01000003.1 coordinate 294,484, forward strand.
GCAGCCTTCGGATCGGCGGTATCGACGTCGTCGACATGCCGCCTAAGGACCGCGACATCGCGATGGTCTTCCAGAGCTACGCGCTCTACCCGCATATGACGGTGTTCGAAAACATCGCCTTTTCGATGCGGCTGGCCGGCAAGCCGAAGGCCGAGCGCAAGAAGCGCGTCGACGAGATCGCCAAAACCCTTCAGCTGACGTCTCTGCTGGAAAGCAAACCCGCGAACCTTTCGGGCGGACAGCGTCAACGGGTTGCCATGGGCCGCGCCATGGTGCGCGAGCCGGCCGCCTTTCTCATGGACGAACCCCTTTCCAATCTGGACGCGAAACTGCGCGTGCAAATGCGCGCCGAAATCACCAGCCTGCAAAAGCAGCTCGGCGTCACGACCATATACGTGACCCACGACCAGACCGAAGCGATGACGATGGGGGATAGGGTCGCGGTGTTGAAAGGCGGCGTGCTGCAGCAGGTAGACACACCCAAGAGGCTCTATGAATCGCCGGTGAACGCTTTCGTTGCCGGCTTCATCGGGTCTCCTTCGATGAACCTTTTCGAGGCGACCCTGACGGGCGACGAACTGACGTCCGGCGCCTTGGCCATCCCTTTGCAGGATGAGGCCTTCGTCCGCAGGCCGGGCTTGAGGTCCTATGCGGGACGCAAGGTCGTGTTCGGGATCCGACCCGAGGATCTCTATGACAGCAACCTCGAATCGGGCCGCAAATATCAGACGATACCGGCAAAGGTGACCTCGATCGAAGAACTCGGATCCGAACACATCGTCCATCTCAACATCGATGCGGTCCGGGTGGACTCCGGCGACCCGGACGCGGTGCAGGATTTCGGCCTGGCGTCGAACGCGGTGGCGAGATTCGAACCGGCCAGCACGGTCCGCTCCGGCTCGGAAATCCGCTTGGCCCTGGATGATACCAAGCTTCATTTCTTCGATCCCGAGACGCACTTGGCGATCTGAGAGCGCGGCAAGGCCCGCAGGCGAGGGTGAGGCGCCTGCGTAAGAAGGCTTCTGAGTAACCAGACGATCGTCCGCATTGTGCGGTCGATCCCCAAAGAAGGAGGAGAAAATGACGTTTCGTATTAAACCCGCGATGCTGAAAATAGCCGCGGCCGCATGGTTGCTTGGCGCAACCGGAGCCATGGCGGACACGACGCTGGAATTCACCCAATGGTGGGAGCCCGAATTGCCGGCCGGTTCGCTCAGGTCAATCATGGATGACTTCGAGGCCGCGAACCCCGGCATAAAGGTGACGCTGGTCAGCGGCCCGTACGCGACCACGCGAGACCAGATCTCGGTTGGTGCCGCTACCGGAACGCTCAGCGACGTCGTCGGTCTCGATGGCGCCTGGGTGAACAATCTGAATGCCCAGAACGCACTCGCCGACATGAACCCGATGATGGATGCGAGCAAGTTCGACAAAGGCCAGGTCGCCGATATCATCAAGGTGGACGGCAAGGCGGTGATGTTTCCGGTCGCCTCCTTCGTCTATCCGGTCTTCGTCAATCTGGATCTCGCCGCCCAGGCCGGCGTGACCAAGCTGCCCTCGACCCGCGCGGAGTTTCTCGACGCCGCCAAGAAGATGACCCATGCCGACAAGAACCAGTATGGCTGGGTGCTGCCGCTGTCGCTGCAGTCTCCCGGCGGGGTCCAGAACGATCTGATGTCGTGGGTCTGGGCTTCGGGCCAATCGATGATGGCGGACGGCAAGCCCGCCCTCGAGGGCAAGCCGGTGGTCGATATGCTCTCCTTCGTCAAATCGCTCAATGACGCCGGCACCATCTCGCCCGGCATCGCCACCAAGACCGAGCAGGAAAAGGTCGAGGAATTCGTCAACGACCGCGTCGGGATGATGATCGACTCGCTCGCGCATGTGAACCTCATCCGCAAGCGCAATCCGAAGCTGAACTTCGACCTGATCCCGGTCCCGGTCGTGGAAAACTATACCGGCAAGCGCGGTCTTCCCTATGCCTCCTGGGGCATCGGCATCTCCGCTTCCTCGAAACATCAGGAAGAGGCCTGGAAACTCGTCCAGTATCTGATGAGTGAAAAGGTCAACGCCAAGCTCGTGTCGCTTGCCAACGCCTTCCCCGGCAACGTCAAAGCCAAGCCCGATTTCGTGACCTCGGACAAGGCTTTCGGCAAGGCTTTCGAAATCTTCAAGACCGGTTATCTCGCCAACGAGTTCACGGGCTTGCCGGTGGCTGAAGACCTGATGACCCAGTTCGACGTTCAAGCCCAGAAGATGCTCGTCGGCGAACAGTCTCCGGAACAAGCCGCAGCCGCCGCTCAGAAGGGCTGGATGGCGAAATTCTGATCGGCCTGTTCCCGTTTGCTATCTTCGACCGGGTGGCCTGACTTCGGGCAGGCCACCCGGCAACAACGGATCGGCAATTTGAGATGGACCTGTTTTTGAAGCTTACCTTCTCTTGAAGGCGTATCCCAAGGTTGGCACATGACCCGGCAAAAGCGCTCCCACCACAAGCTGAAACGAGCGGTCGCACCCTACCTCTATCTGTCGCCCTCGCTCATCATCATCGGCCTTCTGATGCTGTTGCCGATGGTGACGGTGATTGCCTACTCGTTCCAGAACAGCGCCGTGCTGCGCCGTGACCCATCCTTTGCCGGACTGAAGCACTACCAGGCGATCTACGACGATCCGGTGTTCTGGTCGTCGCTATGGCATACGCTCTACTTCACTTGCATGAGCGTCATTTTCCACATGACCATCGGCATGGTCTTCGCGCTCATGCTGAACAGCGACCGCATCAATCCGACGCTGCGCAACATTCTGCGCGTGCTCTATATCTTGCCCTGGCTGTTTACCGCGGTGATCATCGCCGTGATCTGGCGCCTGCTGCTCGAGCCGAATGGCGTCGTGAATAGCATTCTGATGGAAATCGGCATCATCGGTTCCAAGGTCGAGTGGTTTTCCTCGCCGCAGACCGCGCTGCACGCCGTCACCTTCGCCAACATCTGGGCGGGCTATCCGCTGTTCATGGTCAGCCTGCTCGCGGGCCTGCAAGGCATTCCCAAGGATTTCTACGAGGCCGCCGATATCGATGGGGCGAAGGCCTACCAGAAGCTGATCTTCATCACCATCCCGCAGCTGATGCCGATCATCATCAGCATCTCGCTGCTCGATTTCATCTGGACCATGCAGGTCTTCCCGTTGATCTGGATAACCACGGGCGGCGGTCCGATCTACGCGACCGAGGTCCTCAGCACCTACACCTACAAGCTGGCGTTCTCGAGCTACAACCTGTCACAGGCGTCGGCGAGCGCCGTGGTCATCCTGCTGATCTCGCTTGGCCTGACGCTGTTCTATATCCGTTATCAGAAGGCTCGGTAGTCACCATGAGGAAACGAAACTCTGGCAAAGACAAGCTGATCACCGTCGCGCTGCATGTCGCTCTTGCGGCAGGGCTGTTCTTCGCGGCCTTCCCGATCTACTGGATGCTGAGCAGCTCGTTCAAGTCGAACACCGAAATCTTTGCCCTGCCGCCAACCATCCTGCCGAAGGCTTTCACGCTGGAAGCGTATGCCGCCATCCTTGGCGACCCGGTAAAGCTGCGCTTCTTCTTCAACAGCTACTTCGTGGCGGGAGCGGTGACCGTGCTGACGGTGCTGATCGCCTTGCTGGCGGCCTATGGGTTCAGCCGCTTCAACTTCCGCGGCAAGGGCAGCCTGAATACAATCATCATCAGCACGCAGACGATCCCGCCGATCACACTTTTGATCCCTTTCTTCGGGCTTGTCGTCTCGTACGGCATCTTCGACACCTATGTCGCGCTGATCCTGACTTACCTGGTGTTTACGCTGCCCTACGCGATCCTTTTGATGACAGGATATCTGAACACCTTGCCCCGCGATCTCGATGAAGCGGTGGCTGTCGACGGCGGTAGCAGTTGGACCGCACTCTGGCGGGTGATCGTCCCGATCTCGCTGCCCGGTATCGTGGCGACCTCGGTCTACACTTTCCTGCTGTGCTGGAACGAATTTCTCTTTGCGCTCACGCTGACCAAGTCGACCTCGATGCGCACCGTCCCGATCGGCATCCAGCTGTTGATGGGGCAGCACGCCTTCGAATGGAACCAGATGATGGCGATGAGCGTGCTCGGCTCGCTACCGCTCTTGCTCATCTACCTCGTTGCCCAGAGGTATTTCCTCGCCGGCATGACCGCGGGCTCGGTCAAATAAGATGTCGATCCCCAGGAGAACTGACCCGCGTATTGCAATCGATGATTGGACCCTGTCTGCTGGCAGGCGATATCGCCGCGGCCTCGTCCGTCATCACCGTTCCGCTACTCGTGTTGTTCTTCTAGCGCCACATCATCGCGGGGCGGCATCGAGAGTAAGCGGTATCAAGGAATGAAAGGATGAACGTGAAAGACCTCAAAGTCGGCTGCCAGACCTTCACCTGGGAAATGCTGGGAGACCGGTTTACCGGCGGTCCCGACGATCTGTTGAAGGCGATCGCCGATGGCGGCTATGCAGGCATCGAGATCACCGACACCATGATCGGCCGCTATGCCGGCAAGCCGGCCGAGTTCGCCGCTGCCCTAAAGTCGTCCGGGCTGACGCTCGTCTCCTTCGCCTTCGGCTCACGCAGCGGCTTTACGCTCAAGGATCAGATCAGCGCCGACCTCGACACCGCCAGGCGCTGGATCGATTTCGCCGCCGCCTTTCCCGGCGCGCTGGTGTCGATGGGCTCGGCGACCGTGGTGTCCGACGGACCGCGCGCCGACAAATTCGCTATTGCCGCCGAGGTATACAACAAGGCCGGCGAGCTCGGCCGCAAGGCTGGCGTCCAGGTGGCGGTGCATCCCAGTTCGCACCACAACACGCTGCTGTTCGACCGCGCCGACTACGACGCGATTTTTGCCTTGCTCGATCCCGACCTGGTCGGCTGGGTGCCGGACACCGGTCACATCCTGCGCGGCCACAAGGACATGGCCGACACGCTCACCACCTACCGTGACCGCATCCGCTACATCCACCTCAAGGACGTCGACGCCAGCGGCACCTGGGCGATGCTGGGCGAAGGCGTCTGCGACACACCTCAAGTCATCGAAATCGCCGGTACCGCGCCGCATTTCAACGGCTGGCTGGTGCTGGAAGAAGAATCCGACACGGCCGCCGCCGATCCGGCCGCGGCGGTCAAGACCAACCGCCAGACCATGCGCGGCTACGGGGCCTGAGCGATGATCAAGAAACAGGACAGACGCCTCAGGGTCGGCGTGCTCGGCTGCGGACCGATCGCGCAGTTCGCGCATCTGGAATCCTGCGTCAAGGCCGGCAATGCCGACCTCTACGCCATCTGCGACGCGGCCCCCGATCTGCTCGCCCGCATGGGCGCCACCTACGAACCGCAGAAGATGTATGCCGACTATGACGCCATGCTCGCCGATCCGGAGCTGGAAGCGGTGATCGTCGCTACGTCGGATGCCTATCACGTGCCGATGTCGATCAAGGCGCTCGATGCCGGCAAGCATGTTCTCTGCGAAAAGCCGATCGGCACCTCGGTGGAGGAAGGCGAGGCGCTGGCGGCGGCGGTCAGGCGCTCCGGCAAGGTGCTGCAGGTCGGCCACATGAAGCGCTTCGACCCGGCGCTGGAGGCCGCGCGCGACTTCGTCCGCGACGAGATGGGCGAGGTGCTGGCGCTGAAGGCCTGGTATTGCGATTCCACCCACCGCTACACCAACACCGATGCCGTGCAGCCGCTGCCCGTCACCAGCAAGCTGGCGAAAAAGCCGGCGGGAAATCCCAAGGCCGATCTCAGGCAATATTTTATGCTGGCGCACGGATCGCATCTGGTCGACACGGCCCGCTTCCTCTGTGGCGACATCGTCGCCGTGCGCGCCCGCCTCAACGAGCGCTTCGGCGCCTATTGCTGGTTTGTCGAGACTGAATTCGCCAGCGGCGCGCTCGGCCATCTCGATCTGACCGTCGCCGTGCGCATGGATTGGCACGAGGGCTTCCAGCTCTATGGCGAGAATGGCTCGGTCATCGCCAAGACCTTCAACCCCTGGTACTTCCGCGCCAGCGAGGTGGACATCTTCCATGAGAAGGACGCGACCTCGCGCAAACCGCTCGGCGCCGACGGCCATTTCTTCCGCCGCCAGCTCGAAGGCCTTGCCGACACCGTGCTCACTGGCGCGCCGATGCGCGGCGCCAATGTCGAGGACGGCATCGCCTCGATCCGCACCATGGTGGCCATTGCCCGCTCTGTTGTATCAGGCGAACGGGTTGAGCTCGCCTCGGTTTCGGGTGCCGTCTGATGCGCCTCGGCATCTTCGCCAAGACTTTTCCCGGCACCGACCCGGCCGTCGTGCTGGCCGCGGTCAAGCAGGCCGGATATGAGACGACGCAGTTCAATCTCGCCTGCGCCGGCCTGCCGTCGATGCCGGATGCGGTGCCGGCGGATGCCGTCGCTGCCATCCGCGCCGCCGTGCGGTCGTCAGGCGTTTCGCTCGCCGCGCTGTCGGGCACCTACAACATGGCGCATCCCGACAGGACGGTCCGCGACGAGGGCTTGAGGCGCTTGGGGGTGGTCATCGACACTGCCGCCGCCCTTGCCATCCCGTTGGTCACGCTCTGCACCGGCTCGCGCAATGCAGCCGACCAGTGGGCATATCATCCCGACAACGCCACACCGGCCGCCTGGTCCGACATGGCCGCCGAGATGGAAAAGGCGCTGGCGCTGGCCGAGACCGCAGGCGTGGATCTCGGCATCGAGCCTGAGCAGGCCAACATAGTCACTTCGGCGAGTGATGCGATGCGCCTGATCGCCGAGATGGGCTCGAAGCACCTGAAGATCGTGCTCGACCCGGCAAACCTGTTCGAGCACGCGACGCCGGACGAGGCGCGCACCATCGTCGCCGCCGCGATCGATGAAGCCGCCGGCCACATCGCCATGGCGCATGCCAAGGACCGGCACGGTGACGGACGCTTTGCCACCGCAGGGCAAGGCGTTGTCGACTTCCCGGATTTCGTCGCGCGGCTGAAGGGCGTGGGTTTCGATGGCGCGCTCGTCACGCACGGCTTGTCCGCCGACGAGGCTGCCGGCGTCGCCGCCTTCCTGCGAGGGTTGCTCTGATGGGCGCGGCGCCGACGATCATGCTGCGCGACGATGCAGCGCTCCTTGTCTTCGATACGGGGCAGGGCCTTCCCATCGTCTTCCAGCATGGTCTCGGCGGCGATGCCGCCCAGGTGGCTTTGAACTTTCCCGACAGCCCTTCGCGCCGGCGGCTGACCGTCGAATGCCGCGCGCAAGGCGGCGCCAGTGCCGGCAGCAAGCGTCCGTTCTCGATCGCGATGTTCGCCGATGATGTAATGAACGCGGCCGACGCAGCCGGAATGGAGCGTTTCGTCGCCGGCGGCATCTCGATGGGAGCGGCGATTGCGTTGCACCTGGCGGCCCGGCATCCCGATCGCGTCTCTGGCCTCGTACTGGTGCGCCCCGCCTGGGCCTTCGACGCGGCCCCGCAAAACATGCGCCCTTACGTCGAAGTGGCGCAACTCATCAACCGGCTTCCGGTGGACGAGGCACGCGCGGCCTTCACTTCCTCCGCGACTGCTGCCCGCTTTCGAGACGAGGCGCCGGACAATCTCGCCTCGCTGCTCGGCTTCTTCGCGCGCGAAAACGCGACCGTTTTTGCCGAGGTGATGCAGGCGATCGCCAATGATGGACCCGGCGTGACGCGAGCCGAAGCTGCCGGCCTTGCGATGCCCACGCTCGTCATCGGCAGCGGCATCGATCTCGTCCATCCCCTGGCGACCGCCCGCGAACTCGCTGAGACCATCCCCAAGGCGATCTTCACCGAGGTGACACCGAAGGCCACTGACAAGGATCGCCACTTCGCCGAAATCCGTGCCGCCATCGGCGGTTTTTTCGACAGAAATTTCAACAACCAGGACCAGTCATGATCTCGAAACCTTTGTCAGGCCCGGCCGCCATCGCCGCATTGCCGCGCGACCGTCTGATCGCCGAATTCTCCTCGTGGTCGGCCAATCTCGCCAATTTCGAGAGCGACCTCAAACGCATCGAACCCTATGTCGATCTGCACCACATCGACGTCGCGGACGGCCATTTCGCGCCGTCCTTCCTGTTTTTCCCCGATCTCGTCGCCCGCATTGCCAAGCTGACGGCCAAGCCCATCCATGTCCATCTGATGGTCGATGGGGCAATCGTCGAAGAACAGACGCGTCAGTTCATCGAGGCCGGCGCCGACATGATCAGCGTCCATGCCGAGAACGGCGAGGCGGGCCTGCGCGCGGTGCGGCTGGCGCGCGAACTCGGCGCCGAGGCCGGCGTCGTGCTGAGGCTGGAGACCCCGGTCGAGGCGGTGACGCCTTTCGTATCCGAGGTCGCTTTCGTAACGCTTCTCGGCACCGCGATCGGCGTCAAGGGCCAGGGCCTGTCGGAGAAAGCCTGTGACAGGCTGGGTGAGGCACGCGCCATCCTGCGAAAGGCCGGCCGCGAGGCGGCGGTGGTGCTCGCCGCCGACGGCGGCATCCGCCACGAAACCGTGCCGTTGCTGCGCGCCGCCGGCGCCGAGACGGTGGTTCTGGGTTCGCTCGCTTTCGGCGACAAGGATCTCGCCGGCCGCATCGGCTGGCTGCATGGTTTGAAGGTCGCGGCATGAACATCGAAGCCGCCCTCGCGATCGATCTTGGCGGCACGGAGCTTCGTGCCGCTTTGGTCGACCGTGACGGCAAGATCCTGGCCTTCGCGGCGGTGCCGACGCAGGCGCAGGCCGGCCCCGACGTGGTGATCGGCCAGATCGAGGCGCTGGCCGCGACCATCCATGCCGAGGCGCCGGCACTGTCGATCCTAGGCGTCGGCGTCGGCGCGCCGGGTCCGCTCGATCCGCTCGCCGGCATCGCCGTCGGACCGCCGACGCTGGCCGGCTGGCAGGACGTGCCGCTGGCCGACATACTCGAGCGCCGGCTCGGCCTGCCGGTACGGCTGGAGAACGACGCCAATGCGGCAGCGCTCGGCGAATGGCGTTTCGGCGCCGGCCACGGCGCTCGCTCGCTGGTCTTCGTCACCGTCTCGACCGGGATCGGCGGCGGTGTCGTTGCCGACGGCCGCATCCTGCACGGCCGCCGCGGCCTTGCCGCCGAGATCGGCCACATGACCATTACCAACGAAGGCGAACGCTGCGTGTGCGGCGTCGTCGGCTGCTTCGAGGCCATCGCCTCGGGTACAGCGCTCGGCCGCCGCGCCAACGCGGCGACGTCGCCCCTGGACGGCTCGACGCTGCGCCGCCTCTCGGCAAACGCCGAGGTGACCGGCCGCCACGTGGTCGAGGCGGCACGGCTGCAGGACGACCTCGCTGTGGCGCTGCTCGAGGAGGAAGCTCGCTGGCTGGGCGTCGGCTTCACCAACCTGTTGCATCTCTATTCGCCCGATGTGCTGGTCGTCGGCGGTGGCATCGCCAATGGCCTCGACCTGATGGCACCCGTCATCGGGGCGACCATCCGCCAGCGCGCCATGCGCGCCTATCGCGACGTGCCGGTGGTCCAGGCCCAGCTCGGCCGCCACGCCGGACTGGTCGGCGCGGCCAGCCTCGTCCTGTTCGACGATGGCGGCACATTGGCGGCTCCCATGCCTGCCGGCCCAAGCACATATCCGGAGAGGAGGAGGGACTTCAATGGCTGAGCTCAAGCTGCGCGGCCCTGTCTCGCGGCAAGCCGATCCGTCGCGCTGCGATCTTTTCGCTGCCGATGGCAAGGCCCTGCCACTCCCGCGCAAAGCCGTCTGACAGCGATGACACATGAAAATGGCCGCAAGCGGCGTGCTTGCGGCCATGGTCCTTGGCATGAAGCCGTGGATCACTCGGCGGGAACGATGTCCGCCGGCAGGCTGTCGTCGGCCGTGCCAGCCAGTGCCCGGGCCAGCTTGGCTTCGTCGAGCTCGCCTTCCCAGCGCGCCACGACCAGCGTCGCCACCGCATTGCCGACGAAGTTGGTCAGCGCCCGGCATTCCGACATGAAGCGGTCGACGCCGAGGATCAGCGCCATGCCGGCGACCGGCACGGAGGGAACCACCGAAAGCGTTGCGGCAAGGGTAATGAAGCCGGCCCCGGTGATGCCGGCGGCACCCTTCGAGGACAGCATCGCCACCAGCAGCAGCAGGATCTGGTCCGATATCGACAGATGGATGTTCGTCGCCTGGGCGATGAACAGCGCCGCCAGCGTCATGTAGATGTTGGTGCCGTCGAGATTGAAGGAATAGCCGGTCGGGATGACCAGCCCGACCACCGAGCGCTTGGCGCCGGCCTTTTCCATCTTCTCCATCAGCGAGGGCAGGGCGGCTTCCGAGGACGATGTTCCGAGCACCAGCAGCAGCTCTTCCTTGATGTAGCGGATGAGCGACAGGATCGAGAAGCCGTTGTAGCGGCAGACCGCACCCAGCACGACGAAGACGAACAGGAACGAGGTCGCGTAGAAAGTGCCGACCAGCATGGCGAGGTTGATGACCGAGCCGATGCCGTATTTGCCGATGGTGAAGGCCATGGCGCCGAACGCGCCGATCGGGGCTGCCTTCATCAGCACGCTGACCAGCTTGAACATCGGCGCCATCAGTGCCTGCAGGAAGTTGAGCACCGGCGCACCCCGGTCGCCGACCAGCGCCAGCGCGATGCCGAACAGCACCGAGAAGAACAGCACCTGCAGGATGTCGCCATCGGCGAAGGCGCCGACGATCGTGCCGGGGATGATGTTCATCAGGAAGCCGGTGACAGACTGGTCATGTGCCTTGGCGGCGTAGGTGTTGACGGTCGACGCGTCGAGCGTCGCCGGGTCGATGTTGAAGCCGGCGCCCGGCTGCACGACATTGGCCACGACAAGGCCGATGATCAGCGCCAGCGTCGAGAAGGTGAGGAAGTAAAGCATCGCCTTGCCGGCGACGCGGCCGACCTTCTGCAGGTCGCTCATGCCGGCGATGCCGGTTGCGACCGTCAGGAAGATGACCGGCGCGATGATCATCTTGACCAGCTTGATGAAGGCGTCGCCGAGTGGCTTCATGCTCTCCCCGATCGACGGATAGTAGTGGCCAAGCAGGATGCCGACGGTGATCGCCACCAGCACCTGGACGTAAAGCTGGGCATAGAGGGGCTTGCGCTGCGCGGCGGGCGCGGCGGATTGGTCTGCGATATGCATCGAACTCTCCCTGGCCGGAAGGGACGAACATGCGCCGTCCTGCGTGACTTCTCCCATCGCGGCGCTCCGGTTGCCCGCCGCTGGAAGAACTTTTGCAAGCGCCGTGCCAAATCGGAGGAAGGCCGGAATCCCCGGGTTTCGGCCGTTCCTGCCCCCGCTTTCGACGGAGACGTGTGCGGATTTCCGCACACGTCTTGTTTGCCCTGGCGGAATTTCGCATTAGACTGGGGGCCAAAGCCGTGCAGGGAAGGGAGAGGGCCGACGCCGCGACAGCGCATCGATAGCGAAACCCCTGGGTTTGCCGGCCGCGACCTGTTGCGCGAAGCGGTAGCGCGCCTGCGTGATGGCCGTTGGCTGCTTGCGGCAATCGCGCTCGCGGTGCTGGCCGGCGCGGTTGCCATTGCCGGCCGCATCGCCGCGGGCCAGGCGGCCGGCGAGCTGCGCGATGGGGCACTGGCCGCCTTGCCCCTGGCGGCGGGAACCTTGACCGGCGAAATCGAAAAGCAGCGTCTCGTGCCGCTGGTGCTGGCGCGCGACGATGCGGTGCGCGATGCGCTGCGCCGCGCCGGGAAGGTCGAGGAAACGGCTCTCGACGCCAAGCTGAAGGCGATAGCCGGCGATGCATTGGCCTCGGCCATCTATGTCATCGACACTGCGGGCATCGCGATATCGGCCAGCAATGCCGGCCAGCCGGACAGCTTTGTCGGCATCGACTATAATTTTCGCCACTATTTCACCGATGCAATGGCCAAGGGCGCTGCCAGTCAGTACGGCCTCGGCACGATCAGCGGCAAGCCGGGACTCTACCTCGCCGGCCGTGTCGACGATGCCGGCAAACCGCTTGGCGTCGCGGTCCTGAAGGTCGAACTCGGCGGTGTCGAAGCCAATTGGCGCGCAAGCGGCTTTCGCGTTTTCGTCACCGACGAGCGCGGCATCGTTCTGGCCACCAGCCAGCCCGACTGGCGGTTCCATGCGCTGGCGCCGCTCTCCGCCGCGGATGCAGCCGCCGCGCATGCCCAGCTTCAGTTGGACGCAGCCTTCGAACCGCTGCCGATACGGCGTGGCGCCGGTGATGGCCTGGCGACAATCGAGGAGGCTGGAAAATCGCGCCGGTTCGTCGAGGTGGTGCAGGACTTGCCTGGTGCCGTCCCCGGTTGGCGCCTATGGTTGCTGACGCCCGCCGATGCCGCCCTGACCGCCGCCGCCAACACGGCGCGCCTGACGACGCTGCTCGGGCTGTTGTTGACGGGCTTGCTTGCCTATGTGCTCACCCGGCGCCGCCGCACAAGCCGGCTGCGGCAGGAGGCGCTGGCCCGCATGAACATCGAGCTGGAGAGCCGGGTCAGCACAAGGACGGCCGAATTGACGCGATCGAATACGGCGCTTGCCGGCGAAATCGCCGAGCGCGAAAACGCCGAGGCCAAGGTCCGCCGGCTCCGCGACGATCTCGCCCAGGCCAACAGGCTCTCCATCCTCGGCCAGATCGCCGCCGGCGTCGCGCATGAAATCAACCAGCCGGTCGCCGCCATCCGTACCTATGCCGAGAATGCCGGCCGCTTTCTCGACGCCGGCAAGACCGAACCGGCGAGCGGCAATCTGACGTCGATCGTCTCGATGACCGAACGCATCGGCGCCATCACCAGCACCTTGCGCAGTTTCGCCCGCCGGCCCGGCGTCGCGGCATCGCCACTGCCGGTGCGTGAGGCGATCGAAGGTGCGCTGTCGCTCCTGTCCGGCCGCATCCGCGATTCCGGCGTCACCATCGTCAAGCCGCGCGGCACCGCCTCGCCATTGGTGATGGCGAGCCGCATCCGGCTGGAGCAGATCCTCGTCAACCTGTTGCAGAACGCGCTGGACGCCATGAAGGACCGGCCCGATCCCCGCATCGAGATCGACCTCGCCGAACGTGACGACCGGGTGCTGATTTCGGTGCGCGACAATGGTCCCGGCCTCGGGCCGGAAGCCGCCGGAAATCTGTTCATGCCGTTCCAGACCACCAAGGAGAAGGGGCTTGGGCTCGGCCTGGTGATCTCGCAAGAGATCGCCCAGGAATTGGGCGGCACGCTGCGGCTCGACCCCGACACCGCCGGCGGCGCATCCTTCACCATCGACTTGAGGCGGATCGAATGACCGAGGGATCAGGGCTGGTGGCGCTCGTCGACGACGATGCCGACCTGCTGCATGCCACCACGCAACTGCTCGAACTTGCCGGTTTCACGGTCATTGCACTGAAGGCCGCCGAAGCGGCGCTCGGCGTTGTCGACCAGAGTTTCGAAGGCGTGGTGGTCAGCGATATCCGCATGCCCGGCATGAACGGTCTGCAGCTCTTCGACCGCGTCAAGGCAGTTGACGCCGACTTGCCGGTGATCCTGGTTACCGGGCATGGCGATGTCGATCTTGCGGTCGCCGCGCTCAAGGATGGCGTCTACGATTTCATCCCGAAACCCTATGCGGCGGAGCGCTTGGTCGAGGCGCTGAAACGGGCATCGGAGAAGCGGCGGCTGGTGATGGAAAACCGGCGGCTGCGCGAAGCCGCGGCACTTGCCGCCGACGGTATGCCGTTGATCGGCGAGGCGCCCGCCATCCGCCGATTGCGCGAGACCTTGCGCCAGATCGCCGACATGGATGTCGACGTGCTGGTGGAAGGCGAGACGGGAACCGGCAAGGAAGTGGTGGCCGACCTCCTGCACAGATGGGGCAGGCGCCGTGCAAAGCCGTTCGTGGCGCTGAACTGCGGCGCCCTGCCGGAGACCGTCATCGAGAGCGAACTGTTCGGTCACGAGGCCGGCGCGTTCACCGGCGCGCAGCGGCGACGCATCGGCCGCGTCGAGCACTCCAGCGGCGGCACGCTGTTTCTCGACGAGATCGAATCCATGCCGCCGGCCCTGCAGGTCAAGCTCTTGCGGGTGCTGGAAACGCGCAGCCTCACCCCGCTCGGCTCGAACGAGACACGGCGCCTCGATCTCAGGGTCGTCGCGGCGACCAAGGTCGATCTCGGCCGGCCGGATCAACGCGGCGATTTCCGCGAGGACCTCTATTTCCGCCTCAACGTGGTGACGCTGCGCATCCCGCCCCTGCGCGAGCGGCGCGGCGATATCCCGATGCTGTTCGGCCATTTCCTCGGCAAGGCCGCGGAACGCTTCGGCCGGCCTGTCGGCAAGGTGAATGCCGCCGTGAGCGATTATCTCCAGTCGCACGACTGGCCGGGCAATGTGCGTGAACTCGCGCATTTCGCCGATCGTGTCGCGCTCGGCCTTGGGCCCGATGACGAGGCCGGCGCGAGCCCCGCGCGGCCGGGGCCTGCCGCCGCGCTGCCCGAAAGGGTTGGGCAGTACGAGGCGCAGCTCATCCGCGACGCGCTACGCGACCATGGCGGCGACGTGCGCGGCGCCATCGACGCGCTCGGCGTGCCGCGCAAGACGTTCTACGACAAGCTCAAGCGCTATGGCATCGCCGCATCCCACTTCCGCCCCTCTTGATGCTTCCAACCGTGCAAACCGGAAAAACCATGAACACCACGCTCGAGACGACCGCCAATCCCATACCGGAAGACCTCGCCTTTCTCGGCGAGCGCCTGACGGCGTTCAACGACAGCGATGTCGGGGCTTCCCAGAGGAAGGCGCTGGCGGTGTTCGTCCGCGACGAGGATGGCGCGATCGTCGCCGGGATCTCCGGCTATACCGCCTGGGGCTGGCTCTATGTGCAATGGCTGTGGGTCGATGAAAGGCTGCGCGGCCGGCACATGGCTGGCCAGATGCTCGAGGCGGCCGAACAGGAAGCCGTGGCGCGCGGCTGCCACGGCGCGTTGATCGACACCTTCAACCCGAACGCCGACAAGGTCTACCAACGGCAAGGCTACCAGCCTTTCGGCACGCTTGCCGATTTCCCCGTCGGCCGCAGCCGCATCTTCCTGCAGAAGAAGCTGTCGCCCGCCTAGCCGGCGAGCTTACCGCCGCGCATGGGCTGCGGCGCCCCGGTGGTGCTTGGGAAACTGATCGGCAGACCGCGCAGGACGCGGACCGCGAGAAAAGCAAAACACTCCGCCTCCACTGCGTCGCCACTCCAGCCGAGGCTTTCGGCCAGCACCACCTCGACGCCGGCGCGGCTGGCCAGCATCGCCATCATCGTCGGGTTGTGGCGGCCGCCGCCACTGACCACCAGCTTCCTCGGCCGGCTGGGCAGGAGGTCGAGCGCCTTGCCTACGGCGCCGGCCGTGAAGGCGGTGAGCAGGGCGGCACCATCCTCGGCATCGAGGCCATCGGCCATGGCGGCGCCGAAGTCGAAACGATCCAGCGATTTCGGATAGGGCTTGCTCAGATAGGGATGAAGCAACAGCCTGGCGAGCCGGGCTTCGTCCACCTTGCCCGCGCTGCCCAGCGCGCCGTCGCGGTCCATTTCGCCGAGCCCTTTCGACTTGATGAAATCGTTGAGCGGCGCGTTGGCGGGGCCGGTGTCGAAGGCGATGACATTGTCGGCGCCGTCCCACCAGGTGATGTTGGCGACGCCGCCGAGATTGAGCACGGCCACCTCGCCACTGGCGCCGGCGCTGCGCATCAGCGCGGTGTGATAGGCCGCGGCCAGTGGCGCGCCTTGCCCGCCGGCGCGCATGTCGGCCGAGCGGAAATCATAGGCAACCTTGGTGCCCAATATCTCATGCATCAGCTCACCATCGCCGAGCTGCCGGGTCTGGCCGAGCCGTCCGACCTGCGGCGCCCGATGCAGCACGGTCTGGCCGTGGAAGCCGACGACGCCGATCTCGGCCATCGTCATGCCGTGGCCCTCGACCAATTCCTTGACCGCTGCCGACTGCGCGCGCGTCAACGCCTCTTCGGCCTTGCGGAAGATCGCCGGTTCAGGTCCGACAAAATTCCAGGCCCTGGCCGCCGTCAGCGTCTCTTCCAGCAAGGAGCGGATGGACGCGGGATAAGGCATCAGCCGGTAGGTGCCGAAATCGTCGATCCGCTCGCCGTCGGTCTTGATCAGCGCCACGTCGATGTTGCCGTCAAGTACGGTGCCGGTCATCAGGCCGACGGCCCAGATTGGTTCCATGGTCGCTTCCTAGTCCCTGTTGATGAGATCGCCGACCGTCTGCCGCAGCGAAACGATGCCGCTGTCGAAATGACGTGTCGGATGAATGCGGTTGGTGAGCAAGGTCCAGGCCTTGCCCCTGTCGAAGTCGATCCACAGCCCGGTGCCGGTAAAGCCGGTATGGCCGATCGTCCCCGGGCTGCACAGCGCACCGCCGGACCACCCTTCATAAGGGCGTTCCCAGCCATGGGTGCGGGTGGCCGACAAGGGCGTGCGCATCAGCGAGATCGAGCGCTCAGATGCGCCGGTGCCGTCCACCAGCCCTTGCGCGAAATCGAGCACCGAAGCGGCCGTGCCGAACAGGCCGGCATGACCGGCGCCCTGCAGGGCCGAGCAATTGTCGTCATGCACTTCGCCGCAGAGCACGCGATGGCGCCAGGTGCAGTCCTCGGTCGCGGCGGCGGCATCGGGTTCCGCGAACCAGGCAAAACCCGGCCCGGCCTCCAGGTCGCGGATGCTCTTGCCCGACAGCCGCTCCAACGCGAAGCCGAGCAGGATGAAGTTGATGTCTGAATAGACGGGGTCACGGGCTCGCCATTCGCGCTGCAGGATGAAGGCGCGCAGCAGTTCGGGGTCGCGTCCATAGGTGTAGATCGGCTCGACCGCCGGGAAGGGCGTCTGGTGACCGAGACACTGGCGGAAGGTCACCTTCCGCTCCCAGGCGTTCGCGTCATACTGGCGAAGGTCGGGAAGCACGGTGATCAGCGGCGCGTCGAGATCGATGGTGCCGTCCTGCGCCAGCGCCAGGATGCGTGGCGTAGTGAAGATCACCTTGGTCAGGGACGCCAGGTCGAAGCAGGTGTTTTCCCGCATCAGCCTGACCTTGGGCACGAGCTGTGCCGAGCCGATTGCGCGGACGATGCGGTGGCCGTCTCTGTCGACAATGCCGAGCACACCGCCAGGGATACGCTTGGAGGCCACCGCGGCTTCCAGCGGCGCGAATGCGCGATCGAAGAGTTGGGCGAGGTCGCTCAATGCCGGCCTCCTTCGGAGAAGTAGCGCTCTACGGCGCCCCCCTCTGTCCTGCCGGACATCTCCCCCTCTAGGGGGGAGATTGGCAGTTCGTGCGCGGCGCCAGCCCTCAGACGTTGAAGATTGGCGAAGGCCAATGTGTCATCCGATCTCCCCCCTAGAGGGGGAGATGCCCGGCAGGGCAGAGGGGGGCGCTGTCCCGCTGACATGTCTAGGTTTCCATCCTCACTTTGTGATCCGCCCCAAACTGCTCCCATCTGGCCGGCGCCGGCTCAAATCCCTGCGGCCTGACCAGCGAAGGCACCTGACGCGTGTCGATCTCGAAATGCTCGTGCCGCCGATCGATCGCAGGAACGGCTGATATCAGCTTCTTCGTATAGGAATGCCGCGGCTGCGACAGCACGGACTGCGCGTCGCCGATCTCGACGATCTGGCCGGCATAGATGACGGCGATGCGGTGCGCGATCCGTTCGACGACGGCCATGTCGTGCGAGATGAACAGATAAGCCAGCCCAAACTCGCGCTGCAGGTCGACCAGCAGCTCCAGCACCTTCGCCTGCACCGAGACATCGAGCGCCGAAACCGCTTCATCGAGAACGACGACGGACGGGTTGAGCATCAGCGCGCGGGCGATGCACAGCCTTTGCCGCTGGCCGCCGGAGAATTCATGCGGATAGCGCTCGAGGCTGTTCTTGGGCAGGCCGACGCGTTCGAGCAGGCTCGCCATCCTGGCCCGTGTTTGGGCATCCACCCGCCCACCGGTGGCGATCACCGGTTCGGCCAGGATGCTCTCGACGGTGAGCCTCGGGTTGAGCGAAGCATACGGGTTCTGGAACACCATCTGCACGGGCTTGGCGCTGCGCTCCGCCGACGCCAGTCGGCTGGCGACGGAGAAACTGCCACGCGTCGATCGCACCAACCCCAGCACCGCCTTGGCGGTGGTGGATTTGCCGGAGCCGCTCTCGCCGACGATGGCCAGCGTCTCGCCTTGCATGAGGTCGAAGTCGACGCCGTCGACGGCATGCACCGCGCCGGTCGCGCGACTGAAGAAACTGCTCTTGAGCGGAAACCGCACCACGAGCCCATCGACCTTCAAGGCCGGTTGCGTGTTCGCGCCCTTGTCGCGCAGCCCGTCCGCGCGCGTGGACCGACCGCTGGCGAAATGCGGCACGTCCTGCAGCAGATGCTGCGTGTAGGGATGCTGGGGGCTGTCGAGGATCTGGTTCAGTTCGCCGTGTTCGACAGCCTGGCCGTTCTGCATCACCATCACCTTGTCGGCGATGCCGGCGACCAGGCCGATATCGTGGGTGATGAAGATCATTGACATGCCGCTTTCGCGCTTCAGCTCGGCCAGCAGCGCCATGATCTGTGCCTGCACCGTCACGTCGAGCGCCGTCGTCGGCTCGTCGGCGATCAGCAGGCGCGGATTGCAGGCGAGCGCAATGGCAATCATCACCCTTTGCAGCATGCCGCCGGACAGCTGGTTGGGCGTGTATTTCAGCCGTCGCGCGGCATCGGGAATGCGCACGCGGTCGAGCGCGTCCCTGGCTGCCGCCGTGGCTTGCCGGCCCGTCAGCCCGCGATGCAGCCGGAACGATTCCTCGATCTGCGTGCCGATGGTCAGCACCGGGTTGAGCGACGTCATCGGTTCCTGGAAGATCATGCCGATTTCGGCGCCGCGAATGCCGGTCAGTTGTGGCTCGGTTGCGGTCGCCAACTCGAAGATGGTCCCATCGGCCCGCTTCAGCTTCATCGAGCCGCCGGTGATGCGGCCGCCGCCGAAGTCGACGAGCCGGTTGATCGACAGCGCGGTGACGGATTTGCCCGAGCCGCTCTCGCCGACAATGGCCAGCGTCTCGCCGTCGGCGACATCGAAACTGACGCCGCGCACCACTTCGTTGGCCTGGGGATTGCGGCCGAAGCCGACGCGCAGGTCTAAAACCGAGAGGAGCGGGGTCATGCCAACGCCCTTCGCATCTTCGGGTCGAGAATGTCGCGCAAGGCGTCGCCCAGCAGGTTGAAGCCCAGAATGCTGATCATGATCGCCAGGCCCGGGAAGATCATCAGCCAGGGCGCTGTCTCCATCAAATTGCGACTGTCGCTCAGCATCAGGCCGAGCGAGGCGGCGGGCGGCTGCGTGCCGAGGCCAAGGAAACTCAAGCCGGCTTCCGTCAGCAACGCCCAGGCGAGCGCCAGCGTCACCTGCACGGTCAAGGGCGCCACAAGGTTGAGCAGCAGATGCCGCGTCACGATGTAGGACGAGCTGCTGCCGAAGGTACGCGCCGCATCGACGAACTCGCGTGTCTTGAGCGACAGCGCGGGGCCGCGAACCACCCGCGTGAAGATCGGCGTGTAGACGATGCCGATGGCCACCACGCTGGTCCAGGTGCCCGGCCCGGCAACGGTAACGATGAGCAGCGCCAGCAGGATCGCCGGGAAGGCCAGCAGCACATCCATGACCCGCATCACCACGCCGTCCCAGCGGCGGCCGAGCCAGGCGGCGGCAAGCCCCAGAACCGTTCCGGCAAGGGTGGCGAAGGCCACCGAGAAGAAGGCGACCGTGAAGGACTGGCCAATGCCCGCCATGAGGCGGCTGGCCACGTCGCGGCCGAACAGGTCGGTGCCCATCCAGTAGGCGGCGCTCGGCCCATGCAGCCGGTCGATGCGGTATTGCGTGATCGGATTGTGCGGCGTCAGGCCGAACAGGCCAAGGATGGCGAGCAGCAGATAGACGCATACGATGACGCCGCCGATGCGGCCGCTGCCATGCCGGAAGACGGCGCGCAGGATGCGCATCACTGTTCCCCAAGCCGGATGCGTGGATCGAGCGCGACATAGGCGAGGTCGACCAGGAGATTGACGATCATGAAGTTGAAGGCGATGAACAGCACGCTGCCCTGCACCAGCGCGTAGTCGCGCTGCAGGATGGCGTCGAGCACCATGCGTCCGAGGCCGGGCAGGGCATAGATCTGCTCGACGATGACCGCGCCTCCCAGCAGATAGCCGAACTCGATGCCGCTCAGCGTCACCACCGGGATCAGCGCGTTGGGCAAGGCATGCCGCCAGATGACGCTGCGCGCCGAGGCGCCCTTGCTGCGCGCGGTTCGCACATAATCGTCGCTCAGCACGTCGAGCATGGCGGAACGGGCTATGCGGGTGACGGACGCCGCGAAGGCGAAGCCGAGCGTGATGGCGGGCAGGATCAACTGGCTGAGATTGCGCAAGGGATCCTGCCAGAGCGGCGCGAATTCGCCCATCGCCGGCAGTACGCCGAAGCCTGCCGAAAGCGTGTAGATGATCAGCAGTCCAAGCACGAAGCTCGGCGTCGACTGGCCGATCATGGCGACGATGCGCACCCCGAGATCGGACGGTTTTTCATTGTGCGTGGCGGCGTAGATGCCTGCCGGCATGCCGACCAGGAGCGCGATGATCATGGAGAGCACAGCTAGCTCCAGCGTCAGCGGAAAGCGCTCGAGGATAACGTCGAGAACGGGCCTGCCATAGGTGACGGAGATGCCGAAATTACCGTGCAGGATGCCGCCGATCCAGCGCCAGTACTGGATGAACCAGGGCTGGTCGATGCCGAAATAGGCGGCGAGCGAATCCCGCTGTGCCGGCGTCAGCAGGCCGGCTTCGGTGCCCAGCATCGCCGTGATCGAATCGCCGGGCACCATCCTGATCGCGACGAAGACCAGGATGGACACGCCAAGCAGGACGAGAGGAAACGTCGCCAGCCGTCGCAAGAGATAGTCCACGCGAAGAAGTCCTCTCGTCCAATGCCTGAGGTGGCTACTGCTGGATGGCAACCTTGCTCAGGCTGAACAGCGTGCCGGTCGGCGTCGGCACGAACCCGGCGATGTTCTTCTGCTGGGCCGTATAGCTGTAGGATGTGTAGAGCCAGATCCAGGGCGACATCTCGGCGAGATGCTTCTCGAACGCGGCGAAGATCGCCTTGCGTTTGGCCGGGTCGGTCTCGGCGCGGCCCTGCTGCATCTGGCTGTCGAGCGTGTCGTCGATGTAGTTCGCTACTTTCTGAAGGTTGCCTGCCTTGGTCCAGTAGCGGTTGTACATGGTGTAGGGGTCGGCACGGCCGCCATTGAGCGCGATCGCCATGTCGAAATCGCCCTTCAGCCAGGCGTCGACATAGACGTTGAGCTCCATCATCTTGATGTCGAGCTTGACGCCGATTTCAGCGAGCTGCGACTGGATGACCTGGGCTTCCGCCGCCGCCGTCGGCGGCTCGCCGGTGGCGCCGATCACGGTCGCCGAAAAGCCGTCGGCAAAGCCGGCCTCGGCCATCAGCTTCTTGGCCTTCTCGACATCGCGCTTGTAGCAGAACAACTGGGTCGGATCGGTGGCGAGCGCCGGGATGGTCAGCGGCCCGGTGACTTTGCCTTCGCCGAGCGAAGCGGTGTCCAGCACCTCCTGCCGGTCGATGGCGCATGAGATCGCCTGGCGCACCTTGAGCTCCGTCATCGGCTTGCGCGACGGATTGAGCTGCAGAACGTGATAGGCCAGCACCGGCACGCGGTTGAGCTGCAGGGTGGGTTCTTTCGGCACCAGCGTGGCGACGAGCGGATCATTGAGCAGGGCAAAATCGATTTGCTTGGTACGCATGGCGGCGAGGATCGCCGCTTCGTCCGGCAGTACGCTGATCTCGATGCCGTCGACGCCGGTAGCACCCCCGGCCCAGTCCTTGTTGGCGCTCAGAACTTCCTTGGCGTTGGGGTCCCATTTGTCGAGCTTGAACGGGCCGGAACCGACCGCCTTGGTGCCGATCGAACCGGCCTTGATCTCGGTCGCCGGAACGATGGCCGCGTTGACGTCGCTCATCGCCGTCAGGATCGGCACGTCGGGCTGCGAGAGATGGAACACTACGGTCGCCGCATCCGGCGTGTCGATGCTCGCGATAGACAGGAAGTTGGCGCGGGCGGCGGCACCCGTCTTCTCGTCGAGGATGCGCTCGAACGAGGCCTTGACGTCGGCGGGGGTCACGGCCGTTCCGTCCTGGAACTTCGCCTTCGGATCGAGCTTGAAGGTCAGCTCCTTGCCGTCCTTGGAGAACGCCCAGGAGGTGGCGATGGCGGGGATGATCTGCAGGCTGGCATCGACCCGCACCAGCGGTTCATAGATCAGCTCCAAAAGCCGCAGCGACGAGAACGCGGTCTGCTTGTGCGGATCAAGCCCGGTGGCGTCCTGCGACCAGGCCATGTGCAGCGTCGCCGCCTGCGTCGAAACCGTCGCGATGCCCAGCATCGCGGCAAGGGTAATGCCCGAAAGCAGCCTTCTTGTAAGATGAACCATTCTCGTCTCCCATTATTGAACTCGATGCCTTGCAGTTTCCGTCGGCCGCTTCCAAGGCACACATGCTTTGGAGTATCGGCCCAGTCTATGCGGCTTGACGCCGTCTTGTCCCATGCGGCTTCTTGCCGTCATGTCTAAAGCGGCTTTCAGCCGTCATGTCCCGGGCGGCCTCAGGCCGCTTCGTCGCTGATCGCCTTTCGCAGGAACCCTCCGGCCTTGAGCAGCGCGGCCCGCGCCGCTTCGACGTCGAGGCCGGTAATGGTCACCAGGATCGCCAGCTTGACGTCATTGCCGGTCCGGTCGAGCGCCTGTCGCGCCTGCGGCGCGGCGCAGCCGGTCGTCTGCATGACGATCCTGATCGCCCGGGCGACCAGTTTCCGGTTCGACGGGTTCAGGTCGACCATCAGATTCTGGTAGCTCTTGCCGATGCGGATCATCGAGGCCGTGGTCAGCATGTTGAGCACCAGCTTCTGCGCGGTGCCCGATTTCAGACGCGTCGAGCCGGTGAGAACCTCCGGGCCGACGACAGGCGAGATGGCGATGTCGGCGATGCCGGCAATGGTCGATGCCGGATTGCAGGACAGCGCGACCGTCGCCGCGCCCAACTGCTTGGCATAGGTCAGGCCGCCGATCACGTAGGGCGTGCGCCCGCTGACCGCGATGCCGACCACCATGTCATCGGGTGTGAGCCCGATGTCCTGCAAGGCCTTGGCGCCCATCTTCGGGTCATCTTCGGCGCCTTCCAGCGAGCGCACCAGCGCGTCGGACCCACCGGCGATCAAGCCGACCACCATGCCTTCGGGCACGCCGAAGGTCGGCGGGCATTCGGAAGCGTCGAGGACGCCAAGCCGGCCGCTGGTGCCGGCGCCGATGTAGACAAGCCGCGCGCCTTTCTGGAAGGCGAGCACGATGCGATCCACCGCGGCGGCGATCTCCGGCATGACCTTTTCGACGGCCGCCGGGACAAGCCTGTCCTCGTCATTGATCCTGCGCAGGACGTCGATGGTCGGCAACAGGTCGATGTCGACGGTCCTTGGGTTCCGGCCTTCGGAAACCAGCCGGTCCAGCTCAGACATCAACCCTTGCTCGGTCATTCCAGCGCTTTCAAAATCATGCTGCACGGCGCCGGGCATCGCTCGACGGGCGGAGCGCGTCCGGATCCTGGGTCCGCCATCGCAGTTTTCTTTGTTAACTTTTTAGAATTCAATATTCACATCGTCAATCGAAGTTTGGAATATTTTATTCCTATCTTGTCGACCTATGCTCCGCCAACCGACCTCTTGGCAAGAATGATCGCGCCGGACACGGCGTCGCCGTCGGCGGGCTTCAGGCGTCGGCGCACGTCAGGGGAAAGCCAGGGTTCGAGTGGGCTGGCGAGGCCACCGAGCAAGGTCACGCGCGGCGCGCCTTTTTCGAACAGCACCCGCACCAGTGTGTCGATCTGTTCCGCGGCGCTTTGCACGATGCGGCGTCCGACAGGGTCGCCCTGGTCGGCATGGCGCATCACCATGGGTGCAAGCGCGGCATAGTCCGTCGCGCTGGCGCGGTCCATCCAGGCGACGGCCTCCATCGGGTCGCCGGCGAAGCGCTGCATGACCTCCGCCAGCAACGCGGTCCGTTCGTGCCGGCCGTCATGGGCGCGCAATGCCAATTGCACGGCTTTCAGTCCGAGGTCGGCGCCGCTGCCCTCGTCGGAGATCGGAAATCCATAGCCGCCGGCGCGCAGGTCGCGGCCCTCGACAAAGCCAAGGCCGATCGAGCCTGTCCCGGCAATGACGATGGCGCCGTCCTTGCCGGAGTGCGCGCCAAGGCAGGCGCCGACGCCGTCGCTGACGAAATCGGTGCTGGCAAAGGGATGCGCGATTGCCCGCAGCGCCTCCAGCGCGCCCTTGCGGCCGATACCGGCAAGGCCGATGCCGGCATGGATGCGGGCGGTCTCGGCTGGCGCGAAACCTGCTTCATCGATCGCCGCGCCGAAAGCTTTCGCGATCGAGGCCCAGGCTGCCTCGATGCCGAGCCGCGTCGTCGCCGGGCCGGACAGGCCTTGTCCCAGCACCATGCCTTGCGCGTCCTCGAGGCGGGCGCGGCAACCAGTGCCGCCACCATCGACGCCGAGGAAATAATGCGCCTCGGTATTCATGCGCCCAGCCGCTCGATGTCGGCGCCGCAAAGATGCAGCTTGCGGTCCAGTTGCTCATAGCCGCGGTCGAGGTGATAGACGCGGTTGATTGTTGTCTCGCCTTCACTGACCAGCGCCGCCAGCACCAGCGACACCGAAGCGCGCAGGTCGGTGGCCATCACCTGCGCGCCATGGAGCTTCGCGCCGCCGCGCACCAGCGCCATGGTGCCTTGCAGCTTGATGTTGGCGCCGAGCCGCATCAGTTCGGGCACATGCATGAAGCGGTTCTCGAAGATGGTCTCGCGCAGCAGCGACGCACCCTCCGCACAGCACATCAGCGCCATGAACTGCGCCTGCAGGTCGGTCGGAAAACCGGGATAGGGTTCGGTCGTCAGGTCGGCGGCCTTGAGCGGCCGGTCGCGCGACACGATCAGGCCGCGATCGCCCGGCCAGACACTCACCCCCGTCGCCTCCAGCAATTGCACCACCGAGGCCATGTGTTCGAGCCGGGCATGGGTGAGTTCGAGCTGGCCGCCGGTGATCGCCGCGGCGATCGCATAGGTGCCGGCCTCGATGCGGTCGGGGATGATGTCGTGCCTGGCGGCGTGCCAGCTGGTGTCGCCCGCAATCAGGATGCGGTGCGTGCCGGCGCCCTCGATGCGCGCCCCCATGGCGTTGAGGCAAGCCGCGAGATCGGCCACTTCGGGTTCGCGCGCGGCGTTGAGGATTTCGGTTTCGCCCTTGGCTGTGGTCGCCGCCATCATGGCGGTTTCCGTCGCTCCGACCGATGGCGAGGGGAGCACGATGCGGGTGCCGGTCAATCCGTTCGGCGCCGAGGCGACGATCAGGCCGTTCTCGATGGCGATCCTGGCGCCGAGTGCGGCGAGTGCGGCGACATGCATGTCGACCGGCCGCGCACCGATCGCGCAGCCGCCCGGCAGCGAAACTCGGGCATGGCCGAAGCGCGCCAGCAACGGTGCCAGGACGAGCACCGTCGCGCGCATTTTCCGCACTGTGTCATAAGACGTTTCCTTCGAAACGGCGTCACTCGTGTCGATCGTCGCGGCATGGGCGGACCGCGCCACGTCGGCGCCGTGAAGCCGCACCACGCCGAGCATGTTTTCGACATCGGTTACATCGGGCAGGTTGGTCAATTCGAGCGGATAGGGGCTGAGCAGCGAAGCCGCGATCTGCGGCAAGGCAGCATTCTTGGCGCCCGATATGGTGACCGCGCCTTGCAGTCTCTGTCCGCCGACGATCCGCAATCTGTCCATGACTGAAACCTTGACGATGAGGGCCACGCCCCGGATCTGCCTGGGAGCCTTCTCCGAATCCCGGCTATTGATCCGTTCGAGTTGAGAATTAATTCTGCGTTCTTGGCTGTCAATCGAAATTGGAATAATTTATTCCTCGTCTTGCAAGTCTGAAGAGCGAGGAATTCCGGTGTCCGTCCTAAGCAGGATCAATGCGAAGCTCGACGGCATGGCACCCGGCGATCGCGAGATCGGCCGGTACATCGTCGACAATCCCGACCAGATGCTGCGGCTGTCGACGGCGGCGCTCGCGGCCGAGATCGGCCGCAGCCAGTCGAGCGTCGTCAAGTTCAGCCAGAAGCTCGGCTATGCCAGCTATCAGGAACTCAAGCTCGCCGTCAGCGAGGCCAAGGCGCAGGATTGGCAGGTGCCGGCCGGCGTCATCCACGGGTCGATCGAGGTCGGCGATGGCTTTGCGGTCATCCTGAAGAAGCTGATCGGCAGCAAGCTGTTGTCGATGCAGCAGACCGTCGCCGCCAACAGCGAGCGCGTCATCTCCAGGACGCTCGATCTGCTGGATGGTGCGCGACGCATCCATCTGGTCGGCGTCGGCGCCTCCTCTCTGGTGGCGCGCGATTTCTCCTACAAACTGATGAAGCTCGGCCGCAATGTGCTGCATGACAGCGACAGTCACATCCAGATGGCCAACGCCTCGACGTTGGGGCCTGACGATGTGCTGTTCGCGCTCTCCTATTCCGGCGCCAGCATCGAAACCCTGCGCATCGCCGAGCTTGCAGCCAAGCGCGGCACGACGGTGATCGCCGTCACCGGCCTGCACGACAATCCGCTGAGCCGCGTCGCCGACATCCGCCTCTACACCATCGCCGATGAGGAACGTGCGCGCTCCTCCTCCATCACCGCGCGCGACGCGCAGCTGACGCTGACCGACCTTCTGTTCATCCTGCTGGTACAAAGGCAGCCGGACGCCAACGACTATGTCCACAACAGCGAGGCGGCGGTCTCGGTGCTGAAGGCCGGATGATCGCCGTAAACACTCAGACGCTTTCGAGATAGGTCTCGATCTCGAAGTCGCTGACATTGAGGGCAAAGGTGTTCAACTCCTGGCGTTTGCAGGCGACAAAAGAGTCGCGCAGGATCGCCGGGAAGATCTCCGCCACATGCGTTCCACCTTCGAAAGTGGCGATCGCGGAGGCCCAGTCCGGCGGTAGCTTGGCTGGCGCCGCGCCTTGGCCATCGCTCCCGGTAGGCTCGCCCGGCGACATCTGTCTTTCAATGCCGATCAGGGCTGCTCCCAATATGGCGGCAAGCACCAGATAGGGATTGGCATCCGCCCCCGACACGCGATGCTCGATGCGGCGCGCCCCGGTCGGGCCGCCGGGAATGCGGATCGCGACCATGCGGTTCTCGTAACCCCAGGCGACCGCGGTCGGTGCATAGGAGCGCGGGCGAAGGCGGCGATACGAATTGAAGTGCGGTGCGAAGACCAGCGTGCTCTCGGCCATCGCCGCCAGCAGCCCGCCGACCGCGTTGCGCATGGTTTCGGAGCCCTGATCGGTGCCGTCGTCGAACACGTTGCGACCGTCGGCGTCGACCAGGCTGAAATGGACGTGAAAGCCGTTGCCGGCCCGGTCGCCATAGGGCTTGGCCATGAAGCAGGCGGCAAAGCCATGCTTGCGGGCAATGCCCTTCACCGTGCGTTTGAACAACACCGCATCGTCGGCGGCCCGCAGGGCGTCCGCGACATGGTTGAGGTTGATCTCGAACTGGCCGACGCCGTTTTCGGCAATCGCCGTGTCGACGGGAATGCCTTGCGCCCGGCAGGCCTCGTAGACGTCGTGGATGAAGGCCTCGAAATCGTCGATCTCGTCGATCGACAATGCCGCGTCGGAATCGAGACGCCGCCCGGTGACCGGCGAGACAGGTCCGACCGGCCGCTGCGACTGCGGATCAACCAGATAGAATTCAAGTTCTGTCGCCGCGACCGGGGTCAGGCCGAGCGCCTTGTAACGGTCGAGGATACGGGCAAGCGCGCGCCGGGGATCGCCGAGATAGGGCGCTCCGCTCTCGTCGGCCAGCCAGAGCGGGACAAGCGCGGTCGGATGCGCGGTCCAGTCCACCGGCAGGATGCCGCGTCCCGTCCATTGGCAAAGGCCGTCGGCATCGCCGGTCGAGAAAACCAGCGTGTTGCCTTCGATATCCTCGCCCCAGATGTCGAGCCCGATCAGCGAGTAGGGCATGCGCAGCTTGCCTTCGAGCGCCTTGCGGGCCTGCTCTACCGGGATGCGTTTTCCCCGCATGACGCCGTTGAGGTCGCACACCGCCGCCCTCAGGCTCTGGATGTCGTTTCTGCTTTCAAGCCAGCTCAGAACGTCCGCAATTGCATCGCTCAATTTCCGTTACCTCTGGTTCCCTGCGGTGCCGCGCCTGAGGCGGCCACCCTATTTAACGACAAGACAGCTGATGAGTTCATGAAGGCATCTCCGACATCAGTCGGAAGAATTTCCTTCATTTTTTCAGATCATTAGCCGGGATGTCAGGAGGCATTTCAGGAACCAATTGCGCGATTTGCGATCGCAACATAGCGGCAAGGCAAGGGAAAGCCAAGTGGCATCTGGTGACGGGTCCAGGAGACCCTGGTCTAGCTCCTCGCTTCCGGAAACCTGGCCTGCCGCAGGATATGCGCGGCGCCCTCGTCGATGTCGCGAACGATGGCCGCGCGCGCCCGCGCGCCGTCCTGTGCCTCGATCGCCGCGACGACTTCCTCGTGATAGTCGATGTCCAGAATGGAGGAGAGGTCGTCCTCGAACCCCATGGCGAGGTTTCTGAGAAACGGGCCGACCTGCATCCACACCGTCTCGATCAGGAAGACCATCTGCTCGTTGCCGCAATGACGGTAGATCGAGAATTTGAAATCGTGGTTCTTCCTGAGATAGTCGCCGATGTCGCCCTTGCGGGCGGCCAGGGTCAATTCCGCGCAATGGCGTCGGATCGCCCGCAGATTGTTGCCGTTGATCAGTTTTGTCGCAAGCTCGGTCGCCGGGCCTTCGAGGATCGTGCGCACGGCGGTCAACTGCGAGAACCTTTCGGCCGAGATCACCGGCACCTCGACGCTGCCGTTCGGCATCGGGCTCAGCGCCCGCAAGGCCTGCAACCGCATGAAGGCACTGCGCACCGGCATGTCGCTGGTGCCCAGTTCCCTGGCAAGCTTGCGCGAGGTCAGCTTCTGGCCGGGCAGGAATTGCCCTGACATCAAAGCCCGCACGAGCTCCAGATAGACCTTCTCGTGCAAGGGCACGGTGTCGACGGCGGTCAAACCGAAATGTGTTCTGTCGGCCATTGGCGGGGGCGTTGCTTCATGCGTTCTGAAATTGACCTGACGACACGCGCCGCGGACAAACCTTGAGCCGGGCACGGCGGGAACACCCAAGCCGCCGATTGATCATGCATGATAGACGCTTCGGTCGTTGCGCGGCAAGCCAACTGCCCCAACCGGCGCGGTGCGGTGGGTTGCCTTCCTTTCCGGGCTATCGATCCCCGGCCTGCCGGCTCTTTTCCGCCGCCAGATGCGTCAGCAAATTCTTGGTGATCCGGCCGACGTCGTTCATGGCATCGCCCGCCGGCAAGGCGCCGCACCAGGCGACCGAACTCGCGCAGAAGATCAGGCCGCCCGAAGACAGATGGCGCAGCGTCATCTCCGCGCAGCGGCGGCCGTCGCGCTCGCTGTCACCTCCCTCGTACCAACGGGTGGCATCATGGACGAAGCTGTCCGGGAAGCCGGTCGCGCGGGCAATGACCATGGTGTCGGGGGACGTGCCCAGATGCGGATCGGTGGCATCGACTTCGTAGCCGGCGGCGCCGCCAAGCACGATGCCCTCGTCGCCGAAGGTCTCGCTGGTGACGCCGTCGAACAACCACGCGGCCGAGGGTTGATGGCTTTCCGGCGTGCGTGTGAAGGGTCGCGCGCCGTCAAAACCCATCAGCGAGATGGCGACGCCGGTCAGCGAGAATTCACCGCGCCCACTGGCGCGCAGATAGCCGCCCGGCTGGTTGGTGATCGACAGTGACTGTTCGGCGATGGGGCCGTCCCAGGTCCGGCCCGCCTCGAGCGGCGAGCGGCGCAGTTCCATCAGATCGTCCTTGAATGCGACCTTGCCGGCAAAGCCATTGCCGCCGAGATAGGCGATGCTGCCGCCCGCCGCCGCGAACTGGCGCAGCGCATGCTCCATCTCGACCGACATATATTCGGGATGGCTGCCGGTGATGACAGCCTGATAATCCTGCAGGCCGGCAAGGCCCCGCTCATGCAGATCGCGGTCGGTGATGAGATCGAAGGCAATGCCGTTGCTGTGGCAGAAGCGCAGAAAGTGCAGGTCGACCGGCAGATTGTGCGGGCAGCCGCACAGCGGATAATTGTAGTCGTCGCGCAGCGTCGCCTTCGGCTTCCTGATGGAACAGATAGACACGCCGCTGAGATCGCTGTGGTAGTCGTAGAGCGACTTCAGATTGTTGTCGATCGCGAAGCGATGGCCGCGATCCTCGCACATCCATTCGTAGAGATGCGCCGGCAGGAATTCATCCGCATAGGCGAGATAGGTGGCCGTCGGCACCAGGAACAACAGTGGCGCCCGGCGCACCGACGAAGTGATGAAGAAGACGACGCGCTCCGATCCGGCATCGTGACCGACCTCGAAGGCATAGACCCCGGACGGCGTCTCGGCGGGAACCTGTAACTGGTAGGAGGCGGGCCACTGCAACGCGCCCATGTCGTCGTCGTGGCAATGCACGGCGTCGTAATGCGCCGGCACCAGGCGGGGGTCGAAACTCGACCCGTCCCAGCGGCGCGAGGTCATGCAGAAAGCGGGCTGGTTGACCGTTTCCAGCAAGAGGCCGCGATCAGCGCCTGTCGAAGCGAGCGGGCCGCTCGGCAGCAGAGTAGGAAACGCCCAGGCGATGCGACCGGCCGCGGTTTGCAGGGCGATTGCCGAGAACTTGGCGTTGAGCGACCTGAGGTCGTTTGCCGCGCTGGTCCCGAAGACCATGTCTCCGGACAGGGGCCGCCAAGGGAGGTCGAATTGACGATGCAGGCGAAACGGCGACAGGAGATCGTCCGATTCGATGCGCAGCACGGTCACGCCGTCGTTTGCCGAAATCTCGACCTTGAGCCAGGTCTTTGCCGGCAAGGCCAAGTCGGTTTCGAGCGGCTTGCCGTCGTGGCCTGACGTCAGCCGCCCGTCCTGCAAGCCGAGGCGCAGGTTTCCGCTCTCGAACAGCACGCGGGCGCCATCGTTGCGCGTCAAATACACTTCGAAGGCGACGCCTTCGATCTCGGTGGCCTTGGCCAGTTCCGCCGCCGCGATCTTCAGGAAGGATCCATGATCGAAATCGCGGTGGGACACCCCATTTCCCGTCGGCTCGACGCGCCAGTCCATCGGCTCGGCCGCGGGCGTGTCGAGCCGCACGACCTGCACGTCGCGTAGCTGCCGCGACGACGAGACATGAAGGGCGACCGGTGTTCCGGCCGCTGTATGCCAGGGAACGGTGTAGCCTGAGACGGCCATGGCGCCGTGATCGACGAGGCGTTTCATCGCCGCGAAAGTCCGCGCCGCAATCCCGGCTGACGCAATCTCATGGGTGGCAAACTGGACAACTCTTTCATGCCTTTTTGGGTTCTGGAAGGGAGATATACCCCTCCAGCTTTGATTGATGTCGAACTCCGCAGAGATCCCGTCCTGGCCATTGAGACGATCGGCAAAGGCGGGTTCCGCCCGGCCATCGCCAGGCATCCGTCGTGGCGCCTGATCCGCGACGACAGTATCGCGATCACCCGGGACCGGACAATCGCGTTCTCGCAGGTCGGCCTCTTCATCACAAAACTTGACCTTCACACACTTGCACGTGCGGCCGCTCTCTGGCTTTTTGGGGTACCCATCCGAACGGACTGATTCGCGTCATGCCGCTCGATTGCAATGTCCTACGGGCAGTCTGCTTGTGGGTCGTGAAGCGCACGCAATTGGCGAAGGAGAAGCAGGCATGGCCGAGTTCAAGAAGCCGGAAATCTCCGAGATGAGACCCAAGATCACCGTTGTCGGCGTCGGCGGCGGTGGCGGCAACGCGATCAACAACATGATCGTGGAACAGCTTCAGGGAACCGAGTTCATTGCCGCCAACACCGATGCGCAGGCGCTGACCATGTCGAAGGCGACGCGGCTGATCCAGCTTGGCGCGCACGTCACGGAAGGCCTTGGCGCCGGCTCGTTGCCCGAGATTGGGCGTGCCGCGGCCGAGGAATCGCTCGACGAGATCATGGATCATCTGGCCGGCACCCATATGTGTTTCGTCACCGCCGGCATGGGCGGCGGCACCGGAACGGGTGCGGCTCCGATCATCGCCCAGGCGGCGCGCAAGGCCGGCATCCTGACGGTCGGCGTCGTCACCAAGCCCTTTACCTTCGAGGGCAGGCGCCGCATGCAGATGGCCGAAGAGGGCATCGAGCGGCTGCGCGAGGCCGCCGACACGGTGATCGTGATCCCCAACCAGAACCTGTTCCGCATCGCCGATGCCAAGACCACCTTCGCCGACGCTTTCGTGATCGCCGACCGGGTGCTTTATTCCGGCGTCAGCTGCATCACCGACCTCATCGTCAAGGAAGGCCTGATCAACCTCGACTTCGCCGACGTCAAATCGGTGATGCGCGGCATGGGCCGCGCCATGATGGGAACCGGCGAGGCGTCCGGCGACGGACGGGCGATGAAGGCGGCGGAAGCCGCGATCGCCAACCCGCTGCTCGACGAAATGTCCATGAAGGGCGCCAAGGGCGTCCTGGTGTCGATATCGGGCGGCAGGGACATGACCCTGTTCGAGGTCGACGAGGCGGCCACGCGCATCCGCGAGGAAGTCTACGAGGACGCCGACATCATCGTCGGTGCCATCTTCGACAAGAGCATGGAAGGCCGGTTCAGGGTCTCA
This sequence comes from Mesorhizobium sp. M8A.F.Ca.ET.208.01.1.1, assembly GCF_004791315.1. Lineage (NCBI taxonomy): Bacteria > Pseudomonadati > Pseudomonadota > Alphaproteobacteria > Hyphomicrobiales > Phyllobacteriaceae > Mesorhizobium > Mesorhizobium sp. M8A.F.Ca.ET.208.01.1.1. Next base: position 327,387 of record NZ_SRUT01000003.1, read on the forward strand.
GTGGTGGCGACGGGGCTCGATCGTTCGCTGGCCGAGGGGGAGGTCCATGCCGATATGGCGCGGGACCATCCAGGCCACGCGCCCACACGAATCCTCCAATAGGATTATTGGCGGCCTCGCCAATATCGCCTTTTTGCGTGCGCAGCGGGCTGGTAGAGACAATCGGCACGCAGCGCCTGTATTGATCTCCAGTCCGCCGCTGCTACAAGAATCCGTCACAGACGGCCATCTATACTGGCAACTGGCATTCGTTCTGGCGACCAGAGGCGCGGCTTGGAATTTGACTTGAAAACGATCGAGGCGCTTGCCCCTGACCAGGCATCGCTGAGCGCCGCTTCCAAGCTGACCAAACGATCGAACTGGCCACGCCTCGAAAAGAACGAAGCGCTGGCCCTTATGTGGGGCGAGTGTCAGGGATCCGGCTCCAATCCCTATCGTGTGGTCGTCGACACCGGCGATCATGGCTATAAATGCACGTGCCCGTCTCGGAAATTCCCCTGCAAGCACAGCCTGGCCTTGATGTGGATCGCCGCCACGGTGCCGACCAGTTTTACCCCGGCCGATTCGACGCCGGAGTGGGTGAATGATTGGCTTGGCCGCCGCAGGAAGACCACGCCGCCGCCCACTCAACAGGCCTCGGGTGCCAGCGGCAAGAGCATCGGTGAAGCCGCGCGGAACGACGAGAACACCGAGGTGGAAGACGCGGCGGCCGTGGAACGCCGCGAAGCGGCACAGCGCAAGCGGGCCGAGGAGACACGATCTTCGGTGTCGGCGGCGCTGGACGAGATGGACCAGTGGATATCGGATCAGTTGCGGCTCGGTCTTGCCGGATTTGTCGACAACAGCAGCGACCGTTGCCGCCGGATTGCCGCGCGGCTGGTCGACATGAAGGCGACGGCCCTTGCCGGCCGTCTCGATGAGATTCCGTCGCGGCTGATGTCGCTGCGCAGCGAAGAACGGCCCGATGCGGCGATCCGCGAACTTGGCAAGCTGGTGCTGCTGGCCAAGGCCTGGCGTGCCGCGCCCGACGATCCCGAACTGAAGCGGTTGGTGTCGACTTCCGAAACGCGCGAGCAGGTTCTGGCCAGCCCCCACGCGGTCCAGGTCGAAAGTGCATGGGAGGTTCTCGGCGAGAAGATCGAAACCCGCCGCGATGGCCTCGTCAGCCATTCGACCTGGCTGCTCGATATCAGGAGTGCCGCTCCGCAATTCGCGCTTCTGCTCGATTATTTCCCTGCTTCGGCCGGCCGCCGGTCCAACGCCTTCACGCCAGGCGACCGCTTCGACGCGCGGCTGATCTTCTATCCGTCACGCCAGCCGCTGCGTGCCCTGGTGATGGACCGCAGGGGTGAGGTTTCGTCGGGCGAATGGCCTGCTGTCGCATCGAGCGAACCGGATCCGCTCGCTACGCATCTTGCCTGTCAGGACGCCGCGCCGTGGCTCACCGATTGTCCTGTCATGCTGCCGCCAGGTGCGATCCTGCTCGACGACCGGGGCGCGCCCTGGTGGCAGGCGGCTGGCGACCCGAACGGCATCGCCTTGCCGATCAACGAGGCTGTCAGTCCAACCCTGCTCGGCATCGATCTCGCGGCCACGGTCGCGCTTTGGAATAGCAGCCGGCTCGACCTCCTGGCGGCGCGGAGCAGTTTCGGGAGGCTTGACCTGTCGTGAACGAGCTTGAGCAGATCGGCTTGGCGACGATGCGTGACTGCTGGATCACCGGCGGAGCGAGCTTCGACCTGGCCCCGGTGGCGTGGCAGCAAATCGCCGGCGGTTCGGACCCCGACGAGAAGGAGCGCCGGCTGCTGGCGATCGCCGCGCAAGCGCTTGAAATCGCTTTGCGGCCCGCCGCGCCATCGACGCTGAAACGCCGCCCCCCGTTACCAGCACTCGCTTTGCCGATGTTGCCCGACCGGCTGCGGCCGCTTGTCAGAGCCGCACTCAAACAGGCGGCCGACACAAGGGGCAAGGTACGGGTGGTGGCGCTTGTCGCCAGCCATGGACTCGTGCTGCATCCGATGGACTGGATGCCGGGCGCGTCGGATCAGGACAGTCCTGATGTCTATGCTCCCTGGGTCGACTGGCAGGCGGGCGTCGAAGGGCAGAGCCATATCAGCCAAGACAGGCTGACGGCGCAAAACTGGGATGATTTCTACCCCGCGGCGCGGCGTACGGCACTGGCCGAGATGCGCCGCCGCGAACCGGCTTTGGCTCGACTGCTGATCGAGGCCAAGGGATCAGGCGAGCCTGCGGAGATCAGGCTTGCCCTTATCCAACTCATGCATTTCGGGCTGGGGCCGGATGACGTGCCGTTTCTGAAGGGCCTCTCCGCCGATCGCTCAGGCAAGGTGCGCGAACTCGCCGGCCGGCTGTTGGCAAGGTTGGGTCAGCACGGCCTTCCAGGTGAGGGCGGAGGCGAAGATCCGGTCACCGAACTTGCTGCCTTCGTCAGCGCGGGCAAATCCGGGTTCATCCGCCGTCGCGCGACCTACACGCCGGTGAAACCAAAATCCCCGGCGCAGGACCAGCGCCGCGCCGAATTGTTCGGCACCTGCAATCTCGTCGATCTCGCCGCACGCTTTGGCGTTGGCGAAACCGAATTCATCGCCGGTTGGCAGTTCGGCGCCGACAACAATGCCGATATCTTTTTCGCGCGAATGGTGGCCGCCTCGGGCAGCGATGGCGCGGTGGCGCACATGGCCGACACGCTTGTCGCGGAAGGCGGCAAGCCGGCGCTTTTCGTGCTCCAGTTGATGCCGCGCCTGGATACCGGAAGAAAACAGGTCCTCGTCCGGCTGATCTTGAAAGACGCGGCATATCTCGCCTCGCTCAGCCTGCTTGAAGCCGCCGAGGCGGGCTGGGTGGAATGGGGCGACCTCGGTCAGGTCCTGCAGGCGCTGCGTCCGGCCGTTGGCGGAAGCGATGACGCCGCCAGGCGGACCGCCGACAACGTCCTCGAAATGCTTGGCTTTCTTGCCACGTCAGCCACGGCAAAGCGGCTGATCGACGAGATGGTAACAGCCGGCATGCCGCCGGCAGCCCCTTCGCTCGGCTTGCTGCGCCTCAACGCGGCGCTGGCCGAATATCAGTCCGAATCTCGAAAATGATCAAATCCGGAGAACAGCAAATGAACGCAGTCATCCGTCTTCCGGTCGAGCAGGCCTATGCCGGCGAGTTGCAGGCGCTGGCGCGTAACGACGATCGGCAAAAGCCCGCCGGCTGGAGCCTGTCGCCAAAGGCGGTGCTGACCTATCTCCTCGGCGGGAAAGCCGACGACGGCACGCCGATTACGCCGAAATATGTCGGCCGTCGCCGATTGATGGAAACCGCGGTGGCGACGCTCGCAACCGACCGCGCCCTGCTGCTGCTTGGTGTTCCCGGGACAGCCAAATCCTGGGTGTCGGAGCATCTCGCCGCCGCCATCATGGGCGACTCGACGCTGATCGTGCAGTGCACCGCCGGCACCGACGAAAACCAGATCCGCTATGGCTGGAACTACGCACAGCTTCTCGCCAAGGGCCCGAGCGAGGAGGCGCTGGTGCCGACACCGCTTTATCGCGCCATGCAAGGCGGCAAGCTCTGCCGCCTCGAGGAACTGACGCGCATGGGTTCGGACGTGCAGGATACGCTGATCACCGTGCTGTCCGAAAAGATGATGCCGATCCCCGAGCTCAACACCTCGATCTACGCGCAACGCGGCTTCAACATCATCGCCACCGCCAACAATCGCGACAAGGGCGTCAACGAATTGTCCTCGGCGCTGAAGCGCCGCTTCAACGTCGTCGTGCTGCCCTTGCCCGAAGACATGGCGGAGGAGGTGGCGATCGTCTCCAAGCGCGTCGGCGAGATGGCCGGTGGTCTCGACCTGCCGGTGCCGAAGAATGTCGGCGACGAGATCGCTCGCGTGCTGACCATTTTCCGCGAGCTTCGCTCGGGCGCGACATCGGACGGCAAGGTGACGTTGAAGACGCCATCCGGGTCGCTGTCCACGGCCGAGGCGATCGCGACCATGGTCGGCGGGCTCAGCCAGGCGGCATGGTTCGATGGCGGCAAGCTCGGCGCCGAAGGCCTGGCCGCCAGCCTCGTCGGCGCGATCGTGAAAGATCCGGTGCAGGACAAGCTCGTGCTGGAGGAATATCTGGAGACGGTGCTGAAGAAGCGGCCCGACTATGCCGGTTATTACGCGGCCTTGAACGCAGCGATCTGACGCCATGGCGCAGGGCGAGGTTTCCTATTTCGGCATACGCCATCACGGGCCCGGCTCCGCCGACAGCCTGGTGCAGGCGTTGCATGATTTGAAACCGGTCGCCGTGCTGATCGAGGGTCCCGCGGATGCTTCCGCGCTGCTGCCATTGCTCGCCCGCCCCGAAATGCGGCCGCCGGTGGCGCTGCTGTGCTATCCCGAAGACGATCCGGCTTCGACAAGCTTCTGGCCGTTCGCCGAGTTCTCGCCGGAATACCAGGCGGCCCTGTGGGCCGTTGGCAACAGCGCTGCATTGCGCTTCATCGACCTGCCGTCATCAGCCCGGGTAGCACCAGCTGACGATGCGCAGGAAGCTGCCGCCGACGAAACGGAAGCCAAGGTCGACAGCGAAACGGCGCCGCATCTGCGTGACCCGATCGGCGCGCTGGCACAAGCCGCCGGCTACGAGGATGGCGAAAGCTGGTGGGCAGACATCATCGAGCAGAACCCGGAGCCGGGGCCGATCTTCGCGGCCATAGCCGATGCGATGACGACACTGCGCGAAGGCGAAGGTCCGCTTGCCGAATTCGAGGCCAAACGCGAAGCGCATATGCGGCTTGAGATCGCCGCCGCGCGCAAGGAATTCGACGGGCCGATCGCTGTCGTCTGCGGCGCCTTCCATGTGCCGGCACTGCAGGCGACACGTCCGCAAAAAGAGGATCAGGCTCTCCTGAAAGGGCCAGCCCGGCGCAAGAGCACGATGACCTGGGCGCCATGGACCGGACCGCGCCTGGCACTTGGCTTCGGCTATGGCGCCGGCGTTGTCGCACCGGGCTGGTGCAAGCATCTGTGGCGCACCCGCGGCCGGCATGACGCGGCGACCTTGTGGCTCGCCATGATCGCCGCCGTGCTGAGGGCGAAGGGGCATATGGTCTCGACCGCCTCGCTGATCGAAGCCGAAAGGCTGGCCCGCGCGCTGGCTGTGATCCGCGAACGGCCAAAGCCCGGCTTCGAGGAATTGCGCGACGCCGCGATCGCCGCCTTGTTCAACGGCGAAGCCATCCTGTGGGCGCTGGTCGAGGCCGAACTGCTGTTGGGTGCGGATGTCGGCGAAATACCGCCCGATACCCCGTTGGCGCCGCTGATCGAGGATCTGCAGCGCAACCAGAAGGCGGCGCGGCTGAAGCCCGAGGCGCTGGAGCGCGAATTGTCGGTCGACCTGCGCAGCGAAAGCGGGCTGTTTCGGTCGACCTTGCTGCACCGGCTGAACGTGCTTGGCGTGCATTGGGGCAAGCTGACCGACGCAGGCCGCAGCCGCGGCACCTTCCGCGAGCGCTGGACCCTGTCATGGGAGCCGGAATATGCCGTTCGCCTGGTCGAGAACCTGGTCCATGGCCCAACCATCGAAAAGGCCGCCAACGGCCGGCTGATCCAGATGATTTCCGCGGCAGCATCCCTCGATGCCTTGGCGGCACTCGTACAAGGCGCCATCACGGCAAACCTGTCGGAAGCCTCGACCGTCGGTCTCGCGACGCTGGAGGAACGCGCGGCGCACAGCAGCGAATGCCTGGAAATCCTGGCATCGGTTCCGCCGCTCGCCGACATCATCCGCTACGGCGAAGCCCGCAAGACTGAAACCGCCCGCCTGTCCGGCCTTCTGGCGCGACTGATTGTCGAAGGCGGGATCGCACTCCCTTATGCCGCCCGTGATCTCGATGCGCAGGCTTCCTCCGCCCTGGTCGGCGCCATGCGCAAGGCCGACGAGGCGATCAAGCTGGTCGAACCGGAACAGGACGTCCTGGATGCCTGGCGCAACGGACTGGCGGCCGTGCTCGATGGATCGCGCTCGACGGCGCTGGTGGCGGGATGTGCCGCGCATCTGCTCTACGAGGCCGGCCATCTATCGGCTGAAGCAGCGGCGGGCCTGATCGCGCGGCGCCTGTCGCCGGGCACGGCGGTCACCGAGGCCGCGGGGTTCTTCGAGGGCTTCTTCAGCACCGCCGGCCAGCGGCTCATTTACGATGAAGGTTTGCGCGGAGCGGTGGACGCCTGGCTCAAATCGCTCGACGAGGAGGCATTCGTTGCGCATTTGCCGCTGTTGCGCCGGGTCTTTTCGCATCTCGACTCGATGGAGCGGCGGCGGCTGATCGAAGCGGTGCTCGGCCGCGCCAGACGCCTGCCGGCCGGGCTGACACCAACGCCTGACGGCGGCGAGGCGTGGCGCCGGCATCTCGATCGGCTCGCGCCGTTGCTCAGGGGCGAGAATGACCATGGATGACGGGATCGAAATGAGCGAATCCGGCCAGGCGGGCGACGAGCGCGAGCGCCGCTGGCGCCTGGCGATCGGCGCCGATGATCCGTCATCGGCAGCGCTTTCCGAGACCGACAAGCGGCTTTCGGCGGCGCTCGATGCGCTCTATGGCGACGGCGCCGGCGATGCTGGTGCCGATCCGCGCAAGCGGCGCGGCGGGCTGGGGCGATCGGCGCCGAAAGTCGCGCAATGGATGGGCGATATCAGGTCGTTCTTTCCGGCGCAGGTGGTGCAGATCGTCCAGAAGGATGCCTTCGAACGGCTCAATTTGAAGCAGATGCTGATGGAGCCGGAATTCCTCAAGGCGATCGAGGCGGATGTCAATCTGGTCGCCGATCTGATCTCGCTGCGTTCGGTCATGCCGGCCAAGACCAAGGACGTCGCCCGCACGATCATCGCCGACATCGTCGCCAAGCTGATGCAACGGCTGGAGCAGAAGACCGCCGAGGCGATACGCGGTGCGCTCGACCGCTCGCGCCGCACCAACCGCCCGCGCCAGCGCGACATAGATTGGCCGCGCACCATTTCGGCCAACCTTCGCCACTATCAGCCCGAGCACAAGACCATCGTGCCGGAAAGATTGATCGGCTTCATGCGCCAGCAACGTCGGATGGTCGACCTGGACGAGGTTGTGCTGTGCGTCGACCAGTCCGGGTCGATGGCCAGTTCGGTGATCTATGCCTCGATATTCGCCGCCGTGATGGCCTCCTTGCCGGTGGTGCGGACCAAGCTGGTCTGCTTCGACACGGCGATCGTCGACCTGACCGAGGAACTCAGCGACCCTGTCGAGGTGCTGTTCGGCGTGCAGCTTGGTGGCGGCACCGACATCAACCAGGCGGTCGCCTATTGCGCCGACCGCATCGAACGGCCGACCAAGTCGCATATGGTGCTGATCACCGACCTCTATGAAGGCGGCAATGGCCAGGAATTGCTGCAGCGGCTGGCGGCACTCGTTCGCTCGGGCGTCAATGTGGTCGTGCTCCTGGCGCTGACCGATCAGGGCAGGCCGGGTTATGACCCCAAAATGGCCGGGTCGGTTGCGGCACTCGGCATTCCTGTCTTTGCCTGCACGCCGGATCTGTTTCCCGACATGATGGCCGCGGCACTGCGTCGCGAGGATATCGGCGCCTGGGCTGCCGGGGCCGATATCAAGCTGGTCCGCGCCGAGGCCGATGATACCATGGCTGACGCCTGAGGCGCGACTATCTTCCCCGCCGGAAGCCCGCTTGGCATCGCCAGAGCGGCAACCAAAAGCAACGTTGAAACGCCCGCAGTGCTGACAGGCACGGCGCAAGGGCCGCTTCGCATCACCACGCGCTGACATCGCCAAAGGGCCGGCCGACGCCCGCCCTGGCCGTCATGTCGTGAATTGCGCGCAGCGGTCGCTTGACTCTGATCGAGCCATGTGAAAAATTTTGCAGCAACTGATAAAAATATCACTGGGACGGAAACGTGGTTGGTTTTGGAAACGGCCTCTTGCGCGACGATGACGCCAGCATGGCGGCGCGCGCCGCATGGCTTCACTACGCCGGCGGCCTGACCCAGTCAGAGGTTGCCAGGCGGCTGGGGCTGACCAGCCTCAAGGCCCACCGCCTCATCACCAAGGCCAACCAGGAAGGGCTGGTGAAGGTCTATATCGACGGTGAAGTGTCGGAATGCGTCGAGCTCGAGGACGAATTGTCCCGCCGCTACGGCCTCGACTATTGCGAGGTGGTTCCGGATTTCGATTCCGAGGACCTGCCGCTCAAGGCGCTCGGCATTGCCGGCGCGCAGTTCCTCAAGCGCGAGATCGAGCGCGGCGAGCAGGCGCTGATCGGCGTCGGCCACGGCCGCACGCTCGCCGCCTGCGTCGAATATCTGCCGCGCACCACCACCGACCGGATCCGCTTCGTTTCGCTGCTCGGCGGCCTGACGCGGAAATTCTCGGCCAATCCGCATGACGTCATCCATCGTCTCGCCGAACGCACCGGCGCCGAAGCCTATGTGATGCCGGTTCCGATGTTCGCCAACACGGCGGAGGACCGCATCGTGCTGCTGGGCCAGAAGGGCATCAACGAGGTCTTCGATCTCGCGCGGTCCGCCGATCTGTTGTTCGCCGGCATCGGTACCGCCGAACGCGAGGCGTCGCTGGTCGCCACCGGAATGATCGAGAAGGGCGAGATGGAAGAGATCCGCCGCAATGGCGGCGTCGGCGAATTGCTTGGCCATTTCTTCGACGAGGCCGGCAAGGCGGTGGCGGCGACCGTCTCCAACCGGGCGCTGGCGCTGGCGCGCGAGGATATCGCCAGCCGCCGGATCGTCGCCGTCGCCGGCGGCAGGATCAAGGTTCGTGCCATCAAGTCGGTGCTGGAGGGGCGCTATCTCAAGGGCCTGATAACGGACGAGCGGACGGCGCGATCGCTCGTGGAAGAGACGCCGGTCGGGTAGCCGGCAACAGTTCAGTTGAAACTACCCTGTGGAGGAGAAGACGAAATGCATGAGAAAGAGAAAGACCTCATAGACGCCTTCCTGCGCGGACAAGTCGACCGTCGCGGATTGATCAAGGGCCTGGGTGCGATGGGCCTTGCAGCCGGCACCGCCGGCACGCTGCTCAACCTGGGCCAGACCCGCGCGCTTGCCGCGGACTTTGACTGGCAGGCGCACAAGGGCAAGACCATCAAGCTCCTGCTCAACAAGCATCCCTATGCCGACGCCATGATCGCAGACCTCGAGAACTTCAAGAAGCTGACCGGCATGAACGTCGTCTATGACGTCTTCCCCGAAGACGTCTATTTCGACAAGGTGACGGCGGCACTGTCGGCGAGCTCGCCCGAATACGACGCCTTCATGACCGGCGCCTACATGACCTGGACCTACGGCCCAGCCGGCTGGATCACCGACCTCAACGAATGGATCAAGGATCCGGCCAAGACCAACCCGAACTATGCCTGGGACGACTTCCTGCCCGGCGTCAAGAATTCCTGCGCCTGGAATGGCAAGCCGGGCGGCGCGTTGGGTTCGGATGATGCCAAGCAGTGGTGCATTCCGTGGGGGTTCGAGCAGAACAACATCACCTACAACAAGGCCATGTTCGACAAGGCGGGCGTCAAGATCCCCGGCAACATGGACGAGATGGTGGCCGCGGCCGCCAAGCTCACCAAGGATGTCGGTGGTGGCGTCTATGGTATCGGCGTGCGCGGTTCGCGCTCCTGGGCGACCATCCATCCCGGCTTCCTGTCGGCCTACGCCAATTTCGATCAGAAGGACCTGAATGTCTCGGCCGATGGCAAATTGTCGGCCGCGATGAACACCGCCCAGTCCAAGGCTTTCCACAAGCAATGGGTTCAGATGATCCAGGAGAGCGGCCCCAAGGACTGGTCGACCTATACCTGGTATCAGGTCGGCACCGATCTCGGCGCCGGCGCCTCGGCCATGATCTTCGACGCCGACATCCTTGGTTACTTCATGAATGGCGGCGACAACAAGATGGCCGGCAAGCTCGCTTTTGCTAGCTTCAAGGCCAACCCGGCAGCCAAGGCGGCGACACCGAACATCTGGATCTGGTCGCTGGCGATGTCCAACTTCTCGAAAGACAAGGACGCCACCTGGTACTTCATGCAATGGGCCTCCGGGCCGGAGCATGGGCTGTTCGGCGCTACCAAGATGGACTTCGTCAATCCGGTCCGCCAATCGGTGTGGAAGGACGAGATGTTCCGTGAGAAGCTGAACAAGAGCTATCCCGGCTATGTCGAGATGTTCGACGCCTCGGCGCCGGGCGCCTCGATCAAGTTCACCGCGCAGCCGCTGTTCTTCGACCTCACCACCGAATGGGCGGCGACGCTGCAGAAGATGGTGGCCAAGGAAGTGCCGGTCGACGAGGGCCTCGACAAGCTCGCCGAAAGCATCAACGGCCAGCTCAAGGAAGCCGGTCTCGGTTAAGTCGCAATGAGGGCCGGCCTGCTTGGCGGGTCGGCCCTCGTCAAACCTTTTCATGTTTGCGATGCGGTGCCGAAAGGTGACCGCCATTTCGCCCGACCGGCCGCCTTGCTCCCTTGGGCGGCCGGCAGGGCGAGGCGACAGCAACAACAACAACGGAGCAGCTCGATGACCGCGGTGGTATCGCAAAGGCTCAAGCCATCCGGCTTCAGGATCAGCAAGCGGGTGCTGCCCTATGTGCTCAGCCTGCCGGCTCTGCTGGTCTGCATCGGCATCCTCATCCCCTTCCTGACATCGGTGGTCTATTCCTTCCAGCGCTACCGGCTGAGCCAGCCTTGGGCGCGGCAGTTCAACTGGGGCGACAACTACATCTCCTTCTTCACCGATCCGAAGTTCTGGAACACGTTGAAGGTCTCGCTGCTCTATGCCGGCACCACGGTCGTGCTGGAACTGCTTTTGGGTCTTGCTATCGCGCTGCTGCTGCAGAAGCGCTCGACGCTCAACAACTTCATCTCGATCATGCTCCTGATGCCGCTGATGACGGCGCCCGCACTGGCGGCGCTGATGTGGAAGCTGATGACCAATCCCGGCTTCGGCGTGCTGAGCTATCTCGCCAGCCTCATCGGGCTGCAGGATTTCCGCTGGGCCTCGTCGCCGTCGACGGCGCTGTTCACCGTGGTGCTGGTCGACATCTGGGTCTACACGCCCTTCATCATGATCCTGCTGCTTGCCGGCCTGCGCAGCCTGCCGACGCAGCCCTTCGAGGCGGCGGCTCTCGATGGCGTGCCGAGGAGCTTCGTCTTCTTCCGCATCACGCTGCCGATGCTGACGCCCTACATCCTGACGGCGACCTTGTTTCGCCTGCTCGATTCCATCCAGCAGTTTGACATCATCTACGCGATGACCCAGGGCGGGCCGGGCGACACGCTGACGGTCTTCCAGGTCGAGGCCTATCTCAACTTCTTCCAGTCGACCAATGTCGGCCGCTCGGCGGCGCTGATGATCATCCTGTGGGCGATCACGTATTTCCTGTCCAACATCTTCATCAAGAACTGGCTCCGGCTGCGCGAACGCGCCCGTGGCCAGGCATAGGAGGCGGCCATGGAACACACCTCCTTGCTCGAACGCATCCTGCGCGGCGCGGCGCTGACGCTGGTCGTGATTTTCTTCATGTTTCCGATCGTCTGGATCTTCATGATGTCGTTCCAGACCAACGAGACCATCCTGCGCATCCCGCCGCAGCTCATCTTCGAACCGACGCTCGCCAATTACACGGCGCTGATCACCGGCAAGCTGATGACCGCAGCGGGCACGCTCGACATCGCCTTCATGCGCAACCTCTGGAATTCGGTGTTCCTGTCGGTGACCTCGGTTGCGGTGTCGCTGCTGCTCGGCGTGCCGGCCGCCTACGCCTTCGCGCGCCACAAGTTCCGTGGCTCGGAGGACATCGCCTTCACGTTGCTGTCGTTCAAGTTCGCGCCGGCGCTGCTGGTGCTGTTGCCGCTGACGCTCTATTTCCAGAAACTCGGCCTCGCCAACACCTATATCGGGCTGATCTGGGTCTACCAGCTGATCTGCCTGCCGCTGATCCTGTGGATCGTGCGCGGCTATTTCGAGGATATTCCGGCCGACATCGAATACGCCTATCGCATCGGCGGCCATTCCTGGTTCGCCACCTTCCGCAAGATCGCGCTGCCGCTCGCCGGTCCGGGCATCGCGGCGGCCGGCCTGCTCGCCTTCATTTTCGCCTGGAACAATTTCGTCTTCGCGCTGGTGCTGGCTTCGGCCGACAAGCAGCCGGTGACTGTCGGTGCGCTCGCCTTCATCACCTCGTCAGGCATCCAGTACGGCCAGATCTCGGCGGCCATCGTGCTCTCGATCACGCCGACGCTGGCGCTCGCCCTCTACGCACAGCGCTATCTGGTCGAAGGCCTGTCGCTCGGCGCGGTGAAAGGATAGACATGGCCAGCCTCGAACTCAGAAATATCGTCAAGCGCTACAAGAGCCAGACCGTCCTCGACAATCTGTCGCTGACCGTCGCCGACGGCGAGACGCTGGTGCTGTTCGGGCCTTCCGGCGCCGGCAAGACTGTGCTGCTGCGCCTCGTCGCCGGCGTCATCGACCCCGATGAAGGCAAAATATTCATCGGCGGCGAGGACATGACCGATGTCGACGCGGAATTCCGTGGCGTCGGCATGGCGTTCCAGAACTTCGCGCTGTTTCCGCATATGAGCGCGTTCGACAACATCGCCACGCCGCTGGAGGCCAAGCGTTCCTCGCAAGGCGCGATCAAGGCCGGCGTCGAGAGCGTCGCCAAGCTGTTGAAGATCGGCCATGTGCTCTCCCACAAGCCGCGCGCGCTCTCCAACGGCCAGAAGCAACGCACGGCCCTTGCCCGTGCCCTTGTCGGTTCGCCGCCGCTTCTGCTGCTCGACGATCCCTTGCGCAATGTCGATGCTAAGCTACGTTTCGAGATGCGGCTCGAGCTGCCGCGGCTGCTCGCCGATCGCGGCGCCACGGTCGTCTACGTCACTCAGGACTACAAGGAAGCCATGGCGCTCGGCGACCGCATCGCGGTCATGTCGCAAGGCGTCATCCGGCAGCTCGGCACGCCCGAGCAGATCTATCGCGAGCCGGCCAACATCGAGATCGCGCGGCTGTTCGGCGACCCGACCATCAACCTGCTCGACGTCAAGCCCGCGCGGGATGCCAGGGGGGTCTATGTCGGCCTGTCCAATGTCCAGGTCCATCTCACCGATGCTCCCGAGACCGCCATCGGCCGCGACTGCATCATCGGGCTGCGGCCCGAGGCACTGCATTTCGTTGGCGACAACGAGCCCGGCGCCATTCCGGTGACAGTCGAGGCCGAGACGCCGCTCAACGAGAAGATCGTCACCTTGGTGCGCACCGTGCGCGGCCGTGAAATCCTGGTCTCGCGTCCGGCCGGAACGCCGGGCCGCAGCGAGGGCAAGGCCCATATCGCCGTCGACGGCAAGAGCGCCTTGCTGTTCGATCACGCCAGTGGCGAGCGCATCGGCGCCAAGAACATCGTCAATCTGCGCAGCGGAGAAGCGGCATGAGCGCCAGCGCACTCACCATTTCAGGCGTCGACAAATTCTATGGTCCGATCGACAGGGGCGTTCACGCCGTCAAGAGCCTGACCATGGAGATCGGCAAGGGCGAGATCGTGGCACTGCTCGGCTCGTCCGGCTGCGGCAAGACCTCGACCTTGCGCATGATCGCCGGCTTCGAGGAGGTCTCGCGCGGCGCGATCGCGGTCGCCGGTCGCCAGGTCCACACCTTGCCGCCGGTCAAACGCAATGTGGCGATGGCCTTCGAGGGCTACTCTCTCTATCCGCCGCTGACGGTGCGCGAGAACATGGCCTTTGCCCTCAAGGCCGCAAGGTTGCCCAGGAGCGAGGTCGACGCCAAGGTCGCCAGCATCGCCAAGCTGCTGGAGATCGAGGACATATTGGAGCGCTATCCCAGCTCTATTTCCGGCGGCCAGCAGCAGCGTGCCAGTCTTGGGCGGGCGTTGATCCGAGAAGCCGACCTGCATCTGCTCGACGAGCCGATGGGGCAGCTTGAGCCGCAGCTTCGCGCCGTGCTGCGCGGCCGTATCAAGCACTTCATCAAGGAGCGCGGCCTGACCGCGATCCTGGTCACCCACGACCAGACCGAGGCCAATGCGCTTGCCGACCGCATCGCGGTGATGGAAGGCGGCGTGCTGCAGCAGTTCGACACGCCGGACCGGATCAAGGAGCGCCCGGCGAACCTGTTCACCGGAACCTTCGTCGGCGAGCCGCCGATGAACGTCTTCGAGGCCTTTGTCGGGACCGCCGCCGGCCGCATCAATCTGCGGCTGCCCGACGGGCTGTCGCTCGACTATGACAAGGACGCCTTCAGCGCTCCGGTGCGCGACCAGTTGCTCAGCCGCGAACGGGTCGTCATCGGCATCAGGCCCTACGCGGTCCGGCGCTCGAAGGAGGGTGTTCCGGCCACGGTCTCGGCCAACCAGTGGCTCGGCGACCAGACCCACATCGCAGCCGACTTCGCCGGCGGCTCGCTGGTTCTGGTCGAGCATGACCGCACCCGGCTCGACCTCGGCGCGCCCATCAATGTCAGCATCGATCCGAAAAACCTGCACGTCTTCGACCAGGCGAGCGGCCAGGCCATCTCGCACGGCATGGAGCTCGCGTGATGCGCGACATATTCATCGGCATCGACGCCGGCACCTCCGTCATCAAGTCCATCGCCTTCGACACCAAGGGCCGCCAGATCGCGGCGGCGGCGACGCCGAACCATTATGAGACGCTGCCGGGCGGCGGCGCCGAACAGGATCTGGCGCGTACCTGGGCCGATGCCGCCACGACCCTGCGCCAGCTCGCCGACAAGGTGCCCGATCTCGCCAGCCGGACCGTCGCCATTGCGGTCACCGGGCAGGGCGACGGCACCTGGCTGATCGACGGCAAGGGTGAGCCGGTGGCCAAGGGCTGGCTCTGGCTTGACGCGCGCGCCGCCGGCGTCGTCGAGGAAATCCGCGCGCGGCCCGATGACCGGCTCCGTTTCGAAAAGACCGGCAGCGGGCTCGCCGCCTGCCAGCAGGGCTCGCAGTTCGTCTTCATGAAGCGCACCATGCCTGAAATGCTCGGCAAGGCGGCCACCGCCTTTCACTGCAAGGACTGGCTCTATTTCAAGCTGACCGGCGAGCGCGCCACCGATCCGTCCGAAGGGACTTTCACCTTCGGCGACTTCCGCACCCGCGATTATAGCGACGATGTGCTCGACGTCCTCGGCGTCGCCGATCTCAGGCACCTGCTGCCGCCGATCGTCGACGGCACCAGGCACAGCACCGGACTTTCGCCGGCCGCCGCGGCCGTCACCGGCATGCTCGCCGGGACACCTGTCGTGCTCGGTTATGTCGACGTCGTCTGCACCGCGCTCGGCGCCGGCCTTCTCGACCGCGAGCGCAAGCCTGGCTGCTCGATCATCGGTTCCACCGGCATGCATATGCGGCTGGCCGAGACGCCCGACGATGTGCAGCTCAACGAGGCGGCGACCGGCTACACCATGGCGATGCCGGCGCCCGGCGTGTTCGCACAGATGCAGTCCAACATGGCGGCGACGCTTAACATCGACTGGGTGCTCGGGCTTGCCTCGGGCATTCTCGCCTCGCAAGGCATAACCCGCAGCAATGGCGAGATGATCGCGCTGGTCGATGCCTGGATCGCGGCCTCGCGGCCGGCTTCGCTGCTCTACCAGCCCTACGTCTCGGAAGCCGGCGAGCGGGGACCGTTCGTCGATGCCAATGCCAGGGCCGGCTTCATCGGCATTTCCTCGCGGCACGGCTACGCTGATCTGGTGCGCGCCGTCTTCGAAGGCTTGGCTTTCGCGGCGCGCGACTGCTACGCCGCCATGGGACCGCTGCCACGCGAAATCCGCCTGACCGGCGGTGCCGCCAGAAGTCCGGCGCTCCGCAAGATCCTGGGCGCGGCCATTGGCGCCGACACGCGCACCAGCGCGCGTGAGGAGGCCGGTGCGGCCGGTGCGGCGATGATCGCCGCGGTCTGCGTCGGCCAATACGCCTCCATGGACGAATGCGTCGGCGAATGGGTGACGCCGTTGCTCGGCGAGGCCGAGCCGAGCGACCCGGACCTTGCCGCGATCTACGACAGGATGACCCCGTCCTACATGCTGGCGCACCAGGCCCTGCGGCCGGTCTGGCGTGCCATGGCCACATCGCAGGAAAATTGAGAAGTCGAGTATGCGTAAAAAGATAGCGATCATTGGCGACAACTTCATGCTGCCGGAGGTGTTTCGCGCCAAAATCGAGAAGGTCGCCAGCGGCGACCTCGATATCAGGACATTGCAGACGGCTTGGCCCGACGAGCCCATGGAGTTCGGCAATCCGGCACTCGGCCTCGACAGGGTCAAGGAGTACTTCGGCCATCCCGACGAGGTCGTCGATTTCATCGGCGATGCCGAAATCCTCGTGACCCAGCTCGCGCCCTTGTCGGAAAGCATGATGCGGCGCCTGCCTGATCTCAAGCTGGTGGCGGTGTCGCGCGGCGGACCGATCAACATCGACATGGAAGCGGCCGGAGCGCACGGCATCACCGTGGTCAACGTGCCCGGCCGCAACGCCACCGCCGTGGCTGAGTTCACCATCGGCGCCATCCTTGCCGAGACGCGGCTGATCCGGGTCGGCCACGAAGCCTTGCGCAAGGGCGAATGGCGCGGCGATCTCTACCGTGCCGACCGCACCGGCCGCGAACTCAGCGAAATGACCGTCGGCGTCATCGGCTATGGCAATATCGGCACGAAAGTGGTCCGTCTGCTGCGCGCCTTCGGCTGCCACGTCCTCGTTTGCGACCCTTATGTGCAGTTGAGCGCCGACGACCGCAATGCCGGCGTCGAGCTCGTCGCGCTGGACGATCTCCTGTCCCGTTCCGATGTGGTCACGCTGCATCCCCGGGTGACCGAGGAGACACGCGGCATGATCGGCAAGGACACCATCGCGCTGATGAAGCCGGGGGTAATTCTCATCAACACCGCGCGGGGACCGCTGGTCGACTATGACGCGCTTTACGAGGCACTTGTTTCGGGACAGATCGCCAGCGCCATGCTGGAGACCTTCGCGGTCGAGCCTGTGCCCGTCGAATGGCCCTTGCTGCAGCTGCCCAACGTGACGCTGACGCCGCATATCGCCGGCGCTTCGGTGCGCACGGTGACCTATGCCGCCGAGCAGGCCGCCGAGGAGGTGCGCCGCTACCTGGCCGGCCTGCCTCCGGTCAATCCGTGCTGAGAGCGACGGCCATGGAGCGCAAACCCGGCATGGACACGAGATGAGCGGCGGCCCTGACATCGTCGACCTTTTCGTCATCGGCGGCGGCGTCAACGGCGGCGGCATCGCGCGCGATGCCGCCGGCCGCGGGCTTTCGGTCATCCTGTGCGAAAAGGACGATCTCGCCCAAGGCACCAGTTCGAGATCGGGCAAGCTCGTCCATGGCGGCCTGCGCTACCTCGAATATTACGAATTCCGCCTGGTGCGCGAGGCGCTGATCGAGCGCGAGGTGCTGCTGGAATCGGCGCCGCACATCATCTGGCCGATGCGCTTCGTGCTGCCGCACAGCCCGGACGACCGGCCGGCATGGCTGGTGCGGCTCGGCCTGTTCCTCTACGACCATCTCGGCGGCCGCAAGCGGCTGCCCGCCACCCGCACGCTCGACCTGCGCACCGCGCCCGAGGGCGCGCCGATCAGGGACAGTTTCAAGCGCGGCTTCGAATATTCCGACTGCTGGGTCGACGATGCACGCCTCGTCGTCATAAACGCGCTCGACGCGGCCGAACGGGGAGCGAAGGTCTTCACCCGCACCGCCTGCACCGCCGCCCGCCGCGAGGGCGGCCTCTGGGTCATCGAAATGCGCGACGTCAGGACCGGTATCAAGACCACTGTGCGGGCGCGCGCGCTGATCAATGCCGCCGGTCCCTGGGTCAACGACATCGTCAACCGCGTTGCCGGCCAGAACTCGAGGCGCAATGTCCGCCTGGTCAAGGGCAGCCATATCGTCGTGCCCAAGTTCTGGGAGGGCCGGCAGGCCTATCTCGTCCAGAACAGCGACAAGCGCGTCATCTTCATCAATCCCTACCAGAACGATCTCGCGCTGATCGGAACCACCGACATTCCCTACGAAGGCCGGCCCGAGGACGTGACCGCGGATGAGAGCGAGATCGATTACCTCATCAGAGTGGTCAACCGCTATTTCAAGCGCGGCCTTGCGCGCAACGACGTGGTCTATTCCTTCTCCGGCGTCAGGCCGCTCTATGACGACAACGCCGACAATCCGAGTGCGGTGACCCGCGACTATATTTTCGAGCTCGACGCGCCGGAGGCGCAGGCGCCGCTGCTCTCCGTCTTCGGCGGCAAGATCACCACCTTCCGCAAACTGGCCGAGCATGCGCTGGACAGGATCGCACCGTTCTTTCCGAAGATGGGCAAGCCCTGGACAGCGAAGGCGCATCTGCCCGGCGGCGACATCGCCAATGCCGACTTCGAACAGTTTCTCGGCGACCTCGCAAATGAGTATCCATGGATGCCGGCATCGCTGCTCAAGCATTACGGCCGGCTCTACGGCACCAGAACGCCGTCCGTAGTTGGCGGCGCCCGTTCGCTCGCCGCGCTGGGGCGGTGCTTCGGCAAGGATTTCTTTGAGCGCGAGGCGAACTACCTCTTCGAACAGGAATGGGCGCAAGACGCGGCCGATATTCTCGAACGGCGCACCAAGCACGGCCTGCATCTGTCCGCCGAGGAGAAGTCGGCCTTCGAGCATTGGTGCGCGAGCCGGCAGGCGAGGGCAGGCTGATGGCGCTCATCGCCCCTGTTCGGCGACGGCGTTGAAGGGATAGCGACCTTGGCCTTCACGCTCTCCCTCAACACCAATCCGCTGGTCAACCGCTTCGCGGAGCCGGACGATCTGATCGAGACCATTGCCTACGGCATCGGTATCAGGGACATTCAGCTCACGCATGAATTCGTCAATCCAGGCTGGCCGGCGGCGACGATCGTCAAATTCGTCCGCCTGTTCCGCAACGCCTTGAACCGCACCGGCGTGCGCGTCACCTCAGGCATGACCGGCCCCTACGGCCGGCTCAACCATTTCGGCCATCCCGATGCTGACGTGCGCCGCTACTATGTCGACTGGTTCAAGACCTTCGCCGATATCTCGGCCGAGCTTGGCGCCGGCGGCATGGGCACGCAGTTCGCCATCTTCACGCATCGCGACTTCGACGACCCCGACCGCCGCGCGCGTCTGTTCGACATCGCGCTGGACTGCTGGAGGGAGGTCGCCGACCACGCCCGGGCGGCAGGCCTGACCTACCTGTTCTGGGAGCCGATGTCGGTCGGCCGCGAGTTCGGCCACACCATCGAAAACTGCCGCATGCTGCAGGATGCCATCGATGCGGCCGGAATGGCCATTCCGCTTGAGATGATGGTCGACATCGACCATGGTGACGTGACCTCCTCCAACCCGGCCGACATCGATCCCTATGCCTGGGCCGAAGCCTTCCCCCTGAAGTCGCCGATCATCCACATCAAGCAATCCTCGATGAACAAGGGCGGCCACTGGCCGTTCACCGCAGCCCACAACAAGGACGGCCGCATCACGCCTGAAAAGCTGCTGGAAACGGTGCGGCGCGGCGGCGGCACCGACAACGAAATCTGCCTCGAACTGTCGTTCCGCGAGCGCGAGCCGGTCGACCATCAGGTGGTCGCCATGATCCGCGAGTCGGTCGACTATTGGGCGCCCTTCATCGAGACCGGCAGGGCTGACCTGCTGCCGGACGCTGGATAGAAATGGACAGGAGCCGGTAGAGCTCCTGCCCGTAAAATGCAGATGGATCGAACTTAGCCGAACTTCGGGTCGAGGCTGCCCGACTTGTAGCGCTTGGCCATTTCCGAGACCGGCAGCGGCTTGATCTTCGGCGCATTGCCGGCGGTGCCGAACTGTTCGAAGCGCTCCTTGCAGAGCTTCCTCATCGCCGCCATCGCCGGTGTCAGGTATTTGCGCGGGTCGAACTCGCTCGGGTTCTCGGTCAGCACCTTGCGGATCGCGCCGGTCAGCGCCATGCGGTTATCGGTGTCGATGTTGATCTTGCGCACGCCATGCTTGATGCCGCGCTGGATCTCTTCCACCGGCACGCCCCAGGTCGGCTTCATCTGGCCGCCATATTTGTTGATGATCTCCTGCAGGTCCTCCGGCACGGAGGACGATCCGTGCATGACCAGGTGCATGTTCGGCAGGCGGCGGTGGATCTCCTCGATGACGTTCATCGCCAGCACCGCGCCGTCGGGCTTGCGCGAGAATTTATAGGCGCCGTGGCTGGTGCCCATGGCCACCGCCAGCGCATCGACATGGGTGTCGCGCACGAACTGTTCGGCCTGCACCGGATCGGTCAAGAGCTGGTCGTGGCTGATCGCGCCTTCGACGCCGTGGCCGTCTTCCTGCTCGCCGCCGCCGCTCTCCAGCGAACCCAGAACGCCGATCTCGCCTTCCACGGAGACGCCGCCCCAATGCGCCATGTCGACGACGCGCTTGGTGATGCCGGAATTATAGGCATAGTCGGCCGGCGACTTGCCGTCTTCCTTGAGCGAACCGTCCATCATCACCGAGGTGAAGCCGTATTGGATGGCTGTGACGCAGGTGGCTTCGTTGTTGCCATGGTCGAGATGCATGCAGACCGGGATGTCCGGGTGGATTTCCACCAGCGCGTCGATCAGCTTGGCCAGCACCACGTCATTGGCATAGGCGCGCGCGCCGCGGCTTGCCTGCAGGATGACCGGCGACTTGGTCTCCTCCGCGGCCTCCATGATGGCGAGGCCTTGTTCCATGTTGTTCATGTTGAAGGCCGGCACGCCATAGCCGTATTCGGCGGCGTGATCGAGCAATTGTCTCAGTGTGATGCGAGCCAACGATTAGTCTCCCGTATCTGGTTTCAAACCTGTGGTTGCGGGCTGTCCGCGCATCGTTCAGCCCACCGATGCTTCTGGCCGGAATTCCGCGCAACCGCAACCGTGACAGACCGTCCCGGCCGCAATTCTTGTTACAGCGGCGCGATAAAAGCCGGCGAAATATCCCATGGAAATATCTCATTATAACAAAAATTGTGATACATGCGCGACGATGTCTGTTATATCTGGGCTCGATCAAGCAGCCGGAGTTCTGCGTTGGCGAGTCGGCGACAATGAAGAGCGACAACAGACGGCAAGGCATCATGGATTTCCTGGTGGATGCCGGCGCGGCGAGCGTCGACGACCTCGCTTCGCGTTTTGGCGTCTCCAGGATGACCGTGCATCGCGACCTGGACGAGCTCGAGGAGAGCGGCTTCCTGCGCAAGGTGCGCGGCGGCGCCTCGATCCAGCCGAGCAGCCTGTTTGAAAGCGATTTTCGCTACCGGCAGAAGCAGGCGATCGGGGAAAAGCAGCGCCTTGCGGCGGCCGCCGTGGCCGTGATCGAACCCGGCCAGACGGTCATCATCGACGACGGCTCGACGGCGGGCGGCATCGCGCGGCATCTCGCCGATCTCAGGCCGCTGACGGTGATCACCAACAACTTCGCCGTCATCCAGGATCTGGCCGGTGCCGGAGGCATCAACCTGATCGCGCTCGGCGGCCAGTACTCGAAGAAATTCCATGGCTTCTTCGGCCTGCTCGCAGAGGCGTCGCTGCGGTCGCTGCGCGCCGACGTCGCCTTCCTGTCCTCATCCGCCATCCATGGCGCCTCCGCCTTCCATCAAGATCAGGAAGTGGTGCAGGCCAAGCGGCTGATGATGGCCGCGGCGACCCGCAAATACCTGCTGGTCGATCACGGCAAGTTTGGCCGCAGCGCACTGCATTTCCTGACCGATCTCAGCGCATTCGACGCCGTCTTCACCGGGCGCGAGCCAGAGCCCGGGATGCGCGCGACGCTGGATGCGGCGGGGGTTTCGCTGACGGTCGTCGCCGACAAGGATTGAGGGTCAAGGAGAGTACGCGTGGTTTACTGGGTCGGTACAAGCTGGAAGATGAACAAGACGCTGGCCGAGGCGCTTGATTTTGCCGGGGCACTGGCCGGCTTCGTGCCGGGTTTCGACGATCGCATCCAGCCTTTCGTCATCCCGCCCTTCACGGCGGTGCGCGAGGTCAAGCGGGCGCTGTCGGCAACGCGCATCAAGGTCGGCGCGCAGAACATGCATTGGGTCGATACCGGCGCCTGGACCGGCGAGATCTCGCCGGTAATGCTGAACGATTGCGGCCTCGACCTGGTCGAACTCGGCCACAGCGAGCGGCGCGAACATTTCGGCGAGACCGACCGCACGGTCGGGCTGAAGACGGCGGCGGCGGTCAGGCATGGACTGATACCGCTGATCTGTGTCGGCGAAACGCTGGCCGAGCGCGAAAGCGGCAAGGCCGATGCGGTGCTGACCGCTCAGGTCGAGGGTGCATTGCAATTCCTCGACGACGAGGCGAGGGGAGCAGAAATCCTGTTCGCCTACGAGCCGGTCTGGGCGATCGGCGACAAGGGCATCCCGGCCAGTTCCGACTATGCCGACAAGCAGCAGGCGCTGATCAAGCAGGTCGCCGCCGGCGTGCTGCCGTCCGTGCCGCCGGTGCTCTATGGCGGCAGCGTCAATCCCGGCAATGCCGCCGAGCTGATCGGCCAGCCCAACATTGACGGCCTGTTCATCGGCCGCTCCGCCTGGCAGGCGGAAGGCTATATCGACATCCTGCGCAGCGCCTCGGCCGCGATCTGAACCAATCGAAAACGCATTCAGTCAGAAAGGACATCACCATGAAAATAGCCATCGGAGCCGACAGCGCCGGCAAGCCGCTGCTCGACGTCATCGCCGCGCATCTGGCGACCAAGCCCGGCCTCACCGTCAGCGACCTCAGCCAGGCCGGCTTCTATGCCGACCTGTCGCAGAAACTCGCCCAGACGATCGTCGAAGGCGAGAACGACCGTGGCATCCTGTTCTGCGGCACCGGCATCGGCGTCTCGATCTCGGCCAACAAGGTGCCGGGCATCCGCGCCGCGCTTACCCACGACACCTACTCGGCCGAGCGCGCGGCGAAATCCAACAATGCTCAGATCATCACCATGGGCGCGCG
Organism: Mesorhizobium sp. M8A.F.Ca.ET.208.01.1.1; assembly: GCF_004791315.1. Taxonomy (NCBI): domain Bacteria; kingdom Pseudomonadati; phylum Pseudomonadota; class Alphaproteobacteria; order Hyphomicrobiales; family Phyllobacteriaceae; genus Mesorhizobium; species Mesorhizobium sp. M8A.F.Ca.ET.208.01.1.1. The sequence goes on from NZ_SRUT01000003.1 coordinate 350,442, forward strand.
CGTCATCGGGCCGGAACTGGCCAAGGCCATTGTCGATACGTGGCTGGCCTCGGAGTTCGACGAGAAGGGGCCGTCGGCCGGCAACGTCCAGGCGATCAACAAGCTCGACGCGGCGAAGGCCTAAGCCAGGCTCCGCGTCATCGCGCCGATGACGGTGACGGCTGAGGCCGCGCCCGGGTCCATGTGCCCGAGCGACCGTTCGCCGAGCCGCGACGAGCGGCCCTTGGCGGCGATCATGTCCTTGGTCGATTCAGCACCGCGCTCGGCAGCGGCAAGGGCTGCCTGCAGACCGTCGGCAAGGCTCTTTCCCCCTGCATTGCTGGCGCCAGCCGCTTCCGCCGCCGGTTGCCAGGCATCGACCATGGTCTTTTCGCCGATCTCGGCCTTGCCGCGATCCTTGATGCCTTGCGCCATGGCCTGCAGCAGGGCGATGAATTCGGCATCCGCCAGCGTCGCCTTGCCCTTGACTGCGACGGCTGCACGCATGAAGGCCGTGGCATAGAGCGGGCCGCAGGACGCGCCGACGGCATTGAGGAACGATTTCGCCGCCGTGTTGAGGAGCGCGGTCGGCTCGGTCGCCGCAAGGTCGAGCGATGCCAGCGCATCGCGCACGGCGTTGAACCCGAGCGCCATGGCAATACCGTGGTCGGCGTCGCCGATGACGCCGTCGAGCTGGCAAAGCCGGTCCCTGTCGGCCTCGATCGCCACCGCGATCGCGTCGAACATTCTTTTCAGGTCGGAGGCACCGATGGTCATGGGGCGCTCCTCAGCCGGCACGGAACATGGCGCAGTCGCAGGGGTGGTCGAGCATCGCCTGCAATTCTTCGTCGAGATGGAAAAGCGTCACCGAAGCACCGGCCATTTCCAGCGACGTGCAGTAATTGCCGACCCAGGTGGCATGGATGGAGACCCCGATTGCGTCCAATCTCTGCTTGACCCGTCGGTTCATGATGTAGAGTTCCATCAGCGGCGTCGAGCCCAGTGAATTGACCAGCACCGCGACCTTGTCGCCGCGCTTCGGCGCCATCTCGTCGAAAATCTTGTCTAGCATCTCGTCGGTAATTTCGTCGGCGGTCCCGAGCTTGCCGCGCGCGATGCCGGGTTCGCCATGGATGCCCATGCCGATCTCCATCTCGTCCGCGCCGATCGCGAAATTCGGCCGCCGCGTCTGCGGCAGCGAGCAGGGCGACAGCGCCACGCCCATGGTGAAGGTGTGGTCGTTGGCCTTGCGCGCGATGCGCTCGACCTCGTCCAGGGACAGCATCCGGTCGCAGGCGGCTCCGGCAGCCTTGAAGATAAAGAAATTGCCGGCGACACCACGGCGCTTGTGCCGCTGGTCGCGCGGCGCCGAGGCGACGTCGTCGGTGGTGAGCACCGTGCGCACATCGATGTCGTCCATGCCGGCCATCTCGGCCGCCATGTCGAAATTCATCACGTCACCGGCGTAGTTGCCGTACATGAACAAGACGCCAGTGCCGCCGCTGACCGCCTTGGCGCATTCCAGGATCGGATCCGGTGGCGGCGAGGCAAAGACGTTGCCGATTGCCGCCGCGTCCGCCAGCCCCTTGCCGACAAAGCCGAGAAAGGTCGGCTCGTGGCCGGAACCGCCGCCGATCACCAGCCCGACCTTGCCGGGCCGTGGCCCGTCGCGGGCGATGATCGAGCGCGGGCTGCCGTCCACGCTTGCGAGATGGCGAGGATGCGCGGCCAGGATCCCTTCGAGCATTTCGTCGACGGCGCGGTTGCCGTCATTGATGATCTTCTTGGTCTGCACCGGCATCCTCCCGAACTCGGTATTTTCGCAAATACTACCGGGTGTTATCGCGATTTCCACCCGGCCGGGAAGATTTCATGCCGCGATCTTTTCCCGCGCCGCGAGAATCTGCACGCAGGCGTTGGCCGCTTCCTTGCCCTTGACCGAGAAGTGCTCGAAGAAGAAGCGGTGATGCTCGGCGCTATCGTGAAAATTGTGCGGCGTGAGCACCGCCGAAAGCACCGGCACCCCGGTCGAAAGTTGCACGTTCATCATGCCGTCTATGACGGCGCTGGCGACGAAGTCGTGCCGGTAGATGCCGCCATTGACGACGAACGCCGTGCCGAGGATCGCGGCGTAGCGGCCGGTGCCGGCGAGCGTCTTGGCATGCAGCGGGATTTCATAGGCGCCGGGCACGTCGAAGATGTCGACGGCAAAGCGCCCGCTGCCGATCTCGGCCAGTTCGGCCTCGAACGCCTTCACGCACTGGTCGACAATGTCGGCGTGCCAGCGCGCCCTGATGACGGCGATGCGGATTGTTTCATAGTCTTTGTGGGAATGCTGATTCATGGGTCCATCCTTCCGTTTCGAACCAGAATCAGGACGCACGATACGAAATCCGACCCGCCGGGGCGGTTCGTTTTCCGTTTCGTTCTCTTCCATCCGGACTTTAACCGTCGGCTCCGGAATCACACCGGATCTGCTGACCCTTCCAACTGCTGGAAGGCGCTCGCGGGCTTGGGTCCCGCGCATGACCCCGAAAACCGGAAACGGTTTTCGGAAAGGCCTCATGCGCAATTTGAGAGTCCTTACCGCCGGTGGGGACTTTCACCCCGCCCTGAGAACATTAACGGCTTTGTATGGAAGGGCAGGGGTGCCGCTGTCAACGCGCCAAGGGCTGGTGGCCGATCACGTTCTGTCGACTGGAGCAATACGATGAGAGGCTGGCTCTACCGGCTGCGCCCACGCTGCGGCCGAGGCGGCAATCAGCATGAGCACCGCCGCGACCATCGCGCAGGCGGCAAAGCCGAAGTCGGAATAGAGCGGCCCGAAGCCGGTGGTGCCGACAAACACCGCGAGGTAGGTCACCGCGCTGTTCAGGCCCATGATCGTGCCCCGCCGTGACGGATCGAGCGCCGACAGGCGCATCACCAGCACGTTCAGCCCGAAATGATTGGCGAGCCCCCAGGCCGCGACCATGGCGAGCGTCAGGCCATAGCTGCCGCTGGTTGCGGCGATCGCCACGTAGACCATGGCGACGAGCAGATAGGCGAAAGGCATGACACGCCTTGCGCCAAGGCGATCGATGATGCCGTCGAAGAGCGCCGCCGTGCCGAAGCCCGCCCCGTATGCGAGGGCGGCCAGGCCGTTGGCGCTGACCGGCTGCCCAAGTCCGCTGTGAAGGTGATCGCCAAGATAGCCATAGACACCGTAGAAGGCGGTCATGAAGGCGCCGCAGGCAATCAGAAGCGGCACAATGCCGGGAATGTTCAGCGCCGCCAGCGGGGCGGGCGCCGGTCCGGCCTTCCTGACATCCGGCAGCGACGATGCGGTGAGGCCGCCGAGCGCCAGCGCGGCCAGCACGGCGACAGCGGCGAAGACGGCACGCCAGTGAACGAGATCGGCAAGCACCGCCGACAGGGAAACGCCGGCCACCATGCTGAGCGTCCATCCGGTCAGCACCACGCCGATCGTGCCGCTTTCGCGGCCGGGCGGAGCGATGGCCGCGGCACTGGCGTAGATTGCCGGCATGGCGACGCCGGCCGCAATGCCGGCGACAAGCTGTGCCGCAACCAGCGCTGTCACGGTAGGCGCGGCGGCGCTGGCGACCAAGGCCAATGCCAGCAGCAACAGGGCCGCCTGCAGCATCCGGCGCGCGCCGACCCGGTCGATATGGCGTGCCAGGAACAGGGCGCTCGCCGACGTGCCGAGGCCGAAGGCAGCCGCTGCCATCATCACCATGGGAACGCTGGTCGAGAACGATACGGACACCGCCGGAGCGATCGGGCCCAGCACCAGCGAATTCGAGCCGATCACGGCGATGCATCCGGTCAGCAGATAGGCGAGGGCCGGGATGGGCGGTCTGGTGTCCGCGCCCAATGCTGCGGCTTGATCGTTGTTCGACATATCATCATAATGGCCGCATTAAATTCCGTGACAATCGGGAATATCGATATGGATGAAGAAACAGATGGCATTCCGCGGAACAGGCCGGCGGCCCGGGATGTCGACGCGACCGACCGAAAAATATTAGGCGTTCTGGTCGACGACGCGACGGTCACCTATGCCGAGCTTGGCGATCGCGTCGGCCTGTCGCCGCCGGCAGCGCATGAGCGGGTCAAGCGGCTCCGGCGCAGCGGCGCCATCCGCAACACGGCCGCCATCATCGATCCCAACGCGGTGCGGAAGCCGCTGCTCACCTTCGTCCACATCGACACCAGTGGCTGGGGCAAGACCCCGGAACTGATGGCGATCTCGGAATATCCCGAGGTCGAGGAGATCCATACCGTCGCCGGCGATACCTGCGTATTGCTCAAGGTGCGTACCGAGGACACCAAGGCACTCGAAGGCCTGCTGTTGCGTCTCTACGAGACACCCGGAGTCACTTCGACGCGCAGCTACGTGGTTCTGGCGACTTACCTCGAACGGCCGGTGCAGCCCGGCATCACGGCGCAGTGGCCGACGCCGAAACACCTGGGCAAGCCGCTGTATTAGCTCCCCAGCCGGATGGTCTCGAAATAGGCGTCGGTGCCGACCTGGCCGCCCTTCAGCGCGATCTCAAGGCCGTCTATCGCGCCGCCGCCATGGGCGACGCAGAGCGGCGACCCCGGTGACTGCGGCAACGGCATGCGCACGGTCAGCGCGTCGATGGCCAATTGTCCGAGCGCGTGGCTGGAGGTGTCGCCGCCGGCAATCACGGCGCGCTTGAGTTTCTGCTCGGCGATCAGCCTGCGCAGGATGGTTCCCAGCGCCCGTCCGAGTGTGTTCCGGGCGCCCTCGATCCGGTCGATCTCAGCACCGCGATCGGCCTGTGGACCAAGCGCGGAGTAGAGGATGACGCTGCGGCCCTTGGCCAGGCTCGCCAACCCGGCCGCGACCGCCTGCTCGGTCGCTTCGCCGGCGCCTTCGCAGACCAGTCGCATCGCATCCATCTCGACGCCGTCGAACCCGTGAGCAAGCGCGTGGCGGATCTGTTTTTCCGTGGTAGGGGAGACGCTACCCGACACCACGGCGAGCCGATCCACGGGGCCGGGCGGTGCGAATGCGGCATGCCCCGATACGATGCCCTTGGCCGCCCATTCGGCCAGCAAGGCATATTCGGCGCCCGAGGATCCGACGACGAAACCATGGCCCTTCCCGTGGATACGCCAGAGTTGTTCGCCGACGCGTTTCTGCGTCTGGTGGCTGTCGACGTCGAACAGGACGATATCCTTGTCTTGCAGGACTTGGTCGACCGTCTGCGCGAGATCGTCCGCCTGCAACGTTGCCAGGTCGACTAGGCCGGAACTAAGGCTGGTCTGGCGCGAAAGGTGGACGAGCAAGTCGGCCTCGTCCATCGGCGTCACCGGATGCCTGCTCATCACCGGATGCCGGTCGATGCGGAAATATGCGCCGCGGAACGCCGCGAAGAGGTTGCCGAAGGCAGTGTAGCGCTTGAGCTGTGGCGCGCCGACCACCATCGGCACGCTTGCCGCCTCGAAAATGCGCCTGCCGATCTCGGTGGCGCGGCCGATGCTGCCGACCGCCGGGCTGGAATCGAAGGTCGAACAGATCTTGTAATGGCAGACCGCCGCCCCGAGGCCTTTCAGCCATTCGAAGGCCGGCGTCAGGTTTTCCTCCATCCATTGCGGCGTTTCGCTTCGGCTGATGCCCGCCAGGCCAACCGCGCGGCAATGCGAAAATCGCGCCAGCAGGGACTGGTCGGGCTGGCGCATGAACAGCACGGTCGGCACGCCGCCGAGTTCGAGCGCCTCCATGACGTCGGTCGACCCGGTGAGGTCGTCGCCGTAATAACTGAGGAGCAGATTTTGCACGGCCATGCTCATGCCGCCCTGCCGTCGCCGAATTTCTCGATCGATCGGGCCAGTTCGACGTGATCGCGGGCATAGTCCGTCAGCGCGATGCCCTCGACCGCCGCCCGCCAGGCCTGCAGCACGGCCCGTACGCCGGCGCCGGGCCCGTCCGGATGGCTGACGATGCCGCCGCCGCAGAGGTAGAGGAGATCGAGCGTGCGGCCAGTGCGCCGATAGGTTTCGGGCGCCTGGCCGCCCCACTGGCCGGAGCAGGCCACGGGCAGCGCGCAATCGTCTGATGAGAACAGCGGCGTCGTCACCGCCTTGAAGGAGCGGATGAAAGAATCGTCCGGCTCCCAATATTTCGAGCCGATGCCGTTGATCTGGAACTGGTCGACGCCGAGCAGCCGCCAGAATTGCTGCCAGACGCTGAAATCCATGCCGAGGCCGGGATGGCGTGTGAGGATATCCCAGCCATTGCGGTGGGCATGCAGCACCAGCCCGGAACGCTTTCTCAGATATGCCATGCCGCCGAAGCCGATGGAATTGATGTTGACGACGGCGCAATTGCCGCCGGCTTCGAGCACGAGATCGTGGTTGCGCATCATCTCGTCGGGATCGGCATGCGAGATGCCGAAGGCGTACATCACCTTCTTGCCGGTCTTCTGCTCTTGGTCGAGGATCAGCGGCATAATCGCCTTCACCCGCTCGCCCAGCGGCGAATAGGCCGGGCTCATCAACTTCTCGTCGTCCTTGATGAAATCGACGCCGGCCTCGATCAGTTCGCCCACCATTTCGGCCGTCTCATGCGGCCTGAGCCCCAGCGCCGGCTTGACGATGGTGCCGATGATCGGTCGGCCCTCGACCCCGGTCAGCCTGCGGCTGCCGGTCAAGCCGAACTGCGGGCCCGGATGGGCGCCCCGGTATTGTTCCGGCAGCTTCATGTCGATGACGCGGATGCCGGACAGGCCCCTGATCGAATAGGTGCCGCCGATGGCGATGGTCATCAGCGCCGACAGGTCGGTGCCGATCGCGTCGAATGGGAAGCCGATGTCAACATCGGCGCGCCGGAATGGCCCGCTGCCGGACCCGGGCAGCGATGGTTGCTCAGCATCGGGCAGATGCCGGATCGCCAGCACGCGCGCCGCCACGCGCGCCTTCAACTCCTCGGTCTCGCCCGGCAGCGCGACGAAGGTGCCGGTCGACTGGTCGCTGGCGATCTTGGCCGCCAGCGCCTCGATGCTGCCAGGGGTTTCGATGCGATAGGTAAGTGTGATCATGGTCGACCGGCCGCTCGAAAAGGGTTCGAAAAAAGTTTTGTCGCGCAGGAAATCTGGTATAATGAGTACATAAGTATTGCAAGAAATATCCGAGTCTCGGCAAGAGCGGGCGGGCTAGGCAATTCCAGGAAAACCGTGCAACGGTTTTCTGTCCGGAATTGCGTAAAAGCTGGAGCGTCCCCGCTCCAGGTGCGGGCATTCCGGTAATCCTGCCGGGAATGCTAAACAAGAACCGAGCCAGGGAGTGATTCGTCACGATGAACCGTTCGGAGCCGATCGTCCGGCGCAAACTTTCCGACGAAGTCTTTGCAAGGCTGAAGCGGCTGATCACCAGCGGCGAACTGCAGCCCGGCGACGACATGCCGTCCGAGCGCGAGTTGATGGAGCGCTTCGAGGTCGGCCGGCCGGCGATCCGTGAAGCCATGCAGGCGCTGAGCAATATGGGGCTGGTCGCCATCTCGCATGGCGAGCGCGCCAAGGTGCTGCAACTGACCGCCAAGTCGATCATCAAGCAGGTCGACGGCGCGGCCAAGATCATCCTGTCCTCGTCCAGGGACACGCTGGAGCACTTGAAGACCGCGCGCATCTTCTTCGAGCGCGGCATGGTCAGGGAAGCCGCGGAAAAAGCCACATCGCAGGATGTGCAACTGCTGAAGGCAACCGTGGCCGAGCAGCGCGCCGCGCGCGGCGATTCCGAAGCTTTCATCTCCGCCGATATGAAGTTCCACACCCAGATCGCGTCCATTTCAGGCAATCCGATCTATGTCGCCGTCAGCGAAGCCACGCTGGGCTGGCTGAAGGAATACCACACCGAAATGCTGATCTGGACCGGCAAGGAAAAATACACGCTGACGGAGCATGAAGAGATCATCGACCGCATAGAGCACAGGGATGCCGACGGTGCCGAGAAGGCGATGATCAAACACCTCGAACGCTCGCGTGCTCTCTATGTGATGAATTCCGAGAAGTGACGCTCTAGCCGACACGCATAATGGCGTAGGGCGACATCACGAGATGGTCCTGGCCAAGCGTCGAAACATCGATCGGGACATTATTCGCCGTCAGGTTCGCCAGCCAGACGATGGTTTCCCTGGAGGCAGCGCGGCCGGCCAGCGCCAGAACTCGCGTCTCGTCACTGGTCGTGGCGGAAACATGCGTCAGTCCAGCCAACTCACAAAGCCCTTCGATGGCCCGGAGGATCGGCCGCGGTGTTCCTTGCGCGACGGGTTCGCCTGATCCGGCAACCACGCCGAACGGTCCGGCGAAGCTGGACAGTGTCAGCATCTCCAGTCCCGCAGGCACGACGCGCGCGGCATAGCCGATCGTCCACGCGGCGGCGAACTGGCCGTTGTGGCGCGGATCGCTGTTGGCCATCGCGACGCGCTGGCCCCGCGGATTGTCCTTGGTCGCCCCACCATAGGGGTTCTGGCGCATGGCAATCGTCGATGGCCCGATGCGATACGGCTTTGTCCCGAAGATCGCCCGGGTGGACCGGGTGATGAAGGGAAGCGTCTCCAGCGACTGCATGACGCTGAGATCGTCGGCGGCATGCACGATCGGACAGGTGCAGTGGGTGATGAAATCGAGCTGGTCGGCGGGAACGCGCTTGCGGTTGAGCTCGGTGAAATAGCTGAACATGCCGCCGCCGAGACGGAGGCCGGGAAAGGCGCGGCGGGCGGCCGCGTAGACGTCCTCGAGCTGCGGACATGCCGGCCAGGGGCTGCCCGGCGGCGTCGACTGGCGGTCGACCGCGGGCGATACCGCGATGGCGTCCACCCGCAGGCCTACCTGGCGCAGCATATTGGCGACGTCGGAAAGTTCGGCGTCGAGGTCGCCGGTGCAGGCGGCCACGCATTCCAGCGTCGTCGAAGCGGGATAGGCGGCGGCGAGTCGGGCATGGGCGCGCAGCGCGTCGAGACCGTGGCCGCGCGTCGGATCGAAATGGAAAATCAGCTGCCGGGGACCGAGCCTTCCCAGCAGCGGTAAATCGGCAAGTGCCGCCTCCACATCCTCGGGATAGATGACGACGCCGATGTCAGGCAGCTTCGCGCCGGCTTGCCCAAGCTCGACGCGGACCGGCTCGGCCGGCACGGCCGAGGCGGGCAGATTGGCGTCGCCTGCGATGCTCAGGCTGATGGTCTGACGAAGGGATTGCCTGGCCGGCAGCACATAGGGCCATGGCAGCGCCAGCGGCCGCACATAGGTCTTGTAGGAGGCATCAGACCAGTTGCGCTGGTCTTCCATCTCGAATGTGTCGCCTTCCATCCGGCATTGCGCGACGACGCCGGGCCGCACCTGATGCGTGATGGCGCGCAAATCCTTGAACGGCTGCCACGGGTCGATCAGATCGGGCAGTTCCGTCTCTTCCACGCTGCCGTCGGTGTGCTCCACCGTCACCGCGCTGCCGGCGAGGCCGGCGATCGGATGCAGGATGCAGAAGCCGCATCGGTTGGTCTCGAAATCGCTCTGAGGCAACGCGATCACGTCGAAGCTGAGATTGCCGTCGGCGGACCCCTCGATCGTCGTGCGGAAACCGAGCCGGCTGCCGCCCGGACCCGCACAGCTTGCCGCATAGCTGACGCGGAAGCCGCCATCGCGCTGGTCGATTGTGAGATCCGTCAGGACAGGCTCATAGGTGCCCCAGTCACGGTCGCGCACCACATAGGCGATGGCGCGCAGCACTTCGGTGCCGCCATGGCGGATGGTGCGCAGGTTGCCGTTGACCAGCTCCGCGCTGAGCGCGCCGGCCTGCAGCAGGATAGGCGCCGCTTCGGCCGTCCCGGTGCCGTAGAGATGGAAAGCGTCGGCCGTCATTTCAGCAGGTCGTCGATCTGCACCGGCGCGCGGCTTTCGGCGCCGGCATAGGCTGCTTCGACGAGGGCGAACGTCCTCAGATTGTCGGCTCCCGAGGTTGCCGGCTCCTTGCCGGATACGAGGCTGTCGACCCAGTGCTTCTGGATCGCCAGCACGCTTTCCTGGATGTTGTGCCATGGCCGCGAGGCCCAGGGCAGCAGCCGCGGCGAGACGTCCTTGACCGTGGTGCCGTTCTTGCCGGTGACGGTAAGCTGGTAGCCCTGCGCCAGCCGGATCGTGCCGTCGCTGCCGTCGAGTTCGACCAGTGTTTCCGGGAACGGCTCGGTAGCAAGCCTGGTGGCATAGCTGCAATCGACCACGGACGTCGCGCCGCCGGCGTGGTCCATGAGCATCGTCGCGACATCCTCGCCGGCGATCTTGGGATTGATGCGTGTGGTCCGCGCGGTCAGGCTCGTCACGTCGCCGAGCAGGAAACGGGCGATGTCGAGGATGTGGATGCCGAGATCCTCAATGATGAAGCGTTTGCCCGTCGCCAGATAAGGCTGGCCGGAAAACACGTCATAGCCGGAGCGGAAGGAAATCCGCACGAAGAACGGCGTGCCGATCTCGCCGCTGTCGAGCACGGCGCGCACCGCCTGGATCGGCGACTGCCAGCGAAAATTCTCATGCACCATCAGCGGCACGCCGGCGTCCGTGCAGGCCTTCACCATCGCCTTGGCATCAGCGAGCGTCGGCGCGAAGGGTTTCTGGCAGATGACAGGGACGCGGTTCTCGGCCGCCATCTCGACCAGCGGCCGATGGCTGCCCACGGTGGTGGCGATGTCTACGAAGTCGAGCTTTTCGGCCGCGAACATCGCCGCCGCGTCCGCATAGCGCCGCGCTACGCCGAACTGATCGCCGACGATGCGCAGCCGTTCCGGATCGCGGTCGCAGATGGCGACGATCGAGGCGCCCTCGATGTCGCGCCAGGCATGCATCTGGTTGACGGCGAAGAAGCCGCAGCCGATCAGCGCTCCCCTTAAACCCGCCATGCTCAGCCCGCCTTCGCCATCTGCATCAGGGTGACGCGCTGCTGCAACCGGCGCTGCGCCTGGTCGACGACGACGGCGACGATGATGACGAGGCCCTTGATCACCATCTGCCAGAAGGAACTCACCCCCATCATCACCAGCCCGTCCGACAGGATGCCGATGACGAAGGCGCCGACGATGGTGCCGCCGATCGTGCCGCGGCCGCCAGACATGGAGGTGCCTCCGAGCACCGCCGCCGCGATCGCGTTCAGTTCGAAGCTCTCGCCCGTCGCCGGGTGCGAAGCCATCAGCTCCGACGAGATGATCAGGCCGACGATCGCGGCGCAGAAGCCGGAAAACATGTAGACGAACATCTTGACCATGTTGACGCGCACGCCCGAAATGCGCGCCGCGCGCTCATTGCCGCCGACGGCGAAGATGTGGCGACCGAGCGGGGTGTAGCGGGCGAGGTAGGCGGCCCCCAGCGCCGCCACGACCAGGATCCAGATCGACACCGGCAGGCCGAGGAGCCGGCCAGCGCCGAGGAAGCCGAAGCCGGTGGTGCCCAATTCCGGCTTGCCGACCAGGTTGGGAAAGGTGCGGCCGTCGGAGGACAGCAGCGCGAAACCGCGCGCCACATAGAGCACGCCCAGCGTGGCGATGAAGGGCGCGACGTTGAGCCTGGTGATCAGCAGGCCGTTGACGGCGCCGATCGTTATGCCGACCAGAAGCGTGATCAGGATGATCTCGAAGACGTTGAAATAGACGGTGTAGCCGATCTGCAGGTCGATGCCGTTCAGCACGAGATAGCCGGCCACCATGCCGCACAGGCCGACGATCGAGCCGACCGAAAGGTCGATGCCGCCGGTGATGATGACGAAGGTCATGCCCATGGCGAGGAAGGCGTTGAGCGCGACGTGCTTGGCCATCAGGATCAGGTTCGCCGCCGACAGGAAGTTGGGCGCGGCGATCGAGAAGAACACCAGCACCGCGATCAGCGCGATGAAGGTCCTGAGCTTCATCAGCGTCAGCAGCGCGGAGCCGCCGGAGGCGGAAGGAGCGGCCGCCTTGGCCGGAATGTCAGTCATCAGCGTTGCTCTCCATGTGCGGCGGGTCCGTGGCCCAGCGCCGACGCCGCGACGATCGCCGCTTCAGTCGCTTCGGCGCGGTCGAACATGCCGGTCAGCCTGCCATTGCTCATCACCGCGATGCGGTCGGACAGGGCCATCACCTCATCGAGATCGGAGGTGGCGAACAGGATGCCGAGTCCGTCGCGCGAAAGCTTGCGCATGGTTCGGAAGACGTCGGCCTTGGCGCCGACATCGATGCCGCGGCTGGGTTCGTCCATCAGCAGCACTTTTGGTCCGGTGAGCAGCGCCTTGCCAATCACCACCTTCTGCTGGTTGCCGCCCGACAGCGACGAGACTTCCTGCGCCGGATCGGCGACCTTGATCGCCAGTTCCCGCACCATCTGCACAACGGCCTGCCGCTCGGCGCCGCCCCGGATATGGAACAGGCGTACGAAGCGCGACAGGCTCGCCAGCGTCAGATTGCTGGCGACCGAGAGGATCGACACCAGCCCCTCGCGCTGACGGTCCTCCGGTATCAATGCCAGCCCGCGCTGGATGCGGCGCGTCGTGTCGCGCTCCTTCACTTGCTTGCCGGCGATGAAGATCTTGCCGCTGGCATGGCCGTGACGGCCCATGATGCAGTCGAACAACTCGCTGCGCCCGGCGCCCATCAACCCATATATGCCAAGGATCTCGCCGGCGCGCAGCACCAGCGAGACATGGTCGACCGCCAGCCCGCCAGTCACGCGCGGCAGGCAGATCTCCTCGGCGCGGAAGATTTCCGCGCCGGGCTGATGGCCGTCGGCTTTGGCGAAATCCTTGGCGTCCGAGCCGATCATCTGCCGCACGATCCACTGCGTATCGACGTTCCTCATCTCCTCTTGGCCGGTGATACGGCCGTCGCGCAGCACGGTAACGGTGTCGCCGATGCGGATCAGTTCTTCCAGGCGGTGCGAGATGTAGACGATGGCGACGCCGCGCGCCTTGAGGTCGGCGATCACCTTGAACAGGATTTCGACTTCAGCCGCGCTCAGCGCCGAGGTCGGCTCGTCCATGATCAGGATCTTGGCGTCGAGCGAAACCGCCTTGGCGATCTCGACCAGCTGCTGCTGGCCGATGCGCAAATCCTCGACCAGCATGTCGGGCCGGATGCCGGCCTCGAGCCGGTCGAGGAATTCGCCCGCCCGCTTTTCCTGCGCCTTGCGGTCGATCTTGCCCAGCCGGTTGGTGATCTCGCGGGTGGCGAAGATATTCTCGGCGACGGTCATGTTGCCGAACAGGTTCAGCTCCTGGAACACCATGCCGATGCCGCGCGCCACCGCATCTCCCGACGAGGAGAAGGAAACCTCTTCGCCTTCGAGCAGGATGCGGCCGGCGGTCGGCTGCTCGACGCCGGCGATGATCTTCATCAGCGTCGACTTGCCGGCGCCGTTTTCACCGACCAGCACGTTGACGGCACCCTTGCGCACCTCGAAGTTCGCCTGCTTGACCGCGACAGTGCCGGCATAGACCTTCGAGACGTCCTCCAGCTTCAGGATGACGTCGTGAGCGGGGCTCATGGCCTCGGCCCGATCTCGGCCTCCGCCGGCGTCACAAGGGGCAGGTCCTGGCCGCCTTCGATCGTATAGGCGCCGAGCACCTTGGCGGTCCGGCCCTCAAGTGCCTCGCGCGGCAGTTTGGACAGCACGGTCTTGTCGGCATAGGCGTTGAAGGCCTTCCCGAACTGGGCGAAGTCGATCTGGTTGGTGAAGTCGTTGAACTGGACGAAATCGAGGCTGTCCCGCAACGCCGTGCCGCGCATGGCCGGCCCGATCTGGACGCGCGCATCGGCCTTGCCGTCGCCGTCCACGTCGATATCCATCGTGCCCGCCCGCGACTGCGTGTTGGCAGCGATGATCTTGCCCTCGACTCGGACCGCGAAGGTCCATGGCGAATTCGTCTGCTTCCTGGGATTGCCGTATTTGGCGCCGGCCGCCGCCGGATCGGTTTTCGCCAGCGCCTGGACTTCGGCCAACGGTCCGGCCTTCTGGACGAGATAGGGAATGACCTTCGAGGCCCAGATGTCCTCGACCATCTTGTCTGGGTTGAAGGCAGGCGCACTATTTTCGCTCCGCGCCATTGGCGTCGGCAGGATCTTGCAGCCGCTCAGGCCAAGGCCAGCGAGCGCGGCGAGAGTTAGCCAGGTCAATGTCTTCGGCATGGCGATCAAAAGCACCCGGAACGTGAATGGAGGCGAGGGGCGAACCTGGGTCCGCCCCTCGCAATTATAGCGCGCCGGCTCAGTTCTTCAGCGCGAAGGTTTCGAGCTTGGCGGCATTGTCGCCGTTGATGAGCACGCAGTCCATCAACTGCTTTTCCTTCTCGGGCGACTTCTTGTTCTTGATGAAGTCGCTGGCCTGTTCGACCGCCATCTGCGCCTGGGCGTAGGCCGGCTGCAGCACGGTCGCCTTGATGCCGCCGGAGGTGATGGAATCGCGCACGTCGTTCGAACCGTCGAAGCCGACGACGATGACATCCTTGCGGTTCGCGGCCGCGAGCGCCGCATAGGCGCCCATCGCCATCGTGTCGTTGCCGGAGATGACGCCCTTGATGTCGGGATTGGCCTGGAGGATCGATTCCATCTTGGAATAGGCCTCGGTCTGGCTCCAGTTGGCCGACTGCTGCGCGACCATCTTCAGGTCCGGATAGTCGTCGATGACATCATGATAGCCCTTGGAGCGGATGCCGGCATTGGTGTCGGATTCCTTGCCGACCAGCTCGACGAAATTGCCCTTCTCGCCCATTAGCTTGACGAACTCCTGCGCGCCGAGCTGCGCGCCCTGGTAATTGTTAGAGACGATCTGCGCCACGGCGACGCCGGTGGCGTTGATCTCGCGGTCGATCAGGAAGGAGGGAATGCCGGCGTCCTTGGCCTTCTGCACAGCGGCGACGGTCGCGTCGGCACCGGCATTGTCGAGGATGATCGCCTTGGCGCCGCGGCCGATCGCGGTGTCGATCAGTTGGGACTGCTTGTTGGCGTCGTCGTCATGCACCAGCACCAGCGCCTCGTAGCCGAGTTCCTTGGCCTTGGCTTCGGCGCCGACGGCTTCCGCCTTGAAGAACGGATTGTCGTGCGATGGGGTGATGATGGCGATGAGGTCGGCCGCGTAGGCGGGCATCGCCGTGCCGATTGCCAGCACACCTGCGAAGGCGGCAAGCGTCATTCTGCGTGTCAGTTTCATGAAGTCCTCCCTTTGAAAAATCTGTGCCTCGGTCGTCGAGGCGACTGCATCTGAATTCGTCAGGCCGCGGAGAATGCGGACCACTTCGGCTCAAGCCGTCGATCGGCTTCTTCAGAGCCGATCCGCGCTCCCGTTCCCCGCCATCCTCCACTCGTCCCGGCTCGAACTCCCAGCGAAGCGTGCCCGATCCGAGCCAGCAACAATTTAGCCAACTGGTATGATGAGTCAACCACAAATTCAGGTGATATGTACCTGATGACTCGTTCAGGTAATCCGCTGGATGCTGGCCGCGATCTCTTCCGGCTCGAAGACGCGCTTCCAGTCGTCGCGCATCAGCACCGGCTTGCCGAACTCGATCGCCTTGTTGCATGCATCGGAGAACACGCCCTGGGTCTCACCGAAGATGACGGCGCCGAGCACGTTCATGTGGCCAAGCAGGAAATCGAGCGCCGCCTGCTGGTCGACGCCGCGCGCCACGACCTCGTCGACCGCTTCCTTCATGACGACCAGCAGCGAGGCGCACACGGTTTCCGAAAGGCCTGGCTCGAGCAGCGCCATCTGTTCGACGGAAACGCGGTGCGAGCGCATCACCGGCGCCCAGATGATCTTGGCGATGGCCTCGCCCTTGGCATAGTCGGCTTCCGGTCCCTGCATCAGCGCGCTGACCATGTGCTGCTTTGCCTTGACGCCGCCGAAATAGTCCTTCTTGGCCGCCATGTCGGTCTCGTCGTTGAAGATCGGCGGATGGCAGGGATGGGTGACGAAGTAGGTCAGGTCGGGACGATCGGGCAAATGGCCGGCGAAGGGTGCTGCGGCATCGAGCACGATCACCATCGTGCCCGGCGCAAGCTTGCTCTCGATGCCGGCCGCGACCTTGCCGATATGAGTGTCCGGCACGGCCAGGATCACCACGTCGGCGCCTTTCAGCGCCTCGTCGGCGCTGACCGTATCGAAGCCCAGTCCGGTCTTCAGCCGCTCACGCCCAGCCTGGCTGACCTCGACATGGCGGATTGTGTAGGGCGAGCCGCGGAAATTGGTCGAAAGGCGGTATCCCATTTTGCCGCCGGCACCGAACAGCGCGATCGTCGTCATCTAGCCCTTGCTCCCTGGTCTTGAACGATGGCTTAGCCGATCGTTGCCTTATATACTGGTATGATCACTCTACCATGTTTTGGCAAGAGGAAATCATCATCCGTCTGTCATTCCGGGCGGACCGCCTCGGGCGTCCGGATCGGATTTCACCGCCTCGCCGTCGCCGCCCGTGCTGTAGAAGGCGGCCCGTCGCGACGGCACTTTCCAGCCCGGCATCGCCAGATCGAGGAGAGCAACGATATCCTGGACGATGTCCCGCGCGCCCGACGGCAGACCGCCGGTCTGTATGTGTGGTGATGATGGGGACGTGCAGGCTGGCGAACAGGTGGCGACGGCGCTTGTCGATCCGCTGAAGATCAACGTGCCTTATTAGCCTGCCCGCGATTGGAGTGCCTGCGTCATGGTCCCCGGCCGCCAAAACACGCCCATGGATGCCATTATTCGCGGCGGCCCGCGGTGCTCACCGCACTTTGTCAGCGTGCTGGAGATCGCCAGGCGGCACGGCCCGGACCGTGAACGTTTGGTTCTGAACGCGCGCCTTCGCGCAACCGATTATCCCCGCTCGGGGAACATCGCCCTCAGCCCTTCGCGCGAGGCCTTGGCGATGCCGCGCTCGGTGATCAGTCCGGTCACCAGTCGTGCCGGCGTCACGTCGAAGGCGGGGTTCCTTGCCGGCGTCGCTTCGGGCGACACACGCACCTGGGCGATCTCGCCCTTGGCGGTTTTGCCCCAGACCAGCGACACCTCGTCGCCCGAGCGCTCCTCGATCGGGATTTCAGCGAGGCCGTCGCCCACTGTCCAGTCGATGGTGGGAGAGGGCAGCGCGACGTAGAACGGCACGTCATTGTCGGCGGCGGCGAGCGCCTTCAGATAGGTGCCGATCTTGTTGCAGACATCGCCATCGGCAGTCGTGCGGTCGGTGCCGACGATGACCATGTCGATCGCGCCGCGCTGCATCAGATGGCCGCCGGCATTGTCGACGATCAGCGTGTGCGGCACGCCGTGGCCGGCCATCTCCCAGGCGGTCAGTTGGGCACCCTGGTTGCGTGGGCGTGTTTCATCGACATAGACATGGACTGGAATGCCGGCCTCGACGGCGAGATAGATGGGTGAAGTGGCTGTGCCGTAGTCGACGGTCGCCAGCCAGCCGGCATTGCAGTGGGTGAGGATATTGACCGTCTCGCCCGGCTGTTTGCGCGCCGCGATCGCCTTGATGATTTCAAGGCCGTTCTTGCCAATGGCGCGGTTCAGCCCAACGTCCTCGTCGGCGATTTCACTGGCGCGCCGGTAGGCGGCCGTGGCGCGTTTTTCTGGCGGCAACGGCCGCAGGAAACGCCGCATCTCGTCCAGCGCCCAGCGCAGGTTGATCGCCGTCGGTCGTGTCTCGTGCAGTGTTTCCCAGACGGCATCGAGCGCTTCGTCGGATGCGTCATCCGTCATCTGCATGGCGACGCCATAGGCCGCGGTGACTCCGATCAGCGGTGCGCCGCGCACCCACATGTCCCGGATCGCGGTGGCGACGCCGGCGACCGTGCCGAGCTTCTCGATGCGGAATTCATGCGGCAGCCAGCGCTGGTCGATGATCTCCACCGAGCGGCCGTCGCCGCTGAGCCAGATGGTCCGATAGTGGCGGTCGCCGACGTTCAAATGCTGTTCTCCTGTTCGATCAGCGCGGCCAGGTTGTTGACCTCGTCGATGCTGTGAATCTGGTGCCGGTTGACGGCGATGTGGCGGCCGAATTTCAGCGCCTTCGCCTCACAACTGGCGCGTAGGTCTTCCTCGGCAATGGTCTCGAAGTCGGCATTGTGGGCGAGGCCAAGGATGCGTCTGTGCACCTCGATGCCGGCAAAACCGAGCAGATCGGTCCAGATCTGGTGCAGCACATGGTCGAGCGCCTGCTCGGCGGCGAGTATGTCGCCCTGATCCTCGAACAGGCTCTTCTGGTAGAGCATGCCGGTGCGCTCGCTGCGCCACAAATGCGAGAACTCGGCGCGAAACACCGCCCAGGTCTCGACGACGACATCGAGCAGATAGGCGCGCATGGCATCGCGCTTGCCTTTCTGCTCATGTCCGCGTTGCGAGAAGAAGGACATCCAGAAATTGGCGAGCAGCATGCCGACATCGAAGGCCATCGGACCGTAGAAGGCGAACTCCGGATCGATCATCCGCGTTTCCTGGTCGGTGACCATGATCGAGCCGGAATGCAGGTCGCCATGTAGAAGCGTCTCGGCATTGGCGGCAAAGATATGCTTCAGCCGCTGTGCCTCGACCTTGAGGTCGCGGTCGGCCCGCAACTCGGCAACCAACGCGTCGAGCTGCGGGCTGGTGTGGCGGTTCATCTTGGCGTCGAAATAGGGGTCTGAGAATACGAGATTCTCGGTGATGTCGCAGAGTTCGACATTGTCCGCGAACAACGCGAGGTCCGCCTTGCGCTCTTTGGTCGCCATCGACAGGTCGGAACCCCGGAACAGGGTGCGGGCCATGAACAGGCCGATATCCCGGGCAATGTTCGGCAACTGCCGGCCTTCGATCAGCGCCCGCCGCAGGATGATGTGCGGCGACAGATATTCCATGATGATCAGCGCCTGGGTCTCGTCGAAGTAATAGATCGCCGGCACCGAGCCCGGCGCACGCGCCTCTTGCCGGGTCAACGCGTGATACTCGAAGAAGGAGCGCTTCAGGGGCAGCGGCCAGCTGTCGCCGACGAGGCGGACATAGGGCAGGGCCTGCTTGACGATGGCGCCGCCACTGGCGCCTTCGACGATGAACACCAGGTTCAGATTGCCGTCCCCGACTTCGCGGACTTTCCAGGCGCTCGCGTCCCCGCCGATCTTCGCGCACAGCGCTTCGTTCGTGCCGAGACGTGTTGCGAGCGTCTCCACCGACAATGCTTCGAATGGCAATTTCCCAGTCATCCTCGTCCCTCCCGCCTGTGTGCTCCGATCATAAGGGAGCCTTGGCGGCGGGGCCAAGCTAGGAAGCTGTCTGGCAATTGTCAATCGTGTTGACAATTGCCGATATTGACCATAGCGTCGTCGTCAGGGAGGAACGCATGATCGGCAATGCCGTGTTCCGCGTAGAGGGACTGAGGAAATCCTTTGGCCGCAACGAGGTGCTTGGCGGCATCGCGCTGGACCTCCATGCCGGCGAAGTGACGGTGCTGATGGGCGCCAACGGCGCCGGCAAATCCACCCTCGTCAAGATCGTCAGCGGCGTCTACGAGCGTGGCGGCGGCACCATGACGCTCGCCGGCCAGGACTTCGCACCGAACACGCCGGCGGAAGCGATCCGCGCCGGCGTCGTCACCGTGCACCAGAACATCAATGACGGTGTTGTCGCCGACCTCGATGTCGCCACCAATCTCACGCTCGACAGGCTGAGCGGCCGGGGCGTGCCGACCCTGTTCAATCCCGCCCGCGTGCGTCGCGAAGCCAAGGCGGTCGCCGATCGCATGGGGTTGGCCATCGATCTCAAGGCACGCGTCAGCGATCTGTCGCTGGCCGACCGCCAGATGGTGGCGATTGCCCGAGCGCTGGCGCACCAGCCGAAAGTGCTGATCCTCGATGAGCCGACCTCATCGCTCTCCAGTGCCGAAGCCGACAGGCTGTTCGCGCTAGTCGACCGGCTGCGCGAGCAAGGCGTGGCGATCCTCTATATCTCGCACCGCATGTCGGATATCAGGCGGCTCGCCGACCGCATCGTCTCGATGCGCGATGGTGTCGTCTCGGGCGCCTTCGACACCAAGCCGCTCGACTATGAAGGCGCGGTCAACGCCATGCTCGGCCGCAAGATCCATCTCGACCAGATCGTCGCCAGGAGTTCGGCCAGGGCGGTCCTGGCCATCGAGGGGCTGCGCATCGCGCAGGGTGCCCGGCCGATCTCGCTGACGCTTGGCGATGGCGAGGTCGTCGCCATCACCGGCCTCGTTGGCGTCGGCAAGACCGCTCTTGCCGAAACGTTGTTCGGTGTGCGCCGGCCGCTCGCCGGCACCATGACGATGAACGGCAAGCCTTACGCGCCGCGCTCGGCGGGCGACGCGATCGCCGCCGGCGTGTTTCTCGTCGCCAAGGATCGCGCCAGCAGCGGCATCATCGGTGGCTTCAACATCGAGCGCAATGTCAGCCTGCCTTTCCTGAAGCGTATGTCGAATTTCAGCGTGCTCAAACGCCGCCTCGAACGCGCCACCGCACGCCGGCAGATCGAGCAACTCGGCATCGTCTGCCGCTCGGAGAAGGACGAGATGTCGGCGCTGTCCGGCGGCAACCAGCAAAAGGTAATGGTCGCCCGCTGGATAGCGCAGAATGCCGCGCTGTTCATCCTCGACGAGCCGTTCCAGGGCGTCGACATTTCGGCAAGGCGCGACATCGCCGCCAAGCTGAGGGCAAGCGCCAATGGCCGCGCCACGCTCTTGTTCGTCACCGAACTCGACGAAGCGCTGGAGACGGCCGATCGCATCCTGGTGATGTCGGAGCATACGATCGTCGGCGAACACCGCAATGCCGATGTCGACCTCGACCGCCTTTTGGCCGAGGTCGCCGGCGGACCGCTGCACAGCGCTGCCTGAGGGTGGCGGTGAATGGAATTGGAATGGAGAGACCATGGGTTGGAGTTGGGTAAAAACGGCAGCGGCGCTGGGGTGCGCCGAATGACGCTGCGCGACTATGCCATCCGCTACGGGTTCATCGTGCTGCTGTTCGGATTGGTCGCCTATTTCGCGATCGCCGCCGACGGGTTCGTCTCGCCGCAAAGTGCCGTCTTCATCTTCCAGTCGGTCGCCATCACCGGCGTGCTGGCGCTCGGCGTTACCGCCACGCTGGTTGTCGGCGGCTTCGACCTGTCGATCGGCTCGGTCGCGACCTCAGCCATGATGGCGGCGGCCTATGTCATGGTGGTGCTGGAGCAAAACGCGGTCGTGGCGGTCATCGTCTGCCTGTTGATCGGCGCTCTTGTCGGCCTGATCAATGGCTGGCTGATCGTCTACATGCGCGTGCCGGACCTCTTGGCGACGCTCGGCATGATGTTCCTGCTGGTCGGCCTGCAGCGCATCCCGACCGAGGGCCGCTCGATCGCCACGGGCATGACCATGCCCGACGGCTCGGTCGCCAACGGCAAATTCTCCGATGCCTTCCTGGCGCTCGGCCGCCACCGCTTCGATTTCTTCATCCCGAACCTCATTCCGGTGTCGGTCGTCGTGCTTCTGGTGCTGGCGGTGTTGATCTGGTTCTTCCTCGAATACACCCGCTTCGGTCGTATGATGTATGCGGTCGGCTCCAATGAGCGCGCCGCCGAACTCGCCGGCGCGCCTGTCAAGGCATACAAGATCTGGGCCTACGTTATTTCAGGAGTTTTTGCCTCGATCGGGGGCATTTTGCTCGCCGCCCGGCTTGGACGCGGCGACATCGCCTCGGGTAATAATCTGCTGCTCGATGCGGTTGCCGCGGCGCTGATCGGCTACGCGGTGCTCGGCGCCGCCAAGCCGAACGCCTTTGGCACCGCCATCGGCGCGCTGTTCGTCGGCATCTTGCTGCAAGGCCTGACGATGATGAACGCGCCCTACTACACGCAGGATTTCGTCAAGGGCGTGGTTCTGGTCGTCGCCCTTGTCTTCACCTTTGCCCTTTCGGGCAGGGGCAGGGGCTAGCATTCGGCCGGACAGGATTTTGGGTTCAACAAAAGTGGAGGAAAACAAGGTGAACATCACAAGAAGAGTTCTGGGGAAAGTGGCGCTCGGGCTGGCCGGCGCAACCATGCTGATGCAGGGGGCATTTGCCGCGGACAAGCCGGCGCCGTTCGGCAAGCCCGGCGTCAAGATCGCGCTGGTGCGTTATCTCTCGACCGGCGACTTCTTCCAGGCCTATCTCTCGGGCGTCGAGGCGCAGTCGAAGGCGCTTGGCATCGACCTTCGCGTGCTCGACAGCCGCCAGGACGCCGCGCTTCAGTCCGACATGGTTGATCAGGCCATCGCGCTCGGCGTGCAGGGCATCATCATCCAGCACGGCCTGACGGAATCGATGAAGGACGCCGCCCAGCGTGCCGTCGACGCCGGCATCAAGGTGGTGGCTTTCGACGTCAATGTCGAAAACCCCAAGATCCCGCAAGTCGAACAGTCGGACAAGGACCTGGCGCGGCTGGCGCTCGAGCAGGCGGTCAAGGACAATGGCGAAAGCTGGAATGCCGGCTATGTCTATGTCGCCGGCATTGCGCCGCTCGACCGCCGTAACGAAACCTGGGTCGACGTGAAGAAGAAATATGCCGGCATCAAGGAGGCCGCCATGTTCGGCACGCTCGACAACCCGATCGCCAACTCCGTCGCCAACCAGGCGCGCTCGGTGCTGTCGGCGCACCCCGACATCAACGTGATGTTCGCCCCCTATGACGAATTCGCCAAGGGCGTGAAGATCGCCGTCGACGAAGCGGGCCTGAACAAGAAGATCAAGATCTATTCGGCCGACATTTCGACGTCCGACATCGCTGCGATGCGTGAGCCCGACAGTGCCTGGGCCGCGACCGCGGCGACCAACCCGGCCGTCGTCGGCCAGGTCTCGGTGCGCGCGCTGGCGCAACTGCTCGCCGGCGAAGATCCCGGCCACAACGTCATCGTGCCGCCGACGCTGATCACGCAGAAGGAGCTGATCGACAAGGACATCAAGAACATGGAAGACCTGTCGGCCAAGCTGCCACAGTTCGCCCATGCCGACGTCGCCATGCCCGCCTGGATGCCGAACCCGAACGCGAAGTAAGGCTCGCCAGTACAGGACGGAAAAGGGCGGCCCGTGAGCCGCCCTTTTTGTTGCCTGTCGGGAGATGCCTAGCGCAGCGCCGCGGCGATATTGCCGCCGTCGACCGTCGTCACATCGGCGGTCGTGCGGTCGGCCAGAGCGTGGTGCAGGAAGGCTTGGGCCACGTCCTGCGCCGTCACCTCCTGGCCGAGCAGATTGCCGGACATGTATTCCTTCTCGGACACGCCGCGCGCGCCCGAGCGGCTGGCGATCATGGCGTCGGTCAAAAGGCCGGAGCGGATGCGGTCGGCATTGACGGCATTAGAACGGATGCCATGGGCGCCGTAGTCGAGCGCGTATTGCCTGGACAGGAACAGCGTCGCCGCTTTCGGCACGCCATAAGCGCCGAATTTCGGGCCCGGATTGACCGCCTGCTTGGAGGTGTTGAACAACAGCGCGCCGCCGGTGCCCTGTTCCAGCATGATGCGCACGGCGTTCTGCGCCGCCGACTGGTGGGCGAAGAAATTGAGCTCGAAGCTCTTGCGCAGCAGCGCATCGTCAAGCTCGCCGATGCGGCCTTCCCAAGCGGCACCCGCATTGGACACCAATATGTCGACGCCGCCGAAGACGGCGACCGCCTTGTCGAAGGCGGCACGCATCTGGGCCGGGTCGGTGATGTCGGCGCCAACACCGATCGAATTGTTGCCGGCTTTTTTGGCGGCATTGGTGGCCTTTTCGGCGTCGAGATCGACGACGACGGCATGAGCGCCATTGTCGGCGAACAGCTTGGCGGTCGCCGCACCAATCGCGCCGGCGCCGCCGGTGATCAGCACCACCTGTCCGGTCAACGGCTTCGGCTTGTTGGAGGCGAGCTTGGCCTGTTCCAGCGACCAGTATTCGAGCGGGAACAGGTCCGCCTTGGACAACGGGTGGAAACGCCCGACCGCCTCGGCGCCGCGCACGGCCTCGATCCACATCTCGCCGACGTCCGATGCGATCCTGGCATCCTTCAGCGTGCGGCCATGACCGAACATGCCGAGCCCCGGCACCAGCGTCAGTCGCGGCATGGGATCGAGCATGGTGCGCTTGACGTCGTCGAGCGCGTCATTGGTCTCGAAATAGGCGCGGTAATCGCTGACGAAGGCGTCGACATGGCTCTTGATGACGGCCTTGTAGTCGTCGGCCTTGTCGGCATCGGGCGCCGGCACGGCCATCGGTCCGGTCTTGATGCGGATCGACAGATCCGGCGTCGACACGCCACGCCCGGCATAGTCGGCAATGTCAGCCGAATTGATGAAGTCGACGATCGCGTCGGAGGTGCGGAAGTCGCTGATCATGCGGTCGAAGCGGCCTTCGCCGCGTGGCGCCGCGACCGCGCCGCGCAGCATGGGCGCGATGGAAGCCGGCGTCGCCAGCCTTGCCGGCAATGCTGCCTTTGCCACCTTGGGCTTGGCATGCTTGGCCACATAGTCTTCGGCGACGTTCACATAGTGGATCATCCGGTCGTAGGCCTGCCTGGCATCGTCGCCGAAGGTGAAGATGCCGTGCTTGTCGAGGATCAGGCCTTCTACCGTTGGGTCGGCGTCGAAGACATCGGCCGCCGCTTTGGCGAGATCGAAGCCCGGCATGATGTAGGGCACGTAGCCCATTTTTGCTCCGAACACCTTTGCCACCAGCGGCTTGCTGTCTTCCTGGTCGACAATGGCCAGGATGGCGGTCGAGTGGGTGTGATCGACGAACTTGTGCGGCAGGAAGGCATGCAGCAGCGTCTCGACCGAGGGGTTGGGCGAGGCGGGGTCGATCAGGTTTGCCCGCTGCAGCGCGACCATGTCCTCGTCGGAAAGCCTGTCCAGCTTGCGCGCCTTGAGCAGCGCGCCCATCTTGACGGCGGGCAGGCCCTGCGGCTCGATGACGGCCATGTCCCAGCCGCTGCCCTTGACGCACAGCACGTCCCACTCGTCGCCGACGAGGTCGGTCGCCTTGATCTTGCAGGAGGTGTTGCCGCCGCCATGCAGGACCAGCTGTGGCACGCCGCCTAGAAGCCGCGTCGTGTAGACACGCAAGGCGAGATCGCGGCCGACGCCCTTCTTCGCATAGTCGGCAACGAGTTTTTCGGCCGCGTCGTCGTTCCACAGGTTCTTCATGTTCGCTTCGTCCAGTTGCTGTCTTTAGGTGGTGAAACAGGAATGCCGCGACGCCTTGATGACAATGCGTCGGCAAAGGGTTTATTTTCAGGATGCCTTTTCTGCTGACGTTCCGGCATGATCGAGCAGCCGCTGCGCCATATGCGCGCCGACAACCAGATGCGTGCAGAGGCCGCCGGCGATGGCCGCGAGCAGCGGCTCGAACTTGCTGTCCTCCTGCACGACCATGAGCCGTTTCCCGATGACGCGCAGCGAAGCAAGCCCCGCCGAGATGACCCGCCGGTTGTAGCTGCAGTCGAGCAACTCGCCACCGGCATCGATGATCTGCCCGGCGATGACACCGGCCGCACCTTCCTTGCGCAGTGCCGCCATCTCGGCTGCCGTCAGCGCGCCACACTTCACCAGATGGCTGTCGGCATCGACCGCGCCGATGGAGTAGAGCGCAAGATCGCAGTCGCTGATCCCAGCAAGCTGGTCGCGGATCACCGGCTCGGCGCGCAGGCCTTGCGCCAGTGCCTCGGTCGACAGCACCAGGGGTGCGTAGAAGTTGAGGCCCTTGGCGTTGAGCCGGCGCGCGATTTCCATCGTGCACTGGTCGGGCCGGTAGGAGTAGGGCGCGCCGAGATTGCCGCAGAGCTGCACCACGGTGACGTCCTGCAGGTCGGCATAGGACATGATGTCGGCGATGGTGTAGACGGTGCGGCCCCAGGCAACGCCGATGCGGTCGCCTTTCCTGACGAGTTCCAGGAACACGCTTGCCGCCAGCACCGCGATATCGGTCGACGGGTCGGCGAGATAGGCGTTTTCAGGCGCGATCCAGACGGCGTCGAGCTTCAGGGCGTCTTCCAGCCTGCGCGCCATGACGTCGTCGGTGAAGAGCTGCGTCGAGGTCGAGATGTTGACGATGCCAGTCTCGCGCGCCTTGCGCAGATACATGGCGACGGAGGCGCGCGAAATGTTGAGCTGATTGGCCACTTCGTCCTGCCGAAGCCCATGGGCATAGTAAAGCCAGGCCGCCTTGTGAATGAGCTGTTCTGCCGGTCGGATCGCCATGCCACCTCCTTGGCTGACAATAGTCACGGCTCTCGACAAAAGTCAAATTTGGATCGACAGGAAGCGATCTTCTGCCGCCGCGGCTCGATGGAGATCACCATTCCAGCAAGTCGCCGCAGCATAGCATTTTCAGCCATCCAGGGGGATAGCGTGACGACGAACCTGGGGTTAGAAAGCTCGAAAAGACTTTGGGGAGGATGGGATGGCCAATCCCTACGAACAGGATCTCGACAGGAACGCCGCCAACCACCAGCCGTTGACGCCGCTCACCTATCTGGAGCGCGCGGCTAAAACCTATCCCGACCATATTGCCATCATTCACGGCAGGCAGCGCATCAGCTACCGCGCCTTCTGGCGCCGCTCCCTGAAGCTCGCCTCGGCGCTGCACAGGCACGGCATCGGCAAGGGCGATACGGTGACGGTCATGCTGTCGAACACGCCGCCGATGCTGGAGGCGCATTTCGGCGTGCCAATGACCAAGGCCGTGCTGCATTCGCTCAACACGCGCCTCGATGCCGCGGTCATCGCCTTCCAGCTCGACCACGCCGAGACCAAGGTGCTGATCGTCGACCGCGAGTTTTCCGGGGTCGTGCGAGAAGCGCTCGGTCTGGCCAAGGTCAAGCCGCTGGTCATCGACTACGACGATCCCGATTACGCCGCTGATGCGCCCCACCCGAAAGGCGAGCGGGTCGGCACGGTGGACTACGAGGCCTTTGTCGCCAATGGCGACGAGGAGTTCGCCTGGTCGATGCCCGACGACGAATGGGATGCCATCTCGCTCAACTACACGTCGGGCACGACAGGCAATCCCAAGGGCGTCGTCTATCACCACCGTGGTGCTGCCCTGATGGCCTACACCAACACCATCCATGCCGGCATGGCGAAGCACGCCGTCTATCTCTGGACCTTGCCGATGTTCCACTGCAATGGCTGGTGTTTTCCCTGGACGCTGGCCGTCCAGGCCGGCACGCATGTCTGCCTGCGCTGGGTGCGGCCGAAGCCGATCTACGACGCCATTGCCGACCATGGCGTCACGCATCTGTGCGGGGCGCCGGTCGTCATGTCGGTGCTGATCAACGCCAGGGATGAGGACAAGCGCGCGTTTGCGCAGACGGTCACCTTCAACACGGCTGCCGCGCCGCCGCCCGAAGCCGTGCTGTCGGGCATGGCCGATGCCGGCTTCGCCGTCACCCATCTCTACGGGTTGACCGAGACCTACGGTCCGGCTGTCGTCAACGAATGGCATAATGGCTGGGACGCACTCGACAAAGGGGCGAGGGCGGGCAAGAAGGCACGGCAGGGCGTGCGCTATGCCGCGCTCGAAGGCCTGACGGTGATGGATCCCGAAACCATGGCCGAAACGCCCGCCGACGGCGAAACCATCGGCGAGGTCATGTTCCGCGGCAACATCGTCATGAAGGGTTACCTGAAGAACCGCAAGGCAACGGACGAGGCTTTCGCCGGCGGCTGGTTCCACTCGGGCGATCTCGGGGTCATGCACCCAGACGGCTACATCCAGCTCAAGGACCGCTCCAAGGACATCATCATCTCCGGTGGCGAGAACATTTCCTCGATCGAGGTCGAGGACGCGCTCTACAAGCATCCCGCCGTCGCCTCCTGCGGCGTCGTCGCACGCCATGACGACAAGTGGGGCGAGGTGCCTGTCGCCTATGTCGAGCTGAAGCCGGGCAAGGAGGCGAGCGAGGCCGAGATGATAGAGCACTGCCGGGTGTTGCTCGCCCGCTTCAAGGTGCCAAAGGCGGTGATCTTCGCCGAAATACCGAAGACCTCGACCGGCAAGATCCAGAAATTCCGGCTGCGGGAAATGGCCAAGGTCGCCTGAAGCCCTCCGTGGGCCTTTTCGAGAGAATTATTTTCAGAGGCCCGCATCCTGGGGGCGTCTTGTGACGTCTATGGGATGTCACCATTTGTCACCTATCGTACGCGTACGTCGAATCCGTGTTGACAGAGTGCCCCTTTCGATTTACGAGTGATGAAAATCGAAATTCGTCACTCGTTATTTGACAGAGAGCTATGTCCGAAGCCGCCAACATCGTCGCCGACGTCGCCCGCCAGGAAAATGTGACGCGCATTCTCGATTGCGCCGAGCGCCTGTTCCGGCACTATGGCTACGGCAAGACCAATGTCGCCGACATTGCCCGCGAACTCGGCATGTCGCCGGCCAACATCTATCGTTTCTTTGCCTCCAAGGTCGAAATCCACCAGGCCGTCTGTGGCCGGATGCTCGGCGCCAGCTACAAGATGGCCTACGAGATCATGCACCTGCCGATCAGCGCCGAGGAGCGGCTGCGGCGTTACGTGCATGCGCAGTACAAGATGACGATGGAGGTCATGCTCGACGACCAGAAGGTCCACGAGATGGTCATCGTCGCCCTCGAGCGCGACTGGGGCGTCATCGACAAGCATGTCGACAGCATCCACGATCTCTTCGCCGAGGTAATCCGCGAGGGCATCGAGGCCGGCGAGTTCAGGAAACAGGACCCGGTGACCGCATCGCGCTGTTTCGGTGCCGCCACCGTCATCCTGTGCCATCCGCAGATGGTGGCGCAGTGCCTCGCCAAGACCAATCGGGCGATGCCCGACGAGCTCATCGATTACGCCATCAGAGCCTTGAAATAGCCGCCGCCAGCCGGTGCCGGTGTCGACAGTCCGCCTCCAGTCGGGAGTATCAAGATGTTTTTGCCCAGTTCCATCCTTCGCAAGCTGCCAGCCGCCGGCCTGATCATCGCATCGCTTGGGCTTGCCGGCTGCTCGCAGGAAAAGGCGGAGGTGAAGGACATCATCCGCCCGGTCAAGGTCGTCGAGATCGCGAAGGCGCATGACACCCGCACGCTGTCCTATTCCGGATCGGTGCGCGCCCGCACCGAGAGCACACTGGGGTTCCGGGTCAACGGCAAGATCACCGAGCGTCTCGTCGACATCGGCCAGCACGTGGCGCCTGGCGATGTGCTCGCCCGCATCGATCCCTCAGACTATGACCTGTCGGTCAAGAGCGCGCAGGCCGCGCTGGATGCCTCAGAACGTCAGGTCGAGACCGTCGAACTCGCCCGCAAGCGCGCCGAGCAGCTTTTCGCCAAGAACTTCGCGCCGAAATCGCAGCTCGAACAGGCGACGCTGACCTTTGACCAGGCCGTCGCCACGCGCGACTCCGCCCGCTCGACGCTTGCCCAGGCCAGGAACCAGGTCGGCTATACCGACCTCAAGGCCGACAGGGACGGCATCGTCACGGCGGTCAACGCCGATGTCGGCCAGGTGGTTGGCTCGGGCACGCCGGTGATCACCGTCGCGGTCGATGGCGAAAAGGAAGTGCTGATCGCGGTTCCGGAAATGGAGATCGCGCAGTTCAAGCCGGGCAAGGACGTCAAGGCGGGCTTCTGGTCCGATGCCGCTCTGGCGCTCGACGGCAAGGTCCGCGAGGTCGCCGGCAGCGCCGATCCGCAGTCGCGCACCTTTGCCGTCCGCGTCAGCCTGCCCAACGACCCGCGCGTGCTGCTCGGCATGACCGCCAATATCGAGGCGTCGGCAGCCAACGAAAAGCAGCTCGTCTCTATCCCGCTGAGCGCGCTCGCCGAGAAAGACAGCCAGTCGATCGTCTGGACGGTCGATCGCGGCGCCGACACGGTTCATGCCCGTCCAGTCAAGGTCGCCGAGTTCGCCGCCGACGGCGTGCGCGTGGCGGAGGGATTGAAACCGGGCGATATCGTGGTCGCCGCCGGTACGCAGTTCATGACCGAGGACCTGAAGGTGAAACTCGCCGGCGGCGTCACACAGCAGTCCGCCTCGGCCGAAGGCGAGGACGCCAGCAAGCTGCGCTGACGACAGACAGATCGGCCGCGCGTTCCCGCGGCCGCAGGTTTCCGGGCGGCGTGCCCGAAGGTCGAGACGTCAAGGCCGATGTACCCCCGCATCGATCCTCGCGTCCCACCGCGATGAGTGTCTCTCCGCTCGAAGAGCGACGCCGCCCGGAAACCAGTATCGAACGCAGATGATTTCGTTTCGCGCGCCGCGCTTCTTCGAAGCACCTTCCTCGAAGCACAAGGGCGCCGGCAACCAAGCAAAGTGGACCAGCACCGATGACGACCTCCACTGAAGAAAAGCGGCCCTTCAATCTCTCTCGTTGGGCAATTGGCCATCCCTCCATTGCGCGCTTCCTGTTCGGGCTGATCATCATCGCCGGCGCGCTCGGCCTGATGCGCATGGGCCAGAAGGAGGATCCCGATTTCACCTTCCGCGTCATGGTCGTGCAGGCGATCTGGCCGGGCTCCTCGATCCAGGAGATGGAAGACCAGGTCGTCAACAAGATCGAGCGCAAATTGCAGGAGACGCCGCATCTCGACTTCGTGCGCTCCTTCACCCGCGCCGGCAGCGCCATCATCACCGTCCAGATCAAGGGCGACACCAACGCCGCTGAAGTGACGGATGCCTTCTATCAGGTGCGCAAGAAGGTCGGCGATATCCAGGGCGACCTGCCGCAGGGCCTGCTCGGCCCCTATTTCAACGACGAGTTCGGCGACACCTTCATCACGCTGCATTCGATCAGCGGCGACGGCTTCTCCTATCCGGAGCTGAAGAAGTTCGCCATCCAGGCGCGCGACATGCTGTTGACGACATCAGGCGTCGAAAAGGCCGTCATCATCGGCGACCAGCCGGAAAAACTCTATATCGACGTCTCGTCCAAGGCGCTGGCCGAACGCGGCCTGACGCTGACCGACCTGCAGAACGCGATCAAGGGCCAGAACAACGTCGATCCAGCCGGCTCCGTCGATACCGGCGTCAATTCGGTGCGCATCTCCGTCGAAGGCGACGTCGCCAAGGCCGCCGACATCAGGGAATTGCGCCTGCGCGCCGGCGGCCAGGTGACCCGACTGGGCGACATCGCCACCGTCACTTCGGGGCTGGAAGATCCCTTCCAGCGCAAATACCGCTTCAATGGTCACGACAGCGTGCAGCTTGGCGTCGTCATGGCCAAGGGTTTTAAAGTCACCGATGTCGGCAAGGATGTCGAGGCGACCTACAAGCACTTCGAGGAAGCGCTGCCCTATGGCGTTTCGGTCGACCAGATTTCCGACCAGCCGGGCGTCGTCACGGACGCGGTCGCCGAATTCATGCATGCGCTCGGCGAGGCGCTGCTGATCGTGCTCGTCGTCTCGTTCCTGTCGATCGGCTGGCGCTCGGGCCTGGTGATCGCCATCGCCATACCGCTGGTGCTCGCCGCCACATTCGCCATCATGTATGAAATCGGCATCGACCTGCAGCGCATTTCGCTGGGCGCGCTGATCATCGCGCTCGGCTTGCTCGTCGACGACGCCATGATCGTCGTCGAGATGATGGAGCGGAAGCTCGAGGAGGGGTTGGTCAAGATCGAGGCGGCGAGCTTTGCCTATTCCTCGACCGCCTTCCCGATGCTGACCGGCACGCTGATCACCACCGCCGGCTTCATCCCGGTCGGCTTCGCCGCCTCGACGGCTGGCGAATATGTGCGCACCCTGTTCTATGTCGTCGGCATCGCGCTGATCGTGTCGTGGTTCGTGGCGGTCTATTTCACGCCGTGGCTGGGGCATATGATCCTCAAGCAGCGCAAGCATGCCGGCACCCACCACGACGCCTTCGACACGCGTTTCTATCGCCGGCTTCGCTCGACCGTCGGCTGGGCGGTGCGTCACCGCATCATCGTGCTGGTGATGACGCTGGTGACTTTCGGCACCAGCTTGTGGGCCTTCCAGTTCATTCCGCAGAACTTCTTCCCGCA
The DNA here is from genome assembly GCF_004791315.1 of Mesorhizobium sp. M8A.F.Ca.ET.208.01.1.1. NCBI lineage: Bacteria > Pseudomonadati > Pseudomonadota > Alphaproteobacteria > Hyphomicrobiales > Phyllobacteriaceae > Mesorhizobium > Mesorhizobium sp. M8A.F.Ca.ET.208.01.1.1. Next base: position 382,381 of record NZ_SRUT01000003.1, read on the forward strand.
ATCGTCGCGGCCCGAAATCCTCGTCGACCTCTGGCTGCCGGAAGGCACCTCGATCAAGGAAGTCGAGACGCAGGCCAAGGCCCTGGAAGCCAAGATGATGGACGACAAGGACAAGCGTTTCATCGCCACCTATATCGGCGAGGGCGCCCCGCGCTTCTTCCTGCCGCTCGACCAGCAACTGCGCAACCCGAATTTCGCCCAGATGCTTGTCATGGCCAATGACGAGCCGGCCCGCGAGCGGCTGATCGTCAAGCTGCGCACGGTTCTGGCGCAGGATTTCCCGTCGATCCGTGCCAAGGTCGACCGCCTGTTCCTCGGACCGCCGACCGGCTGGCCCGTGCAGATGCGCGTCATGGGTCCGGATCGTCAGGAGGTGCGCCGCATCGCCGACCAGGTGAAGGCGAAGTTCCGCGAGGATCCGCTGCTTGGCGCCGTCCATGACGACTGGCTGGAGCCGGTGCCGGCGATGAAGCTGGTCATCGATCAGGATCGCGCCCGTGCGCTCGGCGTCACCTCGCAGCGCATCCGCCAGATGCTGCAGGCCGCGATGTCCGGCGCGCCGCTCGACGATTTCCGTGACGGCGAGGAGACGGTGTCCATCGTCGCCCGCGAGCCGGATGCCAGCCGCAGCCTGCTGTCCTCGGTCGACTCGGTCTATATCCCGACCGATTTCGGCGGCTTCGTTCCGCTGTCGCAGGTCGCCAAGGTCATGCCTGTGCTGGAGCAAGGCATAGAGTGGCGCCGCGACCGCCTGCCGACCATCTCGGTGCGCGCCACATTGCCCGACGGCGTGCAGTCCAACGACGTCGTCACCAAGATGTACAAGGACATGCAGGGTCTGCGCGACGGCCTGGCGCCCGGTTACAAGATCGAGATTCAGGGCGGGGCCGAGGATTCGGCTGAAAGCCAGGCTTCGATTGCCGCCAAGGCGCCGATCATGCTGGCCGTCATCGTCGTGCTGCTGATGATCCAGCTGCAGAACTTCGGCAAGGCGATGCTGGTGCTGGCGACGGGCCCGCTCGGCATCATCGGTGCTGCCGCCGCTCTGCTGATCAGCGGCGCGCCATTCGGCTTCGTCGCCATCCTCGGCGTTATCGCGCTGCTCGGCATCATCATGCGCAACTCGATCATCCTGGTCGACCAGATCGACCAGGACATCGCCAGGGGCATGGACCGTTCCGAAGCGATCATCGGCTCGGCGGTGCGCCGCTTCAGGCCGATCGTACTGACGGCGATGACCGCGGTGCTGGCACTGATCCCGATCTCGCGCGCCGTGTTCTGGGGGCCGCTCGCCTATGCCATGATGGGCGGCATTCTGGTCGCGACCGTGCTCACCATCCTGGTGCTGCCGGCGGGCTATGCGCTCTTCTTCGGCCGCGAGCCGAAGAAGGTGAAGACCGACGAGCAGGCCCCTGAGCCAGGAGAGATCGAAGGCATCGAACGGCCGCAATTGGCTTTGGCGGCGGAATAAGAAAAAAACCGGCCGGTCGATTTGCGACCGGCCGGTTTTCCTTGATGCAGTGGCTTGGGCCGCGGTCAGATCATCAGATGACGAATACCCAATTGGCGATGAGCATGACCGCCACGCCGGCGACCAGCGTCAGATAGGGCAGCATGCCCGCCTTCTTGACCGAGAGGTCGGCTCCCGCCATGCCGAGGTCGGCCAGCATGTGGTCCGGGAATTTGCCCTTGTCCTGGATGTAGTGGCGGAAGCAGAACACCGGGATGATCAGCGCCGCGGTGATCAGGCCGGCCCACAGGGCCATCGGGTTCCACACCTTGGCGCCTGCGCCCATGAAGATGGCGTTGACATAGGCGAAGATCGCCCCGATCCCCAAGAGCCAGCTAGGCGCCTTCCACGGCCGTACGATATGGCCGTTGTCGATGCGGTGGATCCAGCCGGCATTGAGGTTGAGGAAGTTGAAGATGATGTAGCCGCAGTTCGACACGGCGAGGATGAAGAAGAAGCTCGTCGCGTCGGCCGAGGCGATCGCCAGAACCGCCAGGTTGAAGCAGAGGTCAGTCCACATGGCCCGCGTCGGCGCGCCGTGTTCGTTGACGTGGCTGAGATAGCGCGGCAGCCAGCCGTCGACCGAGCCCTGGTAGAGCGTGCGCGAGGAGCCGGCCATCGCCGTCATGATGCACAGCACCAGCGCCAGGATCATCAGCATGACAAGCAGGCTGTGGATAATCTTGCCGCCGCCGACCATGCCGGCCAGCGCGTCGGCCACGCCTGAGCCGTCGACGATCGGCGTTGCCAGCATGCCGTTCAGGCCCAGCACGCCCTGGAAGGTGAAGGGCACCAGGATGAACAAAAGCATGCAGAGCAGGCCGGAATAGAAGATGGCCTTGAACGTATCGGTGCCGGGGTTCTTGAACTCCGACGTGTAGCAGACGGCCGTCTCAAACCCATAGGTCGACCAGGCGGCGATGAACATGCCGCCGAGCGCCAATGTCCAGCCGGCGATGTTCCAGGAGCCGGGCTCGGGTGCGTAGGCAGCCGCCAGCGGCACCAGCGGCGAGAAGTTCGCCCAGTCGATCTGACCGGTGAAGATCGGCACAACGCCGACAATCAGCATCGGGATGATGACCAGCAGGCCGATATATTTCTGCACGCTGGCGGTGCCCAGGATGCCGCGATGCTGGATCGAGAAAATGATCAGCATCAGCACCGCGCCGATGAAAAAAGTGGCGTTGAGCGTGAACGAGACCGGGCCCAGCGTGTGGCTCCACAGCGTCCAGTTACGGATGGCCGGCGTCGCGGCGGCGGTCACCGCGGTGATGGCGTCTGCGGGAACCGTTCCGGCATGCGCGGCGATGTAGGCCACCACCTCGGGCGAGGTGTCGGTGAAGATCGGCACCGGCGCCAGCGCGTTGAGGATATAGGCAGCCGCGATCGAGCAGCCGAGCGACAGCACCGGCGACCAGGCGAACCAGTTGCACCACACCGACAGCGGCGCGATGAACTTGGAATAGCGCAGCCACGCCGTGGCGCCGTAGATCGAGGCGCCGCCGGACTTGTTCGGAAACAGGCCGGCGATCTCGGCATAGGTGAAGGACTGCAGGAAGCCCATGATCATGGACACCGTCCAGATCAGGAAGGCCAGCTTTCCCGTCGTGCCGGCAATGCCGCCGATCGAGAACAGGACCAGCGCCGGAACGCCGCTCGCCACCCAGAAGGCGCCGCGCCAGTCGATATGCCTGAGCAGCTTGCTTTCGGCAGGCTGGTCCAGGACCGTACTTATCGTGCTCATGTCGATGAGTTCCCCTTTTTCGATGTTCCCCGCCAGCGATGCCTCGGCTACGCGAAGCTTGCTCCCCGGCTAATGACCGTTCCGGCCGCAGTGTTTCCACTCAGTCGTATTTTTTTCTTAAGAGTGAAGATTGATCCGGCGCGCCGTCACGTCAAGCGATTTGTGAAACCGTGCACATCACGCTTGCGCGCGCTGATGACAAAGCGTCCGGCGGGGTGGCCGGCGGGCGCTTTGCGAACCCAAAAAGGGCAGGTCAGGAGCGTGGTTTGGTCTTTTGCGGATCGTAGTGGGCAAAGGCGACGACCCGGGCCGGCAGCCGCTTGGCATGGCCGTCGAGTTTGCCGATCTCGACCTCCGTGCCGATGGCGGCATGAGTGACGTCGAGACGCGCCAGCGCGAGGTTCTTGTTCAGCACCGGCGAGCGCATGCCCGAGGTGACGACGCCGATCTGGGCGCGGCCGACATGGACGCAGTCGCCATGGCCGACGGCGACATTGGCGTCGATCTCGAGGCCGACCAGCTTGGTCTGCGCATGGTCCTTGCGCCGGATCAGCGCCTCGCGGCCGATGAAATCGTCGGTCTTGCTCTTCAGCGGCACGGTAAAGCCGATACCGGCCTCGAACGGATCGGTCTGGTCGGAAAATTCGTAACCGGCGAAGATCAGCCCGGCCTCGATGCGCACCATGTCGAGTGCCTGCAGGCCCATCGGCTTCAGACCGTGCGGCTGGCCGGCTTCCCAGATGGCGTCGAACACCTTTTCGGCGTCGCGCGGATGGCACCAGACCTCGTAGCCGAGTTCGCCGGTATAGCCGGTGCGCGAGACGACGATGGGAATGCCATTGCCGCCACCGATCCTGGCGACGGCGAAGCGGAACCATTCGAGTTCCTCGATCGAGGGCTGCAGCGGCGAGGTCCAGATCACCTGTTTCAGGATGTCGCGGCTCTTTGGCCCTTGCACAGCGATGTTGTGCATCTGGTCGGTGGACGAGCGCACCAGCACGTTGAGGCCGAGCTTTGTCGCCGTCTCGCGCAGCCATTCGCCGGACAGGTCGTCGCCGCCGACCCAGCGGAAATTGTCCTTGCCGAGCCTGAGCAGCGTGCCGTCGTCGATCATGCCGCCATGCTCGTAGCACATGGCGGAGTAGACGACCTGGCCGACGCCGAGTTTCTTGACGTCGCGCGTCAGCGTGTATTGCAGCAGCGCTTCGGCATCCGGGCCCGTGACCTCGAATTTGCGCAGCGGCGACAGGTCCATGATTACCGCGTCCTGCCGGCAGGCCCAGTATTCGGCGATGGCCCCTTCTTTGGCGAAGGAATTGGCCAGCCAATAGCCCCTGTACTCGACGAAGTCGCGCGTGTGCTTGGCAAAGCTCTGGTGAAAGGCTGTCTCGCGGGTCATTTTCGGTTCCGAATCGGGCGTCATGCGTCTGGCGATCGCTCGCGAGAATTTGTGCTGGCCGGAATAGGTCCGCACGTGGATGTCGGTCAGGTCCCAGCCATTGGCCGGTGTCGTGTCGTCGGGACAGGCTGAGGAAACGCAGACGATGTCGGTCAGCGCCCTGAGAAGGACATAGTCGCCGGCGCGCGACCATGGCTCGTCCGACACCATGACGCCATGGGCGTCAATCGCCGTGTTGAAGAAGAAGTTGATCGCCATCCAGCCGGCGCGGGGATTGACGCCCTTGCCGGTGAGCGCGCGGTTGAAATTCTCCGAGCAGTTGGTGTGGCCGGGATAGCCGATGTCGTCGTAATACTTCGCCGCACAGGCGAGCGCGAAGGCGTCGTGCCGGCCGCACGTGTCCTGCACCACCTCGACCAGCGGCTCCATGTCCTGGTCGTAATATTTCGAATGCAGGCCGGGCATCGGGTAGCTCGCGCCCATCAGCGTGCGCGTCGTCGTGACGTCGAGCGGATGGTCGAGACCCTTGTCCAGCTTGCGCGCCGAAAAGCACTGGAAGTCGGTGCACTGGCGCCCGTCGACATCGATGATCTGCAGATAATCGCCCGCCTTGACGAAATAGGATTCCGCCGTCGCCGAGTGGACACGCAGGTCGAGCACCGGATCGGCGAGCGGATCGGCAAGCCGGGATTTTGTTTTCAGGCGGATCGTGTTGCGCCGCACGATGACGCTGAGGGGCGTCGCCGTGTCGTGGCCGTCGACCAGCATCGGACTGCCGGGCGCGGCAATGACCATTGAGCCATCGCGCGCGATCGCGAAAGCCTGTTCCGTACCAGCCGGCGTGGCGGCGCCGAACACGCGCACCGCCCTGGGCTGATCGAGTTGTACCTGCCGGCGCTCAAGGCCGCGGCGCAGCGATGCGATGCTGTCATCGCCCTCTGCGAGCAACGCCTTGATGCCGGCGGCATTGCTGTTGGATTTCTCGCCGAGAATGCCGGGGTCGGTGACGCCCGACTTATCCCAGGCCAGCAACTCGCAGGCCTGACCACCCTCGACGTTGCGCACCGTGACCGTATCGCCGGCCTCGACCTCGATCAGCACCGCGCCATTGCCCTGGATCGTGTAGCGTTCCATCCCCGGCGGCAGCGCGATCTGTCCAGGCCTCAGGATGAGGCTGGGCCTGGGCGGTCCGGCAGTGACAGCGGGGTAGGGCGACTGGCTCATCTCAGCTTGCGGTTCGAGAAACTAGTTTGCCTGTGTGTAAAATTATTTTCGCTGAGAGAATAGCAGGGTGGTCGCTTTTGGCAAGGCGCCGCCTGATCTTCCCTTCTCCCCTTGTGGGAGAAGGTGGCCTCGCGAAGCGAGGTCGGATGAGGGGTGTTCCAGGGAACGCAAACGTCTCACTCCGCTGGAACACCCCTCATCCGTCTCGGCGCTATCGCGCCGATCCCTTCCCCCACAAGGGGGGAAGGAAGGGGGCGTCGCCGCTACGCCAATTCCACGGAATGCCCGATCTCGACGCCATACTCCGCGGCCGAGTCCAGAATGGTGTGCCACAGGCTCTCGGCAAAGGTCGCGAACACCAGCAGATTGAACACCGCCTGTCCGTCGCGATCCGCGCCGCGCCACAGCGTGACGCTCGTATGATCCATCGACGTTGCGGCCGCTGCGCCTACGCCAAAAACATCGGGGTGCAGGTCGATCGACGACAGCTTGGCCAGCATGATCCGCGCCTTGGCGCCGGAGATGCTGATCAACACCCGCGCATGCGACTGGTCGGAAAGCGAGGCCGAGCCGGTAAAGCCGGGCGCAAGGGCCTCGATCGAATGCTTGCCGCCTGTCGACAGGGCAAGGAACTGATCCGGCCCCGACCAGATCAACGTGGCATCCGCCGCGCCGACCGCGTTCGGCGTTTCCGGAGCAGCAACGCCAAAGCGAGCCTTGGCCGCCTCGGCCATCTCAGCCGCCTTGCCACGCCGCGCCATTACCTGGACGAGGTCGAGATTGCGGATCTCGGTCAGCGACACGCCGGCATCGCCGCTCGCACCATGAGGCCCGGCAACGAGTGCGCGATCAAGCGGGCTGCGGGTCTCCCAGGAAAACTCAGCCACGCTGGCGCCCTCCATCCGGATCGTAGAAGACGGGATTGCAAATCTCGACGTCATAGTCTTCGCCGCGCAGCGGATCGTGCGCGTGCACGATCTCGCCGATGCGCTCGCGGCCGCGCTCGACAAGGGCAAGCCCGATCCATTGGTCTGATATCGGCGAGAAGCAGACCGAGGTGACATAGCCCTGGTCGTTATCAGGCCCGGGCGTCTGCCCCTTCGGAATGATGTGCGCGCCGGAGCGAAGCCGTCGCGCCTTGTCGGTCGGCTTGATGCCAACGACCACCTGCCGGTCCGCTGCAATCAGCGCCTCGCGTCCGGCCATGACGCGGCCAATGAAATCCTTCTTGGTCGACATCATCTTGCCGAGGCCGAGATCGGCCGCGGTTGTCGTGCCACTGAGTTCCGGGCCCGCGACATGGCCCTTTTCGATGCGCATGACGCCGAGCGCCTCGGTGCCGTAAGGCGTCACGCCGAACGGCTTGCCCGCAATCATCAGATTGCGGGCCATCGCCTCGCCGTAGCGCGCCGGCACCGAAATCTCGAACGCCATTTCACCGGAGAAGGAGATGCGGAACAGCCGCGCTTTGACGCCACCGCGCAACGCGACTTCGCGCGCGCCCATGAAGGGGAAACCTTCGTTGGAGAGATCTTCCGAAGGATCGACGATCTCTTTCAACAGATCGCGGGTCTTGGGTCCGGCAATGGAGAACTGCGCCCACTGGTCGGAGACCGAAGTCAGCTGGACATCGAGTTCCGGAAACAGCACCTGCCGGCAGAACTCGAGATGCTGCATCACCAGCCCGGCCTTGGCCGTCGTGGTGGTCAGGAAATAGTGGTCCCCGGCCAGCCGCGACGTCGTGCCGTCATCATAGACGATGCCGTCCTCGCGCAGCATCAGCCCATAGCGCGCCTTGCCGACGGCAAGATTGGAGAAGGTGTTGATGTAGACGCGGTCGAGGAAGGCGCCGGCGTCCGCGCCATGCACGTCGATCTTGCCCAGCGTCGAGACATCGCAGAAGCCGACGCCGCCGCGCACCGCCTTGACCTCGCGCGTCACCGATTCCAGCCAGTCCTTCTCGCCGGCGCGCGGATACCACTGTGCCCGTTTCCATAAACCGGTGTCGACGAAGATCGCACCCTGCTCGGCGGCCCAGTGATGCGACGGCGTCAGCCGTGTCGCGTGAAAAGTCTCGTCGCGGTGATGGCCGGCGAAGGCGCCGATGGCCACCGGCACGTAAGGCGGCCGGTAGATCGTGGTGCCCGTCTCGGGAATGGATTTGCCCGTGACCGCCGCCATGATGGCGAGGCCGGCGACATTCGAGGTCTTGCCCTGGTCGGTCGCCATGCCAAGCGTGGTGTAGCGCTTCAGGTGCTCGACCGATTCAAAACCCTCACGCTGCGCCAACTCGATGTCGGATGCGGTGACGTCATGCTGCTGGTCGACGAAGGCTTTGCCTTTGCCTGCGACATGCCACAGCGGCGTCAGCGAAAAGGCCTCGTCATCGGCCACCGGCGTGGAGCCTGAACCATTGCCATGTCCGGCATCGCGTGCCGCCGTCACGCCCGCCGCAAAACCTTCGCGCAGGCAGGCGCCAAGTCCGAAGGCACCGTTTGCGGCGCCCGCTGCGACCATGCCGGGCGGTGCGCCGTCAGGCACGAAGGCGGCGATGTCGTCGCGCCATTTCGGCCGGCCGCGATGGTAGGAGGTGAGCCCCACGGTCGGGTTCCATCCGCCGGAAACGGCAAGCCCGTCGGCTTCCACTTCGGCACGCGCGCCGCCGGGGAGCGAGACCGAAATCTTGCGCACGCCACTCTTGCCGCCATCGATGCCTCTAACCGAGCCATGCAGAACGGGAAATCCGCCCTTGCTGGCAAGCGAACGATGCGCCGGCGAAATCTCCGCGCGCGCGTCGATCACGGCCGCCACTTGCAAGCCGGCACCGAGCGCTGCCTCGACCGTGCGCCAGCCATCCTCGTTGTTGGTGAACAGCGCCATGCGCTTGGCCGGGGCCGCCGCGTAACGTGTGATATAGCTGCGCATGGCGGACGCCATCATCACGCCTGGCGCGTCGTTGCCGGCAAAGACGATCGGCCGTTCGAGCGCGCCTGCGGCGACGACGCAGCGCTTGGCCACGATCCGCCACAGACGCTGCCGCACCTGATGCTCGGGCGGCGAGGGCACGTGGTCGTTGACGCGCTCGATCGCGCCATAGGTGCCGCCGTCATAGACGCCGAACAGCGTCGTGCGCGTCATTATGCGCACGTCGGGCAGGGATCCAAGTTCAGCCAGCGTCCGTGAAAGCCATTCGGCCGCCGGCATGCCGTCGATCGTGCCGCCATCGGCAAGCAGGCGGCCGCCGGGGGTAAAATCCTCCTCGCACAGGATGACGCGCGCACCCGTGCGGCCTGCGGCCAATGCGGCCGCGAGGCCGGTCGGGCCCGAGCCGGCGATCAGCACATCGCAATGCGCCCACGCCTTGTCGTAATGGTCGGGATCGGCGATGCCCGCCGCGCGGCCAAGGCCGGCGGCGCGTCGGATTGCCGGCTCGTAGATCGCTTCCCAGAACTTCGCCGGCCACATGAAGGTCTTGTAGTAGAAGCCGGCGACGAAGATCGGCGCGAACAGCTGGTTGACCGACATGACGTCGAAATTGAGCGACGGCCAGCGGTTCTGGCTGGCGGCCTCAAGACCTTCATAGAGTTCGGCCGTCGTCGCCTTGGTGTTCGGCTCGCGCCGCGCGCCGCTGCGCAGTTCGACCAACGCGTTGGGCTCTTCCGACCCCGCCGTCAGGATGCCGCGCGGCCGGTGATACTTGAACGAGCGGCCGACCAGCTTGACGCCGTTGGCAACCAGTGCCGAGGCAAGCGTGTCGCCTTTGAAGCCGGAGTAGCTCTTGCCGTCGAAACTGAAATTCAGCGGCGCCGAACGGTCGACGAGACCGCCGGAAGAGAGGCGATGAGAGGTCATGGTGTCCGGCCTCTCATTTCATGGCGAAGGGCGGCGACGTTAGCAAAATTGCTCATTTCGCCACCTGCCTCGCGCCAGCGCCGGCAGCAGCCTCTACCCCGGAAATCTCGTGCGTCAGCGTGTTGCGGGTGACCTTCAGCCAGGCCCGGCAGCCGCCGCCGTGATACCAGTTCTCGTCCATCACGCCGGCGATATTGTCGCGCAGATAGACATAGTCATAGACGGCGTCCTCGCCGGCGTCGGCGGCCGGCCGCACCGGCTTGGCGTCGCCGAGATAGGTGAATTCGCCGAGTTCGCGTTCGCCGCAGAAGGGACAGGTAATGCGCATGGTTCCAGCCGCCTTCAGTGCAGGTTCGGTTGGGCGCCCTGGCCCTTTTCGTCGATCACCGCACCGGTCCGGAACCGGTCGAGGCGGAAGCGCGCGGCCTCCTTGTGCGATTCATCGCGCGCGATCAGATGGGCGAAGACAAGGCCCGAGCCGGGTGTCGCCTTGAAGCCGCCATAGCACCAGCCGGCATTGAGATAGAGCCCGTCGACCGGTGTCTTGTCGATGATCGGCGAGCCGTCCATCGACATGTCCATGATGCCGCCCCACTGGCGCAACAGCCGCACGCGGCCGATCATCGGGATGATCGCCATGCCGCCCTCGCAGACATCCTCCATCACAGGCAGATTGCCGCGCTGGGCGTAGGAATTGTAGCCGTCGATGTCGCCGCCGAAGACGAGGCCGCCCTTGTCGGACTGGCTGACATAGAAATGTCCGGCGCCAAACGTCATGACGCCGGGGATGAGCGGCTTGATCGCCTCGGAGACGAAGGCCTGCAGCACATGGCTTTCGATAGGCAGGCGCAGGCCCACCATATCAGCGACGCGCGAGGAAGAGCCGGCAACCGCCATGCCGACCTTTCCGGCGCCGATCCTGCCGCGCGAGGTCTCGACGCCGGTCACCTTGCCGTTCGCGTCCCTGACAAAGCCGGTGACTTCGCAATTCTGGATGATGTCGACGCCAAGTTCACTGGCAGCGTGGGCGTAGCCCCAGGCCACCGCATCGTGGCGCGCCGTGCCGCCGCGCCGTTGCAGCAGCCCGCCTTGCACCGGGAAGCGCGCATGGTCGAAGTTCAGGAACGGCAGCATCTTCTTCAGCGCCGGCTGGTCGAGCAGTTCGGCATCGATGCCGTTGATGCGCATGGTGTTGCCGCGCCGCGCATAGGCATCGCGCTGTGCGTCGGAATGATAGAGATTGAGAACGCCGCGCTGGCTGACCATCGCGTTGTAGTTGAGGTCCTGCTCCATCCGCTCCCACAGCTTCATCGACAATTCGTAGAAGCCGGTGTTGCCGGGCAGGCCGTAATTGGAGCGGATGATGGTCGTGTTGCGACCGGCATTGCCGGAGCCGATCCAGCCCTTTTCCAGCACCGCGACATTCTTGATGCCGAACTCGCTGGCCAGGAACCAGGCGGTGGCGAGCCCATGGCCGCCGCCGCCGATGATTACCACGTCGTAGCGGTCCTTCGGCGCGGCGTCGCGCCAGGTGCGTTGCCAGTTTTTGTGGCCGGAAAGAGCGGCGCGCGCGAGCGAGAAGATCGAGTATTTCATCAGTTCATTCCGAGGTCGCTCGCACCGCCAGGACGATCAAATGTCCAGCGTGTGGTCGCGCTCCCATTGCGTGAAGTGCGAAGCATAGGAATTCCATTCCTGGTGCTTCAGCTTTAGATATGCCGACGAGAATTCCTCACCCAGCGCCGCCTTGAGCGATTTGTCCTTGTCGAACTCGCGCAAGGCGTCGAGCAGGTTGAGCGGCAGTTTCGGCGCGCCCTTCACCGTGTGGCCGTGCTGGTACATGTCGATGTCGTAGCGCTTGCCCGGATCGGCCTTCGAACGGATGCCGTCGAGACCGGCGGCGATGATGACCGCCTGCAGGAGATAGGGGTTGGCCGCGCCATCCGGCAGGCGCAATTCGAAACGTCCAGGGCCGGGCACGCGCACCATGTGGGTGCGGTTGTTGCCGGTCCAGGTCACCGTGTTCGGCGCCCAGGTCGCACCCGAAATGGTGCGCGGCGCGTTGATGCGCTTATAGGAATTGACCGTCGGGTTGGTGATCGCGGCGAGTGCGGAGGCGTGCTTCATGATGCCGCCGAGGAAGTTCTTGCCCTTGGCCGACAGGCCAAGCTCCATTGAATTGTCGGCGAAGACATTGGTCTTGCCTGATTTGTCCCAGACCGAGATGTGGGCATGGCAGCCATTGCCGGTCAGACCCTGGAAGGGCTTGGGCATGAAGGTGGCGCGCAGGCCATGCTTTTCCGCGATCGACTTGACCATGAACTTGAAGAAGGAATGCTTGTCGGCGGTCGGCAGCGCGTCGTCGAAAGCCCAGTTCATCTCGAACTGGCCGTTGGCGTCCTCGTGGTCGTTCTGGTAGGCGCCCCAGCCGAGCGCCAGCATGTGGTCGCAGATCTCGGCGATGACATCGTAACGGCGCATGATGGCTTGCTGGTCGTAGCAAGGCTTCGATGCCGTGTCGTATTCGTCGGAGATCGCCTTGCCGTCCGGCGAGATCAGGAAGAACTCGGCTTCGACGCCGGTCTTGACATGCATGCCGTCGGCGGCAGCCTCGGCGATCAGCCGCTTCAGCGTGTTGCGTGGCGCCTGGTCGACCTCCTTGTCGTCCATGATGCAGTTGGCCGCGACCCAGGCGACTTCCGGTTTCCACGGCAATTGGATGACCGAGTCTGGATCCGGCACCGCCAGCATGTCGGGATGCGCCGGCGTCAGATCGAGCCAGGTGGCGAAACCGGCAAAGCCCGCACCATCCTTCTGCATATCGGCGATCGCCTGCGCCGGCACCAGCTTGGCACGCTGGCCACTGAACAGGTCAGTGTAGGAAATCATGAAATATTTGACGCCGTTCTTTTTGGCGAAAGCGGCGAGATCGTTCCCCATTATAGTTCCTCGCTTATGGTATTTCGGGTGTGTTTTAGAAGCCGTTCTTCCCCGGTATCCAGTTGGTGCCGGCCAGCGGCACACTGGCCATGGCGGCCGCCTCGATCGTCAATGCGACGAGGTCCTCGGGTTCGAGATTGTGCAGGCTGTTCTTGCCGCAGGCGCGGGCGATGGTCTGCGCCTCCAGCGTCATCACCTTCAAATAGTTCGCCAGCCGGCGCCCGGCGGCCACGGGGTCGACACGCTTCATCAGTTCCGGGTCCTGCGTGGTGATGCCGGCAGGGTCCTTGCCCTCATGCCAGTCGTCATAGGCGCCTGACGTGGTGCCGAGTTCGTTATACTCCGCCTCCCAGCGGGGATCATTGTCGCCGAGCGCGACGAGCGCTGCGGTGCCGATCGACACCGCGTCGACGCCGAGCGCCAGCGCCTTGGCGACATCGGCCCCGTTGCGGATGCCGCCGGAGACGATCAGCTGCACCTTGCGGTGCATGCCGAGATCCTGCAGCGCCTGCACCGCCGGCCTGATACAGGCGAGCGTCGGCTGGCCGACATTTTCGATGAACACTTCCTGCGTCGCCGCCGTGCCGCCCTGCATGCCGTCGACCACGACGACATCGGCGCCGGCCTTCACCGCGAGTGCTGTGTCATAATAGGGGCGGGCGCCGCCGACCTTGACGTAGATCGGCTTTTCCCAGTCGGTGATCTCGCGCAGCTCGAGGATCTTGATCTCGAGATCGTCCGGGCCGGTCCAGTCGGGGTGGCGCGAGGCTGAGCGCTGGTCGATGCCTTTCGGCAGCGTGCGCATCTCGGCGACGCGGTCGGAAATCTTCTGGCCAAGCAGCATGCCGCCGCCGCCTGGTTTGGCGCCCTGGCCGACGACCACCTCGATCGCGTCGGCGCGGCGCAGGTCGCGCAGGTTCATGCCGTAGCGCGACGGCAGGTACTGATAGACGAGCTGTTTGGAATGGCCGCGCTCTTCCTCGGTCATGCCGCCATCGCCGGTCGTGGTCGAGGTGCCGGACAGCGTCGCGCCGCGCCCGAGCGCTTCCTTGGCCGGGCCGGACAGCGAGCCGAAGCTCATGCCGGCGATGGTGATCGGGATCTTCAGCTCGATCGGCTTCTTGGCGTGACGCGAACCCAGCACCACCGAGGTGTCGCAGCGCTCGCGGTAGCCTTCCAGCGGATAGCGGGAGATCGAGGCGCCGAGGAACAGGAGGTCATCAAAATGCGGCAGCTTGCGCTTGGCGCCAGCGCCTCTGATATCGTAGATGCCGGTCGCCGCGGCGCGGCGGATTTCGGAAAGCGTGTAGTCGTCGAAGGTCGCGGATTTGCGCGGTGTCGTCGGCGGGTTGCGGTACGTCATCTTGCCTCAATACGCGTCGGCGTTGTCGATATTGAAATTGTAGAGCGTGCGCGCCGAACCGTAGCGCTTGAACTCCGACGGTTTGACGCCGGTCACGCCGGCGCGGTCGAGCAGACCCTGCAGCAGGTCCAGATGTTCGGGCCGCATCTCCTTGGCGATGCAGTCGGCGCCCAGACTATCGACCTTGCCGCGCACGAAAAGCCGTGCCTCGTAGATGGAATCGCCCAGCGCATCACCGGCATCGCCCAAAACCACGAGATTGCCGGACTGCGCCATGAAGGCCGACATGTGGCCGATATTGCCGTGCACGACGATGTCGATGCCCTTCATCGAGATGCCGCAGCGCGAGGAGGCATTGCCTTCGATGACCAGCAGCCCGCCCTTGCCGGTGGCGCCGGCATACTGGCTGGCGTCGCCTTTGACGGTTATCGAACCCGCCATCATGTTCTCGCCGACGCCGGGGCCGGCAGAGCCGTGCACGGTGATGGCGCTGCCCGAATTCATGCCGCCGCAATAATAGCCGACGCTGCCGCGCACATCGATGCTGACGGGCTGGTCGACACCGACGGCGACCGAGTGGTTGCCTTTCGGGTTGAGCACTTCCCATGCCGTCTCATTCGAGCCGGCGGTCAGCTTATGGAGCGCCTGGTTGAGTTCGCGCAACGACTGGACGTCGAGGTCGAAGACGCGCGCATGGCTTTCGCGCGTTGCCTTGGAGGTTGCCGGCATGAACTCAATGCTCCCAGAAATAAACGGTTGCGGGCTCCGGTTCCCAGACCCTCGCATTGTCGATGCCGGGCAGTTTGGTCAGCGCGCGATATTCCGAGCCGAAGGCGACATACTGGTCGGTCTCGGCCATCACGGCGGGCTTGCAGGCGATTGGATCGCGCACCACGCCAAAACCATTCTTGGTGCCGACGACGAAGGTGAAGAAGCCGTCGAGGTCGGAGAGCGTGCCTTCCAGCGCCTCGCCGAGATTCTTGCCGTGCGCCATCTGCGAGGAAAGGTAGGCAGCGGCGACCTCGGTATCGTTCTCGGTCTCGAATTTCATGCCTTCGCGCACCAGTTCGCGGCGGACATTGTTGTGGTTGGACAGCGAACCATTGTGCACCAGGCACTGGTCGGCGCCGGTCGAGAAGGGATGCGCGCCCATCGTCGTCACCGCCGATTCCGTCGCCATTCGGGTGTGGCCGATGCCATGCGTGCCGGTCATCTTGCGGACATCGAAGCGATCGACGACGGCTTCCGGCAGGCCGACTTCCTTGTAGATTTCAACCGCTTCGCCGGCGCCCATGATGCGGACATCGGGCCTGAGCAACTGGAGGGCTTCACGCGCCGCGTCGACCTTGTCGGGCGTGGTCCTGACCACCGCATGTGTCGATTTCACCGCAATGCTCACCGGCGCTCCGAGAGCCTTGGCGAGTTCGGCGTCCAGCCCGCGGAAATCGCGGTCAGGCTTCGGCGATTGGATGGTGATCTTGGCCTCGTTGCCCGATGTCGCGCCATAGATGGCGATGCCGGCGCTGTCGGGGCCGCGATCGCTGAGCGATACCAGCATCTCCGACAGCATCGCGCCGAGCTTCGGTTCCAGCGCCTTGTCCTTCAGGAAAAGTCCAACGATTCCGCACATGTCAGCCTCCCGACGTTTGTGACTAGAGATGATGTACCGAATGAAACCCTTGAATTCAATGGGATGAAAAAAATTTTCCTCTGGTTACGTATGCGGCTCAATGCCACTCTGCGTAACATCGCCCTCGCGCCGGGCACTATGAGCCCATTTGGCGACACGGATACGGGCAATCTTGTAGGCGTCGAGGATCGACAACGCATAGATCAGGAAGCCGCCGGCGTGACGGCCGACGAAGCTGGCGTCCGGCGGCGAAATCTTGGCGGTCACCCAGGCCAGGATGACCATGAAGAAAAGGAACTGCAGTCCGCGCACCGGTACGCCAAGAATGACATGCCCGCTTGCCGGCAGCACGATTGCGGCGCCCAGGACGAGATAAGGGCTCACTGGCGCCGGCGAAGTGTTTGAAGTGCTCATGCGGCCTGCCGTTCGCTTCGGTTGATGGCGTCGCGCAGCTTCGAGAGAGATACGAGCAGCCGTTCGATCAGCGTCGCATCGATACGCGTGTCACCGAACGCGGCCTGCCGGAAGACCCCGTAGCGTGCCCGCTCGGCCTCGGCCAGCAGCCACACGATGCGCACTCCGTTTGGCGTGATCAGCAGCTCCTTGGCGCGGCCATCCGCAAAGGGTTCTAGATGACTGGCGATGATGCCTTGCGGGAAACGCGTGCCTCTGCGGTCCGTCCGCAGCACCGCTTCGGCTGGAAATCCCGGAGCTTTCGGCAGCGTATGGTCCAGATGGTCGAAATTCGAGAATGTCGTCGGCGAGCCCGGCCGCATCATCATGTCGAAAACGGCCGGCACCGCGACCTTTTCGGTAATGGACACCGACAGCCAGCGCGCCGGCAGCTTTCGTGTCGCCAGCGTGTCGACGATGGTGCGCAACTGGACATGATGGCCGTTCCACGATCCTTCCCAGGTGATGACGCCGGCCGTGCCCTCCGAGACATTGGCCGCGTCCGCGACGATGGTGCGAATGCTGGCCTCGTCGGCGGCGAGCGCGGCCGAGGCCCTGTCGCGGCTGCGGCGTGCCAGCCACGCAAAGTGAAGGACGAGAGCCAGGACAATTGCCCCGGCAAGCAGTGCTGATGTCACCTCGGACATTTTATCGTGCAAGGCCCATCCAGATCCTGGACGGGCCTACTCCCATCAATAGCCCTGTGGTTTCGGCCACGGCATGGTGAACTGGTCGCCACGCCGCACGAATTTGTAGCGGTAGAAGTGGAACCACAGCGAAATCAGGAAATAGAAAGCGACCATGGCGATCAACTGCGAGCCGAAGCCGAGGAAGATGGCGAAGAAGGTCACCACGCACAGGCAGAACAGCACGATTGCCGGCAGCGGATGGAAGGGGTGCGTGTAGCCGCGGCGGATCGACCCCAGCGGCCACTTCTTGCGGAACATCATGATGTTGATGCTCATGAAAGTGTACTGCAGGACGCCCGACAGGATCGAGAAGGTGATCGCCTGGTTGAGATCGGCGATGAAGGCGAAGGCCAGCGCGATCGGCAGCAGGAACAGGATCGAGCGGTAGGGCGTGCGGTATTTCGGATGCACCGCCGAGAACCAGCTCGGCAGATAGCGGTCGCGGCCGAGCGAGAACCAGGCGCGCGCCGCGTCGTTGATGCAACCGTTTGCCGAGGCAAGCGCGGCGAGCAGCGTCGCTATGAACAGAAGGTTCTCGAGCAGCGGGCTTCCGGTCAGCTTGCCGGCATCCCACAGCGGATAATAGGTGATGCCGAGATATTCCCAGGGCATCAGCGAGGCGCAGACATACCAGGTCATGGCGGCGGCGATCAGTAGCGTGATCATGCCGGCCATCGTGCCGTAGGGCAGCGAGCGTGCGGGCGAGCGCACTTCTTCGGCCGCCTGCGTCGTGCCTTCGATGCCGAGATAATACCAGATGCCGAACTGGAAGGCGGCAATGACGCCGATCCAGCCATAGGGCAGCGCGTTTCCTGGAGTGACCAGTTCGTTGAGCTTCAGCACCGCGCCTTGCGTCCACGGGCTGACCGAGAAGAACAGGACGACGATCGAGACATAGGCGATTGCCGTGATGACGAAATTGACGTTGAGCGTCATCAACACGCCGCGATAGTTGAGCCAGGCCAGCACCACGATGGTGGCGGCGATGAAGGAATTGTGGGTTAGCCCTTCGACTCCGGCCTTGGCGACGATCGTATCGCCGAGCAGGATGGCGTCGGATACTTCCAGCATCGTGTAGGCAAAGACCAGGAACAGCGCGACGTTGAACGCCATCAGCGGGCCCACGATGTGCTTGGCCTGCGCATACTGCCCGCCGGCGGCGGCGACTGTCGACGTCACCTCGGAATCGATCATGGCCACCGAGGTGTAGAGCAGCCCGACGACCCAGCACACGATCAGGGCCGCCAGCGCGCCGCCCTTGTCGGCCGAGAAATTCCAACCGGTGAACTCGCCGACCAGAACGATGCCGACACCGAGCGCCCAGACATGGGCCGGGCCGAGCACCCGAAGCAGCGATACCCGGTCGCCGTGAATTGTGGTGGTGATGTTGTTTTCAAGCGCGACCGTCATCGATCAATCCCCACTCAGATCCGGTGTTTTTCGGAAGCGGCTTCAAGCTCGCCTTCACGCGACGAGGTCAGAACGTCCTCGGAGTAGTTTGTATCGATCTTGAACCAGTCGTAGAGCATCCACAGCGCGAGCACGATCGAGATGCCCCAGCATGCGTAAGAGAGTGCCACCCACATGATCGTGTCCCCAAATTCTTCGTCGCCAAACTCTATTTGTCGTCGAACTTCTCGTTGATGACATCGCGATATTCGCGGTCGGATGCCCGGAACAGGAACACGAAATAACCGATCAGGACGGCCGCCATGATGATCAGTGTCGGCCAGTCGATGATGTAGTGGAACCGGTTCTGGATGATGTCGTGCGCGGTCTCCGGCGTATAGCCGAGCTTTTCCCAGATCGAGGCCATGGTCGGATTCTGCCCGAGCGCTTCCCAGGTCTTGGCATCGAGTGCATCGATGGATTTTGCGGCACCGGCAAGGCCAAGCTTCAGCGGCAGCCACAGCGCCACGAAGATGGCGACCACGACAACGGCGATGTCGAAGACTTGCCCGGCCTTGCTCTGCTCCGGCGGCGTATAGCGGGACATTGTTTCTCCCCTCAGGACTTGCGGTTGCGGGACGCGTCGGCGTTCTTGATGTCGAGCCCGTAGATGAACTCCTTGTCTTCCTTGTAGTGTTTGACCATCGCCAGGATGGCCGCCGTGTTGAAGATGAGCACCGCGGCGGCGGCCATGGCTACGACGGCCTTGATGCCGCCCTGGGGAATGTATGGCCAAGTCATGAAGAGGACGAAGAGGATCGTCGCCCACAGGCAGACGATCAGAAGCGCGGATCCGCGCAAATCGGAGCGGTACAGCGCTTCGATGCGCTGCTGCAGGTCTGACATCGGTTTTCCCCTTCTTTGCCGACGCCCGGTTCCGAATCCACCGCCCGCCGCCCTCTTTCAAGAGAGTGAAATTTTTTTCATAAGTTCCGCTCGAATCCCTGACTTGTCAAGACGAATTTACGTAGAGTTAACCGCTCGCTTCGAGTGAACAATTTTGCCTGACAATGAAATTATTTGCTTCAAGGGGATTGCAGGCTTCCCGCGTTTGCGGTCAATATTCCATCCAAAGCTCCGGCCTCGGGCAAAGGAGCAGGGAACAGCATGATTTTCGAACGGAGGACGAGCGGATGACGGCATCCTGGAGATTTTCAACCCTGGCGGATCGCCATCGCGCTCTGGGGTCGAAACTCGAAGACTGGAGCGGAATGGGCACCGCCTGGACCTATGACAAGGATGCCGATGAGGAATATGTCGCCATCCGCACCAAGGCCGGACTTATGGATGTTTCCGGCCTGAAGAAGGTTCACATCACAGGGCCGCACGCCTCGCACCTGATCGACCTCGCCACCACGCGCGACGTGGAGAAAATCTATCCCGGCAAGTCGGCTTACGCCTGCATGCTGAACGAAGCGGGAAAATTCACCGACGATTGTATCCTCTACCGTACCGGGCCGAATTCCTGGATGGTGGTGCACGGCTCGGGCACCGGCCATGAGGAATTGCAGCGAGCGGCCATGGGCCGGGACGTGTCGCTGCGCTTCGACGACAATCTGCACGATCTGTCGCTGCAGGGGCCGACGGCGGTCGACTATCTGGCCAAGCACGTGCCGGGCATTCGCGACCTCAACTACTTCCATCACATGCAGACGCAGCTCTTCGGCCTCCCTGTCATGATCTCGCGCACCGGCTATACCGGCGAGCGCGGCTACGAGATCTTCTGCCGTGGCCAGGATGCCGGCACGATCTGGGACAGGATCCTCGAAGAGGGCAAGGGGGCCGGCATCATTCCATGCCGCTTCACCACGCTCGACATGCTGCGCGTCGAGAGCTACCTGCTGTTCTACCCCTACGACAATTCGCAAAAATATCCGTTCGAGAACGAAGGCCCCGGCGACACGCTGTGGGAACTCGGCCTCGACTTCACCGTCAGCCCCGGCAAGACCGGTTTCCGTGGTGCCGAGGAGCACTATCGCCTGAAAGGCAAGGAGCGCTTCAAGATCTACGGCGTCCTGCTCGACGGCAAGGAGCCAGCCGATGAAGGCGCGCCGGTCTATCGCGACGGTAAAAAGGTCGGGGTGGTGACCTGCGCCATGTATTCGCCGCTGGTCGAGAAATCGATGGGCATCGCCCGGCTCGACGTCGACTGCGCGGTCAAGGACGCCAAGCTCGAAATCCGCAACAAGAGCGGATCGATCAAGGCGACGGCGCAGCCCTTGCCATTCGACGATCCCAAGAAGACCAAGCGCACGGCGAAAGGCTGAGGCATAATCGACAGCGAGGGGTTTCGAGGCACAAAGACAGAATGGCAGCCAAGACCATCATCAGCCGGCCCATTTACGGGACCCTGTCTCCGCAGCCCGGCAGGCATCATCTTTTCGTTGCGGATGCGGAAGGCACGCTCGCGATAAAAGACATGGCCGCCAGGGCTCCGGCCGGATTCTTCGACGGAGCCGAAATCGTCTTCATTGCCGGTCCCGACGGCAAATACGTTGCCGCTCTCGAAGCCTTGAAGCCGGCGCAACTGCACATCGCGCCGTCCTTCGCCAGCCTGCTGCCGCGTCTGAAGCAGACCCTGACCAACGCGCATATGGGCTTGCGCCTTTATCTTGCCGGCACCGAAGGGCTGATCGGCCAGGCCATGCAGGTGGCGCTCGAAGCCGGCATCGATCACACCTCGATGCAGACCGAGCATCGCGGCTCGCTGGCGCGGCGCATCCAGTGCGTGCACTGCAAGGGCATTACCGAAAATGTGACGACGCAGCCCGCGACCTGTTCGCATTGCGGCCTGCTGCTTCTGGTGCGCGACCACTATTCGCGGCGGCTCGCCGCCTTCCAGGGAGTCTGCATCAACGCCGAGGACCGCTCCGAGATTCCTCCGACCGAGGAGGCCTTCCCATGAGCACCGGCACCACCAAGCTCGATGTCGTCGTCAGCGACGTTGTCCCGGTCAATGACCTGGTCACCCGCTTCCATTTCCGCCGGCGTGACGGCGGGTTGTTGCCCACCTTTTCTGGCGGCGCCCATGTCGTGGTCGAGATGCGCGATGGCGAGCGCACAAGGCTCAATCCCTATTCGCTGATGGGCTCGCCGCTCGACACGCGCGAATACACCATCTCGGTGCGCCGCGACGATGTCGGTCGTGGCGGCTCGCTGTTCATGCACAACCAGGTCCGGCCGGGGCTGGAGATGGTGGTAAGCTATCCGGTCAACCTGTTCTCGCTTGATCTCAGGGCGAAAAAACACCTGATGCTGGCCGGCGGCATTGGCATCACGCCGTTCATGGCGCAGACCGCGCAACTGGCTGGCGAAGGCGGCAATTTCGAACTGCACTACACCTGCCGCACCGCCTCGCTTGGTACCTATGCCGACCTGCTCCGGGAACGCTACGGCCGTCGAGTCCGGCTCTATCACGATGACCTTGAGGAGCGTATCGATCTCGACCGGCTGTTGTCCTCGCAACCACTCGGCACGCATCTCTATGTCTGCGGCCCCGCCGGCATGATCAACTGGGTGCGCGACCGCGCCGCCGCGCTCGGCTGGCCGCCGGAGACCGTGCACTACGAGCATTTCGCGGCGCCCCAGCCCGGCCTGCCATTCGACGTGACGCTCGCCGTCAGCGGCAAGACCATCCGCGTCGGCTCGCAGCAGAGCCTGCTCGAAGCCATCGAGGCGGCCGGCGTCGATCCACCCTATCTCTGCCGCGGCGGCGTCTGCGGCCAGTGCGAGACCAACGTCATCTCGTGCGACGGCAAGTTCATCCACAACGACCATTGGCTGAGCGAGGAAGAGCACCGTTCCGGCAGGAAGATCATGCCGTGCGTGTCGCGCTTCGAAGGCGAATCGTTGGTCTTGGAAAGATAGGAGGCGAGCTTGGGCATCACCTTTCGCAAGGAAACGTTCCGCGACGACTTTACCTTCAGGAACAGCCCTGAGCACATCAGACGGTTTCCGTTCCCGTTCCACGAAGATAGCTACATGTATGCGGTCAATATCGAGCCGCATGTCGTCGGCCCGAAGGGCTCGGTGCTGGAGAACCTGATCGACGTCGACGAACACTATGTCGCCGAGATGCAGGACCGCGCGATGGTGCTGGCAGAGGATCCGCTGCGCTGCCAGTCGTTGCCGCACATGACGCTCGCCGGCTGGGATCTGCTGGAACTTTTGATGGAGCAGCAGGCACTGGGTTACCCCGAGCATTTCACACTGATGCGCGACGGCGATCGCTGGCGCTGGATCAACCGGCCGCTCGGCATCGACGATACCTTCACCTTCGGTGACACCTCGACGCTGCCTTACGGCCCGATGGAGTACATCACCCGCCAGAGCCAGGGCGATTTCTGCATCCTCGACCAGCGCGACGGCAATCTGTGGATGGATGCCGGCATGGTCACCACCCAGGCCGACTGGTCGCTCGATTTCGACATCGGCATGAACTTCTTCGAGTGGCACGCGCCGGTGCCGCTGGCGCACGAGAAGGGGATTTTCGTCAGGGCGCTGAAATTCCTCACCAATATCCAGCAGGGCAAACCGGCCAGGCGACTGAACTGGACGATGACCGTCAATCCGCGCCTCGATACCAGCCCCGAAAATTACCACAAATGGGGCCCGGACCGGGCAACGGTGACGCCCGAGAACGTCGGCGACAAGGTGCACCTGCGGGTCGAGTTGCAGAGCTTCTGGCGGCTGCCGCGCTCCAACGGCATCGTCTTCCCGATCCGCTGCTACCTGATCAAGATGGACGAACTGGTGACGCAGCCGAAATGGGCGCGGCGCCTGCATCGCGTCATACGCGACCTGCCGGAGGAACTCGCCACCTACAAGGGCTTGACCCGCT
This sequence comes from Mesorhizobium sp. M8A.F.Ca.ET.208.01.1.1, assembly GCF_004791315.1. Taxonomy (NCBI): domain Bacteria; kingdom Pseudomonadati; phylum Pseudomonadota; class Alphaproteobacteria; order Hyphomicrobiales; family Phyllobacteriaceae; genus Mesorhizobium; species Mesorhizobium sp. M8A.F.Ca.ET.208.01.1.1. The sequence continues at coordinate 405,474 of NZ_SRUT01000003.1, forward strand.
ATCGGTCGACATTGGTCGAGTGGCTGTCGAAGCTGGATGATGGGAGCGCGACATCACCGGGGTTTGGGCCAGATTGACCTCCAAAGACTTGGGTTCCTCGCCCCCGCCAGAGGCGGGGGAGAGGTGTCCGCGAAGCGGACGGAGAGGGGGCCTTCGTAGGGCGCTCCCCTCTCCGTCTCGGCTTCGCCGAGCCACCTCTCCCCACTACAGGGGCGAGGAACCAAGTGCCTAACCCGCGCTATTCTGCGGATAGCAGATAATCGAAAGGTACCGCATCGGCAGCCGCGTGAGCTCTTCCGGCCCGTGCGGCGCGTCGGCGTCGAAGAACAGGCTGTCGCCGGGCTTCATCGGATAGAGGTTGCTGCCATGCCGGTAAACGACCTCGCCCTCGAGCATGTAGAGGAACTCCATGCCTTCGTGCTGGAAGGTCGGGAACACGTCGGAATCCTCGGTCAGCGTGATCAGATAGGGCTCGACCACGACGCCGCTGGTGTTGGAACCGATATGACCGAGCAGATTGTACTGGTGGCCGGCGCGCGTGCCGCGGCGTTCGACGTCAAGGCCTTGGCCGGCCTTGACGAAGACAGCGCTGCGTTCTTCCTCGAAACGGCGGAAGAAGGCGGTGACGGGAACGCCGAGCGCCCGCGACAGCGCCTGCAGCGTGGTCAGCGATGGTGAGGTGATGCCGTTCTCGATCTTGGACAGCATGCCCAGCGAAATGTCGGTGGCGACGGCGAGATCGGCGACGGTGATGCCGAGCTTCTTGCGGAAGGCCCGCACCTCGCGGCCAATCGCCACCTCGAGCACTTTTTCGCGGGTATCGCGGATGGCGTGCGGGTTCTGCGTCAGCGGCGCCCGGATGGTCTTGCCGTCCGCCGAGACCTTTGGCTGCGGCTTTGGTTTGGCGCCGGCAAGCCCGGCCTTGGTACTGTCTTTCGCCATGTCGCCCCCGGACTTCGCGGATTTATTTCACTCAAGGTGAACATGTCAGGTGGCGATACAGCAGCGCAACCGCAACGGCAAGCCGTCTTGTGGTGCATGCGCCGGTCCTTTGAGTGCGGCCGTGGCCGGTTATTCGCCAGGAATCGATTGTGCGCAAATGCCGTTTCCGCAGATCGCTGTTGACAGCACGGAAGGGCCAATTACTGTCCTGTCAGTGAAATTTGTTTCGCTGGGGAAATCAAAAAAGAGGAGGCCCGGAAATGAAAACTCGTGTTGCCGTCATTGGAGCCGGGCCGTCCGGTCTGGCTCAGCTCAGGGCCTTCAAGTCGGCTGCCGACAAGGGCGCCGAGATTCCCGAGATCGTCTGCTTCGAAAAGCAGTCCGACTGGGGCGGCCTGTGGAACTACACCTGGCGCACCGGGCTCGACGAACATGGCGATCCCGTGCACGGCTCGATGTACCGCTACCTCTGGTCGAACGGGCCGAAGGAATGCCTGGAATTCGCCGACTACACATTCGAGGAGCATTTCGGCCGGCCGATCGGCTCCTACCCGCCACGCGCCGTGCTGTGGGACTACATCAAGGGCCGCGTCGAGAAGTCGGGCCTGCGCAAATGGGTGCGCTTCAACAGCCCGGTGCGCATGGTGACCTTTTCCGACGAGACGAAGAAATTCACCGTCACCGCGCATGACCGGACCAACGACGTGACTTACTCCGAAGAGTTCGACAATGTCGTTGTTGCCTCCGGGCACTTCTCCGTGCCCAACGTGCCTTATTTCGAGGGCTTCTCGACCTTCAACGGCCGCATCCTGCACAGCCACGATTTCCGCGACGCGATGGAGTTCAAGGGCAAGGACATCCTGATCATCGGGCGTTCCTATTCGGCCGAGGACATCGGTTCGCAATGCTACAAATACGGCGCCAAATCGATCACCTCCAGCTATCGCTCCAAGCCGATGGGTTTCAAATGGCCGGAGAATTGGAAAGAGGTGCCGCTGCTGCAGAAGGTCGTCGGCAAGACGGCGCATTTCAAGGACGGCACGACCAAGGATGTCGACGCCATCATCCTGTGCACCGGCTATCTCCATTCCTTCCCCTTCCTGACCGATGACCTCAAGCTCAAGACAGCCAATCGCATGTGGCCGCTCGACCTCTATGAGGGCGTGGTCTGGGAGAAGAACCCGAAGCTGTCCTATATCGGCATGCAGGACCAGTTCTACACCTTCAACATGTTCGACGCGCAGGCCTGGTTCGCCCGCGACGTCATCATGGGCCGCATCAAGCTGCCCTCGGCCGAGGCGATGGCGGCGCATGGCGCCAAATGGCGCGCCCGCGAGGAGACGCTCGAGGACGCCGAGCAGATGATCTGGTTCCAGGGCGACTACACCAAGGAATTGATGGACCAGACCGACTATCCCGGCTTCGACGTCGAGGCGGTCAACCAGACCTTCATGGAATGGGAGCATCACAAGGCGGAGAACATCATGGGCTTCCGCGACCATTCCTATCGCTCGCTGATGACCGGCACCATGGCGCCGCTGCACCATACGCCGTGGCTGCAGGCGCTGGACGATTCGATGGAGAGCTATCTCGAGGTGAAAGGCGTCGCGGCCGAGTAGTGGCCCAGGAGGCGGGCTTTGGCGTCAGTCTGGCACCACGACCCAGCCGTGGCGGCGCTTGTCGTAGACTGACTTTGTCGGCGCCGGGAAGGACGGATCGGCGAAACAGCCGACGGCCACGGCGACCGCCTCCGGTTTTCGTGACGGATACCAGAACACAGTCGACCCGCACGCTCCGCAGAAATGGAAGCTGATCGGGAAGCCGCTGTCGGAATCGCGTTGGAATGTCTTCGATGGGCCCCGGATATCGGTCGCGGCGGCGTCGAAGAAGGCCGCGATGCCAAACGGACTGCCGGTCCGCCGCTGACAGTCGAGGCAATGGCAAAGCGACACCATGGTCGGCTCTTGCGGGCAATGTATCTGCAATTGTCCGCAGGTGCAGCTGGCTACCCTGCTGGTCATTCTCTTCTCTCCTTTTTGGTGGTATCGGCGGTTGAGTTTTACCCCAGTCTCGCCCGTGCCTTCGCCGTCCACGCATTGAACAGCCTGTCGGCGACGATGCCGATGAAGGCGATGGCGAGGCCGGCGACAATGCCGCGGCCGGAATCGGCCTTCGACAGCGCGATGAACACTTCCTGGCCGAGGTCGCGGGTGCCGACCATGGCGCAGATGATGATCATCGCCAGCGCCATCAGGATCGTCTGGTTGACGCCGAGCATGATTTCGGGAAGCGCCAGCGGCAATTGCACACGGAAAAAAGTCTGGCGCGGCGTGCAGCCGGAAACCTTCGCCGCCTCGATCAGTGCCGGCGGCACCTGCCTGATGCCATGATTGGTGTAGCGGATCGCCGGCACCACGGCGAAGGCTATCGTTGCGATCATTGCGGTGACATCGCCGACACGAAACAGCATCACCACCGGAATGATGAAGCAGAACGACGGCAACACCTGCAGCGTGTCGATGACGGGCGTGACGATCTTTTCGAAGCGGTCGCTTCGCGCCGCCGCAAGCCCGATCGGAATGCCGATCAGGCAGGCTATGAAGGCCGAGATGCCGCAGAGATAGACCGTCGCCATGGTCTTTTCCCAAAGGCCTGTGATGGCGCAGAAGGCGGTGAGTGCCGCGACAAGTGCGGCCAGCCGCAAGCCTGAGAGCTGGTAGCCGGCAAGGCCGAGCAAGAACACCGCGCCCAGCCACGGAAATCCTTCGCAGAAGGCGCGCACCGGATTGAGCACGTTGAGGATAAGCGCCACCCGAAACGCTTCGATGATGTCGAAGAAGTTGATCGTCACCCAGTTCACCGCCGCTTTCCACAATGGCGCGGTGGTGAAGGTGATCGCCTTCGGCACGGCCGCGAAAGCCGGCACGAACAGGCCGAGCAGCGTGGTGACGGCAAGAATCGCAATGGCCAGCGTCAGATTGGGGTAGCGCCGCCAGAAACGCGGGCTGGCGGACGACCGGTGGACATTGCCTGTTGCCTGCTTGTGGGCGATGGCCTGGCTCAGCCGGTCGAGCGCGATGGCGAGCGCGACGATGGCCAGCCCGGCTTCCATCGCCTCGCCGACCTTCAGCGCGCGCAGAGCGAGCAGCACGTCGTAGCCGAGCCCGCCGGCGCCGATCATCGAGGCGATGATCACCATATTCAGCGCCAGCATGATCACCTGGTTGACGCCGACCATCAGCGTCGGCCGTGCCGAGGGCAACAGCACCCGCCACAATTTCTGCCGCGCGGTGCAGCCGGCCATGTCGCTGAACTCGCCGATCTCCAAGGGCACCCGCGTGAGGCCGAGCATGGTTGCCCGCACCATCGGCGGCGTGGCGAAGATGGCGGTGGCGATCATCGCCGAGACCGGGCTGTTGCCGAACAGGAGCAGCATCGGGATCAGGTAGGCAAAGGTCGGGATCGTCTGCATGAGGTCGAGGGCAGGGGAGACGATGAGCCTCTCCGCCCACGGCTTGCGCCACGCCCAGATGCCGGCGAATAGCCCGGTGAGAATGCAGAACGGCACCGCGATCGAGATCAGCGCCAGGGTCAGCATGGCGCTGGTCCACTGGCCGAACAGCGCGATGTAGAGGAAACAGCCGCCAACCAGCATGCCAAGTTTTCTGCCGCCGGCTGCATATCCTGCAATGAAGGCGGTCGCACAGACGCCAACCCAGGACAAACGCGGCAGCACGAAAGCGTCCGCGCCGTGACCGATCTTGAAATTCTTGGCCAAGAGGTTGAGCGCGAAGTCGAGCGGCACGCCGAGCATCGCGGTGACCGAGCGGGTCAGCCAGGACAGGTTCGACTTGATCCAGCCCATCAGCGCGCTGACCCAGTCGGCGACGGGCACGACGGCGCTCGCCGGATAGTCGACAGCCCAAGGGACGACGTCCTGCAGCAGGAACACCACCAGCACGGCGGCAAGCGCCAGCACCCAGATCACCAGCCACCGTTGAATCGGCGGCCTTGCCTGGCTGGTGCTTGCCGTTACAGTCATGCGCCGGCTCGCTCGATGCCGGCCAGAAGATCGATCACCGCTTGCGGCGTCACCTCGCCGATCGGCTTGGCGGTGCCGTTGACCACGGCGAACGGTTTACCGGCGGCAACGATGCTGGCCGAGAAGCTGGCGATCTTGGCCTCCGGCGCCACCGTGCCGCCATGTTCGGCGCCATCGCAAGGGCGCATCAGGCTGCGTGCCGAAATCACCTTGGCGCGGTCGACGTCACGGGTGAACTCGGCGACGTAGTCGGTAGCCGGATTGACCACCAGTTGCTCCGGCGTGCCGATCTGGATGACTTCGCCGTCCTTCATGATGGCGATGCGGTCGGCCAGCCTTATCGCCTCGTCGAAATCATGGGTGATGAAGACGATGGTCTTGTGCAGCATGGTCTGCAGCCGCATCAGCTCATCCTGCATCTCGCGGCGGATCAATGGATCGAGCGCCGAGAACGGCTCGTCGAGAAACCAGATTTCCGGCTTGGTGGCGAGACTGCGGGCGATGCCGACACGCTGCTGCTGGCCGCCCGACAATTCGCGCGGATAGAAATGCTCGCGCCCGCGCAGGCCGACGAGTTCGATGACTTCCCGGGCGCGAGCCTCGCGTGTCGAACGATCCTGTCCCTGGATGCTGAGCGGGAAGGCGATGTTGTCGAGCACGTTCAGATGCGGCAGCAGCGCAAAATTCTGGAACACCATGCCCATGCGGTGGCGCCTGAGTTCGATCAGCGCGGCATCGGAAATCTCGAGCAGGTCCTTGCCTTCGAATTCGACCTTGCCATGTGTCGGTTCGACCAGCCGCGACATGCAGCGCACCAGCGTCGACTTGCCAGACCCTGACAGGCCCATGATGATGAAGATCTCGCCCTGTCGGATTTCGAGATCGACGGCGCGCACCGCGCCGACCAGCCCCGCTCCGGCTATGTCGGCTGCGCTGGCCTTGCCGTCGCGCTCGCGGATGAAATTGGCGGCGTTCGTCCCAAACAGTTTCCAGACATTGCGGCAGGCAAGTTTTATCGGCCGGGGATCTTTCCCCGTCGCGTTCGATGCCTGTTCAATAGCTTTCGTCATTCAGTCGTCCTTCTGGAACACCAGGAATTGAGACCCGGCTGGTACCAGTCGGGTCTCCCTTTTCCAGTCGGAGCGATCACTGCGCCCAGGCTTTCCAGTCGGCTTCGTGGGCGGCGATCCAGGCAGCGGCGACATCCTCCGGCGTCTTGCCGTCGAGATCGATCTCGCCGCTCATCTTGTTCAACTCGTCGGTGTCGATCGTGTAGGCTTTGGCCACCTTGTAGGCGACCGGCCATTTGTCCTTCATGCCGTTCCAGGAATATTTCCAGATCTCGCCATGCGGCTTGCCGCAGTCGTATTTGGCGTCCGGGTTCACGCCCCATTTCGGGTCGTTGTAGCACTCGGGTGTGTATTCGGGGAATTGCACCCATTCGCCCTTGTATTTTGCAGGCGCCCAATGCGGTGAGTAGATCCACAGCATGATCGGCGCCTTGCGCTGATAGGCGGAATCGAGTTCGGCGAACATCGCCGCATCGGTGCCGGCATGGATGACGGTGAAGGGCAGTTTCAGCGCCGCGACACGTTCGTCGTCAAAACCTTCCCAGGTCACCGGGCCACCGAGATAGCGCCCTTTCGGTGCCGTCTCGGCGGTCGAGAACGATTCCGCGCAGGTGGCGTCGAGCAGGGCGTGCCAGTCCGGCAAGGTCGGGCACTTTTCCTTCATGTATTCGGGAAACCACCACTCTTCCTTGGCTTTTGGGCCGAGCTTGCCGAGCCGTTCGGTCTGGCCAGTGGCGTCGGAGGCCTTCATGGCCTCGCCGGCGGTGGTGTCCCAGAACTCCAGGCCGACATCGATGTCGCCATTGGTGAGGCCGGTGGTCAGGCTGGAGAGATAGTCGGCGGTCGGATATTCGACGGTATAGCCGAGCTTTTCCAGGATGCCGCCGAGGATCTTGGCGTTGAGGTTGACGCTGGTCCAGTCGAACAAGGCAATCTTGATCGGGTCGTTGGACTCCGGTGCCGCTGCCTGCGCTGTCGGCGTCATGACACTTGCCGCGGCAAGTGCAAAAGCTCCCATTGAGAATTTCGAAATCACACTGCGAACTGGTATTGCTTGGTTCTCCTTCAAGCTGTGACGTTTATTGGTCGTTCCCTTCTTGCGTCTTTTCTTGATTGTGTTGGAAAGGCTGGCTGTTGCGCAAGGCTGTTGTCGCCAGCGGCGCAAGGCCGGCGCGGCGATGCTCGATTTCGATGATGACGGATGCTGCCGGGGCGGCCCAGTCTCATGGCCGATCGATCGCCGCGATAGCAATCCGCGGATCACTTGCCAGTCCTGCGGCGCCCTGCAAGGTGCGAGCCATCAAGGTCATGATCTCGGCTGTTGGCCGGCAAGCCCCGTCTCGCCAGCGCGTTTCATAGGATGAAATTATATATACCAACGTTCATGCCGCGCAACGACTAACGCCGGGCCGGCTGCGAATTTCATACTGCAGGCGAAGTGCCGCAATCGCGGCCGGATGTGCCGCCTACCAGCAGACGTAGCCACCATCGACGATCAGGTCGAGGCCGGTAACGAAGCTCGACGCCCGGCTGGCCAGGAACACCGTCGGCCCGACCATTTCCTCGGGCGCCGCCATTCGTCCCATCGGCGTGTCGCGTTTGAAGATCTTGACCTCTTCCGCAACCTCCGGCCGCTTGTTCATCGGCGTCAGCGTGTAGCCGGGGCTGACGACGTTGACGCGCAGCCCGCGATCGGCCCACTCCATGGCGAGGCTCTTCGACATATGGATGACGGCGGCCTTCGACGAGTTGTAGTGCGCCTGCGTCAGCCCGCGATTGACGATGGTGCCCGACATCGAGGCGATGTTGATGATCGAGCCCTTGCCGCGCGCCAGCATCTTGCGCGCTTCGGCCTGGCAGGACAGGAACACGCCGGCGACATTGACTTCGTGCACCCTCCGCCATTTGTCCAGCGACAGCGCCTCGGCTGGTTCCGAGCCGGCAATGCCGGCATTGTTGACGGCGACCGTCAACGCACCGAGTTCGGCTTCGATGCGATCGATGGCCGTGGCGAGGTCACCCTCCGACGTCACCGTGCCGGCCAGCACCAGCGCCTTGCGCCCGAGTGCCGTGATCCGGTGAGCGGTTTCGTCCAGCCCGCCCTTCGACGTATGGCCGAAACAGGCGACATCGGCGCCTGCTTCGGCCAGCCCGATCGCGATTGCCTGGCCGATGCCGCTGCCGGCACCGGTGACCAGTGCGACGTCACCATTCAGTTTGAAAAGATCCATTGCTAGCCCTCCCTGTGCGGTGAGGGTATTCGCTATGCCGTCTCTCGATCAACCTCTTCAGAAATCACAGGCCTTCGGGCGCATTTCAGAGGACCAGTCCTTCAGCGGTACCGGTTTGAACTTGCCCTTGATGGGTTTGCCCGCCTCCAAATCCTTGGAGACGGTACCCTTGCCGGTGAGATAGTTGATGTCGCAATCGCCAAGCGTCGTCTCGACGCCGCTCGACGTCTGCTGGTTCCAGTCCCAATTGCGGCTATAGCCCCCGACCAGGAACTTGCCCTGGCGATGCACGATCGTCAGCGTCTCTTCCGTCGATTTGCTGGCGCCGCAGCCGAAGCAGGACGTAACCGACAGCGATCCCTTGTTCTTGCTTTCGAGATCGATGACCCGGTCTTCCGTCAGCCCTCTCCTGACGAAATCCGCTTGGCGTGAGGGACCGGGCTTTTCCGAGTCCAGATAGATGTAGAGATCGGCGGGGCCGCCGGCCTCTTGCTGGACGACCGCCCGGTCGCTCTTGCCGTCCCGATCGATGTCGAGCTTCAACTCGAAGGCGGGAGCGTTCTTGGCAAGCACCGGCATCGGCGTCGCCGCCAGGGCGACAAGCCAGGGCCAAATCGCATGATGGAGTGCTTTCCTCATAAGCAGGTGTCCGCCGCAGCACAAAAATAGCACCGCTGCCGACGGACGCAAATGCGAAACGCAAGGCTGAACCAGGTCCTGACCAGTCGAGCGTGAAGGCTCAGAAATATCCGTCGGACGCGGCCGTGGCCTCCTTAGGGATTTCGACGCCGTCGACCAGGATCTTGTCGACCAGTTCGTGGTGGAAACAGACCAGTCCCTTGATGCGTTCTGCTTCATGCACCGGCTCTGGATAGTACCAGACCAGGTTCTCGTGGCGCTTCTTGGCTGTCGTCACGTGATAGTAGTTGGAGATGCCCTTATAGGGGCAGCGCGAAATGTAGCGGCTGGGCGCAAACATATCGAGCCGTGTGTCCGAAATGGGCAGATAATGGCGCACTGGATGCCCGGTCTCGAACAGGAACACGCCGCGCCGCGAATCTGCGACCTGCTCGCCATCGAGGATAACCTGTACGCGCCGCGAGGAGGGCAGGCAGTCGACGCGGCGGAACGGATCGCGGGCATGGACGAAGATCTCCTCGTCCTCCTCGAACCAGTGGCCCATCTTGCTCCACACGAACGACATGTAGCCTGACATCGGCGGGCAACCCTTGACGGGATCGAGATAGCGCCATGCGCCATCCTCGACCAGGGTGATGCCTGTATTGAGCGAGTAGTGCGTGGCGACGCCCTTGTATGGGTCTTCCGTCGTCGTCTTTGAGGGCAGCAGGAATTCCTCGCGCACGTCTTCGATCGGAAAATAGTAGACCGGCAGATGGTCCGATTCGTACAGAACCAGTGCCCTGGTGGTGTCGGCAACGGTCATCGAACCGACCTGGACCCGCAGCCGCTTCAGCGACGGCATGGTGAAGGCGACATAGCCGGGCTCGAAATCGTACTGCACGATAGTGTCGAGCACGGGGAAATGCGGTCCGCGACCGCGCAGATGAGGCTTGCGAATGGTAGTCTCCCGTTTCTTGTCTGTCGTGGCCGGACGAGGGCGCATGGCTAGGGCGATATGAGGCCGAGCCGATGGCCGGCGAGGGCTTCCGGGCGGCGGGCGTTGCCGGTGTCGAACCGCTGGAACGATGGCCCCCCATCGTTTGTCGCGGCCCTGTTGCCGGACAGCCTCGCCGCCCGAAACACGGAGCGGTCCAATCTGGCTTCTGCCTGTTCGAGCATGATCTCGGCAGCCTCTACCCCAGCGACACACGATCGAGCAGCAGCCCGGCGGCGATCGGCGGCAGGCCGCTGACATTCTTGCGCACCGGCACCAGAAGGTCGGGGAAGTAGCTGAAGATCACAGGCGTCTCGTCGAGCAGCAGTTTCTGGATGTCGGATGCCGCCGCGCGCTGCGCGCCGATGTCCAGCGCCTTGAGATAGCTGGCGACCATGCCGTCATAGGCAGGGCTCTTGAAATGCGCGGCGTTCCACGGGCCGTCGCCGACCAGGGGGCTCTTCAAAAAGACATTCGGCACGCTGCGGTGAGCGTAGTCGGTGATGCCGAGCGGGCTGTCCAGCCAGTCCGACTGGCCAAACACCGCCTTGCCGTAATATTTGTCCTGATCCTCGATGTTGAGCGAAATGCGGGCGCCGATCTCCTTGGCGAAATTCTGGAACAGTTGCGCATAGCCCGGAATGTCGGAATAGCGCAGCGTCGTCAGCGTGATGTCGAAGCCGCTGGCGAGGCCCGCCGCATCCATGAGTTGCTTGGCCTTGGCGATATCCTGGGTGCGCTGCGCCACCGACTTGTCGGTGGCGGGGAAGGCCGGCGCGAACGGGCTGTCATTGCCGGTGGCCGCCATGCCGCGGCACAAGCCGTCGACCAGCTTGGACCGATCGATGCTGAGCGCAAGCGCCTGGCGCACGCGCTTGTCGGTGAAAGGCGCCATGTCGCAGCGCATGTGAAGCTGGCGGTGCGCCGTCGAGGCGACGCGCAGCACCGTGATGTCGGGGCTGTTCAGCACCACCTGGCTGACATCGAGCGGAACCGCGTCGAGAATGTCGACCTCGCCGGCCTGCAGCGCCAGGATGCGCGGCTGCACGTCGCCGTAGAACTTGAATTCGAGACGGTCGGGCAGCGCCTTCTCGCCCCAATAGTCGGGGTTGCGCACGAAGGTCGCACCGACCTTGGGCGTGTAGGTCTCCATCCGGAACGGCCCGGTGCCCTCGAAGGTCTTTTCGTAGTCGCCCTTGTAGCTCGCCGGCAGGATGACAGCGTTGTAATTGTCGATCGATACCGAGTAGGGAAAACTGCCGTTCGGCGCGTCGAGATGGAAGGCGACGGTGTGGTCGTCGACCTTCTGGGTGCCGCCTTTCGACAGCAGGCCCTTGAACACCGACAGCGCGTTGGAAGCGCCATTGGGATCGGCCAGCCGATCGAACGTCGCGACAACGTCCTCGGCCTTGAAGTCCTCGCCATTGTGGAATTTCACGCCCTTGCGCAGCTTGAAGGTCCACACGCTGCCGTCTTCGTTGGGCGACCAGCTTTCCGCCAGAACCGGTTTCAGGGTCAGATCCGGCTGGGTGATGCAGAGGAATTCGGCGGTCTGGAAAACCAGCTGGTAGCTGCCGCTGTCATAGAAGGTGTCGGGGTCGATGGCGCCGCCCGGCGTCGCCACACCGGCGCGCACCGTACCGCCCTGCTTGCCCTCGGCGCGGGCCTTTTGCGTCCCGAAACCCGCCGCTCCCAGAATGCCACCAAGCAACGGCAGCGACAGGCCAAGCACGCTGCCGTGGCGCAGGAAATCGCGCCGGTCGAGCCTGCCGGCCAGCAATTCGTCGACAGCGGAATTTTCGATTGCGGTCAGGTTTTTGCGGGCGGCGTCAATCGTCATGAAATGCCTTGGCATGGCTGCATTCCTCGCTTGCCCTTGGGAGATCGGCCATTTAGGGCATTGTTGACCGCGACCGGAAAGCGATATTTTTTGATAGGGTCCATCGAAATTTTCGATGGAGGAGTGATGGCATGGATACCGAAAACCTGCGCAGCTTCCTCGAAGTCGCCGAACATGGCAGCTTCACTGTCGCCGCCAACCGGCTCAATCTCGCGCAATCCACCGTCAGTGCGCGGATAAGGGGGCTTGAGGAGCAGTTGGGGCGCCGGCTCTTTGTCCGTGACCGCGACGGCGTCACGTTGACGCCAGCCGGCCGGCAGTTCCTGCCGCATGCCTCCTCCATCACTCGCACCTGGGAGCAATCCAGGCAGGATATCGCCGTTCCCGATGGCTACGAGACGCTGTTGCGCTTCACCGCGCCAGCCTATCTGTGGGAGCGCATCACCTCGCCATGGGTCGAGTGGATGCGCACCAGAAGGCCGAACGTGGCGCTACGGCTGGAAGGAAGCTTTCCCGACCAGGCAATCGACCAGTTGGCCGAAGGCTTGCTCGACATCTGCATCCTCTATCTGCCGCGCCCACATCCCGGCATCGTCTACGAGACGCTCGCCGTCGACCAGGTGGTGCTCGTCCAGCATGCCGCCCAGACGCAGCCGTGGACCGAAAACTACATACTGATGGACTGGGGGCTCGAATTCCGCATCGAGCATGACCGGGCATTCGCCGGCATGGTCAAACCGGCTATCTCGGCGGGGCTGGTCTTCATCGGGCTCCAGCATGTCCTGTCGCAGCACGCCGCCGCCTATCTGCCGCTCAGCGCCGTCAGCGGCCATATCGAGCGCGGCGAAATGCGACGCATCGACAACACGCCGGTATTTCAACGGCCGATCTATCTCGCCTATCCCAGCAATCCCGCCTCGTCCGACACGCTCGACGTCGCGTTGACCGGGCTGCGCACGCTGGCCAGGGATTGGACCGAAGGTCAGGGGTTTTCGGAAGGCGACCGTTCCCTGGGCATCGCCAGCCAGGTGTAACCGGCCAGGCAAATGCCCCATGCGATGTCTCGCTATGCCGGTTCGGCCACCGCTGTCTTTTGCAGCCGCGCCAGTTCCGCGTAGGGAATATGGCAGCGGATCGAGTGTCCCGGCTGCGCCTCGGCCAATGGCGGCTCCTGCTGTTCGCAGATGGACCCGATCTTGCGTGGACAGCGCGTGTGGAAGACGCAGCCCGAGGGCGGGTTGGTGGCGCTGGGGATTTCGCCGTCGAGCCGAATGCGCGCCGTCTCGGTCTGGTCGAGCTTGGGCACCGCCGAGAGCAGCGCCTCGGTATAGGGATGATGCGGCCCGGAGAAAACGTCCTCCGATGGCCCGAGCTCCATGATGCGGCCGAGATAGAGCACGGCGATCTTGTCGGAGAGGTACCGCACCACGCCGAGGTCGTGCGAGATGAAGATGTAGCTGACGTCTTCCTTCGACTGCAGGTCGGCAAGCAGATTGAGGATCGCCGCCTGGACGGAGACATCGAGTGCCGAGGTCGGCTCGTCGCAGACCACGATACGCGGATCGCCGGCGAAGGCGCGCGCAATGGCGACGCGCTGCTTCAGCCCGCCCGAGAGCTGGCGCGGTTTGACAGCCAGATGCCGGTCGGTCAGGCGTACCGAGCGGACGAGATCGTTGAGGCGCGCCTCGAGGGCGGCACCCCTGAGCCCCGCCAGCCGCTTAAGCGCCCGGCCAATGAGATGGCGGACTGAATGCGAACGGTTGAGCGCCGAATCCGGGTTCTGGAAGACGATCTGCATCGCCTTGACCTGGTCGTCGTCGCGGTTCTCCAGCTTCGGCGCCAGCGCCTTGCCCTCGAGCTCGATGGTGCCGCCGGCATCGGGCGGCACGAGCCCGAGCAGCAGCCTGGCGAAGGTGGTCTTGCCCGAGCCGGATTCGCCGACCAGGCCGAGCGTCTCGCCGGGCCTGAGATCGAGCGACACGTCCTTGACCGCGCGCAGCGGATAGCCATGGCTGGCATAGGTCTTGTTCAGCCCCGCCACACGCAGCACCGGCGCGCTCGCGGGCTTCGGTGCCGGCGCCACGTCGGCGGGCGTGGCGCGCGGCAGCGATTGCGCCTTGTCGTGATGGAAGCAGCGCGACAGCCGGGTTCCGCGCTCGTCGCTCAGCTCATAGAGCGGCGGCAGTTCGGTGCGGCAGCGGTCGTCGGCGAGCGCGCAGCGGTCGGCGAAGGCGCAACCCTTGATGACGGCGCCGATGCCAGGCAGGAAACCCGGAATGGTGTCGAGCCGGCCCTGGTCCTTGCGCTGGCCGCCGCGCGGCAGGCAGCGCAGCAGCGCGACAGTGTAAGGATGGCGCGGATCGTTGAAGACGACCTCCGTTGGTCCTTCCTCGACCAGCATGCCGGCATAGAGCACGCCGACCCGGTCGCACATGTTGGAGACGACGGCGAGGTTGTGGCTGATGAACAGGATCGAGGCTGAGAGTTCCCGCCTGAGCTGCGCGATGAGGTCGAGCACCTCGGCCTCGACTGTGGCATCCAGCCCAGTCGTCGGCTCGTCGAGGATCAGCATCGAGGGGTCGTTGGCCAGCGCCATGGCGATCGCCACGCGCTGCTGCATGCCACCCGACAGCTGGTGCGGATAGCGCTGCATGACGCTTGGCGGATCGGAGATGCGCACCCGGTTCAGCATGGCGATGGCGCGATCGGTGGCCGCCTGGCCGGTTATGCCGCCAAGCTCGAAAATCTCGGTCAGTTGCCGGCCGATGCGGATCGACGGGTTCAGCGCCTTGCCCGGATCCTGATAGACCATGGAGACGCTTTCGGCCCGTGCGCGCCGCAGTGCCTCGGCGTCGAGCTTCATGACATCCTGGCCGTCGAGCGAGATGGCGCCGCCCGATATCGAGCCGTTGCGCGGGAGGTAGCGCACCACGGTGAGCGCCACCGTCGACTTGCCGCAGCCGGATTCTCCGACCAGCCCGTAGGCCTCGCCCTGGCCGATGGTGAGGCTGAGATTGCGCAGCACCGCGCGATTGCGGCCGGCGACCCGGTAGGCAACCGACAGGTCTCTGAGTTCGAGCGCGTTTTTTGCCACGGCGGGTTCAGTCATTGAAGGCCCCATGCACACCGTCGGCGGCCAGGTTGACGCCGATCACCAGCGAGGCGATGGCCAGCGCGTCGAACAGCACCGTCCACCAGAAGCCGCCGCCGATCATGCCGTAATTGCTGGAGATCGAGAGGCCCCAGTCGGGTGACGGCGGCTGGATGCCAAAGCCCATGAAGGAGAGCGTGGCGACGGCGAAGATGGCATAGCCCAGTCGCACGGTGGTCTCGACCAGGATCGGCGGGATGACGTTGGGCAGGATCTCGACGAACATCGTATGCAGCGCGCTCTCATGCCTGAGCTGTGCGGCCGCGACATAGTCGAGTTCACGCTCGGCCAGCACCGCCGAGCGCACGGTGCGCGCGATGATCGGCGCGAAGCTCAGGCCGATGACGATGATGACGGTGGTCTTGGAGGTGCCGAGCGCGACGATGGCGAGCAGTGCCACGATCACCACGGGGATCGCCATGAAGGCTTCCAGGATGCGGCTGACGACATCGTCGACGATGCCTCGGAAATAACCGGTGAGCAGGCCGAGCGCGGTGCCCGCGACCGTCGCCAGCAAGGTCGCCAGCGGCGCGACGGTGAGGATATCGCGCGAGCCGACGATGACGCGCGAGAACACATCGCGGCCGATCTGGTCGGTGCCGAACCAGTGCTCACGCGAGGGCGGCGCCAGCGCGTTGATGATATCGTCGGCGAGCGGATCGTAGGGCGCGAAGCGTTCGCCAAACAGTGCGCAGGCAACCCAGAACAGCACGATGGCGAGACCGACAAGGAAGGTTCGCGATCGCAGCAGGGAGAAAAAGACTTCGGCCAGCGGGCCGCGCTTGCGCGTGTCGTCCTGTGAGGTGGTCTGGACGGCGCTCATTGGTCTGACCCCAGGCGGATGCGCGGATTGAGCACGGAATAGAGGAAGTCGGCGGCCAGGGTCGCCACGGCATAGACGATGCCGATGGTGAGGATGCCGGATTCCAGCATCGGAAAATCCTTGCCGCGCGCCGCGGTGAAGATCAGCGAGCCGATGCCCTGGTAGCGGAACAGCGTCTCGATCACCACCAGCCCGCCGATGAGGTAGCCGGTCTGGGTGGCGATGACGGTGATGGTCGGCAACAGCGCATTGCGCAGCACATGGCGCCAGATCACCGTGCGCCAGGGCAGGCCCTTCAGCACGGCGGTCCGCGTATAGTCGGAATCGAGCGCCTCGATCATGCCCGAACGCGCCATGCGCGCGATATAGCCGAACAGCACCAGGAACAGCGGCAGCGATGGCAGGATCAGGTAATAGAGCTGGGTGAAGAAGCCGGCATTCCTGGGCCAAGCGGCCGAGATCGGCAGCCAGCGCAGCCATACGCCGAAGATCAGGATCAGGATGATGCCGGTGACGAACTCGGGCAGCACCGTCACCGACAGGCCGCCGAGGCTGATGATGCGGTCGAGCGGACGGTTGAGGTTGAGCGCCGCAATGACGCCGCCCAGAATGCCGATCGGCACCACCAGCACGAAGGCGACGGCCGCCAGCTTCATCGAATTGCCGAGCGCATCGATGACGAACGGCGCCACAGGCGAGCGGAAGATGTAGGAGGTGCCCATGTCGCCCTGGACGAAGTTGGAGATCCAGCTCCAGTACTGGACAAGCAGCGGGCGATCGACGCCGAGTGTGTGATTGAGCGCGTCCACCGCGCGCTGGTCGGCGAACGGGCCGAGGATCGCGCGCCCGACATTGCCTGGCAGAACCTGGCCGCCCAGGAACACCATGATGCTGAGCAGGAACAGCGTGATCAGCGACAGGGACACACGCCGCGCAAAGAAGGAGAGAATGGCTAAGACTCCTTGCAAAGCCAGCTCCCCGGAGGAGCTGGCTATTAGAGGACTGGCTTTCCCTTTTCGCTTACGCCTTCGACGCCTTATCGAGGAACAGCTGCGACATTGCTGTCGGCTGCACGCCGGCCACGCCCTTCGCCGTTGCCGTCAGGTAGTCGTAGAAATAGCCGAAGATGACCGGGGTTTCCTCGAGCAGAAGCTTCTGGATCTTGCCGGCGTCGGCCTTCTGGGCTTCGAGATCGAGTGCCGCGATATAGCTGGTCGCCAGCGCGTCGTAGTCCTTGTTCTTGAAGTGCGCTGCATTCCAGGTGCCGTCGCTCTTCAAGGGAGCGGCAAGATAGACATTCGGCACGCCGCGATGGCCATAGTCGGTGATGCCCATCACCGAATCCAGCCAGTTCGATTTGCCGAACACCGCGTCGCCGTAATAGGCCCCCTGGTCGAGGATGTTGAGTTCGAGCTCGATGCCGATCTCCTTGACCCAGTTCTGGATGAGCTGGGCGTATTCGGGGATTTCGAGGTAGCGCTCGGTGGTCAGCGTGACTTTGAAGCCCTTGCCGGCACCGGCTGCTTCCATGAGCTGCTTGGCCTGCGCGATGTCCTGCTTGCGCTGCGGTATGCTCGTATCGGTCGAGGGGTAGACCGCGGCGAACGGGCTGTCGTTGCCGGCCACGGCACGCCCCTTCATCAGGCCTGCGACCAATTTGTCGCGATCCATGCTGAGCGCGATGGCGCGGCGCACGCGTGCGTCCTTCAGCGGGCCGTCGTCGCAACGCAGATGCAGCTGCTGATGCGCTGAAGACTTCAGGCTGATGATGTCGACGCTTGGATCACTGAGCAGGGCCACGCCGGCCAGCACCGGCATCTGGTTGATGATGTCGACCTGGCCGCCCTGCAGCGCCAGGATCATCGGCTGTACATCGGTGAAGAAGGTGAATTCGGTGCGTTCCGGCAGCGCCTTCTCGCCCCAATAGTCCTCGTTGCGGACGAAGGAGGCGCCGACCTTCGGCGTGTATTTCTCGATCTTGAACGGCCCGGTGCCGTCGAAGCTCTTTTCGTAGTCGCCCTTGTAGCTCGCCGGGACGATGACGGCGTTGTAATTGTCCGACGACAGCATGTAGGGAAAGTTGCCGTTCGGCGCGTCTAGGTGGAATTCCACCGTGTAGTCGTCGACCTTCTTGCTGGCGCCCTTCGACAGGATGCCGGTGAACACCGACAGCGCGTTGGACGAGTTTGCCGGATCGGCGAGGCGGTCGATGCTCGCCACCACGTCCTCCGCCTTCATCTCGCCGCCGCTGTGGAACTTCACGCCCTTGCGCAGTTTGAAGGTCCACACCGAGCCGTTGTCGTTCGGCTTCCAGCTTTCGGCCAGTGCCGGCTTGAGCACGAGGTCGGGGCCGTCGACGCAGAGGAATTCGGCTACCTGCTGCATGACCAGGAGGCCGCCGGCGTCGGCAATGGTGACCGGATCGATGGCGGCTGCCGGCACGCTGCTGGCGACACGGATGGTGGCGCCGGGTGCGCCCTGGGCGCGGGCCAGCGACGGCATGCCGCCAAAGCCGGCGGCCGTGGTGATGCCTCCAAGCAGCGGCAGCGACAGGCCGAGCAGGCTGCCATGGCGGATGAAGTCGCGGCGGCTGACACGGCCATCGACGAGCCCGTCGATCAAGTGATTTTCGAGCGGCGAGCGATTACGCCGGATCAGGTCGAGAATGCGGTAGTTCTTGATCATGGGTTTAACCCTTTCCCCTGTTTCTTATGGTTGATGAATGTGTTTTCAGTTGACGAAAGTCCGTGGAGTTCTCCTGTCCCGGCCATCAACGATGTCAGTCGACCGGGACTGTAGCATGCGGTTTTTCTGGGTCCATCCGATCCTTCCGGCGTGCGGGTCAGATTTTCTTGAGGCAATGCTTCCATCCGTCCGGTCCTGCCGTCGCCATCCGCGCGCGGCGGCGGACTCTTATTCCGTCTCCTTTCCCGTCTCGTACTCCTAGTTCAGCGGCAAACGGCGATATGTCCCGGGCTTGGCCGGGTCGTGATATTTGTTGCACGGGCCGTTCTCGGCGAAGTCGCGATGGCAGGCCGCGAGATTTTTCCGCGACAATGTGACACCGAGACCCGGGCCTTCCGGGACACGCACCGTATTGTTCTCGGGCGAAAACGGCCCTTGCTCGGTGATGTCAATCGGTTGCATGCGAAACAGCGACTGGTTCGGCTCCCGGATCCAGCCGAGCGCCGCGCACAGGTGCAGGTAGGCCGCGCTGCCGATGCCGCTGTCGCCGCTGTAGCACCAGAAATCGATGCCCGCGTGCTCGCAGGCACCGACGAACCGCAGCATCCGGCCGATGCCGCCATGCGCCGTCGGGTTGCCGACGAAAGCATCCGGCACCTTGAGGTCCATGGCGCGCGCAATGTCGATATTGTGGGTCGAGAACGGGATCGAACAATGGCGGCGAAGCTCGCGCATCTCCTCGATCGTCGCCACCGGATCCTCCCAGTTGCGCACGCCGAGATCTTCCAGCGGCCGCGCCAGCCGCCGGGCGGTGGCCAGCGAATAAGCCTGGTTGGAATCGATGCGGATCATCGCATCGTCGCCGAGCTTCTTGCGGATCAGCTCGACCATTCTCAGCGAGACTTTCGGGTCGTCGGTCGAGAACTTGCCTTCGAAGAACGTCGTTCCATGCGTCTCGTGCAGTTCGACGCAATAGTCGGCGACGGCTTCCGGCGTCGTCTCGCCCTTTACACCAGCCCCATTGCCGCGCAGCGAGAAGTAGTCGGTGAACGGGATGTCCTTGCGCGCGGCGCCACCAAGCAATTGGTAGAGCGGCTGGTTCCATGCCTTGCCGCGTAAGTCCCAAAGCGCCATCTCGATGGCGCCGAAGGCCATGATGCGGGCGCGGTCGTTGATCGACTGCACGCCGGTCCAGAAGGGCAGGCTGACATGCTCGGCGCCGGCGATGTCGAAGGCGTCGCGGCCGACCAGCCGTTTGGCGAGACCATCGTTGATGATGGCGGCCGCCGCCGGCGTCGGCGCTTCGCCCAGCCCGACAAGGCCGTCCTCGGTCTCGACTTCGACGATGGTCGGCGAAAAACCGTCGAGTTCGCCGAACACCCAGGCATAGGGCGCTTCGAGGCGAAGATTGATAGGCGTCGCCTTGATGCTGCGGATCTTCACCGGCTGACCTCGAAGAAAGGCTTGCCGAGCAAGTCGGGAACGACGTCGATGCCGAGGCCCGGCCCGTCGGGAATGCCCATGCGGCTGCCGGTGACCGGCGGCGCGTTCGACGCGGTGCGCACGGTCACCCATTCATGGAAGGCGATCGCATGCAGCCGCCGCTCCTCCGGCGTCGACAGCGACAGATGCGCCATGGCGGATGTGTCGATCTCGGCGCCGCCGGTGTCCTCGACCGTGATCATGAAGCCGAGATCGACGGCGACGTCACGGATCAGCCGGGTCTTGGTGACGCCGCCGAGCCGCGAAATCTTCAGCGTCAGGCCGTCGGCCGCGCCGAGGCGATGGATTTCCAGCATCGCCTCGAGCGAGGTGACGGATTCGTCGAGCACCATCGGCTTGTCGAGCATGCGGCGCACCGACATGTTCTCGTCGATCGTCGTGCAGGGCTGCTCGAACGTGTAGTCGATCGCCCGCGTGGCATCGGCGAACTGCCGCGCCTGGTAGGGGGTCCAGCCGGCATTGGCGTCGCAGAAGATGACCGTGCCTTTCGGTACCGAGGCGGCGACCGCCGTGACGCGCTCGATGTCGTCATGGACATTGCCGCCGACCTTGACCTGCAGCCGTTGGAAACCGTCCTTGATGATGCGCTTGGCAAGTGCGGCCATTTGATCGACCGTGCCATGGGTGACGACCTTGTAGAGTTCCGCCGTGTCGCTTTCCTTGCCGCCGAGCAGCGTCACCAGCGGCACGCCGGCCGCGCGCGCCGCCAGATCCCAGCAGGCCATGTCGAACGCCGATTTGATGTAGGGATGGCCCTTGAACACGGTGTCCATCAGCCGGCCGATGCTGGCCAGCCCGCACGGGTCCTGGCCGATGAGGTGCGGTGCGATCTCCGGCACGCCGGCTCTCGTGCCGGCCGGGAAGGCGGCCGAGTAGAAATTGCCGAGCGGCGCCATCTCGCCCCAGCCGGTCACCCCGCTGTCGGAGGTGATGGACACGATCACGGCGTCGAAGCAGTCGGCCACGCGCCCCTTGGACATGCGGTAGGGGCCGTCCACGAAGGGCTGCACGACGTGATAGGCTTTGATGGTTTCGATCTGCACGTGGGTATCCATTGTCCGCGATGATGGGAGGGATCAGGCGCCTTTCGACGGGCGCCGTTCAAGGCCGCGCGCATAGGCAAGAAGCTCTTCGAAATCGAGGTCGATATGCTCGCGGGCATGGCGCTGGGCGGCACGCATGTCGTCGCCCTTGAGCAGCGCCACGTAGGTCTCATGGACATTTTCGGCCGGCACGGCTTCCTTGCGCGCCTGCTGGTGCAGGGCGAAGTACATCTGCAAACGGCTGGTCAGCCTTTGCCAGGTTTCCAGGAGCACCGAATTGTCGGCCCATTCATGGATCAGGCCATGCAATTGCAGGGCGGTTTCGATCTGCCTTGTGGTGTCGCGGTCGCGCGTCGCCTGTTTCACCGCCTCGTGGCGCCGGTCAAGCTCGTCCAGGAAACGCTGGTCGCGCTGCTTCCACATCCGCTCGATGGCGAACTCGTCCAGCACCTTGTTGAGTGAATAGGCATCGTCGATGTCCTTGGCGGTGACATTGATGACGAAGGTGCCGGCATAGGGGATGCTGGTCAGGATGCCTTCCTGCACCAGCTCGCGCATCGCCTCGCGCAGCGGCGCGCGGCTGACCCGCATCTGTTCGGAGATACGGAGCTCGTTGAGCTTCTGGCCGGGCTCGAGCTGACCGGTCAGGATCGCGCGCCGCAGCAGTGCCACGATTTCGGCACGGCGCGTCGTGTCGGCAATCGGGCTGAACTCCGTCTTCACCATTTGGCCCACTCCAGCGAGAACAGAAGGCAAGACAATCAGATTGTCGACAATCTAACAAGAGGCCATGCTCGAATTTCTGAGCTTTGCTTGGCAGCCCGGCCGGCTGGGCTGAAATCAAGCCGCCCGGCCATAAAAACCGACACGCTCCTCATCGCTGAACATCACGCCCGGCTTCTCATAGTAGGAGAACACCGCGATCATCCGTTCGCGGTCGCCTTCGACCGTGGTGACGCGATGCGCGGTGTTCTTGCCGCGAAACACGTTCAGCGTACCGGGCTTCATGCGCAGGACCCTGGCTTCGGGATCGCGCCCTTCGAGCAGTCTGGCAACGCCGTCATAGTTTGGATCCTCATCCGATCTGAGATCGGTGCGGTATTCCAGGTCACCGCCGAGCTCCGCCTGTTGCAGGAGCAGCGTGGTGGTGAACTCCGAGCGGTCGAAGTGCCAGTTCAGCGCTTCGCCGGCGCGATAGGCCATCACATTGGCGCGTGCCAACGGATCCTGCATGACATGCAGCCTGGCCTTGCCCATCGTCGCGGCGAGGAAACGCACCAGCGGTTCGTATTCGTAGATCGCCATCACCGTGCTGCCGGGAATCTGGTCGGCGCAGACGGTGTGGCTGATGGTTTCCACCTTGCGCAGCGCGGGGTGGTCGGGTGCCAATTCCGGAATGCTGGGCTTGAAGTAGATGTTGTGCAAACGCTTGTGGACATGGGACCGCGTGTCCATGACCGGCTTGATTTCCCGCACCGCTTGTTCGGCGATACCGGGCCGCAGAAAGCCCTCGAGATTGAACATGCCGTCGGCTGCGAGCGCGGCGAGCGACTGCTCGACGAGGCGATCCCATTCGGGGCTGCCTTCGCGATCCAGCGGATAGCGGTCGAGGTCGAGAATGTCTTCCATGTCGTATGCTCCAATCGGGAAGCTCCAAGGTTGGGCACAGGAGACGGCAAAAAATTCTTTCTCTCAACGTGGAAAATTATTAGGATTGGCCAAGAAAAACTTCTGGAGGCTGATGTGGACCGGCTGCCGCCGTTGAATGCGATCAAGGCCTTCGAGGTCGCCGCCCGCGCCGGCAGCTTCACACTGGCCGCGAGCGAGCTTGGCGTCTCCTCGGCGGCGGTCAGCCAGCAGATCCGCAATCTCGAAACCTGGTTCGGCAAGCAACTGTTCGTGCGCACCGGCAATCGCATCGCGCTGACCGACGCCGGCCACGCCATCTATCCGCAGACGGCGCGTGCGCTCGGTGACATTGCCGCCATCGGCCAGCGCATGCTCGAAGGCGGCCTGAGGACTCGGCTTGTCGTCAGCGTGCCATTCTCGCTGGCCGAACTGTGGCTGGCGCCGAGGCTGGCCGTGCTCCTCGAGGCCTTCCCGCACATGGCGATCGACGTGCGTGCCGAGGATGATCCGATCGACCTGATGCGCCAGAACGTCGACCTGCGCATCAGCTATGGCGACTATCACTATCCCGGCCTGCGGATGGTCCGCCTGGTCCATGACGATGTGCTGCCGGTCTGCGCGCCGGACTTCTGGCAGCGGCACGGCAATGGCGATACGGGCCTCACCGATCTGCATGAGAGCCTGTTCATCCACACCAATTGGGGGCCGAACTATGCCTCGCACCCGAGCTGGGCCGATTGGTTCGCGGCATGCGGCGGCAACCGGTCGCCCGACCCGTCGCAGGGGCGCCGCGTCGGCCTCTCAAGCCTGGCGATAGCCTCGGCTCGGTTGGGCCTCGGCATTGCCCTTGGACAGCGGGTGATGGCCCAGGGCGATCTGGATGCGGGCCGGCTGATTGCGCTTTCTTCCGTCTCGGTGCGCCTGGGGCACCCCTATTGCGCCTTCATGCCGCCGGCAAAGGCCGATCGCGCTGACGTCGCCGCTCTGGTCGGTCTGCTCGTGAAAACGGCGCCCGCGACCTGAGAAAGGGTCGAGGGCGCCGCGCGGAAACCGGGCCTGCGGGGGAGTCAGGTAGCCGGTTTCTGTGGGA
The DNA here is from genome assembly GCF_004791315.1 of Mesorhizobium sp. M8A.F.Ca.ET.208.01.1.1. Lineage (NCBI taxonomy): Bacteria > Pseudomonadati > Pseudomonadota > Alphaproteobacteria > Hyphomicrobiales > Phyllobacteriaceae > Mesorhizobium > Mesorhizobium sp. M8A.F.Ca.ET.208.01.1.1. The sequence continues at coordinate 429,138 of NZ_SRUT01000003.1, forward strand.
GGGGCGAAATCGGCATTCCGGGGCCGATCTTCTGCAGATTGCCTGTGATCACCTGGTCGCCTTCGGCGACGCCGCTGAGGATGGCGACCATGTCGCCGCTGGTCGGCCCAAGCGAAACCAGCCGCTGGTCGACCGTATTGCCCTTGCCGACGACGTAGAGATATTTGCCGAGCTGGCTTGATCCCAGCGCGACCTGCGGCACCATCAGCGCATCGGGCTGTTGTTTGACGTGCAGCCGCACGCGAACATATTGGCCTGGCAAGAGCGTGAATTTGGCGTTGCCGATGGTGGCGCGTGTGGTGATCGTGCCGGTCGAGTGATCGATCGTGTTGTCGATGAAGGTGAGCTCGCCCTTCTGGTGGGCTTCGGTCTCACCCGGAAGCAGGACCTCGACCTCGATTGGGCCGGCAGCACGCGCTTCCTCGATCTGCGCCAGATCCGTCTCGCTTGGATTGAAGGTGACGTAGATCGGATCAAGCTGCACCAGCGTGTTGAGCACGGTGCCGGCAACGCTGACCAGCGTTCCCACGGAGGCCTGGTTGCGGCCCAGGCGTCCGGGGAATGGCGCATGGATTTCAGCGTAGCTCAAATTGAGCTCGGCCGTGCGCACGGCGGCCTGGTTGAGCGCCAGCGACGCCTGCGCCTCGCGCAAGGTGCTGGTGCGCTGGTCGAAGCTGTCCTTGTCCAGGTAACCGCTCTTGGCAAGCTCGGTACCGCGGCCGAGATTGGAACGCGCATAGTCGAGCGTCGCCGTATCGCGCTGCACCTGGGCCTTCGCCTGATCGAGCGCGGCCTGGAAGTCGTCGGGCGAGATCTTGTAGAGCGTGTCGCCCTGCCGCACATCGGCGCCGTCTTGCGCCGTCTGTTCCTGCAGGTAGCCAGGGACGCGCGCCTGCAGCGTGATGCTGCGGATCGGCTCGGTCCGCGCGGCATAGTCGAGGTAGATCGGGATCGTCTTTTTGACGACGCTCGCCACCGGCACCGGCATGACGAACGCGGCTGGAGCGGGCGCGGCCCCGGCCGTGCCGGCATTCAGGCTGAGATTGCCCATGTCAAGCAAGTGGACGCTGGCCACCGAGATCGCACCCAGCGCGACAGCCGTTCCCAACGCGATTTTCCATTTACGCATGATGATTCTCCAATCTTATTCGGCCGCTTCCGCCAGGGGAGGGAAGGCGGGTTTGGCCGTTGGTTCAGTGTGTTGAGAGGCGGGCTCGTCGCCGCCGCGCCGTTCGCGCAGCTGTTCGATGACCGCGTAGAAGACAGGCACGAACACCAGCGACAGGACGGTCGCCGCGACCATGCCGCCAAACACGGTGGTGCCGATCGACTGACGGCTTGCGGCACCCGCGCCGGTGGCGATCATCAGCGGCACCACGCCGAGGATGAAGGCAAACGCGGTCATCAGGATCGGCCGCAGTCTCAGCCGGGCGGCCTCCATCGATGCCTCGACGATGGTGAGGCCTTCCTCGCGCCGCCGTCTTGCGAACTCGACGATCAGAATGGCGTTCTTGGCCGCCAGGCCGATCAGCATGACGAAGCCGATCTGCGAATAGACGTCGATCTGCATGCCACGCACCCAAAGTGCGGCGAACGCGCCGAACAGGGCGAGAGGCACGGCCAGCAGCACCATGAACGGCATCGCCCAGCTCTCGTACTGCGCCGCCAGGATCAGGAAGACGAAGACGATGGCGAGGGCAAACACAACCGACGCGATCGATCCAGCCTTGAGTTCCTGGAAGGTGATGCCGGTCCATTCGAAACCGAAATCCCTGGGCAGCGCGGTCGCCGCTGCCCGCTCCATGGCGGCGACCGCCTGGCCCGACGAATAACCGGGCGCGGCGCCGCCATTGATGGTGGCCGAGGCGTTGTTGTTGTAGTGCGGCACGGTTTCCGGGCCGACGAACGGCACGAGCTTGCCCAGCGTGCTGAGCGGCACCATGCCGCCGGAGGCATTGCGCACATAGAGCCGTGAAATATCGGCGGCACCCGCACGAGAATCCTTGTCGGCCTGGATGGTCACCCGGAAGGTGCGGCCGAACAGGTTGAAGTCGTTCACGTAGAGCGAGCCGAGATAGATCTGCAGCGTGTTGAAGACGTCGGGCAGGTTGAGGCCGAGCAGTTTCGCCTTGGCGCGGTCGAGATTGTAGTTGAACTGCGGCGTCGAGGTCGAGAACGGCGAGAACAGCTGCTGCGGATTGATTTCCGGTTGCTTGCGCGCCTCGGCGATCACCGCTTGCGTGGCATCGTTGAGGGCCGTGCTGCCGCGGCCGGTGAGATCCTCGACGACGAATTCGAAGCCGCCTGTCGTACCGATGCCGGGGATGGACGGCGGATCGAAGGAGAGCGCGAAGGCCTCCGGGATCTGCAGCAGCTTCATGCGCACGTCGGCGACCAACTTGGAGGCGCTCTGGTCGGGACCACGCTGTTCCCACGGCTTGAGGATGGCGAACTCGACGGCCGAATTCGACTGCGCCGCGCTGGTCAGGAAGTTCAGGCCGCTGATCGAGCCGACGATGTCGACGCCGGGAGTCGCCTGCAGGATGTCGCGCGCCTTCTGTGCCACCGCATCGGTGCGCTCCAGCGAAGCGCCGTCGGGCAGCTGGATGACGACGAAGAAATAGCCCTGGTCCTCGACCGGAAGGAAGGTCGAGGGCAGCTTCTGCCAGACGAAATAGGTGGCGACCAGGCCAGCCGCGAACAGGCCAAGCATGATCCAGCGCAGCCGGATAAGGATGCGCACGCCATGGGCATAGGCATGCGACAGCCTGTCGAAGCCTGTGTTGAACCAGCGGAACAGGAAGAATTGCGTCTCCCCGCGATGGCGCAAGAAGGCCGCGCTGAGCGCGGGACTGAGCGTCAGCGAGTTGAATGCGGAGATACCGACGGAGATCGCCACCGTCAGCGCGAACTGGTTGTAGAGCTTTCCGGAGACACCGGGAATGAAGGCGACCGGCACGAAGACCGCCATCAGCACCGCGGTGGTGGCGATGATCGGGCCTGTCACCTCGGCCATGGCGGCTTTTGTCGCCGCCAGTGGTTTCAGCCCGGCCTCCAACTGTCGCTCGACATTCTCGACCACGACGATGGCGTCGTCGACGACCAGACCGATCGCCAGCACCATGCCGAGCAGCGAGAGCATGTTGAGCGAGAAACCCATCATCTCCATGATGACGAGCGTCGCCACCAGCGACACCGGAATGGCGATGGTCGGAATGATGGTCGTGCGCCAGCTCTGCAGGAAGATGAACACCACCGCCACGACGAGCACCAGGGCTTCGCCGAGCGTGATCAGCACGTCATGCATCGAGGCCGAGACGAAGCGCGTCGTATCGTAATGCATGGCATAGTCGACGCCCTTGGGAAAACGCGCCGACAGTTCCTGCATCTTGTCCTTGACGCGCTGCTGCAGATCGAGCGCGTTGGAGCCCGGCATCTGATAGACGGCGAGCACCACGGTTGGGTCCTTGCCGAAGAAGGCCGAGGACGAATATTGCAGGGCGCCAAGCTCGATACGGGCGACGTCGCGCAGTCGCACCAGCGAACCCGTATCCGTGTTGGCACGCACGACGATGTCGCCGAATTCCTTCGGATCGCTCAACCGGCCGACGGCGTTGACCTGCATCTCGAAGGCGGTGCCGGCGGGCGCCGGCGATTGGCCGATCTTCCCGGCCGCCACCTGGACGTTTTGCTCGGCGATGGCGTTCTGGACGTCGACCGCGGTGATGCCGAGATTGGCGAGCTTGTCCGGGTCGAGCCAGACGCGCATCGAATAGCGCCGTTCGCCGAAGATCTGCACGTCGCCGACACCCGGCAGCCGCTTCAGCGGATCCACCACCTGCAGATAGGCCAGGTTGGAGAGCGCCACCGGGTCGACGGAATGGTCGGGCGAGGTCAGGTTGACGATCAGCACGAAGTTCGGGTTCTGCTTCTTGATCGTCACGCCGCCCTGGTTGACGATCGCCGGCAGCGAGGATGCCGCCTGCGAGACGCGGTTCTGGACGTCGACAGCGGCGGTGCTCAAGGAATAGCCGACATCGAAGGTGATGGTGATGGTCGACGAGCCGTCATTGGAACTCGTCGACGACATGTAGGTCATGCCTTGCACGCCGTTGATCTGCTGCTCCAGCGGCGTCGTCACGGTGTCTGCCACCACTTGCGCGCTGGCGCCCGGATAGTGGGCACTGACCACGACCTGCGGCGGCGTGATGTCGGGAAACTGCGAGACGGGCAGCAGGAAATAACAAATCGTCCCGGCGAGCACCATGATGATGGCGATCGCAGAGGCGAAGATCGGACGATGGATGAAGAAGTTTACCACGACACGCACGCCTCTCCAGCCGCTCTTACCCGCCCGAAGGCGTTGGCGACCCTGGACAACTGGCCATGCCCGTCACGGGACATTTCCCGTGAACGCAGCAATGGCACCCCGCGACGCTGCCCATCGGCAAGCGAGCGCAACATGTTCTCGAAGGCGCGGGGGTCGACCCCATCTGCTTTCATGACCAGCCGGATCATCGGATCCCGGACGGCCTCATCTATGGTAAGATCGCGGCGCTGTGGCATTGGCCGGCTCCTTGTCTGTCGATTCGCAGCCCATGCTCACGAACCGTTTTTCATCTCTTCACCGGCCGAAGCCGCATGATTGGCAATCTTTTCGTCCATCTCGATCTGGTAGGACCAGTTCACGACCTTGTTATTGACGACGGACGCTATAGGTGTTACCAGTAAGTAACATTCTGGAAGTTACAGACCGGTAACACCCTAGTCAAGAGGTGGCCGAGGGTTTTTTGGAAACGAAAGGAGATCATGATGACAGACGGCGTCGTGGAGCGCTCTCGTCCCCGGGATCGGATTCTGGAGACGGCGCGTGACATGTTCCATAAGCACGGCATCAAGGGCGTCGGCGTCGACGCCATCACCGAGGCTGCCGGCACGAACAAGATGACGCTCTATCGTCACTTCGAGTCCAAGGACGAACTGATCGTCGAATGCCTGCGCGCCAACGCCTTGAAAGCCGGCGCGATGTGGGAAACGTTCGAGGCCGAGCATCCGGGCGACAAACTCGCCCAGCTTCATGCCTGGGTTCGCAAGGCCGCCGCCATGCTCAACACCGATGGCCGCGGCTGCGACATGGCCAATGCCGCCGCCGAACTGACCGAACCTGATCATCCGGCAAGACGCGTGATCAAGGAGCTCAAGGAAGCCCAGCGCGAACGCCTGGTCGGGCTCTGCCGGGATGCCGGTATCGGCCAGGCCGAACTTCTCGCCGATACGCTGTCGCTGCTGTTTGAAGGCGCGCGTGTCAGCGTGCAGACCGTAGGCGCCGAAGGCCCCAGCACGCAGTTCGTGCGTATGGCGGAAGGGCTGATCGTTTCCTTCAGGGGAACTGCAGCAAACTGACACCTGCCGGACTGCCAACGATCCATGCGATTCCGTGACCGGGAAGCACCGGGTGGCGTGGCGGCGTCGCGATTGCTGCCGATCGGAACGAAAAAAGCCCGCTGCCGGGAGGAGGTGGCAGCGGGCTCGATTTCGAATGTGGCGCGGGAGGAGGTGCGCCCCATTCAGCGTCGGCATCGCATCTGGGAGGAGTAGATGGCCGACAACCAGAAACTACGAATTGCCCAATGATTCGGCAACAATGAATTGTGCATAGCTGCTGTGCAGATTCGCCGTGGCGCCGCGCGAATTCGGGAAAGTGGGCCTCACTGCACCGGCACGTTTTCCCGGAAAATCAGTCGCGGCTCGATGAATTTGCGTGTGAGATAGGGCGCCGATGAGGCGATCGAGCCGAGCAGTTGGATGACCGACTGCTCCGCGATCAACCTGGCGTTCTGGTCGATGACGACGTCGGTGAGGTCGTCGACGAGATAGCCGCGCGTCTCCCTCGTCAGGTCGTGGCAGATGAACACCGGCTTGCGGTTGGGCCTGGCTTCCCGGATCGCCTTGGCAATGCCGGAGCGCCCGGCGCCGACGCAATAGATGCCGAGCAGTTCCGGTTCGTTGCGCAACGCCTTCATGGTTTCCGCATAGCTGGCATCGGGTTCGTCATTGATCTCGACGGCGCTGCTGACGGTGAGATTGGGAAATTCCTCGCCGAGCACCGAGCGGAATCCCATCTCGCGCTCTTCATGGCCGCGATAGGAGCGCGAGCCGACGACCATCGCCAGCCGCCCCTCGCGTCCGCCGAGGAAGCGTCCCATCAAAAGGGCCGCCGTCCGTCCCGCCACGCGGTTGTCGATGCCGACATAGGCCGAGCGCGGTGCGGCCGGAATATCGGATACCAGCGTCACCAGGCGGATGCCGGCCTCGACGATGTCGCGCAGGATGTTGCGTGTCCTGGGATGATCGACCGCGATGACACCGACGCCGTTGGCGCGCAGCGACAATTTTTCGACCGCTGTCTGCAGGGCATTGGGCGAGATGCCGGCAAGATTGTGGATCCGGCAGGATGCCACCAGCGGCAGGCGTGAGGCGTAGTCCTCGATATGCTTTGCCAGATCCTGCATGAAGGCGTTGCTGCCGATCGGCAGGAAGAATTCGAGGTTTGCGGGCTTCGAGGGAAGCGTCACCTGGTCGGCGACAGGCAGATAGCCGAGCTGCTTGGCGGCCTCCATGACGCGTTGCCGGTTGGCGGCACTCGCTCCGGGCCGATTGTTGAGCACCCTGTCGACCGTGGCGGTCGACAGCCCGCAGGTCCTGGCGATGTCGGAGACGGTGGCCTTCATGCCGCGACCCTATATGCCGATGCTCCCTCAGTGCCCCGGCTTGCCATCGGCGAGGGCGTCGCGGATGTCCTTGTCCGACATGCCGGTGATGATGCGTTCGACTTCCGTCACGGTTGTCGTCTTTGGATCGATGTCGTCGGCGACCACCTTGCCCCTGCGCATGACGACGATGCGGTCGACCACCTGGAAGACATGGTGGATGTTGTGCGCGATGAAGATGCAGGAGTGGCCAGAATCGCGCGCGTTGCGCACGAAGCTCAGCACGCCTTGTGTTTCGGCGACGCCGAGATTGTTGGTCGGCTCGTCGAGGATGATCAGGTCGCTGTCGAAATGCATGGCGCGCGCGATCGCGACCGCCTGGCGCTCGCCGCCGGAGAGCGAGCCGATCGGCGTCGTCGGCGGGATGTTCTTGGAGATGCCGACCTGTTTGAGCAGATCGCGGGCGACCGTGTTCATCGCCTCCTGGTCCATGCGGTTGAGGAAGCGCGGCGGCTTGATCGGCTCACGTCCCAGGAACAGGTTGCGCGCGATCGACAATTGCGTGACCAGGGCGGAGTCCTGATAAATGGTCTCGATGCCGTGGGCGATGGCATCGCTGGTGCTGCGCAAGGCGACCTTCTTGCCGCGGATGAAGATGTCGCCGCTGGTCAGCGGCACCGCGCCGGAGAGAACCTTGATCAGCGTCGATTTGCCGGCGCCATTGTCGCCCAGCAGGCCGACGATCTCACGCTCGTTGACATGGAAATTGGCGTCCACCAGCGCCTGCACGCGGCCATAGGACTTGCGGATGTTCTGCATGCGGATCAATGGCTCGGCCATGGTTCAAGTCCCCGCCTGGTGCCGGCGTTCCAGCCACGAATGCAACGCCATCATGCCAAGGATGATCGCGCCGATGAAGATGTTGTAGGCAAGCCCGGGCACGCCGATCAGCACGATGCCGTTGCGCATGACGCGCAGGATCAGGATGCCGAGCACGGTGCCGATGATGGTGCCGCGCCCGCCGGTCAGCGCCGTGCCGCCGATCACCACCATGGCGATCACCTCCAGTTCGTAGCCGGTGCCGCTGTTGGGGTTGGCGGCGGATGTGCGCAGTGAGGAAATGACGCCGGCAAGCGACGCCATGAGCGAAGACAGCACGAACAGGCCGACCTTGACGCGGTTGACATTGACGCCACGGGCGCGCGCCGCGTTGGGATTGCCGCCGGCCGCCTGGATCCAGTTGCCGGTCCGGCTTTGCGTCAGGACATAGCCGAGGGCGATCGCGGCGGCGATGAACCAGAACAGCGACATGTAGATGCGGAACGGGCCGATGAAGAAATCGCCGACCAGCGCCTCCGCCAGCCAGCTGCCCTCGGCGCTCCAGGTGCGCTGCGGAAACCCGTCGGTGATGAAAAGCGCGCTGCCGCGCACCACCAGCAGCATGCCGAGCGTCACCAGGAAGGACGGGATCTTGAGCCGCGTGACGAACCAGCCATTGACCAGGCCGATCAAGGCGGCAACTACCAGCGCGACGACGAAGCCCATCTCCAGCGAGGTGACGCCGGCATTGAACAGCGTCCACATCAGCACCGGCGAGAAACCGAACAGGGACCCGACGGAAAGGTCGAATTCGCCCGACGTCATCAACAGCGTCATCGCCAGCGCGATCAGGCCGAGCTCGACGGTGAAGGCCAGCGTGTTGGAGATGTTCTGCGGCGACAGGAAGTCGTGGTTGAAACCCCAGAAAACGGCGATCTCGGCGATGAGCAGAACGAAGGGTCCGAATTCCGGCCGCGCGATCAGGCGTTGGATGAGCGAATGATTTTCCACTGGGAACCCGCGACATGGTTGGAACGGGCCGCGACCTCCACCGCATCGGGTGGACATGCCGCGGCGCAGGAAGATAGCTGGCGCCGCGCGAGACGCGCGGCGCCAGGGATCGCGGATTATTTGCCGGACAGGATCTTGTCGTAGACCGCCGCGGTGTCCTTCTCGTAGAGCGCGCCGGTGATGACGTTGAAGCCCGGGGGAATGCCGCTGGCCGCCATGTTGGCGAGCGACAGCGCGACGTAGCTGGTCGCCTGCGGGTCCTGCCACTGGCCGGCATTGACGTAGCCGTTCAGCACTTCCTGGGTGGTGTCGAGCGAGTTGCCCCAGCCGACGACCGGGATTTCGCCCGGCTTGACGCCGACCTGGTCGAACACGCGCTTGATCGAGCCGGTGACGAGGTCGCCCAGGCCGATGATGGCGTTGACCTTGCCCTTGTGGGCGGTGAGGTAGTCGACCATGCGGTTGATCACCTCGGCCTGGTCGAGCGTCGCTTCGGTCACCTCATAGGTGATGCCGAGCGGGCCGAAGACGCTCTTGATGCCTTCCTCTTCCTGCACGCCATAGGTGGCGCCGGGGATCTCGACCGGCATCCAGACGAAGTCGCCCTTCTTCACGAGGCCCTTGTCGACCAGGTACTGCGCCCAGTGCTTGCCGAAGGTGACGTTGTCGCCGCCGACATAGGCGTTGAAATTGGCCTTGGGATCGGGCGTGTTGAAGTTGATGATCGGGACGTTGGCCGCGCGCGCTTCCTTGACGATCTCGACAAGGCTGCCCGGATCGGGGCTGGTGGTGACGATGCCGTCGGCCTTGGCGGAGAGGGCGGCGCGGACCGCTTCCTGCTGCGAGGCCACGTCGCCATTGTGGAAAGAGGTGTTGACGGTGTTGCCGGTGTCCTTGGCCCATTGCTTGGCGCCGGCGAGGAAGTAGGTCCAGACCGGGTCGGCCGGCCCGCCATGTGAGATCCAGTAGAACGTCTTGGCCTGCGCGGCTGCCGGAATGACCGTCAGCGCGACCAGCAGGCCGTAGAGCACAAGTCTTAGTCTCGTCAGCATGTGATTTCCTCCCGGTTGAAGATGATCCGTCCCTTGTTCCGGCTTCGGCCGGATTGCGTCTTTTGCCAGCGCCGCTCGGATGCCTAAGAGCATTCCCTTTTTCGGCGGATGGCAAGCCTCCATCTGCAGATGTAGTTGGCGCCTGACACGGCGCCATCAACGACCCCATCAGATCGCATCAGTTGGGATGATTTTTTCCAGGCAGTCGGATGATTGTCGCCGAGGCGCAGCCCGGCGGACTGTCCCGATCATGTTTGGGCGGTCACTTGGGACGAAAGTCCCTGAAGAACCACTTAGAGCAGGCCGGCTTTGGCGAGGTCGCGCATCAAATGGCTGGCGCCGTAGGTCCAGTGCGGGCAATCGGGCGACAGCCGCACGCGGTTGACCAGCGCGCCGAATTTTTCCGACGAGATGGTGACGATGTCGCCGACCTTATGCGTGAACCCCTTGCCCTTTTCGCCGCGATCCTTCGATGGCACGAACATCGTGCCGAGATACAGCGCCAGCCCGTCCGGATACTGGTGGTGCGGCCCCATGGCCGCGGCAACCAGTTCCTCCGGCGAGCGGCTGATCTCGGCCATCGAACTCGCCCCCTCCAGCGAAAATCCGTCCTCGCCCTCGACCTTCAGGCGCACGACGGCCTGCTTCACCTCGGCGATGGAGAACGTGTCGTCGAACAGCCGGATGAAGGGGCCAAGCGAAGCCGAGGCGTTGTTGTCCTTGGCCTTGCCGAGCAGCAGCGCCGAGCGCCCTTCGACGTCGCGCAGATTGACGTCGTTGCCGATGGTGGCGCCGACGATCCTGCTGCTCGAGGCGGCGATCATGGCGATCTCCGGCTCCGGATTGTTCCAGGTCGACACCGGGTGGAGGCCGACATCGGCGCCGAAGCCGACCGAGGCCATGGGCTGGCACTTGGTGAAGATCTCGGCATCCGGGCCGATGCCCACTTCCAGATATTGCGACCAGGCGCCGCGCGAAATCAGCTTGGCCTTGATCTCCATCGCCTCGGGCGAACCGGGCTTGAGCTTGGAAAGGTCATGGCCGATCAGGCCGGCAATGTCGGCGCGTATGGCGTCGGCCTTTTCCGCCGAGCCGCGGGCCTGTTCCTCGATCACCCGTTCGAGCAGGCTGACCACGAAAGTGACGCCGGATGCCTTGATCGCCTGCAGGTCGACCGGGGACAGCAGAAAGGGTTTTGCCGGATCGCGCGTGGCTTCGAAACTGTTGGCCGCGAGGTCGCTGACAGAACCGATGGGAGTGCCCTTGGCCGAGCCCACATGGCCGGCCGGATCCGCCAACTCGCAGACGTCACGGACGGTAGGCGCCGCGCTCGAGGTGATGTCGAAGACGGTGCCGTCACGCACGGTGACCACCATGGGATGGGAGACATCGCCGCTCCTGGCGCGCCCGACAAACAGGCCTTCGGAGGGCAGATGTGTCGGATTGGTCATGAGTTGGGTTCCTCGAATGGATCGAAAATTCTGGCCGGATCGGCGCGGCACTTTCACCGGATTCCACTCAAAGGTCTATCCCGTCCGGGGGCAAATTCGAGCTGCCATAACCGGTTCTTCATTGAAGCCGTTCCTTCAGAAATGTGAAATCCGCGTCGGGTTTTATTGCTGACGGCAACTGTACCTCAAATGCGAGATCGCCGTTCACAGCAGCGCAGTACTCTGAATCCGCTTGACAGTTTCACAAATATGAAAAATCCTTAGTCAATTTCAAAATCCTGGGACGGGCAGGTCGATGTCGACCCTAGTTGCAGCACATGTGCCAGAGACCCGGGCTTCATCGGGCTTCCGGTTCGCCATGTTGCTGCCCGGCGCGCTGGTCACTTTCCTGCTGATCCTGTTTGCGCTTGGCCTGGTGCTTTTCCTCGCCTTCCGCGGCAATGACGGGTCGCTGCTTGGCGCCGGCTTCAGCCTGGCCAACTTCATCACCGTGGTTTCCGATCCGCTGTACTGGACGGTCACGCTGCGCTCGCTGATCATCGCCGCGCTGGTCACGCTGGCCACGGTCGTAACTGCTTACCCCGTCGCCTACTATCTTGCCTTTCACGCCGGCCGGCGACGCGGTCTGCTGCTGTTCCTGGTCACGCTGCCGTTCTGGACCAGCTATCTCCTGCGTGTCTTCGCCTGGAAGATCGTGCTGGCCTACAATGGGGTGTTGAATTCGGCGCTGATCGAAAGTGGCATCTGGTCCGAGCCGACACTGGCCTTCCTCAACACGCCGGCCGCTGTCGTCGTCACGCTCGCGCACGCCTATGCGCCGTTCGCCATCCTGCCGATCTATGTGGCGCTGGACACGATCCCGAAATCGTTGATCGAGGCCGCTTCCGATCTGGGCGCGAGGCCGTTCACTTCCTTCCGTCGGGTCGTGTTGCCCAATTCGATGCCGGGCGTGCTGGCCGCCGCGCTTGTCGTCTTCGTGCCGACGGTCGGCGACTATGTCACGCCGGCCATGGTGGGCGGTCCGGCCAGCACCATGATCGGCTCGCTGATCCAGTCGCAGTTTGGCAAGGCCAATGACTGGCCGTTCGGCGCAGCCCTTTCGGTCTGCGTCATGCTGGTCATCCTGCTCGTGGTACTGGTCGCGCGCGGCGCGGACCGCCGGTTTGGCAGCCGCACATGAAAACAGGGCGCGCCAGCATGAAACGGGATGGCCGCTGGCTCGGCCTCTATGTGCTTGCCTATCTGATCTTCCTTTATCTGCCGGTCCTGCTGATCCCGCTGTTTTCCTTCAACGATTCCATCCAGGCCGCGTTTCCGCTGCAGGGCTTCACGCTGCAATGGTATGCCACGCTCTACGGCAATCCGGCACTGTCGGGTGCGCTCGTCAACAGTCTCGTCATCGGCGCCATCGCGGCCTCGGGCGCCACGCTGTGCGGCATCACCGTGTCCTATATGGATCTCTATGGCCGCTCTCCTTTGGCCGCCACCATCAGCGCCATCGCACGGCTTCCGATCCTCATTCCTGGCGTCATTGTCGGCATATCGCTGCTGATCCTGGTCAACCTCGTCGGGCTCGGACCGTCGCGTGTCGCCATCGTGCTCGGCCATATCCTGGTCGCGTTGCCGACCACCGTGGTCGTCATGCGCAGCCGTTTCGCCGCCATCCCCAGGACCGTTCGCGAGGCGGCGCTCGACCTCGGCGCCTCGGACTGGATGACCTTCCGGCGCGTCATGCTGCCGCTCAGCCTGCCGGCCGTGCTGTCGGCCTTCATGCTCGCCTTCCTGATCTCCTTCGACGAGTTCATCGTCGTCTTCTTCCTGGCCGGCACCGAGCCGACACTGCCGCTCTACATCTGGAGCCAACTGCGCTTTCCCCGCTCGCTGCCGACCGTCATGGCGCTCGGGACGGTGATTCTGGCCGTGTCCTTCATCATCGCTGGCACCGCCGAAATCCTGCGCCATCGCGGGCTTGGCGCCGTACGCCGCAATCCAGCCTGAAGCACAACAACGAGAGAGGAGAACGAAGATGACATTCCACCTGAAATCGGTGTCGGGACACAAGGTCCGCGCCGGCCTCGCGGCACTTGCGCTCGCACTGTCGTCGACCGTGGCGCTCGCCGCCGAGAAGCTGCAATACTTCACCTGGTCGGGCTATGAGTTGCCCGATTTCAACAAGAGCTTCCTTGCAGCGCACCCCGATGGCGTCGAGGCCTCGATCTTCGGCGACGACGATGATGCCTTCACCAAGGTCAAGGCCGGCTTCCGGCCCGACATCGCGCACCCCTGCTATGACAAGGTGGCGCGCTGGAACAAGGAAGGCCTGCTGCAGCCGATCGACACCAAGCGCATCAAGAACTGGGATTCGATCTTCCCGGTGTTCAAGAACCTGCCCGACCTGCAGGCCGGCGACGGCAAGGTCTGGATGGTGCCATGGGACTGGGGTAACACCTCGATCCTCTACCGCACCGACCTAGTGAAGAACCCCGAAGCGAGCTGGAACCTTCTGTGGGACAAGCAATATGCCGGCCGTATGGCGACCATCGACGCCGTGCATGACACCCCGATTGTCGCGGCTCTTCTGGCAGGCGTGAACCCCTTCGACATGACACCGGAGCAGATGGACAAGGTCGCGGCAAAGCTGCGCGAACAGCGCCCGCTGCTGTCGAGCTACACCACCGACATGACCTCGGTCGAGCAGGCCCTGGCCAGCGGCCAGTTGGTCGCCGCCATGACCTGGAACGCGTCGGCAACCTCACTCAAGAAACAGGGCGTGCCGGTCGAGTTCATGAAGCCGAAGGAAGGCATGCTGACCTGGGCCTGCGGCTTCGTCATGCTGAAGGACGCCAAGAACGTCGATCTCGCCTATGACTTCATCAACAGCCGGCTCGACGCTGACTCCGGCAAATTCCTGATCCAGTCCTACGGCTATGGCAGCTCGCTCGGCACCGCTTTCGCCGGCGTGCCGAAGGACGAATTGGAGAAGCTGCAACTGCCGTCCGACCCCGAGGTGATGCTGAAGAGCACGATCTTTACCGGGCCGATGAAACAGAACGACGATATGGCGAAGATGTTCGAGAAGGTGAAGGCTGGCGGGTAAGCTACGGCCTTCCCTTCTCCCCTTGTGGGAGAAGGTGTCGCCGAAGGCGACGGATGAGGGGTGCTCCAGCTTGGCGCCGGCGGCGATCTGTCACTCACCCCTCAACCGTCTCGGCGCTACGCGCCGATCCACCTTCTCCCACAAGGGGAGAAGGAAGAAGCAAACGAGGACTTGCACATGGACATGCTTGACGAGGCCGCCGAAAAACCGAAGGACGATGCCGACGTTCGCGTCGGCCGGCGCGTGCGGGCGCTCAGGCTCGAGCGCCGCCTGTCATTGGCCGATCTCTCGGCAAAAGCCGGCATGTCGATCGGCGCGCTGAGCCAGATCGAGCGCGGCATGTCCTCGCTGCGCGTCAAGGTGATCTGGCCGCTCGCCGCCGCGCTCGACATCGAGCCGTCAGCGCTGATCGCCGACGGCAACGATGCGGTCAATGATCTCTATTGCGTGCGCGCCGACAAAAGGCGGCAGATCCCGGTGAAATCCGAAGGCATCGCCAAGGCGCTGCTGTCGCCGCCCGGCGCGACGCAGACCGGCATGCTGGTGACGGTGGAAGCCGGTGGCGGCACGGCGGAAGCCTACGCCCATGCCGGCCATGAATTCGGCTTCGTGCTTTCGGGCGAGGTCGAACTGGTGGTGGATTCGACAAAATACGGGCTGAAGACCGGCGACAGTTTTGCCTTCAAGAGTACGCTTTTGCACGCCTTCCGCAATCCCGGCGCGGAGCAGTGCCAGATCCTCTGGGTCAACACCACGAAGCCGTCCGAGGTTCGCGATGGCGCCTGATCCACTCGTCCGGCTGCAGGCGGTTTCGAAGGTTTTTCCAGGTGGCATCGTCGGACTCGATACCGTCGATCTCGACATTGTCAGCGGCGAATTCATCACGCTCCTCGGGCCGTCCGGCTGTGGCAAGACCACCAGCCTGCGTGTGATTGCCGGCTTCGAAAGCCCGTCGAGCGGCGAGGTCTTGCTCGACGGTCATGACATCACGGCCCTTCGGCCGTTCGAGCGGCCGGTCAACACCGTGTTTCAGGACTACGCGCTGTTTCCGCACATGAACGTCGCCGAAAATGTCGGCTTCGGCCTGTCCCTGCGAAAACTCACCAGTGCCGAGCAGGCAAAGCGCGTCGGCGAAGCCCTGGAGATGGTCGGACTCGCCGACAAGCTTCGCGCTCGCGTCCTGGAACTGTCGGGCGGCCAGCGCCAGCGCGTCGCGCTTGCCCGCGCCATTGTCTGCGAGCCGCGCGTGCTCTTGCTCGACGAGCCGCTGTCGGCGCTCGACGCGCATCTGCGCGAACAGATGCAGGTGGAGCTGAAACGGCTGCAGTCGCGGCTCGGCACCACCTTCGTCATGGTCACCCACGACCAGACCGAGGCGCTGTCGATCTCCGAACGCATCGTCGTCATGAACAAGGGCCGCATCGAGCAGATCGCGCCGCCGGCGACCCTCTATGACCGGCCGGCCACGAAGTTCGTGGCGAGCTTTATCGGCACCATGAATCTCCTGCAATCACGTTTTGTGGGCCGGGATGGCCACCGCCTGCGTTTCACCGCCGGCACCTTGCCGCTGGAGGCCATTTCCGAAACCGGCCAGTGGCCCGGCGAAGGCGAGGTCCGCACCATCGGCGTGCGCCCGGAGGATTTGCTGGCGGCGGCCGAGGCTGCGCCCGGCACGGCGCCGGCGCGGGTCAACAGCATCGTCTTCCATGGCCGCACGTTGCGCCTGCATGCCGAACTGGGGCAAGGCATGCCCGTTGTCATCGACGCGCCCCGCCAGGCCGAGGGGTTTCAATTCAGCGCCGGCGACGTGGCGCATGTCAGCCTGCGCCGTGGCGCCAACTGCCCCATGCTGCCCAGCTAGCCTCATTCAACTGCGCAAGGTCGCCCGCACGGCCGTGGGGTTGGCCTGATCGACATGTGGACGAACGACCAAGGAAACTAAGTAGGAATTGACTAATGTAGGAAGACATTCCTAAATTAGTTGATGCCGGAATTGAGCACCCGACCGCGCCGAAATGTGCAAACCCTATGCCTCGCGCACGAAGTCGGGCAACTCATTCGTGTCCGATGCCGGCACTGCAACATCACCCGGCATTATCTGCCTGGCGATCTCGCGAAGCTTGTCGGTGACATTCCCTTTTGGGATGTCGAACGGCATATGCGGTGCGAGCGCTGCAAGCTTCGCGAACTTGATGCCGACATAATTTTGCCGAGTGCTGCGGAGCGCTTGAAAATTCGTGTGAGACGCCTTGTCGAAATCCGCATGGTTCGCCGTGTGATATGGCGAGACGAGGAATGAGGAACGCGGCTATCCCTTAGCCTAGAACAGAGATCCTTGCGCCGGTGCCTGCTGCGGAAACTTGATTTGTGTGGCTGGCTTCTCAACGATCACCAACGCGTTGTCTGGTGCTGTTCGCTGCAAATGCCGTGCTTCTGCCCAAGGTGCTGTAAGCCAGGCCTCGGTCTCCTCCGACGTGGTCAGGATTACTGGCATAGCCTTCTCATGGATCGGCGCGATCAGGGCGTTTGGCTTGGTTGTCATGAAGGCGAATAACTCGAAGTCGCCGGGTCCGTCCTTGACCTTTCGAATACCCTGCCAACGGGTCCAGAATCCGGCGAAGAAGAACAGCGGTCGGCTATCGTCACGGGCAAACCAGTAGTTGCGTTGGATGCCGGTTTCTGGGTCCTTGTCACTCGGTGTCGGGCTGGGTTCGGCAAAACTGGTGACCGGCACGACGCATCTATGCTCGACCCCGACAAACTGTTGCCAGTGCGAATATTGTGGATTGCGAACGTTGGTCGTGCCGTAGTCGGCCTTTCCCTTCATGCGCTCAGGTGGCGTTGGCAACCCCCAAAGCAGTCTGGCCAGCTCACGCTTCCCGTCTGCCGTGTTGCGGACGACGGGGCCGGGCTGATTGGGATAGATGTCGACGGATGGTTCAAGGTTGCCGCTGATATCGCGCAGTGCGCGCGTCCATTGGCGGACCGCCTCTTGTGTCGTGGTGATGTTGTAGAGGTTACACATGCACCCAGCATCGCGGAATTGGCGTGCCTCTGCAACCGAAGTCGGTCCGCGATAGGCTGGTCAGGCGCTTATCCTGACAGGGTCATGTCAGCTATCGACCCGTCAGCTGATGGCATGTCAGCGGGCTGTTCCCTACTTGCAATGCGTCCAAACAGGAGGAACACAAATGACCATCACGGAAATCGCCAAGGACTTCACCGAGCTTCTTAAACAAGGCAACAGCGACGGCGCTGCCGAAAAATACAATGCCGACGCTATCGTCAGCTACGAAGCCATGGAGGGGCCGATGGCCGTCAGCCGCGGCAAGGAGGCCCTCAAGCAAAAGAGCCAGTGGTGGCAAGAGAACCACGAAGTGCATGGCGGCTCGGTCGAAGGACCCTATGTCAACGGCGACCAGTTCGCGGTGCGCTTCACGTTTGACGTAACGCCCAAGGCCACCGGCGAGCGTGTCACCATGGATGAGGTTGGCCTGTACACGGTCAAGAACGGCAAGATCGCCGAAGAGCGATTTTACTACTGAGGTCGGAAACACAGCTGGCTTTCCGGAGTCCGCGCTCTTCGCCGCGAAGGCGGAGATCAACATGGCGGCCAGCGATGCCCTGGCCGCCACCCAGGAAGCTCAAATCGTCTTCACATATTGCGCAAGCTGATCGGCTACCGTGCCCCAGCCGTCGAAGAAACCCATCTCTTCATGGTTGTCGCGGGTCGCCTCGTCGCGGTGGATGGCGGTGGCGGTGTAGCGCGTGCCCCGGCCATCCGGCTGCAGCGAAATCACAGCAGTGATGAACGGCTCGCCTGACGGCCGATAGCCCGGCAGCAGCGCATCCGTCCACACCAGCCGCTCGTTCGGCACGATTTCCAGATAGCAGCAATGGCGGTCGCTGACCTCGTTGCCGTCGCGCGACTGCATGCGTGTCCGGAACAACCCGCCTGGCCTGAGGTCGATCTCGCAGTCGGTGATCACCCATGGTTTTGGTGTGAACCATTGCCTGACATGCTCCGGCGTCGTCATGGCGCGCCACAACAGTTGGTGCGGCGCGTCGAGCACGCGCTCCAGCACGAGGTCCAGCCTGGGATCCGGCTTGAAGGGATAGCTCATGTTTCCTGCTCCTTGAGTGTCATCACATAGGCGTCGAACTGGTCGAGGCGGCGCTCCCAGAGCGTGCGCTGCTCAGCCAGCCAGCTTTCGGCGAGCTTCAATGGCTCGGGCGCAAGCTCGTAAGTCCTGACCCGGCCGGTCTTCTGCGACCGAACCAGCCCGCAGCCTTCGAGAATCTTGAGATGGTCGATGAAGGAAGGCAGGGCCATCTCGAAAGGCTGTGCCAGTTCGCTGACCGAAGCGGGGCTCCTGTTGAGTCGCTCGACCACGCGCCGCCGTGTCGGGTCGGCAAGCGCGCGAAAAATACCATCGATCGGCGGGGGGATCGGATTTGCGCTCTGGAGGCTGGTCATCGATGGTCCTGGGTCGTCAAAAGTGGTCATTAATACTTAGGTAAATTCCTTAGTGTTTGCAAGCGGCAAATTTCACGAGCTTCTGGCAAAGCGGGAAGGGCGGTTCTAGGTTGCGAAACGGATTCGACGGTCAGCCCAAAGGAAGCACGTCTTGACGATCACCATGTACGGCATCACCAATTGCGACACGATCAAGAAGGCGCGGGTCTGGCTGGAGAGCCATGACGTTCCCTATCGTTTTCATGACTATCGGGCCGAAGGAATAGAGGCCGGCAAGCTGAATGGCTGGGTCGGCAAGGTGGGCTGGGAAAAGCTGCTCAACAAAGGCAGCACGACGTTTCGCGAACTGCCGGAGGCGGACAGGCAGGGCCTCGACGAGAAGAAGGCGAAAGCGCTGATGCTGGCCAAGCCGACGATAATCAAGCGGCCGGTGCTGGAAGTGGGGGATCGGGTGCTGGTTGGGTTCAAGGCGGATGTTTATGAGGAGGCTGTAAAGTAAGGTTCGTTAAGCGCGGCACCCTATGCCGTCGTCATCCTAGGGCGGAGCAAGGAGCGAAGCGACGCGGCGCAGACCCTAGGATCCATGCCGTGACGCTAACGTGCTGCAGCGGTTGAGAATTCTGCCCCGTCGCGTCCTTCGATGAAAGTCACGGCATGGATCCTCGGGTCAAGCCCGAGGATGACGAAGCAGGTATTTCGCCAGCGCCACCGCGTTGTTGTGCGCCTCGTCATGCGCGCCGTAGAGCAGCGTCACCTTGCCCTCGCGAAGCAAGCCGCGCAGTTGCGCCACCGCCTCACCATTCCCGTCCAGTTCGGTCCAGTATCGCTCCTGAAACTCCGCCCAGCGTGCCGGCTCGTGTCCGAACCACTTGCGCAGCTCATCGCTCGGCGCGATGTCCTTCAACCACAACGCCAGAGCGGCATCCTCCTTGCTGACGCCGCGCGGCCAGATGCGGTCGACCAGCACCCGTTGGCCGTCGGCCTTTCCGGGTGCGTCGTAGACACGTTTGACCGCTAGGTCGAAGGCCATCACAGCTCCACGGCGCGCGTGTCAGGCCCACTCGCCCTTGCGCATCACCGGCACGCGGCTGCCATCCTTGGCGATGCCGTCGATGTCGATCTTGTCCGAGCCGATCATCCAGTCGATGTGGATGAAGCTCTTGTTGCCGCCGCGCGCCCCGATTTCGTCCTGGCTGAGCGAGGCGCCGTCGACGAAGCACTTCGAATAGCATTGGCCGAGCGCGATATGGCAGGCGGCGTTCTCGTCGAACAGCGTGTTGAAGAACAACAGGCCGCTGGCCGAGATCGGCGAGGAATGCGGCACCAGCGCCACTTCGCCGAGGCGGCGCGCGCCTTCGTCGGTGTCGAGCACTTTCTTCAGCACGTCCTCGCCCTTCGAGGCCTTGGCCTCGACGATCCGCCCGCCCTCGAAGCGCACCGAGATGTCGTCGATCAGCGTGCCCTGGTAGGACAATGGCTTGGTCGAGGAAACACGGCCCTCGACACGCCGTGCATGCGGCGTGGTGAAGACTTCCTCGGTCGGGATGTTGGGATTGCAGGTGATGCCGTTCTTGGCGGTCGAGGCGCCGCCCATCCACTCATGGCCGTCCGCCAGCCCGACTGTCAGGTCGGTGCCTGGTCCGGTGAAGTGCAGCGCATGGAAATCGTGGCCGTTCAGCCATTCGGTGCGGCCGCGCAAGGCCGCATTGTGCGCCTTCCAGTTGGCGATCGGGTCCTCGACATCCACACGCGAGGCGGCGAAGATGGCGTCGGCGAGTTTCGCCACCGCCACGTCGTCGGCGTCGCCGGGGAAAACCTGCCTGGCCCAGGCCAGATCCGGATAGGCGACAATGTTCCAGTTGATGTCGAAGCCGGTGATCTTCTCCAGCGCCGGCTGGTAGGCCATCGAATTGGCCTTGTTGGCGCGCGCCACCTTCGCCGGATCCTGCGCCGACAGCAGCGACGGATCCTCGCCGCGTACGGCGAGCCGGGCGGCATTGTTGGAAAAGGCCTTCGCCATGCCTTCATAGAGCCAGCCGGCGGCGCGATCGAAGCCGGCATCGGCGCCGAAGCGGTAGCGCGCCAGCGTCATCTCGTCATCGTTGAAGATCGGCGTCACCAGCCCGGCGCCGGCCTTGTAGGCGTGCTCGACGATACGCCTGGTCAGCGGCAGCGCCGCGATCGACGATGTCAGCACCAGGTCCTGTCCGGGTTGCAATTGCAGCCCGACCTTGATGGCGACTTCCGCCAGCCTGTCGAGCTTCACCGGGTCGATCGTTGCGGAAACGCCGCGCGAATGTGTGGTCATGATCCTGCCTGTCGTCGTGGGATTTATGATTGAACATAGACCGGTGCCTCGGTGCTTTCCACCGCGATCGTGCCACTGGGCTCCGCGACCGACGATCCGAACTGCGCCATCGTCGCCGCGATCTCTTCCTTGATCCAGATTTTGAAGTCCCGGACCTTGCGGCTTTCGGCCTTGGTGGCGGAGGTCACCAGCCAGTAGCCGAGCCCGCTCTGGGCGCGGATTCCGAACGGCGCCACCAGCCGCCCATCGGCCAGCGCGTCGGCCGTCAGCAATTGCCAGCCCAGCATCACGCCATGGCCGGCGATCGCCGATTCCAGGCACAGCATCGGGTCGGTGAAGCGCGCGCCTTTCTGGAAGGTGACGGGTGGAACGCCGGCCGCCGCGAACCAGCTTGCCCAGTTTATCATCGCCCGCTCGTCGGTGATGGCGCAGGTCCGCGCAAGGTCGCCGATCGACTTCAGTTTCCGTGCAATGCCAGGCGCGCAGACCGGGAAGACTTCCTGCGCCAAAATGAGCTCCGCCTTCCCGCCCGGCCATTTGCCGTCGCCAAGCCGGATGGCAATGTCGATGTCGGAATGATCGAGATTGGCCAGCCGCACCGAGGCGTCGATGCGCAACAGCACGTTGGGATGCCGGTCGAAGTGGCGCGACAGCCGTGGCAGCAGCCATTTGGAGGCAAACGCAGGCGCAGCCGAAACAACCAATGTGCATTGGGTTGCCTCGTCGGCCAGTGCCACGGCCTGCGCAAGCTCGCGAAAGCCAGCGCCAAGGCGGGCCGCGAAGATGGCGCCGAATTCGGTCAGGACGAGACCGCTCGTCGTGCGCTCGAACAGGGCCTGGCCGAGCTGCTTTTCGGTGCGGCTGACCTGCTGGCTGACGGCGCTGACGGAAACGTTGAGTTCGCTGGCGGCGGTCGCGAGCGAGCCGAGACGGGCGACGGTTTCCACGGCGCGAAGGCCGTTGAGATGAACGCGGTTGAGCATGGCCATTTGAGATTTTCTAAACCGACCCGGCCGAAATCTCAATTGAAAGAGATACCGAAACGGCTGACTTATGGACGGAGACAGGCCCATGGAGCCGGAAATGCTGAGGATGTTGTCGTCGCTGAAGGTCCTGTTCGCCGCCGCTTCGTCGGATGACACGCGCTGCGACGTCGACACGCTGAGCTGGCTGACCGATCCGCTTGCGCATCCCGCGCTTGACGCGATGTCGGAGCGCGAACTCGGCGATGTGCCGTTCCGCTTGACGGCGCGCCGGACCGTGCATGAGACCGTTTCGCTGAACGCCGGTTTCGGCGGGCGCTGCTGAGCGCGCGGTCCGGCACTGGCCCAACACAAGGCGGATTGTTTCACCCGTGCGCAGATTTATTGTGCACTGCAATGACATCGGCCCCATCGACAGCGCTTCGCTACGCCTTCGCCGGCATGATCGCCATGGCCGTCGCCATGGGCATCGGCCGCTTCGTCTACACGCCGATCCTGCCCGGCATGATGGAGGAACTGCATCTGTCGCCGGCCGATGCCGGCTGGATCGCCTCGGCCAACTATCTCGGATACCTCGTCGGCGCGTTGGTGGCGGCGGGCAACTGGGCGCACGGACGCGAGCGTTCGCTGATGCTGGCAGCCCTCGGTGCCAGCGCCGTGCTGGCCGCCCTTATGGGGCTGACCGATGCCATGGCCGCCTTTCTCGCCATCCGTTTTCTGGCCGGTCTGGCCAGCGCCTTCGTCATGGTGTTCATGGCCAGCATCGTTTTCAGCCATATCGCGGAGGCCGGGCGGGGCGACCTGCAGGCATGGCATTTCGGCGGCGTTGGCCTCGGCATCGCGATGTCGGCGGCGATGATGGCCGTGCTGGTCACAGAACATGCCGGCTGGGCGCAGGGCTGGCTGTGGTCGGGCGCGATTTCGGCTTGCGGCTTCGTCGCCGTGGCGCTGCTGGCGAACCAGGGTCCGCTCACCAATGGCGAAGCCGTCCACGAGCCGGCGCTGCCGAAAGACCTGTCGCTGATGAAGGCGATCGTCGCCTATGGCCTGTTCGGTTTCGGCTATGTGGTGACGGCGACCTTCCTCGTCGCCATCGTCCGCCAAGGCGGCGGCAGCCGCGTCTTCGAGGCCGAAGTGTGGATGGTTGCCGGCCTTGCCGGTTTCCCTTCGGTCTGGCTTTGGCAGAAGATATCGGCGCGGATCGGGCTCTATGCCGCCTATGCGTTGGGGTGCTTCGTCGAAGTTGTCGGCGTTACCGCGAGCGTCGCCGCAGGCGGGCGCACGGGGCCGCTGCTTGGCGGCGTGCTGCTCGGCGGCACCTTCATTGCCATCACGGCGCTTGGCCTGCAGGCCGCACGGCAGCAGGCGCCGAAGTCACCCCGGCGCATCTTTGCCTTGATGACCGCCTCCTTCGGTCTTGGCCAGATCATCGGCCCGATCGCGGCCGGGCTTCTGGCCCAGGCGTCGGGCGATTTCTTCCTCGCCTCCATCGTCGCCGCGGCCGTCCTGGTCGTCTCCGGCGCCGTCACATGGTCGGCCGCGCCAAAATCGCCATGATTTGTGGTCTTGCTCTGCGCCTGAACTCGGGCAGGCATTTTCTTTCCCCCTAATGTGTGACCTTATGCCCGCCGAACCCACCTGATTTGCGCATAGATCGAGGAATTCGCCACAGTGTTCGTATCCTTCTTCCCGCAGCCGAAGCTTTTCTTCTCTTCGGCCGCCATCTGGAGCCTTGCGGCGATCCTGTTCTGGTTTTTCGGCGGGGAGCAATTGGGGGGCCTTGTGGGCCTTCCGCCGGCAGCCGCCGATGCGGCGCCCATCATCGGCATCGCCGTGCTGGTGTCGAAACCGTTCCTCTGGTTTTACATCTATTTCGCGCTTTGCGTGGCCATCTTCTACGCATTCTGGAGCTGGTATTCGCCGCATCCTTGGCAGCGCTGGTCGATCTTGATGACGGCGGTCATCCTATTTTTCATCTATTTCAACGTGCAGGTCAGCGTCGCCGTCAACGCCTGGTACGGCCCCTTCTTCGACTATGTGCAAGGGTTGATGTCGGGGACCGGAAAATCGACCAACGGCGAATTCTACACCGGGCTGGCCGACTTTTCGTGGCTCGCGCTGGTCGGCATGAACGTGCAGGTGGTCAATGCCTTCATCGTCAGCCACTGGATCTTCCGCTGGCGGACGGCGATGAACAACTACTTTATCGAGAACTGGAGCAGGCTGCGCCATATCGAGGGCGCCTCGCAGCGTATCCAGGAGGATACGATGCGGTTCTCGCAGATCATGGAGGATCTCGGTTCCAGTTTCGTCCAGTCGATCATGACCTTGATCGCCTTCCTGCCGGTGATGATCCAGTTGCAGGCCCATATCAGCGAACTGCCGATCATCGGCGCGATCCCGCAGCCATTGGTGGTCGCGGCACTTGCCTGGTGTCTGTTCGGCACGATCTCGGTGATGATTGCCGGCATGAAGCTTCCGGGGCTGCAGTTCCGTAACCAGCGCGTCGAAGCCGCCTACCGCAAGGAACTCGTCTATGGCGAGGATCATGCGGACAGGGCGCAACCCGCCACCACCGCCGAGCTGTTTGCCAATGTCCGGCACAACTATTTCCGGCTCTATTTCCACTACATCTATTTCAACGTCGTCCGGTACACCTACCTGCAGGCCGACAACATTTTCTCGCTGTTGATCCTGGGTCCGTCGCTGGTCGCGCACAAGATAACGTTCGGTGCGCTGAACCAGATCTCCAACGCCTTCGGCAAGGTGACGGGTTCGCTGCAATTCCTGCTTACCTCCTGGTCGACTATCGTCGAACTGCAGTCGGTCCATAAACGCTTGCGCGCCTTCGAGGCGACGCTGCTGGGTGAGCCGTTACCGGACATCGATCAGCGCTATCTGGCAAGGCAGGGTGCAGAAGACCCGGCTTAGGAAGTCTGGGATTTATGCGAAACGGGTTGGCAGCTCAGCCGCCAACCGTCGCCTGCTTCTGGCTGCCGTCCCGCCGCGAAACATAATCGCGAAAACTGATGCACTCGACATCTGATTTGACGCAGACCTCGCCGGCAAAGCGTTCCAGTGCGTTCCAGTAGGCGCCGTCATTCATCAGTGTGAAGTGGAAGCCGAGTTCCAGCGGAATGCGCTTGCCCTGATATTGCGTGTTGAAGGCGGCGCGGAAGGCCTGGTAGGTGCGGTCGGCGAATTCGCCGGCCTTGCTTGGCCGCTCGAAGCCGCCGGAATGCCGGACATAGAGATTGTAATCCATGGCGATCACCGGCCGTGATTTCGGCCCTTCCGGAATCAGCGGCAGGGAAAAGCGGGTGATGCCGCCGATGGTCGGCGGCAGGGCAGGGCCCTTTGAAACGCCGCTGGCGTCGAACTGATAGCCGGCTGCCGGCAGCGCCTCGTAAAGCGCCTTGCTTGCCGACAGGTAGGGCGCCCGGAAACCCGCCACCGCATGCGCGAAATCGCGCCAGCCCTCGGGTTCGGGCGCAATGCCGTTGATGGCATAGGCGTTTTCTAGAATGTGCTCGAACGAGGCGAATTCCGTCAGCCAGTCGGCCTTGCTCCAGTCCTTGCCGTCGAAATGGCCGCAGGCGTGGCTGGCGATGTCGTGGCCCTCATGGGCGGCGAGACCGATCTGTTCCAGCCGCTCGGCCACGTCCTGCCTGGAGGCGGCAAAGCCGATGTTGGATTTGCCCGCGGTCTTGCCAGGTGCCGCGTATTGGCCGCGTGTCTCGGGCGACAGCAGGAAGACACAGGACAGAAAATAGGTGAAATGCGCCCCGGTGCGCTGGGCCAGCGCCCGGCTACGCTTCCACTGCGAGATGTCGCGGGCACTGTCGAACGAGATGATGACGACCTGCTTCGGCCTCGCTGGTTCTGCTGGCGCGGGCGGGTCGGCCAGGGCCGCGCCGGCGGCGGCGAGCGAGGCAAGCGAAAACGCAATAACACGGGACAGACTGGGCATCGGCAATTTTACAGGCTCCGGGTGGTCAGCAAGCCGGCTATCCCCGAAATGTGGCGCCGGTGCGATTGGGTTTTCGTGGGTTTGCCCCGGGGCAAACATCCGTTTGCCCCCGGGAATAGCCGATTTTCCGGTCGAACCCCTTCCATGCCGACAAAATTTCGCTAAAACGCGGGCTCACGAACGGCCCCGGCCCGGGGCCAAGAATGGTTTTGATCGATGTCCGACGACAGTTTTATCCGTGAAGTCAATGACGAGATGCGCCGCGAGCAGGCGCAGAAGCTGTGGGACCGTTTCGGCCCGGCCTTGCTTGTGATTGCCATCCTGGTGGTGCTCGGTACCGCCGCCTTCGTCGGCTATCGCTATTGGGACGAGACGCGCGCCAACCGCTCCGGCGATGCTTTCTCGCAGGCGTTGAAGCTTGCCAATGACGGCAAGAACGACGACGCGCTGGCCGCGCTCGATCAGCTGGAGAAGGATGGCTACGGCGCCTATCCGCTGCTCGCCCGCATGCGCGCAGCGACCGTCAAGGCCAACAAGGGCGACGTCGACGCAGCCGTCAAGGATTTCGACGACGTCGCCGCCGACACCGCCATTCCCCAGGGCCTGCGCGACATGGCGCGGCTGAGGGCAGCACTCCTGCTCGTCGACCATGGCTCCTTCGCCGACGTGTCCAGCCGTGTCGAGGCGCTGACCTCGGACACCAACACGCTGCGCCACAGCGCGCGCGAGGCGCTCGGGCTTGCGGCCTGGAAGGAAGGCAAGACGCAGGACGCGCTGAAACTGTTCGACCAGATCGCCTCCGATGACGGCGCCCCGCGCAACACGCGCGAGCGGGCGACCTTGATGTCCGAACTGATCCGCGGGTCGGGCAGTGCATCGTGACCTTCAAAGTCGCCATCATAGGCAGACCTAACGTCGGCAAATCGACTCTTTTCAATCGGCTGGTGGGAAGGAAGCTGGCGCTTGTCGACGACACGCCGGGCGTCACCCGTGACCGCCGTGTCCATGCCGCCAAGCTTTACGATCTGCATTTCGACGTCATCGACACAGCGGGCTTTGAGGATGCCGGCGCCTCGACCTTGCCGGGCCGCATGCGCGCGCAGACCGAAATCGCCATCCGCGAGGCGGATCTGATCTTCTTCACCATCGACGCCAAGTCCGGCCTGCTGCCCGATGACAGGACCTTTGCCGAGATCGTGCGCAAATCCGGCAAACCGGTCGTCCTCGTTGCCAACAAGGCCGAGGCGAAGGGCGCGCAAGGCGGCATGCTGGAGGCCTGGGAACTCGGGCTTGGCGAGCCGATCCCGGTTTCGGCCGAGCACGGCCAGGGCATGCCCGACCTGCGCGACGCCGTGATCGAAGCGCTTGGAGAGGCGCGCGCCTTCGGTGAAGACGAGGACAGCGAAGACGAAGAAGCCGCCATCAACGAAGTGCTGATCGGCGAGGACATCGCCGATCCGGATGCCGAGCCGGCCTATGACGATACCAGGCCGATGCGCATCGCCGTCGTCGGCCGTCCTAACGCCGGCAAGTCGACGCTGATCAATGCGCTGATCGGCGAGGAACGGCTGCTGACCGGACCGGAGGCGGGCATCACCCGCGATTCCATCTCCGTCGACTGGGACTGGCGCGGCCGCCGCATAAAACTGTTCGACACGGCCGGCATGCGCCGCAAGGCCAGGATCCACGAAAAGCTGGAAGTGATGTCGGTGCAGGATGGCCTGCGCGCCATCCGTTTCGCCGAGATCGTCATCATCGTGCTCGACGCCACCATTCCCTTCGAGAAGCAGGATCTGCAGATCGCCGACCTGATCATCCGCGAGGGGCGGGCACCGGTGATCGCCTTCAACAAATGGGACCTGATCGATAACCCGCAGGAGCTGTTGGCCGAACTGCGCGAGAAGACCGAGCGGCTGCTGCCGCAGGCGCGCGGCATCCAGGCCGTGCCGGTCTCGGCCGAGACCGGACGCGGCCTCGACAAGCTGATGGATGCGGTGCTGAGGACGCACAAGGTCTGGAACAGCCGTGTTTCCACCGGCAAGCTCAACCGCTGGCTCGAGGCCATACTGGCGCATCACCCGCCGCCCGCCGTTGCCGGGCGCCGGCTGAAGGTCAAATATGTCACCCAGGCCAAGACGCGGCCGCCGGGTTTCGTGGTCCAGTGTTCGCGGCCGGACGCGATGCCGCAGAGCTATGTCCGCTATCTCTCCAACAGCCTGCGCGAGGCCTTCGACATGCCGGGCGTGCCGATCCGCATCGCGTTGCGCACGTCGGACAATCCGTTCGCCGGCCGGGCCAAGAAGCGCGGCTGAGCCTCGGCGCTCGTGCTGATCAGGCCGCGGCACGCAAGCCGGCGGTCCGCGTATTTTCCGGCAGGGCCTGCCGCGCCGCCTCCAGTAATATGTCGGCAAGGCGGGCCGCCACGGGCTCGGCTTCGGCATCCCGGCGATGCAGGAACAGCGCCATCTTGGGCAGCGCCGGCAGACCGGCGATTTCGGGCGTCATCGCACTGACGCTGGCCGGCAAGCCGATGTCGGTGCGGATCGTCAGCCCCAGCCCCGCGGCGACAGCCGCCCAGATGCCACCCAGACTGGGGCTCGAGAAGGCCATGCGCCAGGGCAGCCCGGCGCGGTCGAGCGTTTCAGTCGCGACCGTGCGCAGCAGACATGGCGCTTCGAGCGCCACCAGCGGCAGTGGCTCGCCGTCGCGCAGGCTCGTCTCGATGCGCTTGGCCGGACCGATCCAGCGCATCGGAACATCGGCGACATGCTCGCTATAGGGCAGCGTCTGGCCACAGTGCCAGGCAAGCGCGATGTCGAGGCTGCCTGACATCACCCTTTCGGCGAGGTCGTGGCTGCGCGCGATCCTGGCCTCGATCTTGACCTTGGGATGGGCTCGGGCAAATCGGCCCAGCACGTCCGGCAGCACGGCCTCGCCGAAATCCTCCTGCAGACCGAGCCGCACCCAGCCTTCCAGTTCGACGTCATGGATGGCCGCCGCCGCTTCGTCGTTCAAATCGAGCAGCCGGCGCGCATAGCCGAGCATGGTCTCGCCGGCCTCGGTCAGCGCCAGGCCGCGCCCCACTTTGCGGAAGATCGGCGTCGCTGCCTGTTCTTCCAGTTTCTTCAATTGCGCGCTGACCGCCGAGGTCGACCGGCCAAGCCGGTCGGCGGCCTTGGCGAAGCTGCCCAGCTCCATGCCGGTGACGAAACTTCTGAGGACGTCGAGGTCGAATGTCACCCGTTGCATCGTAATGTCCTGTTTTTCAGGATTGATCGTCAAAAACTTCCTTATTTTAAGGACGGATTTATGGCGATAGAGAGATGCCGTCAAGGCCTGAGACACCGGCCCGCAACGGGAATGAAATCATGTCCGCCATCGACTGTGCAGATCAACAGCCACCACAAATCCTGCAAGGCAGCGCTGCCAGCCCTGCCGGCAGAGTGTTCGGCCCCAACCACCGGTGGAAGGTCCTGGGCATCGGGGTTGCCGCGAATGCCGGTTTTTCGGCCACTTTCTCGGGCATACCGGCAACGGCGGTGGTGCTTCGCCAGAGCTATCACCTGGGCAATGCCGAACTCGGCCTGGCACTCGGCCTTCTTGGGCTGGGGGTTGCGCTCAGCGAATTGCCATGGGGTCTGCTCACCGATCGCTGGGGAGATCGCCGCGTGCTTCTGATCGGGCTTGGCGCGACGGCGGCCTGGCTCCTGGCCATGGCGATGCTGGTCGTGCCGACAATGTCAGGCATTCCCGATGTCATGCTGCTGGCGGCAAGCCTGCTCGTCACGGGACTGCTCGGCGGCAGTGTCAATGGTTCGAGCGGCCGCGCTATCATGGCCTGGTTCCGCGAGAATGAGCGCGGTTTCGCCATGAGCATCAGGCAGACGGCGGTGCCGCTCGGCGGCGGCCTCGGCGCGCTCGTCCTGCCTTCGCTTGCCCTGGCTTTCGGTTTTGCTGCGGTATTCGGGCTTCTGGCGGCAGTATCCGCTCTCTCCGCACTGTTTGCCTGGCGTTGGCTGCACGAACCGCCGCCGGCGGGTGAAGCCCACGCCGTCTTATCGGATGGACCGGCTCCGTTGCGCAACATCGAGGTCTGGCGCATCTCGACCGCGATCGGCTTGCTCTGCTTTCCGCAAGTGGCGGTCCTCACTTTCGCGTCGGTGTTCCTGCACGACTTCGCCGGGCTTGGCACGACGGCGATCAGCGCGAGCCTCGCCGCTGTACAAGTCGGCGCCATGGTCATGCGCGTCTGGAGCGGCCGCTTTACCGACCGCCACGGCAACCGCCGTCAGTTTCTTCGCTTGTGCAGTGCGCTCAGCGCGCTGGCCTTCGTGGTGCTCTGGTTGCTGGTTCTGGCCGTTCCCGCAATGCCTGCCAGCCAATCCTTCCTGATCGCCGTCCTGCCCTTGGTGCTTGTCGTCGCCGGCATCTCGGTCTCCGCCTGGCACGGCGTTGCCTATACCGAACTTGCCACGCTGGCCGGTGCCGGCCATGTCGGAACGGCACTCAGCCTTGCCAACAGCTTTGTCTTCGTCGGCTTCTTCCTCGTCCCGGTGGCCATTCCAGGGCTGCTGCACCTCTGGTCATGGCCCGGCGTCTGGCTGTCGGCCGCCGCCTGCGCCCTGGTTGCCTGGCCGATCTTCCTGAAGCGGGCCTGTGCGCTCCCGCCGCAAAACCGCCGGACTTCGAAGCCACGACCTCCAGCCGGCTGAGAAAACCCGACCGATCCCGTTAACGTCCCATCAAGGTTAATGCATCATTTTGCTCTCCAGTGGGGTCAGTAGCGTTCCTGGAGAGAGTTCCGTGCATCGACGTGTCTTGACGCGGCTGGCCGCCGCCGCCGGTGAGAAGAAACGCGGCCTTGTGTCTCCGTTCATCATCGGCCTCGGCATCTGGATCGGCTTTCCGACCGTCGCCGCCTACCAGGACATGACAAGCCTTGTATCCGGCCTCGAAGCGCCGACCGCCCGCTGGAACTCCTATGTCGAGAAATCCGTCGCCGGCTCGGTCCACGCCGCCGAGATGCCGTTCGTCGATTCCGACGTCACCGGCTCGATCTCGGGTTCCGGCGTTCGCCTTCCCGGTATCGGCTCCGTCTCGTTCCGCGGCAAGGGCGGCAAGGTCAGCGGGTCGCCCGACGAGGATCGGGTCGTGCGCGCCGACAAGAAGGGCCGCATCGTCCAGGTCTCTCCGGTGGCGCCGCCGAAGAACTTCAATGCCGGCTCGATCTTCCAGCGGACCTCCTCGCTGATGCGGCCGAGCATGGACAGCGGCTTGAAAATGGCCTTCGCCAAGCCTCAGATCAAAGGCAAGGAAATCCAGATCGCCGCCGCATTCCACGCGCGTGAAGACAAGAAGCCGGATCCCGGCGTGCCGGCCATGCTCGCCGCCCTCGTCAACAACGACCACCCCGATGTGCTGGCGACCGCCTACGCACAATCCGAGCCGGACTACGCCAAGGCTTCACCCTTTGAAGCCCTGCTTCAGGACGAGCAGCCCAACAGCGGCCGCTTCATTCCGCCGATGGCCAAGGGCGACCACGCCTGGATCCAGAATCCGCTTCCGGCCAGCGTCTTCTCCAAGCCGGAGCAGAAATGCCTGGCCAACGGCATCTATTTCGAGGCACGCGGCGAAACCGTGCGCGGTCAGGCCGCCGTCGCCCAGGTTATCCTCAACCGGGTCCGCAATCCCGCCTATCCCAATTCGATCTGCGGCGTCGTCTACCAGAACGACAGCTGGTTCAACCGCTGTCAGTTTTCATTCGCTTGCGACGGCAGAAAGAAGCGCATCGACAACCCCGTCGCCTACAAGACCGCGCAAGACATCGGCATGGCCGTCACCGCTGGCAAGATCTTCATTCCGGAGGTGGGATCGTCAACACATTACTACGCCAACTATGTCCATCCCGGCTGGGCGCGCACGATGCAGAAGATGACCAAGATCGGCCTGCATATCTTTTACCGGACCTATGGTGGCGGCTGGAGCTGAGCCGACCGCCGGGCGCCTCTCTTTTCGGGCGGTCGCACGGTCGATCGGAGAGCCATTGCCCGGGGGATTCGCGCAACGCATCCCTCCGATCGCCGCGGGCACGATGTCGCACCTTTCTAATCCTTTGATTTTACTATTTAAAATACACAGCGCGGAACTTCCCTCCGTGGCTTGACGGGCGCAAACCCTCTAACTATGTTGCCGGCGACTTTAGAAGCGGACGGACGGTGACGGTCTGCCCGGGCAGGGGGGTTGCGATGGCCGAGAAAAAAGGGCCAGACGGAACCGGAGAAACCGGCCGCGGCAAAGAGCATGACGCCGAAATCCGCGACGACGATCTTGAGCGACGTCGGCGTGAACTTGGAGCATCGCTTGCGACAAGGCTGCCGAACCGGCTCGAGGGGAAAGACGACGCGAAACCAGTGACCGGATACGGTCAGGCGATCAAACTATCCAGCGAGTTTATCGCCGGGGTGGTCGTGGGCGCCGGCATCGGCTGGATCATCGACCGTATGGCGGGGACATCGCCGTGGGGTCTGATCGTTTTCCTGCTGCTTGGTTTTGGCGCCGGCGTGCTCAATGTCATGCGTTCGGCTGGCGTTGTGGCGGAATTCGGACAAGGCGCGAAGCCGCGCCGTGACCGGGACGACGGCAAATGACCGCCCTTCAGGCGGCATTTGGAAATAGCCGCTTCCATGCGGCAAGGTAATTTTGGCCGTACGCGGCATTGACGGAGTTTGAACGTGGCAGCTGACAAGGTCGATCCGATCCACCAGTTCCATATCAACAAGCTGATACCGATCGAGATCGGCGGCTATGACCTGTCTTTCACCAATTCCGCCCTGTTCATGGTCGCCACCGTGGTTGTCGCCGCGGCGTTCCTGTTCCTGACGACGTCGAGCCGCAGCCTGGTTCCAGGCCGGCTGCAGTCGGTCTCCGAAATGGCTTATGAATTCGTCGGCAACATGCTGCGTGACGCCGCCGGCACGCAGGGCATGAAGTTCTTCCCCTTCGTGTTCTCGCTGTTCATGTTCGTGCTGGTCGCCAATCTGCTCGGCCTGTTTCCCTATTTCTTCACGGTCACCAGCCACATCATCGTCACCTTCGGCCTCGCGGCCCTGGTGATTGGAACCGTGGTGGTCTACGGCTTCATGAAGCATGGTCTTGGTTTCCTCAAGCTGTTCGTGCCGCATGGCGTGCCGGTGTTCCTGCTGCCGCTGGTGGTGCTGATCGAGGTCATTTCCTTCGTGTCGCGCCCGGTCAGCCTCTCGGTTCGTCTGTTCGCCAACATGCTTGCCGGCCACATCACGCTCAAGGTTTTCTCCGGGTTCGTCGTCAGCCTCTCCGCGCTGGGCGCGGTCGGCGTGGCGGGTTCGATCCTGCCGTTGGCTATGGCGGTGGCGCTGACGGCGCTTGAACTGCTGGTCGCCTTCCTGCAGGCCTACGTCTTTGCCGTATTGACCTGCATGTATCTCAACGACGCCCTGCATCCCGGGCACTGAGGCAAGAGTTCCGGCCAAGAGTTTTCAACATTGGTGCCGGATGAAATCGCAACGGAATTTTCAGATCCAAAGGAGTTGAACAAATGGACGCAGAAGCAGCAAAGTACATCGGCGCCGGCATTGCTTGCCTGGGCATGGGTGGCGCGGGCATTGGCCTGGGTAACATCTTCGGCAGCTACCTCTCGGGCGCGCTGCGCAACCCTTCGGCTGCCGACGGCCAGTTCGGCCGCCTGATTTTCGGCTTCGCCGTGACCGAAGCTCTGGGCATCTTCTCGCTTCTCATCGCGCTGCTGGCCCTGTTCGGCTGAGTACTGAGAAGATTGGACAGGCCGGCCGCGCAAGCGGCGGGCCTGATATCTGGGGATAGTCCATGTTCGTGACATCTGCCTTCGCGCAAGAGTCCGCGCCATCAGCCGACACCAGCCACGCTGCGACCGGAGGCGACACGCATTCCGGCACCAGCGTGCCTGCCGAAGCGCACGGCACGTTTCCGCCATTCAATCCGGAGACGTTTCCGTCGCAGCTTCTGTGGCTGGCGATTACGTTCGGGCTGTTCTACCTCTTCCTGAAGCGGGTCGTGATGCCGCGCGTCGGGGGCATCATCGATGTCCGCAACGACCGCATCAGCCAGGATCTCGACCAGGCTGCCAAGTTGAAGGGCGAGGCAGACGCCGCCGTTGCCGCTTACGAGCAGGAACTGGCGGAAGCCAAGAAGAACGCGAACTCGATCGGCCAGCAAGCCAACGATGCGGCCAAGGCGGAAGCCGATACCGCGCGCAAGAAGATCGAGGCTGCGCTCGACGGGAAGCTTGGCGAGGCCGAGGCACGCATTGCTTCCATCAAGGCCAATGCCATGAAGGAAGTCGGCAGCATTGCCGAGGATACCGCTTCGGCGATCGTCGAGGCACTCGTTGGCGGCAAGGCCAGCAAGGCCGAGATCGCGGCCGCGGTCAAATCCGTGGCCCGGTGAGGAGCGCATCATGGACGCTACATCTCTCGCAACGCTCTGGGCCACGATTGCCCTGATCATCTTCCTGGCGATCGCCGTCTACATCAAGGTGCCCGGCATGATCGCCAAGGCGCTCGACGCCCGCGCCGCCAGGATCAGCAGTGAGCTCGACGAGGCACGCAAGCTGCGCGACGAGGCCCAGCAATTGCTTGGCCAGTACAAGAAGAAGCGCAAGGAAGCCGAGCAGGAGGCTGCCGACATTGTCGCGGCCGCCAAGCGCGAGGCCGAACTGCTGGCCGCCGAGGCCCACAAGAAGACCGAGGACTATGTCGCCCGGCGCACCGCGCTTGCCGAACAGAAGATCGGCCAGGCCGAGCGCGAAGCGATCGGCGAAGTGCGCGCCAGCGCCGTCGACATCGCTGTCGAGGCGGCACGCGCATTGCTCGCCGCCAAGGTTGACGCCAAGGCCGGAGCCGACCTGTTCAAGTCCGCGCTGCAGGACGTGAAGGCGAAGCTGAACTGAGCTGACAACATCAAGCAAATCAAAAGCCGCCCGGGGAACCTGGCGGCTTTTTTGTTGTGCGGTGTGTTGACGCCGCCAATCTCCCCCCTCGTGGGGGAGATGCCCGGCAGGGCAGAGGGGGGCGCGAAGGATCGCCGGCGTTCGATTCTTTATCCGTCGCACCGGCTGAGAAGTATCGGGCGAATCTGATCGCAATGAACTGACAGGTCGGCGGGACAGCGCCCCTCTGTCCTGCCGGACATTTCCCCCACGAGGGGGAGATCGGCTGTAGTTCGGCGCCGCTTTCGCCTCACTCCAGCCCGGCCAAGCTCTCTTCCTCAACCACCTCGACACCCCCAAGCCTGAACGGCGCAAACGAGGTGCGGTGCAGCCGCGCCACCGGCCCGTGCGCCTCGATCGCCGTGCGATGCCGGGCCGTGGCGTAACCCATATGGACTTCGAAGCCGTAACGATCGTGATGATTGCCGCAGCCACACATCATGCGGTCGCGCATGACCTTGGCCACGATCGAGGCGGCGGCGATCGATTGCGAGCGCTGGTCGCCCTTGATCAGCGCGCGCCCTTCGCAGGGCAGTCCCGGCGGCACGTCGCGCCCATCGGCGAGTGCGAGCTTTGCCTGAACCGGCAGCCCGACCAGCGCGCGGCGCATCGCTTCGAGGCTCGCCTTGAGGATGTTGCTGCCATCGATACCCTCCGCGCTGATCGACGCCATCGAGACGCCGAGCGCGGAACCGAGGATGCGCAGGAACAGCGCTTCGCGCTGCAAGTGGCTAAGCCGCTTTGAATCGTCGAGTCCTTCGGGAATGTTGGCGGGGTCGAGCACCACTGCTGCCGCGACGACCGGACCCGCCAGCGGGCCACGACCGGCTTCGTCCATCCCCGCGACCGGCCATAACCCATCGGCCATCGCCTTCGTCTCGAAGGAGAAATCGGGTT
The DNA here is from genome assembly GCF_004791315.1 of Mesorhizobium sp. M8A.F.Ca.ET.208.01.1.1. Classification (NCBI taxonomy): domain Bacteria; kingdom Pseudomonadati; phylum Pseudomonadota; class Alphaproteobacteria; order Hyphomicrobiales; family Phyllobacteriaceae; genus Mesorhizobium; species Mesorhizobium sp. M8A.F.Ca.ET.208.01.1.1. Next base: position 464,914 of record NZ_SRUT01000003.1, read on the forward strand.
TCTCGACGATTTCGAAGAGAAGCGGAGAATCAGAACGCGCGCGAGCCATGTTGCGGCGAGGTTCGCATCGGCTCCGATTCTCCGCAAGTCCCTCCGGGTCGGGTGGGGCGCCGGACCGGGAGGGCACCGTCTGCAGGCCGGGGCAGGCCGGACGGGATTATTGGCCGCAGCGGTCATGAACAGCCGCGGCGATTTTCAATTTTCAGAGCAGCATCAACTGCTCCTGGTCCTTGCCGGCGGCCACGAACTGGTCAGTCCGCAGCGTGCGCCGCTCCGCATTGAGGCCGAGCCGCTTGGCGGTGATTTCGAAGCGCCGGCCGATCTGCCAGGCATAGGGGCCGGCGCCCTTCATGCGCTTGCCCCATTCCGAATCGTAGTCCTTGCCGTCGCGCATCGAACGGATCAACGACATGACGTGGCGATAGCGGTCGGGATAGTGACGCAGCAGCCAGTCCTTGAAGATCGGGCTGACCTCCAGCGGCAGGCGCAGCACCACATAGCCAGCCTCGCGCGCCCCAGCATGGTGTGCCGAGTCGAGGATGCGTTCCATCTCCTGGTCGGTCAGGCCCGGAATGACCGGCGCCACCATCACCGAAGCCGGAATGCCGGCATCCGAAAGCTGCCTGATCGCTTCCAGCCGCTTGGTCGGCGTCGAGGCGCGGGGTTCCATCGTCCTGGCCAGCATGCGGTCGAGCGTCGTCACCGACAGCGCCACCTTGGCGAGCCCGCGCTCGGCCATGCGCGACAGAATGTCGATGTCGCGCACCACCAGGGCCGATTTGGTGACGATGCCGACCGGATGACCGCGTGCCTCCAGCACTTCGAGGATCTCGCGCATGATCCGGTACTGCTTCTCGATCGGCTGGTAGGGATCGGTGTTGGTGCCGATGGCGATGGTGCGGGGCTGGTAGCCGTCCTTCGACAACTCCTTGTCGAGCAGGCGTGCCGCGTCCGGCTTGGCGAACAGCTTGGATTCGAAATCCAGGCCCGGCGACAGGCCCATGAACGAGTGTGTCGGCCGCGCGAAGCAATAGACGCAGCCGTGCTCGCAACCGCGATAGGGATTGATCGACCGGTCGAAGGAGATGTCCGGCGATTCGTTGCGGGTGATGATGGTGCGCGGCTTCTCCACCTGCACTTCGGTCTTGAACGGGGGCAGTTCCTCCAGCGAACTCCAGCCGTCGTCGAAGACATGTCGGCTCACAGGTTCGAACCGGCCGGACGGATTGATGCCTGCCGACCGGCCACGGTTGCGGTCCGGACGGACCCGCATGCCGCTCTGCTCGATCATCGCGTTGGCCATTTCGGCTCGTCCTGCTCCGAAGGCTGCAATGTCGGCGCGCATGATCGGTTCCATCTTCGCCCGCTCCCAGGGACTGTCCATGTTCTGTCGAATCGCTCTGCTCATGGAAATTATTCCTATTTTGTTGATGAGAACAAAGCAAGAACTTTTTATGGTGCGGCGCAAAAACTGGCGTCGGCCAGCGCTTTCCGCTATTCGGCTCATGATGCTCAGTGTTCTCATCGAAACGCATAATGACGAGGAGGGTCTCGCCCGCACGCTGGCGACGCTGATCGGCGGCGCGGTCGAGGGCGTGGTGCGCGATGTCGTCGTCTGCGACACCGGCTCCACCGACCACACGCATCGCGTGGCCGAGCATGCTGGCTGCCACTATGTGGGGAGCGGCGGCATCGCCGCCGGCATCCGCCAGGCCAAGGGTGATTGGCTGCTGTTTCTCGAACCGGGTGCGAGGCTGGTGGAGGGCTGGATCGACGCGGTTGTCGCCCATACCGCCAGGCAGACAATGGCCGCCCGGTTCTCGCGGGCGCGGGGCAGCCGTCCGCCGTTCCTGGCCCGGGTCTTTTCGGCAAACCGTGCGCTCGCCGACGGACTGGTGATCAGCAAGCGGCAGGCGGCATCTCTGTCCAAGAGTGCCGGCAGCGCCGAGGCGTTGGCGCGCGGTCTGGCGACAAAGAAGCTCGACGCCGAGATCTGGGCGGCGCCGCCGAGGCAGAGGTGATTTTTTGCGGCTGCTCTGTCCATTGTGCGTTGCACAAAAACTGACGCGCGGGTAACTTTCCGACAAGGCGGGTGAATTGGGTTTGGGTCATGCCGGAACGGCAGGCTCCGACATTGCGTCGGCGCTGCATCATACCCTTGAGGATCCCCATGAACCTTTCGACCACTGACAAGTCCGGCACTGCCAGTCTCGAGGCCATTGCACGCAATGGCAGCCTGCTGCGCCGCATCGCCGTGCGCATCCCGACCTATCTGAAGGACCTGCGCGAAAACCCTGCCTGGCTGCCGATGTTCGTTCTGGCGCGTACCATGCCCGGGCGCCGGATGCATTGGCTGGGCGCGAAGCGCGCTCGTCCGGCCGACAATGCCGGGGACACGATGTTCAGGGGCGTTCAGCGCGAGGCCGTCGTCGGCGCGTTGCGGTCGGACGGGCTGTTCTCGGGGCTGATCCTGCCGCCTGATATCCACGAGGAGATTGCCAGCTTCGCCCGGCGCACGCCCTGCTACGGCAATTTCGACCGCCGGCTCGAATTCGTGCCCGGCGAACATGCCGAAGCCGAAGAGCGCCTTGGCCGCTCATTGCTGAGCGGCCATTATTTCGAACGCATCCTCGACTGCCCGGCGGCACTCGCCATACAGCGCGACCCGCTGCTGCTCGACATCGCCGCGCACTATCTCGGCGCTCAGGCGAAACTCATCACGACACGCGTCTGGTGGAGTTTTCCTACCGGCGAGGCGTCCGACGCCGACAAGAACCTTGCCTCGCTCGGCAAGTATCATTTCGATCTCGATGACTGGCGGATGTTGAAATTCTTTTTCTACCTCAAGCCCGTCGACGCCGAGACCGGTCCGCATGTCTATGTCAGGGGAAGCCACAGGCGCCGCGCCATAAGGCATCAGCTCACCCTTCTCGTCGGCCATCCCGCCAAGGATGTGCTGGACGTGTATGGCGAGCAGAGCCCGGTGACCCTGACCGGAGAGGCTGGCCTCGGCTTCGTCGAAGACCCCTTCGGTTTCCACATGGGCACGGTGCCGGCACGCACGCCACGGCTGATGATGGAAGTTGGCTTCGGCGTCTCCAAGCCGTCGCGCCGTCGTTTCCATGGCGAGCCGGTCATCCGCTGAAGGCAGGTCAGGCGAAGCTCATCTCGACCGGCATCCAGCGAAGGCGACGCCTGGCTTGCCGCTCAGCTCTGTTTTCCCAGTCGAAGTCGACCAGGACCGATTCTCCGGTGAACGCCCTGTGATCGTCCAGGGCGTTGACGATCAGGATGGCCCTGGCCTCGTCATTTTCCCCGGCGATCGCGGCGGCATAGACGCCGCATTCTCGGCAAATCAGATAGTCGGCGGTCTCCAGTCCGAACCGGTATTTGCGCAATCGCCTTGCGTCCTTGACCGAGATGATCAGCCTGCCGTCAGGATCGGCGACGGCGCGCGCGCCATGCTTTGTGCAGAACGAGCATTGGCAGGCGCGGACTTCGATTTGCGATGGATCCAGCTCGGTCGAAAATCGCAGGCGTATATTGCCGCAATGGCACCCACCAGTGTGCATGGTTCCAGTTTGCACGGCCATATCTGCCTTCTCGTGAACGGTAGGGATCGCCCACGAAGATACTGTCTCCGGCATCCGGTTTGGAATGGCCGTTCGAAGGCGCCCGGCGCTGTTCTGCCTGGCGAACACGGCGTGAAGTCGGCACTTTGCCTAGGCTTTTTAAGGGGCTGATTTGCCGCGCCGCAGATGTTCGTCCAGGCGCGGCATGATCTCGACGAAGTTGCAAGGCATGTGCCGGTAGTCGAGCTGTGCCTCGATGATGCCGTCCCAGGCGTCCTTGCAGGCACCGGGCGAGCCCGGCAGCACGAAGACGAAGGTGGCGTTGACGACGCCGCCGGTCGCCCGGCTCTGGATCGTCGAGGTGCCGATCTTGTCGTAGGAGATGCGGTGGAACACTTCCGAAAAGCCGTCCATGCGCTTTTCGAAAATCGGCTCCAGCGCCTCGGGCGTCACATCGCGGCCGGTGAAGCCGGTTCCGCCGGTGGTGATCACGACGTCGATGGCCTTGTCCCGCGACCACGCCAGGACGGTGTCGCGGATCTTTTCGCGGTCGTCGGTGACGATGTCGCGGCCGGCCAGGATGTGGCCGGCCGCGGTGATGCGATCGGCCAGCGTCTGGCCGGACTTGTCCTCGGCGAGGCTGCGTGTGTCGGAAACCGTCAGCACCGCGATGCGCACCGGAATGAAGGCACGGCTCTCGTCAGTCCTGGCCATCTCACTCAGCCTCCGATGCCATGCTGCGCGTTGCCGCGACGAACCAGTCGGGCTGGCGGCCGCGGATCTCGGCCGCCGCGCGCTTGGCGACATTGCCGGTCTCGAACAGGCCGAAGCACGTCGCGCCCGATCCGGACATTCGTGAAAAACCCGATCCAGCCTTATCAAGCCATGAAAGCGCCCTGCCTATGGCGGGCTGCATCGCAAGGGCTGGCTGCTCGAGATCGTTGCGGGTCACCTCCAGCCAGTTGCGCAGGCTGTGAAACTCGATGCTGCGCGGCAGCGGCGGCAGTGGCTCATTGTCGCGACGGGACAGTGAAGCGAAGATTTCCGCTGTCGAGACGGGCGTTCCCGGATTGACCAGCACCAGACCCAGCGCCGAAAAATCCGGCACCATCGACAGCTCCTCACCGATGCCGCGCGCCACCAGCGGCTTTGCCGCCAGGCACATCGGCACGTCGGCGCCTAGCGAAAGACCGATCCGCGCCAGCTCGGTGCTGTCGATGTCCAGGCCCCAGCTCTCCGCCAGCCCGCGCAGCACGGCCGCCGCGTCGCTCGACCCTCCGCCCACGCCGGACGCGACCGGAAGGTTCTTTTCGAGCCTGATGGTCACGGGCGGCGTGCTCCGAATGCCGGCGGCCTGCCGCAACGCATCGCGTGCCTTCAGCACCAGATTGCCGCCATCGAGCGGGACGTCCGCCGCATAGCGGCCGGACACGCTGAAATCGTCGGCTTCAGCCGGCGCGATCTCGATCCTGTCGCCAAAGCGCGTGAACACAGCCAGGCTTTGGATGAGATGGTAACCGTCGGGGCGCCTGCCGGTGACGTGCAAAGCAAGATTTATCTTGGCGGGTGCCGCCCAGGTCCGGACACGCGGACCGGATTCCACAGTCTCTATTGCGAGTGAAATGAGGGTCAGTCCTTGGCCAGCCGGTATTCGCCGGTCTTCGGATCCTTGACCAGCGTTCCCATCGCGCCGTTGGCCGCCTGTTTTTCGGTCCGCCGCACCTTGGCCGTCACGCGCTCGGCCTCGCGCAGGAAGGTGCGGTAGCCGAAATAGGCGGCGACGCCGACGACGGCGAAGAAAATGAGCTGCGGCATGTCAAAACTCCTACCACGCTGGGCCGGTAAGGGCGGCCGGTCGGGTCTTTCGGGCAACCATGCTAGACGCTTTCATGGCTTTTTCAAAGCCCGAAGCGCGCCCACAATGCGCGCTCTTCCGCCGCATCGATGACGCCGCTGGCGGCAGCCGCGGCGATATCGGGCGCTGAAAAGCCCTTGTTCGAGCCGAACAGGCCGAAGCGGCCGAGGAAACCGCGCGGCGCCGAGACCAGCCTGAGCTGGGTCTTCGGCCCGAAGCGGGTCTTCAGCACCGTGCGCATGTCGCCGAGTGCATCCACGAGGCCGAGTTCCAGGCCTCGCTTGCCGGTCCAGAACAGCCCGGTGAACAGATCCGGATCGTCCTTGAGCTTCGTGCCGCGCCGCTCCTTGACCAGATCGATGAAAGTCTCGTGCACTTCGAGCTGCAGCGCTTTCAGCCGCTCGACGTCTTCCTTCTTCTCCGGCTTGAACGGGTCGAGCACCGCCTTGTTCTGGCCGGCGGTGTGGACGCGCCGCTCGATGCCGATCTTCTTCATCAGCTCCGGAAAACCGAACGAGGCCGACACCACGCCGATCGAGCCTACGATGGACGATGGGTCGGCGAAGATCTCGTCGCCGGCGACAGCGATCATGTAGCCGCCGGAGGCCGCGACATCCTCGACGAAGACCAGCACCTTTTTATTCTTCTCGACCGCAAGGTCATGAATGCGCTTGAAGATCAGTCGCGACTGCACCGGCGAGCCGCCGGGGGAGTTGATCGAGATCGCGACCGCCGGCGCGTCGAAGGAAAACGCCTTTTCGATCAGTCCGGCGGTGGACGCAAGCGACAGGCTCGGCCGGAACTGGCCGCCGCCGGCCATGATGGTGCCGTGCAGCCGGATGACCGGAACGGTGACGACGGTGGAGCGCCAGGACTTCGGCAGCAGACGGTTGAAAAGACGTTTCACGATGACGTGGTCTCCGGCGGTGGTTGCAGGCATGTAGGGATTTCCCGGCCAACGGCAATGTGCAGGGCCGCGAACAGCTCAATCTCCGAACAGCGAGGCGAGCCCGTTGGTGATCATTTCGCTGCGCTCGTCGGGGCCGTTGCCCGATCGCGCGTGAAGCATCAGGGGCGGACGGATGGCGAGCTTTCCCCGTGCCCCAAGTGCTGCCCGCACGACAATGCGGATTGCCGCTGCGTCCGGGCGAGGGTGCACGGCGAGCATCTCGGCTTCGCCGAAGCGGCCTGAAATCGCGTCGAGAATGGAGCCGAGCTGTTCGGGCCGGGCGATGACGGCAAGTCCGCCGCGCGGCCTGACAACCGCCGCCGCGCTGCGGATCCAGTTTTCGAACAGCCCGTCCTCCATGACATGGGCTTCCTTTCTTAGCTGCTCGGGAGTGGCGCGGTCCCGTGCGGCGTTGAAAGGCGGGTTCATGATGACGAAGTCGAAATCATTGTCGGCAAGGCCGGCGGCGGCCCGGGCCCGACCCGACACGGTGACATCCGCCACAAGCACGGCCGCGCGATCGCTGAGATGTGCATTGCCGGGATGGGCAAGCGTGGCCGCCGCGAAGGCCGCCATCTCGGGCGCGCGTTCGACCAGCACAGCCTGGGCGCCCGGACAGCGCGACAGCACCGCCAGACCGGCAGCACCGGCGCCGGCTCCGAAATCGGCGAGCCGTCCGCCAAAGGAGGATGGCACGGACGCGGCCAGCATCATCGCATCCATCCCGGCGCGATGGCCGCCATGCTTGGGCTGCACCAGCCAGAACCGGCCGCGGTGGAAGGCATCGACCGTATGGGCCGGCGCATCCGTGGCAAGGGCGGCTGGCGCGGCCGACATTATTTCCCCCGGATCTCGTTTGCGATGCCGGCATCGGTCAGGATGCGGCGCGCGGCGTCGGCCTGGTCGGCATCGACCATGATGCGCCGCGGCAGGATACCGAGCGAGCCGTCGAGCACGCTCATGTTCTGGTCGGCGACGAAGCAGCCGATGCCGGCATCGCGCATCAGCGATTCGACAAAGGAGATGATGACGGCGTCGTTGGTGCGGATGAGTTCTATCATCGCAAGAAACTCGCAGGTTGCAGCGTGCATGTAAACGTGCGGCCGCATTCCCGCATTTCCCGGCGTTGACACGCTGTCGCCGCCGCCGCGCCAATTCGCCACTTGCCGTGCCCGTGTCCGCCGCCCTAGAGTCCATGCCGGGACTAAGGGTGCCGTCGCACGCGTTATACCAAGACGGGAGTGATTGTCGTGGGTGTCGTTCTCAACATTGAAAACGGGAAGCGGGAGCCCGCCTCCATCAAGGATCTGATCGATCTGACGGCGACCGATATGGGGCGCGTCAACGAGCTGATCCTGTCCAAGGCCGGCTCCGACGTCGAGATGATTCCCGAGGTTGCCAACCACCTGATCTCGTCCGGCGGCAAGCGGCTGAGACCAATGCTGACGCTGGCCGCGGCGCAGATGTTCGGCTATGCCGGCGAAGGCCATGTCAAGCTCGCCACTTCGGTCGAGTTCATGCATACGGCCACGCTCCTGCACGACGACGTCGTCGATGAAAGCGGCATGCGGCGCGGCAAGAAGACCGCCCGCATGATCTGGGGCAACCAGGCCAGCGTGCTGGTCGGCGATTTCCTGCTCGGCCAGGCCTTCCGCATGATGGTCGACGTCGGCTCGCTCGAAGCGCTCGACATCCTGTCAAGCGCAGCTTCGATCATCGCCGAGGGCGAGGTGATGCAGCTTGCCGCCGCCAAGAACCTCGAAACCACGGAGGACGAGCACTTCGCCGTCATCAAGGCAAAGACCGCCGCGCTGTTTTCGGCCGCCGCCGAGGTTGGCCCGGTCATCGCCCAGGCGACCCGCAACGATCGCGCGGCGCTGCGCTCCTACGGCATGAATCTCGGTCTTGCCTTCCAACTCATCGACGACGCGCTGGACTATGGCGGCACCAGCAAGGATCTCGGCAAGAATGTCGGCGACGATTTCCGCGAGGGCAAGGTGACCTTGCCGGTCATCCTCGCCTACCGGCGCGGCAGCAAGGCCGAACGCACCTTCTGGAAGCGCGCCATCGAGGACAATGTCGTCGATGACGCCGGACTGGAAAAAGCGATCGGCCTGATGACCCGCCACGGCGCCATTGCCGACACCATCGGGCGCGCCCGCCATTTCGGCGAGATCGCCCGCGACGCACTGGCGCCGCTGGAAGAGACGCCGCAGAAATCGGCGCTGATCGACGTCATCGACTTCTGCATCAGCCGGGTGAACTGAGAAGACCGGCTTCACGGGGCTCCTACCGGCTGCGCCAGTGGAGAGACGCCTGTGAATTCGCCCCTTCCGTCTCGACAAGCGGCCTTGCCGCAAATTATCTATAAATCATGGCAAAGGGCACGGACGACACCATAGCGGTGCGCATCAGCAAGGTACTGGCGGACCGCATCATCTCCGGCGCGATCGAGCCGGGGGCGAGGCTGCGGCAGGATCATGTCGCCGAGGAATTCAACACCAGCCATGTCCCCGTGCGCGAGGCGTTCCGCCGCCTCGAGGCGCAGGGCCTGGCCGTCAGTGAGCCGCGCCGTGGCGTGCGCGTCGCTGCCTTCGATCTGGGCGAGGTCAAGGAAGTCGCCGAAATGCGGGCCGCACTCGAAGTGCTGGCACTGCGCCACGCCGCGCCGCACCTGACTTCGGCCATTCTCGACCAGGCCGAGGAGGCGACCAAGGCCGGCGACAAATCCCGCGACGTCAGGTCGTGGGAGGAGGCCAATCGTGCCTTTCACCGGCTGATCCTCGCACCATGCGGCATGCCGCGCCTGCTTGCCACCATCGACGACCTCCACGCGGCAAGCGCCCGCTTCCTGTTCGCGGCATGGCGCTCGGAATGGGAGACGCGCACCGATCAGGACCACCGGGCGATCCTCACCGCCTTGCGGCAGGGAAATACCGAATCCGCCGCGGCAACACTGGGACGGCATGTCCAATGGATTGGCCGCAAGCCGATCAGGACAGCCTCCGGCGCCACGCGCGAAGCCTTCGCGATCGTGGGGTAAGCGACCTTTTCCCAAGCCCGGGCTTGCTATCGGTCCAAAAATGTGGATTCGATAATAGATCGAATGCAGAAATTATCTATAATTTTGGATCGATTGAAGGGAAGCCTATGACCAACCTCGCATTCTCGTCCGCAAGACCGTCCTTCAGCCCGCTGCGCCTCCAGCAGCGATCGCTCGGCTGGCAGGCCGGCGCCGTCGTGCTTGGCACGCTCTTCCTGGCGCTATCCTCCTACATCGAGGTGCCGATGGTGCCGGTTCCGGTGACCATGCAGACCTTCGCCGTGACGCTGATCGGCGCACTCTATGGCTGGCGGCTTGGCGCGGTGACGATCGCCGCTTGGCTGGTCGAAGGCGCTGTCGGCTTTCCTGTCCTGGCCGGGGGAGCTGCCGGCATGCAGCACTTCGTCGGCCCTACGGGCGGCTATCTCTTCGCTTTCCCGGTTGTCGGCGCGCTTGTCGGCTGGCTGGCCGAACGCGGCTGGAACGGCAACAGGGTCGTGCTCGCCTTTATTGCCATGCTGCTCGGCAATCTTGCCTGCCTGGTGCTCGGAACGGCCTGGCTTGCCGTCATGATCGGCGCCGAGAAGGCCATCACCTTCGGCTTCGTGCCGTTCATCGTCGGCGGATTGCTGAAGTCGGCGCTTGGCGCCGCGACGCTGATGGCGCTTCCGCGCGGCAAGATGAACCTGCTGAAGCCGTGACGATCAGGCTTCGCGCCCATCATCTCCTTTGCCTGCTCACTTATGTGGGCAAGGGATACAGTCCCGCTTTCACCGCCAATTACGACGGGATCGCGGAGCGCCTGAGCCGGGGCGAGGACATCCTCCTCGTTTCCGGACCGGACGACATCTGCGCCCCGTTGCTTGGCGAGCCGGATCCGCACTGCCTGCGCGACAGCGCGGCCGGGCGAGACCGGCAGGCAAGGGATGACGTGGAAGCGCTGCTGGCTCGGCCGATCCGTGACGGCGTCCGCCTCGATCTCGATGCCACGATCCTGATGCGGCTACGGCAGGCGTTTTCGGCCGGCCACGTGCGCAAGGCTTGCGTGGGCTGCGAATGGAACGGGCTGTGCGGCGCGGTGGCAAGCGGTGGTTATCGCGATACGCGGCTGCAACGGCCTGTTGACGCGCAAAACTGTCCCATTTAGCCATGGTTTGTTAATCGGGTGACCCGATTGTGAATTTCGGGTAGATTGAAGCGCGACCCCAAAAAGGCCATGCTTTGCCCGGAAAGATCGAGTCTGGGTCGATCCCGCTGACGCGGAGATGGCGCCTGGCTGAAAGGGATATGATGCAGCAAGGACGTGCGCGCTGGCTGACAAGGCTGGCAATTGTGACGGGCATGGCGATCTCGGCTTTGCCGGCCTATGCCAAGCAATCAACCGAACCGGTCAAGATCTCGTCGTTCTCGGGCGCCTACCTGGCTGCCCGGATCGCCGAAGGCGACAACGACCTCGACAGCGCCATCGCGTACTACAAGCAGGCCTTGGCTTTCAATCCGAGCGACACCGCACTGCAGCAGAGCCTGATGCTGTCGCTGATCGCGCAAGGCCGCTTCGACGAATCGCTGGTCTATGCCGACAAGCTCAAGGAAGTGCCCGATGTCGAGCGCTTCTCGCGCCTGGCGCTGGCGGTCGATTCCTTCCACAAGAAGGATTTCACCAAGGCGCAGTACTGGCTGAAGCTGTCGCTGGAATCCGATCTCGACCGGCTGATCTCCGGCGTCATGTCCGGCTGGGCCGAACAAGGTGCCGGCCAGGCCAGCGAAGCGATGGCTTCGATCGACAAGCTGCAGGGGCCGGACTGGTTCGGTCTGTTCAAATCCTTCCACCGCGCCCTGATCGCCGATGCCGCCAACATGCCTGAAAAGGCGGAGGCGATCTACGCCGCGACGATGCAGGATACCGCCGCCGGCGGTGCGGCGCCTGAAACCTGGATGCGCAACGCGCAGGCCTATGCCTCATTCCTGGCCCGCAAGGGCGACAAGGCCAAGGCGATCTCGGTGCTCGACCAGGCCGAGGCGTTTTCGCCGGGCAAGCTGGAAATCGTCGCCCTGCGCGCCAGGATCAGCAAGGGCGACAAAATCGCGCCCTTCGTGTCCGGTCCGTCCGACGGTGCTTCCGAAATCCTGCTCGATCTTGCCACCGCGCTCAACCGTGGCGGCGGCGAGCCGTTCGTGCGCCTGTATTTGCAATATGCCTTGGCCCTGAAGCCGGACAGCGACGCGGCCCTCGTGCAGCTCGCCGCCGTCGCCGAACAGTTGAAGGACGGCGAAGGCGCCATCGCGCTCTATCGGCGTATCCCCGACTCTTCGCCGCTGAAGGAGATTTCGGACCTGCAGCTTGGCCTCAACCTTGCCGATCTCGACCGCCATGACGAGGCGATCACCCATCTCAAGGCCTTCGTCGAAGCCCATCCCGACGACATGCGCGCCTATCTGGCGCTCGGCGGTGTCTACTCCTCGAAGGATGATTTCCGTTCCGCCGCCAATCTCTACGACAAGGCCGTCGAGGTGCTGAAGACGCCGACCGCTGCCAACTGGAACATCTTCTACCAGCGCGGCATCGCCTATGAGCGGCTGAAGGAATGGCCGAAGGCCGAGCCGAATTTCCGCAAGGCGCTGGAGTTGCAGCCAGACCAGCCGCAGGTGCTGAACTATCTCGGCTATTCCTGGGTCGACATGAACACCAACCTGAAGGAAGGCCTGGAGATGATCCAGAAGGCCGTCGATCTCAGGCCGAGCGACGGCTACATCGTCGATTCCCTGGGTTGGGCCTATTTCCGCCTCGGCCGCTTCGATGACGCGGTGCGCGAGATGGAGCGCGCGGTCTCGCTGAAGCCGGAAGATCCGGTTCTGAACGACCATCTGGGCGACGCCTATTGGCGCGTCGGCCGCAAGCTGGAAGCGACTTTCCAGTGGAACCAGGCCCGCGACCTGAAGCCCGATCCCGATGTGCTGGCCACCTTGCAGCAGAAGCTGATGAAGGGCCTGCCGCCGATCGAGTCCAACACGGCGCAGGAAACCCCGAAGGTCAAGCCAGAGCCGGTTCCCGCCCCGAAGGGGTGAAAATCGCCTTTTTTTGAAATGCGAACGGGGCTCTTCGGAGCCCCGTTTTCGTTGGAAAGGCGCATGGCGTCCCCAGAAGACGCGGCGACGCGCTGGAGCGTCCTCAGAACATCTTTCGATAGACGACGAAGCCCGAGCGTTCGCCGACCTTGTCATAGAGCTTCATCGCCGTGTGATTGGTTTCATGCGTCAGCCAGTACACTCGGCCGGAACCGGCCGCCAGGGCGCGCTCATAGACGCCTTCGATCAGCGCCCGGCCGATGCCTTTGCCGCGCGAGGCCTCGTTGGTGAAAAGGTCCTGCAGATAGCAGTTCGGTGCGATCGCCGTCGTGCTGCGGTGGAACAGGTAGTGGACGAGGCCAAGCAACTGGCTCCCGCTTTCGGCGACCAGCGCATGGACCGGCTCGTAGGCGTCGAAGAAGCGCGACCACGTCATTGCGGTGATGTCGCTCGCCAGCGCCGTCTCGCCCGAACGGTCATAGAACGCGTTATAGCCGTCCCACAGCGGCAGCCACTGCTCGAAATCGTGGCGCGTGACGGGGCGGATGATGATCGGGTTGGACATGGCTCGACCTGCTGTGCTTGACGCGGATGCTTCGTCGAATTGGATCGCGGACCGTGGCGGCGGGCAATGGGCCAGTCGCTGGCAAAGTTTCAACATAGTCCGGCATGCTCACCGCGGCCCGCATCGGACGCGCCTTGCTTGACGCTTCGCCGCCGTGTCTCTAGGACGTGGCCGCAAGCTAGCCTGTGTCGCCGAGGCCATCGTGACGATTGAAATCCCAGCCCATATGCATCCCAGCCGCTCGTTCCAGGGGCTGATCCTGACCTTGCACAATTATTGGGCCGCCTATGGCTGCGTCATCCTGCAGCCCTATGACATGGAGGTTGGCGCCGGCACGTTTCATCCGGCAACGACGCTGCGCGCACTCGGGCCAAAGCGCTGGAACGCGGCCTACGTCCAGCCTTCGCGCCGTCCCAAGGACGGCCGCTATGGCGAGAACCCCAACCGGCTGCAGCATTATTACCAGTACCAGGTGATCCTGAAGCCCAATCCGCCAAACCTGCAGGAGCTCTATCTCGGCTCGCTGGCCGCGATCGGCGTCGACCCCCTGCTGCACGACATACGCTTTGTCGAGGACGACTGGGAAAGCCCGACGCTGGGCGCCTGGGGCCTTGGCTGGGAATGCTGGTGCGACGGCATGGAAGTGTCGCAGTTCACCTATTTCCAGCAGGTCTGCGGCATCGAATGCGCGCCGGTGGCGGGCGAACTCACTTACGGCCTGGAGCGCCTGGCCATGTATGTGCAGGGCGTCGACAATGTCTACGACCTCAACTTCAACGGCCGCGAAGGCGCCGACAAGGTCACCTATGGCGACGTGTTCCTGCAGGCCGAGCAGGAATATTCGCGCCACAATTTCGAATACGCCAACACGGCGATGCTGCTGCGGCACTTCGAGGACGCCGAAGCCGAGTGCAAGGCGTTGCTCGAGGCAGGCGCGCCGGCATCGAACGACAATCTGCCGATGCACAAAATGGTCTTTCCAGCCTACGACCAGTGCATCAAGGCGAGCCACGTCTTCAACCTGCTCGATGCGCGTGGCGTGATCTCGGTCACCGAGCGGCAGAGTTATATCCTGCGGGTGCGTAATCTGGCGAAAGCCTGCGGCGAGGCGTTCCTGAAAACGCAGGCCGGTGGATTGGCGGCGGCCTGAGTCTCAAGCGCCGTTGATCATTTCGAGGGAAGCGCTGATCGGCGGCAGGATCTGGCCACTCGGACCAGACATCGTCCGCAGCGCCTGCCGCACGCCCGGCATGGAGAAGGCGCCGTGGGCCTGCGCGGTGAAGCAGGCGCTGAGCGCGAGGATTTGAAGAAGTCTGGATGCCGTTTTCATCGTCGTTCAGCCAATAGTTCTCTGCCTGAGCGTGGGTCGCTTCAGCGCTGCGTTAGGTTCATGGAAATCTTTGATCCAAGGACGGGCCGGATCGCCTCATCCCGACAGGAGGGTCAAAATTTCTGGAAAGGGTGACAGCGGCCAGCCGAGTTGCTATGCCCCGCGCGGACCACTCTCCCGCATGAGCTGACCCTATGCCTGACCTGCTTCTAGAACTTCGCTCCGAGGAAATCCCCGCTCGCATGCAACGCAAGGCGGCGGGCGATCTGAGAAAGATGCTGACCGACGGTCTGGTCGAGGCGGGACTGACCTATGAGGCGGCGCGTGAGTATTGGACGCCGCGGCGCCTTACCCTCGATATCCGTGGCCTCAACGCTCGCTCGAAGGACATTCACGAGGACATCAAGGGGCCGTCGACATCAGCGCCTGAACAGGCCGTCCAGGGCTTCCTGCGCAAGGCCGGGCTGTCATCGATCGCCGAAGCGCATGTCCATTCCGACCCGAAGAAGGGCGACTTCTACGTCGCCCATATTTCGAAGCCGGGCAGGGCGGCCGAAGAGATCATCGCCGGACTGGTGCCTGATATCATCCGCAATTTCCCCTGGCCGAAGTCGATGCGCTGGGGACCGGCCTCGGCCAAGCCGGGATCGCTGCGCTGGGTGCGGCCGCTGCAATCGATCCTGTGCACCTTCGGCCCCGAGACCGAGGAGCCGGTCGTGGTCGATTTCGAGATCGACGGCATCCGTTCCGGCAACATCACCTACGGCCACCGTTTCCTTGCACCAGGCGAAATCACGGTGCGCCGCTTCGACGATTACGTGAGCAAGCTGGAAGCGGGCAAGGTCGTGCTCGATGCCGACCGGCGCAAGGAGATCATCCTTGCCGATGCCCGCAACCTCGCCTTCGCCAACGGGCTCGACCTGGTCGAGGACGAGGGCTTGCTCGAAGAAGTGTCCGGGCTGGTCGAGTGGCCTGTCGTGTTGATGGGCGAGTTCGAAGAGGCTTTCCTGGCCATTCCGGCCGAGGTGATCCGGCTGACCATCCGCGCCAACCAGAAGTGCTTTGTCACGCGGCCGCAGGGTGAAAGCGAGGCGCTCTCCAACCGCTTTATCCTCACCGCCAACATCGAGGCGAAGGACGGCGGCAAGGAGATCGCCCACGGCAACGGCAAGGTGGTGCGCGCCCGCCTGTCCGACGCGCTCTATTTCTGGACGACCGACCAGGGCGATCTGCCCGATCTCGTCGAACTGGAAGCATCGGCGAAAAAATTTGGGCTCGATCTGAAGAAGCCGCTCGACCAGCGCATGGCCCGGCTCGACCATCTCAATGTCACGTTCCATGCCAAGCTCGGCACGCAGGGCGAGCGGGTGGAGCGGATTGCCCGGCTGGCGGAAGAACTGGCGCCGATCGTCGGTGCGGATCCAGTGCTGGCGCGCCGTGCTGCTGTCCTGGCCAAGGCCGATCTCACCACCGAAGTGGTCGGCGAATTTCCGGAATTGCAAGGCGCCATGGGCCGCAAATATGCGCTGCTGCAAGGCGATCATTCTTCTGTCGCGGCGGCGGCGGAAGAGCACTACAAGCCGCAGGGCCCGTCCGATTATGTGCCGAGCGATCCGGTGTCGGTCGCCGTGGCGCTCGCGGACAAGCTGGATACGCTGGTCGGGTTCTGGGCCATCGACGAAAAGCCGACTGGATCGAAGGATCCCTACGCGCTGCGTCGCGCTGCGCTCGGCGTCGTGAGGGTCATACTGGAAAACAAGCTCAAGCTTTCGCTGGGCATCGCCATCGCGACCGCGGTCTCCTCGGCACTCGCCGCGTACGAACAAAAAGGCGAAGGCGCCGAGAGCAGTGGCGTCGTTGCGATGCTCGACTTGCGCATTCGCGACTACAAGGGTGCAAGCCGATTGTTGTCGGAAGCAGGCGTGATTTCCAACTTGTTGAAAGGCGGGCTGGCCAAGGCGAACTCAGAAACCTTTGGCTCCGCCGATCAGGAGCGAGAGTTCTTTGACGGTCAGCGTCTGATGGAGCTTGAGGCATCGCTGTCGCCATTGATCGCTGACCTCTTGTCGTTCTTCCACGACCGCCTCAAAGTCTATCTCCGCGACCAGGGCGCACGGCATGATCTGATCGACGCCGTCATCACGCCGCAGTCCGACGACTTGCTTCAGATCGTTCGGCGCGTCGAAGCGCTCGGCTCCTTCCTCGACACCGAGGACGGCAGGAATTTGCTCGCCGGCACCAAGCGTGCGGCGAACATCCTGGCCGCCGAGGAGAAGAAGAAAACGCTGGTCGCCGAAACCGTTGAGCCGGCGTTGTTCCGGCAGGGTGCGGAGAAGTCGCTGTTTGCGGCGGTGAATCAGGCCGAGAAGCAAGCCGGCGAAGCGATTCAAAACCAAGACTTTTCCGCTGCCATGCTGGCGCTTAGCGTGTTGCGTGAACCCGTTGATTCATTCTTTGAGCATGTTCTCGTGAATGATGAGGACCTGTCCGTGCGCGCCAACCGCCTTGCGCTGCTCACGCGCATTCGCACGGCTACCGGTCAGGTCGCGGATTTCTCGAAAATCGCTGGTTGAGAGGCGAGGAAAATATCGTCCAGCCGGCCGTTCGAGCCGGCTCACAGTCATATGACGATGATCTCTCCGTGGCAAAAGGGACATGTTCCCCAACCCCACGGAGGCTTCCATGAATTCCGATCACGAAATCGAAGTGACAGAAGAAACCTCGGCCCCTGCCGAGGCGATTGAATCTGCTTCCGAAACCGCTCTCTGTCATGCCGCTACCGCAGTAGAAGCCGCCGATCTGTCTGACGAAGACGAGGATGGCGATGACGAAGAAGGCGACGACGAAGACGGCGAAGACTCCGACGAAGACGACGCCGTGAAGGCCGAAGGCGACGACGCCGAGGGCGAAGAAGAATCCGAAGACGGCGAGGCCGAAGAAGACGACGACGACAAGGAAGAAGCGGCCTGATTTTTCAGGCGGATTTTCTCGAAGGAAGGGCGGCGCTTTCGCGTCGCCCTTTTTCGTCGTCTTTCCGAATACTGATTTGATCAGTTTTCCCGAACGCCGACTTTTCAGTTCTCCAGGATGCTGACGCGCACGCTGTTTTCGTAGACGTCGACCTGGATCAGCGGCTCGCCATTGACGATGGCGCGCTTGGTTGAGGAACTCATCGCGCCGGGGCGCTCCAGCATGCGCTGCAGGTCGGCGCGCTGGTCGTTGGTCCTGAACCAGGCGTCGCCCTCGTCATCGCTGTCGCGGCGATGGAATTTGTGCCAGTTGGCGCGGTCCTGCCGCACCATCTGCGCGGCGCTGTCCAGCGCAAAGCCGTCACTTGCCTGGTGATCGCGATCGGAAATGCGCGCGACATAGGATCCCAGCATGTCGTCCGCATGAGCCACGCCAGCAAGCAATGACGCCAGCAAAAGCCCTGCCACTGTAACGGTCTTCGATTTTTTCATGAGCAACCCCCTTGCCTTGAAAGATGCAATCCCATCTGCCGGAGCCGCTTGGCGAAAGGCCGGCCGCAGGGCCGCCAGCGAGATACGTCTAGACGAAATTCGCCTGACAATGGTGCGCAGGGCGCCAGACTGCCGTCAAGCCGTTGAGCATTCTGATCGGCCAGTTGGCAGGTCGCTATTTGACCTTGCCAGCTCCTGAAGCAGGCTGTTTGGCTGGCGGTGGCGCGGCTGCCGCCGCTTTTCCGTGCGCTGGCGCGGGGGCTGCCGAGGCGGTCGTTGTCGCGGGTGCGGTCGCTGCCGCGGGTGCGGTCGCCGTGGCGGGGGCGGTTGCCGCAGCCGGCGCGGTTGCCGCGACCGGCGCCTTGGCTTGCACGGGTGTCGAGAAGGCGCCGCCGACGACGCCGCCACGAATGATCATCGGGCCCTGCGGGAAGGCATGCCTCGCCTCGGCCTTGTCCGGGATTGCCGCCACCTTTTCATAGGTGACGTCGGGCTCGCCGAGCGCAACGACGGACACCACGTCGCTCGCCTTGCCGTCGGTTGGCTTCAGCACAACGACGGAGGGCGTCGAGGCCGGCGCGCCGGGAAAGACCAGCGACGAGGCCTGAGCCTCGCCAACCATGGCAGCCAGAGTGATGACAAGCGTTCCCCAGATACGCACGGACACTGACATAGCTCCCCATTGCCCAGAAGCGGCACGATAGTGCTCGGCGATTGATGCCGGCTTTCATGGAAAGATAGCATTTTAGGAATTGATGAATTGCCTATGCCCGCTTGCCCCGGCGGCGCTGTCGTACTACGCAGCCGGCATCCGCGAGGTGACGAGAGTGGCTGAAATACTTGCCGTCGGCGAAGCGATGGAACCGGCGTTGGCGCTGCTTGAGGGCGGCGACGTCGTCGCCATTCCGACCGAGACCGTCTATGGACTGGCCGGCGACGCCACCAACGGCATCGGCGTGGCGCGCATTTTCGAAGCCAAGGGTCGGCCGCGTTTCAATCCGCTGATCGCCCATGTCGCCGACATGCCGATGGCCGAGCGCATCGCGCTGTTCGATCCGCTGTCGAGGAAACTCGCGCTTGCCTTCTGGCCGGGTCCGCTGACGCTGGTGTTGCCGCAGCGCCCCGGCAACGGCATTCATCCGCTGGTCACCGCCGGGCTCGACACGATCGCCTTGCGTATGCCGAGGGGGTTTGGTGGCGACCTGATCGCCAGGCTTGGCCGACCGCTTGCCGCGCCCAGCGCCAATTCATCCGGCAGGATCAGCGCGACGACGGCGCAGGCCGTTGCGGTGGACCTCGGCGCCCGCATCAAGCTCGTGGTCGATGGCGGCGCCACACCGGTCGGGCTGGAATCGACCATCGTCAAGGCCGAAGGCGAAAGATTGCGCCTGCTTCGGCCCGGCGGCATCGCCGCCGCGGACATCGAGGCGGCCATCGGCATGGAGTTGCTGCGCGGCGCCGCTGCCGGGGTCGAGGCGCCGGGCATGCTTGCCTCGCACTACGCGCCGGGCGCGGCGGTGCGGCTCAATGCCGGCACGGTTGGCGAAGACGAAGCGTTGCTTGCCTTCGGCGACCAGCGCGCGGAAGGCTGGCATCATGCGGCCGCATTCTTGAACCTGTCCGAAACGGGTGACCTGCGTGAAGCGGCAAGCAATCTCTTCGCCTACATGCAGGATCTCGACCGTAGCGGCGCGCGCACCATCGCGGTCGAGAAGATTCCCTTTGACGGGCTCGGCGAGGCGATCAACGACCGGCTCTCCCGTGCCGCCGCTCCTCGTGACAACGCACAGCCCACAACGTAGTTTTCCCAGATGACCGAAACCGCAAAGACACTCGATCCCGCTCTCATCGATCGGTTCGCGGCGATCGTCGGCGACAAATACGCGCTGCGCGACCGGCAGGACATCGCGCCTTATCTCATTGAGCGACGCGGCCTCTGGCATGGCGCGACGTCCCTGGTCCTGCGGCCGGGCAGCGTCGACGAGGTCAGTCGGATCATGCGGCTGGCGACAGAGACCGGAACGCCAATCGTGCCGCAAAGCGGCAACACCGGGCTGGTCGGTGCGCAGGTGCCTGACAAATCCGGCCATGAGATCGTCCTGTCGCTGTCGCGGCTGAACCGCATCCGCGAGATCGATGTCCTGTCCAACACGGTCACGGTCGAGGCCGGCGTCATCCTGCAGACCTTGCAGGAAGCGGCCGACGCCGCCGACCGG
The DNA here is from genome assembly GCF_004791315.1 of Mesorhizobium sp. M8A.F.Ca.ET.208.01.1.1. NCBI lineage: Bacteria > Pseudomonadati > Pseudomonadota > Alphaproteobacteria > Hyphomicrobiales > Phyllobacteriaceae > Mesorhizobium > Mesorhizobium sp. M8A.F.Ca.ET.208.01.1.1. Next base: position 484,971 of record NZ_SRUT01000003.1, read on the forward strand.
CTGTTCCCGCTGTCGCTCGCCGCGCAAGGCTCCTGCCAGATTGGCGGCAATCTTTCGTCCAATGCCGGCGGCACCGGGGTGCTTGCCTATGGCAATGCGCGCGAGATCTGCCTCGGCGTCGAGGTGGTGCTGCCGACCGGCGAGGTCTTCGACGATTTGCGCAAGCTGAAGAAGGACAACACCGGCTACGACCTGAAGAACCTGTTCGTCGGCGCCGAAGGCACGCTAGGCGTGATCACCGCCGCCGTGCTCAAACTGTTTCCGAAGCCCAAGGGAAGGGACGTCGCCTTCGTCGGCCTGTCGTCGCCCGAGGCCGCCCTTTCCCTGTTCAGCCTGGCCATGGACCGCGCCGGGGCCGCGCTCACCGCGTTCGAACTGATCGGCAAGCGGCCATACGATTTCACGCTGGCGCATGCCCCGGGCGTGACACGGCCGCTGATCGAGGATTGGCCCTGGTATGTGCTGATGCAGATTTCATCCGGCCGTTCGTCGGAGGATTCGCGGGCGCTGATCGAGGATGTGCTTTCGGCGGGTCTCGAGAAGGAATTCGTCGGCGATGCCGTCATCGCCGCCAGCCTCGGGCAGGGCGATGCCTTCTGGAACTTCCGCGAGCTGTTGCCCGAGGCACAGAAGCCGGAAGGCGCTTCGATCAAGCACGACATATCGGTGCCGATCGCATCGATACCGCGTTTCATCGCGGAGGCCGCCGGCGCGGTGGCCTCGGTCAGTGCCGGCGCCCGGGTGGTCTGCTTCGGCCATATGGGCGACGGCAACCTTCATTATAACATTTCACGGCCCGTCGACGGCGACGACGAGGCGTTTCTGGCGCTCTACCATGCCATGAACAAGGCCGTGCATGACGTGGTGCGCAGCCTGCACGGTTCGATCTCGGCGGAGCACGGCATCGGCCAGTTGAAGCGCGACGAACTGATCGCCACAGCGCCGCCGATGGCCATCGATCTGATGCGCAGGGTAAAGACCGCCTTCGACCCGGCCGGCATCATGAATCCCGGTAAGGTTATCTGATCCTTTCAACATCTTGTGGGTGGTGGCATTCCGATAACCATCCCTGAGATCAGCAAAATTTAACCGACTTTCTTAAGCGCGGCGGTAAGGAGCCGGCGCTACTGTTTCCCCATAACGAGGCCGGGAAAACTGGCCCGGAGAGAACCGGACACCGGCTCTCAGGAGACAGACAGGAAGGCGCTCTATGAACGTGAACACCGGACTTAAGCCAGTCTGGGCGGGACGCAACATGCGTCTCGACCCATTCCGCCTGCCGCAAGTGGTGAGCTACGCGACGCGCGACGATTATGGCGACGTAACCTTCACCATCGACCAGCGTGGCGCCGTGATCCGCCGCCTGCTCGAGATGAGCGGCCTGCCGGCGATCATCGTGCTGCCCGCCAATGCATTTCGCGGCGTCGCCGCCCGTGCGATGGAGGATCCGGAAGGCAATGTCACGGTGACCCTGGAACTCCTGCACAACGATCCGATGCTGTCGGTGCCGCTGTTGGTGGCCGACGATCTCGAAGACGTCGCCGCCGACTGGCGCGCCTGGGCCGATGCCTACCGTCTGCCGATGCTGCTCATCGAATCGGACGGCGTCGCCCGCACGCTGGAGGAATCGCTCGGCGCCGCCATCAAGACACTGCCGCCGCAGGACCGTCGCAAGGGCCGCGTTTCCAACACGCGCCGCCCACGCTTCCTTGCCCGTCGCAGAACCGGGGACCTCGGCCTCAGGCTGGTCATCGACGGCCAGGAAATCATTTCCCGCGATTAGCTTTCTTCTCCCCGTCTCTATACGGGGAGAAGTGCCCGGCAGGGCGATGAGGGGCAGCGCCGACCTCCGCTGATTTGGCCATTTCAAACTTTGGTAGAATGCAAGCGGCCTGTCGCCGCCGTGCATTTCGCCTCGCCTTCAAGGTCGGCGCTGCCCCTCATCCGGCTGCCGCCACCTTCTCCCCGTATAGTGACGGGGAGAAGGAAAAAGCCGCTACACCAGCGGCTTCAGCGCCACCCACAGCGCGCCACCGATCAGGCCGAGGAAGATCAGCCAGCCGACCTGGTTGTTCGACCGGAACAGCCGCAGGCACTGGTCCGGATCGTCGATATGCAGCACCGCGATCTGCCGGGCAAGATGCGCACCGGCGGCGATCAGTCCCGCCAGCGCCACCACCGGGGCCTGCGCCGAGGCGAAGGCGACGGCGAAGCAGATTAGCATGCCGCCATAAAGCCCCGCGAGCCACGCCTTGGTGTTGTCGCCGAACAGCCGTGCCGTCGAACGCACGCCGACAATGGCGTCGTCTTCCTTGTCCTGGTGCGCGTAGATCGTGTCGTAGCCGATCACCCACAGGATCGAACCGATATACAGCATGATGGCGGGGCCATCGAGATCACCGAACTCGACCGCCCATCCCATCAGCGCGCCCCAGGAAAAGGCAAAGCCGAGAAACAGTTGCGGCCAGTTGGTTATCCGCTTCATGAATGGATAGACGGCGACGATCACCAGCGAGCAGACGCCGAGCAGGACGGCAAAGCTGTTGAACTGCAGGAGAACCGCCAGGCCGACCAGGGCCTGCAGCACAAGAAACAGCCAGGCTCGCCGGCGCGTGGTCTGGCCGGACGGCAGCGGGCGCGAGCGTGTGCGTTCGACCTGGTTGTCGATGTCCTCGTCGACAATGTCGTTATAGGTGCAGCCGGCGCCACGCATGGCGATGGCGCCAATCAGGAACAGTACGAGATACAAGGGCGCCGGCAGCAGCGAAAGCAGCGGGTCGCCAGGCCGGGGATAGGCGCTCGCCGCCAGCGCGGCCGACCACCAGCATGGCCACAACAGCAACTGCCAGCCGATCGGCCTGTCCCATCGCGCAAGCTGGGCATAGGGCCAGATCGCGCGCGGCAGCACGCGGTAGACCCAATGGCCGTTCGGCGCATCGGCGACGCGGCCCTGGGACGCTTTCGACTGGACAGGTTCCATTGGCATGGAGTGGCAGCAGCGGCGGAACCCGTCAAGCGGCAAGCAGGCAGGGAGCGCCCAACCATCCGTCAGGAGGTGAAGATATCGCGTGTGGAAAACCAGACTTTCGCCACCTCGATGAAAGCCAGCGCCGCGTTCGACACGCGCTGCTGCGTATCGTGGGTGAGAATGATGCGCTGCATGGGCAGCGGATCCGACAGCGGTTTGCACACCAGACGCAAGCCGTCATAGCTGTGGTCGCCATGCGGGCGGGTATAGCTGACCGCGACGCCGAAGCCGTTGGCCACCATGCTGCGCTGGAGTTCGAACGAGCTTGTGCGCATGTCGGCGACGGGCGACAGGCCACGGCCGCGGAACAGGTCGAGCATATGCTGCCAGCTATGCGGCTGGTCGGTTGTGATCAGCGGGTAGGCGGCCAGATCCGCAAGGCTGACCTCGGAACGCTCGGCCAGCGCATGGCCCGCCGGCAACAGCGCATGCGGCCGCAGCTCGTGCATCAGGATGCGGGCGAAATGCGACGGCAGGCCGAGATCATAGCTGAGGCCGAGATCGACGGCCGCGTCCGCCAGGCGCCGCCCGAGCGTCTCGAACGTCTCGTCGCGGACGATGACCGCGACCGCTGGATGGCGTTCGGAGAAGGCGCGGATGAGGCCCGGCGCGAAAAAGGGCGCCAGATCCTCGAAGCAGCCGAGCACCAGTTCGCCGCCGACCGCCGAGTTGGCCTTCCCCAGGCCCAGGAGTTCGTCTGTCTCGGCAAGAACCTGTCTGGCCTTCGCCACCACGATACGGCCGAAGGAGGTCAGCGAAACACCGCTTCCCCGCTGGCGCACGAACAGTTTCTGGCCGAAATCCTTTTCGATGGCGTCGATGGCCACCGAAATAGACGGCTGCGAAACGTTGAGCGCCCGGGCCGCGCCGGTGACACTGCCATGGCGGGCGACGGCGATGAGATAGCGGAGTTGCGTGAGGGTGAGACTCATAGTCAAAACCTATGTGTCAGATGAGAAGTTATTATTTTACTGAATGAGCGGCCATTGCGATAGTCGCCTCCATCCTGAAAGGAGGACATTATGGCTTCCCAAACCGCTACACGGGCAACGGACACCGAAATCATCGATGCCCGGACAATCGCCGACTACCAACGTGACGGCGCGGTCTGCATCCGCGGCGCCTTCAAGGGCTGGGTCGACACGATCGCCGCCGGCATCGAGCGCAACATGCAGAACCGCAGCGCCACCGCGTCCGACATCGCCAATGGCCGCGGCAGTTTCTTCGACGATTACTGCAACTGGGAACGCATCCCCGAATTCGTCAAGGTGGTGCGCGAATCGCCGGCGGCGCGACTGGCAGCCGCGGTGATGCAGTCGCGCACGGCGCAGTTCTTCCACGACCATGTCCTGGTCAAGGAACCCGGTACGCAGAAACCGACGCCGTGGCACCAGGACATTCCTTATTATTTTGTCGATGGCCAGCAGACCGTGAGCTTCTGGATCCCCATCGATCCGGTGAAGGAGGCGACGCTGCGCCTGATCGCCGGCTCGCACAAATGGGACAAGATGATCCTGCCGGTACGTTGGTTGGACGACGGCAATTTCTATGCCGCCGAGGGCGATTATCGTCCGGTGCCGGATCCCGACCAGGATCCATCGATGAAAGTTATCGAATGGGAGATGGAGCCCGGCGACGCCATCCTGTTCGACTTCAGGACGGCGCACGGCGCGCGCGGCAATATGACAGCGGCACGGCGCCGGGCGCTGTCGCTGCGCTGGGTCGGCGACGATGCCCATTATGTCGAGCGGCCCGGCCGAACCTCGCCACCCTATCATGGCCATGGCATGCAGCCGGGGCAGAAGCTGCGCGAGGACTGGTTCCCGGTGGTCCACCAGGGCTGAGCGAGTGCCGGAATAGGGGCGCCGGTGGCGGGCGCCCCTATTGCGCAGGGGGATAACGTTCCCGTGCGCAATTCCGATCAATCCACCCTGATGCCTTGACCCGTCGTCCAGAGAGCAATAGCGGGTTGTTCTCTCTATGGGATAGTTGGCATCAAGAGGTGGCCATGAACGTTCTTCTTCTCGGCTCCGGCGGCCGCGAACATGCACTGGCCTGGAAGATCGCCGCCTCGCCGCTGCTGACCAAGCTCTATGCCGCTCCAGGCAATCCGGGCATCGGCGCCGAGGCCGAGCTGGTGAAGTTGGATATTGCCGACCACGCCGCCGTCGCCGCCTTCTGCCGGGAGAAAAAAATCGACCTCGTCGTGGTTGGCCCGGAAGGGCCGCTCGTCGCCGGCATCGCCGATGATCTGCGCGCCGAAAACATCCGCGTCTTCGGGCCTTCGAAGGCCGCCGCGCGGCTGGAAGGCTCGAAGGGCTTCACCAAGGATCTCTGCGCCCGGTACAACATCCCGACCGCCGCCTATGGCCGTTTCGGCGATCTGGCCTCCGCCAAGGCCTACCTCGAAAAGACAGGCGCGCCGATCGTCATCAAGGCCGATGGGCTCGCCGCCGGCAAAGGCGTCACCGTCGCCATGACAATGGATGAGGCGCAGGCGGCACTCGCTTCCTGCTTCGACGGCTCCTTCGGCGCCGCCGGCGCGGAGGTGGTGATCGAGGAATTCATGACCGGCGAGGAGGCGAGTTTCTTCTGCCTCTGCGACGGCACCACGGCACTTCCTTTCGGCACGGCCCAGGACCACAAGCGCGTCGGTGATGGCGATGTCGGGCCCAACACCGGCGGCATGGGCGCCTATTCGCCGGCCCCTGTAATGACGCCTGACATGATCGAGCGCACTATGCGCGAAATCATCGAGCCGACCATGCGCGGCATGGCCGAGCTTGGCGCGCCTTTCGCCGGCATTCTGTTCGCCGGGCTGATGATCACGCAAAACGGGCCGAAGCTGATCGAATACAACACCCGCTTCGGCGATCCGGAATGCCAGGTGCTGATGATGCGGCTCAGGGATGACCTGCTGGTCCTGCTCAATGCCGCCGTCGACGGCCAGCTCGCGCATACCTCGGTGCGTTGGCGCGACGAGGCGGCGCTGACCGTGGTGATGGCGGCGAGGGGTTATCCCGGCACGCCGGAAAAAGGCTCCGTCATTCGCGGCGTCGAGGACGCCGCGGGCGAAGGCGTCCAGATTTTCCATGCCGGCACCGCCATCAATGGCGGTGCGCTCGTCGCCAATGGCGGCCGCGTCCTCAACGTCACGGCGACCGGAGCCACGGTTGGCGAGGCGCAGGCGCGGGCCTATGCCGCGCTCGACCGCATCGATTGGCCGGACGGATTCTGTCGCCGCGACATCGGCTGGCAGGCCGTGGCGCGCGAGAAGGCGGGCTGAAGCTCCGACCGGTGGGCGACGGCTACCGCTGGCTGCGATCGAGTTCGGTCGAAGCGGTGCTGAGCGGATCGGCCGCAGCGAAGGCGGCGTCGAGTTGTGCGGGCGAGCGCTGCCCGGCCCGCTTCCAGGCGACATACTGGACGATGCCGAAGCCCGGCCGTGGCGGCACCGTCTTCACGACAGGCATGCGAAACCCGTCGCGGAATTTCGACCAGCGCGAACCGAGCACAGCGACCATTTCCTCGACAGTCGGCGGCGTCGCAACGTCGGCATAAATGATGGTGGCCTTGCCGGCCAGTGCGGCTTCCCGCGAGAGCGGCACCGGCACGCTGGCAAGATAATCGGAAGGCACGTCGAGCAGTCCGCCGAATGGCCATTGCTGGCGCAGCGCGGCGGCATTCGTCGGCACCACGTTGACGTCGATATCGTTCGGCGTGCCGGCGACCCGATAAGGGCAGCGGAAGCGGCCGCAATTGGCCTGCGCCGAGAACTGCCAGAGCGCATAGCCCTGCCAGTTGCCCATCGGAAAATGCACTTCGATGTCAGGTTTGTAGCGCGCGTACCAAAGCGGCAGCCGCGACAAGAGCCGGTATTTGTAGCGGTTGTCGGCGATGTACTGGGCGGTCTTGCCGTTGGTGTAGAGCACTGGGAAGCGGCCGATGCGCCGGTGCACCTGGCGCACGAACTCCTCGGCGTCGTCGAGCGACATCCATTGCGTGGGATCGATGCCCTCGATGTCGAGGGCCATGAGATCATCCGGCGCGGGGTCGGCGAAATCGAGGAAATTGTTGGCCTGCTCGACTGGATTGCCGGGGCGGGCGAGGTGATAGGCGCCCCACTTCATGCCGAGCGCCTTGGCCACGACCCTGCGTGTCTGGAACAGCTCGCGCGTCACCGCGTGGCGCTTCCATAGCGTCTTGCAGAGCTTCACCTCAGTGTCGCCGCCGGAACAGAAATAGGGTGGCGGCATGCCGTCGGACGCCTTGTTGATGAAGGCGACGATGCGCTTGTCGGTGGCAAGCTGGGCCCAGTCGATGGAATTATATTCGTAGGCGTCGATGACCAGGGCGCGGTCGGCGTTCTTCCACGGCTCGGAGAAATCCGAAGCCTTTGCCGCGGGCGACAGCGCCATTGCTGCCGCGAAAGCGAGAAGCGCCGTGCGGCGAAGGAAGCGCGCCGTCCTTTTCAAAACAGGGAATCCCCGTTGATCAAAGGCGAATGCTGAACCGCTATGGTTAAGGAAATGCTTCTCGAGACGATGCGGTGCGTCAGACGAACAGCTTCAACGCCGTCGCTACTGACAGGAACATCGACAACGGGCGACCTTGAAACGGCGTGAAACCATGCTTGAGATAAAAAGCGGCGGCTTTGTCGTCCTTGGCGTCGACGATCAGCGCGAAAGAGGCGGGAGCAGCCTGGGCGCAGCGCCGGAGCGCATCCACGATCAATGTCGATCCAACACGTTGTCCCTGATATCGGGTGCCGACAGCCAACCTTCCAATCAATATGGCGGGCAGGACTGGATAGCGCGGCAGGCGTTTCGTCAGGTCTTCTGGCAGAGAGGCGATGGGCACACTTGCTGCTGCAAGAGTGTAATATCCGGCAATGAGACCGACATCACGGTCTGCGGCGACCAAGCAATTGCTGACTCGGCGTTTGACGTCCTGGCTCGCCTGCTCGCGAAGATAGTGGTCCAGTGCTGGTACACCGCAGCTGAATCCCTTACGAGTATGCGACGCACCCAGCGGCTCGATGATCAAGTCCAGACTCACCGGGATTCGACGACAACTCGCTTGTAGGCGTCGGCGGCTTTGCGCAGTGCTTCATTGGGTTCGGGTGGATTGAGAATGGCCTCGACCAGAGTGCGCTGATCCTCGATGGACAGGCGGATGATGGCGGTCTCCTCGATGGTGCGTTGTGCGGCCTCCTGCGCGGCAGCAACCACGAAGTCACTGACGCTGCGGCCCTGAATTTCGGCGGCACGCTTCACCACGCTGAGCATATCTGGCGAAATACGAGCCTCGATACGGGCAGTGCGGGTTTGCTGGTTTGGCATCGCGATCACCTCTGACGCAATATGTACGGGTTTTGACCGTACATATCAAGCGCTGTGGTCACTGCCGGCCGACTGGCGGAAATTCAAACGGCTCTGGCGCCGGCTCCTCCCGCAGCGTGCCCTCGGCAGCGCGCTTGCGGTGATGGGCAAGCGAGCATCGCGGCGAGCACAATATGCCGCGATCCGACCAGTAGGCGGCGCCGTTTGCCAGTTCGCCGTGATAGTAGGAAAACCCGGCTGCCCGGTAGGGCAAGCCGCATTCGATACAGCGATAGGCGTCAGGTCTGGCAAGCATAAAATGTTTCGGTCGGCTGGTTTTTTCGCCGGTCGATTTGATCCGGCATCGGTCGAATTTAGTACAGGCCGGCCCGATTGCAAAATCCGCGTGACAAAATTTGACGTTTACGTAAAAAGAAGATGGGAGACCGCCCAAAGGCGGATGGTTTTGCGGTGGCACTCGCTCTAGGGTCGGCGAGGCCGATGCATCAGGAGGATCGAGCGGCATGTATCGGGCACCGGTCGAGGATATCGCGTTCACCCTGAAGCATGTGGCCGGCATGAAATCGGCCATCGATGCCGGCGCGTTCGGCGATCTCGGCGAGGATCTGGTCGATGCCGTCCTTGGCGAGGCTGGCCGTTTCGCCACCGAGGAGGTGGCCCCGCTTTACAAGATCGGCGACGAACAAGGTGCCGTGCTGAAGGACGCGGTCGTCACCACCCCGACGGGCTGGAAAGAACTCTATCGCCGCTGGACCGACGGCGGCTGGAACGCGCTCTCCGGGCCGGAAGAGTATGGCGGGCAGGCGCTGCCGACGATGCTCGGCGTCGCCGCGCTCGAAATGTGGAATTCGGCCGCCATGGCGTTCGGCATCGGCCCGACGCTGACCATGGGCGCGGTCGAAGCGCTGGACAAGCACGCTTCCGAGGACCTCAAGGCGAAATACCTCGCAAAGCTCGTCTCCGGCGAGTGGATGGGCACGATGAACCTGACCGAGCCGCAGGCGGGCTCCGACCTCGCCGCGCTCCGCGCCCGCGCCGAGCCGGCCGGCGACGGCACCTACCGCATCTTCGGCCAGAAGATTTTCATCACCTATGGCGAGCACGATTTCACCGACAACATCGTCCATCTGGTGCTGGCGCGGCTGCCCGATGCGCCCGCCGGAACACGCGGCATCTCGCTGTTCCTGGTGCCGAAATTCCTGATCGGCGACGATGGGTCGATCGGAGCGCGCAACGACGTCTTCTGTTCCGGCCTCGAGCACAAGCTCGGCATCCACGCCTCGCCGACCTGCACCATGATCTATGGCGACGGCTTTCAAGGCGCCAAGCCAGGCGCCATCGGCTGGCTGATCGGCGAGGAGAACAAGGGCCTCGCCTGCATGTTCACCATGATGAACAATGCCCGCCTGGCCGTCGGCATGCAGGGTGTCGCGGTCGCGGAAGCCGCGACCCAGAAAGCGATCGCCTACGCCAATGAACGGCGTCAGGGTAAGGCGGCGGATTACGCTGGTGCCGGCATGGCGCCGATCGTTCACCACCCGGACGTGCAACGCAATCTCCTGACGATGAAGGCGCTGACGCAGATCGCCCGCGCCATCAGCTACAGTTGCGCCCACGCCATCGATCTCGCGCGCGTATCGTCGGGTGACGAGGCGGCGCATTGGCGTGACCGTGCCAATCTCTTGACGCCGCTGGCCAAAGCTTTTTCCACCGATGTCGGCGTCGAGGTTGCCTCGCTCGGCGTCCAGGTGCATGGCGGCATGGGCTTCATCGAGGAAACGGGTGCGGCGGCTCTCTACCGCGACGCCCGCATCGCGCCGATCTATGAGGGCACCAACGGCATCCAGGCGATCGATCTGGTGATGCGCAAGCTGCCGCTCGGCGGCGGCGAGCACGTGCATCGCTTTATCGACGAACTGGCTGGTATCGCCAATGCAGTGCGCACCTCCAACCTGCAAGGCTTCGGCCGAACCGCCGATCTTCTGGGTGCGGCCCTTGGCGATCTGACGCAAGCGACCCGCTTCCTGCAAAAACTGGCGGCCGATGGTCAGACGGACAAGGCGCTGGCTGGCGCCACGCCGTATCTGCGGCTGATCTCGCTCGCCGCCGGCGGCGCCTATCTGGCGCGCGGCGCTCTTGCCGATCAGGGCCGCATCGCGCTGTGCCGCTTCTTCGCCGAGAATCTTATCGGCGAGGCCGGCGCGTTGAAAGACCGCGTCATCGACGGCGGCGACAGCCTTGCCGCTGCCGGCAAGGCGCTGATTTCCGCCTGACATTCACTGAGGATACAATCGTGACAGACCACATTCTCGTCGAGCGCCAGGGCGCGATCCAGATCATCCGCATGAACCGCCCCGACAAGAAGAACGCGCTGACGCGCGCCATGTATGCGACGATGTCGGCGGCCCTTGCCGAAGGCGACGCCGATCCGGCGATCCGCGTCCATGTCTTTCTCGGCGTGCCCGGCGCCTTCTCCTCCGGCAACGACCTTGGCGACTTCATGGTGGTGGCCACTGGCGGCGATGGTGGCACGGAGGTCTGGGATTTCCTGATGGCGCTGGCGCGGGTCGAGAAACCGATGGTCTCGGGCGTCGACGGCATCGCGGTCGGCATCGGCACCACGATCAACCTGCATTGCGACCTGACCTTCGCCACGCCACGCACCGTGTTCCGCACGCCCTTCGTCGATCTCGGCCTCGTGCCCGAGGCCGGATCGAGCCTTTTGGCGCCGCGCATCCTCGGCCAGCAAGCTGCGTTTGCGCTGCTCGGCCTCGGCGAGGGCTTTTCGGCCGAGCGGGCGAAGGCCGCCGGGCTGATCTACGAGGTCGTCGAGGAAGGCGGGCTGGAGGCTTCGGTGCTGGCGGCGGCTGGCCAGATCGCGGCCAAGCCGCCGCAGGCACTGAGGATCGCGCGCGACCTGATGCGTGGCTCACGCGACGACCTCGTCGCCCGCATCGGGGTAGAGAGCGAGCATTTCCGTGAGCGGCTGAAATCCGACGAGGCGCGCGCCGCCCTCACGGCATTCATGACCAGGAAAAAGGGCTGAACCTTACCCTTTCAGGGATACAGCCTCGTCTTGCTCCAGCCACCATCGGCGTCGCGCGAGAAGACCACTCGGTCATGCAGCCGGAACGGCCTGTCGTGCCAGAATTCGATGGTCTTCGGTACGATGCGGAAGCCCGACCAATGTTTCGGTCGCGGGATATCGCCGATGGCATAACGCGCCGTGTATTCGGCGACCGCCTTTTCCAGCGCGAAGCGGCTTTCCAGCGGTCGCGATTGCTTCGAGGCCCAGGCGCCGATGCGGCTGCCGCGCGGGCGCGTCGCATAATAGGCGTCGGCCTCGGCATTGTTGACGATCTCGACCGGACCGCGCACGCGCACTTGCCGGCGCAGCGATTTCCAATGGAAACACATCGCCGCCTTCATGCTGCCTAGAATCTCCTGGCCCTTGGCGCTCTCGAAATTCGTGTAGAACACAAAGCCGCTTTCATCGAACCCCTTGAGCAGCACCATCCGTACGTCCGGCATGCCCTCGGCATCGACGGTCGCCAGCGCCACGCCGTTGGCGTCGTTGATTTCGCTCTTGGTGGCGTCGTCCAGCCATGCGGCAAAAAGGCGAAACGGCTCGGCGGCCTCGGTAAAGTCACTGCTTGTTAACTCTGCATCACTCATAGTTTTTCTCAAATTGTCACGAAATCAGGGAGGTTGCCGATTGTCGCGTATCGCGCAAGCTTTTGACAGCAGGCAATGGGGCGTTATCGCTTCTGCCAGCGCGAAAGTTGCGATCGTGTCAATCGTCCTGCCGCTTGCTGGCTGCGGCGCGGGAGGCTTCAGCCTGGAGAAAGCCGAAGTCGACCGCTCGATCCTGACCTCAAGCACATCGGCTTCGGCCAAGCCTGCTGATACGGATCGCGACTCCGACCAGACGACGATCGGCAATGCGGTATCGTCCGCCGACATCGAGCAACTCGGTGGCCAGGCAGTGCCCTGGGCGAATGCCGGCACCGGCTCGCGCGGCTCCATCACGGAGCTGGCGGAATTGAGGGACAGCGGCATGACGTGCCGCCGCTTCAAGGCTTCGCGCGAGAGCTTTGACGGCGTTGCCATGTTCGAGGGCGAACTCTGTCTTGCCAGTGCCGGCGGCTGGCGCATGCAGGGCTTCAAGGCGCTCTGATTTTCCACCTTTGATATGACGCACTGCTACTGGAATTTCTTCCTATGCGAGCGCATATAGGGGGCAAGTATGGACTCAACTCCTTTTCCAGGGCAGGAAGCATGCGCGACCCCTATGAGGTCCTGGGCGTTGCAAAGAACGCATCGGCCAAGGACATAAAATCGGCGTATCGGAAACTCGCCAAGAAGCATCATCCGGACCAAAATCCGAATGATCCCAAGGCGAAGGACCGTTTTGCCGCGGCCAATCAGGCCTACGAGGTCATCGGCGACGAGAAGAACCGCGCCGCTTTCGATCGTGGCGAGATCGACGCCGATGGCAAGCCGCGTTTCCAGGGTTTTGAAGGCGCGGCCGGTGGCGGCGACCCCTTTGCCGGGTTTCGCCGCCAGCAACAGGGCGCCGGCGGCTCGCGATTCGAGTTCCGCTCGGGCCGTCCGGGTGGCGATCCGTTCGACGGCAACAGCGACATCTTCAGCCAGATTTTCGGCGATGCCTTTTCTGGCGCGCGCGGGCCAAGCGGTGGCGACCGCCGCCAGCCGGCGACATCGGCCGATTTGAACGTCACGCTCGACATTACCATCGAGGAAGCCGCGAACGCCGAAAAGGTGACGGCGGTGTTTCCGGACGGCCGCAAGGTCGCGGTTAAGCTGCCGGCCTATGTCGAGGATGGCCAAACCATCCGTTTGAAGGGCCAGGGTGAGCAGGGGCCGGGCCAGCCCGGCGACGCGCTGGTCAAGATTCACATCCGTCGCCACCCGCGCTACCGCATCGAGGGCCGCGACCTCCATGCTGATCTGCCGGTGACGTTGGCCGATGCGGTGCTGGGCGCCAAGGTGCCGGTCGAGACGCCGACCGGCAGACTGGCGGTCAATGTTCCCGCCTGGTCGAGCTCGGACAAGGTCCTGCGGCTCAAGGGCAGGGGCCTGCCCGAGAAAGCCGGCGGCCATGGCGATCTCTATGTCCATGTGCGCATCATGCTGCCGGAAGGCGGCGACAGCGCGCTCGAATCGCTGTTGCGCGGCCAAAAGGGCTGATCGAGAGCTTTTGTCCCCCGAACTGTCTGGTTTGAACGCTTGAAGGGGCTGTGTGCCTGTGCGATAGGCACTCCACAAAGCAGAAACCTTGCGGAGAGCGCTGACATGGCGGGTGGACAGGGCCTAATGGCCGGCAAGCGCGGCCTTATTCTTGGCGTCGCCAACAACAGGTCGATCGCCTATGGCATTGCCAAGGCCTGCGTCGATCACGGCGCAGAGATCGCACTGACCTATCAGGGCGAAGCCTTCAAGAAACGAGTCGAGCCGCTGGCGGCGGAGTTGGGCGCCTTTGTCGCCGGTCATTGCGACGTCACCGATCCCGCGAGTTTGGACGAGGTTTTCGCCAATGTCGCCAAGCATTGGGGCAAGCTCGACTTCCTCGTCCACGCCATCGCTTTTTCCGACAAGGACGAACTGACCGGCCGCTATGTCGAGACGACGCGCGACAATTTCCTGCGCACCATGGACATTTCGGTCTATTCCTTCACCACCATCGCCAAGCGCGCCGAAGCGCTGATGACCGAGGGCGGTTCGCTGCTGACGCTGACCTATTACGGCGCCGAGAAGGTGATGCCGCACTATAACGTCATGGGCGTCGCCAAGGCGGCGCTCGAGGCCAGCGTGCGTTACCTCGCCGTTGATCTTGGCGCCAAGAAAATCCGCGTCAACGCGATTTCCGCCGGCCCGATCAAGACGCTTGCCGCCTCCGGCATCGGCGATTTCCGCTACATCCTGAAGTGGAACGAATACAATTCGCCACTGAAACAGACGGTCACGCAGGAAGAAGTCGGCGATTCCGGCGTCTATTTCCTGTCCGACCTGTCGCGTGGCGTCACCGGCGAGGTGCACCATGTCGATTCCGGCTATCACGTCGTCGGCATGAAGGCGGTCGACGCGCCGGATATTTCGACGGTCAAGGACTAGTTCTCTCCGCCTGTCCTGCGTCCAGGCCCTGGCCCGATCTCCGGAAGAGCTGATGTACCCGCTGGTTTATATCGTGCGCCACGGCCAGACCGCGTGGAACGCCGAGTTCCGGCTTCAGGGACAGGCCGACACCGATCTCAATGCTCTCGGCCGCGAGCAGGCGACTGGAAACGGGCATCGGCTGGCCGAACTCGTCGGTGATCCCCAGGAATTCGACTTCGTCGCCAGTCCGATGAGACGCACGCGCGAGACGATGGAACGCATCCGCGCCGCCATGAAGCTCGATCCGCTCGCCTACCGAACCGATATCAGGCTCATTGAAGTCAATTTCGGCGATTGGCAGAGTTTTACTTTTGCCGAGCTCGAGACGCGGTCTCCCGGGGCAAGCATGACGCGTGCTCGCGACAAATGGAATTTTCAGCCGCCGGGCGACGGTGCCGAGAGCTACCAGATGCTGCTCGAGCGGGTGAAGCCATGGTTCGACGAGATCGACCGCGAGACGATTTGTGTCACGCATGGCGGCGTCACGCGCACCCTGTTTCGCTTCGTGCTTGATATGCCCGAGGACGAAGCCGCGAACCTGGAGATACCGCAGGATCGCGTGCTCAAACTTGAAGGCCGGAGCCTGGAATGGCTTTAGGGCGCCTGATGACGGCCTATTGCTAATGCATGTCGCCCAAAAGTGACCTCGGTTTTGGGGAAGACGACATGCATAAAAACAAAGAACTAAAGCGCGTCGCGACGCGCTTTAGTTCGTGTCGCCGTCTCCCGGCAACTGCATGTCGGTGACGACGTTTTCGCCGTCGGTCACATCGAAAGCGATGACGATGTCCATGCCCGGCTTCAGCGCGTCGAGATCGGTCTCGGCATTCAGCTTGTAGGATTTGCCGTCGTCCAGCGTCAGGGTCAGCGCATCCTTGTCGACCTTCTTGATCAGGCCTTCGGTCTGGCCGGCAAAGGCGGCGGTGGAAAGCAACAGCGTGGCGGCAACAGCGCCAATCAGGGTACGCATTATCGTCCTCTTTGGTCATTGCGCCGGCCTGGGTGGCGGCGGGTCCTCAACGGCGAATGGAAGAAAGCAGAAACCAGCCGAATGTGTCAAAACTTAAACGGCGGGGATGACAGTTTGACCACTGTGGAAAACGCCAATAGAAGGCTGGCTTCAGCCGGTTTTGATGCCGGGCAGGGCGCATTTCCATGTCTCACAACACGTTTGGCCATCTTTTCCGCGTCACCACCTGGGGCGAGAGCCATGGCGCGGCGCTCGGCTGCGTGGTCGACGGCTGTCCGCCGGGTATCCGTTTCACGCGCGATGAAATCCAGGCCGAGCTCGACAAGCGCCGGCCGGGCCAGTCGCGCTTCGTCACGCAGCGCCGCGAACCGGACGAAGTGAAGATCCTCTCGGGCTTCGTCCTCGACGAGGACGGCACGACGATGATCACCACCGGCACGCCGGTGTCGATGCTGATCGAGAATGTCGACCAGCGCTCGAAGGACTATGGCGAGATCGCCCGCCAGTTCCGGCCGGGCCATGCCGACTACACCTACGAAGTCAAATACGGCATACGCGACTATCGCGGCGGCGGCCGCTCCTCGGCGCGCGAGACGGCGGCCAGGGTCGCCGCCGGCGCGCTCGCCCGCAAGGTGGTGCCGGGCATGGTGGTGCGCGGTGCGTTGGTGTCGATGGGCGAAAAGTCGATCGATCGCGCCAACTGGAACTGGAATTTCATCGGCGATGCCGAGAACCCGTTCTTCACCCCGGATCCGGCTTCCGTGCCCGTCTTCACGCAGTACCTCGACGGCATCCGCAAGGCCGGCTCCTCGGTCGGCGCGGTGATCGAGATCGTCGCCGACGGTGTGCCTCCTGGCCTCGGCGCGCCGATCTACGCCAAGCTCGACCAGGACATTGCCTCCGGCCTGATGTCGATCAACGCCGTCAAGGGCGTCGAGATCGGCAATGGTTTCGAGGCCGCCCGCATCACCGGTGAACAGAATGCCGACGAGATGCGCATGGGCAATGACGGCAAGCCGGTCTTCCTCTCCAACAATGCCGGCGGCATCCTCGGCGGCATCTCCACCGGGCAGGCGATCGTCGCGCGCTTTGCCGTCAAGCCGACCTCGTCGATCCTGACGCCGCGCAAATCCATCGACAAGGACGGCAACGACGTGGAGGTGATGACCAAGGGTCGCCACGACCCCTGCGTCGGCATCCGAGCCGTGCCGATCGGCGAGGCCATGGTTGCCTGCGCCATCGCCGACCACTATCTGCGGCACCGAGGACAGACAGGAAAGGGAATAGGCGGTAGGGATTAGGCATTAGGCCAGTCTGCCCGCCCGAAAGAGCCAAAGTTTCCTTTCCCGACTGCCTATTTCCTCCGAGCGAAGCGAGCATTTCCATGCCTTACGACCAGAAGAAGATCGTCGAAGCCATCCGGGCTTTCGAACGCGGCGAGATCGTCGTCGTCATGGACGATGATGGGCGTGAGAACGAGGGCGACCTGATCGTCGCCGCCGTCCACTGCACGCCGGAGAAGATGGCCTTCATCGTGCGCAACACGTCGGGCATCGTCTGCACGCCGATGCCGCGCGAAGAAGCCAAGCGGCTGAACCTCGCGCCGATGGTCGCCGACAATGATTCGGCCCACACCACCGCCTTCACCGTCAGCGTCGACTTCAAGCACGGCACGACGACAGGCATTTCAGCCGACGACCGCACGCTGACCGTGCGCAATCTTGCCAACGGCAATGTCGGCGCTTCGGATTTCGTCCGCCCCGGCCACATCTTCCCGCTCATCGCGCGTGAAGGCGGCGTCTTGATGCGCTCGGGCCATACCGAGGCGGCCGTGGATCTGTGCAAGCTCGCTGGCCTGCCGCCAATCGGCGTCATCTCGGAACTGGTCAACGACGATGGCACCGTCAAGCGCGGCCCGCAGGTACAGGCTTTCGCGGAGGAACACGGCCTGAAGCAGGTTTCGGTCGCCGATCTGATCGCTTACCGGCAACGCAAGGAAACGCTGGTCGAGCGCGTCGCCTGCTCCGACATCGAAACGCTGGGCGGCAAGGCGCAGGTCTTCACCTACACGCTGCCCTGGGACACGATGCATCACGTCGCCATCGTCTTCGGCGACATCCGCGACGGGGAGGACGTGCCGGTGCGGCTGCATTCGGAGGACGTGGTGACCGATGTGTTCGGCACCAGCCACCGGCTCGACGCCATCATGAAGGCGATGGGCGAACGCAAGCGCGGCGTCATCGTCTATCTCAGAGAGGGCTCGGTCGGCGTCGCCCACCAGGAGCGCAATCGGCCGATGTCGGGCGACCGCGAGGACCATGAAGAGGCGCGCCGGCGCGAGAGCGAATGGCGCGAGATCGGGCTTGGCGCCCAGATCCTGAAGGATCTCGGCATTTCCTCGATCAACCTGATCGCCTCACGCGAGCGCCACTATGTCGGCCTCGAAGGCTTTGGCATTCATATCGCCAAAACCGAGATTATCTGAGCTCAACAAACCCTGGCGGTCATTCGGCAGGGATTGCCGCCTCGCATCCTTCCAACTCGCATTCGTGGGTGGCGAGGCTGCGCTGGCCGAGCAGCACCGTAACCAATGCGATAACGCCTGATGCAACCGAAACCCAGAACCCGTTCTGGGCGCCGAACGCATCCACCACCGCGCCGGCGGCGAAGGAACCGAGCGCCATACCGATGCCGATGCCGGTCATCACCCAGGTGATGCCTTCGGTCAGCATCGCTTCCGGCACATGCCGTTCGATCAGGCCGAAGGCGGTGATGAAGGTCGGCGAGATCGCCACGCCGCTGATGAACACGGTCAGCGCCAGCAGCGGCACCGTACCGGCGGTGAGCGGCAAAAGCGTGCCAAGCGCGACAAGGGCGACCGCGATTGCCAACTGGCGTTGCAGCGGTGCTTGCAGGTTGAGGGCGCCGACGATGATGCCGAGCACGAACGATCCCAGCGCATAGACGCCGATGACAAGGCTGGCGGCGCCCGGCTGGCCGAATTCCCCAGTGATGGCCACCGTGCTCACTTCCGTCGTCGCGAAGGTCGCGCCGATGAAAATCAAGGCAAGGGTGATGATCTGCACCGGCCGCAGCCTTATTGCCGAGCCGCTCGTGGCACGGTCCACCGGCCGCACCTGCGGTTCGGTCGAGCGCTGCAGGATGAAAGCCGTTGAACCGATGGCCAGCAGCACGGTGCTGACCAGGACGCCGGCTTCAGGAAAGAGGCCCGCACTGAGTCCCACCGACAGCGAGGCGCCGGCAATATAGACCAGCTCGTCCGCCGCCGATTCGAAGGCGAAGGCGGTATTCATCTGCGGCCGTCCTCTGAAAATCTCGGTCCAGCGGGCGCGCACCATTGCCGGCATGCTCGGCATGGCCGCGGCCGCCAGTGCCGAGACGAACAGCGTCCAGACCGGCCAATCCTGATTGGCTGCCACGATGAGAACCGCGAAGGCGATCACGGTGATGATGGTGGTGGGGACCACGATGCGTGTCTGGCCCAGACGGTCCACCAGCCTTGATATTTGCGGCGCCACGAAAGCGTTGCCCAGCGCAAAAGTCGCCGAGACCGCGCCGGCCAGCCAGTATTCGCCACGCGTCTGAGACAGCATCGCCACGATGCCGATCGGTGCCATGGCGATCGGCAGGCGCGCCAGGAAGCCGGCGGCCGCAAAGCCTTTGGCTCCGGGGGCGCGAAAGATTTCCGAATAGGGGTTTTGCATGGCGGGTTCCTCGACAAAGGATGAAGCGACAATTACATACGATGCGTATGAATGTCAGATAGTTCATACGTAGCGTATGTCAATTGGCATACGAGGCGTATGTGAATAGGTCCAGAACCATGCACAAACCCCGCAAGGAGATGATTGCCGAGACGCGAGCCAAGCTGATCACGGCGGCCCGCCAGGCTTTCGGCACCATTGGCTACGCCGAAGCGTCGATGGACGATTTCACCGCGTCGGCCGGGCTGACACGCGGTGCCCTCTATCATCATTTCGGCGACAAGAAGGGGCTGCTGCAGGCGGTTATCGCCGAGATCGACGCGGAAATGGCCGCCCGGGTGAATGAGGTCGCGTCGAGGGCGCCGACCCGCTGGCAGCATTTCGTCGACGAATGCACGACCTACATCGAAATGGCGCTGGAGCCGGAAATCCAGCGCATCATGTTCCGGGATGGCCCGGCCGTGCTGGGCGATCCGGCGCAATGGTCGAATGCCAATGCCTGCGTCGGTTCAATGACCGATCATCTGACGGCGCTGCAACAGGAGGGGATGGTGGTGCCGGGCGTCGATCCCGAAACGGCGGCGCGGTTGATCAACGGTGCGAGCAGTCAGGCCGCACAGCGGATCGCCAACTCGAACGATCCCGAAGCGACGTCGAGGAAGGTTGTGGCCGCGTTCAAGCAATTGCTCGAAGGCCTGCTCGAGAAACCGGAAGCACGGCCAAACTGAGCCGCCGTGGCGCTTCCGCCACCGCCCGCAATTGACAATAGCCGGTTTGGGCGCATCCTCCACAGCCACCTCTGGGGGATTCGGGGCATGTGGGATTTCGATATCGGCAGGTCGGTGTCCATCATGATGCGGACCTGGCCTTTCATTGTCTTTCGCATGATCGTCTATTTCGGCATCACACTGGCCTACATCATGGCCACCGGCACCGGTGCCTCGGTCGGCTATGGCGTCGGCCATATCTCCACCGATCCCGACGGACCGTTGTCCTTTGCCCTTTGGGGCGGCGTGGTCGGATTCGGCGTCGTCTCGATCGCTGTCTATTGGCTGCGCGAATACATCCTCTACGTCGTCAAGGCAGGCCATATCGCCGTCATGGTGCATCTGATCGACGGACATGACGTTCCCGACGGCCAGAACCAGATCGCCTACGCGAAAGAGGTTGTGACCGAGCGCTTTGCCGAGGCGAACATCCTTTTCGTCGTCGACCAGTTGGTCAAGGGCGCCATCCGCGCCATCACCGGCCTGCTGGGCGGCATCGCGGCCTTCCTGCCCATTCCGGGCCTGAGCGGCCTGGTCTCGTTCCTCAACACGGTGATCCGCCTGTCGCTGACCTATGTCGACGAGATCATTCTCGGTTACAATATCCGCATCAATTCGTCCTCGCCCTTCGAGACGGCGCGGCAAGGCGTGGTGCTCTACGCCCAGAACGGCAAGACCATGGTCAAGAACGCCGTCTGGCTGGCGGTCATCATGTGGGGCGTGTCTTTCGTGATTTTCCTGCTGATGCTGGCTCCGGCAGCCGCCATTCTTTATGTCATGCCCGGGCAACTCGCCGGCTGGGCTTTCGTGCTCGCCATCGTCTTTGCCTGGGCTTTCAAGGCGGCCTTCATCGAGCCATTCGCCATTGCCTGCCTGATGCAGGTCTATTTCAAGACCATCGAGGGCCAGGTGCCCGATGCCGCCTGGGACGCCAGGCTGGCCGAAGCCTCGTCGAAGTTCCGGGAACTCAAGGACAAGGCGCTCTCCACCTTCGGCGGCTCGCGCTGGGACATGGCCGGCGCGACGCGCTGATCGGCGGGGCTGGCGGGCGCACCTGCGACGGTGTCGAGGCGCGCCACCGCCGATTTGAGCGGTGCCTCACCCTGGCCGCAAAACGTCTCGCTCATGATCAGGTCGGGCAGCGGCAGGCGTCGGCCCCAGCCATGCGTTTCGAGGTCCGGTTTCGGCGCGAACTCCGAGACACGACCGACGCAGAGATAGGCGATCGGCGTCACGTGATCGGGGATAGACAGCAGGCTGTTCAGCGCTTGCGCCTCGATGATGCTGACCCAGCCGACGCCAATGCCTTCAGCGCGCGCGGCCAGCCAGAAATTCTGCACCGCGCAGACCGTGCTGTAGAGATCCATTTCCGGGTTGTGCCAGCGCCCCAGCGGCGAGCCTTTCGAGCGCTCGCGGTCGCAGGTGATACAGATGTTGAATGCGCTTTCGCAAATGCCTTCGAGCTTGAGGTTGCGGTAGAGCGCCTGCCGGTCTGCCTCGATTGCCGGCAGTTCTTGCTCGCGCGCGGCAAGGAACAGGTCGCGCACCTTCGCCCGTCGCGCGGCATCGCGGATGACGATGAAATTCCAGGGTTGCATGAAGCCGACCGATGGCGCGTGGTGGGCGGCAAGCAGCAGCCGCGCCAGCACTGCATCGTCGATCGCCTCCGATGTAAAATGGCTGCGGACATCGCGCCGCGTGAACATGGCGCGATAAACCGCGTCACGCGCTATCTGATCAAATCCATCGCCCATTGGAGCGGTCATGGCTTCCGGCATCGCTTGTCCCCTTGCGATTGCAGCAGTTCAAATTCTCAGAGCGAACTTTGCGCGTCCAAGAGGACCCACATCGCTCTGATGTCATCCGCCTGACCATGCGGATGACGATGCCTGCCAGGCCGGTCTTCTGGCTCGGGATCAACCCGCGTCCGGTGCCTTCCCGTCATCGACAGTGGCATTTACCGGCGCGGTCCCCCTTACAGCGTTGGGCACGCCACGGAATTCAACCGTGTTCCCGATTCTCCCGCCGGAGCATTTGCAGCCAAGTGAAATCATTTGGCGTCGCAGAATGCGGCTAAAACAAACAGACCGGCAGGCACCAGGCAGTGTCGGTCACCTTACGCCGAAGCCCCGGCGTCGCCAATCCCCGCAGCGACGCCAACGCAGGCGTGATTTTCCCCAGCGATCAAGCCGCCATGCATGGCCATTACGGCGCCGGGGCACTAGATAGGGGAGATGGCTACCCGTCTCTACACGCACCCCGTCTTTCTCGAACACATCACCCCGCCGGGTCACCCCGAGCGGCCCGACCGCCTGCGCGCCATCGAGCGCGTGCTCGACGACGAAGCTTTTGCCGCGCTCGACCGCGTCGAGGCACCGCAAGGCGACGAGGCGACGATCCTCTATGCGCATCCCGCCGATTTCGTCGCGCGTGTCCGCGCCGCCATCCCCCACGAAGGCATTGCCCACATCGACGCCGACACCACCGCCAGCCCGAAGAGCTGGCAGGCCGCGATCACGGCGATCGGCGCCGCCAACGCCGCCGTCGACGACGTCTTTGCGGGCCGCGCCGACAATGTCTTCGTCGCCGCCCGTCCGCCCGGCCACCATGCCGAAAAGACCACCGCAATGGGCTTCTGCTTCTTCAACACGGCGGCGATCGCTGCCCGCTACGCGCAGAAGAGGCACGGCGCCGAGCGTGTCGCCGTCGTCGACTGGGACGTGCATCACGGCAACGGCACGCAGGATATTTTCTGGGACGATCCGTCGGTGCTCTATTGCTCGACGCACCAGATGCCGTTGTACCCAGGCACCGGGGCGAAGAACGAGACCGGTGCCGGCAACATCGTCAACGCGCCGCTGGCGCCACAGACCGGCAGCGAGGTGTTTCGCGATGCCTTCCTGTCGCGCGTGCTGCCATCGCTCGACAATTTCGCCCCCGACCTGATCATCATTTCGGCCGGCTTCGACGCGCACCACCGCGACCCGCTGGCCGAGATCAATCTGACCGAGGACGATTTCGACTGGGCGACCGGCCAGTTGATGCAGCGCGCCGCACGCCACGGCGGCAACCGGCTCGTCAGCCTACTCGAGGGTGGCTACGATCTGCAGGGATTGGCATTTTCGGTCGCCGCCCATGTCGGGCGACTGATGAAAGGATGAATGATGAGCGGTGAGATCAATGAAGACGTCAAGGCGATGAGCTTCGAACAGGCACTCGACGCGCTGGAGAAGATCGTCGATGATCTCGAGCGTGGCGACGTGCCGCTCGACCAGTCGATCCGGATCTACGAGCGTGGCGAGGCGCTGAAGGCGCATTGCGACCGGTTGCTGAAGGCAGCCGAAGACAAGGTCGAGAAGATCAGGCTGTCGCGCGATGGCAAGCCGGTTGGAACCGAGCCGCTCGACGCGGACTAAGGCTCCGAGCAGCCTTACCGATTTTTGGACACGATCATGATTGAGGATACAGTTCGTCCCGATTGAAACGGACCAGAGGAGGTTTGGAAACGATGTGCAGAAACATCAAGACCCTGTTCAATTTTGATCCGCCGGCAACCAATGACGAAGTCCGCGACGCGGCACTCCAGTTTGTCCGCAAGCTGAGCGGAACGACGCGGCCGTCGAAACAGAACCAGCATGCGTTCGATCATGCGGTCGAAGCCATCGCGGCATCCGCACGCGAATTGCTTGATTCCCTCGAAACCCACCAGCATCCGCGCAATCGCGAAGAGGTGGCGGCCAAACTAAGAGCAAAGGCCGCGATCCGCTTTGCCTGATGCGGCCGAGGCAGCCACCGAGCGCTGACCAGGAGAGTTCATGAGCTTCTTCCCGGGGAAAGACCCTGAGGCCGGCGATGCCTTCGCCAGCGACCAGATCGAGCTGATGGTCATCCCGAACGCCAAGGATATTGGCGGCTTCGAAGTGCGCCGCGCCTTGCCGACCGCCAAGCGGCGCCTGGTCGGGCCGTTCATCTTTTTCGACCGCATGGGTCCCGCGATCCTGCGCGCCGGCCAGGCGCTCGATGTCCGTCCGCATCCGCATATCGGCCTGTCGACCGTGACCTATCTGTTCGACGGCAAGATCAGGCACCGCGATTCGCTCGGCACCGAAATGGTGATCGAGCCCGGCGACGTGAACCTGATGACCGCGGGCCGCGGCATCGTCCATTCCGAGCGCACGCCGCAGGAATTGCGCGGCGCGCCGATGTCCATCTCCGGCCTGCAGACTTGGCTGGCATTGCCCGACGGCAAGGAAGAGGTTGCGCCGGTGTTCGAGAACACAGCGGCGCTTCGGCTTCCCGAAATCGATGCCGAAGGCGTCAGCGGGCGCGTCGTCATCGGTGATTTCCAGGGATTGCGGTCTCCGGTGCGGGCGGATTCCGAAACGCTCTACGCTGATTTGCGGCTGGCGCCCGGCGCCAGTGTCAAAATCCCGGCCGATGCGGAAGAGCGCGCCATCTACACGCTGGAGGGCGAAGTCTCGATTTCGGGCGACGTCTTTCCGGCGGAACGGTTGCTGGTGTTCCGCCCCGGCGACGAGATCGTCATATCATCGTTGACCGGGGCGCATTTCATGCTGTTCGGCGGCGCCTCACTCGGTTCGAAGCGCTACATCTGGTGGAATTTCGTCTCCTCGTCCAAGGAGCGCATCGAGCAGGCCAAGCAGGAATGGAAGACCGGCCGCTTCGATATCGTTCCTGGCGATGAGAAGGAATTCATTCCGCTGCCGGAAGGCTGAGCGGATCGACAGGCTGGCCGTCCGCGTCACCGACACGCATTTACTTTCGCCGGCCGGCGGCCTATCCCGCCGATGAACAGAAAGTCTGGGCCCAACGTGAACGCAACGCCGCATACGCCGCTTCTCGACAGGATTCGCATCCCGGCCGACCTGCGCACGCTGGCCGAGAGCGAATTGCCGCAACTGGCATCCGAGCTGCGCGCCGAACTGGTCGATGCCGTGTCCCGCACCGGCGGCCATCTTGGCGCCGGCCTGGGCGTGGTCGAACTGACAGTGGCGCTGCACTATGTTTTCAACACACCCGATGACCGGCTGATCTGGGATGTCGGCCACCAGGCCTATCCGCACAAGATCCTGACCGGACGCCGGGACCGCATCCGCACCTTGCGCCAGGAAGGCGGCTTGTCGGGCTTCACCCGCCGGGCCGAGAGCGAATACGACCCGTTCGGCGCCGCCCATTCCTCGACGTCGATATCGGCCGGCTTGGGCATGGCCGCCGCCCGCGACCTCTCAGGCGGCCGCAACAATGTCATTTCCGTCATCGGCGACGGCGCAATGTCGGCCGGCATGGCTTATGAGGCGATGAACAATGCCGGCGCGCTCGATGCCCGGCTCATCGTCATCCTCAACGACAACGACATGTCGATCGCACCGCCGACCGGCGCCATGAGCGCCTATCTGGCCCGCCTGGCTTCCGGCAAGACCTATGTCGGCCTGCGCGACTTCGGCAAGAAGCTGACCTCCTACCTCGGCAAGCGGGCCGATCGCGCCATCACGCGGGCGGTCGAGCATGCGCGCGGCTACGTCACCGGCGGTACCTTGTTCGAGGAACTCGGCTTCTATCACATCGGCCCCATCGACGGTCATAATCTGGAACATCTGATTCCGGTCCTGAAAAATGTCCGTGATAACGGCAAGGGTCCGGTGCTGATCCATGTCGTCACCCAGAAGGGCAAGGGCTACGCACCGGCGGAAGCCGCCGCGGACAAGTATCACGGCGTCAACAAATTCGACGTCATCACCGGCGCGCAGGCCAAGGCG
Organism: Mesorhizobium sp. M8A.F.Ca.ET.208.01.1.1; assembly: GCF_004791315.1. Classification (NCBI taxonomy): domain Bacteria; kingdom Pseudomonadati; phylum Pseudomonadota; class Alphaproteobacteria; order Hyphomicrobiales; family Phyllobacteriaceae; genus Mesorhizobium; species Mesorhizobium sp. M8A.F.Ca.ET.208.01.1.1. The sequence goes on from NZ_SRUT01000003.1 coordinate 510,757, forward strand.
CCGGCCAACGCGCCGGCCTACACCAAGGTGTTCGCCGAAAGCCTGATCCAGGAGGGCCGCGAGGACGACCGCATCGTCGCCGTCACCGCCGCAATGCCGAGTGGCACCGGCCTTGACCTGTTCGGCGAGGTGTTCCCGTCAAGGACCTTCGATGTCGGCATCGCCGAGCAGCATGCGGTGACTTTCGCCGCCGGCCTGGCAACGGAAGGCTACAAGCCGTTCGCGGCGATCTATTCGACTTTCCTGCAGCGCGCCTACGATCAGGTCGTCCATGACGTCGCGATCCAGAAACTGCCCGTGCGTTTCCCCATCGATCGCGCCGGCTTCGTCGGCGCCGACGGCGCCACCCATTGTGGCGCGTTCGACACCACCTTCCTGGCAAGCCTGCCGGGCTTTGTGGTGATGGCGGCGGCCGACGAGGCGGAACTGCGCCACATGGTGCGCACCGCCGCCAGCTATGACGACGGGCCGATCGCCTTCCGCTATCCGCGCGGCAACGGCGTCGGCGTCGACATGCCGGAGCGCGGCTCGGTTCTCGACATCGGCAAAGGCCGCATCGTCCGGGAAGGCAGCAAGGTCGCCCTGCTGTCCTTCGGCACAAGGCTGCAGGATTGCCTTGCCGCCGCCGAGGAACTCGGCGCGGCCGGGCTTTCCACCACGGTTGCCGATGCCCGCTTCGCCAAGCCGCTCGACCAGGATCTGATCCGGAGGCTGGCTCGCTCGCACGAGGTTCTGGTCACCGTGGAGGAGGGCGCCATCGGCGGCTTCGCCAGCCACGTGCTGCAGTTCCTTGCCCAAGAAGGATTGCTGGAGAGCGGCCTGAAGGTACGCCCGCTGGTTCTGCCCGACGTGTTCGCCGATCACGCCAAGCCGGAAAAGATGTATGCCGACGCCGGACTCGACGCCGCCGGGATCGTGCGCACCGTTTTCACCGCCCTCGGCCACACGGTCCGCGCCCAGCGCGCCTGAATCAAAATCTGAACAGTCTGACTCAGTTTGCCGGCTTGATTTCATAACGCATTGTTAACGCTGCCGTTTGGCCTTTCGCTTACCGTGTCCCTTGGCCGTTTTTCAACGGCGCCCTGCTAGACAGCAGCCAGGCAGGGAGACAACGAAAATGAAGACGCTTCTGTGCGGCACGGCCCTCTTGGCCGTGATAGTGGTACCGGCTGCCGCCGAGACGCCCTACGACCGCAATCTTGAAAAGGCGGCGACAGGGATTGTCGCCGGCAAGATGGGCGGTATCCGCGGCGGCTTTTCCTACAAGCAGATGCCGCAGCTTGTGGTCGTGCCCAACGCCGCACCTCAGCCCGCTGTTACGACCGAGCATCCACGTGAACAGGCGTCGGGCAACCGGAACGATGGTCTGTCTCCGGCTATCGAGCGCCAGGTTCCGCGAACCATCTTCTAAAACCACATATCGCGCACGCAGCGACCATCGCGTGGCAAATCGTCGAAAGAGTCGAGGCCATCGAAATGGTCGATCGGCAGGTCGGCAACGGCTTCGGGTGGCGCCAGCCGCACATTGACGGCGATGCGTATTCGGCCAGAATCGCTGGCGCGCAAGCCGCGCCAGGCCAGCACACAGGCGCAGGTCGGGCAGAACAGGACTTCGAGCGACGGCGTGTCCTTTCCGGCGCGCCTATAGCTGGCCGTCGGCCCCGAAACGCGAATGCGCTCGTCGACATAATCATAGGCCCAGAGCGCGCCATAGCGGCGGCAAAGCGTGCAGTTGCAGGCGGTCACCGGGCCGGGATCGCCCTCCAGGGTCCAGTGGGTCGCGCCGCAGTGGCAGGTTCCCGTCAGCATTCGTTCTCCCCGGATTCCCCGATGGAGGCTGTCCCCGACGGCCATTTTGCCGGACCCGACGCGATGCGCGCAAGCCGCGGCTTGGCCCGCTGCTCCAGCCGTTCACGCACGACGTCACCCTGTTCCGTGTAATGTCCTTGCCTTCATCGCGGGCTTTCGCCAGAGAAGGCCGATGAATTCGCCTCTGCCAGCCAGCACACGCCAGCGGCTCGACGACCTGCTCGTCCAGCGTGGGCTGTTTGCCAGCCGTTCGCGCGCCCGTGACGCGGTCGAGCGTGGCACGGTGACGGTTGACGGCGCAATTGCCCGCAAGCCCGGCCAGAACGTTTCGCCGCAATGCCTCGTTGTCATCGACGATCCGGCGCAAGGCTATGTTTCGCGCGCGGCGCTCAAACTGATCGGCGGGCTAGACCATTTCGGCCTCGACCCCGCCGGCCGCGAGGCCCTCGACATCGGCGCCTCGACAGGCGGTTTCACCCAGGTATTGCTCGAACGCGGCGCGTCCCATGTCACGGCCATCGATGTCGGCCACGGCCAGATGCATCCTGATGTCGGCGGTGATCCGCGCGTAACCGTGATCGAAGGCCTGAACGCACGCGATCTCACCGCCGCCGATCTTGCCGGCCACAGTCCGGATTTCATCGTTTCCGACGTCAGTTTCATCTCGCTGAAACTTGCGCTGCCGCCGGCGCTTGCTCTTGCGAGGCCCGGCGCCGGCGCGGTCTTTCTGGTCAAACCGCAATTCGAGGCGGGTCGCGAGGCGATCGGCAAGGGCGGTCTGTTGAAGGACCCCTTCGATGCCGCCCGTGTCGCGGGCCTGCTGCAGGATTGGCTGGATGCCGTTCCCGGCTGGCGCTCGCTCGGCCTCCATCTGTCGCCGATCGAAGGTGGCGACGGCAATCGCGAATTCCTGCTCGGTGGGATCAAGGACCGATGAGCGCACGCTTCACAATACGAAAGCTCGGATCGCAGGGCGACGGCATCGCCGAAACCGAAAGCGGCGATCTGTTCATTCCCTTCACGCTGCCGGGCGAGACCGTCACCGCCGCGCGCGAAAGGGATCGCGCCACGCTGATGGCGGTGCTGGAGGCCTCGCCGCTGCGCGTCGACCCTGCCTGCCGCCATTTCACCGAATGCGGCGGTTGTGCCCTCCAACATTTCGAGACCGAAGCCTATCGCGGGTGGAAACGCGAAAAGGTGGTGCACGCATTGAAGGGCATCGATTGCGAGATTGGCGAACTGGTCGCCTGCGCGCCGCGATCGCGCCGCCGTGTCGTGCTTGCCGCCCGGCGCACTGAAACAGGCATGTTGCTCGGCTTCAATCGCCATCTGTCGCCGGAAATCATCTCGATATCCGAATGTCCGATCTCGCTGCCGGAGATCGTCGCCGCGCTCGGCCCGTTGAAGGCGCTGGCCGGATTGATATGTGCCACCACCAAATCATTCCGGATGGCGGTCACCGTGACGGCTTCGGGCCTCGACGTCGCGGCGCACGACCCCGGCAAGCTCGGCGAACACCAGCGCCGTATCGCTTCCAATTTTGTCATTGCGCAGGGCTTTGCCAGATTGTCCATCGACGACGAGATCGTCATCGAGCCGAGGAAGCCTGTCGTCATGTTCGGCAGCGTCGCGGTCGCCGTGCCGCCGGGCGCCTTCCTGCAGGCGACCGAGGCAGCCGAACAGGCAATGGCCGAGATCGTCGGCGGACATCTGAAGCGTGCGAAAAAGGTCGCCGACCTTTTTGCCGGTTGCGGCAGCTTCGCCTTGCGGCTGGCCGCGAAGTCGGAGGTGCACGCGGTCGAAGGCGATGCGGCCGCACTCTCGGCGCTCGACCGGGGTTCCCGCTTCGCGACCGGCATCAAGCGGGTGACGGGCGAACGCCGCGACCTGTTTCGCCGGCCACTGACGTTCAAGGAGTTGAACGCCTTCGACGGCCTTGTCTTCGATCCGCCGCGCGCCGGCGCCGAGGATCAGTCGAAGCAGATCGCCCGCTCGGATGTCCCGTTCGTTGCCGCGGTGTCCTGCAATCCGGTGACGCTGGCTCGCGACCTGCGCATGCTCATCGATGGCGGCTACAGCTTGAAAAGCGTGACGCCCATCGACCAGTTCCTGTGGTCTCCTCACGTCGAAGCGGTCGCCTTGCTGGAAAGGCCGAAGAGGCGGCGGTAGTTCACGACCGCCGGTTCGCAGGAAATTTCTGAAGCCTCTGTTCTTTCGACCAAATTGTGCCCTAAAGCCGCCTTTGTGCGGGTTCCTAATTTCGCATCTTTGGGAAACATTTCGGCCCATTCGCCGTTACTAATATGAACCGATGGCGATAACGGACATGCAGACCCTTCAGAAATTCACCGGCCTCATCATCGTTCTTATCTTTTTCGCGGTCAGCTCCTCGACCGGAGCCCTCGCGCAAGGTGAAAAGCGCTTGGCGTTCGTCATCGGCAATGGCGCGTATCAGGCCGGCGAGCTCGCGACCGCCGCCAATGATGCGGGCCTGATCGCGCAGACCTTGCAGGCGGCCGGGTTCGATGTGGTCGGGGCGCGCGATGTCGATCAGGAATCGCTGCGCGGCGCATTGCGCGATTTCCTCGGCAAGGTCTCCGCCGCCGGTCCCGACGCGATTGTCTTCGTCTATCTCGCCGGCCACGGCGTGCAGTTCGAAGGCGAGAATTACTACTTGCCGATCGATGCCCAGATTGCCAGTCCAGCCGACGTGCCGCTTCAGGCGATGCGGCTCTCCGATGTCACCAAATCGCTGGCCGGATTGCCGACGAAGGTCAACATCGTCGTGCTTGACGCGGCGCGGCCAAATCCCTTCCCGAAGTGGAAAGAGCCGCTGGCCGGCGGCCTTGCGTTGGTCGATCCCGACCCGAACATGCTGATTGCCTTCAACGCCGCTCCCGGAACGGTCGCGCCCGAAGGCAAAGGCCCCTACGGTGCCTATGCCCAGGCGCTGGCCGAGATGATACGCCAAGGCGGATTGTCGCTTGACGACGTGTTCGACCGCACACGATTGCGTGTCAACGAGGTGACGCAAGGTGCGGAAGTGCCGTGGAACGCCTCGAAAATCGTCACGCCTTTCGTCTTCTTCGACCGCGCTGCGGACGCGCCCGCGCCCAAGGTCTCGGAGGCCGACTCCCGGTCCAATCGAACCAGGGCGATCCGCGATTTCAATGCTCATGACGCCTATGTCGCGGCTCTCGATCGCGACACGATGCGCGGCTACGAGGATTTCCTCGTCACTTATCCACACGATCCGATGGCCAAGCGCGTGCGCGCCATCATCGCCGCGCGGCGCGAGGCGATCACGTGGCGTGAGACCTGGCTGCAGGACACCCCGGAAGCCTATTGGTCTTATCTGCGACGCTATCGGCATGGTCCGCATGCCTGGGACGCGCGCTGGCGGCTCGAGCATTTCGACGCTGCGCTGGAACCGCCGGAGGAATTCACCGTCTATGACTATGATTTGCCGCCGCCGCCGGAGGAGGAAATCGTCTACGTCGACAGGCCGGTGCTCTATTTCGACGATCCCGATTTCGACTTCGAGCCGCCACCGCCGATCGCGGTGATCTTCCTGCCGCCGCCGCCGCCGGAATTCGTCGTGTTGGAAGCGCCTCCGCCGCCGGTTGACGTCTTCGTCCTGCCGACACCGGTATTCGTGCCGATACCTGTGTTTATCAATCCGCCGCGTCACATCGTGCCGCCGCCGAACGACATCATCTTCAACAACATCCACAACACGACCGTCATCAACAACATCAACACGACGATCAAAAGCGAGACCATCAATCACAATGCTCAGGGTGGCCTCACGACAGGCCAGAAGACGGCCGGAGGCACGGTTGGGGCCGGCCCGGCTGCACTGGCGGCCAGGGTCGCGCTGCCGCCGCTGCTGAAAAAGAGAGTGGCCATGTCCGGTCAGGCCCCGTCCAATCAGCAACAGGGCGGCTTGCCGCCGAAGCCTGGCCAACGTGTGATACAGGGCCAGCAACCTGATGCCGCGACTCCGCTGTCGAAGACCTTGTCGACCGGTAAGCTTGAAACCGATCACGCCCTGCCAGGAGCCAACGGTAGAAAGCTGCCGCTCATCAACGGTAGGCCGGCGCTGAACGACGAGAATTTGCGCAGCAACAAGTCCAGGAAGCAGCTTGGCAAGCAAGGCATCGTAGGCCGCAACCAAGAGGCGACTGGAAATGCCGGTGCAGCTGTTACCGGAGAGCAGGGCACAGCTCGGCAGAACGGCAAGAAGTTCCGCAAGCTGCCGACCGTCAACGGTGCTCCGGCCGAAAATCGGCCTGGCGTGCAGGAGCGGCTCAGGAAGAACAATCCGGAGGTGTTCTCCAACCAAGGTCAAGGCCCGGCCAGCGGAAACGACAAGAGCAGGAAGCTCCGCAGACTGCCGACCGTCAACGGTGAGCCAACCGACAACGGACCGGGCGTGCAGAAACGGTTCAGCAGGAACAATCCGGCGGTGTTCTCCGACGAGAATCAGGGCTCCGCCAGCAGGAACGACAGGGGCAGGACGTTGCGCCGGCTGCAGAACAGCGAACAGGGGGCCGCCGGCCCGGAGGTTAACGTCCAGCGCAACCTCAAGATCAGGCCGAACGAGAATGCGCAGCGTCAGTTGAGACAGGAAAGGCCTAACGAGCAGGTGCTCCGGCCGCAGAGATCGGAGCCGAAGCCGGAATTCCGGGCGCAGCCGAGACAGCAGATGCAAGAGCGGCGTCTCCCGCAGGAGCAGCCGCCACAGCAGCTCAAGAAAAAGCCGTCTTGCGGAAAGCAGGGCGAACCGGCCTGCAACCAGTAGGCTGCCGCGGCCGGGAGTCGCCCTTTCCGTTCGCGGGGCGAACATCCTTGCTCGTTGCCAGACAGGGGGCCTCTGGTGTGGCGCATCAGCCCGTCAAAGGCGATCGCTCCGGCCGCTCAGATTACGCGCTTGGCGGCATCCGTCAGGTTTTCGGCGTGCCGCCTCGCTGGTTGACCGACTGCCAGACATTCGGATTCTGCTGCGACTGACGTTTCAGAAAGTAGTAGCCGGTCGCGTTCCAGGGCCTGATTTCGTCGACCATATTGTCGAGGACGAGATCGCCTTTGTCGGTTTTCACCGTCAGGATGGTGTGGCCCTCATTGTTGAGGTCGCGCACGACCGTCATCAGCAGCGCCTGTCTGGGAAATCCAGCCTCCTGAAGGAGCTTGCGTTTGTAGAGTGCGTAGATCTTGCAATCGCCCTTGCCGTCAACCGGGTAATCCCAATGGTCCGCCATTGTGCCCCAGTGATCGAAATTGCTGACGGGTTCGATGGCGCTGTTCGCCTTCTGATTTATCCGCTTGAGGATGCGGAGGTTCCGTGCTGTCAGCTTGACATTCGCGGCCGGCAGAGCGGGCACCTTGCACTCTTTTGGCCGGCGATGACAGAAGTCGATCCAACCGTAGGGGACGCTGGTGCTTCCACCCACGGCGGCGGCAGAAGATTGCGTCGATCGCGCCTTGAACCACGTCGACTGTGCTGCCGCCGGACTGGCTTGCAGCGCTGTCGCGCCAATCAACGAAACGAAGCCAAGCAGGAAAGACGAAGTCAGGACGGGCCGCATTGCCAAAACCACCACCGCAACGAGGAACTGGTGCTGCGTTCGTGCGCAAAAGGCAGCCCAAGCAGTCAAAGACCTAATAATGTCTTAATGTGGATTGTGTTCGCTTCAAGGTCGCGGCCGGGATTCAGGTTGGGAACGCCGGCAATAGCCTGTCGCTGAGAGAATACGCTCGACGAAGGCAGGCACCATCCGTGTCGCCGGCCGCTCGATCTGTTCGTCGAAACGGGAGGCCCAGCCGGCGCATTTCAGGTTGAGTTCGATCGTCAAGGCGTCGGCAGCGCGCCTCCTCGACCAACCCCGCCGCCGGCTAGACGCTGCCGCTCGTTTCTATCGCCACGAACAGGTCGAAATGCGTCACCGCTTCGCCGATTTCTTCCACGCCGAACGGCGCCGAGCCTCAAACCCGGGTGCCACCGACCGTCATCTGGTTCATCCTCAGATGCGGCTGGCCGACGCCGACCGGCACGCCCTGGCCGGCCTTGCCGCACATGCCGATGCCATTGTCGAGCTTCATGTCGTTGCCGACCATCGAGACGCGGTGCATGGCGTCAGGTCCGTTGCCGATCAGCATGGCACCCTTGATCGGCTGCGTCACCGTGCCGTTCTCGATCATGTAAGCCTCGGTGCAGCCGAACACGAATTTGCCCGACGTGATGTCGACCTGGCCGCCGCCGAAGGAGACGGCATAGATGCCGTTCTTGACCGAGGCGATGATCTCGTCCGGCTCCATGTCGCCCGAGGTCATGTAGGTGTTGGTCATGCGCGGCATCGGCTGGTGCGCATAGCCTTCGCGCCGGCCATTGCCGGTGGCTTTCATGCCCATCAGACGCGCGTTCTGCCGGTCCTGCATGTAGCCGACCAGCTTGCCGTCCTCGATCAAAACGTTGCGGGCCGAAGGCGTGCCTTCATCGTCGACGGTGAGCGACCCGCGCCGCTCGGCGATGGTGCCGTCGTCGACGACGGTGACGCCCTTGGCGGCCACCTGCTGCCCCATCAGGCCGGCGAAGGCCGAGGTCTTCTTGCGATTGAAATCGCCTTCCAGCCCGTGCCCAACGGCTTCGTGCAGCATCACGCCCGGCCAGCCGCTGGACAGCACGATGTCGAAAGTGCCAGCCGGGGCCGGGATCGCCTCGAGGTTGACCAGCGCCTGCCTGAGCGCCTCCCTGGCGGCGTGCTTCCAGCTGTCCTCGACCAGGAAGTCGCCGAACGCCTTTCGCCCGCCCATGCCATAGGAGCCGCTCTCCTGGCGGTCGCCATCGCCGACGACGACCGAGACGTTGACGCGGACCAGCGGCCTGATATCGCGCACCACCTGGCCGTCGGCGCGCACGATCTCGATATGCTGCCAGGATGCGGCGATAGAGGCCGTCACCTGGCGTACGCGTGGATCCTCGGCGCGCAGCCAGGCGTCGATTTCCTGCAGCAGCTTCCCTTTGGCCTCGAAGGACGGCGAGGGGATCGGATTCTCGTCGCCGTAAAGATGGCGGTTGGTGCGGGCGGGGGCCGCGGCAAGCGTGCCGGAATACCCACCCTTGACGGTCGACACGGCATTGGCCGCGCGCAGCAGCGACGCCTCGGACAGGTCGCTGGAATGAGCGTAGCCGCTGGCTTCGCCGGCGACCGCACGCAGGCCAAAGCCCTGGTCGGTGTTGAAATTGGCGGTCTTCAGCCGGCCGTTGTCGAACATCAGCGCCTCGCTCTCGCTGTATTCGAGGAAAAGCTCGCCGTCGTCGGCGCCCTTGATGGTGTCGGCGACGATCTGCTTGATGCGGTCGTCTGAAATGTCGAATTGGCCGATCAGGCTGTTCATGGCGCGTCCGTCCGTGGGATGATTGCTTCCCCCCGATGTAGGCGTGAAGCCGCGCCCGCACAATCGGCAATGAAGATCAGCGCCGACGAATGACACCGTCCGCTCGATGCAAGGCATGCGTCCGGGGTCGGCAAAAGCGGCGTCAAGGTCTGGTTCAGCGCGAGGCCGCGATCAGGGCAGGGCGGCGAAACCCTCGGCGAAACCCTTGAGGTCGACCGGGATGCCGATGCCTTCCTCAGGCGTCTGGAAGACGATGAACGTTGCCGACGTGCCGGTCTTCAGCGTGTCGAGCAGGGGCTTTTCGAGAATGACCTCGGCATAACACCCGTCCTGGAAGCAGCGCACGAAATAGGCGCGGCCGATGTCCTTGCCGTCGACGTTGAGACCGAGGCCGTTCGGCAACAGCACGCCGAGCGGCGCCAGCACGCGCAGGATCTCGGCCTTGTTGTCGGCGGTGCGCAGCACGACGACCGAAAGCCCCATCTCCGGACGGTCCTCGGCGACGACGTTCTGCATCATCACGCATTGTTCGGAGGTGGCGCCGGCCGGGGTGTCGCAGATGATCGACCATGCGCCATGCGTCGACTTGACCGTGCCGCTCGGCTGGGCCGCATTGGCTTGCCCGGCCACGAACAGACCGGCCGCGGACAGGACGGCGAGAAACACGGCGTTCGCCAGGGTTCTCGAAAGTCTCAGTCGCGTATGCCTCAGTCTCGAAAGCCAAGAGTTCATGACGGCTCCATTGCGAATCACGGCACTTTAAGCTGCGCCAATGCCAAGTAAAGGACCAGACCGCGGCCGGACTGTCCCGAAACAGGCAATACAGCGCTTTTCCCTGTCAAATTCGCCTGAATTACGACGCTCTGCGGGCTCCGCCAGCGTAGGGCGGACAGCCCGCCGAACATACGCGATTCGCCACCATCGCCATTGCCTTCGAAGAGCCATGTCAGCTTGCGCGCAAAAATGCCGCACGGTTTCGACCGCTCCTTTCTTGCGGAGGGAAAAAGAGTATGGTTTGAACCACCTTGAGACTGTCGGGATTCCCGTCCGGGCATTGTTCGTTATTCTCGTTGGCGCAGCCGCGAGGAACTGGGAGACGAAGAGGGCGATGAGAAATTTCCTAGCTGGCGCCAGGTTTCTAGCAAGTGCCAAGTTTCTGAGTGCTTGTGCCGCCGCCACGATTTTTGCCGGCACATCCGCCCAAGCCGACCAGCCCGTGGAGTGGGAGACCACCTTCCAGGCGCCGGCGACCGACATGATGCGGCAGATCGAGTGGTTCGGAAACTACACGATGTGGTTCATCGTTCCGATCACCATCCTGGTGCTCCTTCTCCTCGCCTACTGCATCGTGAGGTTTCGCGCGAGCGCCAACCCGGTTCCCTCCAAGACCAGCCACAACACGCTGATCGAGGTGATCTGGACCGTCGGTCCGGTCGTCATCCTGCTTTGCCTGGCCATTCCCTCGTTCCAGCTCTTGACCGCGCAATATACGCCGCCTGAAGAGGCCAAGCTGACAGTCAAGGCGACCGGCAACCAGTGGAACTGGGACTACGAATACCAGACCGACAACACGCTCGCCTTCAACTCCGCGATCCTCCAGGACGGCGACCGCGCCAAGGCCGGCAAGGAAGACCGCAAGGTCTATCCGCGCCTGCTCGCCGTCGACAACGAACTGGTGGTGCCGGTCAACACCATGACCCGCGTGCTCGTCACCGCGACCGACGTGATCCACTCCTTCGCCATGCCGTCCTTCGGCATCAAGATCGACGCCATTCCAGGCCGTACCAACGAGACCTGGTTCAAGGCGGAAAAGGAAGGTCTCTACTATGGCCAGTGCTCGCAGCTCTGCGGCAAGGACCATGCCTTCATGCCGATCGCCATCCGTGTCGTCTCGGATGCGCAGTTCAAGACGTGGCTGGCGGCAGCCAAGACCGATCTGCCGGGCGCCAACAAGACGCTCATGGCCGAGGTCGATGGCCAGAACAAAGTAGCGGCCGCCGGCAATTGATGCCGCGGTTTAGCAAGATTTAGGGAACGGAGCGGAACATGGCAGACGCTGCAGCTCACGACGGGCACGACCACAAGCCGTATCATGGCTGGGTGCGGTGGGTTTATTCGACCAACCACAAGGACATCGGTACGCTCTACCTGATCTTCGCGATCATGGCCGGTATCATCGGCGGCGCGCTGTCGGTCGCCATCCGCATGGAGCTGCAGGAGCCTGGCATCCAGATCTTCAGCGGCCTGGCGCAGATGGTCTACGGCATGAACGGTGACGCCGCGGTCGACGGCGGCAAAAGCATGTACAATGCCTTCGCCACCGCGCACGCCCTGATCATGATCTTCTTCATGGTCATGCCGGCGCTGATCGGCGGTTTTGCCAACTGGATGGTGCCGATCATGATCGGTGCGCCGGACATGGCGTTCCCGCGCATGAACAACATTTCGTTCTGGCTGCTGCCGCCGGCCTTCATCCTGCTGCTCACCTCGATGTTCGTGCCGAGTGCGCCGGGCGCCTACGGCGTTGGTGGCGGCTGGACGCTCTACCCACCCCTCTCGACCTCGGGCCAGCCCGGTCCGGCCATGGATCTGGCGATCCTGTCGATCCACATCGCCGGCGCCTCCTCGATCCTCGGCGCCATCAATTTCATCACCACGATCTTCAACATGCGCGCCCCTGGCATGACGCTGCACAAGATGCCGCTGTTTGCCTGGTCGGTGCTGGTCACTGCGTTCCTGTTGCTGCTGTCCCTGCCGGTTCTGGCCGGCGGCATCACCATGCTGCTCACCGACCGCAATTTCGGCACCACCTTCTTCGCTCCCGATGGCGGCGGTGATCCGCTGCTGTTCCAGCACCTGTTCTGGTTCTTCGGCCATCCGGAAGTCTACATCCTGATCCTGCCGGGCTTCGGCATCATCAGCCATATCGTCTCGACCTTCTCGAGGAAGCCGGTGTTCGGTTATCTCGGGATGGCTTACGCCATGGTCGCGATCGGCGCCGTCGGCTTCATCGTCTGGGCGCACCACATGTACACGACCGGCCTGTCGCTCGACACGCAGCGTTATTTCGTCTTCGCCACCATGGTCATCGCGGTGCCGACGGGCGTGAAGATCTTCTCCTGGATCGCAACGATGTGGGGCGGGTCGATCTCGTTCAAGACGCCGATGCTGTGGGCGCTGGGCTTCATCTTCCTGTTCACCATCGGCGGCGTCACCGGCGTCCAGCTGGCCAATGCCGGCCTCGACCGGTCGCTGCATGACACCTATTTCGTCATTGCCCACTTCCACTACGTGCTGTCGCTGGGCGCGGTGTTCGCCATCTTCGCCGGCTGGTACTACTGGTTCCCGAAGATGACCGGCTACATGTACTCGCCCGTCATCGCCAACACCCACTTCTGGGTCACCTTCGTCGGCGTCAACCTGATCTTCTTCCCGCAGCATTTCCTCGGCCTCGCCGGCATGCCGCGCCGCACCATCGACTATCCCGATGCGTTTGCGGGCTGGAACTATGTGTCGTCCATCGGTTCTTATATCTCGGCCGTCGGCGTCCTGATCTTCCTCTACTGCGTGTTCGAAGCCTTCCAGAAGAAGCGGGTGGCCGGCGCCAATCCGTGGGGCGAGGGTGCAACGACGCTTGAATGGCAGCTGCCTTCGCCGCCGCCCTTCCACCAGTGGGAGCAACTGCCGAAGATCAAGTAAGGCGGCTCTCCCTCGAATGCGAAACCGCCGGTCCGCCGGCGGTTTTGGCCAACGGAATAATGGACTTCAGTACGCATGGCCCTAGTCGACGAAACCAGCATTGACGAAGCGGGCTTCCGCATGTCGGAAGCGACGGCGGGCGATTTCTTCGCCCTCCTGAAGCCGCGCGTCATGTCGCTGGTGGTGTTCACCGCCTTTGTCGGGCTGGTCGCCGCACCGGTGACCATCAATCCGCTGCTGGCGGTGATAGCCATCCTGGCCATTGCGATTGGGGCTGGCGCCTCCGGTGCCCTCAACATGTGGTACGACGCCGACATCGACGCGGTGATGACCAGGACCGCCAGCCGCCCGGTCCCGTCCGGCCGTATCCAGCCGCACGAGGCGCTCAGCTTCGGCCTGGTGCTTTCGGTCCTGTCGGTGATGACGCTCGGCGTGCTGGTCAACTGGCTGGCCGCCACGCTGCTTGCCTTCACCATCTTCTTCTATGCCGTCGTGTACACGATGTGGCTGAAACGCTCGACGCCGCAGAACATCGTGATCGGCGGTGCCGCGGGCGCCATTCCTCCGGTGATCGGCTGGGCCGCGGTGACCGGGTCGGTCAGCCTCGAAAGCATCATCCTGTTCCTGATCATTTTCCTTTGGACGCCGCCGCATTTCTGGGCGCTTGCGCTGTTCAAGTCCGAGGACTATGGCCGCGCCGGCATCCCGATGATGCCGAACGTCGCTGGTCATGCATCGACCCGTCGTCAGATTTTCGCCTATGCATTGGTGCTGGCCCCGGTTGGCGTGCTGCCCTGGCTGCTCGGCTACACGACGCCATTCTATGGCATGGCCGCTCTGCTGCTGGGCGCTGGTTTCGTCTGGTATGCCTGGAAAGTGCTTGGCATGGTCGACGATGACCGCGCCATGAAGCCGGCCAAGGCCCTGTTCGCCTATTCGCTGCTCTATCTCTTCGCCATCTTCGCCGCCTATCTGGCCGACAGTGTCGTCGAACGCGCGCTTGCCATGGGTGGGGCATGACCATGGTCGAGAAAGAACTCGAGACGGTCACCCTGACCGATCGCCAGAAGAAGGCCCAGCGCAGCCGTTCCATCGCGATCGGCGTGGCGCTGGCTCTGCTGGTCGTGATTTTCTACATCGCGACGATCGTGAAGTTCGGCCACAATTTGTCGGGCAAGATGTGATGAGCATCGAGACGCCCAGAAAGACGGCGGGCAAGACCAGCAACCGCGTCGTCGCGGCTGTCTGCCTCGCCTTCTTCACCGGCATGATCGGCATGGCCTATGCAGCCGTGCCGCTGTACAAGATGTTCTGCCAGGCGACCGGTTATGGCGGCACGACGCAGCGTGTCGAGAAGCAGTATGCCGGCCGCGTGCTTGACCGCGAGATCACCGTCCGCTTCGATGCCAACATTGCCGGCGTGCCGTGGGAGTTCCAGCCGGTCCAGCGCTCGATGACCATGAAGATCGGCGAGACCGTGCAGGCACATTATCAGGCCACCAACAAGTTCGATCGCCTAGTCACCGGCCGCGCCACGTTCAACGTGCAGCCGGAACTGGCGGGCCCTTACTTCAACAAGGTCGAATGCTTCTGCTTCACCGATACGACGCTGAAGCGCGGCGAGACGCTGGACATGCCGGTCCTGTTCTATGTGGATCCCGACATCGTGAACGTGCCGGAACTGAAGGACATCAAGACGATCACGCTGTCCTATACGATGTTCCCGGTCGAGAAGAACAAGCCGGTCGCCTCCTCGGAGCCGGCCAAGGGCAATAGCAAGACAGTTTCAGATACCGAAGGAAATCTCGGGGGTTGATATGGCAGACGCGCACGCAAAACCACACCATGACTACCATCTCGTCGACCCGAGCCCGTGGCCTTTCCTGGGATCGGTCGGGGCGCTTGTCACCGCTTTTGGCGGTGTCTGCCTCATGGAATACCTGAAGGGCGGTTCCTTCCCGATCTTCGGCTTCAACATTGCCAATCCTTGGCTGTTCTTCATCGGCATCGTGATCGTGCTGTACACCATGTTCGCCTGGTGGTCGGACACGATCAAGGAAGCGCATGAGGGCCACCACACGCGCGTCGTGTCGCTGCACCTGCGCTACGGCATGATCATGTTCATCGCCTCGGAGGTGATGTTTTTCGTCGCCTGGTTCTGGGCCTATTTCGATGCCAGTCTTTTTGCCGGTGAGGTGCAGAACTACGCGCGCCACACGTTTACCGGTGGTGTCTGGCCGCCGAAGGGCATGGAGGTTCTCGATCCCTTCCACCTGCCGCTTTACAACACCGTCATCCTGCTGCTGTCGGGCACCACGGTCACCTGGGCGCATCACTCGCTCATCCATGGCGACCGTAAGGGGCTGGTCAACGGCCTCGTGCTGACCGTCGGCCTCGGCATGCTGTTCACCATGGTGCAGGCCTACGAGTACATGCACGCGCCGTTCGGCTTCAAGGATTCCATCTACGGCGCCACCTTCTTCATGGCGACCGGCTTCCATGGCTTCCATGTCATCATTGGCACCATCTTCCTGCTGGTCTGCCTGATCCGCGCGATGAAGGGCGACTTCACCCCCAAGCAGCATTTCGGCTTTGAGGCGGCCGCCTGGTACTGGCACTTCGTCGACGTGGTCTGGCTGTTCCTGTTCGCCTCGATTTACGTCTGGGGATCGGTCGGCGCGGTGATCGAGGGCCACTGATCCAGCCTTTGGGATTTCGATTTGGGGAAGGCGGTCGCGGCAACGTGGCCGCCTTCTTCTTTTCGGCGCTATGATTGTCGTGGTGGGGCTGGCTGCTTCAATTGGTCGACTGGACCGACGGCTGCATTGCGGTTACGGACTCCGACATGGACGAAATCTGGGCAATGGTGGCCGATGGGACGCCGATCGATGTCGAGCAATGACCATGAATGAAGACAACCATGAGTGAAGATAGGGCGATCTGGCCTCCGATCGATCCGATTTCGGCCGGCCTGCACGGCCGTTGCCCGCGCTGCGGCGAGGGGCGGCTGTTTTCCGGCTTCCTCACCGTCGGCAAGCGCTGCGTCAATTGCGGCCTCGACTATTCCTACGCCGATGCCGGCGACGGGCCGGCGGTGTTCGTCATCCTGATCATCGGCTTCATCATCGTCGGGCTGGCGCTCTGGGTTGAAGTGACGCTGAGCCCGCCGCTCTGGCTGCATCTGCTGATATGGATCCCGCTCGCCCTGGTGCTGTGCCTGACGGCGCTTCGCTTGATCAAGGGCGTGCTGCTCACCCTGCAATACCGCAACAAAGCGGCCGAGGGTCGGCTGGATCGCGGCGAATGAGCGAAGCTTCCGCCAAGGCCGGCGGCCGTTCGCGGCCGAGATCGGCGCTGTTGATCGCCATTGGCCTTGTGCTGTTCTTCATCCTGCTGGCGCTCGGCACCTGGCAGGTCCAGCGCCTGCACTGGAAGGAAGGCCTGCTGCAGACCATCGACCAGCGCACCCATTCGGCGCCGTTGCCGCTGGCAGAGGCCGAGAAGGAATTCGCCGCAACCGGCGACGTCGACTACACGCCGGTCACGGTCACCGGCACTTTCCTGCATTCCGGCGAACGGCACTTCTACGCGACCTGGGAAGGAGATGCCGGTTTCAACATCTACACGCCGCTGGCCCTCGACGACGGCCGTTTCGTTCTGATCAACCGTGGCTTTGTGCCCTACGACCTCAAGGATGCCGCCAAGCGTGCCAAGGGACAGCCAACGGGCAAGGTCACGGTCACCGGGCTTGCTCGCAACCCGCTGTCGGCAAAGCCCTCGATGATGCTTCCCGACAATGACGTGGCCAAGAACATCTTCTACTGGAAGGACCGCGACGTCATGGCCGCGAGCGCCGGCCTGCCGGCTGGGTTCAAGCTGGTGCCGATCTTCATCGATGCCGACAAGACGACTAACCCCGGCGGCCTGCCGGTCGGAGGCGTCACCATCATCGACCTGCCGAACAGCCATCTGCAATATGCTGTCACCTGGTACGGGCTCGCCGCCGCGCTTGCCGCCATACTCGTCCTGCGGCTTCGCCGGCCCGCGAAAGAGGACTGAGCGCGAGCGACGCCCCCCTTTCTACACAGACCCTTGACAGGGCGGGGGTGGGCACCTCATTTCGGCGCTGACGAACCGGCAGGATTTAATGCTTCACACAACCGCCAAGCCTCCTCTGACGATCCGGCTCTGCCAGCCGCGCGGTTTTTGCGCGGGCGTCGACCGTGCCATCCAGATTGTCGTGCTGGCACTGAAGAAATATGGCGCGCCGGTCTATGTCCGCCACGAGATCGTGCACAATCGCTACGTCGTCGAGGGGTTGCAAAGCCTTGGCGCCGTGTTCATCGAGGAACTTTCCGAAATCCCGGCCGAACATCGGCAGTCGCCCGTCGTCTTTTCGGCGCACGGCGTGCCCAAGTCGGTGCCGGCGGACGCGCAGGCGCGCAACCTGTTCTATCTCGATGCAACCTGTCCGCTGGTCTCCAAGGTCCACAAACAGGCGATGCGGCATCAGCGGCTTGGCCGCCACGTTCTGCTGATCGGCCATGCCGGGCACCCCGAGGTGATCGGCACCATGGGACAGTTGCCGGAAGGCGCGGTAACGCTGATCGAGACCGAGGCCGATGCCGCCCGGCTTGTGCCGGCCGATCCCGAGGCACTCGGTTTCGTCACCCAGACAACGCTCTCGGTCGAGGATACTGCCGGTATCATCCGCGCGCTGCAGGAACGCTTTCCGGACCTGCAGGCGCCGGCGGCGGAATCGATCTGCTATGCCACCACCAACCGCCAGGAAGCGGTAAAGGACACGGCCCCCGGTGCTGACCTCTATCTGATCGTCGGCGCTCCCAATTCCTCGAATTCGCGCCGCCTCGTCGAAGTTGCCGAACGCGCCGGCGCCGCCATGTCGCTTCTCGTGCAGCGCGCCGCCGAAATTCCGTGGAATGACATCGGCAGCATTTCGACGCTTGGCCTGTCGGCGGGAGCATCGGCGCCGGAGATCATCGTCGACGAGATCATCGACGCGTTCCGTCAGCGTTTCGATGTGACCATCGACCTGGCCATCACGGCCACCGAAACAGAGGATTTTCCGGTCATGCGGGTATTGCGCGATGTCGAACTGACGCCGGCCGACATGGCCTTCGTCAACGGGGCCGCGTGAACGGCCATGGCGGTGTACACCGACGTTGCGGAGGGCGAACTCGGCGCTTTCCTGAAGCACTATCCGGTCGGCGACCTCCTGTCCTATAAGGGCATCGCCGAAGGTACCGAGAATTCGAACTTCCTGCTGCACACCTCCAGCGGTTCCTACATCCTGACGCTCTATGAAAAGCGGGTCGAGAAGGCGGACCTGCCGTTTTTCCTTGGGCTGATGGGCCACCTCGCCAACAAGGGGGTGTCCTGCCCGTTGCCGGTTACCGCGCATGACGGCAGCGTCATCGGCACGCTGGCCGGCCGGCCGGCGGTCATCATCACCTTCCTCGAAGGGCTTTCGCTGCGGCGACCGGCCGCGACCCATTGCGCCGAGGTTGGCAAGGCGCTGGCCGCGCTGCATCTGGCCGGCGCCGATTTCTCTATGACCCGCCCCAACGCGCTCGCCATCGACGGCTGGCGCAAGCTTTGGGACGCGGCCCGCGCCCGCGCCGACGAAGTCGAGCCGGGACTGGCGGCCGAGGTCGATGCCGACTTCGCCGATTTCGAACAGAACTGGCCCAAGGGGCTCCCCAAGGGCATAATCCACGCCGATCTTTTCCCGGACAATGTCTTTTTCCTGGGCGAAAAGCTTTCGGGTCTGATCGATTTCTATTTCGCTTGTGACGATCTCTACGCCTACGATGTCGCCACCTGTCTCAATGCCTGGTGCTTCGAGAAGGATTTTTCCTTCAACCTTACCAAGGGCAAGGCATTGCTTGCCGGTTATCAGAGCGTGCGCCCGCTGAGCGCGGAGGAGAAGGCGGCGCTACCGATGCTGGCGCGCGGCTCGGCGCTGCGCTTCATGCTGACCCGGCTTTACGACTGGCTGACCGTCCCCGATGGCGGGCTCGTCATGAAACGCGACCCGACCGAATACATCAGAAGGATGCGGTTCCATCGGGCGATCAGATCTCCTTCGGAATATGGATTGGCCGAATATGGGGCATCATGAGCAAGCAGGTTGAAATCTTTACCGATGGCGCCTGTTCCGGCAATCCCGGCCCCGGCGGCTGGGGCGCCATCCTGCGCTTCAACGGCGCCACCAAGGAACTCTCCGGCGGCGAGGCCGAGACGACCAACAACCGCATGGAATTGCTGGCGGCCATTTCGGCGCTGAACGCGTTGAAGGAGCCTTGCACGGTCGAGCTTCATACCGACAGCAAATACGTCATGGACGGCATTTCCAAATGGATCCATGGCTGGAAGAAGAACGGCTGGAAGACCGCCGACAAGAAGCCGGTCAAGAACGGCGAGTTGTGGCAGGCGCTGGACGAGGCCAACCGACGCCACAAGGTCACCTGGAACTGGGTGAAGGGCCATGCCGGCCACACCGAGAACGAGCGTGCCGACGAACTGGCACGGGAAGGCATGGCGCCGTTCAAGAAGGGGCCTTTCAGGCCGGCAGTGCTGGCGCCAAAGCCTGATGGCCAGGCAGAGCAGCCGCTGGCTTCGAAGCCGCGTCGTTCTACGCAGAGCTATTGAGCTTCTGTTCGAGGGGGCTGACCGGCCGGAGAGTTTCTGTCATGTCGATCGCCTACTACATCACCCATCCTCAGGTTCAGATCGACGCCACCATTCCGGTACCGGATTGGGGTCTGTCCGACATCGGCCGCGCCAGGGCGCATGCAATGCTGGACCAGCCGTGGATCGCATCGATCGCGCGTGTGGTATCATCGGGCGAACGCAAGGCCGTTGAAACCGCCGAGGTGCTCGGGCGGCACCTCGACCTTGCGGTGCAGGTGAGGGAGCGGATGCATGAGAACGACCGGTCGGCGACGGGTTTCCTGCCGCCTCCTGAGTTCGAGGCGGTCGCCGACCGTTTCTTCGCCAATCCGCACGAAAGCATTCGTGGCTGGGAGCGAGCCATCGACGCGCAGCAGCGCATTGTGAGCGAGGTCGAGGCCGTGCTTGATGCCGGCGGCGCCGGAGATATCGCCTTTGTCGGACATGGCGGTGTCGGCACGCTCCTGCTGGTGTCGCTGAGCGACAGCCGGATCAGCCGCGACGCGGATCAGCCGGCGGGCGGCGGCAACTATTTCGCCTACGATATCGGCGCCCGCCGCCTCATCCATGGATGGCGGCCGATCGACAGGGTAGAACAGCCCCTGAATCCTTAGCGGATCAGCAGCGCCGTTCCCCAAAGACCGAGTGCGAACACGGTGTGCGAGACCAGGTTGAGGGCGCGGATCAGCATCGGATTAGGCCGCTTTGACGCCGCCCAGCCGGCGCCCATGCCTGGCGCCAGCAGGAACCAGCCGGCGCCGATGGTGACGATGCCGAGGATGAAGGCCGGCAGGAAGGTCGGGGCCGCCAACCAGCCCGCGCCCGCCAGCACCACCAGGATGATGCCGTAGACAATGCCGACGAAGTAATGGAAAGCCCAGCCCAGCGCCTTCTCATGGGCGTAGGGCGTGGCATCGCCAATATCGTCGTGAAACACCTTGTGACGCAGATGCCAGACCCAGCGCCCGACCGGCCCCCAGTTCGGCCGTGGTTGGCCGAACGTCTTGTGCAGGAAGAAGGCCCAGATATCCATCAGGACAGTGGCGCCGACGCCGATCGCGATAGCGCGCCAGATGATGTCAAACATCGTTGGAATTCCCCCCGAAAGCCGGCAGTTCTGGAGCGCAGCCGCTTGTTAGGCGAGGCCAGCCGTTGCGGCCCCCGCCTGACCGGCCGTCGAAGCTCAGAGCTGGCCGAGAATATGAGCCGCGCCGGACTCGTCGACGCCGGGTTTGGTCTCGACATTGAGCGCGGTGACCTTGCCGTCGTCGATAATCATCGAAAACCGCTTCGAGCGCAGGCCCATGCCGCCACCGGAGTAGTCCGCGTCAAGACCGACCGCCTTGGCGAAATCGCCATTGCCGTCGGCGAGGAACAGGATCTTGCCTTCGCCGCCGGTGAAGCGCGCCCAGGCGCCCATGACATGGACGTCGTTGACCGAAACGACTGCGATGGTGTCGACGCCGCGCGCCAGGATCGCGTCATGGTTCTCGAGATAGCCGGGCAGATGGTTGTTGCTGCAGGTCGGCGTGAAGGCGCCGGGAACGCCGAACAGAACCACTTTCTTGCCCGGGAAAATCTCGGCCGACGTGATCGCCTTGGCGCCGTCGGCGGTCATGGTCTTGAAGGTCGCCTCGGGCAGCTTGTCGCCAACGGAAAGGGTCATGAGTTCCTCGCTTGGGGATTTGGGGAAGGACGGTGCTTGCGTAGCGAACTAGGGGGCTCCCTGCAACTGTTCGGGCGAGCTGGATCAAGGGAAAGGCAGCAGCCCTTCGACCGCGCCCGCCGAACTCGTCAGCGTGTAGTGAAGCCCGCCGTCCGTCGGCGTCGTCGAGGGGCGATCGAGGATCGGCACGGTGAAGGTCAACTTGCCGTCCTTTTCCGCGCGGGAAGGGGTGCCGAACATATAGTCGCGCTCG
Organism: Mesorhizobium sp. M8A.F.Ca.ET.208.01.1.1; assembly: GCF_004791315.1. Taxonomy (NCBI): domain Bacteria; kingdom Pseudomonadati; phylum Pseudomonadota; class Alphaproteobacteria; order Hyphomicrobiales; family Phyllobacteriaceae; genus Mesorhizobium; species Mesorhizobium sp. M8A.F.Ca.ET.208.01.1.1. Next base: position 532,275 of record NZ_SRUT01000003.1, read on the forward strand.
CCGGCGACGAAGAAATCCGCCGCCTGCGGATCGCCAGGAAAACTCGCCTCGACAACCAGCGTCTCGTGATTGCCCGGCAGTACCTTGATGCCAAAGTCGGGTTTTGCAGCCGCCGGCAATGCCGTGAAACTCGCCTTTACCAATGCCGTGTCGTCGGCATTGTCGGGATCGGCAGCGGGGTCGACGCTCAGCCGTGTCTGCACGGGGATGCAGATGGTTTCGCAAATGCCGAGAAAGACGTCGGCATCGATGACGGCCGGCTGGTTCGGCGTCGACAGCGTGAACGTCACCGGCAGCGAAACCGGATAGTTGTAGCCGGCCCATTTGCCATAGCCATCGTCGTGGCGCTGCGGCGCGGGAAACGACAGTGTCGCATCGGCGATATTGGTGCTGGCCGAAATGTCGAGCTGCGGCGGCACGCCGGCGTCACCCGGGTCGCGCCAATAGGTCTTCCAGCCGGGTTTGAGGGCTATGTCGAGGACACCCCGGATGCGGCCGGCGTCGTCCGGCTTGCCTGATGTCACCAGCCGTACCTTGCCGCCTTCGCTGTTGTACCAGGCGGATGAGGAGGCGGTGGCGGGAAGGGCGGTTGCCAATCCGATGGCGGCGCCGAGCAACAGGATTTTCAAGCTTTGCATGGCGGTGATTTGATCGTCCGTTCGTGGCCGCGCAATGATTTCATGGCCGTACTGATATCATATTTGCGTGACCTTTGCGGGCAAGCCAAGACCGGCCCCGCAATATGGGCTTTGGTCGAATCCGGTACGGCGCATCTTTTCGGCGCCCGGGAAACGCGTTACCCTCCCTGGAATGGATTTGTTGCGCCACAAGAAGACAGCCGCCCGCCGTGGCTTTCTCGACGATCAGTTCCTGATTGCCATGCCTGGCATGAAGGACGACCGTTTCACGCGCTCGGTCATCTACGTCTGCGCGCACAGCGATGAAGGCGCGATGGGCCTGATCATCAACCAGACGCAGCAGATGCTGTTTCCGGACCTTCTGGTGCAGCTCGGCATCATGAACGAGCAGGAGGCGATCCGCCTGCCGGCGCAGGCGCGCGATTTCGTCGTGCGCAATGGCGGGCCTGTCGACCGCAGCCGGGGCTTCGTCCTGCATTCGGGTGACTACCGCGTGGAATCCTCGCTCACCGTTTCCGACGACATCTGCCTGACCGCGACGGTCGACATATTGCGGGCGATATCGTCGGGGCGCGGGCCGCGTCGTGCGCTGATGGCGCTGGGCTATTCCGGCTGGGGCGCCGGCCAACTGGAGACCGAGATCGCCGAGAATGGCTGGCTGACCTGCCCGGCGACACCGGAATTGCTGTTCGACGCCGATATCGAGCGCAAATACGACCGGATTCTCGCCTCGATCGGCATCGATCTCGCGCATCTCAGCCTCGCCGCCGGCCACGCTTAAGCCTCGTCTTGCCGATAGTGACCTTTTGGCCGGGGCGCAGCGGAGCCGGAACGATGCGCCGCGAGCCCAATCTTATCCCGTGACGGTGCGCAAGAGCTTTTATGCCGGTTCATAGCCGTACGCTCCGCCCGCGCGCACCACGCGGCCGACGCCTGGCCAGCCAAGGTGCGCTCCAGCGACCCACATTCCAGCCTCGGCCGCATCGCGGAAAACCTTCTGGCGTGTTGCACGTGCGGCCGGTTGATCGTCGTCATACCCCCAACTCAACGCGGGATTGCCAAACTGCAAGGCCGGCACATGAACGACGTCCCCGAAAAACAGGAAGCGGTCTTCGTTCGTGTCGAATGCGTAGCCGATGTGGCCGGGAGCATGACCCGGCAGGGCAACTGCTCTCAACCGCTCAGCCACTGGGTCGCCATTCCGCACCGGCTTCAACAGGGATTGGAATCGCGCAAGGCTTGTTTCGGCCAGAAAGCTCTTCACAGCCTCCTCGGCAATTACAATGGCCTTCAAGTTCGGAAAAAGCCCCCGATCGTCGAGGGTCAAAAGGCCGTACACATGATCCTGATGGGCATGGGTGAGAGCCAAGACCGTGATCGAGCCGGGATCGATGCCGGCTTCGGCCAGCGCCTGCTCGAGACGTCCTGTTGTGGGGGCCCAGCTTCCTCCTCCACTATCGATCAGAATGCCGTCAACGCCTGGACCTGCGAGGGCAAAGCAATTGACGGAAAGGAGTAGCGCTCCTGCCTGCGCGACTTGCAGCACCGGCTTGTCCTGCGGATCCCGAAGAAGGTCCGCCGGCATCTCGATATAGCCGTCCGAGAGCGACCAGACGCGCCAAGCGCCCGTGGTACAGCCGAGAACGTTGTCGCTGCGGAATGTCACGATCATAAGGTCCCTCAATCTACCGTTTGCCGATCAAATTTACGACAGGGTTACCTATGAGGATAGGCCTGTTGAGCTGGGAGGCCTTATGAGTGATATTCATAAATGATGAGGAACGAGCTGAATGAACTCGCTGCGTTCGCGATGGTCTCGCGGGAACGAAGCTTCACACGAGCCGCGGCAAAATTGGGTGTGTCTCAGTCCGCGCTGAGCCACACTATCCGTGGGCTTGAGCAGCGGCTCGAGTTACGGCTTCTAGCGCGAACGACGAAGAGCGTCGCGCCAACCGCCGCGGGGGCGGCTCTCTTGAAGGATTTGTCTCCAGCGCTTGAGCAAATCGCTGCTGCCCTTGACGGAGTGCGAACCCTCAGGCGCCGCCCAGCGGGCCGCCTTCGAACTGTGATGTCCCGCTCGGCCGCCGTAATGGTATTGCTGCCACGGCTCACGGCATTCGCCGAGGCCTACCCCGACATCGTCCTCGACGTTGTCACCGTGACAGGTCCTGTAGACCTCGTTGCCGGCGAGTTCGATGCCGGTATCCAGCTCGGCGAATACATTCAAAAGGACATGATCGCGGTACGCGTCACGCCGGAGTTGCGGCTGGCCGTGGTAGGGTCGCCTGGCTATTTCTCGTCACGAAGCGTTCTTTTTCCTGTATTATCCCAGCCGTCAGCTTCAGCCGGCGGCGCTGTCTGCATTGGTGAACGCGCTGCGACACTCGCAACAATAGTCGTGCGCGATGCGCTAGACCCCGAGGGCCTCTAGGCCTGCGTCAGCGGATACTGCTCTTTCAGCGTTTTCAGCACTTGGTCGCCCGGCATCGGCGCGCCGAACATGAAGCTCTGCACATATTCGCAGCCCATCTGGCGCAGCTCGAGCGCATCGCGCTCGTCGGAGATGCCCTCGGCGACGACAGACAGGCCGAGCTCATGCGCCATGTTGACCATGGATTTGAGCAGCACGGCGCGCTTGGGCGTGCTGTCGTCGACGAAGCTCTTGTCGATCTTGATGGTGTCGAAGGGGAACCGCGTCAGATAGGCGAGCGATGAATAGCCGGTGCCGAAATCGTCCAGCGACAGGCCAATGCCGAGCTGTTTCAGCTTGGTCAGCACATGGGCCGTCTGTTCGGGATTGTCCATGACCAGGGACTCGGTGAGTTCGAGCCGGAAGCAGCGCGGCTTCAAATTGGCGCGTGCGATCACGGAACGCACATCGCTGACCAGGTCGCGGCGGATGAGCTGGCGGCTGGACAAGTTGACCGAGACCGACAGCGGTGCGTCGCCGATCTGCTTTTGCCATCCTGCGAGATCCTCGGCCGCCTGCTGCATGGCGAACAGGCCAAGCTGCACAATCAGCCCGCAGCTTTCGGCGACCGGGATGAAATCGGCCGGCGGGATCATGCCGCGGCGCGGATGGTCCCAGCGCAGCAACGCTTCGAAGCCGGCAACGCTGCCGTCCTCGAGCCGCACGATCGGCTGGTAGGCAAGCGTGAATTCGCGCCGCTCAATGGCGCGCCGCAGGTCGGATTCGAATTGCAGCCGATCTGTGCCGACGGTGCGGAAAGCCGGGCGGAACGGCTCGATCCTGTCGCCGCCAAAACGCTTGGCCTGATGCATGGCGAGCTCGGCGTCCTTGACCATGTCCTCCGCCGAGGTCTGCGCCGAGGTCCAGGTGATCAGCCCGATCGAGGCGGTCAGCACGATCTCGCGCTTGGCAAAGGTGATGGGGTTGTTGATCGCATGCTTGATGGCATCGGCCACGCCGGCGATGCGGGCGGGATCCTGCTCCGACAGCAGCATCAGGGCGAACTGGTCGCCGGCGAAGCGCGACAGCGAATCCTTCGGCTTCAACAGCCGGTGCAGGCGGCGCGCGATGGTGAGCAGGATGGTGTCGCCGGCCGAGATGCCGAGCCCGTCATTGACCTGCTTGAAGCGGTCGATGTCGATGACGAAGACGGTCGGACGCACCTTCTCCTCGGTGCGGGCGATCGAGATGATCGCCTCCAGCCGGTTCATGAACAATTCGCGGTTCGGCAGGCCGGTCAGGTTGTCATGCACGGCGTCGTGCAGCAGCCTTTCCTCGGATTTCTTCTGTTCGGTGACGTCGACCATGGTGCCGACGCAGCGGATCACCTCGCCGTCCGACCCGATGACCGGGCGCGCGCGCAGGGCAAACCAGTGATAGTGCCCGTCGGCGCCGCGCAGGCGGAAATTCTGCGCCACCTTGCCGCGGCGATGTTCCAGAACGACGTCGAGCGTCGTGCGGAACGTGTCGCGGTCATCGGCGTGCAGCACCGGCAGCCAGTTGCGCGCGGCACCGCCCAGGCTGTTGGGAGCAAGGCCGAGCTGGATGCTGACATCGGGTTTGGTCACCACGCGGTCGCGCAGCACGTCCCAGTCCCACACCGTATCGCCCGACCCCGCGACGGCCAGCGCCTGTCGCTCGAGGTCGGAGAACAGCCCCTGATGCAGCGCGCCGCCTGCAAAGGCATGCTGCATGACGGTGAAGCCGATCAAGAGGATGATCAGGATCAGCCCGCCGCCAAGTGCTGGCTGGGCGATGTCGTTGTCGAGCATGCCGGTGATCGCCATCCATGACCCGCATAGCCATAACAGCACCATGACCCAACTGGGCACCAGCATGATGGCGCGGTCATAACCACGAATGCCGAGGAAGATGATCAGGCCGAGCCCGGTCAGCGCCGTGGCGGCAAACGAGATGCGGGCGATGCCGGCGGCGACCGCCGGATCGACGATGGCGACGCCGGCGATCAGCAGCAGGCCGAGGATCCAGACCAGGGCGCCATAGCTGAAATGGCCGTGCCACCGATTGAGGTTGAGATAGGCGAACAGGAACACCACGAAGGTCGCCGCCAGCGCCACCTCCGTTCCGGCTCGCCACATCTGCTCGTTGCCGGGCGAAATCTCGATGACCTTGTTGAGGAAGCCGAAATCGACGCAGATATAGGCAAGAACCGCCCAGGCGAGGGCTGCCGTCGCCGGGAACATCGACGTTCCCTTGACGACGAACAGGATGGTCAGGAACAGCGCCAGAAGGCCGGCAATGCCGATGACGATGCCGCGAAACAGCGTGTAGGAATTGACCGAGTCCTTGTAGGATTCCGGATCCCAGAGGTAGACCTGCGGCAGCTTCGGCGAGGCAAGCTCGGCGATGAAGGTGATCACCGTGCCGGGGTTCAGCGTCACCCGGAACACGTCGGCATCGGGGCTGGTCTGGCGGTCGAGTGCGAAGCCTTCGCTGGGCGTGATGGCCGCGATGCGCGTCGAGCCGAGATCCGGCCAGAAGATGCCGGAATTGACCAGCCGGAAATGCGGCGCGACGATCAGCCTGTCGAGCTGCTGGTCGGTGGTGTTGGCGAGCGCGAACACCGCCCAGTCGCCGGTCGAGCGGGCGTCGTTGGCTTCGACCTCGATGCGCCGCACGATGCCGTCCGGCCCGGGCGCGGTCGACACCTGGAAGTTCTCACCCTGATTGCGGTAGATCTCGACGGCGCGCGAAAGGTCGAGCGCGACATCGTCGCGGGCAATCTTGATGGGTTCTACGGCAAAGGCCGACGAAGCCGCGCACAGCGTCAGCATCGTCGCCAGCAGAAAGGCGAACAGCGGTCCGTTTCGCAGGAAATTCGTCAAAAATCAGTCCTTCGTTCCAGCGCCCGGCGGATCGTCGGCGATCCGGGCGTAGAGGTAATGGTCCTGCCAGATGCCGTTGATCCTGAGATAGGATCGCAGAAGTCCTTCGCGCCGGAATCCGGCTTTTTCAAGCACGCGGATCGACCTGATATTGTCGGGAATACAGGCGGCTTCGATCCGGTGCAACCTCAGCGTATCGAAGGCGAAGCGGGCCACCACCTTGACCGCGTCGGTCATCAGGCCACGGCCGCCGAAGCGTTCGCCGATCCAGTAGCCGACATGGCCGCTTTGCGAGACACCGTGACGTATGTTGCCGAGCGTGATGCCGCCCGCGAGCTTGCCGCTCGACTTCTCGAAGATGAAGAAGGCGATCGCCGTTCCCTGTGCATAGTCCTCGCGATAGCGGCTGATGCGCAGGCGCCATGCCGTGCGGTCGAGTTCGTCGGGGGTCCAGCGCGGCTCCCACGGCTCCAGGAACGTCCGGCTTTCGCCGCGCACCGCCGACCACTCGCGATAATCGCTGGTGAACGGCACGCGCAGCGTGACGAGGTTGCCCTTCAGTGCCGGCAGGTCACGGCGAAAGAAAGGGAGCGCGAACACGGCGCTTGGGACTTAGACGGCGAGCCTGCGGGCCGTGGCCTGCGTACCCGGAAGCGAATCGAGGATCGCCTCGTATGGTGCCAGCGTACCCACGGGCCCGACAGCGGTAAGCGTCGGCTTGGTCGAGAACATCCGCGACGACAAGTCGGTCAGGCGCTCGATCGTCAGCGCCGCCAGCCGCTCCATCAACTCTTCCTTTGCGATCGGACGGCCGAAAAGCAGCAGTTGGCGCGCGATCTGCGAGGCGCGGCTGGCCGGACTTTCGGCGGACATGATCAGCCCGGCGCGATACTGGGCGCGCGCACGGTCGAGTTCTTCCTGCAGGATGCTCTCGCCGGCCTTCTGCAACTCGTCAATGATGACAGGCACCAGTTTGGCGATGTCGCTCTGCCCCGTGGCGGCATGGACGCCGAATATGCCCGTATCGGAAAAACCCCAGTGGAAGGCATAGACCGAATAGCACAGGCCGCGTTTCTCGCGGACTTCCTGGAACAGACGCGACGACATGCCGCCGCCCAGAATCATCGACAGCACCTGCGAGGCGTAGAAATCGCGCACATGATAGGCGCGGCCCTCGAAGCCCAGCACGATCTGCGCGTCCATCAGGTCGCGGTCCTCACGGAAATCGCCGCCGACATATTGCGCGTATTGCGGAATGGTGCTGTCGGCCTTGCTGCGGAAGCCGCCGAGCCGGTTTTCGACCTCGCGCACGAACTTGTCGTGCTTGATGTCGCCGGCCGCCACGATCACCATCCGCTCGGCGCCGTACTGGCGTTCGATGAAATCGTGCAACTGCTTGGAGGTGAAGGATTTTACCGTTTCGGGCGTGCCCAGGATCGAGCGGCCGATGGTCTGGTGGCGGAAGGCCGTCTCGGTGAAACGGTCGAAAACGATGTCGTCGGGCGTGTCGTGCGCGGCGCCGATCTCCTGCAGGATGACGTGCTGCTCGCGCTCGAGTTCCTGCGGGTCGAATTCGGACTCCTGCAGGATGTCGGACAGGATGTCGACGGCCAGCGGCACGTCGTCGGAGAGCACCCTGGCGTAGTAGGAGGTGGTCTCGACGCTGGTGGCGGCATTGATCTCGCCGCCGACGTCCTCGATTTCCGAGGCGATCTCGAAGGCGCTTCGCCGCTTCGTCCCCTTGAACGCCATGTGTTCGAGCAGATGGGCCATGCCATGCTCTTCTTCGCGTTCATTGCGGGCACCCGACTTGACCCAGGCACCCAAGGCAACCGATTCGATACTTGGAAGGGTTTCGGTGGCGACTGTCAGGCCGTTCGACAGACGGCTTACCTCAACACCCATATGGCTCGTACTCCCTAACGCGCCGCCCGCGCACGGCGGCTGACGTAATCTTCCACCATTTTCAGGTCGGATGGAAGTACCGTGTATTTTTCCTCAAATGTCATCAATCCCCCTAGCCATGCGGGCAGGGCGGGCGAGACACCGCTGGCGGCCTCGACGGCGGCCGGGAATTTCGCCGGATGTGCAGTGCCCAGCACCACCATCGGCACGGCGCCCGATGCTTTGCCGGCCGCGACATACATGGCCGCGGCGGTGTGCGGATCTAGAAGATAATTGCTGCCCGCGAGCGTCGAGCGGATGGTGGCGGCGACCTCGTCCATATCGGCGCGGCCGGCATCGAATTCGGACCGCATCCCGGCAATTTCCCGGGCTTCGATGGTGAAAGCGCCCGATTGCTTCAGGCCGGCCATGTAGCGCCGCACCGTCGCCGCATCGCGGTTTGATGCCTCGAAAAGCAGGCGTTCGAAGTTCGAGGAAACCTGGATGTCCATCGACGGCGAGGTGGTCGCAAAGACGCCCTTGGTGCGGTATTCGCCGGTCGCGAAGGTGCGAGCCAATATGTCGTTGTCGTTGGTGGCGATGACCAGCCGGTCGATCGGCAGGCCCATCTTCTTGGCGGCGTAGCCGGCGAAGATATCGCCGAAATTGCCGGTCGGCACGGTAAAGGAGACCGGCCTGTCCGGTGCGCCGAGCGACAATGCCGAGGAGAAATAATAGACGATCTGGGCCATGATGCGCGCCCAGTTGATCGAATTGACCCCCGACAGCGACACCCGGTCGCGAAAGCCGTGATCGTTGAACATATCCTTCAGCAGGCCCTGACAGTCGTCGAAATTGCCTTCGATCGCCAGTGCATGGACATTTTCAGCCTTCGACGTGGTCATCTGCCGCTGCTGCACCGGCGAGACGCGGCCATGCGGGAACAGGATGAAGATGTCGGTGCGGCTGCGCCCGGCAAAGGCGTCTATGGCCGCGCCGCCGGTATCGCCCGACGTGGCGCCGACGATGGTGGCATGCTGGCCGCGTTCGGCAAGCACATGGTCCATCAGCCGGGCAAGCAATTGCATCGCCACGTCCTTGAACGCCAGCGTCGGCCCATGGAAGAGTTCGAGGACAAAAGTGTTGGCGCCGGTCTGGACCAGCGGGCAAACAGCCTCATGGCGGAAGGTGGCATAGGCTTCGCGGACCAGGCGCTCGAAGACCGGTGCGGCGATCTCGCCGCCGAGGAACGGCGTCAGCAGGCGGATTGCAAGGTCAGGATAGGCAAGGCCACGCATGGCGCGGATCTCGGATGACGAGAAGTGTGGCCATTCGCGCGGCACATAAAGCCCGCCATCGCGCGCCAGGCCGGCCAGGACGGCGTCGGAAAATCCAAGCGCGGGCGCTTCCCCGCGGGTACTCACATAGTGCATGTCACAGATCCGTTTGCCGCTGTTTTTCCGTTCACCACAAGGTGGTTAATTTCTGCACCGGCTGTAGTCGCATTTTTGCCGCGCGGTTGATATACGTCACCAGCTTTGCGAGAGGGAAGTGCAGTTTCATGGCGTTTCGTATATCAAGTGGTCGCTTTTTGGCGGGTCTCGCGCTCACGGGCTTTATGCTTGCCGCCGCCGGCTGCCAATCCGGCGACAATGGCATCTTGAACCTCGGTTTCGGCAAGAAGGACCCGACGGCGCCACCGCCGCCGCAGGACCCCAAGGTGCTGGCCAGCCAGCTGAACGCCTACTGCCCAAGGGTGACGGTGCGCGATGGCACGGCGTTCTTCAACACCTATGTCAACGAGGCCCGGAAGCCCAAGCCGAAGCTCAAGAAGACCGGCGACGCCGCTGCGGATGCAGCGGCCCAGGCAGCGGCTGACGCCGCCGCCGCTACACCGCCCGACGATTCGGCGAGGATCATTTATCAGGCATCGATCAGCGACGTGACCCGCGATTGCAGCCGTGCCGACGGACAACTGACGATGACGATCGCGGTTGCCGGCAAGATCGTACCAGGGCCGAAATTCACTCCGGGCACCATCACCATGCCGATCCGTACCGCGGTGATGCACGGCACCGACGTGCTTTATTCGCAAATCCACCAGTATCAGGTCCAGGTCACCGATCCCTCGGTCGCGACCCAGTTCGTCTTCACCGATTCCAATATCGTCGTACCGGCGCCGACGGCTGCGGACTATCAGGCCTATGCCGGTTATGATGAAACCGCGCCCAAGGCTACAACCGACAAGTCGAAGCGCAAGAAGAAGAAAGCCGCGGCAACGAACTGAGCGGCCCTCAGCGTGGCGTGCGTCCGGTCGGGCGCACGCAGCTCAAGCATTCGCAGACCACTCCGACAGCGCCGCGATAACGCTTTTCAACTCCGCCCACCGCCGGATCACCGTTTCGGCGCCGGCCTCCGTCAGGGCATCGGCATGGCCGGGATAGCTGTGGCTCGCGCCCGTAAAACCGATCACGCGCATACCGGCGGCCGTGGCGCCGGTGACGCCGTGCACGGAATCCTCGATGACGAAGGTGTTCGCCGGGTTGGCGCCGAGCTTTTCGGCGGCATGCAGGAACACGTCCGGGGCCGGTTTGGTCTTTCCGGTCGGCGTCTCCAGCGCCGAGAAGATGCGTCCGGCGAAGAATGGCAGCAGATGCACCTTCTCCAGCATGAACTCGATCCGCTCCGAACGTGAATTGGAGCAGATGCAGCGTTGCGTCGTGACCGAGGCGACCGCTTCCCGCACGCCTTCGATGGCACGAACGTCGCTGCGCAGTTTGCGGTCGACCAGTTCCTCGGCGCGATCGATCAACGAGACCTGGAACGGGATCTTGGACTTCTCCTCGATCCGCATCAGTATGTCCTTGAAGGTCAGGCCCGCATAGGTCTCGGCAATCTCCTCCGCCGAGACTTCATATCCGGCCAGGGTGATCAATTCGGCCTCGACCCGTGCGGCGATGATTTCGGAATCGACGAGCACGCCGTCGCAATCGAAGATGACAAGGTCTGGCTGGGGCATGATGATCCGGACGATGGAGGATGGAGAAATGGCCGCTCAGGGCTCAAGCGGCGCGGCATACACCAATGGGCACGCCTTCGCAAACTCCTGCACCGGATCGATAAAGCTTCACCGAATATTTACGCTGATCGGTAACCATAACGGGGAGTAAACAGTAACGCGTGCCTTGGGTGTAAAAATGTCAGCCGTGCGTCTTCTCGACGAGCTCTCCCATGCTCCCCAGCAATCCGAATGGCTAGACACGATCCTGAAAGGCGACTGTGTCGCGGCGCTCGACCGCCTGCCGGAAAAGTCGATCGACGTCATCTTTGCCGATCCCCCCTACAATCTGCAGCTCGACGGCGATTTGCATCGTCCCGACCAGTCCAAGGTCGATGCGGTCGACGACGACTGGGACCAGTTCGAGAGCTTCGAAGCTTATGACGCCTTCACCCGCGCCTGGCTGCTGGCGGCGCGCCGCGTGCTGAAGCCCAACGGCACGATCTGGGTCATCGGCTCCTACCACAACATCTTCCGGGTCGGCGCCAAGATGCAGGATCTCGGCTTCTGGATCCTCAACGACGTGGTCTGGCGCAAGACCAATCCGATGCCGAATTTCCGCGGCCGCCGCTTCCAGAACGCGCATGAGACGATGATCTGGGCCTCGCGCGATCAGAAGGGCAAGGGCTATACCTTCAACTACGAAGCGCTGAAGGCGTCGAACGACGATATCCAGATGCGCTCCGACTGGCTGTTCCCGATCTGCACCGGCGGCGAGCGCTTGAAGAACGACAATGGCGACAAGCTGCATCCGACACAGAAGCCCGAGGCGCTGCTTGCCCGTATCATGATGGCCTCGACCAAGCCGGGGGACGTCGTGCTCGACCCGTTCTTCGGCTCCGGCACGACGGGTGCCGTGGCCAAGCGCCTCGGCCGCCACTTCGTCGGCATCGAGCGCGAGCAGGCCTATATCGACGCCGCCAATGAGCGCATCGATGCCGTGCGGCCACTCGACGAAGCGGATCTCACCGTGCTTACCGGCAAGCGCGCCGAGCCGCGCGTCGCCTTCGTCAGCCTGATCGACACCGGTCTGGTGACGCCCGGTGCCACGCTCTATGACGCCAAGAAGCGCTGGGCCGCCAAGGTTCGCGCCGATGGCACCGTGGCTATCGGCGACAGCGCCGGCTCGATCCACAAGATCGGCGCCGAGGTGCAGGGGCTGGACGCCTGCAATGGCTGGACCTTCTGGCATTATGAGCGCAGCGGCGGACTTACCCCGATCGACGAACTGCGCCGCATCGCCCGCCTCGGCATGGAGCGGGCAGGGGGCTGATCCCCTGCCGCTTATTCGTTGAATCAAAGTCTCAACGGATCGCCGCAAGCGATAGAGATCACGCCTTTATTCCGAAGCGTTCAAGATCCGCTTGAAGCGTCCTGGCATCGGTGAACAGCACCGCTTTCCAGCCGGCCGCCTTGGCGCCGTCGACATTCTTCTGGCTGTCGTCGATGAACAGCGTCGCGGACGGTTCGAGGCCGAACGCCGCCACGTGATGGTCGTAGATGTCGCGGTCGGGCTTGATCTTGCCGATATCGCCCGACACTGTCACGCCGCGCGGACGGTTGAGAAAATCGAAGCGCTGCCGGGCTTCGGCCAGCGTGTCGGAGGCGAAGTTGGTCAGCATGGTGACATCATGGCCGCTTTCGATCAGGCCGAGCATGATGGCGACGCTGTCGTCATAGGCATGCGGCACCATCTCGTGCCAGTGGCGGCGGAAATTGCGGATGTTTTCAGAATGATCTGGATGATCCGAAATGAGCAGCGCCTCGGCCTCTTGCCACGTCCGGCCGCGATCCTGCTCGAGGTTCCAGTCATGCGTGCAGACATTGTCGAAGAACCACTTTCTCTCGTCGGCATCGGGAATGAGGCGGCTGAACGGAATGTTTGGATCGTAGTGGATCAGCACCTTGCCGATGTCGAAAACGATGTGGCGGATTTCAGTCATGGGGTCTCTTTGCACCTGATGGCGACGGTTTTTTCGTCGCGCCGGGTATCGCAGCCTCGATTGCCTTTTTCATGACAGTCGGCAGCGCCTCGCCGGAAATCTCGCCAGCGGGCGACCAGAAGTGCCCTGCCACCGCATCACCTTTGATGTGGGCGTGAAAGACTTCGAGTTCGAGCGCGAAATGGGTGAAGACATGCGTGATTGACCCAGCGTGCCGCCAGGCGCCGGGAAAGGGCGCCGCCGCTTGCGTGGTGGCGCCGTCCACCCGCGCGGTCCAGGCTGTGGTCGGCACTTCCGTCATGCCGCCAAGCAGCCCCTTTTCCGGGCGCTTCCGCAAAAGAATGGCGCCGTCCTCACGCGTGGCCACGAAAGCCGCGCCGCGCCGCAGCGGTTTGTTGGCTTTTGGCAGCCGCACCGGGAAATTCTCGGGGTCGCCTGCAATGACGGCGCTGCAGTCCTCGCGCAGCGGGCACAGCATGCAGCGCGGCCGGCGTGGCGTGCAGATCGTGGCGCCGAGATCCATCATCGCCTGGGCGAAGTCTCCCGGTCGCGTCGCCGGCACCATGCGCTCGACCTGGGCCCGTATCTCGGCCTTGGCTTCGCTGAGCGGCGTCGTGATCGAAAACAGCCTTGAGATGACGCGTTCGACATTGCCGTCGACAACGGCCGCCGGGCGGTCGAAGGCAATCGCCCTTATTGCCGCCGACGTATAGGCGCCGATGCCGGGCAATTCTCGAAGTCCGGTCTCGGTGTCGGGAAACCGGCCGCCGCGTGCCGCCACCAGATCGGCACAGGCCTTGAGGTTGCGGGCGCGGGAATAGTAGCCGAGCCCGGCCCAGGCTTTCATCACATCCTCGGTCGGCGCCGCGGCCAAGGCCTCGACATCGGGCCATTTCTCGACAAAGGCGCGGAAATAGGATTTCACCGCTTCGACGGTGGTCTGCTGCAGCATCACCTCGGACAGCCAGATACGGTAGGGGTCGGGCCGCACGCCGCGTGCATGCTCGCGCGGCGTCACGCGCCACGGCAGTTCGCGATGATGCGCGTCGTACCAGGCGACCAGCCGTGACGCCGTATCGTCGGCCTTGGCTCTGCTGGTCTGGGCCTTGCGGGTCTGGTCTGCTGGTGCCATTGATCTTGCGTAGGCTTGGCCGGTGTCTGCTGGGTCGTGGCTGGAGAACGCACATGGCAGGGAAAAGGCCCTTCGGCAATCCCGTTCCGGTGAGCGACCTCGCCACCGAGATCCTCGACCCGGTGCTGCGCAAGCGGGCAGGCATCTCGATCGGTCTCGTCCAGTCCTGGGAAGAGATTGCTGGCCCGCGCCTGGCCATTCACTCGCGGCCCGAAAAGATCCAGTGGCCGCGCCGCCTGCACGAGGACGATCCATTCGAGCCGGCCGTGCTGGTCATCGCCTGCGAAGGCATGGCCGCGCTTCACCTGCAGCACGAGACCGGCGAGATCATCAACCGGGTCAACGCCTTCCTGGGCTTTATCGCGATAGGCCGCATCAGGATCGTGCAGAAGCCGGTGACTTCTGGAAAGGCCCGGCCCAAACCTGCTCTCAGGCCACTGAGCGCGGCGGAAAAGGCGAAATTGGCCGATACAGTCGGATTGATCGAGGATGACGGACTGCGCGCCTCACTGGAAAGGCTGGGTGCGACCATTTTGGGCGCAAGGAAAGCCTAGTTCTGACTGGAAACAGTCATAGGTTTGTCGTTAATCTCGCGCATTCGTGATCACCCTTGTCAGGTTTCGCGATTGGATTGGGGACAGGGATGCCTTAATTCGCGCCAACTCTCGCTTTTTCGTGTCTTTGCATTGCAAAATTCAACCCTTATCAGGTGATTCGTATGAGCCGTACCCCGTTTGGCCAAAGCTTCTCTCGCAGAAACGTCCTGACTTCGCTGGCCGCCATTCCGGCGGTGGCCCTGCTCGCGGCCTGCAGTGATTCCGGCGAACAGGCCAAGGCGGCGGATGTCAAGCCCGCGGACCCGGCAACGCCCGCGAAGCCGGCCACGCCCGCGGCGGTCCAGGTGCCGGAGGCGCAAGGCACGGTGGATATGGCCGAATTGTTGAAGCCGGGTGCGCTGCCCGACAAGCAGCTCGGCAAGGATGACGCCAAGGTCACCATCGTCGAATACGCTTCGATGACCTGCCCGCACTGCGCGCATTTCGCGGAGACCACCTTCCCGGATTTGAAAACCAAGTACATCGATTCCGGCAAGGCCCGTTACATCCTGCGCGAATTCCCGTTCGATCCGAGCGCCGAGGCCGGTTTCATGCTGGCACGCTGCGCCAAGGATAACTATTTCCCGATGGTCGATGTCCTGTTCCGGCAGCAGGCGAACTGGGTCGGCGTGTCCAACACCAAGGATGCGCTGCTGCAAATCTCCAAGCTTGCCGGTTTTACACAGGAGTCCTTCGAGGCCTGCTTGACGGACCAGAAACTTCTGGACGATGTGAGATCGGTCCAGAAGCGTGGCGCCAATGAATTCAAGGTCGACTCGACACCGACCTTCTTCATCAACGGTAAGACCTACAAAGGGGCGATGTCGATTGAGGAAATGTCGGCCATCATCGACCCTCTGCTCTGACATCGGCTCAGCGCTGAAGCGGCAGCGCTCCGGCGCTGCTTGCCTTTCTATCTGTTCGCGCGCCATGCGCCCTATCGCAAAACTTCGGTACACTTTTGCGCAACCGGTGTATGAGGCGCGTGAATGAAGTTTTCGCGCCTCCGCCTTCTTGGTTTCAAGTCCTTCGTGGAACCCGGCGAGTTCGTCATCGAACGCGGCCTGACCGGCATTGTCGGGCCGAACGGGTGCGGCAAGTCGAACCTCGTCGAGGCGCTGCGCTGGGTGATGGGCGAAAGCTCCTACAAGAACATGCGCGCGTCCGGCATGGACGACGTGATCTTTTCCGGCTCGGGCACGCGTCCCGCCCGAAACACCGCCGAAGTCACGCTTTTCCTCGACAACAGCGACCGCTCGGCGCCATCCGCCTTCAATGATGCCGACGAGCTGCAGGTGTCGCGCCGCATCGAGCGCGAGGCGGGCTCCCTCTACCGCATCAACGGCAAGGAAGCACGCGCCAAGGACGTGCAGCTTCTGTTCGCCGATCAGTCGACCGGTGCACGCTCGCCTTCGATGGTCGGGCAAGGCCGTATCGGCGAACTGATCCAGGCCAAGCCGCAGGCCCGTCGCGCCCTGCTCGAAGAGGCGGCCGGCATTTCCGGCTTGCACACCCGCCGCCACGAGGCGGAACTGAGGCTGAAGGCCGCCGAACAGAATCTCGAACGCCTGGACGACGTCGTCGGCGAACTGGAAAGCCAGATCGAAAGCCTGAAGCGCCAGGCGCGCCAGGCTTCGCGCTTCAAGAACCTGTCCGCCGACATCCGCAAGGCCGAAGCAACGCTCTTGCACCTGCGCTGGACGCTGGCCAAGACGCAGGAAGGCGAGGCGCGTTCGGCGCTGGCTACGGCCACGGCGCTCGTTGGCGACCGCGCCGCCACGCAGATGAACGCGGCCAAGGAGCAGGGCATCTCCGCCCATCGCTTGCCTGACCTGCGCGACGCGGAAGCCGCGGCTGCAGCCGCCTTCCAGCGGCTGTCGATCGCCAGGTCGCAGATCGAGGAGGAAGCCGGCCGCATCCGCACCCGTCAGGCCGAACTCGAGCGCCGGTTGCAGCAGCTCGACGGCGACATCGCCCGCGAAGAGCGGATGGTGCGCGACAACGCCGACGTTCTCGAGCGCCTGCGCGCGGAAGAGGCCGCGCTGAACTCCGAAAACGCTGGTGCCGCGGAGCGCGAGGCCACCACCCGCGCGGCATTCGAACAGGCCGCCTCGACGCTGGCGCAAAGCGAAGCCAAGCTCGCCGCGCTGACCGCCGAGCGCGCGGAGGCTGCCGCCTCGCGCCATCAGATCGAACGCACTTTGCGCGAAACCGCCGAGCGGCGCGATCGCTTCGCCCGCCAACTCGCCGATGTCGACCGCGAATTGTCGGACATCCTCGCCAAGGTGGCCGGCCTGCCGGACCCGGCCGAGAAACAGATCCTGGTCGAACAGGCGCTGGCGTTGCTGGAAGAGTCGGAGGCCGCGGCGGAGCAGGCCGAGCAGTCGGTCATCGACGCTCGTGGCGCCGAAAGTGCCGCGCGTCCGCCGCTTCAGGACGCCAGGGCGGAACTGGCGCGGATCGAGACCGAAGCGCGTACGCTGGCCAAGATCCTGAACGCGGCCAGCGGCGATCTCTTCCCTTCCGTGCTGGAGCAGATCAGCGTCGAGCGCGGCTTCGAGACGGCTCTTGGGGCGGCCCTGGGCGAAGATCTCGACGTGCCGCTCGACCGCAACGCGCCGGTGCATTGGGGCGAAAGCGAAATCCAGCCCGGCGACGCCGCGCTTCCGGAAGGGATCAGGAGCCTTGCCAGCATGGTTCGCGCGCCGGCACAGCTTGCCCGCCGCCTGGCGCAGATCGGCATCGTCGAGGCCGCTGACGGCCGCCGGTTGCAGGGGCTTCTGGCTCCCGGCCAGCGCCTGGTCAGTCGTGAGGGCGCGCTGTGGCGCTGGGACGGCCTGACCGCCAGCGCCGATGCACCGACCGCCGCGGCACAAAGGCTGGCGCAGAAGAACCGGCTTGCCGAACTCGATGCCGAAGCGGTGCAGGCGACGCTCGTCCTGCGCCAGGCCGAGGAGGCGCTGGCACAGGCCGAGCAGGCCCTCCGCCAGGCAAGCGAAGCGGAGCGGACCACGCGCCAGGCCGGACGCGAGGCCCAGCATCGGCTGGATGCCGCCCGCAATGCGCTGGCCGAGGCCGAAAAGGCCGGCGGTGAACTGTCGAGCCGCCGTGCCGCGCTGGACGAGGCGCGTGCCCGCATAGTCGACAGCCACGAGGAGACGTCGGCGGCTTTCGTCGAGGCCGAGATGTTGTTGCAGGACGCGCCGGATCTCGGCGACCTGCAATTGCTGCTCGAACAATCATCGGCCAATGTCTCTCGCGACCGCGCCGCACTGGCCGACGCGCGCGCCGTCCATGAAGGCTTGCGGCGCGAAGCCGAGGCACGCACTCGGCGTCTGGATGCCATCGGCGCCGAGCGCGGCAACTGGCTGGCGCGTGCTGAAAACGCCTCGACCCAGATCGCCTCGCTCGGCGAACGCAAGGCGGAGGCCGAGGCCGAGCGCGAACGGCTGGTCGATGCGCCCGACGAGATCGACGCCAAGCGCCGTGCATTGCTGTCGCAACTCACCGAGGCCGAGACTTTGCGCAAGGCGGCCGCCGACCGTCTGCAGGAGGCGGAGAACCGGCAGGCCGAACTGGACAAGGCCGCCACATCAGCCATCCAGTCGCTGGCCGAAGCGCGCGAAACCCGCGCCCGTGCCGAGGAACGGCTGACGGCGGCGGACGAGCGCCGGCTGGAAGTCGAGGCGCGTATCCAGGAAACGCTGAACACGCCGCCGCATCTGGTCATCCGCCACACCGGCCTGGAAGCCGACGATCCGATGCCCGAGATGCCCGAGATCGAACGCCAGTTGGATCGGCTGAAAATCGAGCGCGAACGGCTCGGCGCCGTCAATTTGCGCGCCGAGGAAGAGCAGAAGGAGCTTTCCGAGCGCCTGGAGACCATCGTGTCGGAGCGCGAGGACATCATCGAAGCGATCCGCAAGCTCAGGCAAGCAATCCAGAGCCTCAACCGTGAAGGCCGCGAGCGGCTGCTGGCCGCCTTCGATGTGGTCAACAGCCATTTCCAGCGGTTGTTCTCGCACCTGTTCGGTGGCGGCACGGCCGAATTGCAACTGATCGAATCCGAGGATCCGCTGGAGGCGGGACTGGAGATTCTTGCCCGCCCGCCCGGCAAGAAGCCGCAGACCATGACGCTGCTGTCGGGCGGCGAGCAGGCGCTGACGGCGATGTCGCTGATCTTTGCGGTGTTCCTGACCAATCCGGCGCCGATCTGCGTGCTCGACGAAGTCGACGCGCCGCTCGACGATCACAATGTCGAGCGCTTCTGCAATCTCATGGACGAGATGGCCAAGACCACCGAGACACGGTTCGTCATCATCACCCACAATCCCATCACCATGGCGCGCATGGACCGGCTGTTTGGCGTGACCATGGCCGAGCAGGGCGTCAGCCAGTTGGTCTCCGTCGACTTGCAGGCCGCGGAGGCGATGCGCGAAGCAAGCTGACGCTGACAGCGCCGCGGCCCGTAGGAACTCTATTCAGCCGTCATCCGGACCTCCTTTGTCGCGACGCCCCGTTGCGCCGAGCCCTCGCGCTGCTGCCGCTGGTGCGCGAGGCGAATTTTCCCGTTTTTAGGGAAGGTTGTTGTCCGTCAAAGCCGGTTTCGCTTCATTTCGGCAAGGATAAGCTCTCGCCATCAATTGGAGCGGCTTGACGATGACAGACCCAGACACCGGGATTCTTCGTATGCCTGACGATCCGGCGGACCTGGCGACGCGGCCACGGATACGCGCGGACATGCCGGGGCAAGGCACGTGGGGGCGCATCTGTGCGACGTGTCCGAAGCGAAACCTGAACTGCGCCTCGTCGGTCCTCGACAGTGTCGCCACGAGGCGAAGCACGCAGTGAAAAAACGGCAGGGCGGCACCGTGGAATGCACCGCCCCGTCGGATGAGCAATCAGGCGGCGAGCCAGGCCTTGGTGAAATCCTGCTCGTAGGCCTGATGCATCTGATAGCCCATCAAGGCGGGTTTCATATGGCAGAACAGCTTTCGCCAGTAAGGCTGAACGATGATGCCGGACTCCTGCAACATCACCTGCAATTCCTTCATCACCGCCCGACGCTGGTCCGGATCGGCGATGGCGTTGGCCTTGTGAACCTTGGCATCGAACGCGGCATCGGCGAAGCCCGTCTCGTTCCATGCCGAGCCGCTCTGATAGGCGAGAGCATAGGTCTGGATGCCGAGCGGGCGGGCATTCCAGTTGGTCGTGGCGAAAGGATATTTCGTCCAGTCGTTCCAGAACGCCGATTCCGGGATGACGGTACGCTTCACCTTGAAGCCGGCGTCGCGCATCTGCTGGGCAACCACGTCGGAACTTTCCTTGCGGTAGTCGGCTTCGACCGAGATCAGGTCGAACTCGAAATCGAGCTGGCCGGCTTCCGCGAGCAATGCTTTCGCCCGGGCCGGATCCCGCTTGATCGGCGGCAGTTCGGCATGTTCGGGATGCATCGGGCCGACGTGATCGTTCTGCGCCACGATGCCCATGCCGTTGGCGCCCAGTTGCAGCACCGCCTCGTTGTCGACCGCAAGCTGGATGGCATTGCGCAC
Source organism: Mesorhizobium sp. M8A.F.Ca.ET.208.01.1.1 (assembly GCF_004791315.1). Lineage (NCBI taxonomy): Bacteria > Pseudomonadati > Pseudomonadota > Alphaproteobacteria > Hyphomicrobiales > Phyllobacteriaceae > Mesorhizobium > Mesorhizobium sp. M8A.F.Ca.ET.208.01.1.1. The sequence continues at coordinate 552,394 of NZ_SRUT01000003.1, forward strand.
GCGCTTGTCGTCATAAGGCTTGGCGTTGACGTTGCAGCGCGAGACGATCGTGGCGGCGGTGACGATCTCGCTCTTCTTCAGGCCCAGCCCGTCGAGCATGACGACGTCATAGGATTGAGTCTGGCCGTTCAGATCGATCTCGCCGGATTCGAAGGCGGAGACGGTGGCGGCCGAGTCGGTGCCGTAGTCGATCCAGTCGATACCATCCAGGAACACCTCGCCGCCCCACCAGGAGCCGTCAGGCCGCCTGCGCACGGAGGCCGCGACACCGACATTGAGCTTCTTGAGTTCAAAGGGGCCCGTGGAGATCGGGTTGGCGGACAGGGCTGCTTGTTTCGGATTGAACGTGCGATGCACGATCAGCGCCGGGTAGTCAGTCAGCGCCGGAATTATGGTGATGTCGGGTTGCGACAGTTTCAGCACCACGGTGTGGTCGTCACGAACCGTGATGGCGCCGGCGCGCGCGGCCTTGGTTTCGGGATCGATAAGCGACGTCATGCGGCCGGCCATCGAATTGCCGGCGGCCCCCTTCTCGCACCAGCGCGTGACGTTGAAGGCAACGTCCTCGGCGGTGAAATCGTCGCCATTCGACCATTTCACGCCAGGGCGTACCTTGAGCACATATTCCGTGGCATCCGTATTGATTTCCCAGCCCTGCAGCAGCACCGCCTCGAAGGTGAAATCCGGCTTCCAGCGCACCAGCGGCTCGAGAAACTGCATGGCGATGTTGCCCATCTGCGAAACCTTGAAACTGCGCGGATCCTCCATCTCCATCACCTGCATGGCGACGCGGACGATTCCGCCCTTTCTGGGTTGGGCCGCGTCGTCGGCCAGGGCCGGAACCGGCTGGCCGATGAGCCCGTAGGCGACCGCCGTGCTGGCGCCGAAGGCGCTGGCCAGCGCCAGGAATTCGCGGCGGCTGAGCGCGCCGTTTTTGGCACCCCGCGCAAAGGCGTCGATCGCGGGATGAAGAGGCTTGGATGTCATATCGTTTCTCCCATTGTTGATTTTACGTCCAAATCGGGTGGAATGCCCTTGCCGCAACAGCGCTGGGCACGGTCTTTTGTTGGAAACCGCGAGCGGCCGAGCCGATGCGGCGAGGGGGAAACAGGATGAATCTTCTGACGGCCATGCGGGTCTTCGACCGGGTCTGCCTGCTGGGCAGCCTCTCGGCGGCGGCGCGCGATCTCAACATGTCGACGACGGCGGTCAGCCGGACGATCAAGGAGCTGGAAGAGGATCTTGGCGTGCGTCTCATCAACCGCACGACCCGGCGCCTCAGCGTCACCGAAGCCGGGCGCGACTATGCACCGCGGGCCCGCAGCCTGCTGGACGAGATTTCGGAACTGCAGGATTCGACGCGCGGCCTGCACAAGGAGACGCGCGGCCTGATCCGGGTTTCCTGCTCCAATGTCCTTGGCCACACGCGCATCACCAAGCTGGTGCCGAAATTCCTCGAGGAGAACCCGCTGACTACCATCGAATTCGATCTGACAGCGCGCTACGTCGTCGGCATCGTCGAGGAGGGTTATGATGTTGCCATCCGTTTCGGCGGCCAGGCCGATTCCGCTCTGATTGCGCGGCGCCTGGGCGAAGTCCGCAACTATGTCTGCGCCACGCCGGATTATTGGGACAGAAACGGCCGACCGACCCATCCGGACCAACTGGCAAGCCATTCCTGCGTCTTGAGCAATTTCGCCAAGCGGCTCGGCACGTGGCCCTTCATAGGGCCTGACGGGCCGTTTGACGCACCGATCGGCGGGCGCATCTCGACCAACAGCGTCGAGGCCGCCTATCAGATGACGATCGCCGGCTTCGGCATCGGCAACCTGCCGAGCCTCCTGGTCGATGCGGCAATCCGCGATGGACGGCTGGAGGTACGGCTCGACGAGTTTCGCCCGGATTCCAGCCCAATCTATGCCCTCTACCCACACCGGACCTATATCGCCGCCAAGGTCCGCGCCTTCGTCGATTTCCTGATCCGTGAGCTGTCGGCGGATTTTACCGCCTGAGGCGCGGCAGGGGCATCGCCAGTCGGCGCCAGCAAAGGCCCGGCGCGAACGCCAGGCCACCCTTGCCCCCAACGGCAAACTCGGCGGTGTCATTTCCACCAGGCGGTGGTGTCGTACATCGGTCCCGGCTCCTCGAAGAGCTTCTCGTATTTGCAGAGCGCCGGCGTCTTGCCGAGCGCCACCGAGGCACCATCCTTGAACGCCCACTCGCCGCGTTGGGTCGAGTCGGCCCGCACATAGCTGGACAGGGCAAAGGCCCGGTCGTGCTGCGACAGGTTGGGCGAGGAGCCATGCACGGTAAGCAGCCCCCACATGGCGAGGTCGCCAGGCTCCAGGACCAATGGAACGATCGTCGCCGGGTCGATGCCGACCTTGCGCAATTCTTCCTCGGCGGTCAGCCCCTTCATCAACTCGCCCTTGCCTTCGTCGGACAGGCCGAGATAGCCGAGCTTGTGACTGCCAGGCACGACCTGAAGGCAGCCATTGTCGAGCGTCGCTCGGTCGACGGCGAGGCCCGTCGTCACTGTCGCATCGGCGACATTGTCGAAGGCGGCCTGGTTGCGGAATCGCAGATCCTGATGGAAGCGATAACCAGTGACATTGGCCCCGGGTGGCTTCCAATGCAGCTGCTGGGCGATTTGCTTGATGTCACGCCCGATCAAGCCTTCGAGCAGTTTCAGGTAATTGGGATTGCGCCGGAATTGCTCGAAATAGGAATTGATCCAGGAAAACCAGTAGGCCTGCAGCACGTAGCGTTGGCCGAAATCCGACTCGGGCAGGATCTGGAAGTTGAGATTGCCGTCCCGGAAAGTAGCGTGATGCTTGAGCCCTTCGGCGTAGACGGCATCCGTTTCCTTCTTCAGCCGGACCATCTCGTCGCCGTCGACGAATTGTCGAACGACCGCGTATCCCTCCTCGCGGTACTGCTCCACCGCCTCGCGTGCCTGCTTGTCCGTCAGCATGTCCTTGGCTATCCCTGTCTGATGATCTCCAAGGATCGTAGCGAAGGGATCGCGGGCGATAAGCCACGGATTTTGGCATCGACTTTCCCGATAATCGCAAAAGTCGCGGCAAACTGAACCGGTCTTGGAGGACGTCAGGCTGAAGCGCGTTGAATACGCGACAACTCAAAACCGCCTTTGCCCGACAAGCTCTGTTCCGCCGGCCGGAACATATCCTCGAAGTCGAGGTCCTCCTCGAAAACCACGCCTCCGACGGTCACGGCCAGGATCTCCACGGCGCCCTGAGGGGAAAAATAGACCCGCGAGACACTGGCGCGGATACGCTCGCCAACCATCCTGGCTTCGGCCTCGCTCGTTCCGGGAAGGAACACGCCGAACATCGACGCGCCTATGCGGCCGATGACGTCTTGCGAGCGCACGCAAGACCGGATGGTTGAGGCTATGAGACGCAAGGCTTCGTCGCCCCAGCTCAGGCCGAAGCGCAAGTTGATGGCGTTCAGATGCTCAGGATGAATGACCAGGAAGGCGCCCGATCGCTCGCCTGGAACGGACGGCCTGATTGCCCGTCTCTCGATCAGCGACGTGAAGACCCTGCCGTTCAGGCAACCGGTCAGCGTATCGAAGGTAGCGGCTTTGTTGAGTTCCCGCCGGTAGCGACGGATCTCTGCCAGGTTCCGGCCTATGAACACAAAAAGCGGCAGGCAGATCACCAAAGGCAAAAGCGTTGCGGTGATCATGCCGCGCCCGAAAGGCGTCAGCGTCTCGCTGAACAACAGCAGATAGTTCAGGCTCAGGGAGACGCAAAGGCTGCCGATGGTTCCAAGGAAAGCCAACCAGCCGACGCTCCTCCATTCGTGATGGGCCGGGACATCAGCTGCTGCGTTGGACATGATCGATCTCCGTTGGATCGCCAAGCATAAGACCGGCAAGTTAGGATTTCGGTTTCAAAGAACAATACAATTTGAGGCGTCGGGATAGATCGCTAAGCTTTCTGGAGGCGATGCCGGCCTTTGCGGCGACTCCGGTTGCTGCCGCCTATGGGGAGCCGAAGATTCCCATCTCCGCCGTCCTGGCTGTTGCTTCGGCCTTGCCATAGATACCGCCCGGCAAGGCCAACGCCCAGCCATTCGACACGAGCCAGGCTCCGACATCCTGTTTGCCCAGCCTGCATGTCGCCGCGACAGGGAAGCGGTCGACCGACGGAGGCACGAAACAATTCAGCGCCCGCCCGCGCATCCAGTTGTTGAAAGCCGCACGCGCCCGCTGTCCACAAGGCCAGGCACTCTCGTGAAACAGGCAGATCCTGTCGGCTTCGACGCTCTGGGTTCCGCTGATGAACAGTTTCCGCCCCATGGAGTCGAAACCAGCCGAGGACGTGGCCACCGGATGATACAGCGGTGTTTCCCGCCAATCCCTGGGCATCGATGGCTTGGGTTGTGACGCGAGGCCGAGGTCGCCAAGGGGCAAGCGAGGTTCCACCCGCTCCACTTCTGACCCCACGACCTGCGGCGGTGCGATGAGATCTTCGGCAATCTTGCGGGCTGAATTGACGATCGATCGAACCGGGTGCTGCGCGACGTCGTCGCTGACGTCCGGGGCCGGGTCGGTGACGGTCCGCTCGACAGGGAACAGGGTCGCTGCCTTGACCAGCAGCAGGATGCCGACGAGAAGCTCGAGGCTTGCGACCGCGATCATCACGCGAAGGCGCCCCGCTTGTCCCGCCGGACCGCCCGCGCCCAATTCGCTAGAAGCTGGACGTCGATTTGGCAACCAGTTTGAGCGCACCTTTTTCAATCCGGTAAAACGGCATCGAGCGTTCGCTGGATCCATCCGCGCGGAACCTGAACAAGCCGGTCGATCCGCGAAATCCGTTCGGGTTCTCGAAAACCTGCCTGTTGAAGCCGGTCGGTCCGGCAGCGCTCGCGATGCCCGCGGTCAGGGCGACCATGTCATAGGCATAGGCGACATTGACGTCGGCCTGGTAGTTGAAGGTTGTCTTGAAACGATCCGAAATGGGGCCTGTTTCGTGTTGGTCGAGGGTCGCGATATAGGCACCTTCGAATAGTGGACTGGCCGGGTACTCCAGCCAGCGGTTCGTGCCAACCACCGAGGTCGATTTTCCGGGAATGCCTTTTGCCTTCAGGGCGATCAGGATTGGCGACGGATTGCTGTCGCCGCTGGCGACGACCACGGCATCGGGGGCGTCCACCAGCGAGCCCATGTCCGTCACCGCCTTTGTCGCGCTGTCGGCGCTCGTATAGGGTATGGTGATCGCAAGTGCGGCTCCGTACACGCTGAGGCTGTTGGCAACCCGCTTTTCGACGATATCGGCACTCGCGCCCGCCGGCACCAGCAGGACGAACTTCTTGCCGCCCTTGGCCGCAATCGCGCCGGCGCCTGCAGCGGCGCTGTCTGCCTCGCTGAGACATACCGCATAGACGCCCGGGCCACCGGCAAAATTGTCCGCAAGAGCCAGAACCACCGGCCGGTTTGCGCCCGACAGTTTCGCGACATGCTGGGCCGCCGGCAGTTCGGTCGGACCGATGACCACTTTCGCTCCCGAAGTTATGGCCTTTACCGCCAGTTGCTGCGAGTAGGTCGCGTCTCCCTTCGTGTCCTCGACGGTAAGCGTCAGCAGCGGGTTGCCGAGATCCGTCATCGCGAGCTTGGCGGCGTCGAGCATCTTTCTGCCGTTTTCGCCTGCGGATCCGGAGGCGGAGAGGGGCAGCAGCATGGCGACTTTTGTGGGGCCGGTGCCGAGAGACTGCGTTGCCATGCTTGCGTTGGCGACAGCAACAGCAGCCGGCTGATTGGGGGCCTGGATGGCAGCGGGGTCGAGCGCGTCTGACACCGCGCCTTTCGATTGGCAGCCGAGCAACGACATTGCCAGCGCGCAAGCGACCACGCACGTTCGCAAGCTGTGGACCTGCCGGTCAGATACCATTTTCTGCCGGCGCGCTCTCGCTGTTGCGGTCAGTTCATGTACTCGACCATACGGTCGTGAAAACACTCGCACTTGTTGAGCGTGTCTTCGTCCTTGTAGTTCGTCTTCAGGTAGCCGTAAGCCATGCCGCAGGCGACCTTGGCTTCCGATGCCCAGACGAAGACCGGCCGCGACGAGTTGATCCATTCCGGGCTCTTGGCGACGGCGATCGACTCATCCATCAGCTTCACGACCTGTTTCGTGAGGTCGACCGTGTTTTCGGTCAGCACGAGATTGGAGGTTCCAACGGTGCGGCAATAGTCGGCCGTCGGACCTTCGATGATGTCGGCGGCAAAGCCGGTGGATCCAGCCAAGAGCAGCGCCGCGGCCGTGCCCAGCGATCTTGAACGAATTTTCATGTAAGCCCCTCTCCAAATTGCCATTTCATGTTCCGCTAATGCATAGCATGGGAGCACAAGCGCGCAGAAGTGTTAAATCGTGACATGCTGCTGCGTATGTGTTGCGTCGTCATAGAGGATGTTGATCGTACCGGCTGCGGGTGCGTTCTGCAGTACGGCCACATCCACGAAGTTTGCCGCGTTGCCCGAGCCGCTGGTATCGACGCTTACTGTGCTGGTCGCGCTGTTGTAATGCACATAGTCGGCGATGTTGCCAGCCGGCGCCTTGTCGAAAAGCGCCGTTAGGTCGATCTTATCCCCTTCGTCGCCATGGTAGTCGACGATCAGATCCTTGATGTTGAGATTGTCGATCTTGAACGTGTCGGCTCCCGAAGTGCCGTCCATGGCCACCGACGGCTGCGTCGAGGCAACCAGCGATGTATCGAGTTCCACCTCGACATAGTTGCCGCTCGTGCCGTCGGCCATCTGGAAAGTGCCGTTGCCGGTCACGGTCTGCCCGTCGATTTCGCCGACAGCCGCGTTCGCTGCCGTGCTGATGGAGACGATACCGTTGTCGGCGAGGTGCGACAATTCCCCGGTGTCGCTGATGCCGTTGGCATTGGCGTCCTGCCAGATCACCAGGCTGCTGAACGCCGCGTCGTTGTGGTCGATGACGCCGTCATGGTTGCTGTCGAGCGAAGCCAGCGCTGCCGCGCCGCTGTCGAAATGGCCGCCGTTGAAGTTCGGCGTGAACAGCTCCGTGCCATCGTCGATCTTGCCGTCATGGTTGAGGTCGACCGCCAGCATGCCGTCATGGGATGTGTTCCAGGCGAGCTGTTCCTTGGTGCCATCGCCGTTCATGTCGAACTGGACACCGTGGCTGACGTCGGAGAAGGCGAACCCATTGTGGTTCAGGTCGAGAATGATGGGGTCGACCGAGCCTCCGATGAGGTTGTTCAGGTTCGATATGGTGACGCCCTGGAGATCGACCAGTGCTCCCACGCCGGCATTCGTGGTTGTCTGGGTATAGACGTAGGTGTGGTTTACCCCTGAGATCGTTGCCGTGAAGGCGAGCGTCGCCCCGGCGTCGCCGATGTCTGTGGCGTTAAGATACTGGACAACCGCCGCCAGGCTTGCGGCGGACGTGACCGCCAATGGCGCGGTAAAGGTGTCGGTTCCAAAGAAACTGGCGATGCCGTTCGTGACCGAATGGGACTGAACCGTGTCACCGCCGATCGTCAACGTGGAGTCCCCGCCATTGACGTTGCCCGCGGTGGCGGCCACCAGACTGCCGGGCAGTGTCAACTTGTCGGTGCCGGCGACGAAGTCGGTGATGATGTCATATCCGGTGATCGTGCCTGCATTGCCTGATCCGCCGATGACGGGTGTCGATTCACCCGACCCGATCACGAACGTGTCGGCGCCGGCTCCTCCTGTCATTGTGTCGGTATGCGTGCTTGCGGCGATCACATCGTTGCCGGCCGTACCGGTAAGCGTGAAATTGCCGCCAGTCCCAGCTGTTTCAACGTTGATGCTGAGGGTGGAGCTTGACGAGAGGTCGCCGTCACCATCACGGGCGACGATGTGGAAATCTAGACTTTGATCGGGAGGCAGAATGGTATGCGAAACGCTGACATCCGTCCCGATACGCAAACTTCCTGTTCCTACAGTGTCTATATTTTCGATCTTGAGGACGCTGAATTGAATCGTCGGATCGATGGTTAGAGGACCTGTTGAGGATACAGTGATGTCGTGGGTCTCTGTATCCCCGTTTACTGGATTTGTTGCGGTCCATCGTATTGTTACAGGGCCCTGCTGAATCTGCTGGATGTTTATGGTAACGGATTCAAGAAGGTCTGGATTGGAGCTCGCGGCATCGTTGCCAGCGACTCCGGGCTTGTGGAACTCCATCTCGAACCATTCGCCGTAGTCGGTCCATTGATTGCTGACGCCGAAACCCTGGTTGCTGGCGTTGACTCCGTTGCCGTTGCTTTGAAATTCGACCCGACCCAATTCATTGACCGGAGTATTTGGATCATCGGCCAGTTCGCGGAAACCGGGGCCTCCAGCACCAAGTTGAGCGAACGAAATCTGTTCTGTGGTCGCCGCGCCGGGTGTGATCAGCTCAAAGGTATAGGTCGCATCGGCCTTGACGGTCAGCGCGAAGATATCCGTGCCGTTTGAGTCCTCGGCGAGAAGCCGTGTCGTTCCATTACCAAGATCGGTTTCGGTGTAATGGATTCCATCGATGACCGGCCCGGTGATGTCGAACGCATTGTTAGTGGAGTGGCCATCGGCCCCGAAGCTGACGTTGAACGTACCATTTACGGTGCCGATTTCGTTGGGGATCGTGGCGGAAGTGAAGGAGCCTAGCGTCGGCACGTCGTCAGTAACATTGACCTGAACCGTCGCGCTCGCCTGGTCTCCGTCCGAATCGGTAGCGACCACATTGATGCCGGTCAGGTTGATGACATTCTGTCCACCCGCGTCGGGATGCGAGAAATTGTCGAGCAGCG
>NZ_SRUT01000003.1:561777-605790 GCF_004791315.1 Mesorhizobium sp. M8A.F.Ca.ET.208.01.1.1
CGCCGTCGGCACCCTTGGTGTCGGCGCCGGCCGCATTGCCGTCGCTGCCGACGCCGGTAATCACGTTGCCGCTCGCCGTGCCGCCTTCCGTGACACTGTCCGTGTCGGCAACCGCCGTCGGCACGTCATCGATGATGGCAACGGCAAAGGTCGTGCTCGCGGTGTCGCCGTCGACATCCGTGACGGTGATGCTGAAAGTGTCGGGAACCGTGTCGTTGGCGTCGTATCCGGTCGTGTGAACGGGATGGGTAACCGACTCGGTGACCGTGTAGTCATACTGGATGGCACCTGTGCCAGGATCGAACGACAGGATCGTGATGTAGCCGAACTCGCCCGCGATTTGCTGGTTAACGCCGGTCACGGTGGTGCCGTTGATGACGATCGAGCCGATGCCATCGGGTGCGTCGATGCTGATCGTGCCGACGCCGGAGGTTTCGGAGTTGCTTGGTGCGTCGCTGCCCGGCGATTGTTGCGAGCCGCCATCGAGGCCGGTTTCGCTGGCCGCCTGGCCAGGGTCGGTCAGGGACATGGCCACCACGGAGACGCCCCTGTCGACCAAGGAAGGAAACAGCTCGCGATGATCCAGCTGCCCAAAATGCAGGTCCGTCGGCGGCAGCAATGCCGACAGGCCGAAGCCGTCGCCGATCCCGCCGGCAGGCTGTTCGAAATTGCCGCCGGCGCTCGAGGCCGAACCTCCCGGGCCCGCCGAGATGGAACCATCCGTGCCAAACGCGACATCGACATGGCTCGCTTCCAGCGCGGCGATCAAGGCCACGCGCGGCACTTCGACTTCGCCGATGATGAAGGTCGGCACATTCAGGGCGCCGTCCTTGATGACGATGACCGAGCCGTCCGCCTGCTCGAGCACGAGGTTGTGCCCGTCGACCTTGATGTTGTCGATCGAGACATTGGCGGGAAGTCTGACGACGTTGCTTGCGTCGGCGACGTATTCGTGTGGGGCATTTGCCGCTGGCGGAGCAGCCGCTGACGCACCGCCGCCGACATCGACGGGCACGGGTTCGGCCGAAGCCGGCGCCGTTTGGGCCGGTGCCGCCGCCTGCTCGGCCGGTGCGGCCTGCGCCACCAACTGGATCGGCGCTGTCAGGTCCTGGTGATCGTTGGAGACGGAATGCTCGTCCCACGAGTTCGAAACGTTGTCCAATTCAATACTGGTCGCCATAGCTTAAACCCCTCCGGCATTTCCCGGAAAGAGACAGGTGGCGCCTCGACTTTGCAACGGTCCATCAATCCATTCTATATATTTGGATATGCCTGCGATAACTTTTTTTACGCTTGGTAAACTGTGAACATATAATCAGTTATATGTTGTCTTGGACGCATGGCGCTTCGCCGCGAGCGATGCGAACAATCCGGTAAAAAGAAGTATAAATACGTGTAAAATTTTACTCAAATTAGCAAAACGATTATACAGGAAAGTTATCCACCTTCCTTTCCAGTAATTTGAGACAAGATTGGTAGCGTCCACGGTCAAAGGTGGGCGTCATGAAAAAACAAAAGAATGCTCCGGGGAAGAGCAAGCTCAAGCTGCTTCTGCTGGCAGTGGGGATGGCCGGCTCGGCGCAACCAGCCCTTGCCGGGCCGGTCGTCAGGGATTTCCTGCCCGAAACAGCGCTGCTTGGGACGGTCCAGGCGCCGCATGGTCTCGGCGGTATTTCGCTGCAAAGGTACCAGCCCTGGCAGCCGGCCGCCCCCTACCAGATCAGCCTTGTCCTGAACGGCTACAGTCCCGTTCCAGCGCAAGACGGCTCCAGCGCCTCGACCGCGCAAGAAGGCAGGGGGGTCGACCCGATGCAGACTGCGTCGATTATCCCGGGCGTGTTCGGGTCGGTTGCATTGTCCATGCGCAATTTTCCCGTTTCGGCGCGCTGGGCACCGGTCTACCAGGCCATAACCGGTTGCACCGCGGGCAGTCCCTGTGACCACAAGAGCCCGGCCTTCGCGGCCATGGTCTCGGCCGCCCAAGGCAAGGGCTTTGTCGAAAAACTGTCATTCATCAACAGCGGCATCAACCACCTGATCGCCTACAAGAAGGACAGCGTCGTTTACGGCAAGCTCGACTACTGGGCGAAACCTTCGGAAATCCTCGCCAATCGCGCCGGTGACTGCGAGGACTTCGCCATCCTCAAGATGACGGCGTTGCTAAGGGCCGGCATTCCGGCACGCAGCATGTCGCTCGTCGTTCTCCAGGACCGCAAGCGAGGTTTCTTCCACGCCGTGCTTTCGGTGAGCACTGCAGGCGGCGCTTACATTCTCGACAGTCTCAACAACACGGTGCTCAAGGACAGCGCGCTCCCGGACTATCAGCCACTGTATTCGTTCAGCACCGACCGGGCATGGATCCACGGGTCCAAACCGGGGGCCGCGCAGATGGCCGACGTCAAGGGCGGTTTCGAAACCGTCGCGCCTGGCGAAGGCGCGCTGCTGGAAGTCAAGCAAAGGCAAGGTGGTCGCTTCCTGTCCCGGTTCAATGCCGAGAGCAATTCCGGGAAAAGTGCGCAGCGCTTTGCCATTGGGAATTGCCGTGAAAACAAGGAGATGGAACGGTTTCCGCGAAAGGATGAGCCGCTCTATCCGTTGAAGACAAAAGCCATCAGCAATTCCAGGTCCTGCACCGGCGCGCGCACCACGTTCAGCTGGCCCCGGTAGCGGCGCTCGCCGGCACCGATCACAAATCCGCTCGCAACGGCAACGTCGCCATTGGTGTCAAGGCGCGCGAATATATCCGCCACGTTGAGATCCAGCGCCAGCTTCAGGTCCTGCCGCGTGTCCTGGTCGAATGCTGTCGGCAACTGCCGTTTGACCAGTTGCTGGAACGACGCATTGAACGTCACGATCTTCTTCGTCGATGCCAAGGCGAAAGCCGGCGACGGACAGGCAAGCAGAATGGCGGTTACCGTCCTGATCGACGCAAGCTTGCGCAGGTTCAGGTTCTCGTTCCCCGATTCGCGTATGCAGGCGACCCGAATTGCCGAGGTCAGGTTTCCTTTTTCCGCGTGACTTTCGGCGATCTCGTCGACCAGCATGCCGATCGTGCATTTGCGGCTCTCGGCCATCTGCTTCAGCGAAACCCAGAAAGCCCGCTCAAGACGGATGCCGCGCCTTACGCCGCCGCGCGCCACGACGCGGAACTCGAGCTCGAAATCTTCTGTCGGGAGCGGCAGAAGCAAACGGTCTTTCAAGGTCCGGGGAGAGATGGCGTTATCGCTCACTCATTGCCTCCTGACGTGCCTTGTTGATCGGCTTCAGCAGGTAGCTCAGGATCGTCTTGCGCCCGGTCTTGATATCCACGGAACAGATCATGCCGGGGATGATCGAATATGCCTTTCCGTCTCGCACCAGTGTCGATTTCTCGGTTGCAACACGCACCTGATAATAGGGTTCGCCCGTCTTCTGATCGACCAGGCTGTCCGCGGTAATGTTGGAAACCTTGCCTTCGATGCCGCCAAAGATCGAGAAGTCGTAAGCCGTGACTTTTATCAAGGCATCCTGATCGGGGCGGATAAAGGCGACATCGCGGGGCGAAACACGTGCTTCTACCAGCAATGTCTCGGAAGTAGGCACGATGCCGGCTACGACAGTACCGGGCTGGACGAAGGCGCCGACGGTGTTCAGTTCCATCGTGTTGACGATACCGTCCACCGGCGAGCGGATATCCGTTCGCGCGACCTTGTCGGTCGCGCCGCGAATGGTTTCGTCCACCACCGAAAGATCGGCCAAGGCCTGCGTCAGGTCATCGAGTGCTTCCTGCTTCAGTTGCAGCCCGAGTTCCTCGACCTGGAGCTGCGCCTCGGTGATCGCCGACTTGGCTTTCTTTATCGTCTCGCCGGCCAGGTTCAATTGGCCGTTGAGTTCGGTTTGCTCCTGCTCGACCTTGAGCTGCTCGGTCCTTGCCATCAGACCCTTCTTGACCATCGCCTCGACCAGCGTCGCCTGTTGGTCGCTCACGGCCAGGTTTTTTGTCAATCGGTCGAGATTGGCGTTCGCTTCGTCGAGTTCCTTTTCGCGCTGGTCGAGGCGCGACTTGAGCACCGACAGCTTGTTGTCGAAGTTTTCGCGTCGGGCAACGAGGAGATTTTGCTCGTTGTCGCAGATTTCCGGCGCCACCGCCTGAATGTCCTGCGGACATGGAAACGATCCGCTGATGCTGCCGCTCTGTTCGTATTTGAGCCTGGCGATGCGTGTCTGCAGGGCTCGCGCCTTGGCTTGCTGTTCGCCGAGGCTGGACGTGTTCAAAGTATTGTCGAGACGAATGATAAGGTCGTTCTTCCTGACGACCTGCCCCACCTTCACGGCGATTTCCTGAACGACGCCCGGCTCGCTGGCCTGGATGACCTGGGTCTTGGAGGCCGGTATGACCTTGCCATCGCCACGCGCGATCTCGTCGACCTCGGCGAATGATGACCAAGCGACAAAGGCGACGAAGAGCGCCGCTATGATGAATATGGACGCCGTCGCGAAAAGCGGCGGGCGGTCTTCTCTGGCAAGCATTTCCTACGCCCCGTTATTATATCGGGTTTAGCCCGATATAATTTGTTCATTCAGGAATTGGTTCTCTGCAGCGCCTGAATGACTTGTTCTTTTGGCCCGTCAGCAACGATCTTTCCTTGTTCGACAACAATAAGGCGATCGGCCAGTTCGAGCATGCTGAAGCGATGCGTCGAGACGATCAGCGTCGTGTTGCGGTCAAAAGCTGTCTTCAGTTGCTTGATCAGCTGTCGTTCCGAAGCCAGGTCCATCGAGCCGGACGGTTCATCCAGAAAGACGATCTTCGGCTTGGTCAAAAGCAGCCGGGCAATCGCCACCGTCTGTCTCTGCCCGCCGGAAAGATTGGTGCCTCGCTCGCCGACATTCATGTCGTAGCCGCGTGGATGGCGAGAGACGAACTCGTCGACGCCGGCGGCTTTTGCGGCTTCGATGATCTGCTCGTCGGTCGCCTCCGGAGATGCCATGAGCAGGTTCTCCTTCACGGTGCCCGAAAACAGATCGCCAGCTTGCGCGACGATGCCGACGGCGGCGCGCACCTCCGACGGGTGATACTGGCGGATGTCGATGCCATCCAGCAGCAGCTCGCCCGAGCTCGGCAGGAAAAGCCTGCCGATCAGGCGTCCCATCGTCGTCTTGCCCGACCCGATGCGGCCGATGATGCCGATCCGTTCGCCCGGTTTCACCGAGAAGTTCAGGCCGGACAGAACCTCGTTTTCCGATCCGGGATAGACGAAGCCGACATTCTTGAACGTCATCGCTCCATTGCGGATCGGGCGATTGACAAAGCCCACCGTGTCCGGCCGGTCCTCCGGTTGGGACATGATGGAATTCACCATTCTCAAGGAGAGCATGGCCTGGCGAAATCTCGACAAGGTGATCGCGATCTGGCCGAGCGGAGCCACGGCCCGGCTCGCCAGCATCACCGTTCCGATAATGGCTCCTGTCGATACATGCCCTTCCGAAAAGGCATAGGCTCCGGCCACGACAAGGGCGACCGTCACAAGCTGCTGGATGGCCTGGGTGATGTTGCCGGCCGCGGCCGAGAGCTGCTTGATCTTCTCGGAGGTGTTGGCTGCATTCTTCGAATGCTCGCCCCACTTCCTCAGCAAATAGGCTTCGGCGCGCAGCGACTTGATTGTTTCCAGCGTGGAGATGGACTCGACCAGCAAGGCCTGACGCTGGGATGCTTCGTTCATCGAGGCGGCGACCCGTTTGCCGATGCGATGTTGCGTGACGAGGCCGACGATTACCGACGCCACAAATGCCAGGGCCGGTATGATGACCAACCAATCGCCGATCGCGTAGATGACCAGCAGGAAGATGAAGACAAAGGCCGTGTCGATGAAGACGCTGATGGTGTTGGAGGTGAAAAACTCCCTGACGAACTCATATTGAGTGACACGGTTGGCATATTCGCCGGTCGAACCAGGGCGCGCGGACAAGGATGAATTCAGCACCTTCTCGAACAGCAGATACGATATCCGCAGGTCCGCCTTGCGCCCGGCATAGTCGATCAGCGAGGCCCGGGCCGTCTTCAGAAGCAGGTCGAAGAGAATGACGGCACCGATTCCGATCGCCAGCACCCAGAGCGTCGATATCGCCTTGTTCGGCAATATACGGTCATAGACGTTCATGGTGAAGATCGGCGAGGCGATGGCCAGCAGGTTGATGAAAATCGCCGACAGCACGACCTTCGAATAGGTGCGCCAGAAAGCGCCCATCGTTCCCGTCAGCCAATGGCGCCGTTCGATCTGCTGCGCCGACCCGACCTTCATGCCTTCGGTGGCGTTGGCATAGGTGATCGAGAACGATACGCCGCCACTGATGTAACTTGCGGCCAGCTCGGATTTGCCGATAGTCGTGCGCCCGTCTTCCTGCGGCGCCGTGAGATACCCGTCGCCATCGATTTCGGCCAGCAGGGCGATCGGCAACTGGCTGACACGGAAGATAATTGCCGGAAGATCGACGCGACCGCGCAGGAAGTCGCGATGATTGAATTCGTGGGTCTCGAGACCGATGCGTTCGGCAAGATGCCGGATCTCGGTGACCTCGATGCGCGTGTCCGAAATCGGCACCCCGGCAAACAGCACGGTCTCCGCACTCGGCCTGCCGAGATAGGCCGCAATCGCCGAAAAGCAGGCCTTGAACGCCTCCTTGGGCGACAGAATATGTGGCTGCTGATTCACGATCCGCCCGCCAGGACCCTCAACCTCCCTTACACCGGCTCACTTCTTCCTGACCGGGGCAAGGATGTCGAAGGGTATATCGTTCGTCTGTTCCGACGGGGTCCGTGCATAGGTTTCGGTGTCCGCGGTCTCCGGAACCGCAAATTCATCTTTGGCGTAGGCCGTGGCCTGCTTCGGCGGATGGATGTCCATCGTTTTCAGCAACTGCCCGGTCGCTGCCAGAAGCCGATATTGCGCAAAGAGCGATGCGTAGGACGCGGTGTCCGCCAGCGTCGCTGTGTTGAACCGCGTATTCTGCGCATCCAGCACATCGAGCAGCGAGCGCTGTCCGACCTTGAACTGCTCGCGATAAGAAGCAACCAGCTTCTCGTTGGTAGCGGCTTGCAGCTTCAGGGTCTTTGCCAGATCGGCTTGCCGGAAGCGGCGATCCCACGACGTGCGAACGGCTTCTTCGATCTCCCGCAGAACCTGATGCAGCCCAAGCCGCTGCTCGCTGGCGCGGCGGATCTGCTCCTGCTCATTGGCTTTGTCGATGCCGCCCCGGTACAGATTCCACCGCAGCACCACCCGTGCTTGCAGATCGGACGTGTCTCCATTGTCGCCGTCAATGTCGTATCCGGCCCGGGCAACGCCTTCGGCGACGACCGAAGGGCCGTATTTCGCCCGCGCGGCGTCAACCTGCGAGGCGGCGGCGGAAATATCGCTATTGGCCATGTGGACGCGCGGATTGTTCTCCCGCGCAATGCCCAGTGCGTCGTCCAGCGACCTTGGCAGCGCAGAGGAAACATCGCCAGGCCGCGATGCATTGGTCAGCGGTTTCCCAACGGTCTTGAAGAAGCGGATCCTCGAGGCCTCGAGTTCCTCGGCGGCTTCCTGCATGCGGGCCTTGGCCGCGAACAAGCGCTCCTCCGCCTGTTGCCGGTCGGCTTCGTTCAACCCGCCGCCTGCTATGCCTTCCCTGATGTCGTGGAGAATCGCTTGGTGAAAGCCCAGATTCTTCTTTGCCTCTGCCACGATCGAGGCCTGAAGCATGTATTCCAGGTAATCCTGGACAACCGACAGCCCGATGAACTCGGATCGCTCCAGCACGCGGAACGAGGCGCCATCGACCCGCGAGGCCTGACGGTTGAGTTCGGCTCGCCTTGCGCCACTATCATAAAGCGTTTGCGAAACTGTCAGGTCGGTCTCCGCGGGATAAAGCGCGTCGTGCTCGATGGAGAGCGCGCGGCGGGAGGAGTTGTCCAGACGGCGAGCACCAGCGGATGCCTCGACATCGACGCTTGGGAGATAAAGCCCTTTTGCCTGTCTCAGTTCGAACTCGATCGCCTCACGGTTTTCGATGGCCTGGCCGATTTCCGGATTGGATTCCACCGCAACCGCCATGGCCTCCTTGAGTGTCAGTGCATGCGCGCTCCAGCAACTCAGCATGGTAGCCGTCATCAAGAGACCAACGCTCATGACCTTGGTCGACAGACCTGTCGTCTTCATTTTCCCACCCACGTTTCCCCGCGCTTTGTTAAGAGCGCCCCAGCCGGGCTTGGCGCCTGGCCTTGTTGACTATCTTGCAAATTACCGTGAGCGTTTCATTATTAAGCTGTGACTAAATCACAGAATCCAGACAGACGGCCAAAGAATGTAGCAAAAATGGCACACATTTGAGACGCTGGTGGGGACCAAGTGCCGGTATTGAAACTTGAAACACCGAGACAGGATACGGAGATGGCCAACAGGACGCTTGTTCTGACAATATCCTGATGAGTACGCATGCCCGCAAATAAAGTGCGCTTGGCGCGGCGTTTTTGAGCAGGGCCGATTCGGTGCGTGCTGCGCTTGGCTGGGGCGCCAGGATTCGAACCTGGGAATGTCGGTACCAAAAACCGATGCCTTACCACTTGGCGACGCCCCAATAGCCGTCAGAGTCGCTGTGCGGCGCGTTATTAGCAGAGCAGCCGAAAAGCACAATGCTTATGAGCAGCCGCGAAGGCACTCGCCTGACCAGCAGTGCGATTGCCTCCAGATGATCCACAAACGGACTATACGGACCACACGGCCAACTCGTTGCCGGCTGGGTCGACGAAGTGGAAGCGTCGGCCGCCGGGGAATGGGAATATCGGCTTGACGATCGTTCCGCCGGCGCTTTCGACCGCGCGAAGGGTTTCTTCCAGATTCTCACTGTAAAGCACAGGCAGCGGCTTGGCCGGCGCTTCCCCTGCATCAGCCTGAAAACCTCCTTCCAGCCCCTCGGCAAAGGCCGAATAGGTTGGTCCATAGTCGGTGAACGACCATCCAAAGGCAGCGCTGTAGAAGCCCTTCAGCCGGTCCAGCGTGCCGCCGGTCGCCGGCATTTCCAGATAGTCCAGTTTTCCAGGCCGTTTCATGGGACATCTCTTTGTTCCCTTTATGTTCTAGACATCGAACATTGAGGTGGCAAGTCTTTTTGACGCATCCGGGGGCATGGCTTTTTCTTAATCGATTGTAGCGACCCGACGGCTTTGGCCGGCGCTTGCCTTTCGCACTGCAGCATCATATCGCTCCAAAGTCGGACACGGGCGGAGCTTTCCGTTTCGCCAATCTTTCCAATCTCCTGCAACCGGAGAGCAAAGCATGACCAAATGGGTTTTCACCTTTGGCGATGGTGCGGCGGAAGGCCGTGCCGGCGACAAGAATCTGCTGGGCGGCAAGGGCGCCAATCTGGCCGAGATGTGCAGCCTGGGCCTGCCGGTGCCGCCGGGCTTTACCATCACCACCGAGGTCTGCAATGCCTACTATGCCAATGGCCGTACCTACCCGGCGGGATTGGAAGCCGACGTCGCTGTCGCGCTCGACCATATCGGCCGGCTGACCGGCCGCCGGTTCGGCGACCCTTCGAAGCTGCTCCTGGTTTCGGTGCGTTCCGGCGCCCGGGCGTCGATGCCCGGCATGATGGACACGGTGCTCAATCTCGGATTGAACGACGAGACGGTCGAGGCCCTGGCCTCCGATTCCGGCGATGCGCGCTTTGCCTATGACAGCTACCGCCGTTTCATCCAGATGTATTCCGATGTCGTCATGGGCCTCGATCACGAGGTGTTCGAGGAAATCCTGGAAGACCAGAAAGCCAGCCTCGGCCATGAACTCGACACCGAGCTGACGGCCATCGAATGGCAAGGCGTCATCGCGCTCTACAAAGCCAAGGTCGAGGAAGAGCTCGGCCGGCCGTTCCCGCAGGATCCGCACGAGCAGCTCTGGGGCGCGATCGGCGCGGTGTTTTCGAGCTGGATGAACAACCGCGCCATCACCTACCGGCGCCTGCACGATATTCCCGAAAGCTGGGGCACGGCGGTCAATGTTCAGGCCATGGTGTTCGGCAATATGGGCGAGACCTCGGCCACCGGCGTTGCCTTCACCCGCAACCCGTCGACCGGCGAAAAGCAGCTCTATGGCGAGTTCCTGGTCAACGCGCAGGGCGAGGATGTCGTTGCCGGCATCCGCACGCCGCAGAACATCACCGAGGCGGCGCGCATCGCGGCGGGTTCCGACAAGCCGTCACTGCAGAAGCTGATGCCGGACGCCTTCCAGTCGTTCGTCACCATTTCCGACAGCCTGGAAAAGCACTATCGCGACATGCAGGATCTCGAATTCACCATCGAGCGCGGCAAGTTGTGGATGCTGCAGACCCGTTCCGGCAAGCGTACCGCCAAGGCGGCGCTCAGGATTGCCGTCGAAATGGCCAGGGACGGACTGATCACCAAGGAGGAAGCGGTCGCGCGCATTGATCCGGCTTCGCTTGACCAGTTGCTGCACCCGACCATCGACCCGAAAGCCGCGCGCGACGTCATTGGCGTCGGCCTGCCGGCGTCCCCCGGGGCCGCCACCGGTGAGATCGTCTTTTCCTCCGGCGATGCCGAGGACCTGAAGACGCAAGGGCGCAAGGCGATCCTGGTGCGCATAGAGACCAGTCCGGAAGATATCCACGGCATGCACGCGGCCGAAGGTATCCTGACCACGCGCGGCGGCATGACCAGCCACGCGGCGGTTGTCGCGCGCGGCATGGGCAAGCCTTGTGTGTCCGGCGCCGGCTCGCTGCGCGTCGACTACAGGGCCGGCACGCTGCTCTCGATGGGCCAGACCTTCCGCAAGGGCGACATCATCACCATCGACGGCGGTAACGGCCAGGTGCTCAAGGGCTCCGTGGCGATGCTGCAGCCGGAATTGTCAGGCGATTTCGCGGCCATCATGGAGTGGGCGGACGCGGTTCGCCGCATGAAGGTGCGCACCAACGCCGAAACGCCTCTCGATGCCCGCATGGCGCGCTCCTTCGGCGCCGAAGGCATCGGGCTTTGCCGGACCGAACACATGTTCTTCGACGGCGCGCGCATCGTCGCCATGCGCGAGATGATCCTGGCCGACACCGAGAAGGACAGGCGCGCCGCGCTGGCCAAGCTTCTGCCCATGCAGCGCTCGGATTTTCTGGAACTGTTCGAAATCATGGCCGGCCTGCCGGTGACGATCCGCCTGCTCGATCCGCCGCTGCACGAATTCCTGCCCAAGACCGAAGCCGAACTCGCCGAGGTCGCGGTCGCCATGAACGTGTCGCCCGACAAGCTCCGGCAGCGCACCGAGGCGCTGCACGAATTCAATCCGATGCTCGGCCATCGCGGCTGTCGGCTCGCCGTCTCTTACCCGGAGATCGCCGAGATGCAGGCGCGCGCCATTTTCGAGGCCGCTGTCGAGGCCGGCAAGAAAGCCGGCGCGCTGGTGGTGCCCGAGATCATGGTGCCGCTGGTCGGCCTGGTGAAGGAACTCGATTATGTGAAGGCGCGCATCGATGCGGTCGCCAAGAGCGTCATGGATGAGAGCGGCGTCAAGATCGACTACCTCACTGGAACCATGATTGAGCTCCCCCGCGCGGCGATCCGCGCCCATGTCATCGCCGAGTCGGCCGAGTTCTTCTCCTTCGGCACCAACGACCTCACCCAGACCACCTTCGGCATCTCGCGCGACGATGCGGCGTCCTTCCTGGAAACCTACCGCCAGAAGGGCATCATCGAGCAGGATCCGTTCGTCTCGCTCGACATTGACGGTGTCGGTGAACTGGTACGCATGGCGGCGCAAAAGGGCAGGGCGACGCGGCCCGGCATCAAGCTTGGCATTTGCGGCGAGCATGGCGGTGATCCCTCGTCGATCCGCTTCTGCGAGGAGGTCGGGCTCGACTACGTCTCCTGCTCGCCCTACCGCGTGCCGATCGCCAGGCTGGCGGCCGCGCAGGCCGCGGTGCATGCGGCGAAGACGGGGCGTGGATAGACTGGTACGGAGCTTAAGGTTTGTAGGAAAATTCACGTGAACGTGCTGGCGACATAGCGTAATCTCGACACTGTTCTCGACCAATTTACGGATGACCGCCAATTGCTTCCGGAAACAGATGTTGCAGATATCACCCGCTCCGATCCGCTCGATCCTGATCATTCAAACGAAGTTCGTAGGCGATATCGTCCTCGCCTCGACACTCGCCAGGAACCTGCGGCTCGAATTCCCCGGCGCCAGGATCGTGTTCCTCTGCGAAGCACATTTCGAGAGCTTCGTGGTTGCGCATGGCATCGCTTCCGAGGTGGTTGCGTTCAGGCGGGCCAGCATGCGGGGTACCCTACTGCAACGCGCAAAAGAGCTCTATGCCGTGGTGCGGGCGCTGCGTGGCTTTCGCTTCGACCTGACGATCGACCTGACCGATTCCAAGACCTCTCGGCTTGTCAGCGGGTTCGTCAACGCCAGGACACGCGTCGGCTACAATCCTTCCGAGAGGCCGCTGAAGCTGTTGGAGCGGCAGCCCGCCAATGTGTTTGCCAAGCCATTCGGGTTTGGCGGCCAGCATTTTGTCTATCGCTATCTCTCCCCTCTTGAAGCACTCGGCATCGATCTGCACGCCACGGTACCGAGCATCAAGCCGCTGCCATTCGAGGCCGAGAAAGCCCTGGCGCTCCTGGGCAGGCACCATATCCACCCGAACGCCTTCATCGCCGTGCATGCGGGCGCCAGTTTCAAGGGCCGGCAATGGCAGCCCGAACGGTTCGCGGAGGCGATTGACGAGATCGCGGCCGAAACCGGACTGGGTGTCGTCCTGGTCGGGGGGCCAGACGAACGTGAAACCGCCGCGCGGATCGTCGCCGGGACGGCGACGCAGGTGGTCGACCTGGTTGGAGAGCTGTCGCTCGAGAGCCTGCTGGCGGTCCTGGAACAGGCCCGGATGTTTCTTGGCAACGAAAGCGGCCCGATGCACATGGCCGCTGCCGCGGGTACCCCGGTTGTCGGCCTTTTCGGCCTGACCAATCCGTCGCGCTGGGGACCTGTCGGCGTGCCCAGCATCGCGCTTCGGCCGTCAATGCCATGTGATTGCGTGGCCAAGGATCTGTGCCGCCGGACCGACCCCAGCAAGGCGTGCTGCGTTTGGCGCCTGGAGGTGAAGCCGGTCGTCGAAGCGGCGCGCGAGGTTCTGGCGCGCACCGAGATGAAACAGGAACGCGCTGTCTGAGCGGTGATCGATCGGCAAGGCTGTCGTCCAACAGCTCGTTCTCAGTCGGTCAAATTGCCGCGCCAGGCGTTTTTCTGCTATCCATCGTCCCGATTTCCGCCTTCATGCGGGTTTTGGGTTACCGGCTTGAAATCGCCGGTCAGGAATTCGGGTTCGATGCGTCTGCTGCAAAAAAATCTCTGCATGATCGCCATGTCGATAGCGCTGCTATCCAGCGCCCATGCCGCGCCGCTGGTCGAACCCACGCTGCACATCAAGCCGGCTGCAAGCGGAACCGGTCGCGTCGCGCTCACGCTCGATGCCTGCGGCGGCAAGACCGACACGCGCATTCTCTCGGCGCTGGTGGACAACAGGATACCGGCCACCATTTTCGTCACCGGCATCTGGCTGAAGCGCAACGCCGAGGCCGTCGCGATCATGCGGGCACATCCCGACCTGTTCGAACTGGAAAATCACGGCGGCCGCCATGTTCCGGCGGTCGACACGCCACAGAAAATCTATGGCATACGCAGCGCCGGCAGTCCCGAAGCGGTAGCGGCCGAGGTCGAGTCGGGCGCCGCCGCACTTGCCGGGACCGGCGAGCCGGCGCCGAAATGGTTCCGCGGCGCAACCGCCGAATATAGCCCCTCGGCCATTGCAATGATCCGCAAGCTCGGCTTCAAGATTGCCGGCTTCTCGATCAATGGCGATGGCGGCTCGCTGCTCGGCGCCAAGGAGACGGCCAAGCGTATCGCCGCGGCCAAGGATGGCGACGTCATCATCGCTCATATCAACCAGCCGACCCATGCCGCAGGCGAGGGCGTTGTCCAGGGCCTGCTGGCGCTCAAGGACAAGGGCATGACCTTCGTGCGGCTCGACGACGCCGATGGGACGGGCAATCACGGCACCACCGAGTAGAACGGTTCAAAACCGATCGAGAGCGGTTCAGTGTTCGATAGAATGTCTGACCCGCTCTAACTTCTTGTTTTTACGCAATTCCCGAGGGGAAGCGCTACGCGCTTCTCCCGGGAAAACCGCTGCGCACTTTTCCTGGAATTGCTTGTCTTATGACTTTCGTTGCCGAAGGGTCGAGAACGGACCGCCGGGAGAGGGTGCCAGCCCTCTCGTCGGCGGCGAGGGTCGGATCTGAACCTCAATGCACTCTCAAGTGCCTTCGGGCTGAAGCGTTCAGTCCGGCTTGGCTTCGATGGTGACCTTGCTGGCGTAGAACGCGCCGTGGTCGCGGATGTCGGTCATCTCGTCGAACGGTTGGCGGTAGGCCCACATCGCATCCTTGCCCGCTTCGCCCGCCGGCAGCACGCTCCAATAGCTGGCGTCACCCTTGTAGGGGCAGTGGGTCGAGTGGTCCGTTCGGCTGAGCTTGTCGAAATCGATGTCGGCGAACGGAATGTAGAAGGCGGCGGGGTAAGGGGCCTCCGTCAGCACCTTCGCCTTCGCGGACGAAGCGATGACCGTATCGCCGGCGCGGACCGTGACGGTGCTGGAATAGGGCTCTATCGTGATGATCTTGTCGGGATTGCGCTGAAAGCCGGGTGCCGGGTTGGCGATCTTGTCCATGCTGGTTCCTCTTGCCCCGACCTTAAGTGTGGTGGACGGCCGGATTGCGCAAGCCCGTAGTCGCAAACAAAACAGACGCCATGCGCTCGTGCGTGGCGCAAGATAGCCTTCGGGTTGCCGCGGAAATTCAGGCGGCGGTTTTGAAGGCGTCCATCAGCCCGGCATAGGCGGCCGCGATGCCCGCCACCGGGTTGCTGCTTCTCGAAATGGTCTCGACTTTCAGCGCCCCGCCGCCGGTTGGCAAGGTGAGCAGGAGGAACTGGCGATTGCCGCCATCGCCGACGGATGCCGCCGCGACGTGCTGGCCTTCCCCTTCGTTCTGGACGCACATCTTGAACAGCAGCGTGCCGCCGACCGCTTCGAGCGCGCCGCCGACAACTTCGACGAACTCGTCTTCGGAAACAGTCTTTTCGTCCGGCACCAGATCGGCCAGGCTTTCGGCAAGTGTACTCTCGAGAACCTTATCGTCGAGCGTGTCCATGCGAACCTCTTTCAGTCGCCAATCGCACCCCTTTGCCCGTTAACGAAACTTAACACCGACGATGGCCGGATTGTGGCGCTTTTTGCTGTCGGTCCGATCACCGGAGTTTACCTCGATGCAAACGTATTTGAAGCCCCTGACATTCGACTGGCGGCAGGACCAGCCAAATGGACTCAAAAAGCGTCCGGATTCAATCGTTTGCCAATACGGGTCGAACTCCGAATTTCGTCCGCTGCGCTCCTGGATGGCTGGACAATTCCCGGGTTCGCTTCACAATGCGATCAAAAGGGTGAAGCGAAAAGCTCGGGGGCGAAAAGCGTGAGGGAGGGAACGGCATGCTGGGATTGATGCAGGAATGGCCGCTGCTGTGCCACAAGCTGATCGACAACGCTGAAAGGCAGCATGGTGTGCGCGAGATCGTGTCGCGTTCGATCGAGGGGCCGATCGTGCGCACCACCTACGCCGACATCCATCGTCGTTCCCTCAAGGTCGCCCAGCGCTTGGAGCGCGACGGTTTTGCCTTGGGCGACCGCATCGCGACGCTGGCCTGGAACACCGCCCGCCACATCGAGGCCTGGTATGGCACCATGGGCATCGGCGCTATCTACCACACCCTCAATCCGCGCCTGTTTCCAGAACAGATCGTCTGGATCATGAACCACGCCGAGGACAAGGCCGTTTTCGTCGACATCACCTTCATCCCGTTGCTCGAGAAGATCGCTGGTGCCGTCAAATCGCTGAAGAAGGTGATCGTGCTCACCGACAAGGCGCACATGCCGCAAACGACCTTGCCCGGTGTCGTAGCCTACGAGGACTGGCTCGATGAGGTCGATGGCGACTTCACCTGGAAGACCTTCGACGAAGGCACCGCCGCCGGCATGTGCTATACGTCCGGCACGACGGGTGACCCCAAGGGCGTCGTCTACAGCCATCGCTCGAACGTGCTTCATGCCATGATCGCGGCCATGCCCGACGCCATGGGCCTGTCGGCGCGCGACACGATCCTGCCGGTGGTGCCGATGTTCCACGCCAATGCCTGGGGCCTTGGCCAGAGCGGCCCGATGATGGGCTCCAAGCTGGTCATGCCTGGCTGCAAGATGGACGGTGCCTCGATCTATGAGTTGCTCGACCAGGAGAAGGTCACATTCAGCGCCGCCGTGCCGACCGTGTGGATGATGTTGCTCCAATATCTGGAGGAGACCGGCAAGACACTTCCCCATCTCAACAAGGTCGTGATCGGCGGCTCGTCGTGCCCGCGCGCGATCATGACGAAGTTCCAGAACAATTACGGTGTCCAGGTCATCCACGCCTGGGGCATGACCGAAATGTCGCCGCTCGGCACGCTGTGCACCTTGAAGCCGGACTATGCAGACCTTGACGGCGAGGCTCGGCTCGACGTCCAGAGCAAGCAGGGTTACCCGCCCTTCGGCGTCGAAATGAAGGTGACCGACGACGACGACAACGCGCAGCCCTGGGACGGCAAGACGTTTGGCCGGCTCAAGGTACGCGGTCCGGCAGTCGCTCGCGCCTATTATGGCGGTGTGGGCGCGGAGCAGTTCGATGAGGATGGCTGGTTCGATACCGGAGACGTCGCTCATATCGATGCCGGGGGCTACATGCAGATCACCGACCGCGCCAAGGACGTCATCAAGTCCGGCGGCGAATGGATTTCGACCATCGACCTGGAGAATCTGGCCGTCGGCCACCCCGATGTAGCGGAAGCGGCGGCCATCGGCGTCCAGCATTCGAAATGGGGCGAGCGGCCCTTGCTGGTCGTAGTCGCCAAGCCGGGCAAGGAACCGACCAAGGCCGAGATTCTCGATTTCATGGATGGCAAGGTGGCCAAATGGTGGATGCCGGACGACGTCGCTTTCGTCGGTGAGATACCGCACACCGCCACCGGCAAGATCCAGAAGATCACCTTGCGTCAGCAGTTCAGGGACTATCGCTTGCCGACGGATTGAGGGGATGTTGCGTGTTTCGGCTTCAAGCCGCCGCAAAAAGGCACTAAACCTCCGTCCGGGTTGGGGCAGCAGAGAATAATGGTTAGCATTCCCGAACGGCAAACGTCGAAGGCTGCCAGCTGGTCGCGGCGCACGGCCGCCTTTTCGGCGGTGCTTTTGCTGACGAACTTTGTCGGCCATCGCTTCGGCCTCGTTCAAACGCCGGTGTTCCTGTGGGTGTTGGGCATTGTCGCCCTGCTGGCGGCGCTGGCGCTGTTGCTTGCCGGCCTGGCCTTTGCGAGGCTGTGGAATTTTGGTGACCGTGGTGGCCGCGATCTCACCGTCGGCGCCGTGCTGGCGCTGCTGGTGCTTACCCCCTATGGCGTTGCCGCCTACTGGGCGACGATCTATCCGCCGCTGCGGGACATCTCGACCGATTTCGATGAACCGCCCGCGCTCGATGTCGGTGACCGGACCAAGGAAATGAACGTGCTGTCCCCGCCGACGCCGGGTGAGCAGAGTTTGCAGACCGACAGCTATCCATTGGTCACCGCACGCAGCTACGACCTGCCATTTGAGACCATCGTCAACGCCGTTGAAACCGTGCTCGACCGGCGCGGCTGGGACCTTTCGGAGCCTTATCCCGAACTCGCCGGACAGACAGAGGTGACCATCACCGCCATTGCCTCGAGCTTCGTTCTCGGCCTTCCCGCCGACGTCGCCATTCGCGTCATGGATGACGGCGACACGGTCATCGTCGACATGCGCTCGGCCTCGCGTTACGGCCGCCATGACCTTGGCGACAATGCCGCGCGCATCACCGATTTCCTGGCGGAACTGGATCAGGAAGTCGCCGGCCAGGTCGGCGCGGCGCCGGCCGAGTAGCCATTTCCGCGCGAATTCGCGCCTGCGACGACGGTAGGGTGAACGCTTGGGTGGGGCAGACCTATCGGCCCGGCGTGAAAATGCCATCTATGGCTGGGGCGGCGTTTGTCGCCACGACGCCGCGCGCCACCAAATCCTCCAGATGGGCAAGCACCGACAGGCCGGCGGCGCCGTGCAGCCGTGGATCGATATCCCTGTAGATCGCCCTGACTATGTCTGGAATTGTCCTGTCGCCGGCTCTCATCCGCTCCAGTATGGCCCGTTCGCGCATCTTGCGATGCGTCTTCAGTCCGCGCATGTAAGCGCGCGGCGCAGTCACTGGTCCGCCATGGCCAGGCAGCAGCAGGCGATCGCCGCGCTCGATCAGCCGGTCGAGCGATGCCATGTAATCGGCCATTGCCCCGTCCGGCGGCGCGACGATGGAGGTTGCCCAGCTCATGACATGATCGGCTGAAAACAGGATTCCGGTGCCTTCCAGCGCGAATGCCGCGTGATTGGCGGTGTGGCCGGGCGTCAGCACCGTTCGGATCGTCCAGCCGTCGCCGCTGACCAGTTCGCCGTCCGGCAACGCGATGTCGGGGATGAAAGCGGTGTCGGCGCTGGCGTCGAGCGCATTGGTTTCGCCGATATGCAAGGGTCTCGCCGGCCGGTGCGGTCCCTCCGCCAGCACCTGGGCGCCGGTGCGCTCCTTCAACCGGGCGGCCAGCGGGGAATGGTCGCGATGCGTGTGGCTGACGAAGATGTGGCTGACCGGCCGTCCGGCGATCACGTCGAGCAAGGTCCGCAGATGCCCCTCGTCATCCGGCCCGGGATCGATCACCGCCAGCGTGTCACGTCCCACCACATAGCTGTTGGTGCCATGAAAGGTGAAGGGACTGGGATTGCGGGCGGTGACACGTTGCACGTCGGGGGCCACGCTTACGCCTTGGCCATAAGCGGGGTCGAAGCTGGTATCGAATTTGAGAGCCATGTCGGCACATTGTTCCCGGAACGGCAAAACCGATTGCCGCATAGCACGCAAGCCAATATAGGAAAACGCAAGACCGCGATTTCTGGTTCGCGCCAAGATTGAATTGGGGAAGATCATGACAACCGCAACGACGACGCGCCCGCTTGTTTTTCTGGCCTTGCCGCAAGATGGTGCCGCGCGGCTGGCGACGCAGTTTTTCCTGGCGATTGCCGGGACACTGCTGTTGACCCTTTCGGCCAAGACCAGGGTAGTGCTCGGGCCTGTCGATATCTCGATGCAGACGCTCGCCGTCTTCCTGATCGCCGCCGCCTTCGGCATGCGGCTCGGCGTCGCCACTTTGCTGCTCTACATGGCGGAAGGCGCGATGGGCTTCCCGGTCTTCCAGGGCACGCCGGAAAAAGGCGTCGGCATCGCCTATATGCTCGGTTCGACCGGCGGCTATCTCGCCGGCTTCGTGGTCATGGCGGCGATTGTCGGCTGGGCCGCCGACCGCGGCTGGGACCGTCATCCGATCAAGCTCTTCAACGCCATGCTGGTTGCCGAAGTGGTGATGATGGCAATGGGTTTTGCCTGGCTGGCGCTGCTCATCGGCCCGGAAAAATCCTGGCAGTTCGGCGTCGTGCCGTTCATCGTCGGCGACCTGATCAAGGTGGCTCTCGCGGCCAGCCTCGTGCCGGCCGTCTGGTCATTGCTGAAGCGCTCCTGATTTGAGAACATCCGGCCCGGATCACTTCGGGCCGGAGCTTGGCCTGCGATGAGCTCGGGCCTGTTTCCCAGCCATGTCACGGACGGGCGTTTCTGATGAAGGTTCTGGTCACCGGCGCTGCCGGCTTCATAGGCTATCATGTCGCCAGGCGGCTCCTGGAGCGCGGTGACGAGGTTGTCGGCATCGACAGCATCAACGACTACTACGACCCTGAGATCAAGGAGGCGCGGCTGCGGCTGCTGGCCGAGGCGGGTCGCGGCACCAATGCCGGCTATCATTTCATCCATGGCAATCTCGCCGACCGCAGCGTGGTCGACGGCTGCTTTGCCGACCACGCCTTCGACCGGGTGATCCACCTGGCCGCGCAGGCAGGCGTGCGCTACAGCCTGGAAAACCCACACGCCTATGTCGAAAGCAACATCGTTGCTTTCACCAACATGCTCGAGGCCTGCCGCGGCAGCCGTGTCGGGCACCTGACCTATGCCAGCACCTCCAGTGTCTATGGCGCCAACACCGACATGCCGTTTTCCGAGCATCGCCCGGCCGACCATCCCTTGCAGTTCTACGCCGCCACCAAGCGCGCCAACGAACTGATGGCGCACAGCTACAGCCATCTGTTCGGCCTGCCCACCACGGGGCTGCGTTTCTTCACCGTGTACGGTCCCTGGGGGCGCCCGGACATGGCGCTGTTCCTGTTCACCAGGAGCATCCTGGCCGGCGAGCCGATCAAGCTGTTCAACAACGGCAACCACACGCGCGACTTCACCTATGTCGAGGACATCGCCGAAGGCGTGATCCGCGCCAGCGACAGCCCCGCCGCGGCCAACCCGGCCTGGGATTCCAGCCATCCGGATTCGGCGACCAGCAGCGCGCCCTGGCGCATCTTCAACATCGGCAACAACAATCCGGTGAAGCTGACCGCCTATGTCGAGGCGCTGGAAAACGCGCTTGGCCGCAAGGCCGTGATCGAACTCCTGCCGCTGCAGGCCGGCGACGTGCCCGACACCTTCGCCGACACTTCGGCACTGCAAGCGGCGGTCGGCTACCGCCCCCGGACCTCCGTCACCGAGGGGGTAGGGCGGTTCGTCGAATGGTACCTGGGTTATTTTGGGCAGCGTCAAGCGTGATGAACGCGCTCTTGGCCACCTAGACCGCCTCGCGGTCGAAAAAGGCCAGGAACAAAAATATGTGCTAGTCTCCCCAAGTCATCAGACGGTGGGGATTGCCATGTTGGAAACGGACAAACTGTTCGCCGGCTCGATTCCTGAAAACTACGACCGTTACATGGTGCCTTTGATTTTCGAGCCGTTCGCCGCGGATATCGCGCGCCGAGCCGCGGCCCTGTCGCCGGGGGCTGTCCTGGAAATCGCCGCTGGCACCGGGGTCGTCACCCGCGCATTGGCGCCAAGACTGGCCCCTGGCGCAAGCTATGTCGTGACCGACCTGAACCAGCCGATGCTCGACTACGCCGCCTCGCGACAGACACCCGACAGCCGCATCACATGGCGCCAGGCGGATGCGATGGCGCTGCCGTTCGAGGATGCGGCCTTCGATCTGGTCTGTTGTCAGTTCGGTGCGATGTTCTTTCCAAACCGCGCCTCCGCCTACCGCGAAGCCAGGCGGGTCCTGAAGCCGGGAGGCCGGTTCCTGTTCAACGTATGGGATCGCATCGAGGAGAATGTGTTCGCCGATGACGTGACCAATGCCCTCGCGCGGATTTTTCCCGACGATCCGCCGCGCTTCCTGGCACGCACGCCGCACGGCTATCACGACAAGGCGCTGATCCGTCGCGACCTTGAAGACGCGGGTTTCTCCGATGTCGCGATCGAGACCAGAGCCGAGCAAAGCCGCGCATCCTCGCCACGGCTTCCGGCCGTCGCTTATTGTCAGGGCACCGTCCTTCGCACCGAAATCGTGGCCAGGGACGCTGGAAAACTGGACGCCGCGACCGACTACGCGGCATCAGCCATTGCCGACAGACATGGCAGCGGCGAAGTTGCCGCCAAAATCCAGGCACATGTGATCATGGCCGCGGCCTGAATGGTGGAACGTCCACCCTGCGCAATGGCCGCTGCCCCGTCCTCGACAAGACGGAAAGTGCGATCAGTGGTCAGGCCTCGGCCTTGATGGCCGCTATCCAACATGGCCGACGCGTTTGTCGTATGCCGCATTGACAAGCCAATGCATGAAACCTAAGCACAGGCACACAGGGCCGGGGGGCTTTGGCATGTCGAGGAGAGCTTCTTGAAAGGAATTATCCTTGCTGGAGGCAGTGGAACGCGTCTTTATCCACTAACATTAGCAGTCTCTAAGCAAATTCTTCCCATTTACGACAAGCCGATGATCTATTATCCGCTGAGCGTGCTGATGCTCGCGGGAATACGAGAGATTCTGATCATTTCGACGCCCCGTGATCTGCCGGCTTTTCGTGGTTTGCTCGGCGACGGGTCGGAGTTCGGGCTGGCCCTGTCTTACGCCGAGCAGCCGCAGCCCAATGGACTCGCGGAAGCCTTCATCATCGGCCGCGATTTCATCGGCAAGGACAGCGTGTCGATGATCCTGGGCGACAACATCTATTTTGGCGACGGGCTATCGCAGCTTTGCCGCGTCGCGGCATCGCGCCAGAGGGGCGCCTCGGTGTTCGCCTACCATGTCGAGGATCCCGAACGCTATGGCGTGGTGTCTTTCGACAAGGCGACCGGAACCGCGCTGACGATCGAGGAAAAGCCGCAAAAGCCGAAGTCCAACTGGGCCGTCACCGGTCTCTATTTCTACGACAATAACGTCGTCGACATCGCCCCGACCATCCGTCCTTCGGCGCGCGGCGAGATCGAGATCACGGCCATCAACAATGTCTATCTCGAGCGCGGCCAGCTCCATGTTCACCGGCTGGGACGCGGCTATGCCTGGCTCGACACCGGTACGCATGACAGCCTGCACGAAGCCTCGTCCTTCGTGCGTACGATCGAGCATCGCCAGGGCATCAAGGTCGCCTGTCCAGAGGAAATCGCCTTCGAACAGGGATGGCTGACGGCGGACATGGTGCTGGATCGCGCAAGCCGGCTGGGAAAGAACGAGTACGCCGCCTATCTGCGCCGGCGCGTCGTCGATCTTTCGGAGGGTTAAGATGCTGGAGGTGAGATCCCTGGGCATCGACGGGGTGCTGGAAATCGTCCCGAAGCGCCATGGCGACGCACGCGGTTTCTTCATGGAAACCTACAATGCCGAGCGCTTTTCGCAGGCCGGCATCGACCTGACTTTCGTGCAGGACAACCATTCCTATTCCGCTGCCCCGGGCGTCCTGCGCGGGCTTCACTACCAGCTTGCGCCGCGTGCCCAGGACAAGCTGCTGCGGGTCATCCGCGGCAGCATTCTCGACATCGCTGTCGATATCCGCCGCGCCTCGAAAACCTTCGGAAAATGGGTCGCCCTCGAAGTGTCGGCCGAAAAAGGCAACCAGATCCTGGTGCCGAAGGGCTTCGCGCATGGCTTCGTCACGCTCGTGCCCGACACCGAGGTGCTGTACAAGGTGACCGACACCTATTCGCCCGAGCATGATCGGTCGATCCGTTTCGACGATCCCGCCATCGGCATAGAATGGCCGTCGCTGGCCGACGGGTTCCAGCTTTCGGACAAGGACCTCAAGGCGCCGACGCTGGCTACGGCCGAGGTGTTCGCCTGATGGAGCATGTGGTGCATAAGGACGGCGGGATGAATTTTCTGGTGACGGGCGGTGCCGGCTTCATCGGTTCGGCGGTATGCCGGCATCTGTGCGCCAATCCGGCCTACCGGGTGACCAATCTCGACAAGCTCACCTATGCGGGCAACCTGGCCTCGCTGCGGCCGATCGAGAATGCCCACAATTACAGCTTCGCCCAGGCCGATATCTGTGACGAAAGGGCGGTGCTCGACATACTGCGCCGCGACGATATCGACATCGTCATGAACCTTGCCGCCGAGAGCCATGTCGACCGCTCGATCGATGGGCCGGGCGCCTTCATCGAGACCAACATCGTCGGCACCTACAAGATCCTCAACGCCGCGCTCGAATACTGGCGCGGCCTGTCCGACGACAGGAAAAGCCGCTTCCGCTTCCATCACGTCTCCACCGACGAGGTGTTCGGCGATCTGCCTTTCGACGGCGGCATGTTCGTCGAGGAGACGCCCTATGCGCCGTCCTCGCCCTATTCCGCCTCGAAAGCGGCTTCTGACCATCTGGTGCGCGCCTGGCACGAGACCTACGGCCTGCCGGTCGTGCTTTCCAACTGTTCGAACAATTACGGCCCCTATCATTTCCCCGAGAAGCTGATCCCGCTCGTCATCCTCAACGCGCTCGATGAAAAGCCGCTGCCGGTCTACGGCGCTGGCGCCAATGTGCGCGACTGGCTGTTCGTCGAGGATCACGCGCGCGCCCTGGAACTCGTCGCCACGAAGGGGCATCCGGGCGAGAGCTACAATGTCGGCGGCAATTCGGAACGCACCAACCTCGCCGTCGTCGAGACGATCTGCGACCTGCTCGACACCAGGCGTCCGCGCGCCGGCGGCAGGCGCTATCGCGAGCTGATCTCCTTCGTCACCGACCGTCCCGGCCACGACCGCCGCTACGCCATCGATGCCACCAAGATAAGCCGCGAACTCGGCTGGACGCCCAGGGAGAATTTCGACAGCGGCCTTGCCAGGACCGTGGATTGGTTCCTCGACAACAAATGGTGGTGGGGACCGATCCGCGAGCAGCGCTATGCCGGCGAAAGACTGGGCGAAGCGCGCAAGGTGGGCGCGTGAGGCTCCTCGTCACCGGACGCAACGGCCAGGTCGCGGCGAGCCTGCTCGAGGCCGGCCAGGCGCGCGCGGGCGTCGAGGTCGTCGCCATCGGCCGCCCGGAGCTCGACCTGGCAAGACCCGATACCGTCATCGATGCCATCACCGCCGCCAAGCCTGACATCGTCGTGTCGGCCGCCGCTTACACGGCCGTCGACCAGGCCGAGGACGAGCCCGATCTGGCCTTTGCGGTGAACGCGACCGGCGCCGGCAAGGTGGCCGAGGCCGCGGCGCGGCTCGGCGTTCCAATCATCCATCTTTCGACCGATTATGTCTTCGACGGCAGCGCTCCCCACGCCTATGTCGAAGCCGACCCGACGGCGCCGCTCGGTGTCTACGGTGCCTCCAAGCTCGCCGGCGAGCAGGCGGTGGCCGCCGCCAATCCGCGCCACCTGATCCTGCGCACCGCCTGGGTCTACAGCCCGTTCGGAAAGAATTTCGTGAAAACCATGCTGAGGCTCGCCGCCGACCGCGACGAGATTTCGGTGGTATCAGATCAATGGGGAAATCCCACATCCGCACTGGATATCGCCGACGCGATCCTGCATGCGGCCACCACGCTGCACCGCGACAACGACGTAGCCGCGTTCGGCACCTATCATTTGGCCGGCACGGGCGAGACCAACTGGAGCGGCTTTGCCCGTCATATCCTCGACACAAGCTTGAAGTCTGGTGGTCCCTGGGCGCGGGTACGGGATATCACGACGATGGACTACCCGACCAAGGCGCGCCGCCCCGCCAATTCCCGGCTATCGAGCGCGAAATTCGCTGATGTGTTCGCATGGACGGCGCCGGACTGGCGGGAGTCGACGGAAGAGGTGGTGCGCAACATTTGCGAGCCAGATAGCGCATCAAGGTCGGTTTTTGGTATTTAAAGCTACTTTAAATACATCTCAAACTTGTGGTTTTTCAGAACCTTCACAAGTTCATCGTAGTTATCCAGGGCCATTGAAAGGTCATCCAGAGTATTCTTCGTCGTCTTGCTGAATGATTGGAACTCTGGAATCGATAAGAAGCGCGCTAAGTTTTTTAAGACAAAATCTTCCCTATATAGAAGGTCTTCGTACTCTATTTGTAGGGTCTGATTCTTCCAGCGATCTAGGGTGGATAATAGGTTAGTCCTGACCTCGTCGCATATCTCTGCAATTTCAATTATTTCCAAAGGGTCAATGGTAATCGAAGAGATCGTATCTCCGCCTACGGGAGCGTTATAGAGGCCGATCTTGTTCCAAAGCTTAAGCCCTGTCGATCGGGACACTGCTTGCTTGATGATATTTCTTCTGGTCAAAAGAATTAGCTTAAATCCCATCTCTTCAAGCTTGTCCAGCGTCCGGCTGCTGGGCAGATCGTAAGGTTTGGCCTTGAAACCAACGCACATCGCTTCCTTTTCTGGATCCACAGATCCATAGTCATCCAAAACCCAAGGATTTAGATTGTGGAGCGGGGCTTCGGCTTCTAGCGCATGAAGCAGCTGATCACATACGTCGAGTGACTGGCCTGCAAATATCTCCGAATAACAGATCACGTTCGGTGACGAATTGAGCAGAGAAACCAAGTGCGATGATCCGCTCCTAGCTTCGAAAAGGATGAAGAATCTGTCCCGCATTTTGTCTTTCGTTCCAAGCCAATTAGGCTACCATATTCAGAGCTGGTATCCTAGGACGCTGTTTGCGTCGTTGCCTCTAATAATTTCAAACCTGCGCTCAACTGAAGAGTTCCAATATCTGGCTATGTCCGTTCGACGGCCGGAGTAGGTAAGCGTTGGGGTGCGCTTAACGCGTTACTCATCACCGGCTTTCAGAATGTCTAAATGCGGGAGGACGTCGACGAGTGGGTCTCTGGCTTTTCACTGAGACGAAGGCGCCGTTAAACTGAACCGATCCACTCAGGCAGCGAACCCGGATGTGTGTGAGTGGCTTGTCCACTTTGTAGGCGACGGAAAACGAATTGTGCCAACGCGTCGGTCTTGCCTTGGTCAAATTTACAAGCTCAAACCGGTCTGACGTACAATCCTTGATCTCTATGGCAATCTCCGCTGTTTCGCCTGTGAAGCAGAAGGCGATTTCGGAAGCGCCTTCAATATTCGGTTCGGCTTCCCACTGGGCAGACTGGCTTGAAAGTGTTTTTGAAGGAGATTGCCAAAAGATCGGGGGCTCCTCATGGACCAGCCATAGAGGCCAAAAAGGCGATAGATATCGAACGTCTGATGTTTCCGACCCATGTCCACCTATGATCGTGTCAATCCATGCTCTTGCAAAGCTAGCATTAGGCTTCCCTGGAACGTTGCGTGACAGATAGCCTAGCAGATTTATCTCTTGGTGCTGAATCGGTTCCATATTAAGTGTTTCGCAGCAAAACGAATGCATCGGAAAGCTATAATCAACCAGGTCCGACGAAAATACCTGCTCTAGGTCATGGAAGCTGACGCCGCGTCCGATCCGGTAAAGTTGCTCCGTTGATCGTTCCCCGGACCAACTGTCAAACTCGGCAACGATCTCGCTTCGTTTTGCTTCTGTCTTCGCGAATTCAAACGCCAATCTATCAGGTAACCAATTAAAAAAATGTGCTTCGGTCGTATGGGAGTCAAATGGCAGTAATCTATTGGGCGATTCCATGATCAATACGTGGCCGCCGCGTCCAATGACATCGTCGGCCAAAGCAAGGACGTCCGCGCGTTCGGTAGGGGTCAAGTGCTCAATGACCGCATATAGAACCAACAAGTCGATTTCATCGGGAATTCCAAACGCACTTGGATTGTTTAGGACCCGAACTGCATTCTCGGCCACAAAAAACAAATTCTCTTGTCGTAGACTTCTTGCCCGCCGATTTGCCTCGTGTATCTGATCTTTTAGAAGATCGATACCAATATATCGCCCGAATAGATCGTTGATAGATAGAGATTTATTGCCAGTGCCGCAGCCAATCTCAACGGCGGTTTTATCTTGGCCGATCATTCCATGCCGGATGAGCATCGTGCGCAAGTAAAAAATCGCAGTGGTTATGCGATCCAGATCATATGGCGGCAAGCCTGAGAGTTCCATAGCAGAATAAAATGACTGGTATTTCTCCAAAGCGGTTTTGTTCGCGCGAGCTATATCGAAGTCCCACTTCGAGCCGCGAAAGAACTGTGACTGGTCAAACAACTTATACATAGACAATCTTCTCGATTAATATCCGTCAGACACTGGCCCTATAACGACTCAACGCCTGCGCCTGCCTGTCGCGCGCAGACACTTTGCTCCAATGCTACACGCGATCCTAAAACCACCCAGAATGGCCTTGGAAAGCATCGGAAACCGGCCGATTCTCAGTGCGACAGCGTCTGTGATCCGGACGGCTCTCCTCGTACGATGAGCCGCCAGTGTGCCAAGCAGGAAGTCGCGCTCCTGGTTCAGGGCGGCAACTTGTGCGTTAAGAGAGTTGAGCTCCGAACTGAGAGCTTCTCGTTGATTTCTTTCGTTAAGGTAGCCGTACGCTTGGGCTTCAATACGAAAGGCGTCGAATCGCGGGATGCCCTGAATATTACGGGCAATACGGCGAAGCCCAGGCCACGTTGCATAGGTTCTGACCATCGATGAGCTGCGAATCCTGTATAGGCAGCCAACGCGCGGAACAATCGCGATCTGCTCCCCCCTCGAGATCAGCCGCATATAAAGCGCCCAGTCTTCATATTTTGACTTATCCGTGTCATCCCAGCCACCCATCGCTCTGATCCGGTCGACGCGGAATCCAGAGTTGGCATGGCCAAGAATATTGTCCGTTAGGGCTGCAATAAGGCCGTCTCCGAGCGGCCGGTAGACGTAACTCTCTGATCGTTGGAGCTCAAACTTCGTTCCATCTTCAAAGGCCTGCAAGAAAGGAACAGCAGCTGCAGCGTTAGGATTGTTATTAAAACAGTCGGCCAAGTCCCTGATAAAGTTATTCAAAGGAATATCGTCTGAATCGACATTAATTAACAAAGCCGTATTGGCTGCCGCAAGGGCAGAATTCCTAGCTCCGGCCAATCCTTTATTTGTCTTGTGCCTAATAATTGACCAATCAAGTTTGACCTCTTTTTTGAGAAATGCCAACAGTGCCTCGTAATTGCTTTTGTCGGAACAGTCATCGACAAAAATCACCTTATCTGGCGGCAGGCTCTGGTTCTCAAGCGACCAGGTTAAATCTTTAATGTACCGAATGTCGGTATTGAAATATGGAATCACCACGGTAGTCGTTAACAGTCCTTGGCTCCCTTGTGTTCCCTTACTCTTCGGCCGGCATACGTCCGACAGAGAACGTCTAACATCCGCTTGATGCTGGATAACGCCGGCCTTTAATCTCTGCGCAAGTGTCGTTCTTTTCTTGGACGTGGTATTAACAACATGAAGAATTCGGTGGCTGAGCGCCTCTGAGGTAGGTTTGGAAAGGACATGCGCTGCCCATTGATGCGGAAGCATCTCTGGAACTCCGCCTGCATCCATCAATATCGGCAGCGCTCCAGCATCAATTATGTCAAATACCGTAAGTGGTTGATTGTCGGCTAGGTAAGGTAGGACGAACAGCGCACTTCGAGCGTGTTCATTCGCGAACAAAAGCAAATCGTCACGATGAAAATCGGTATGTTCATCCACGAAAAAGTGCGCTCGAACCTGATCCAGTAAGGGTGACGCCAGCCCTTCTTCTCCAGCCTTCGGGCCGATGATCACGATAGATCTCACTCCCGCTTCGAGAAGCTCAGCAGACGACGAAACAATCGTCTGCAAGAAAAGGTGAAAGCCTTTCATGCTTATCCGTTTGCCGACGAATACAAGCTTATCAACTGAGCCGATCACGCTATGGTCGACAGCCGAAAAGCTATAGGGATATCCAATCACTCGGATGTCCTGATGCAAGGACGCTATCCCAGCCTCTTCGTATAGCCTTTTCAGGAATTTGCTGGGGAAAACGATCGTGTCGGAATGTTCTATCGCTATCTTCTCACGAACCGCACTGAGATCGGCCGAAGCTCCGATCCACGTCTGCATTCCATTCTCAAGATAGTGCACCGCTCCGTGGCAATGGACGACCGTTCTCAATTGTGGTGGGAAGAGCGCGGCCCGCCCCGCTTGGGCAACCCGAAGGCCGATTCCCTGATATTCCTGATACTGAACAGTCTCTAAGTCAGGAAAGAAGAATAACAGTTGTAGGATGGCCTCAAGAGCCAAATCTTCTGTAGGCAGTCTTAAAGTGGAGTCGTCGGCAAATAGGTGCCTCGGAGTAGTCAGCTGCTTTCTGCGATGTAGGCTGTGCAACCGGGTATGTGGGCCCACGTAGACTACTAAGGTAGTTTCGGGCCCATACGCCTGTCGCTGTTGTTCGACAACCGTGCCTATTCCGCCCGAAGCACCAACTCCCTGAAATTCCGACGTTATAAGTATGTGGTGCGGTTCGCGCTTGTGATAGATCAACCCAGCATCAAGGAGCCAGTCAAGATAATGCGTGGTCGAAAATGAAAGCTCTAGATATGACGTAGAGAACGACTCGTCAAACTGGTTCATTCTTGTCCAGCCACAGCGATCAACACAAAAACCGGCAGAAATGAAAAACGCGATAAGCTCCTCCAGATTCCATTCTCTTACGTGAGCGCGGTTGTTCGGCAGGTCTTCGATTTCGGTTTTTTCCAATCTTGATCGGTCTGGCGTCGACACAACCAAGCGGCTTCGCTCATTGCGCCGCATCAAGGTTCGCATTCCACTAACCAAAGGTCTCACATCCACAAGATGCTCGATTACGTCACTCAAGA
Source organism: Mesorhizobium sp. M8A.F.Ca.ET.208.01.1.1 (assembly GCF_004791315.1). Taxonomy (NCBI): domain Bacteria; kingdom Pseudomonadati; phylum Pseudomonadota; class Alphaproteobacteria; order Hyphomicrobiales; family Phyllobacteriaceae; genus Mesorhizobium; species Mesorhizobium sp. M8A.F.Ca.ET.208.01.1.1. Next base: position 592,096 of record NZ_SRUT01000003.1, read on the forward strand.
TGATGACCGCGGGTAGATGTTCCGAAAGCGATTCGAAAACTTGGCGTATGTCTGTGTATTGGGTGATATCGCACTCGACCCAACTGCGATCCAGGTGCCTCCCTTTCGCGACTAACAGTGAACTGAGAAAATCAACGCCAATCGTATTAAACGACTCCCTTGGAAAATAATGAGCTAGCTTATCTCCATTTCCGCATCCAATGTCGATAATATTCGAAATATTATGCGCTTCAGCTAGCCGCCGCGCGTGATGGTACACATCAGCTTGCCAAATCACGGTTGACTTAGCTGTGTCGCCAAAAATTTCGCAGACGCGTCGAGCTGCGGAATGGCAGCCAAAATTCGCACCGAGCGTGGCAATAGTAACATCTGGAGTAATATCGTCCCCGACGAATGGAGCGACTTCAATGTCGCGATTAGAAAAATTGAACAACTTATTCATCGAGTTCTTCAAGCCACGCATCAGATTTCAAGGTCTTTAGTTAGCCATTCGACGGTGTGCCCAACGCCTTCCTGAAAGTCCACTTCAGGACGCCATCGTAGAATCGTCTGTGCTCTAGAGATATCGAGAACCACAGCGGGCGCATCATCAACCCGGCCTGGACGATATTGCACCTGTGGCTTCTTTCCTATATTCGTTTCTAGCGCTTGAAGTACGTCTTTCAAGCTGTGCCCCAAGCCGGATCCTATATTGAAGATGCGATCGCCGCCCGTGTGCCCAGCGAGCAGAATCATCGCTTCGATAGCATCCGAGACATAGAGGAAATCACGAACAACATTTCCGTCCCCCCAAATTTCAATTGTCTCGTCCAGCAGCATTTTCTTTGCGAATGCGGCGATGACACCTTGGTTCTTTTCGGCGGTTTGGAATGGGCCAAAAGGATTTGCCAACCGCGCTATCCGATAGTCCACTTGATGGAGGCGCTCATATAGAGAAAAGTATTTTTCGGACGCAAGTTTGTTGATCCCGTAGGACGTTATCGGGTTCTCCGGGTGATCTTCAGCCATTGGAAGCGTTAATGGAAGACCATACACGGTGCCGCCAGACGAAGCGAATATAATTCTTCCAATATTGAATTCTTTACATTGCTCAAGCAGATTCAGTGTAGGTAAAAGACTTGTCTTTACGTCTATTGTCTTATTAAAATTGGACGCATGCGGAGTATTTGAATTTGCCAAGTGAAAAACGACGTCAACGTCAAATAAGGTGTTAGCAAGGACGGACTGATCAGAAATATCGCCCTGACGCCACTCCACCTGTTCCAGTGCCTTAGGAAAAGCTGCCCTGCGGCCAATGGCTCGTACCTTAGCACCCAGTTCGTTGAGTCTTAGGCAAAGATTAGTGCCGAGAAATCCGCCTGCGCCAACAACCGCGCAAACCTTTCCGTTTACAAAAGACGTCACTGATCTATTTCCATTTAGTTTCCTACGGATAGCTTGTACATAGAACTACTGATCGTGCTGGGGTAATGTAGTGTCTAGGTAAGATTCTCGCGTTCGATATCTGCTCAGTTTCCGAAGTATTGTGTCGCAACATCTTGAGCTGCTCCATCCAGCCGAATTCTGCCATGCTCCAGCCAAACAATCCGACTGCAGTTCTGGAGCAGCAATTCTCTGGAATGACTCGCCAGAACCAGAATCTTTGTCGAACTTACAATCTCTCGCAATCGGCGATTAGCGCGCTCCTTAAAGTCTTCATCGCCGGTCGAAAGCCACTCATCCATGATGAGAATCTCCGGCCGAATCGAGGTTGAGGTTGCGAACGCCAATCTCAGTTGCATGCCAGATGAGTATGTACGGAAAGGCATATCGAGAAAATCCCCAAGCCCGGAAAACTCAGTTATTTCATCCAACCTTTCTCGCAATTCAGATGGGGTGAGTCCCATCATCGCGGCGCGCAAGCGAATGTTTTCCCGACCGGTCGCCTCGGGGTCTATGCCAAGACTGATATTGATGAGCGACACGCACTCGCCGTCAACGGCGGCGTTCCCAGAGGTCGGCGAATAAATTCCGGAAAGGACACGCAGCAGCGTGGTTTTACCCGAGCCATTGTGTCCAATGAGACCGACTCGCTCCCCTTCTTTGATCTCGAGATTGATGTTCTCCAAACCCTTCACGACGATGTTTCCGTCGTGATGGCGCTCGATGGCTCCCCCCGTTGCAACGCTCAGGACGCGGTTTTTGAAAGATCGACTCGCCGCATTGTAGACGGGAAATGCAACGGAGACGTTGTTGAGACAGACGTGAGACATTTTTTCAAAGCCAATAGGGAACGCGTCGACGATACCGATCAAAAAACCAGATGGCAAAAATCCAACCAAGCGCCGACATGACAAGGGCAACCCCCCAGCTCAATGCCGCTGGCTCCTGGCCTAGCAACGGTTCGCGCACGATCGTCATCAAATGGTAAAATGGGTTGAGATCGAATAGATAACGAGAGGCACCTTCCGGAAGGGTTTTCGGCTGCCACATAATTGGCGTAACGTAGAACAGAACCTGTAAAAGATTTTGCAATACCTGAGTAAGGTCGCGATATCTTGCGCACACAAGGCCAAGAATTAACATCATCCACAGCAGATTGAGTACGACCAAAAGAAACCCCGGAACGGCCAGCGGAATGGCTGCAGAAACTGGCGCTCCTACAAGGACAATCAGAACAGGGAAAATGAGCAGATTGTGAGCGAAAATGATCGCATTCCTCAACATCGTTCTTAACACGTGTGTGAACAATGGCATTCGCACCTGGAGAATGATTCCCTCGGCGCTAATGAAACTCGTGCAACCCTCATTCAGGCAGGAGGAGATGAACCCCCATGCGATCATTCCGCTGCAGATGAACGGGAGGTACTCCTGCATAGGCGTTCTAAACAGGGTTCCAAACACAACGCCCAAAGCGCCAATCAGCACACCCATGTTGATCGTCAGCCAAAAGGCCCCAACACGTGATCTACGGTAGCGCTGGGCTATATCCTGCCATGCGAATGTCGTGGCAAGATGATGCTTTTCCAGCGCTTCGGCAATGTCACGCAGTGCATTTTGGGTCGTTGACTTGATTTTGGTCGCTCGAACCAAGGGAGTCCTCATTTCGATGTTCAGCGAGCAGCGAATAGATCATTTGACCAGGATTAGGAAGCCAAACCGCCAGCTAGACCCCGCGACCAATGTGCACTGCGCCGCACGCGCGGCGATTACGGCAACATGCTGCGGTTTCGGTGGTGATCAACCCGTAAATCCCATGTCGGCCCTTGATCTTGCGGATGGAATGCTGCATTCGGCAGCGAAACTGTATGGCAAAGCGATTTTGTCGGCTGCGTTGGCTGTCATCGGGGATCGGTGAGGCCGGCTGGAGCGGCGTCGCGCCATCAATTGCACGCTAGCCGAGTGCTTAGTTGGCCCATGCCGTCGTGAAGGACTATCCACACGACATCCAGGTTAACGTCCATGAGAAGGTACAAAAATGCGCAGAGCGCTCTCATTGGTAAGGCACGGTGTCTTTGTCGTTAGGACTGAAGGGGTGCGGTCCGCCGTGGTGAAGACGCGTCGCTTTGTCGCGGAAAGGCGTTCTCGTACCTCCTCGTTTTCCTTTTTCAGCAATGACGGCGCCGTGAGCGCCCGGCGCCCTTTGCCAGAGAGCGATATTGCCCTTCAGATACCGTTGCCGGTCGCCCCTAACGCAGTGGTGCAGAACGACATCGCGGTAATTATTCATGTATATTATACAGATGTTTTTAAAGAAATTCTGCTGCAGCTTAAAAATATCGAATCAGGGTTTCGTCTTTATGTGTCAACAACAGATGATGAAAAACGAAAATCGATACAGGGCATCTGTACAGAGTGTGGAATTGGAGGCGCGGAGGTCCGCGTTTTTGAAAACAGAGGCCGGGATATTGCGCCGAAGATTGTTGGGTTCAGCGATGTATACAAAAAGCATGAATTCTTCCTTCATTTGCACACGAAGAAATCTCCGCATCTGTCGTCATTAGATGGGTGGCGTGAATATTTGATTCAAAATCTTATTGGATCTAAGGAGATAGTTAGATCTATTCTACTACTTTTCACATCCGACGAAAAACTTGGCGTGGTATACCCTCAGCATTTTTATCCGATACGTGAAATGCTCAATTGGGGGTTTGATTTTGAAACGGCAAAGGCTCTTCTGGGGCGGGCCCATTGGGAGCTCAGCAAAGATAGCGTCCTGGAATTTCCTTCAGGCTCTATGTTCTGGGGCCGGTCTGCGGCTTTGGCGCCGCTCCTCGATCTGGGCCTGACATTCGAAGACTTCCCAAGCGAGGCTGGGCAGGTAGACGGTACATTGGCGCATGCGATAGAACGCAGCTATTTGCATTTTGCAGAATGCGCTGGGTTTCATTGGTTCAAAGTGCAGACCGGTGTTGGAGTTGGTTCAGCTCGGTCGGGAGCGCTTCTCAAGGTCGAAAAGGCTGAAGATCCCAGCATCGTAGAAAAGGTATACCTGCCCCTTTTTGAAGAGCCAGGACGATCAGATCTCTTAATGGGCCGACAATATGGCGAACTCCGCCCACTAAGGATATCGAAGTCCAATAAGCTCAAGCCGAGAATCAACTTGCTGCTGCCCACGATAGATCCCCGGCACATTTTTGGAGGAATATCGACAGCCATAAAAATATTCGATGAGATTTGTCTTGAGTTGGTCGACTTCGATAAGAGAATTATCGTCCTCGATTCGCCCGTGGAAGAGGGCCACCTACATGGACTCCGAGAATACGCGTTAAATTCGAGCGATGGCCCCGCTGTTATTTTTGAGGCATTCGATCGAAGGCGCCGGCTGGACATCCGTAAAGATGACTTCTACATGTCGACTGCTTGGTGGTCCGAATATCTAAGAATCTCGTCCATTGCACGGTTCCAGAAGAAGGCTTTTGGGCGACGAGCTAGGGCACTATACTTCATGCAGGATTACGAGTCGAATTTTGTGCAGTGGTCCTCACGTTGGGCGATTGCCGAATCGACTTATGACCTGGACGAAAGTGTCATCCCTCTTGTCAATTCGGAAGAGCTTTCCTCATTTATAAATCATAGATTTGGTCGCGCCGATCAAATCGTGGTTCCGTTTCGCGTAAACGATACGATTAGGAATAGGATAAGGATGGTCCCGAAGGAGAGGATCATTCTCTGTTACGGTAGGCCGGCAGCGGCCAGAAATTGCTTCGAAATAATTGTAGATGGGCTTTCTCTGTGGCAGCAAAGAAATCCGATCGAGGCGAGCAAATGGCGAGTCGTGTTCTTGGGGGAGGACTTTGACGAAAGCAAGATGTGGCCGGTGCAGAATGGTGCTGTTCCTGGGAAAGTTACGCTTGAAGCGTATGCAGAATACCTAAGCCGTGCAAGCGTTGGAGTATCTCTGATGATTTCGCCACATCCTAGCTATCCGCCGTTAGAGATGGCTCACGCCGGCTTAATTACTGTATCGAACAACTATGACACAAAGAGGATTTCCGACCGAAGCGGTAATCTACTGGGCCTTGACTTTGTTACGCCGGACTCCGTTGCCAGGGCCGTGGGACAGGCCGTATCGATGGCAGAAGAAAACGTTGGTATCACGATGGCGCAAACCGAAATCCGTGAGCTTCCATTCGTTGGAACAAAATATGATCCTAGGAAGATTGCAGCGCTTCTTAAGGATGGAACTGCAGGGTAGCTGGTGATTCCACTAGGAAATTAACAGCAGCTACGTGAACCTACGCAGATCGTCTAGTGGACATCGGCACCAGATGCCAAAGGGCTTGGTGACGACTCTCCCCCAAAAAAACATCTGGCTATGCCCCGCGGCCCGCAGTATGCGATACAGCAGGCGGGGGCCGGAAATGCTACTTGGAAGTGTGACGGTCACGAATGGTTCTCGTGCTGACACTTTGCGGGTAGTCATGCCGACAGCCTGGAGTTTAGTACTGCCTAATGAATACTTCCCTGGAAGCTGTGTTCGGGCTCAGGCCACAGGTGCGGCGCGCCTTCATCATGGTCCAGGACGTGGTCATGGTCCTGGTCGCCGTGGCGCTCAGCCTTGTCCTGTCGCGGTCGGATCTTTCGTTCGGGGCGCTCTCCACGGAGGGCCTTGTCACCTGGGCCGGCATCGTTCTCATCAGCCATCTTCTGTTCAGATATTGCGGCCTCTACACCACGGTCTGGCGCTTCGCCTCGACGCCTGATTTCTTCAACATCCTGAAGAGCTGCGCGATCCTGACATTCGTGCTCTACGCAGTCTCGCTGGTCGTGCGCTTCTTCCAGCCTGTCGCGGGCCTCAACGAGCGCCAGTTCATCGTCTTTTTGCTCGTCTCCTTCACCATCATCTCGGCGCCCCGGCTGTTCTACCGCTTCCTACGCGACGGCGCGAGCTGGGGCGTTCTGAACGGCAAGGCCGAAACAGCGCGCGCCAAACAGGCCCTGTTCGTCGGGCGGCTGAGCGAGGCCGACCTGATCATTCGTTTCACGCGCACGGCGCAGCCCGCCGGCCATTCCATCGTCGGCATCATGGCCACCGAGCACGGCGCACCGCTCGGCACGCGCATTCAAGGGGTTCCCGTGGTGGCGACCCGGCCGCGCCTGATCGATGTGCTGGAGGATTATGCGACCGGCACCAAGAGCCTCGATCTCCTGATCTTCGGCAGCGGCGCCGAGCATGAGATCGAGGAATATTCGGAGCTTGTCCGCGTCGCGCGTCACGGCGACATCGGGGTCGTGCAGTTCGCGGGGCTTTCGCAGCTGGGCCAGGAGGGAAAGCTCGTTCTCGATGCCGTCGAGATGGAGACGATCCTGCGCCGCCCGACGGTGCCGTCCGACATCGAGCGCATCGGTGCCTTCGTCGGCGGCAAGCGCGTCCTGGTCACGGGAGGCGCCGGCTCCATCGGCCGAACGCTGGTCAAGCGGTCGCTGGAGCTTGGGGCCGACGCCGTGCTGGTCGCCGACAATTCCGAATTCGGCATCTTCCAGTTGAGCCAGTATATCGACGAGAAGCACCATGACCGCCTCAAGGTCCGCATCGTCGATGTCGCGGACCGGCGCCAGATGACGCGTGTCGTCACCGAGTTCAAACCGGACATCCTCTTCCATGCCGCCGCGTTGAAGCACGTTCCGCTGCTGGAGGAGAACTGGGAATCGGCCATCCAGACCAATGTCTTCGGCACGCTTGTCTGCGCCGAAGTCGCCGCCAGGTGCGGCGTGGCGCAATTCGTCATGGTCTCGAGCGACAAGGCCGTCGATCCGACGTCCGTGCTTGGCATGACCAAGCGGGCCGCCGAACAGATCGTCAGCGCCTTGCATGGGACACCGGCCGGCGAACCGGGCGGGCGCCGCCCCGCCACCAAGTTCATCGCGGTGCGCTTCGGCAACGTCTTCGGCAGCAATGGCTCGGTGGCGACCATATTCCAGGCCCAGATCGAGGCCGGCGGGCCGGTCACCATAACCGACCGACGCATGACACGCTATTTCATGACGGTCGCCGAGGCCGTCGATCTCGTCATCATGTCGGCGGCCGATGCCGCGTCGCGGCCGGCCGGCCAGGACTACGCCGTCTACATGCTCGACATGGGCAAGCCCGTGCCGATCCTCGAAGTGGCCGAAACGATGATCCGCATGGCGGGAAAAAGCCCCTATACGGACATCCCGATCCGCTTCACGGGCATCCGGCCGGGTGAAAAGCTCCACGAGACCCTTCACGGCGAAGACGAGGAACTGGTCGAGCTCAGCATCGCCAAGATTTTTGGCCTGAGCACCGATGTCGCGCAGTGGTCGGATGTCCAGGCAGCGCTTGCAGCGCTGCAGCAATCCATGAAGAGCCAGGACAAGGCGGCCTCGCTCACCATCCTGGCCGATCTCGACCGCACGACGAAGACAAGGGCGAACGCGCAGCACGACGCGGTCCCGAAGACGGCCGGGCAGGCGAGCTAAAGCAATTCCAGGAAAAGTGCGCAGCGGTTTTCTGTCCGGAATTGCGTGAAAACAAGAGACGAGCAATTCCAGGAAAAGTGCGTTGCGGTTTTCCTCGCGCGGTAAGGCGTTTGACATCAGTGAGTAAGACAGATTTGCGCATTGCCGTCCTGATGGCCACGAAGGATGGCGCCGCCTTCATCGACGAGCAACTGCAATCGCTGCTCGCGCAGTCCCATCCTCTGATCGACCTGTGGATATCCGACGACGGCTCCGTCGATGGCACGGTTGCCATCATCGAAGCCTGGAAGCCCCGTTGGACAAAAGGCCGGATAAATCTGGTGGAAGGGCCGCGGCAGGGCTTTGCCGCCAATTTCCGGTCGATGATCCTCGACCCGCGCATCGATGCGGATTGCTACGCCTTCAGCGACCAGGACGATGTCTGGGAGCCCGACAGGCTGGAAAGCGCCCTTGGCTGGATGCAGCCATTTGACGCGGCGCAACCGCTGATGTCCTGCTCGCGAACCGCGACCATGACCGAAACCGGGAGTCTGGTCGGCCATTCGCCGCTGTTCAGCCGTCCGCCGTCCTTCCGCAACGCGCTCGTCCAGAGCATTGCCGGCGGCAACACCATCCTGCTCAACCGCGCCGCGCGCGATCTGTTGGCCAGGGCCTCCGCCCGGACCGGCTTCGTCAGCCACGATTGGTGGGCCTATCTGATTGTCACTGGTGCCGGCGGTGTCGTCCGCTACGATCCGCGGCCACTGGTACGCTACCGCCAGCATGCGGCGAATCTGGTCGGCGCCAATGTATCGTGGCGGGCACGGATCTCGCGGCTCGGCCGCCTGTTCAAGGGCCAGTTCGCGGACTGGACCGATCTCAATCTTGCCGGCCTCGCCGTCAATCGCGATCTCCTTACGAAGGACGCACTGGCGTGCCTCGACCTATTCGCGAACGGTCGGCAAGGTAGCCTTTTCCAACGCCTGGGCGCGCTGCGCAAAAGCGGCGTCTATCGACAGACTTTTGCCGGGAGCCTTGGGCTCTATCTCGCCTTTGTGCTGGGCCGTATCTGAATATCGGGAGACCGCTTGGCGCGCTTGGTCAGCAAGGCGACCTCATGCTACGTCGACCGGATTGATGGGCTTCGCTCGTGGTGCCGCGTGAAGCCCTGGCAGGGAGTTCTATCGGCCACTCATGACGACAGCCAAGAAAATCTTCGATCTCGCCGGTGCGGCTGCGCTGCTGGTGGCAACCTCTCCCATCCTGTTGCTCGCCATTCTTGCCGTCCGCGCATCATCGCCCGGTCCGGTGATTTTTTCCCAAACGCGGATTGGCCGCGAAGGCGCGCTTTTTCGCTGCCACAAATTAAGGACGATGTACGAGGGAACGCCATCCTTGCCCTCGCATGAAACCCCCGCGAGCGCCGTGACATCGGTTGGAAAGAGCTTGCGGAAATTCAAGCTCGACGAGTTGCCGCAGCTCTGGAACGTCCTTTGCGGCGAAATGAGCCTGGTCGGGCCACGTCCCTGCCTGCCGACCCAGACGGAACTGATCGAATTCCGTAGCCGGCTGGGGGTTTTGCAGGCTCTGCCCGGGATGACGGGTTTGGCGCAGATCAGGGGCATCGACATGTCGAACCCGCGACTTCTGGCCGAAACCGATGCCATCTATCTCAGGACCGCGTCGTTCTGGCTCGACCTTCGCATCCTGTTTGGGACACTCTATCGCGGCTGAGCAGGCCTGCTCCGGAAGCAGAGGCCGGTCCTTGGATCAGGGTCACACAGGAAGCCGGGGCCTTCGGAGCCGCGCCATCTCGGCCAGCCGCTCCAATGTCTCGGTTTCAGGCGCCCAGCCTTCCGAGGCAAGGAGCGAAGGGTCGCATATCTGGGTCGCGGTCAGGCTGTCCCAGAACGTCCGCTTGCCGAGCAGTATGGCGGCCGCCCGCATCGGTCCGGCCGGCATTGTCACCAGGCGCTTCGGTCTGCCGAAACCGCGGCGAAAGGCACCGATGATGGCAGCGACGGAAACCGGCGGCACGTCGCTGGCGGTATAGATCGGACGAAGCGGCTGCGAATGGCAAAGCAGATGCCACACCGCCCCCGCCGCCGATTGCGATGACAGCAGCGAGCGGTTTGCCGTCAGCGCGCCCGTCGGCATCGGCAGAGCCGTATCGGCGAGCCGCATCAGCGTCGCTAGGTTCCCTTTCATGCCGATCCCGTAGACCGGAGGCAGCCGCAATATGGCGGCGTCGGCACGGCCGTGCGAGGCATAGGCGCCCAATACGGCAATTTCTGCTTCGCGTTTCGAGCGCCCGTAGGCGTCCTGCGGTTCGGGGACTGTGTCTTCGTCGATCGTTGCGCTGGCACGCGCACCGATCACGGCCCGGATCGAGGAAAGATGGATGAACCGTCCGCTTGCCTGCGCGGCGGCGGCATGCGCCAGGCGCGCGCTCAATTGCGCATTGGCTGCCAGAAAGTCGCCTTCGGTGGCGTTGCCCTGGTCATTGTTCAGACCCGCGCAATGGACGATATCCGTAACATCCCTGGTCAGCGCCAGGAAAGCCGGGGCAGGTGCATCGAACGCCGGCATCGGCATGGCGTCGGAGCCCGCATCAAGTCTCTCCGGCTGGCGGGAGGCGAGGCGAAGCTCGACACCGGCCTGACGAAGCCGATGGACCACCTGGCGGCCGATGAAGCCCGTCGCGCCCGTAACCAGGACTTTCATTGTCTTGCCCGCACCGGTTACTGGACGACTGGCGGGGGGGCCAGGCTTTCCACCGCTGGTGGAAGGGCTTGCCTTTCCACCAGCGGTGGAAGGGCTTGGTCTTCCACCAACGCAGCTTGGCGGCCACAGGCAAGATATGTTCCCGACACCAGGAAGATCATAAAAACCGAGTCCAGAATGTCATGGCCGATCAGGATGCCCGTCATTCCGGCGGTCAGATAGGTGATCACGAGGGCGACGATCATGGTGGCGCCGAACCGCTCAACCGGATCGGCGCTGTCGCGAAGGACCCGGGCGGCATTTCTGGCGGCAACCACGAAGATCGCCGCCAGCGTCACCGCACCCAGGATTCCCGCTTGCACCAAGGCGGTCAGGAAGCCGTTGTGGAAATGATTGAAACCTTCATCCATCCCGAACTGATCCTGAAAACCCTGCTTGATCAAGAGCCGGGTGGCACCCACGCCATGTCCGAAAAATGGCATCTCCCGAAATGCCTTCAGCCCGATATCCCAAAGGGCGACGCGCGATCCCAAAGCTGTCGTGTGGTCACCATGGGTCAGCGCATCCCAGTCCGAGTGCAGAAATGCGACACGCCCCGCTATCGTCTGGGACCCGAAAACCGCGATCGTGGCTGCGATCGCGGCCAGCAGCAAAAGCACGCGAACGGCATTTCTCCCTCTCAGCTTCTGCTGGTTGATCAGCAGAACGGCGATACCGGTAATCAGCAGTGCCAGCCAGACGATGCGGGTACCGGAGTAGATGATGGCGATCGTTCCGCCGAGTGCAGCGCAGATAAGGGCGATCCTGTATCTCTCTATGCCAGACAGGGCAGCGGCCACGCAGGTCACCACTGCAAGGCAGAGGACCTCAGCGAACACGATCGCATTCCCGGCCCCGCCCTCGGCGCGTATGCCAAGCCGATATTGCTGATAGACCGCCAGCAGCAGCGCTCCAAAACAGGCAGCCATGCTGGCCACCACAATGATGCGGACGAGCGTTGTCTTTTGCGTAATGCTCCAGGTCGAATAGGAGATGGGAAAAAACAGAAAGGTGATCAGCGGAACAAGATGCCGCGCGTCCGTGACGATCGCGTGGTTGACGAGGGACGCCAGGACGTTGCTTGCGCAATAGGCACAGATCGCGATCGTCAGCGCCATCATCGCCCGGTCGACATTGAAGCGTCTTCTCTTCAAGGCGATCAACAGGACGGACCACAGGCCACCGCCATTGAACACGAAGCTGACCACCGACCCCAGGACCGGGGGAGAAAAGAAACAGAGAATGGAGAAGTAGATATTGATCCGCGAAGGCGTGAACTGCTGCCTTATGAATGAAAGCCGGTTCAATTTTCGGACCTGCTATTCTTGAGAAATTTTATGCGGCACATCATGTTTGGTGAAACCGAATGTGCTCGCTTCGAAATTGCCCATGCTCCATCACGCACTTGCCCGCTCTCGAAAAGCGTATAGCGGCTGGGTCGCTGTTTCGATAGTGCGCCCGGATCGATCGCCGCCGAAATCCGGCAGTTGGGGACCGTTGACTCCTGCAGCGTCCCCGCACAACTCTCTCACAGGCAATATTTTTCCTGCCTTTTCCCGACCGGAGGCCGTACAAGCAGAAATTTCCGGGTTTTGCCACAAGCATGGAAAATTCATTCCCGAACGAACCGCTGCCGGGCTCCTCCTGCATTGTTCTGGGCCGTTACGATCTGCTAGAACGCCCGCACGAAACACTTTGTCCAGAAGCGAAGCTTGAACCGGGCGTAAAAGGCTCGATGTTTTGACGTAGGATCTTCTGTTGCAAGGCACGAGAGAACGCTCACGGTCCATGATATCAGCGCTTACGCATCTGCAGCGGCTTGAAGCCGAGTCCATCCACATATTCCGCGAGGTCGCGGCTGCCTTCACCAAGCCGGTCATGCTTTATTCCGTCGGCAAGGATTCGTCGGTGCTGATGCATCTGGCGATGAAGGCGTTCTATCCGGCCAAGCCGCCATTCCCCTTTCTTCACGTCGACACCACCTGGAAATTTCGCGAGATGATCGCATTTCGCGATCAGATGGCCCAGAAGCTGGGTTTTGACCTTCTGGTTCATGTCAACGAAGACGGCGTGCGCGACAACATCAATCCGTTCGATCACGGTTCGAACACCCACACCCATGTGATGAAGACCGTGGCGTTGCGCCAGGCGCTCGACAAATACGGCTTCGATGCCGCCTTTGGCGGCGCCCGTCGCGACGAGGAAAAGTCGCGCGCCAAGGAGCGCATCTTCTCCTTCCGCAATGCCCAGCATGTATGGGATCCGAAGAACCAGCGGCCCGAAATGTGGAAGATTTTCAACACGCGTATCGCGCAGGGTGAATCGATCCGCGTCTTCCCCTTGTCGAATTGGACCGAGCTCGACATCTGGCAGTACATTCTGCAGGAAAACATTCCGATCGTGCCGCTCTATTTCGCCAAGCGGCGGCCGGTCGTCGAACGCAATGGCATGTTGATCCTCAAGGACGATGATCGCATGAAGCTGCTCCCCGGCGAGGTCGTGGAGGACCGCCTGGTGCGGTTCCGTACGCTTGGCTGTTATCCGCTGACCGGCGCCATCGAATCCGACGCCGACACACTCGAAGCCATCGTTGGCGAGATGCTGACGGCACGCACGTCCGAACGGCAGGGTCGGCTGATCGACCGCGATGAAGCCGGTTCGATGGAGAAGAAGAAGCGCGAGGGGTATTTCTGACCATGCGCCACATCATGGCAAAGAGCCTCGCTCCAACGGACGGCGTCCGCGACTATCTGGCGGCGCAGGAGAAGAAGTCGCTGCTGCGCTTCCTGACCTGCGGTTCGGTCGATGATGGTAAGTCGACGTTGATCGGTCGGCTTTTGTCCGACACCAAGCAGATTTTCGAGGACCAGCTCGCCGCGCTCGAACGTGATTCGCGAAAGCACGGCACGACGGGCGACGACATCGACTTCGCGCTGCTGGTTGATGGCCTCGAGGCCGAGCGCGAGCAAGGCATCACAATCGACGTCGCCTACCGCTTCTTCGCCACGCCGAAGCGCAAGTTCATCGTCG
>NZ_SRUT01000399.1:0-284 GCF_004791315.1 Mesorhizobium sp. M8A.F.Ca.ET.208.01.1.1
AAGCTGCTGCTCGACGACCGCATCGACCTCTCCGGCGACCGCGTCAAGGGGTTCCGGCAATGTCCATTGGACGTTCCGCTGTTTTATCCAATTGATATATAATGATCCTGTCTCGACGTCAGCTCGAGAAGGGGCAAAAAGCCTGTTCCGACAGCCATCGACCGGCGACCGCCGCCAGGAAAGGCAAGCGCAAAATTGCCGCGAGAGCCGTTGGCAATCAGTGCCGGACCGAACAAGGCCCCCCGGACCTTTGCGCGTACCACCCAAGACCTTGGTCCTACAAG
>NZ_SRUT01000400.1:0-284 GCF_004791315.1 Mesorhizobium sp. M8A.F.Ca.ET.208.01.1.1
CCACCGGCTCGCAGCATCTCGAAATACTTCTCCTGGAAGCCGCGCTCGGCATTCTGATAGACGGCGTAGAGCGAGTTCACCAGGCAGTCGCCGAAGGCATAGGCATAGACGTAGAAGGGCGAGTGGATGAAGTGCGGGATGTAGGTCCAGAAGACCTCGTAGCCCTCGCGCAGCCTGATCGCCGGCCCCAGGCTCTCGGCCTGCACCTCCAGCCAGAATTCGCCGAGCCTGTCAGAGGTCAACTCGCCATTCCTGCGCTCGGCATGCACCTTGCGCTCGAACTC
>NZ_SRUT01000401.1:0-284 GCF_004791315.1 Mesorhizobium sp. M8A.F.Ca.ET.208.01.1.1
GTCACACGCTACAGGACCGACTTTGTAAAGGAGCTGCGTCTGCGCGGCATCAGCATGATCGAGGTGGCCATGCCGACCCAGTTGAAGTGCAAGTGCTTTGTTTTTCAAGCCGCTAGCGATGCTAAGCACCGGCTGCGATCGATGAGGACCGATCCAGGGACGTTGACCGCGCAGCGGTCGCAGTCCACCTTCCTATCGAACCGATTCAGCTTCTCGACCAGTGCTGACTGACGCGCGGGAGATCATGCAGAACCAGGCAGCGACAGGCAGCAAGGCTAGGCCTT
>NZ_SRUT01000402.1:0-284 GCF_004791315.1 Mesorhizobium sp. M8A.F.Ca.ET.208.01.1.1
CAAGCCGGTCGGCGTCGGGCATGGCGCGCATGCGCTCGCGCACTGCGACTACAGCGGCTTCGGAGGGTGAGCCGGCTACGAGATGGGAGACAACGGTGTTGCCAGGCTCGAACAGGAATTGCCCGGCGTGTCGTAGCGGGTGCCGAGATGCACCGGCGGCGCGGGGTTGGTGCCTTCGAAGAAGCCGGCGAGCGAGGGTCTGGCTTTGTCGAGCATGGCGATCTCCCTGGCGAGATCGCCTCTTGTCCGACTCGTATGTCAAAGATGTGAATCTAGGGGCGTCG
>NZ_SRUT01000403.1:0-284 GCF_004791315.1 Mesorhizobium sp. M8A.F.Ca.ET.208.01.1.1
GGCTGGCCGACCCGGGCTCAAGCCGGAAAAACGAGAAGTCACCGAGCCCGGCATAGAGCTTCGCCTTCGGATTGCGGTTGAGGTAGCGCCGTTCGGCGCGGATCTGGTCGGCCGACCCCCGCTCCAGTCGCACGGCCCGGCATGCCAGGCTGATGCGCGGATGCGCCAGCGGATCGCCCTTGCCGGGTTCGCCGACCAGCAGCGAACAGCGCGGGTCGGCAAGCAGCGCGCCGGTATGCGCCGACAGCATCGAGACCAGGATCAGCGGCGCGCCGTCACTGTCG
>NZ_SRUT01000404.1:0-284 GCF_004791315.1 Mesorhizobium sp. M8A.F.Ca.ET.208.01.1.1
CTTTCAAGTCGGCTGATGAAGATGTCGAAGCGATTGGGCATCGTCCGGTCCTGCCTCCTCCCGGGGAATCAGGGGTTAAATTCGCCGTTGCCGGTTTCGTTCCGCACTGTGGCAAAGGCATGGCGGATTCCTTGACCCTACCTCACGTTTTGCAACAGGCCGTCAGCCATGCCAAAGAGACTTTGTTCTTTCGCAACTCCGGACGGCAAACCGCTACGCACTTTTCCTGGAATTGCTTGAACGGAGGGTTATCGTTGACCGGCGACAAACGCAGCTACCTGATC
>NZ_SRUT01000405.1:0-284 GCF_004791315.1 Mesorhizobium sp. M8A.F.Ca.ET.208.01.1.1
AAAACGAACGGGCTGTCACCCTCTACAAAGGGGAGATCAAGGCTGTCCTGATGCCGGGCGAGCATTGGCTTGCCAACCGGCGCGGACGCCTTGAAGTGTCCCGGCACGACCTGAAGAACCCGGAATTCGTTTCGGCCTACGAGAAGGCGTTGTTCGACAAGCTGCCGGAGGTGGCGGCGCGTCATTTCACCGTCGTTCGCACCGGGCGTACGGATGTCGCCGTCATCGAGCGTGACGGCAACCTCCATGCCGTCCTGGCGCCGGATCGCAAGCTCGTGCTGTGG
>NZ_SRUT01000406.1:0-284 GCF_004791315.1 Mesorhizobium sp. M8A.F.Ca.ET.208.01.1.1
CCGGCCTCGGCCAAGCGCGTGCTCAAGGCGGAAGGCTGCGGCCCCCGCAAGGTCGCCTGACCCGGTAATTTTCAGAAGGAAAGACGCGCCCATGATTTCCGCTTCGACGAAATGCACCACGCTCGCCGCGATCCTCTTCCTGGCAGCCGCCATGCCGGCCTACGCCCATATCGGCATCGGCACCACCTCTTCCTTCGCTGCCGGTTTCGCGCATCCGCTGTCCGGCCTCGACCATATGGCGGTCATGCTCGCCGTCGGCTTGTGGGCCGCCCTTCATCGCGGCC
>NZ_SRUT01000407.1:0-283 GCF_004791315.1 Mesorhizobium sp. M8A.F.Ca.ET.208.01.1.1
CATCTTGACGGTGATCCCTTCAGGCTGGATCGCAGTGAACTGTGACGCGAGACCGTATTTCTCCCATTCGGGCCCGAAGCCCGCCATCACCGGACCGAGACAAAAGCCAAACCGTTTCGGATTCTTGGCGACATCGGGCTCGCACTGGTTGGTGATGTAGCAATGCGGCGCCTGATTGGTCGGGACGTTGTCGGCCGAATAGATCATCTTGTCGTCGCAGGTGACCCGTATCCAGCCCGTCCTATCGGCCGCCCATCGGATCTTCATGGAAAAGGCCACCCAC
>NZ_SRUT01000408.1:0-283 GCF_004791315.1 Mesorhizobium sp. M8A.F.Ca.ET.208.01.1.1
CCTCGCCAGGTTGGTGGGTCTCCGACCGCAAGCACAAGGTGCTCGATGCCTTCAATGCCGAATCCGATCCGGCCAAGCGCGTCCAGCTGTTCGCCGATGTCCAGAAGGCGGTCCTCGACGAGGTTCCGGCGGTCAAGATCGGCGACTTCAACGCCCTGGCCGCCCAGGCGCCGACGCTGAAGGGCGTGACGCCGGCGCCATGGCCCTATTTCTGGAACGCCTATCTCGAAGGCAAATAGGCTCCTCCCGCCTGTCCCGCGCGCGACCGGGGCAGGCAAACAGG
>NZ_SRUT01000039.1:0-533 GCF_004791315.1 Mesorhizobium sp. M8A.F.Ca.ET.208.01.1.1
CAACTGTGGCAGGATCTCCCACGTAAAGTCCCAGCGCCAGTTGAATGTCATGCCCTTCCAAGCCTCCGGGCAACCAAGCGTTCCGCCCAGCGCATCATCGGGGTTATGAGGAACCTGGCAAGGATGTAGTAGACAATCAAAGCTGTTCCAAACGCCTGCGCCGACAGATAGGTCGAGGCGTTGATCTGGCGTGTCTGGAACATGAGATCGGCGACCGAGATGAGGGACACCAGGGCGGTTCCCTTGAGAAGCTCGATCAGGAGATTACCCCAAGGCGGAAGCATGATCGCCAGCGCTTGCGGCAATATGATCCTGCGCATCCTCACACCCTGCGGCATCGACAGCGCGGTTCCCGCTTCCCATTGGCCGCGCGGAACTGACTCAATGGCGCCGCGGACGAGCTCGGCGCCATAGGCACCGATATTGAGGCCGACGGATATGTAGCCGGCGGTGAAGTTCGGAAGCGTTATACCAAACAGCGGCAACACGAAGAAAATCCAATATAGCTGCACTAGCAGCGACGTTCCGCGGAA
>NZ_SRUT01000409.1:0-283 GCF_004791315.1 Mesorhizobium sp. M8A.F.Ca.ET.208.01.1.1
CCACAGTCGCTCCCGTCGATCACCCTGCCCGGTCTCAGCCTTGTCCAACAACTCTTGCCCGGCGCTCTCGGCATCGCATTGATGAGCTTCACCGAAACGATCGCCGCCGGCCGAGCCTTTGTTGCCCCGGTGGACCCACCCATCAATCCCGACCGCGAGCTTCTTGCAACTGGGGCCGCCAACCTCGCAGGTGCCTTGTTCGGCTCGGCGACGATCCGCTGGAAACGGCCAGTCCCGAAGCGGGCAGCGCGACCACGTTCACCAATGGCGGCGGGGCTGTCTC
>NZ_SRUT01000410.1:0-283 GCF_004791315.1 Mesorhizobium sp. M8A.F.Ca.ET.208.01.1.1
AAAATACCAAAGAGTTAGAACGGTTACAAAAAATCGCTTTTGATGTTGAAAATAATACGTTGAATAGTTTGGTATCTAATGGTGATATCACAACCAATATCTTAGATAACTATATGCGCTATGCGGAACGTACTCAGGTTTATAAACAATCTTCTCTAATTCAACGTATTAAAGTGGAATTAAAAACATTTATTTTAAAAAGTAGAATTAAAACGAAAGTGAGAACAAACGCAGCTTCCTCATTATCAGTGATTGAAAACTTGAGAGAAATTTCTAATGTTAT
>NZ_SRUT01000411.1:0-283 GCF_004791315.1 Mesorhizobium sp. M8A.F.Ca.ET.208.01.1.1
TCTTCAGTTAATGCGTTAGGGTTGCTTGGATCAATTGTTTGGAAACAAGTATGTTCTAAAGCATAAGTTTTACCATAAAGTGTGGCTGTATGATTTTCATAGTCGATGCTTTCCAACACTAATCGTTCTTCCATTTCAAAGTTAGGTCTACGCTTAATGATAGGTGCTTCTAGTTTGAATTGGATGATTGCGATTGCTTGGTGAATTTTAGTGATTTGTTCTATTTCGGATTGAGACAGTCCTTCAGCATTTTTAGGTTTGAAAGCAGGATTGTCCCCTGAAT
>NZ_SRUT01000412.1:0-283 GCF_004791315.1 Mesorhizobium sp. M8A.F.Ca.ET.208.01.1.1
GCCGAACACGGCGATCGATGAGGTGAAGACGACGCGCGGCGCAAAGCCGGCCAGGCGAATGGCATCGAACAATGCGCGCGTGCCGTCGAGATTGACGCGGTAGCCGAGATCGAAATTGGCTTCGGCCTCGCCCGAGACGATGCCGGCGAGGTGGAAGATTACGTCCGGGCGGGAAGCGATGAGCGTGGCCGCTGCGCCGGGCGCGGAAAGGTCGCCGGTGTGGATCGAGACTTCGACGCCTGCAAGCGCCGGCGGCTGCGGCGGCACGATGTCGTGCAGATCG
>NZ_SRUT01000413.1:0-283 GCF_004791315.1 Mesorhizobium sp. M8A.F.Ca.ET.208.01.1.1
GGATGGCAAAGCAGCCGAAGATGATGATCAGCAGCGCGACGACGAAGGCCTCGAGATAGCGGAAGCCCTTGTTCATCAGCAATAGCACCAGGAATGCGTCGAGCGCGGTGAGCATGGCGCCGCCGACCAACGGAATGCCGAACAGGAGCTGCAACGCGATTGCCGTGCCGATCACCTCGGCAAGGTCGCAGGCAATGATCGCCAGCTCGCAGGCGATCCAAAGCATCAGATTGACCGGGCGCGGATAGTAGGCGCGGCAAGCCTGGGCGAGGTCGCGAAGATC
>NZ_SRUT01000414.1:0-282 GCF_004791315.1 Mesorhizobium sp. M8A.F.Ca.ET.208.01.1.1
GCCCGCCCATCGCGGCGATGCGCTTGGAGAGGAACTTCAATTCCTCGTCATAGGCACTCATGATGTGCACGGACTGCATAGGCATGCCTTCCCAGCTTCTGCCGGTTTGTTCGCTTCCTCAATCCGTCGCTGATACGCGAACCGCATGACAGAAAGAAGAAAAGCCGGTTGGTAACCAGTACAGGATCAGCGAGCCGGCAAATGAACCGTAAACGCCGCGCCCTTGCCGACTTCCGACTTGATCGACAGCCTGGCATTGTGACGAGTCAATATATGCTTGAC
>NZ_SRUT01000415.1:0-282 GCF_004791315.1 Mesorhizobium sp. M8A.F.Ca.ET.208.01.1.1
GATCGCGGCGCATGCGGCGAGCCTTGGTGGGGCTGATGCTGCCGGGCATGCGACGGGTGCATTGATGGCGGCCACCATCGGCGGTGAAATTGCCGCGCCACGGATCATCGCTGCCTTCGGTCGCAAAATGTCGCTGGTGATGGCGCTTGGCCTGCTTGGGACCGCTTGCCTGCTGGCATTCCCCTCATCGCTTGCACTGCTTCTCCTCAATTGTCTTGTCCGCGGTGTCGCCCTCGGCGTGTTGCTGGTCGCCGCCTCTGGCATCTCGGCCAAGTTGGCACC
>NZ_SRUT01000416.1:0-282 GCF_004791315.1 Mesorhizobium sp. M8A.F.Ca.ET.208.01.1.1
GCACAATCTCGCCTATCTCTTCATCAGCCACGACCTCAAGGTCGTGCGCGCGCTTGCCAATGACGTCATCGTCATGCGCAATGGCCGGATCATGGAAGCCGGACCGTCCGAACAGATTTTCAGCAGCCCGCAAACGGACTATACGCGGGCGCTGATGGCGGCGGCCTTCAAGATCGAGACGGCGCCGACCGGCGTGGTCAGCGAGTAGCTATCTATTTCACGCAATTCCGGACGGAAAAGCGCTACACACTTTTCCTGGAATTGCTTCAGGGCCAGCCAAAC
>NZ_SRUT01000417.1:0-282 GCF_004791315.1 Mesorhizobium sp. M8A.F.Ca.ET.208.01.1.1
AGCAATTCCTTGGCGCGATTTTCGGCGAAAATGTCGGTATGCGCGGCGATCAGATCCTGCGGGAAGGCGACGCCCTTGCGGTCCGTGCGCAGCACCGCGTCGGCGGGAAACCCGAGCACCTTCGGAAGCATATGCGGCAGATGATCGAAATTGGAGAATGTCGTTGCCGAATTTGGCCGCATCATCATGTCGAAAATGCCCGGCACCGCGACCGGTTCGGTGATCGAAACGCTAAGCCAGCGCGTCGGCAGCTTTCGCGTCGCCAGCGTGTCGACGATGGTG
>NZ_SRUT01000418.1:0-282 GCF_004791315.1 Mesorhizobium sp. M8A.F.Ca.ET.208.01.1.1
TGCCGTTCCTCCCTGCGCACGCCCCGGTCTTCGCGGAGATCATGCCCGTATCAGAGTGCCACGGCGTCCCTGGCGCGCCCGGAGGGACGCGCGGTGCCATGGCTGATTGTCGCGCCGACCAGGCGCATTGTCATCGAAAGATATGATGCCGTGACTTCGGCGACGGACAGCCGCTCGCCGGGCCGGAACCAGACGATGACGCCGGTCATCATCTGGATCAGCGCCATGGCGGTCAGCCCGGTGTCGTCGATCTCAAAGACGCCGGCCTCGGCGCCGTCGCGC
>NZ_SRUT01000040.1:0-528 GCF_004791315.1 Mesorhizobium sp. M8A.F.Ca.ET.208.01.1.1
ATCCAATTAATTCAGAAATGAGACAAGAAATTCAAGATGCGGTTATGAAAGTTTATGACGAAACGGATGAAGTTATCCCTGATAAAAATGCTCAATCATCAGAAGAAACAAATGATGAAGCTTAATATATAAGACGAATCAAATTAAAAAAGGGTTTGGGATATGAATCTCAATCTCAAAATAAAAAAGACTAATCCTTTAATGATATGCTCCCTTCAAAGTAGACACTTAAAAATGTAAACTTTGAAGGGAGCTTTTTTATGACTCATAGAAAATTATCACCTGAAACTTATCAAAAAGCTTTCAGCTTATATGAAGAAGGATATAGTATGAAAAATGTAATTCAAAAATTAAATTTAAATTGTTCTCCTAGAACATTATTGATTAACTATTATAAATTTAAGAAGCATGGAATAAAGGTGCTTTTACCAATTCAGAGAAATAATACCTACTCAAATGAATTTAAGCTTAAAGTTGTGCACGAATATATAAATGATGGCCTATCTTTAACTGATTTAGTAGTTAAAT
>NZ_SRUT01000419.1:0-282 GCF_004791315.1 Mesorhizobium sp. M8A.F.Ca.ET.208.01.1.1
CTGGCTGCGGCTTGACGGCGGGCTCACCTGGGACGCCGACAACGCCGCCAACCAGATCGAGGAAATCTTTCAGCACGAACAGGCGATCGGTTACGAGACGCGGCTGCTCGCGCCCGCCGAGATCGCCGCCGTCACGCCAGGCATCGACGCAAAGGCCGTTTCTCGCCAAGGCGCCATTTTCAATGCCGGCGAAGGCTGGGTCGACCTGCCGTCGCTTATAGGCCTGCTGCTGCGGGAGTTCGGCGGACGCGGCGGGCGGATTATCACCGATGCAGGCGCTGC
>NZ_SRUT01000420.1:0-282 GCF_004791315.1 Mesorhizobium sp. M8A.F.Ca.ET.208.01.1.1
GAATCCATGTCGGCGAGCAGGATCTTCTTGCGTCTGCCTTCAGCAGGCTGGACGATGATGTCGATCGGCTCCGAAGCCAATGCCGCGCGCAGATTGGCGGTCATTTCGCCGACATCCGGCGTCTGCGGCAATACGAGATCGCAGGCGACGTCTTCAGCGAGCCATTGAACGGCGCTTGCGCCGGCGGCCCGCAAGGCCATATTCGCAAGCGAGGCCGGCACGGCGCGGGCTTCTGGACGGGACACTAGCGTGGCGATCAGCGACATCGAGCCTTCCGGCCGG
>NZ_SRUT01000421.1:0-281 GCF_004791315.1 Mesorhizobium sp. M8A.F.Ca.ET.208.01.1.1
CCCGCGAATATGAGTGCCTGAGGTGGGCAGCGCGGGGTAATTCAGCCTGGGTGACCGGCCGCATCTTGGGTATCAAGCCACGCACGATCGCTTTTCATTTGGACAATGCCAAGAAGAAGCTAGCCCGTCTTATGCACGACGACCCGTCTGAGAGGTTGGCGGATGTAGCCTAAGCGATTGATTTGGCGTAGGATTCGGTTGTCTAAGCCAGCCCTGCCACCACGTCTCGCGAGCCACACCCGCCATGACCGACGATACGTTGCTGCCGCTCTCATTTCCAG
>NZ_SRUT01000422.1:0-281 GCF_004791315.1 Mesorhizobium sp. M8A.F.Ca.ET.208.01.1.1
CTGGAGCGGGGACAAACGGTCGGCCAGACGGCCCGGCGCTGCGGCTTCGGTTCCGAGGAAACGATGCGGCGCGGCTTTCTACGCGTCCTCGGCACCAACCCGCGCGACTACCGTGAGCGCTTCTGAGCGGGCCAACAAGGCCGTGTTGAGGATGGCTATGTCGCCAATCCCGACGGTCCGGGTCGAGGACTGCGTGAAGGAGCGCACCAAGGAAGGACACCGATGGCGCAACCCGGTCTGGCGCCCCAAGGACGGCTCATTTGCCGAATGGTAGACCGGCG
>NZ_SRUT01000423.1:0-281 GCF_004791315.1 Mesorhizobium sp. M8A.F.Ca.ET.208.01.1.1
CTGGCCGGTCGTGCTGCCGCTTGGCGTGCTCGAATACCATGGCGAGCACATGGCGGTCGGCATGGACACGCTGGCCGTCATCAAGACGGTGGAGCTGATCGAGAGGGAGAGGGATATCGTCATCCTGCCGCCTTTCTATTACGGCGCGGCAAGCTACGCGGTGGCGGCTCCGGAGGGCAGCGGCTCGGTGCAGGTCGGCGGCCCTGCGCTTTCGCCTTTCGCGGAGGAATTGTTCTACGGGCTGCTGCGCGTCGGCTTCCGCAACATCCATGCCATCATCC
>NZ_SRUT01000424.1:0-281 GCF_004791315.1 Mesorhizobium sp. M8A.F.Ca.ET.208.01.1.1
CTCAGCCGGAGTTCCTCAAAGTGTAGCTCAAGAAGTCATCACGGTACCTTACAATGATATAGAGTCTTATAAAGAAGCAATTGATTATTGGGGAGATGATATTGCAGCAGTATTAGTCGAACCTATCGTTGGTAATTTTGGTATGGTCAAACCTAAACCTGGGTTTTTAGAACAAGTAAATGAAATTACACATAATAATGGAAGTTTAGCAATTTATGATGAGGTTATTACTGCATTTCGTTTCCATTTTGGCGGTGCTCAAGATTTATATCAAGTTTATC
>NZ_SRUT01000425.1:0-281 GCF_004791315.1 Mesorhizobium sp. M8A.F.Ca.ET.208.01.1.1
AATGCTTCGCACGCAACTTCTGTCGAGGGACCAATCATGATTACCGAGCGCCTCTCACCGCCCTCCCTTTTCCGCGCCCTGCCTGCCTTGCTGATGATGGCTTTCGTGCTGCCGCTGCTTGCCGGCTGCGGCTACAACACCATCCCGACGGCCGAGGAGAATGCCAGGGCGGCCTGGAGCGAGGTGCTCAACCAATACCAGCGCCGCTCCGACCTGATCCCGAACCTGGTCGAAACGGTGAAAGGCTATGCCTCGCATGAGAAGGACACGCTCGACGCCGT
>NZ_SRUT01000426.1:0-281 GCF_004791315.1 Mesorhizobium sp. M8A.F.Ca.ET.208.01.1.1
CTCGCGCCGCACCGAGCGCTGGCACAGCATCTCCAGCGCCATTTCGGCCTGGCCGATGGCGCGCATGCAGTGATGGATGCGGCGCGAGGCCTTCGGCCAGTCGCTGGCCAAGCTCGGCGCCAATTTCGACATCATCGCCGAATGCCGCATGGAGATCGAGATGGCGCGGCTCTTGTGCCTCAAGGCGGCTTGGATGATCGACCAGGGCGATGCCCGCGCCGCCGCGCCCTGGATCAGCCAGATCAAGGTCGTGGCGCCCCGCGTCGCGCTCAAGGTCACGG
>NZ_SRUT01000427.1:0-281 GCF_004791315.1 Mesorhizobium sp. M8A.F.Ca.ET.208.01.1.1
AGAACGGCATGAACACGGTTCCGATGAGACCGACCGTGGCGCAGGCCAAGAGCAGGACGCGGCGGTCGGAGACGCGGTCGCTGATCATGCCGATCGGGATCTGCAACAGCACGTTGCCGAGACCGATCATGGTCAGCAACAGCGCGGCGTCGGCTTCCGAATAGCCGATGCGGCTGCCATAGACCGGGAACAGCGAAAAGCCGCCGGTCTCGACGGCGCCGAACACCAGCACGGCGAAGGTCGCGGTCGGCACCATCCAGATATAGCGCAGAGATCGGAAG
>NZ_SRUT01000428.1:0-281 GCF_004791315.1 Mesorhizobium sp. M8A.F.Ca.ET.208.01.1.1
GCGGCCAGTACGACACGCCGCTATGGCCCGCGATGCGCGCCGCCATTGCCGGCCGGGTCATAGAGAAAACGCGCGACGAATGGGCCGAGTTTTTCGCCGCGACCGATGCCTGCGTGGCACCCGTGCTGTCGCTGGTCGAAGCCAGGCACCACCCGCACAATCGCGCCAGGCAAAGCTTTGTGCAGGCCGGCCGGCTCGAGCGCCCGGCACCTGCGCCGCGTTTCTCGCAAAGCCCGCAAACGCTTGCCGCAATACCAGCGAGCGCCAATCGCGACCCCGCC
>NZ_SRUT01000041.1:0-528 GCF_004791315.1 Mesorhizobium sp. M8A.F.Ca.ET.208.01.1.1
GCCCATTTGCGCCCCGACTCCAACACCCTTCACCGCATGACGGCGCCAGCCAACATCAACCTGTTACATGCCCTGTCTATGGCAGCGCGATGCCCGATGGAAACCCGATCTTCATGACAAATTCACCGCACCTTGCAAAGCGTGCCGGCCGGGTTTGCTTTTCATCGCCCTTTGCGACAAAGGTGCCAGGAAATGCCTTCTTCCCGTCCCGTTCGTCGCGGAATGGTGATGGAGTAGAATTCAAAAACACTTTTCAGGACAGGGAACTCGCCATGAAAATTCAACGCTCAATGCTCAAGAAACTGGCTTTTTCAACCATTCTGCTGGCCCTGCCGCTCAACACCGCCTTCGCCGCCGATACGGCGGTGGCCGACCCCGTCAAGGCAGCCCTTGCCGCCCAGGGCGTCGATATTTCCTGGACCGGCGTCTCCGGCGACGATTCGAACGCCGTGCTGCAGGGTGTTTCCATCAAGCCGGCGGCCGAGAAGGAAGCGCTGCCGATCGGCGACGAGATCGGAAGAGCGTCGT
>NZ_SRUT01000429.1:0-281 GCF_004791315.1 Mesorhizobium sp. M8A.F.Ca.ET.208.01.1.1
TACAGATAAAGGCATAATAAATTAAGTAAAATAAAAAAACGGTTATGAAATAATAATCTTATTTTACACCTAAGTAGTATGGACATAGTATAGTAATCATATAACTATATAATATAAAAGGATTAAAAATTATGTTTTATAAATTGACAAAAGTATTACCAACAGCTATTTGTGGATTAGCATTAGGGATCGCGTCGCTTAGTAATTTGCTGTTTAATATGACTTGGCATGGCTTAGCGGTGTTATTTTTTATATTGAGTTGTATCATTTTATTGTTATTT
>NZ_SRUT01000430.1:0-280 GCF_004791315.1 Mesorhizobium sp. M8A.F.Ca.ET.208.01.1.1
ATCGCGTTCCGGCACGGGCATGATCGTTGCCAGCGCCTCGCGGTCGAACGCCAACCCGCTTGTCACCGTCGTATGATAGCGTCCCTTGCGCAGCAATTCCGGGACGACGTCCCCGGAGTCGAACGGTTGTTCCGGCGGCGGAAAGACATCCTTGATCTGCTGGTCCTCATCGACGAGATGCAGTCTGAATTGCGCCTGCGCGACAGCCGCGTCCCACTCTCCGAGCACCTCGGAAATGGCGTGCGGATAGAGATAGTCGTCGGCGTCGAGAAAGAGGACG
>NZ_SRUT01000431.1:0-280 GCF_004791315.1 Mesorhizobium sp. M8A.F.Ca.ET.208.01.1.1
ATGCTTGTTGACCATGATCAGCGGGATGTGGACGTTCTCATCGTAGAGCGCGGTCGCATGGACGTAGTCGCCATGCTCGCCGAACGCCTCGCCATGATCGCCAAGGATGACGACGAGCGTCGAATCCAGCTTGCCGGACTGCTTGAGCGATTCAAGGATTTCGCCAAGCGCGGTGTCGCCAACCTTCAGGGCATTGAGATAGGCGTTGAATTTTTCATCGTCAGTGTAATGCACCATCGCCTGGTTTTGGGATGACGGCGCCATCTTGGAGAACATCGGA
>NZ_SRUT01000432.1:0-280 GCF_004791315.1 Mesorhizobium sp. M8A.F.Ca.ET.208.01.1.1
CTTCCCGAGAGGCTTGAGGACACTGGCAGCTGGCGGGCCTAGTTGCCCGTAACAATTCTCTCGGGAAGAAAACCCGACCGGCAGGCGTTGACACGACGAGGCCGCGATTTCCCGCGCACCTCCACATATTAGCCAGGGAGATTTCCATGAAGACCATAACTGTAGGGCTAGCCGCGCTTTTGCTCAGCACCGTCGCATCCCTCGCCGCCGATGCGTGGAAGGTAAATGATGCCGGGAGCACCGAGATCTACACCAACGCCAAGGGCATGACGCTTTATAC
>NZ_SRUT01000433.1:0-241 GCF_004791315.1 Mesorhizobium sp. M8A.F.Ca.ET.208.01.1.1
CGCGAGAAGGTGGCGGCGCCCGTGCTTTGCGTCGGCAATCTCACCGTCGGCGGCAGCGGCAAGACGCCCGTCGCCATCGCGCTGGCGAAACAGGCAAGGCGCATGCAGCTCACGCCCGGCTTCCTGTCGCGCGGCCATGGCGGCTCCTTCGCCAAGCCGCATGTCGTCGATGCGCATCACGACGCCGCCAAGCATGTCGGCGACGAGCCGCTGCTGCTCGCCTAGCACGCGCCGGTGGCGG
>NZ_SRUT01000434.1:0-280 GCF_004791315.1 Mesorhizobium sp. M8A.F.Ca.ET.208.01.1.1
GCGATCTCGAAGGTGACGCCGAGCTGCCGGGGGGTCAGTTCGTAGCCAATGGCCAGGCGAAAGGCGAAGGGATAGTGCGACCGCGTTTCGGCGTCATCCGTCAGGACCAATGTGCAGGAGGTCGGCTCCTGCTCCGCCCAGGCAAAGTGCCGGTCGCGGGCAAAGCCGTGCTGTGTCATCGGATATGTCTGGCCGCGATGGCGCAGCTGATCGCCCTTCAGCCGGCCGACGATTGGAAACAGGACCGGCGAATGGCGCCGCCAGGCCGGCCCTGCCTGCC
>NZ_SRUT01000435.1:0-279 GCF_004791315.1 Mesorhizobium sp. M8A.F.Ca.ET.208.01.1.1
GGCTGTTCGTCATCGCGCGAAACTCGACCTTCTCCTACAAGGGTCGCGCCGTCGACGTGAAGCAGGTCGGCCGCGAGCTTGGCGTTCGCTATGTGCTCGAAGGCAGTGTGCGCAAGGCCGGCCACAGCGTGCGGGTTACCGCGCAGTTGATCGATGCTTCGACCGGCACCCATATCTGGGCCGAGCGCTATGACCGCAGCTCCGACGACATCTTCGCGCTTCAGGACGAGATAGCTCTGGCAGCAGTGGGCGCGATTGCGCCAAGCGTCCGGAAGGCCG
>NZ_SRUT01000436.1:0-279 GCF_004791315.1 Mesorhizobium sp. M8A.F.Ca.ET.208.01.1.1
GGATCGCTTACCGTTGGCCCGCCGGGGTGGGTGTGTCGTTTGCGAGCCGACCTGCGACGTCAGGTAGGTCCGGCCTGCTCTGGACAAGGGTCATATTCGTCTCGCTGTCAGACACCGCATGTTGCTGGCAAAGCCAAGGCGCCCACCATGTTCGAAAGGTAAGCATGGCAGGCACCCCAAGATGACCGACGACGGAGTGGGTCGGATTTGTCGGCGGCCCCCGCAATCAATGGAGTAGCGGTTTGCCGGTTGCAGCCTCCAGCCCTTTGCCTTGGTCGC
>NZ_SRUT01000437.1:0-279 GCF_004791315.1 Mesorhizobium sp. M8A.F.Ca.ET.208.01.1.1
CCGATCCGAAGACGACGCGTGCCGGCTGAGCGTTATAGACGAAGCTTTTCATGTGAGCCTCTCCCGTCAGCCTCGACTGTATTCCGTGGCATGAAAATTAGCGACGGAGAGGCGCGTGCGTAAGTGCGCTAATATTCGGCAACCGGAATCTATTCGCCGTCGGAAGCTGGCATAAGCCGATTGCGCCGCGCCATCGGCGCGGCCGAGGGTCGCGGTGGCTCAGGCGATCCTCTGTTCGAACTGCATCACGCTCGCGCTCTTGCGCAATCCGGTCGCGAC
>NZ_SRUT01000438.1:0-279 GCF_004791315.1 Mesorhizobium sp. M8A.F.Ca.ET.208.01.1.1
CAAGATGCCGCTCGCCAAACTCGACGCGATCATGGCGCAGTCGGGCGTCACCAAGGAACATTTCAAGGAATTCATTCGCGCCCAGATGGCCTGGAACCAGGCGCTCGGCGCGCGTTACCGCTCCGGCGAAGGTGG
Organism: Mesorhizobium sp. M8A.F.Ca.ET.208.01.1.1; assembly: GCF_004791315.1. NCBI lineage: Bacteria > Pseudomonadati > Pseudomonadota > Alphaproteobacteria > Hyphomicrobiales > Phyllobacteriaceae > Mesorhizobium > Mesorhizobium sp. M8A.F.Ca.ET.208.01.1.1. The sequence continues at coordinate 136 of NZ_SRUT01000438.1, forward strand.
CTCGGTAACCGAACAGGATGCGGTCCGTCGTATGCTCTACAAGGGCGGATCCAAGCCGACAGCAATGGAATATATGCTGCAGCAGGTGATCTTCGTGGTGCCGGCGTCCGAGCGCTCCGCCACGCTCGCCAAACGCAAGCGCGA
>NZ_SRUT01000042.1:0-511 GCF_004791315.1 Mesorhizobium sp. M8A.F.Ca.ET.208.01.1.1
TTCGAGCTCCAGCCTGACGGTGACCATCAACGGCACAAATGATGCTCCGGTCGCGGTTGCCGACATCAATTCGGTGAAAGAAGACACAGCGCCCAATCCGGTCAGCGGCAATGTGCTGACCAACGACACCGATGTCGACACTGGCGACACCCACAGCGTCAGCGCCGTCAACGGCTCGGCTGGCAATGTCGGCAACGACCTGGTCGGCACCTATGGCACGCTGCATCTCAACAGCGACGGCAGCTACAGCTATACGCTCGACAATGGCCTGGCCTCGGTGCAGCAGCTTGCCGAAGGCGCCACCGTCACAGACGTCTTCAGCTACACCAACGCCGACAATCACGGCGGCTCTTCGTCCGCCAACCTGACCATCACCATCACCGGCACCAATGACGCGCCGGTGGCGGTGGCCGATGCGGCGGCGGTGAAGGAAGACACCAACACGCTGGCCGATCCCAATCCGGTGAGCGGCAATGTGCTGACCAACGACACCGATGTCGACAATGGCGAC
>NZ_SRUT01000439.1:0-279 GCF_004791315.1 Mesorhizobium sp. M8A.F.Ca.ET.208.01.1.1
GCGCTGGCGGCGAATAGCTGGTCTGCCGAGCCACGCGGCTGACACGCCCGCGCTGTCATCCCGGAGGGGAAGCGCAGCCGAGCGCACGGATCGCCCAATCAAGGCTTGATCAAGGCCATGACCAGATGCTCGACATGGCCGCCTTCGCGATGCTCGCTCACATCGAACGCGTTCTGCTTCGCCTCATATTGCGCGTAGACGGCCTCGATGCGGCGCCGTGCTTCGCTTCGCGCCTTGTTGCAGGAGGAGTCGTTGGCGATCTCGAGGCCGGCGACCGAC
>NZ_SRUT01000440.1:0-279 GCF_004791315.1 Mesorhizobium sp. M8A.F.Ca.ET.208.01.1.1
AAAAATCCTAACCATAAATCTGTTTCGCAATTAGATACCAACCAACTACTCGTTGATTTGGCTCAAGAAGGTCACACGATTACACGTTTGAAAGGTGGAGATCCTTTCGTTTACGGCAGAGGTGGCGAGGAAGCAGAAGTATTAGCAGCCAATAATATTTCATTTGAAATCGTACCAGGTATAACTGCAGGTATTGCAGCACCTGCATACGCAGGTATCCCTGTAACACATCGAGATTACAGCTCTTCTGTTGCATTTGTTACGGGTGTTATTAACAAG
>NZ_SRUT01000441.1:0-279 GCF_004791315.1 Mesorhizobium sp. M8A.F.Ca.ET.208.01.1.1
GTGTGGAACAAGGAGAACACTGGCTTCGACTGGCGGCCACCGATCAGGGATGAATCCGCCGCGCTGAACTGGCTGAGGGTTGAAGATGCATTTGGGGGGGATGGGGCTTTCATACCGGCAGACTTTGCTTTCATAGGACGCAAAGGGGCTGGCGAGGAGGGCGCGGTCGCCATCGGCGATAGCAGCGGGTGCGCTGCAGGACCTAGTGCGGATGCGGCAAAACTGGCGGCCATCTTGGAGCTGGTCGAGAGGGATGCGACGGGTCGGTGGTGGTATGGA
>NZ_SRUT01000442.1:0-279 GCF_004791315.1 Mesorhizobium sp. M8A.F.Ca.ET.208.01.1.1
GAAATATGACACTTTTCACAAAATGTACACATAATTTTAACAAATCTTTGAAAGCCCGTCAGACGTTGAGTTTGTTGGGTTTCTTTTAATTTTACAATAATTTTTTTTACACAAACACTTGTAAATATTGCGTAATATCTTAAAATTGATGGTAAGCCCTACAATTGTAGTATTAGGAGGTCAAAAAAGTGTCAAAATTTAAGTCTTTGCTTCTACTCTTTGGCTCACTAATTATACTTAGTGGTTGTTCAAATGTAGAAGTTTTAAACCCAAAAGGGC
>NZ_SRUT01000443.1:0-279 GCF_004791315.1 Mesorhizobium sp. M8A.F.Ca.ET.208.01.1.1
GTCGCGACCGTAGCATCTCACTTCGCGGGGCGAGAATGCTATTTTCGTAGTATTGCGCAGGCGCGATTGCGCAGCCGCTACCAGTCGGGCTCGATTGGGGTGTCTTCGGAAAAACCTTGCGATCTGGCCTGCGAGAGCGTCTTGGCCGCTGCTTCCCGCAGCGCCGTCGGAAGCCGCTTGAGATGTTCGCCGTCCAGCGGAAGGTTGAGATAGCCGGTGGCAATGCGCGCGGCCACCTCTGCCTGCTCGCGATCCCGAGCCGCCTTGACCGCAGACCGG
>NZ_SRUT01000444.1:0-279 GCF_004791315.1 Mesorhizobium sp. M8A.F.Ca.ET.208.01.1.1
TAAGACGTCTGGGATAGTTATTTTATACTTAAATGAAAGTGGAAATAACTGTGTTCCTATGACGTCTTATTTTTATGGTGAGTAAAATATGAAATTTGAAGTTGGTATTAACGAGGAGATGTAATTTAAAAAGGCGCTCATTTTCAGATTTTGTCGCTGATATTGAACTTCTGACAAAAAGAATTGTCAATAATTGTATAAAAGTTTTAAAGAGGTTAAAATAATAAACATAGACAAAAATTGTATAGGAGTGGCGAATTTGTTTTCTAAAATACATAC
>NZ_SRUT01000445.1:0-279 GCF_004791315.1 Mesorhizobium sp. M8A.F.Ca.ET.208.01.1.1
GATACATCATGAACGTGTTTTCGAACTGACCATAGATGTCCTTCTGGACACCCTCGAAATTTACGTCCTTCGAACGCTTCTCGAACTCGCCGCCGAGGATCTCCTCCCAGTTCGGCCCCCACTCGATCTTTTCCATCCGCTCGCCGGTGATCGCCGAACGCGGGCGGGCCGTGGGGAAAGCTTTCGATTCCTTCGCCGTATGCAGGTGCTGGTAGTCGAAGGTGAACGGCTCGTAGTAGTCGTCAATCTCCGGCAGGTCGGGGTTGGCGAAGATGTTGG
>NZ_SRUT01000446.1:0-279 GCF_004791315.1 Mesorhizobium sp. M8A.F.Ca.ET.208.01.1.1
GCCAAACGCTCTTAGGCTCCCTGCTTTCGGAGCGCTTGACCCTTTTGCGCCGTCATGCGCATTTCATCCATCTGGACCATGGTCGCTATCCCGCAGCGGGAGGCCATAGGGCAGGGGTAGAGGGATGACACGGGGCAAGATCGCGCTCGCAAGCAGCCTGTGCATGGCTGCGGTGGTTTCTTTTTCAATGGCGGCCGAGGCCAAGCCGGCGCGCTGCTTCACCACGGATGACGGTTACTATCCGTGCAACTACAAGGCCTTGGACGGCGAGGGCAGTTT
>NZ_SRUT01000447.1:0-279 GCF_004791315.1 Mesorhizobium sp. M8A.F.Ca.ET.208.01.1.1
TGCTCGCGCAGCAAGGGCATGCGGCATCAACTTCTTCCTGGCACCGGTGCTCGACCTAGTGACCGGGAGCAACCCATGGCTGCGTGACCGCACCTTCTCCGCGGACGCCGATCTCGTCGGTCGCGCCACCTCTGCGTTCATTCGCGGAGTACAGAGCCGGGGTGTCGCGGCAACGGCGAAGCACTTTCCCGGTCACCCCCATGTTCCCGAGGATCCCCATGACAGCGCCGCCGTTACGGTCACTGCCGCTCTGCATGATCTCAGACCCCAACTTGCATT
>NZ_SRUT01000448.1:0-279 GCF_004791315.1 Mesorhizobium sp. M8A.F.Ca.ET.208.01.1.1
ACGGGAGCTACCGCAAACATGTCGAACAGCTGCGCGCGCGGCTGGCGCGCGCCACGGCCGAAACCGCCGCCAGGCTTAAGGCGTTAGGTATCGCGCCCTGGATCGACCAGGCTGCCGGCATGTTCCTGTGGTGCCGCCTGCCTGACGGCATCGACGCGGCCGATGTCGCCCGCCACGCTCTGTCGGACAATGTCGTGCTGGCGCCAGGCAATGCTTTCAGCCTGTCGCACACAGCCGGCCGTTTCATGCGCTTCAACGTGGCGCAATGCCAAAATCAGC
>NZ_SRUT01000043.1:0-506 GCF_004791315.1 Mesorhizobium sp. M8A.F.Ca.ET.208.01.1.1
AGGGTGCAGGTCGGAAAAATTGTCGGCATATTGCTCGGAGGACAGCCGGCCGCCGGCAATGCCTTCGATGAAATGACCAGTCGCCATTCCAGTTCCCCTTGTTGTCGTTTTGGGGAAGGCTAGCACGTTTTATTTTTTTATCAATTGGTCAATTTTCGGCCAAGCCAATGTAATGGCTGAGTAAAACATGACAATGAAGCTCATATTATGACCCCCTCGGTAACCTCCGCGGCGTCGTGGCATGTGACCCGGTGGCCGTGGATCGACCGTATCTCGTCCGCCACCAATTCCTGCAGCCGCCACAGATTGCGGTCATGGATGCCGAAGGTCTCGAGATGGCTGACGGTGTTGTAGAGATATTCGGCGCCGGAGCCGACATGGCCGCACGCACGTGCCAGGACCCACGCGACCTTCTCCAGCGGCTGCCCGAGCGACGTCCCCCTGCCGGTCACGCCGACCCAGAAGCCCAGCGCCCGCACCCGACCTTGCGCCGTCCGCACCGGAAC
>NZ_SRUT01000449.1:0-279 GCF_004791315.1 Mesorhizobium sp. M8A.F.Ca.ET.208.01.1.1
AGCGCGCGGGTCCCAGCCGGCCGAACATCAGCGGCTTGCCCGGGCGCATGGCGATCTTCCAGAAGTCGAGCGTCATGCCTTCGCCGGTGAGCACGTCATGGATCAGGTCGTGGTCACCCACTGAGGCGCCGCCGAGGGTGACGATGACGTCGGCGCTCGCCTCGACCGCTTTCCGGACAAGCGCGGCGATCGCCTCCTTGCGGTCGGCGGCGATGCCGAGATCGAGCGCGCGCGCGCCGACGGATTGCGCAGCGGCGGCAACGCCATAGGCGTTGGAGG
>NZ_SRUT01000450.1:0-278 GCF_004791315.1 Mesorhizobium sp. M8A.F.Ca.ET.208.01.1.1
GCGCCGGATTGCCGCCATAGCCGCCGTCCCAATAGGGCACGCCCTTGATCTCCACCGCCTGGAACAGTTGCGGCAGGCAGGCCGAGGCCATCACCGTATCGAGGTCGATCTCGCCATCGGAGAAGACGCGCAGCTGTCCCGTCTCGACATTGGTCGCCGAGATGAACAGTTCCATCGACTTGCAGGCGCGCACATTGTCGAAGTCGATCTCCTTCTCGACCACATCGCGCAGCGGATTGAGGCCGAGCGGGTTGGCGACATAAGGCGAAAACACCCGC
>NZ_SRUT01000451.1:0-278 GCF_004791315.1 Mesorhizobium sp. M8A.F.Ca.ET.208.01.1.1
CCACAAGCCGGAACTCGGCATCAAGGACCCCTACGAGCTCAATGAGGACCAGTACAAGGCGGCGCTTGAGCTGCTGCGCACCCAGCGCACGCTGGTCGGCCGCTACTGGCATGATGCCGCGATCCAGGTCGACGACTTCCAGAACGAGGGCGTGGTTGCATCCGGCTCCTGGCCCTATCAGGTCAACACGCTGGTCGCCGCCAAGAAGCCCGTCGCCTCGACCGTGCCGGAAGAGGGCGTCACCGGCTGGGCCGACACCACAATGATGGAAGCCGACG
>NZ_SRUT01000452.1:0-278 GCF_004791315.1 Mesorhizobium sp. M8A.F.Ca.ET.208.01.1.1
CCAAGTTGCTCTAACGTAACTTTAAATAATCTGCTTGTATATTGATATCCTCTGTCGCTATGTAAGAGTATACCTTCGGTATTCGGCACAAGTTTGACTGCTTTTTTGAGCGTATCTAATACAAATTTATTGTTATTTGAGGTACTTAATTTATGACTGATAATCTGTTTGCTGCCTAAGTCATAAATAGCACTTAAGTAAAGTTTTTTTTTTTTTTTTTTTTTGAATTTTGTAACGTCAGTTAACCATTTTTTATTTGGGATTTGTTCTTTAAATTT
>NZ_SRUT01000453.1:0-278 GCF_004791315.1 Mesorhizobium sp. M8A.F.Ca.ET.208.01.1.1
GAAGAGTTCGACAATGTCGTCGTCGCCTCCGGCCATTTCTCCGTGCCGAACGTGCCGTATTTCGAGGGCTTTTCCACCTTCAACGGCCGCATCCTGCACAGCCACGACTTCCGCGATGCCATGGAATTCAAGGGCAAGGACATCCTGATCATCGGCCGCTCCTATTCGGCCGAGGACATCGGTTCGCAATGCTACAAATACGGCGCCAAATCGATCACCTCCAGCTACCGTTCCAAGCCGATGGGCTTCAAATGGCCGGAGAACTGGAAGGAAGTGCC
>NZ_SRUT01000454.1:0-278 GCF_004791315.1 Mesorhizobium sp. M8A.F.Ca.ET.208.01.1.1
GTTGACGATGCCTTTCGGCCGACCCGTACTGCCTGAAGTGTAAAGAACGATCGCGGGTGCATCGACGGATACCGCATGGAGTTGGGGAACGCGATTGCTCTTCGGTTCGCCGCGGGGCGACACATTTATCCAGCCGACAACTCGCGGCAGGTCCGTGGGTCGGACGTCTCCATCCCCTATGACAGTCGACAACCGCGCCTCGGAGACGATCGCATTGATCCTGGTATCCGGATCCCTCGTGTTGAGGGGCACCATAGGCCGCCCTGCGGCCATGCTCG
>NZ_SRUT01000455.1:0-278 GCF_004791315.1 Mesorhizobium sp. M8A.F.Ca.ET.208.01.1.1
CTTGGTTATGCATGTCGCTCAGAAGCGTGCGGACGCTTCGGGGCCGACGGCATCCATGGACCGGGGCAAGAGCGCGAAGCGCTTGGATGCGGAGAGCCAGAGTGAAGCTGTTGGCCGGGTTGGTTGCGTCGGTGGCCTTGTACGGGGGCTTCCAGGTCCTGCATGGCGGCGCGGTCCAGAGCGCGGCCGAAGAAGCCGGCACATCCGGAACCTATCGTCTGACGGCCAATGGCGATGAAGCGGCCTGCGCTATCCGGCGCGGCGCCGAGGTGTCGGAC
>NZ_SRUT01000456.1:0-278 GCF_004791315.1 Mesorhizobium sp. M8A.F.Ca.ET.208.01.1.1
GAAGATCAGGGCAACAGTCATTGAATGCGAAACGGACTCTGGGCTGCGGCTAACATCGAAAGTACTCAACCAGTCGGGCGACCAAATTCCGACTATCGGCTCGAGTTGCCGCGTGAGATGGGCCGCGACCGATGCAACGATTCTCACTAACTAGCCGAGTAAGCGACGGTGTTGCTCGCGCTACTGGTTGATGTTGATCCGTAGTTCCAAGGCTAGCACCGGCAAAATGCAAGAAAATCTCCCGTAAGTTCTAGCACGCTGGCCGCTGGTGTTTTTGG
>NZ_SRUT01000457.1:0-278 GCF_004791315.1 Mesorhizobium sp. M8A.F.Ca.ET.208.01.1.1
TACAATTTTAAGAAAAGTGAAATAATGTTATTAAGATTTGATTAGACGATACTGAAACGAATAGCGATGTGAAATAGCAATAGACCAGAAATTAAAAGCTAATTTCTGGTCTATTTTCATTTCTTTATAGATGTACATTTTCTTTAGCATAATGAAATTTTTGATTTTTTTCAGTAATAAATAATTGGAGGAATGTAAGTATACCAATTTTACCAATTAACATTGTGAGTACAATAACTATTTTCGTAGGGCTATCATAAAACGTCGTGAAGTTCATC
>NZ_SRUT01000458.1:0-278 GCF_004791315.1 Mesorhizobium sp. M8A.F.Ca.ET.208.01.1.1
GTCTGGGCGGTGAACTGATCGCACCAGATGATGGCGCCGCGGCCGCGCCGCAGCGCATCGCGCAGGCCCTCAAGCCCTTCCAGCCGGATTTCCGGCGACCAGCCGTGGCCGGTGAGGTGCGCGGCAAGCAGCAATTGCCGGCGATGAACAGCGGCGAGCAATTGCCTGAACAGCGCTTGCGCATCGACGTGGTCGCCAAGGACGGTGCGGACCGCTGCGGCGTAGCGTGGAAAATCCTTGCGGAGATGGCGCTTCAGCCGAAGCTTCGAACTCCAGGC
>NZ_SRUT01000044.1:0-503 GCF_004791315.1 Mesorhizobium sp. M8A.F.Ca.ET.208.01.1.1
TCAAATAGTTAGAGGCTAAAAGTGTCCAGCCTTTTCACACCACCCTATTTTCTGGACACTTTTGTTCCCGATTCGTCGACCGATTCCTCGTCGGCGAGGAGCTTGACGGCGGTCCTTGCACTCACCTTCTGGCGCGCCGCTTTCGTGTACCGGTTGTCCTCTTTTGAGGTCTGGTGGCCGGTCACCGACATGATCTGATGCTCGGTGGCGCCGCGGTCCGCCATGCGGCTTGAGCCCGCCTTGCGAAGCCCGTGCGCGCTGCAGTGGGGCAGCCCTGCTTCATCGCAGCGCTTGCGAAACCAGTTGCCGAAACCGTTGGCGGTGAATGGGTTGTTGAACTCGGTCACCAGGAAGGTGAGATCGCCGCAAGGGCTGCTGTCGATGATGTGCTGCAGCTTGGGATGGATCGGGATCTCAAGCGAGACCGCTTTGCGGCGCTTGTTCTTCTGCTGGGTGAACTTCAGCACGCCGTTGCGGACGTGCTGCTTGCCGAAGAGCACGAC
>NZ_SRUT01000459.1:0-278 GCF_004791315.1 Mesorhizobium sp. M8A.F.Ca.ET.208.01.1.1
AGCAGTCCGGCAACGGCCGCGAGTATGCCGAATATGGGCTCGAGGATTTCCTGGAGATCAAGGGCATCGCGGGGTACGAGGCGGCGGAGTAGGACTCGGCTACATCTGCAGATCGGTGATCAACACCGGTGATACCAATGCGGCGCCATCGGTACCGGCTTTGCCACTGCCGGATAGGCTCATGTGCCTTTCCCTCAGACTCCAGTTCGGCGCACTGTTGTTTCTTGCGGCGGCGGCGGAGGCGGCACCACCGCCTTGGTGCTCTGGCGGACGGCGTC
>NZ_SRUT01000460.1:0-278 GCF_004791315.1 Mesorhizobium sp. M8A.F.Ca.ET.208.01.1.1
GGAGCGCCGGCTTCACGGGCCGCGCCGCTGTCGGCAGGTTGCGTAGAAAAGCTCGGAACGGTCCCGGCTTAGCGACTGAGGCGATCTGATCGGCCAGCGCCTCCGCGACAGGGAGCAGATCCGGGCGATTGGACGCCACGGCCCTGAGATCAAACAGCTGCGCTAGCCGCGCCTCGATCGGATTGTCGTGGCGGTGCGCGAGTCTGAGCACGGCCTCTTGGGCGCCATGCTCATGGAGGAATACGAGAAGCGGGGTTCGGAACGCTTGCGGTTCCCGG
>NZ_SRUT01000461.1:0-278 GCF_004791315.1 Mesorhizobium sp. M8A.F.Ca.ET.208.01.1.1
TGATTGTCGAGCTCTACTCCAAGTAAGGGCTAGAAAATAGGTGCATCCATGCAGATTTCGGTAAATGAGTTCCTGACACCCCGCCACATTGATGTGCAGGGTGTCAGTCCAACCCGCGCCAAGATCACTCTCGAGCCTCTCGAGCGTGGTTTTGGCCACACCCTGGGCAACGCGCTGCGACGCATCCTGTTGTCCTCAATGCCCGGCTGCGCAGTAGTCGAGGCCGAGATTGACGGTGTGCTCCACGAGTACAGCGCCATCGAAGGTGTACAGGAAGA
>NZ_SRUT01000462.1:0-278 GCF_004791315.1 Mesorhizobium sp. M8A.F.Ca.ET.208.01.1.1
GGATCCCCTGCGGCGTCAACGGATCGACCAGCTTGATCAGTCGGCCGAAGATGGCGTCGGCGCTGGCGCGGGAAACCTGCTGCGAAACGATAATCGAAGCAAGGCTTTGAAAGCCTGGCTCCGACAGCCGAAGCGGGACTTCGCCCGCCTTGTCGCGCACCGTCTCCAGCCGGGGGTCGATCCGGCAGAGCGCATCGAGCCCTGCCGCAATGTCGTCGAGCGAGGCGATGCGTTGCACGTTGCTTGTTCCCAGGGCGCCCGCGAAGTGGCAATTGATA
>NZ_SRUT01000463.1:0-278 GCF_004791315.1 Mesorhizobium sp. M8A.F.Ca.ET.208.01.1.1
GCAGCAACATCGACTGGCCGGTCGCCGTCGTCGCCTGGTCGCGCAACTCGGCAAGCTTCCGCGCCAGGCCCGGATCTTCCGGCAGATTGGCGTCGCGGCGCTCCCTGAGCTTGCGCAACACGATCGGCAGCACGCCGTGGAACTCGGCATTGGCCAGCAGCGCCATCAGCTCGCCTGCCGATACATCCTTGTCCCAATCGGCCGACGCCTCCGGATCGGCGAGGCCGATCAGCAGTTTTTCCTGGGCAGGCGACAGCGTGGGCAGCATCGGCTCGGCA
>NZ_SRUT01000464.1:0-278 GCF_004791315.1 Mesorhizobium sp. M8A.F.Ca.ET.208.01.1.1
CAACTGCTCGGGAAGGATGTCCCACACTTCGCCCTGTTCGTACTTGCGGGTGATCTTGTATCCAGCTTTTTGCAGGATATTCAAACCCAGGAACTTGAGGGTCGACGGCCCCATCAGCGTGAGTGAGATCACGGGTTCGATGGTCCCATACGATTTCTGGATCGGAGCTAGCGTGGGGTTTTCCTCAAGCATCCGATCCACCAAAGTGGTCTTTCCTGCGCCGCTTTCGCCGGTCACGAACAGGATTCGGCCGTCATCGCGCCGTAGGTTTTTCTTCG
>NZ_SRUT01000465.1:0-278 GCF_004791315.1 Mesorhizobium sp. M8A.F.Ca.ET.208.01.1.1
GAAGCGATTCGCTGACGTAGACCGGGCGGACTTCATCGTCTTCGCGGCCGGGCTGGTATTGCGCGAACTGATCCGGCAGGCGCCGGCGCGCGAGATTTCGGGGCTTACCGACATGATCGAGACGGAGGCCAATGCCGGCACGGCGGAGATCGTGCGCTTCTGGCCGGAGGGTTTTCTCTATACCAACTATTGCGTGTCAGCGATCCTGGCCGTGCACGAGCAGGAGTTCGGCACCGCGCCCAGCATCGACAAATGCGCCGACGACCTGCGCACATGGT
>NZ_SRUT01000466.1:0-278 GCF_004791315.1 Mesorhizobium sp. M8A.F.Ca.ET.208.01.1.1
AAAGACGTGCGGTTAACGGAATGCTAATTTAGTTGACTACCCAGCCGACCGGTATATCTTTGTATGCGTTGGGTGTGCAATTTGGGCGAGCAGTCCGCGGTGGTGGCAACCATATTCGTGGATCGCGACTTAGGGGCGAAGGGACGCTAAGCGGCGAAAACAAGCCGTATAGCAAGAGCTCCGCGAACTCAGAAAAAAACACATCGGTGAGGGCGATTCCGTGCGAGCGGAAATCGTCGTGGTGTTTTCCTGACGTGGCCAGGCGACGTGCCTTGCCG
>NZ_SRUT01000467.1:0-278 GCF_004791315.1 Mesorhizobium sp. M8A.F.Ca.ET.208.01.1.1
CGGAAAAAGCGGCAGCCCGGGCATCAGGCCGAGGATGACCAGCAGCGAGCCGGCGACGTAGAGCGCACGCGGATGGGCGCCGAGCTGGCCGAACACCGCCTGGTTGGCGGAACCTCGGGTGCCGCCCTTGGAGACGAGCATGCCGGCGGCGAGCGAGACGATGAGCGCCGGGATCTGGGTGACGAGGCCGTCGCCGACCGACAGCTTGATGAAGACGTCGGCCGCCTGGCCGAGTCCCATGCCGTGGCGCAGATAGCCGATGGCGATGCCGCCGACGA
>NZ_SRUT01000468.1:0-278 GCF_004791315.1 Mesorhizobium sp. M8A.F.Ca.ET.208.01.1.1
AGCAATTTCTTAACCGCATGGCTTAACGACAAGCCCTGAAATCCCTGTCCGGCGGCGGACCTTCCGATACGCTCCTGCGTTGAAGCGGCGTCCTTTTTCAACGGGGGAATGTCATGATCCGCAAAAGCTCTGCGTCGCTGGCAGCCGTCGCGATGCTTGCCACCGTCTCCGAAACCGCCGCCGGCGGCCGCGCGCTCGAATGCTACGAGCCGAGCCACCGGCCGGCGCTTTACGACACCGTCTATGAGGATGTGATGGTGAGCCCAGGCGGCCAGGTG
>NZ_SRUT01000045.1:0-499 GCF_004791315.1 Mesorhizobium sp. M8A.F.Ca.ET.208.01.1.1
CTCCGCCGGCAGAAGATGCTCCATCGTCTTCTGGATTCCTCGACGACGGCAAAAACACGATTGGGAGCCAGCTTGCATCCCGTCTTCGTGAGGCGATCATCTCCGGCGAGCTTCAGGCCGGCAGCAAGATCAATCTCGACAAGGCGCGCAAGACGTTCAACGTAAGCCTCAGTCCGCTGCGTGAAGGGTTGGCGCGGCTGATATCGGACGGTCTAGTGGAGTTCGAGGACAATCGCGGCTACCGCGTTTCATCAATCTCCTTGGCCAATCTGGAAGAGATAACCATCCTGCGCGAAGAACTCGAAGTCTTTGCGCTTCGCGAGTCCATGCGGATCGGCGATGTGGAGTGGGAAAGCAACGTTATGAGAGCGCTGCATCGCCTTAACCGCACTGAGCGTGACGCGGCCCGCCCCGAGACACTCGAGCGCTGGGAAGAGCTCCACCGCGAATTCCATCTGACACTTATATCCGGCTGCGGGAAGCCGATCCTGCTCCATTT
>NZ_SRUT01000469.1:0-255 GCF_004791315.1 Mesorhizobium sp. M8A.F.Ca.ET.208.01.1.1
CGTCGGCACCCTTGGTGTCGGCGCCGGCCGCATTGCCGTCGCTGCCGACGCCGGTAATCACGTTGCCGCTCGCCGTGCCGCCTTCCGTGACACTGTCCGTGTCGGCAACCGCCGTCGGCACGTCATCTGTAACATTGACCTGAACCGTCGCGCTCGCCTGGTCTCCGTCCGAATCGGTAGCGACCACATTGATGCCGGTCAGGTTGATGACATTCTGTCCACCCGCGTCGGGATGCGAGAAATTGTCGAGCAGCG
>NZ_SRUT01000470.1:0-215 GCF_004791315.1 Mesorhizobium sp. M8A.F.Ca.ET.208.01.1.1
GGCGCTGACGACATCGAAGGTGTCGGTGTAGGTGGTGCCGGCGGCGAACTCGTTGTGGGCCGAGCTTGCCGTGTAGGTCCAGGCGCCGGCGCTGTCGATGGAGAACGAGCCATAGGTTCCAACGGTCGCGGCCTGGGCGACGAAGGTCGCCGGGCTGTCGACATCGGAGATGGTCAGCGTGCCGGAGCTCGAGATGTCGGTGGCCGAGTTGGTCT
>NZ_SRUT01000046.1:0-498 GCF_004791315.1 Mesorhizobium sp. M8A.F.Ca.ET.208.01.1.1
CGCATGATCGCCGGCTACCTCATCAACAAGTTCCGTGGCGATGTCTCGTTGTTCGACGACGGCATCAAGGCGATCGAAAAGTTCACCGGCTGGCGCTGCTTCGGCGTCGTACCATGGTTGAAGGCGGCCGGCCGGCTGCCATCCGAGGATTCGGTCGTGCTCGAACGCCTCGCTTCCGGCGAGAAACGGGCGCTGAAGGTGGCGGTGCCGATGCTGGCGCGCATCGCCAATTTCGACGATCTCGATCCACTGAAAGCCGAGCCGCAGGTCGAGGTGGTGTTCGTGCCGCCCGGAAAGCCGCTGCCCGCGGATGCGGGATTGGTGGTCATTCCCGGCTCGAAGTCGACGATCGGCGATCTCTTGAAGTTCCGGGAGAATGGCTGGGACCGCGACCTCCTCGCCCATCGCAAGCGGGGCGGCCATGTCGTCGGCATCTGCGGCGGCTTCCAGATGCTCGGCCGCAAGGTCAGCGATCCCGCCGGCATCGAGGGCAGCGTG
>NZ_SRUT01000047.1:0-496 GCF_004791315.1 Mesorhizobium sp. M8A.F.Ca.ET.208.01.1.1
GAACGTGTTTGTGCAGCATCGGCCCCCTACGCCGGAAAGTCGTGAATCCGTTCCCAAAAATTTGCTAAAAGGTTCCAATGACAGCCAGGGGCGACGTCTACCGCTTTGGCCCGTTTCGCCTCGATCCGGAGGTTGGCATTCTTTTTTGCGAAGATGAGCCGACTATGCTCGGGCAGCGCGCCGTCGCGCTGCTGCAACTGCTGATCCAGAACGCTGGCCAACCCGTGTCCAAAGACGCGCTGATCGACGCCGGCTGGGGCGGATCTGCGATTGCCGATAATAATCTGACGGTTCAGATCGCAGCCTTGCGCCGGACACTGGCCGACGCCGCCAATGTCGCCGACTGGATCGAAACATTGCCGCGCCGCGGCTATCGCTACGTCGGACCGGCTGTAGCCACGAACGTTCCCGACGCCTCGGCCGCCGTCCGCGCCGGGTCGGCCCCAAGCTTGCCCGAGAAGCCGTCCGTCGCGGTCCTGCCGTTCTCGAACTTGAG
>NZ_SRUT01000048.1:0-484 GCF_004791315.1 Mesorhizobium sp. M8A.F.Ca.ET.208.01.1.1
GTCGGCTTGTCGACGAGGGCCGTCTTCCTCGAAGGCGGCTTGCAGGCTGTTACCAGTCTCAGCATAACCATGTTCACCGTCACCGGCACGCCGAGATTCACCGTCACCCACTGGCCATCGATATGCGTGACATCGCCGATCAACTCGACGGGCTGGCCTTTCTTCACCGTCGACGTCTTGTCGATGATCGAGTGCGGGAAGCCATATGATGGGATCGAGACGCTTACCCGATCTTCAGTGACCCGTCGGCGCACGGTCGCGGTAATGGCGACCTCGTCGCCGATTTACACGCCCTTCGCCATCCCCTGAGTCTGGAGCGCGCGCCGGCTTCGTCAAGCAGATCCTAATATTTACGAACAGACATGGAACAGACGGTCGCGATTGCTGGTTACAGCTGGATGGCGGCCAAGTATCTCGACCACAAATTGGAGTGCCCATTTTGCGGCACTATCCGTTTGATGATCCCCGCCGATGCAATCCCGAC
>NZ_SRUT01000004.1:0-11992 GCF_004791315.1 Mesorhizobium sp. M8A.F.Ca.ET.208.01.1.1
ACTTCTTCAGGTCCTGCCTCTGCAATAACCGCTACCGTCTCTCCGTTTGAAGGGTCATCAACCTCGATCCGTTTGCCGGACGAACAATCTCTCCACTCCCCATCGATGAAATTCTTGATCACTTCTGAAGTAGCCATGCTTGTCGATCGCCGCCGGTTCCTCTTGGTACTGAGCATCAAACGTTTCGTACGTGTCTTCCTGGGAAAGCCGCCTTTGGGCTTCTGAGCGCAAAAATAGGCTTCGAAGAAGCCGACAGCGGAGGTCGATTCCTGCTTGCCTATGAGGATCGCATTTCTTGATGCGACCTCAATCGCCACCTGCCCCCGCCCCACGCACGACCGATAACGACGCAGCTCCCGCGCTAAGACCGACAAATCGCAAGGATGCGTCTTAAAATTCCTTTTAGCCAATTCCTCTCCCGCGATGATAGCTTGTCTTCTACCTTCGGGTACCTACCAGATACGTGGGCTGCATTTGCTGGAAACGTATTATATAGGCGTAACTTTGTCTTGTTAGCCAGACGAGCATTCTTTGATTACCCAACAGGAGTATTCAGTGTTTCAACTGGAGCGGCAAATTCCGGCATCGTGTCGCCAGCGACATCGGTGATGCCATACTGCCCTAGAGCAAACACGAACAGCCCAACCATTATTTGCTGAAAGGATGTTTGACGCCATACTGAATGAGAGCTGATGAGACGAGTGTCCCCCACGGGGATAGTGTTAGAATTCGGCGAAGAGCGACGCGTTCTGGCGCCAATTGGCTGGGTGTCAGCAGGATGAAGCCGAGGAGGCGCTCACTGGCTCCGCGATGGTCTTTCATCAGCCTTCACTGAGCAGCAGGACAGCGGTCGAATTATGCAGCTCAGAGTTCCGGTCGCTTTTGTTGGCTCGATGGGTCTGAGATTGGCCAATTTTCAAGTGGGCCTAGGGCCGTGATGCGCCCTCAAAACGCTGGCCTCGAGCCCTTACCGCCAGTTTTGGCGGAAATGGAAACGCCGGCGACTTTCCTGGTCGAAGGCTCCCAAGCCGATGGCTTCATGTCTCTATGCTCATGGGCAGACGTCTCTCAGTCTGGCCAAAGATCATGCAGTGGTTTTGGAGTTGCAGCCTTGGCCTCTTCGATCTCTGCTGCAGACAAACGGTCCGCCAATTGGCCTAGGACGGAGCGGGCGACCTCTTCCGGATCCACTGCCGGGTCGCGGTGGACGCCGTCGTGGATCCGATCGAGAAACGAATTCCGGTTTCTGGCTATGGCCCGTCGGCCGGGGTGCCAACCCTCGTAATAAAAGCCGCGCAGTAAGGCTGGCAGCTGCGCACCCATGTACACGGCCTCGTCCCGACCCAGGCAGTCGCGCAGGGCGTGCAGCGTTGCAATCAAAGCTAGGAAAACCCGCTCGCGATCATGCCAACGAAGTCTCCACGCCAGATCGCTGACCCAATTCTGGGTCGCCTGCAATGCATAGGTGAGATCATGACTCACGAACATGAGTATTTTTCTGTTCTTGAAGGTTGTCTAAGGGCTGCAAGGACCATGACTAGACGGCTTCCGTCCGCCCGCCGCCGCGCTATACGCGCGACGCGGGATTTTGCGTGAGTTCTCCCAGCGTGTCACCCCGAGGTGGTCGTCGCATGAGTTTAGGCAGCCTGAGGACACCGGACACTTTACTGCAACTCTCGGGCGCGCCCGGCGCCATTCCCTGTCTCGACTGACTCGTAATTGCGCAGCATCATTTCCGCGACACTGAAGGTGTGGCGCCCTTCCAGCGAAGTCAGGCGCGCGTCGACGTCGGGATAGATAAAGAAGGGAAGCGAAATTCGGTCGGTCAGACCATTGTGCGCGACCTGATGCGGCGTACTCTTGAAGCGGTCGTCGCACAAAGCCTGAAGCATATCGCCCAAATTGACTACGAGACTGTCGGGCAGGCTCGGCACTGGCATCCAGCGCCCGCGCAACCACACCTGCAACGACCGGGTGGGGAGTTCCTCCTGCAGCAGCAGCGTGAAAAAGCCACCATCGGTGTGCTTAGCGCACGTGCCGCCGCGAGCTGGATACCGGATTACGCGTTGCTCGAGCGTCGGCGGGCTGAAATACCGTTGGAACCAGCCCTGTTCCAAACCGATCACGTCGGCAAGCGCGGTTCCGAGCTGCGGGACGACTTCGCGGAGCACGGTAGCCTGCAAGGCAAGCAGGCTTCGCGCGAAACCAGGAGCCAAAGCCTCATCCGGAAACAGTGTGCTCCCCGCAAACGGACGCCGATCGCCTTCGTTGTCGATTCCGAGATCGAACACTTCCTTTGGATCGCGGCCGGCCTCAGGATGCAGGATTTCACCGTACAGCGGACTGTATCCACGTGCGATAGTGGGGTGCACGTTTTGTGCGGCGTGACCGAAGCGTTCCTTTGTAGCCAGTGGCAACGCGAAGAACCGCCGGGACGCGTCGATGGCATCCGCGATCTGTTCCTTCGGGATTCCGTGCTCGATAAGGTAGAAGAACCCGTACACCTCGCATGCATTGCGCAAGCGCTGTTGCTCTTCATGTCGCGTCGCATCGGCAGACAGCTTCGCCAATGAGATTTGCGGTAGCGTGGTCATAGTCATCCTCCGTCTGTATCGGCGCCCCCTGCTGGGCTCCTGGAAAATCTCGCAACTCAGTTTCTGCCTAAGTAAAATAAAACAATGAGACCCCTGATCCAGTTAACTTATGGGATCAATACCACGTTATTGGGGCACAATTCAAGAACTGATATGTTAAAAATATAATACAAATTCGTTCTGATGTTTTAAACAACATCAATAGTGCGTTCGACGGGAGGTGGCGCGCCATGATGCATGAGAATATTCCGGCCCAATCTCTACCGTGCTGACTTACCAGGGCAGACGCTTTACGCACGCGACGGGGCCGGAGGCGAGGGATCCAAGGCGTTCATCTCAGTGGGATGGTCAATGGCTTTTCAACCGGTCAAAGCTATGACGCCGCAGTCGTCGCGGATCGCAAGAAAGAATTCGTGCGACGATCCACATGTTTCTTTCCCTGCTTCGGAGGCCGGCCCCTTGCAAGCAACGATGTCCTCGTTGGAACTCACGCCACGAGTGATCTTCTTTCTACATCAATTAGGATCTAATTGCAGCTAGAGGAAATCACCCGTGGCAAGTCCCCCGTGACGAAGGATGCTCACGCTTTAACTGCCGGCTAAATCCGGTCGGTCGCTGCGACATTCCTATTTCAGGTCCACCAGAGAACAAGATCAGGCCGGGCAAATCCGAAAAAGCAATTCAGCAGCACGCGACGCTTTCCGTCGCCTGATTGACCGGTAACCCCGTGAACGAAGCCGCCATCGATTAGGGCGATATCCCCGGTTTTGAGCTCGAACTCGCGGCAAGGGACGGCCTCCAGATAGGCTGCCGAATAGGGATATCCAGTGGTCTCCACACCTTGCGATATCCGGTCCGCAACCGTCGGCTTGTGGCTCCAGAGCTTCAGATTGCCGCCTTCCTCAGGCATGCTGGGATAGAAGTTGAGTGCTGCGACAGTGTTGTGCGCCACCGAAGAAAGCTCGTAATCATCGCCAGCACGTAGGACTTGAGCGACATCGTCGTGTGGATCCAAGGAAAACGTGCCTGAGCCCGACCAACTGAGAGCGCGACAAACATTGGCCTGGCCGTGTTCGGAACGGGCCAGCCGCAATTCGATGCCCTGGTTGTGAAGCTCTCGCTTCAACGCCCCGAATACTGCTCGAACCGGGTCAACCAAACTCTTAAAAAGGGCATCGACGTACGGCCGCGCGTTTTCGGCGTCTGCGAAATAGGTGGCTGCATCCTTCCTGTAGTGAGATGCGCCGACATATTGTCCGGGCACACCATCTTTACGCTCTCTGAGACCGGAGCTTCCAATAAAGTTCGTAGTGATCTCCTCGGCTACTTCGGTGCTGAAAGCTTGCTTGATGTGCAGAGCGGTGAGCTCACCTTTCAGGACCGAGATGATCTCCGCCGTGTTGATCGACCCGGTCCGTTCTTTGATCGAAACCGGCGAGATGGCTGGCACTTGAGATATCTGACTAGGCATTGTCTTGCTCCTGTAGTGCGTGTTCAAGGATGGTGATGCCACGATCGAGTTCGGCATCGGTGATGGTTATCGGCGGGAGGACTTTGATAACGTCGCGATTTGGCCCCGAGGATTCGATAAGAAGGCCATTTTCGAATGCGACATCGTGCACGCGGCCGACAACTGCCGGTGAACGGCATTTCAGGCCGGCCATCAGACCGCGGCCGCGCTTCTGTTCGATGTACCTTGGAAATTTCGCAACCAGGCGATCGAGGTGCGTTTGCAGCCTGACGGCTGTCCGCTCGACACCTGCAGTAAATTTCCTATCCGACCACATCTTGCACATGGCTCCTGCCGTCACGAAGGCGAAATTGTTGCCTCTGAAGGTCCCGCTATGTTCTCCGGGCTTCCATATGTCCAAGTCGGGTCGAATCAGAACGATGGACAACGGACTACCTGAACCGCTTAGGGACTTAGAAAGACACACAATATCCGGTTCGATTTTTGCAGACTCGAATGAGAAGAAGTCGCCAGTTCGGCCCGCACCTGCCTGGATGTCGTCGACGATAAAAACAATGCCGTGAGTACGGCAAATGCGCTGAATTTCCGTGAGCCAAGCTGCGGATGCGGCGTTCATGCCGCCTTCTGCCTGGATGGTCTCCAGAATGATTGCGGCAGGCTTTTCTATGCCGCTCCCCGGGTCGCTCAAAACGCTGTCGATGTAACTGGCGGAATCGAAAGCTTGGCTCGGATAGCCGTCATAGGGAACACGGATCACATCGTGGCGAGCAACGCCTCCCAGTTCCCTGGTTGAAGCCGAGCCCGACACCGCTAGAGAGCCGAGCGACATGCCGTGGAACGCATTCGTAAAGGCCATGACGCTCGAGCGGCCGGTGTATTTTCGCGCCAGCGCCAGCGCCGCTTCGTTGGCGTTCGTGCCGGTCGGCCCGGGAAACTGAATCTTGTACGAAAGGCCTCTGGGTTTCAGGATCCAATCGACGAACCCTTCAATGAAGTCACGCTTTGCCGCCGTATGCATATCAAGCGACAGAAGAATGTTCTCACCGACGAGATATTCAATCGCAGGCGCCATGATATCCGGATTATTGTGCCCGTAATTGAGCGCCCCGGACCCGACGAGGAAGTCGATAAAGGGCTTACCCGTCTCGTCCCAGATCGTCGCCCCAAGGGCCTTCGTAAAGACGGTGGGGAACGCCCGGCAATAACGACGAACGTTAGATTCATGAGCCGTGAAAGCGTCGCCGTTCATATTAAGTCCTCTGCACATAGTCGTTCAAAGAAGAGAGCTGTTTAATGGCTAGTGGTTTGCGGCAGATGTTCGCCGTTTAACATTGAAGCAGAATACCGAAGCTTTCGTTGGTCTGGTGATGCCGGGATCCTCATCGAATATTGTTGGGTTGCGTTGCCCTCCATTCGGATGCCTTCAGAGAATGTGCTCCAACAAGATGGCTTCTATAGCTTCCGCGAAAGCACCGATACTATGGCATCAGGTAGTTGACGTACCCACCCATCGCTACCCATAGCGCCTCCGGACAATGAATGAGTCCAAGGACGATTAGCAGGGTCGCGTCGCCAGAGGTTGTGTAGCTCGGCGGTAGCGAAGCCGCTCGCGAGCGCGCCCCCTCAATAGCGCCGTAGCGAGCGAGCGGCTTCGCGGCGGTCATCAATATTCGCCGTTCAACCTCGGGCTGCGGACACCAACCTGATTCAAGAAACTATTTGATGACCGATGACACAGCGAAAGCCACGCTCTCTTTGAGAAGAATGCGGATTCCGATCTCTTGCGCGATGACTGGCCCGAGCCGCCGGATCAAGAGGGCGGGGCCGCCGTGGACCCCCTTGACGGAAAGCCCGTTCGTAGGCCAGGCGGAAGCAACCGGGAGACGCGCTGGCGAAGGGCCGCATCGGTTTCGAGAACGTCCACTACCGCGACGGCAACCATCCCCGGCCGCAGCTGGGCTGCTGCCTTCAGGCGAGTCGAAAAGGAGATCGTCCGGGAGGGTGAAGGCGTTGACGAGGTGAGCCGTGAGTAAGCAATCAAGCTCTGATCGGGATCGACTAACACTGTTTCCATCCGACCGATGGTTGACCTGTGATCGGCGTTACCTCAAGCTAGGCAGGCCGACAAGCTCGGTTGGAAGGCGAAGACCTTTCGATGAGCTCGTCTCCGAAATGCTCGAGACCCACTGCCGCGCCTACAGGAACATACTGGCGTAACGTGAAAACACGATGGCGTCGCGGGCAGGTGCATCTGTCGTGGGGCCATCCGCACTGCCAGGCACGCCCTCTCGGCCGGCATGCACTCAGGTCCGGTCGTTTGGGTCGGCGAATTCACACATCCTGCAAAGCAGAAAACCATCTGCTCCATTCATGCGGTCGACGATTTCGCGAAAAACTGGCTTTTCAAACAGAGCGGAGTAACCCTCATATAGAAGGTTGCCCAATACGTGACGCCGTTCAAAATCCATAGAGCACAGGGTAACGTCGCCGTTTGGAAGAAGAACATTCCGATACTGTCGTGCGTCCACGCAGGTTAGGGCTCCGACCACTGGCTGACGTGGTGCAACGATCTTAGGGTCGACGCTTCCACCCCTACTGCTCACCGGCCGCGCTTTTATCAGGGCTTCGGTAGGAATAATGTCGGCTATATCTGGGTGGGGCTCGCCCAAGGCCACGAATCGGATCAAGGGGATGTCCGCGTCGACGAGTTGACGAACCAGATCGCGATACTTGTCTCCGACCAGGCGGCTGTTCATGTAGGTGCCGTCATCGAAAACATGGACCACGAATACGCCCAAGCGCAAGGCTTGCAATCGTTGCAGGTCCTGCCCGTTCATTCCCACCAGCGTCGTAAAAATCCTGATGCCATGGCCTTTGGCGAAGGCGTGCTCCACCATTTCGGTACAGTCCGGATTGAGCCAAGGTTCGGAGTATCCCGCAAAACCAATGTCGACGGAAGTCGGTACGCGGGCCAGACACCGCTTGAAATCTTCAAGATCCAGATGACTCGCATGAGACACTTTTCTTTGCCGGACCGCGAACTTGTCCTGGGGACAATATGAACATCCTACGACGCATCCCGTGGTCGTCGTTATCTCCAAAACCCTGCCGGCTGTGTTTGCTGAGCGAAGTTCCGGTAAAATCACTGGTGATTACTCCCATCTACTTCCTGCGAAGCGCCACGATGGTGTGCGTGTGCCTTTGGCTTTCTGATACCGCCTGCTGATCTACCGAGGCAACGCAGACATCTACCCTTTTTGGCAGCCTAAGCCGCCCGGTTCACCGACTTGCCGGGCCGACCTTCACAAACTTCCAGCGCGTCGGACCAGAGACAGCATTGCATCTTTCGAGGCATCACTCGCTCCGGAGATGTAGCCTCAACCGTTGGTCGCTGGCCCGTCGCCGAGATGCGCGCGCAGCACCCTCGAACCCGCCGGAGAGAAGCTTTCTGGATGCCGTCGATCATCCTTCATCGAGCGAGTTCCGTGTTCTCATGCGGGTCAGCCCTCACACTATATTGCCGCACATCGACCAGCAAAGGCCGAGCTAGTGCGCCTGGCGCGCAGTTACTGCGAGATAGGCTTCGAAAAGCCCGACAGAGCTAAGACGCTCCGCTGTATTGAACCCGACATGTTTTCTGACAGCTGTCAGATTTTGGACACACATCACTCATCGTCAGTCGCTTAATACGGATGGTAGTTTCTTCCAGGAATCGGTGACATTGAACACCACCCTGTCATGACCGCCCAATCTCAGCGAAGCGAACTCAGCATCGCCACCAGGACCAAGCCTGAAGATAAATCCGCCATAGCAGCGTCAACGACATTTTGCTTTCGAAGCCGGATGGATTGCACGAGGTGATTCGCGCCGTGATGCAGGAGGTGCTCGAGGCCGAGATGGACGAGGCGCTGGGTGCTTCGAAGAGCGAGCGCACGCCGGAGCGTCTCGGCTATCACGCGCGCTACTACGGGCGGAGAACTAGCTGCGCACCTACGGCGGTTCGATAATCCCAAGGTTCAAAGCTTTTACAACAGCTACCGTTCTGCTGGTCGCATCCAACTTCCGCATTACATTTTTTAAATGGAAATCTATCGTATTTCGTGATCTGCCTAAAATAGTTCCTATTTCCCAAGATGATTTTCCTTGTGACACCAAATCAATGCACTCTATTTCTCTCGGAGACAGGTTATGAGCTCGTTCCGACGCAGTCGTAGTGTCGAACTTCGTAACCATCCGATGAAACCGCAGCGCGGCCATTTGCAGGTAGGTGATCGCTCTATTCTGCAATTCGCAGTCCGAGGATTGAGCAAAACTCACAAACCTAAAGCTGCCACCAGGGCCATGTAATGGGACGGTAACGCCTGACCTCAAGCCGAATGTTGCTGCTTCGTCCAAGACGCGGCGTCCATCTTCAGTTATGTTTTCATCAGTATACACCTCGCTCCATCGAAAGGGTCCCGCCTCCTTTCGACCTTTCTTGATGAGGGGGTCTATTTTGGCATAGCCCATTCTCGAGTAGCGCTCCTGCCATTCAGCGGGATAATTCCACATCACCACAGAACCCTCTCGGTTCGGCTTGAAAGCCCTCTCTGATGCGAGCGGCCCATAGGCAATCCACGGGCAATCGAAATTCAGCGCAAACGCAGACAACAGTTCGAACAACTGTTCGGATTGAGCGACATCATCAGTCATCTTGAGGAATAGGTCTAACTCCACCGCAATCCGCCGGAGTTCCATGATGTCTCCTTCATTGCGTTCTCATTGGTGCACAGTTTGCTCCAACCCAGCCTCGCAACATCCGAAGTCAACGGGACTCGAGCCGGAGTTCCTTCCGCCACCTGGAGTACCCTCAAGAGTCGTGCCAGCTTGCGAGCGAAGCTTCTCCTTCAGGTCGTCAATCGACGGGGGAGGTACCCAGGAGGCGAACCGACAGCACTGTGTCGGGGAGCGCACAATCCGACAGTCGAGCATTCGATTGACGGAATATGGGCAGGAAAGTATTCGCGGCGCGCTTTTGAAATCAGCACCTAAGTGCCGGGCCTGAGAAAGCTGCATTGCAACTGTACTTATTTGATCGAGGCAAGAACAAGCTCAAAATTCAATCGATACATCGACCTTCTTTTCCAATCTCCCGAGTTGAGCAGCCGTAGCAATCGTATTCGACTGGATGGCGGCTGACTTTCTCCAGGCTCGGTAACCTGCTGAATTTGTCCTTCGGATGTTCCCGCTCAGTTGGCACGACTTTTGAACTCACCGTCGTGAGGCGGCAAGAGCTGCCCGCCAAAATTGATGCTGTTATGGGGGAGGTCGAAATTCCAGTTTTGTCTTTTATCGTCTTTGGGACCGAGCGTGTTGATGCGCCCGCTTGGAAACTATGAGACGTTTCCCCGTCCATGGGCGCGGCGCCACTTGTCGCGACGTTTTCGCCTTCACTGTTCGCCTCTGGAACAGGCAGCCGGCCCGGCTCGCGATCATCATGACCGCGATGCTCGCCTCCACGCTGGCTGACGTGTTGATGCCGCTCTATTCTGGCCGACTCATCGACGCTGTTTCTCGTGCTGCTAATGCGGCAGCACCAGCTTCGGATTCAGCTGTTGCAGCATTCTCTGTACCGATTGCATTGGCACTCGGTTCCATTGCCATGCGCCACGTCGCCTTAATTGGCCTGAACGACCTGGTGTTGAAAATGATTTCCGATGTCGCGACCGAAGCGTTCCATCATGTGCAGCGTTTTTCGACAGACTGGCATGCAAACAGCTTCGCCGGCTCGACAGTGCGCAAGATAACGCGCGGCATGTGGGCGCTCGACCTCCTCAACAGCACGATACTCGTCACGCTGCTCCCGTCGTTTGTCATCTTGATCGGCTCGACGGTGCTGCTCGGCTGGCACTGGCCGGTCATGGGCGTGATCTTTGCTTGCGGCTCTCTCGTCTACCTTGCGTTTTCGATTTCGCTGTCGCTCGGCTATGTCGCGCCAGCGGCGAGCCTTGCCAACCGATGGGACACAAGGCTCAGCGGCGCGCTTGCGGACGCGGTCAGTTGCAACGCTGTGGTCAAGGGCTTCGGCGCAGAGGTTCGCGAAGACGAGCGGCTTGCAAATATCATGACGAAATGGCGGCACCGCGCGCGCCGGAGCTGGGTGCGCGGAACGATCATCGGCTCAACCCAAGGCGTAACTTTGGTTGCGCTCAGGGTGGCGGTGGTCGGATATGCCCTGCTTCTGTGGTCGCATGGACAGGCAACGCCGGGCGAGATAGCATATGTTCTCACGTCCTTCATCGTCCTGCAGGGCTATCTGCGTGATGCCGGCATGCATGTCCGCAACGTGCAGCACTCGGTTAATGATATGGAAGAACTGGTGGCCATCCACAATCAGAAGGTGGATGTTGCCGATCGTCCAGAGGCCAAGCCGATCCGGATCACGAACGGCCGTATCGATTTCGAGAACGTCCACTTCCGCTACGCCAACCATCCCCTGCCGCTCTATAGCGAATGTTCGCTGTCGATTGAAGCTGGCGAAAGGGTTGGGTTGGTTGGACCCTCCGGTTCCGGCAAGACAACATTCGTGAAGCTGATCCAGAGACTCTACGACCTGAGCGGCGGCCGGATCCTGATAGACGGTCAGGACGTCTCCGAGGTGACCCAAGAGTCCCTTCGTTCGCAGATCGCGATCGTGCAGCAGGAGCCGATCCTGTTTCACAGGTCGCTTGCCGAGAACATCGCCTATGGCCGGCCTGGCGCGAGCCAGGCCGAGATCGAGCAAGCGGCACGGCTGGCAAGTGCCCACGAATTCATCGCGCCCCTGCCGAAGGGCTATGGGACATTGGTCGGCGAAAGGGGTTTGAAGCTCTCCGGCGGCGAGCGCCAGCGCGTGGCGATCGCGCGCGCCTTCCTCGCGAACGCGCCGATCCTGATTCTGGACGAGGCCACATCGAGCCTCGATTCGGAATCCGAGGTGCTCATTCAACAAGCGGTGGATCGGTTGATGGTGGGTCGAACCACACTCGTCATCGCACACCGGCTGTCGACCGTCCGCTCGCTCGATCGGCTGCTCGTCTTCGACCGTGGCCGCATCATGGAGGACGGCGATCATGCCGCCCTGATCAATCTCGATGGTGGCATTTACCGCCGCCTCTTCGAACGGCAGGCGTTGGAACTCGCGAAGGGCCTGGCCTGATCGCTAAACCGGCTTGCGCGATGCGCCGAGCCGTTGCCGGAGAGGGGTGTGGCAGTGACGAGCGGCGGGCGTTAGGCCGGCAAAACAAGCACGGCCGGAACTGTCCGCCAAACGGGCGAGCGGGAATGCACCACGTCTAAGCTTCGGCGAATGCGCGCAGTTACACGCGGGCACCGAATTGTCGCGCCTAACGGCGCACGCACCAAAAGGGCGGGAATGTCGACGGCCCGGGAAGAGTGCGGCCCTCGCCGTTACCCACATTTCGCCAAAGGAAGCGAAGTCAGCACAGGCCGGCTGGGAGCCCTGTCGCTGGCCCAACCTACCGCACGCCGGCCACGTCAACGCTTCAAAGTCCCTTCGGTTCGCACAGTCGTCCCCTTGGAGACCCGGAAGCGCAGGAGCTCCGACCGCAGTCTTCGCTCAACTCTCGCCATCTGCTCCGGGATTGGATTCCGTTCCCTTGCTAGCACTGTGGCAGCTGAGCACGAACTCGCCGGCCTCGTGTCTTTCGATTACGGCCAACGGGCTTAGGAAGAGATTGGATTCGCCGGCCCTCTGCGGAGCGAATGAACAGTTCTACAGATCATCGACGTCCGCGAAAAAGAGCACGCAGCCGAAGTAGTCGGCCTGAAGCAGCAGCGAACAGGCCAGCGTCGTGACGACTGCCACACGGAGCGAATCCAAAGCGAAGTAAACCATCGACGCATTGCTGCACAGGACCAGCCCCACGAGCCGACAAAAAGATGAAGT
>NZ_SRUT01000004.1:12090-71427 GCF_004791315.1 Mesorhizobium sp. M8A.F.Ca.ET.208.01.1.1
GTCGGCCTGAAGCAGCAGCGAACAGGCCAGCGTCGTGACGACTGCCACACGGAGCGAATCCAAAGCGAAGTAAACCATCGACGCATTGCTGCACAGGACCAGCCCCACGAGCCGACAAAAAGATGAAGTGCAACGCCGTTCTCCTGGTTTTCGCCAGATCATGTTGCGAGCTCGTCGGCCGCAACATGCGTCTGGCAGTTCTTGGGGCAGACGCGGCCGCAGGCTCCGCAGCCGATGCAGCGGCCGGCATCATCGACAACCATGATCATGCGATTGAGCTTGCCGTCGAAATCGTCGTCCTCGTCATCGCAGGGGCCGAGGATTTCACCCGCATCATCAACGCCGTGAAGATGCATGACATCGCGCGAGCAGACCTTGAAACAACGGCAGCAGCCGATGCAGGTCTTGCTATCGATGGAGGTCAGGTACGGCGGCATCCAAATGGAGCCGTCACGGGTGGTGAATGTGCGCATCATCCTAAATTCTTCATTGAAGCGAGTTCTCTCTTGGCAACATCCAACTCGGCATAAACGGCTTGGGTTTTCTCGGCGACTTCCTGTATGTCGGCCCACTTGCCCGGCAGACCCTCGACAAGGTCCTGCAATGCCATCTTGGCAATAGCTGCACGCAACTGGAGCTTTCGGACTTTCTTCCTCATCTTATCTAGGTCTGACATAGATCCTTCCTGGAACAATGGTTTTGTTGATGCGCTCCATCTCGGGCTAGGCTTCAATGGCTGCAGTCGCATCGTCGACCAGTTTCGTACCGGCCTCAGCAAGTTTGCGGAAAGTCTCGAAGCCGAACCGGTGGACGTCTCGACAGAACGCCCAACCGCTGGAAGCCCCCACGGGTTTCATTTCTATTGTCGGCGACGTCGACACGCCGGAGCGCTCCTCGATCGCAAGCGCTACGGCGGTGTAAAACATGTCGAGCCTCCACAGCGCGTCAGGATCGGGATCGCCGCCAAAGGGTACCGCACGTTGCTGTTGCTTGGTGATGATGAACTCGGCCAGCAGCTCGGCATCCGAATGGCCTTCCCATAAGCCGAAGGAATCCTGAGTACGAATGAGCCGCAGGAGGCATTTGACGAACGGGGAAGCAAGGGCCTCGTCGTCCTTGTGGACAGCAGGGCCAACCGGAGGAATTTCGTTGTTCGTCATTTCAGTCTTCGTCTTCGAGGTACGATTTCCTTTTCCTGCGATGCCCACTCCGGGTCGGCTTGCGTGGCCGACGAATGGCTTGGGCGGGCCAACCCCAAGAGTGCCCCGTGGCCGACCTCGACATGTCCACGAGTGCGAGACCTGCGGCGCGAATTCGCGGCGCACATTGTCTGCGCCGCGATCCGACCGGTGGTCAACGCAATTGAAATCCAACCTGCCGCAAGCCGCCGCCCTGCTGCATCGACATACTTGCTGCGAAGAGAGCCTCGATGGGCGGATTGGCCAGTGTTCAATTCCAATTGTCAGTCCCTTCGCGATTCTTGCTCAGGAAGTGACTGCGTTTTGAGTTTCGGGTGCCTTCTTTTGCGGAGCCACACAAAGATCCGCGTGACAGGCAGGCTCACCCGTGTAGTTGGCCAGTGCTTCGAGCAATGGGGTAAGATAGTACTGTTTGGTGTGGTCCGGAATTGGCCCCAGCCGGTCCACCGATTTCAGTGCCACCTCGATCAACTCGATTGCGCGATCTTTGTTGCCGCTCTCGTAATAATACTGAGCTACCGGGAGGTACCGGAGGTACTTAAACGGGCCATCGCCGTTCGGGGGATTGAGTGCCAGTATCTGTTCCGAGAGCTCGTTGCCCATCGCAAAGCGCTCCGCGCGCGGAAGATGGGAATTGTCCATCGTGGGATCGAAGAGTTGGTTGAGGGCCAAGGCCATCCACGACACCGCGTCGGACGTTTTGTCGATCGCGTCCTCGACCAATTCTCGCATGACCGGCATGCCGGTCTTGATGTCGCGCAGCTTGTGAAGCAGAAGATCCGCATGAATCTGCCGGAACTCACAAGAGTCTGGCATCAAGGCGAGGCCTTCTTCGATGGCCAAGAGCGCCGCCGTCCAATTCTCGGCCTGCATCGCCGGCTCAAGTTTGGCGTATATCGGCCCGGTAAGCGACATTTCGCGCGCTGCAAGTTGGTTATGCGCGATGCGCTTTGCATCGGCGGCTTTCGCTTCATAGCTGCTGCGCCAGCTGCCGTTAAGGACTTTCGGCAAAACGTCATCGAGTTCCGCCGGGTGGCCGATAAAAGCGATGTGGCCGTCGCGGTCGACCACGAACGAGGTGGGAATCCCAATCGAAGAGCTGGGATCCATCCAGAGCTTGTTCATTTCGCCAATGTAATCGAACCCGATACGATAATTCAGATTCGGGAACTCCTCGGTCAGCCAGGCATCCACGTTGGTCCGCGCCTCGTCTGCGGTAGGACCCTGTTCGCAGGCGGCAACTCCGACCGCCTCAAATCCGCTGCCTTCATATTTCTCCTGCAGTTCGATCAAATGGGGCATGGCGTCGACACATGGTCCGCACCAAGTCGCCCAAAACTCAACGAGGTAGACCTTGCCGGGCCGAAAGTTCGTGAGGGGCTCGCCACGCAGCCAGTTCTCCACTTTGATCGCAGGAGCCGGGGACCCCATACGCAGTTCCATCTTGGTGTCCAAAGTCATTCCACACCTTTCGTCTCTTTTGTCGCGGAATATTTTCCAGTCAAAATCGGACACGGTCTCGAGGGCATCGCTCCCTCTGGCTTGCTTCAGCGAAGCTCTCACCGTGTTGCCGCACATCAAGCTGCAACGGAGGTGCCAATTCCCTCAGCTCCGGTAAGCGGCGGGAAATGCTTTGAAATTCTCCACGAGGCCAAATGCGGCCGATTGTCGTGAACCCGACATGTCTTCTGCCGCTGTCGGGTTTCGCCCTATCACTCTTGAGAGCTTGGACGGCTCGCCTGTGATTAGACTGGCCTCGGTCCTCGAGCAGTGGCAGTTTGGCGCCAGTTCGAAAGCGCGAACTCGCCGGCTTGGTCCTCGTGCCGCCACCGCCGCGTGTGGATTCTTGCCCCGGAGTCAAAATTCGCCTCGCGGTTGCCAACGGCGGCATGCGCTCAATGCGCGTGGCGTTGAGCACCGACAGCACGTAATGGTACCAATTAGTGGATGCCCGTCGCTGCCTCCACTTCTCCAGCCAAGCGCTCGAACGACGCTACCTACCCACGTTCGAGCGCGACCGCGGAATCGCAGACTGCCGAACGTCAGCCGTTGCGAAAGGTGTAGCCGTACCCGTTGATCGCCGGTGCGCCGCCTAGATGTGCGTAGAGGACCCTCGATCCCTGTGGAAAGAAGCCCCTCTGGACGAGGTCGATCATCCCTTGCATCGATTTGCCCTCGTAAACGGGGTCCGTAATCATGCCCTCGAGCCGCGCGCACAAACGGATTGCCTCTTTGGTTTCCTCCGATGGAACGCCATAACCCGGGTACGCGTAGTCCATGAACAACACCACGTCTGCCTCGACAATTTCCGCTCCGAGGTGGACGAGCTTCGCTGTATTTTGGGCGATGCCAAGCACCTGCGCCTTGGTCTTGGCGGGCATGGCGGAGGCATCGATACCGATCACGTTGCGCTGTCGACCATCCTTGGCGAACCCGACGAGCATGCCGCCGTGGGTTGAACCAGTCACCGTACAGACGACGATATAGTCGAAGGCAAACCCAAGCTGCTCTTCCTGGGCACGCACCTCCTCAGCGAACCCCACATAGCCCAGGCCGCCGTATTTGTGGACAGAGGCGCCGGCAGGTATCGCATATGGCCTGCCGCCCCTTGCCTTGACTTCATAAAGTGCCTTTTCCCAGCTGCGGCGGATGCCGATGTCAAAGCCCTCGTCAACCAGGCGCACCTCTGCCCCCATGATGCGGCTCAAGAGGATATTGCCGACCCGGTCGTAGACAGCATCATCATGTGGGACCCAGCTCTCCTGGACCAGGAGGCATTTCATGCCGATCTTGGCGGCGACCGCAGCGACCATGCGCGTATGGTTGGACTGCACGCCACCGATTGTGACGAGCGTATCGGCATCTGACGCGATCGCGTCGGGCACAATGTATTCGAGCTTGCGCAGCTTGTTTCCGCCGAACGCGAGACCGGAGTTGCAGTCCTCGCGTTTGACGTAGATTTCCACCTTGTCGCCCAGATGCTTGCCGAGGCGGTCGAGCCTCTCGATCGGCGTGGGTCCAAAGGTGAGCGGATAACGTTCGAATTTTTCCAGCATGCTATCTCCAGCAAAAAAGTACCTGAACCTGCTACGCACCGGTCAGCCCAGGGGTATGGTCGCGTGTTAGCCGAACACAGATTCCCTATACGATCAGCTCAGTCATCAGAGGGTGACCAAAATTGGTGTGGGTCTGAGCACTGATCCTGTCATCCGCGCATCAAAGCAGCAGCACATGCTGGGCATTCGACCAAGCCGGGACACAGCTGAAAATTGCATTCCGCAGTTGATCAGAGTCAGACGACTGGTACCCGAGCTTTCCTGTAACCATCGGCATGCTGGCCCCTGTGGCGAGTTCCACGAGCGCGGCTAGAGGACTGCCAGATCAGAAAGAGCACGCGGCCGAAGTAGCCGGCCTGAAGCAGCAGCGAACAGGCCAGCGTCGTGACGACTGCCACACGGAGCGAATCCAAAGCGAAGTAAACCATCGACGCATTGCTGCACAGGACCAGCCCCACGAGCCGACAAAAAGATGAAGTGCACGCCGCTCCCCTGGTTTTCGCCAGATCATGTTGCGAGCTCGTCGGCCGCAACATGCGTCTGGCAGTTCTTGGGGCAGACGCGGCCGCAGGCTCCGCAGCCTATGCAGCGGCCGGCATCATCGACAACCATGATCATGCGATTGAGCTTGCCGTCGAAATCGTCGCCTCGTCATCGCAGGGGCGAGGATTTCACCCGCATCATCAACGCCGTGAAGATGCATGACATCGCGCGAGCAGACCTTGAAACAACGGCAGCAGCCGATGCAGATTTGCTATCGATGGAGGTCAGGTACGGCGGCATCCAAATGGAGCCGTCACGGGTGGTGAATGTGCGCATCATCCTAAATTCTTCATTGAAGCGAGTTCTCTCTTGGCAACATCCAACTCGGCATAAACGGCTTGGGTTTTCTCGGCGACTTCCTGTATGTCGGCCCACTTGCCCGGCAGACCCTCGACGAGGTCCTGCAATGCCATCTTGGCAATAGCTGCACGCAACTGGAGCTTTCAGACTTTTTTCCTCATCCTATCTAGGTCTGACATAGATCCTTTCTGGAACAATGGTTTCTTGATGCGCTCCATCTCGGGCTAGGCTTCAATGGCTGCAGTCGCATCGTCGACCAGTTTCGTACCGGCCTCAGCAAGTTTGCGGAAAGTCTCGAAGCCGAACCGGTGGACGTCTCGACAGAACGCCCAACCGCCGGAAGCCCCCACGGGTTTCATTTCTATTGTCGGCGACGTCGACACGCCGGAGCGCTCCTCGATCGCAAGCGCTACGGCGGTGTAAAACATGTCGAGCCTCCACAGCGCGTCAGGATCGGGATCGCCGCCAAAGGGTACCGCACGTTGCTGTTGCTTGGTGATGATGAACTCGGCCAGCAGCTCGGCATCCGAATGGCCTTCCCATAAGCCGAAGGAATCCTGAGTACGAATGAGCCGCAGGAGGCATTTGACGAACGGGGAAGCAAGGGCCTCGCCGTCCCCGTGGACAGCAGGGCCAACCGGTTCATGAGGAATTTCGCTTTTCCCCAATTTCAGTACTCCTCTTGAAGGACGATCTCTTTTTCTGCGATGTGTGGTTCGGGCGCTTGCGTGGGCGGGGAATGGCTTGGGCGAGCCGATCCCACGCAACAGTGTCCCGTGGCCGACCTCGAGCACGTCCACCAATGCGAGACCTTTCACCGCGGCGCGAACGCCTGCGCCGCGGTTCGACCCGAGGTAAACGCAATGGAAATTCCACCTGCCGCAAGCCGCGCACTTTTGCGGCATCGACGTTATTGCTGCGAAGTGCGCCTGGGCGGGCGGATTTGCCGGTGTTCAATTCCAATTGTCATGCCCTTCGCGATCCTTGCTCAGGAAGTGACAGCGTTTTGAGTTTCGGAAGTCTTGTTTTGCGGAGCCACACAGAGACCCGCGTGACAGGCAGGCTCACCCGTGTAGTTGGCCAGGGCTTGGAGCAACGAGGTGAGGTAGCGCTGTTTGGTTTGGTCCGGCACTGGCTCCGAATGGTCCAGCGATTTGATTGCCACCTCGATCAACTCGATCGCCCGGTCCTTGTTGCCGCTCTCGTAATAATACTGAGCGACCGGAAAGTAACACCCGAATTTAAAGTCTCCATCGCCTTGCGGAGGATTAAGTTCCAGGATCTGTTCGGAGAGCTCCTTGCCCATCGCAAAGCGATCATCATGCGGAAGATGGGAGTTGTCGATCGTGGGATGGAAGAGTTGGTTCAGCGCCATCACCACCCAAGACATCGCTTCGAACTTTTTGTTGATCGCGTCCTCGACCAATTCGCGCATAAGCGGCAAGCCGGTTTTGATGTCGCGCAGCTTGTGAAGCAGAATATCCGCATGAACCCGCCGAAAATCAAAAGAGTCTGGCATCACGGCGAGGCCTTCTTCGATGGCCAATAGTGCCGCTGCCCAATCCTCGTCCTGCATCGCCGGCCCAAGTTTGGCGTATATCGGCTGACTCAGCGACGATTCGCGCACACGCGAGATTCGCTTTGCATCGACGGCTTTCGCTTCATAGCTGCTGCGCCAGCTGCCGTTAAGGACTTTCGGCAAAACGTCATCGAGAGGTGCCGGGTGGCCGATATAAGCGATGTGGCCGTCGCGGTCGACCACGAACGAGGTGGGAATCCCGAACGAAGAGCTGGGTTCCAGCCAGAGCTTTTTCATTTCGCCAGTGCAATCGAACGCTGTCCGATAATTCAGATTCGGGAACTTCTCGGTCAGCCAGGCATCCACGTTGGTCCGCGCTTCGTCCGCGGTTGCAGCCTTTTCGCAAGCTGCGACTCCGATAATCTCAAATCCGCTGTCTTTATATTTCTCCTGCAGTTCGATCAAATGGGGCATGGCGTGGACACATGGTCGGCACCAAGTCGCCCAAAATTCAACGAGGTAGACCTTGCCGGGCCGAAGGCTCGTGAGGGGCTCGCCACGCAGCCAGTTCTCCACTTTCAGCGCAGGAGCCGGGGACCCCATACGCAGTTCCATCTTGGTGTCCAAAGTCATTCCACACCTTTCGTCTCTTTTGTCGCGGAATATTTTCCAGTCAAAATCGGACACGGTCTCGAGGGCATTGCTCCCTCTCGCTTGCTTCAGCGGAGCTCTCACCGTGTTGCCGCACATCAAGCACGGCAAAGGGCATGCCAACCCTTCTTAGCTTCGGCAAGCGCCGGTACCGCCTTGAATAAGCGAGCCCTAACACGGCCAGCTGACGTTAACCTGAATGTCGGCTTTCGACGGCTCACCTTAGCGGCTGCCGTTTAGGAAGGTGAGAGTTTGGCTGGCCCGCTGGCGATAAGACCGGCTTCGGCGTCCTGGAGTAGTCGCACTTCGGCGATGGGGTCGAAAGTGCGGGAGAGGCTCGGTACCCTTGCAGCCACCGCCGCATGTGGCCCGGCGTCATAATTCGCGTCGCGGTTGCCAACGGCGGCGTTGGGCTCGATCCACGTGGCGTTGAGCCCGACAGCACGTAAAGCTGCATCGTGATTGAATGCCCTTTGCTGTTTCACGCCAAGCAGGAGTCGCGCGACGCTACCTTGCTCAAGCGCGAGCAGAGCGATCTGACGCCGTAGGAATATTGCTCGTCCCGCTTTTGCCGCCAGAGGCGGAAATCTTTCCTGAATGCCACCGCCGATCATCAATATCGACGAATCATATCCCGCTGCCCATTTGTTCGACTCCGAGGTCGGGCCAGCACTCCGTCAAGGGACGGTTGATGAACCCTAGATGCTCGGGATTGGCGCATGGCGCGCGCCGCAGAAGGCTGTCAAGGATGCGGCGCGCTCGCCAGGCCAGCAGCCCAAAGTTCGGATCAGCCAGCCCGCGCTGTCCAAGGCAGGCGTTCTGAACGAAAAGGCGTCGGTCTCGCGGTCCGTCCCAGTACACCGAAAAATCCTCGCCGATGGCGAGCTCATTGCCGATCTGTTCGAGGCGATCTGCGATCGGTTCTAGGAAACCCGGCAGCGGTTTCTCGTACCCGGTGGCCAGGATGACGATATCGGCGGTTACTTCTCCGATGTTGTCCAAGCCGCGTTGCAGCGTGAGCCTGTGCCCTGCTCCGGCATTGATGCAGCGCGACACGTTGCAACTTGGCCGCAATGTGATCTCGCATTGGTGTGGCTCGAGAAAGGCGTGGTGGTAGAGCGCCTGATAGACCGCGCGCAACTTGCTTTCTGAAATGCCCTCGGAGGCAAGCGCGAAACGCCGCAGGAACAGCTGTCGATGCACCTCGCTCATCGCAGCAAAACGATCCGAGAAGCATGGCGTGAACAGCCCGTTTGTGAACGCGTGGTCGTCGAAAGGCATCTCGCGCGTCAAGACCCATGTGATCGCCGCGGGCCGCCGTTCTTTCGGCCGGCCGACAAGGTGCAGTAGCAGCTCGGCTCCCGACTGTCCGCCGCCAACAACGCAGACATGCTTTTTTTGCACCTCAGGATTGATGTGGGCCAACTCAGATGAGTGGAACAGGTTGGGTCCAGTCCAGCCATGAAACTGAGGCGGAATTTGCGCCTGCTTGCCTATGTCGATGACGAGGTTTCTTGCATCAAGGACCGCGTTGTCCGTCCGCACGCGAAACTCGCCGTCAAAGCGGATTTCGCGAACGGCCTCGCCGCCACGGACAAGCGGATTCTTCTGGAACGCCCAGTTGAGATATTGGGCGAACTCGGCTCTAAGCACCCCGTGAAATTGCGCATTGAGGAAATTGTAAAGACGCCCGTTCTCGTGGAGGTAGTTTACGAATGTGTAGGCTGATCGCGGATTGACCAGAGTAACCAGATCCTGGAAGTGGCCGACCTGGAGCTCCGCGCAATCGAAAGCGCTGCCTGGATGTCCTCGGAAATCGACCTCCCGGTCCAGGAACAGTGCCCCTTGCGCAATCTCTTCCTGTATCTGACACGCAAGGCTCAAATTAGATGGTCCAGCACCCACACCAATACAAAAGAGGTCCACTTATCCTTACTCCTCTAGGAGTGTTTTCCAACTCAGCGGCATGTTGACGTCGATTGCCGGGCATTGAGCAATGCGAACCTCACAGGCATGCTTGAGCCGCGGTCCCGACTGAGAGGACAGCAAAAGCGTGTGCCGCCTTCCAGGTCTTGGGCTCAATGTCGGCGGCATCGACAGCGGCGCGGCGTGATCCGAACCCAAGAGCAGAAGGAAAGTGTGTGATGCTGTCGCGCGGCTCTTCCGGATCTTACGGCGGCTTCTAGCGCCGGCCTCCACCCCAGGAGTGGCTGTTTCCCTGCCACGACGGAAGCGGCTCTTTCTTTCGAGGGGCGTAACCATGGATAACGGCTCTTAATGCTTTCGGAGACTCCCATGCATGCGGCGTGCCGGATAAAGACCTGTCAAACCAACGAGTTCGCGCAGTTCCAGCTCGTCTGGAATCCGACATTGTCGCACGCCCGACGATCGGGCAGGGGAAGCTCCGCGGCAGCGGCCCTTGCACACCGCAGGCTGACAGGGACAGCCGCCGATTTGACGCGCGTCCGGGTACTGATAAGGGGCCTTCCAACAGGGTTCGCGCACGAGGCGGGGTCTCCTGGTACACCCGCCCTGTGGCTTGGCTGCGGTCTGCTGCAGCCGTTCGTCTTTACTGCCCGTTGCGGACGATCTCGCACGAGTTGGTTCACGAGAGCGTCGTGAAGCAGTCGAGGCGTCCGGTTTGGCTCTGACAAGCGTCGCAAGATGTTCGCGGATCCAGCCATGTCTCCGCAATCCGACCGGTAACCGACGACGACTTCGGACTGGTTGGCGGTCCTACGACCTGATCGGTGTTCCTACGGAGCTGATCAGCGAGCCAAAAACAGCGGCAATGTGGTCTTCCCAAAGCTCCAGCTCGGCGGACCGCCGAAAATCCGCTCACGCAGCCCACGGCTGCCATAAGCACCCATAACCATCATGTCAGCACAGATGTCGTTCGCGTGCTGGGTCAGCACTGTGCCCGCCGATTTGCCGGCGCTCTTAAGCAGGTCAACGGAGACCCGAGCACCGTGCCGAGTAAGATAGGCAGCGATGTCAGCTCCAGACTGCGCGCCTTTCCCGTTGTTTTGCGCCTTTGGATCGACCATAGCGACACAGACTTCCTTGGCAGCGGATAGGATACTAAGAGCTTCCCGAACCGCACGCGAGGCCTCTACACGCGAATCCCAGCCGACCAGCACGCGTCGAGGCGACAGCGTCGCCTTAACGCCCTTCGGCACGATGAGCACCGGCTTTCCGCTATCGAACAAGCAGCCGTTGACAACAGGAGGTCCGAGAGTCTCATCGTTGAGGAGGTCTCCTCCAACGATCGTCAGGTCAGCGCAGAGCGCCCGCTGTCGTGCCACTTCACCGAGGCTAGCCGGATCGCAATAGTCGGTGTCAACGTCACAGGAAAGCGACATAGCTTTCAGCCTTTTGAGGATATCCGCGGACCGTCTTTCCATTCTGGTCACGTCCTGTGAAAATTTCTCGATTTGCTGAAATCGATAGTTCGGTACTGCAATTGCCTGTGCACGTCCTGTATTCCATTCGGGGGGCGGAGACAACATCAAGAGCAATGGAGGCGGTATAATGAGTACCGATAGGTGCGCGCCGACCTCGGCACACAGTCCGGCAGCTGTTGTGAGGTCCTCATCAGAATGATCAGCACCCGTCACACTGAATATGCTTTTAAATTCCATTTGCCTGCTTCTCCTGGTCTTCGTTAGGAGCGCCTCAAAGCGGCAACACCGCTCTCAGGAGGAAGAGAGAGCGGCACCACGTTCGATCACCGATTTCAGTCGTCCGGCTTCTCGAGCGAGTAGCCGGCCGACCTGACGGTGCGAATGACGCTGCCGGGCAAGGCCGTTTTCAGCGCCCTCCTGATTCGGCTGATATGGACATCGACGGTGCGTGCACCGACATGAATGTTGGGCAGCCAGGCCGCCCCGATAAGCTCGTCCCGGCTGAAGACCTTGCCGGGGGCCTCAATCATAAGCCGCAGCACGTTGAAATCGATCCGTCCGAGATGGATGTCGTGGCCATTACCGCGAACCCGATGGGCATCGAGCTTCATCTCCAGGCCTCCACAACAAATCCAACTGTCGTTTTCAACCCCGTTCGGACCACGCTTGGTCAGCCCGAGCCTCGCCCGCAGGCAGTCGAGCAGCTTGGCCGGAGCCACCGGCCGCACAAAGCTCTCAACGCCTGCCTTCAAGAGATCGAGGTGCTGGTGCTCGGCGCCAGGCGCGATCAGGGCGATGATAGGCAGGTCGGTGGTGCGCGGTTCCCGCTTGAGGTGGGCGCAAATTGCGGACCCGTTTATGCTGGCTGGGTCGCAATCCAGCACTACGGCCTGAAGCTCCCGTTGTTCGGCCAAGGCCAGCGCAGCCTTCGCGCCGTCTGCCGTCTCACTGCTGAAACCGTCAACCTCCAGTATGTGGCTGTAGAGCAGATAGAACTCGGCATCTTGCGAGCAGATCAGGACCAGCGGCTTCTTCATCGGCGATACCCCAACAACCTGGTCGGCCTCGAGTCCCTGGATCGAGGGGACTGGCCAACATAGTTTCTCGGGTCCGTCATGATGGCCTTTCTCGAAAATCGCGCCCATCATGCCAGCGCCACGTGGGGAAAGGTTTCGATGACTGAAATCGCATCGTCGACCAGCTTCGTACCGGCCGTGGCGAGCTTCAGGAGCGTCTCGAAGCCAAACCGGTGGACATCGCGCAGCGTTTTGGACAAAACGACCAGCCGTCCGGTCGTGAAAAGCACCCGACCAAAACCCTCATGGCTCACCTGGATCATCGGCGATGCCATAAGGCCGCAGCGCTCCTCGATCGCAAGCCCGATGGCGGCGTAGTACTTGTCGAGCCTCCACAGCACGTCGGGATCGGGATCTCCGATGATTGGGATCCCTCGGCGCTGTTCCTTGGTAATGATGAAGTCGCCCAGCAGCTCAGCGTCCGCTTTGCGTTCCCACGAGCCATAGGAATCCTGAGAACGGATCAGCCGCACGAGGCATTTGACGAACGGGGTGCAAAGAGCCGCCTCGTCTTCGGCGACAGCTGGGGGGATTGCGGGGTCAGGCATTGGCGTCCTCCTCTTTTCAGTCCTCGTCCTCGAAGGACGGTTTCTTTTCGGCAATGCCCGCTCGCGCCAGCACCTTGCGCAGCCAAGGCGGAGGACACGTCCTGAGCATCATCTGCGTGCGCAAGAGCACCTGTGGGATCGATTGGGGCTCCGCCACTTTGATCGGGTGGATTTTTGCCGCGACAAGCTTGGCTGCCGAAGGGCCGCCAATTGCCAGACAAAACAGGATCTGACAGCCCTTGAGCGCATCCACCTTTGGCGTGATGCGATCATCGCGCTCGGCCCGATGCTCCCCGCTTTCATCGGACACGTCATCGAAGGCCACGGCTTCTACGAGATTCCATTCCTCGCGCGTCACGTCGTAGACAGCAAAGCGCCTGGCCGACCCGAAATGGGCGTTGAGGTCCTGCATGTCCTGAGTGGCGATCGCAACGCGCAATGCGCCCTTACGTCGTTCAGGCATCGGGGCGAAAACCTCACTACTGACCAGCGAGAGGCGGCGAACAGCGTTCATCGTGATATTTCTCGATTACGGAGTGGATCAAGCGCCTCAGGAGTGGGCGCGTGTTGGTTGGCCTGGAAGATGCTGGCGACCTCGAAGATCATGTCGCGGGTGCCCTGATAGAGAATTGCGAGCTTGTGCTGGCTGCCTAGTCGATCGAAGACCGGGAACCCGATGCGCATGAGCGGAATTCGGAGCCGCTCCGATGCTTGGCGCCCGTGCGAATGCGTGACAAGCAGGTCAGCACCGACGGCAAGACTTTCCAGATCGCCGAGATCGCCGATCTGAACCGAAACCGCCGGGACTTTCTCGAGAATTTTAGACCTGTCGGTCGTTGTGACGGCCGCGGCTATCTCGGAGCCGAGGCCAGCAAAGAAGGTCGCAAGTTGGAACAGCTGGTCTGGTTCGGCAGCGATGGCAATTTTCTTGCCGCCGAAATGGAAATGTCCGTCGAGCATCGCGTCCTGCAATTGCGCCCGGCGCCGGCGCACGCGGGCCGGTACCGCCGCGCCCGAAATCGCAGACAGCAGCGACACGAAGCGGTCCGTGTCCTGCAGCCCAGTCAGTGACTGGAACAACACGTAAGGCACGCCGGTCAACCCGTGCAGCGCTTTCGCCGGGCGGCGCATGTGCTCACCGATGGCGATGCATTGCATGGCCGTGCCCAACTCGCGAATGTCTTCGACGCTGGTGCCGCCGTATGTGGTCGCTACCCAGCGGTCAGGAACCGTACCGTCGAGCGAGCCTGAAATGTCGGGCAGAATAACCGGCTTGAGCCCAAAGCTTTCAACCATGTCCCGCATATGCTCGATGTCGGCGATAGAGAGGTTGCATCCGGGCAGGATTGCGATCTTCTTCGGGTGCCGCGCCCGTTCGCCCGAGCGCGTAATCCCTTCGATCATTGCGGTGACTGCCTTGGCCCAGCCCTCTTCGATCGCGCCGTCAAAATCCGGCGTGTTGGCCAGCACGACCTCCGTACCCGCAAGCTGTTGCGTGTGCTTCCGCATGATGTTGGCAATATCACCCGCGCAATCTTCGCCACGCGTCTCCACCAGCGCGGTCGTGCACACCCCGATCAGCGTTGGCTTCGTGCGGTTCTTGAGGTTGAGGATCGCCTCTTCCAGATGGTCGGCTGCGCCGAGGATGGTCGCCACCTCATCCATCGCCGTAGTCTGCAAGGGAATCGCTTCTTTGAAGTGCCGCACGAAGAGAACGAGCGCAAAGCTTGTGCAGCCTTGGCTGCCGTGGAACAGCGGCATCGCACCGTCGACGCCAAGAAAGGCAAAGGCGGCACCCAGCGGCTGCGACGACTTCAGCGGGTTGACTGCCGCCGATTTGCTCTGGGGAAGGATGCGGGCCATCGGTCGCCTCAACACTCGTGTGCCGTCGCGCAGGCGAATTCATCAAACAGGTACGCGGTCTCGTTCCTCGTGCACGGCAATTCGCCTATCAGCTCAGGCTGGCAATCCCACGGGGCCGGCTGGCGCACCTGAGACCAGATCGGATTGTGAATGGCGAGGTCGATCTGGCGTACGAGTTCCACCATGCCGTCATAGCCGGCATAAGGATGCTGGCGCTCCTGGTTGATATCGAGCCAGGGCGTCTTGGCCTTGAGCGCAATGAATTGCGTGCGACCGCCCGACAGCATGATATCGGCCCTGTGTTCAGAGAGCATGGCGTACAGCTCGCTCGCAGCCATGGATTCGAACATGTGCTTGTCGTGCTTGAGAACTTGTTTGATGCGCTCCTTGTCCTGCACCGTAGATTTCTTGATCGAGGTGCCGACGATCTCGATTCCGATCTCCATCAGCGCATGGACAACCGACCAGGACTTCACACCGCCTGTGTTGAGCAGCACGCGCTTGCCTTGGAGCCTTTGCCGGTAGGATTCGAGTTTCTTCCACGCGATCGCCTCCTGCTGCGCGATCAGCGTCTCTGTGCGCTCGAGGATCTCCGGATCGGCGCCCTTCCTCACCAGCAGCCTGACAAGGTTTCGAAGAGCTTGCGATGTGTCGGAGATGCCATAGAAGGAGCCCTCGAAGAACGGGATGTCCCAGCGCTCCTCCATCTTGCGGGCAAGACTGATAAGCGCGGTCGAGCACACCATCATTGCCGCCCGGGCGCGGTGCGCGGAAGCAATGTCGCGGTAACGCGCATCGCCGGGAATGCAGGCGCGCACCCGGATCCCGAGCCGATCGAGGAGCGGCTTTACAAGCCAGAATTCGCCCGAGAGGTTGAATTCGCCAAGGATGTTGATGTCGTAGGGTCCGGGGTCGTCGGGTTCGACCGTGCCGATGACATGATCGAGCAACGCCTCGGCGGCGAGCTTATTGCCGAGGTTCTTGGAGCCTGCCAGGCCAGGCGCATTGATCGGCACCACGGCCAAACCGAACTTTTCCGTGGCGCGTTTGCACACGGCCTCGATGTCGTCACCGATCAGCGCCGTTACGCAAGTCGAGTAGACGAAGATCGCCGGCGGCGCGTATGTGTGCTTGATCTCGCGGATCGCCTTGAAGAGTTTCCGCTCGCCCTGCCCCATCACAAGGTCGAGTTCGGTGAGGTCGGTCGTGAAGCTTGTCCGCCACAAGGTCGGCCCTGACGAAACCGCACCACGGTTGTCCCAAGAATTGCCCTCGCAGGCGAGCGGCGCATGGACCAGATGCGCAACGTCGGTGATCGGCTGCAGGACGATCTTGGCTCCGTCAAAGGCGCAGCCGCCGGCTGCCGCCCCTGGTGTCAGCGACTTCGAGCAGCCCTCCTTGCGCGCCTTGGCATCTTTGCCACGGTTCTTATCGCAGGCGGGCTCATCGAAGGCGTCCTTGATTTTGGCGCTGAGGGAGGACATTGCTCAGCCTCCCCAGTCCATTGGGCAAGGAATGGCCTCGGCGAAAAGCCGGCCACGGCTCTTAGCGCGTGAGGTCATAGGAATAATCCGTCACACCCGTCTCGCTCGTCTCGCGATCGAGTTTGTCGAAGATCTTGTCGAGGATCGTCGTCAGCACGCGCAACGCTCCCTGGTAGCCAAAGAGCGCAAAGCGGTGATGATGGTGCCGATCGAAGATCGGAAACATCAGCCGGATCAGCGGTGTTCCGGTGTCGCGCTCCAGGTACTTGCCGTAGGAATTGCCGATCAAAAGGTCCACCGGCTCGGTAAAGAGCAGTGAGCGCAGCGCCCACAGGTCCTTGCCCGCCCAAACCTGGGCAGCCTTGCCGAAAGGCGAGGATGCTAGCAGCTTCTTCAAATCGGCTTCCCATGCCGAGGTGCCATTGGTGGCGAGGCAATGGGTTGGCTCGCCGCCGGTCTCCATGACAAAGCGGGCCATTGCGTGAACGAAGTCGGGATCACCGTAGATGGCGTATTTCTTACCATGCAACCAGGATTGGCTGTCCGCCATGGCGTCTACCAGTCGGCCGCGCTCGAGGCGAATTGCCTCGGGAATCTCCTTGCCGGAAATCGCCGCGACCTCCATCAGGAATTCGTCCGTCGCCTGAACGCCGAGCGGATAGTGGAACGAGGCCGTCGCCTGCCCGACCTCCTCGCAATAGCCCAGTGTCTTTCGGGTGTTGTGATGCTGCAGCGAAAGCGTTGCCTCGGCGTTGAGGGCCTTCTTCACCTCGTTGATCTTCGTGCCCCCGTCATACATGCGGTATTCACCGTCCGAAGGCGTATCGAACTGGTCAGAGGCATCCTGGATCAATGTATAGGACACGCCCATTACATCGAGCAGGCGCTTGAGCTCCCGGTTGTTGCCGACGCAGAAGCCGTCGAAGCCCGGAATGATGTTGATGGTTCCTTCGATTTGCGTACGCTCCTGACCTTTCCAGAAGTGCTCCAAAATGCCTTTGACCATGTTGTCATAGCCGTCGACATGACTGCCAACGAAGGCCGGGGTGTGGGCAAAGGGCACGTCGAAGTCGCGCGGGACTGAATCTTCGTCCTTGGCGTTCTGGATGAAGCTGTGCAGGTCGTCGCCAATGACCTCTGCCATACAGGTCGTCGACACGGCAATCATCTTGGGGTCGTAGAGCTGGTAGGTGTTGGCGAGCCCGTCGACCATGTTCTTCAGGCCGCCAAACACCGCCGCATCCTCGGTCATTGAGGAGGAGACCGCCGCGGCAGGCTCCTTGAAATGGCGCGACAGGTGCGAGCGGTAATAGGCGACGCAACCTTGGCTGCCGTGGACGAAGGACATGGTTCGCTCGAAGCCGGCGGCAGCGAATACCGCACCCAGCGGCTGGCAGGCCTTGGCCGGGTTCACGACAAGCGCTTTGCGGGCGAGGTTCTTTTCGCGGTATTCCCACGTCTGGGTGAAATCGCGCTGATCGGAAATGATTTCATCGGGGTGCGGACATTCGAAGTTTAGCTTCTTCTCAGCGAGCATCTTTCTGTATTCCGGCTCGCGGAACAGGGGAGCGTGATCGAGAATTTTTTCAGCCGACTGCGGCATGATGATTACCTCTTTTGCATCTGGCTGCGCGGGACGGCAGCTCAGGACGTCAAGACGTTCCAGGCTCCGGCGGATCAGAGGCCGCGGGAGTTCACCGTCTCAGTGGGAGACTGGGGCTGAAGCAAATGTTTATTCGGCAGCCATCGCCCGCTCATCGCCCCGGCTTCTTTTCCAAGGCGCGTGGAATAGGTCCCAGACCGGGTTGTTAATGGCGAGATCCACATCACGTGCGAAAATGGCAAAGCCATCGTAGCCGTGATACGGGCCTGAATAATCCCAGGAATGCATCTGGCGGAACGGTATGCCCATCTTCTGCACCGGGTATTTTTCTTTGATTCCCGAGCCGACCAGATTTGGGCGAATCCCTTCGATGAATTTCTCCAACTCATAGCCGGTCACGTCATCGTAGATCAGCGTGCCGTTCTTCACGTAGTGGCCGGTGCGCTGATAGTCGTCGCTGTGGGCGAATTCATAGCCGGTGCCCACGATGACCATGCCGAGGTCCTCGTAGGCCGTGACGACGTGGCGGGGGCGCAGGCCGCCCACATAGAGCATCACGGTATTTCCTTCCAGGCGCGACAGGTACTTGGCGATGACCGCATCAACAAGCGGCCTGTACTTGGCAATGACCTTTTCGGTCTTCTCCTCGATTTCCGGCCCAAAATGCTTGGCTATGTTGCGCAGAGAGGCTTCGATCTGGGAGGGACCGAAGAAATTGTACTCCATCCAGGCGACGCCATACTTTTCCTCCATATGCCGACAGATGTAATTCATCGACCGGTAGCAGTGGATAAGATTGAGCTTAGCCTTCGGGGCGCGCTCGATCTCTGCGAGTGTGGCGTCACCCGACCAGTTGCCAACCACGCGCAGCCCTATCTCCTCAAGCAGTATGCGCGAGGCCCAGGCATCGCCGCCGATATTGTAGTCGCCGATGACGTTGACGTCGTAGGGGCCGGCCTCGAACTTGACATCCTTTTTGTCGAAGACCCAATCCCGGATTGCATCATTGGCGATGTGGTGGCCAAGCGACTGCGAGACGCCGCGGAAGCCCTCGCAGCGTACCGGCACGATCGTCTTGTCATACTCCTTGGTCTTTTTGCGAGAAACGGCCTCGGTGTCATCGCCAATCAGGCCGATAGGGCATTCGGACTGCACGGTGATGCCGTTGTTGAGCGGAAACAAGACTTCAATCTCGTCAATGATCTGTTCCAGCTTCTTGTCGCCGCCGAAGACGATGTCCTTCTCCTGGAAATCGGAGGTGAACTGCATTGTCCCGAACGTGTCGACGCCCGTTGTACCGACGTAGTAGTTGCGGCGCTGCGACCAAGAATATTGGCCGCAGCCGACCGGGCCGTGCGAGATATGGACCATATCCTTGACTGGCCCCCACACCACGCCTTTCGAACCAGCATATGCACAGCCGCGAATCGTCATCACCCCGGGAATGGACTTGATGTTCGATTTGACGTCGCATTCGGAAAGGACCTCGCTTTCCCCGCCAGCCTCGTTGCCGCTCTTTGCGACGTTGAGGTGCTTCTTGCGGCGCTTCGCCGCCTTGTCGGGATAATGCGACAGCACCTCTTCGATAAGCTTCGCATGAAGAGCACCGTCATTCTCGTATTCCCGGCTCATGAGTCCCCCTTTCAAGGTTGGGTGACGCCTCAAAGAATAGGCGCCGTTCTCTGCAAGGCGCGCCGATTCATGGCAGCGCTAATGTCACTACTGGGCCGCCGCCTTCGCCGCTTCCTTGGAGTGAAGCTCGGCAAGCATCTGCTCGTCGGTCTTCATGATGCCGAAGTCGAGCAGCATCTCCTCCAGCTCCTCCATGGTGATCGGCGTCGGGATCGTACCCTGGCCCGAATTGGCGTGGATCTTCTCGGCCAGAGCGCGGTATTCCCCTGCCTGCTTTGAGTCCGGCGCGTACTGGATCACCGACATCTTCCTGAGTTCGGCATGTTGGACGATGTTGTCGCGGGGCACGAAGTGGATGAGCTTGGAATTCAATCGGCCAGCCAGTGCTTCGGCCAGATCGAGTTCGCGGTCGGTTTGACGTTCATTGCAGATCAGCCCGCCCAGCCGCACACCGCCCGAATGGGCATATTTGAGGATGCCCTTGGCGATGTTGTTGGCGGCATAGAGCGCCATCATCTCGCCGGACATGACGATATAGATCTCCTGGGCCTTGCCTTCGCGGATCGGCATGGCGAAGCCGCCGCATACCACGTCGCCGAGGACGTCATAGGAGACATAATCGACATCGTCATAAGCGCCATTCTCCTCGAGGAAATTGATCGAGGTGATGACGCCGCGGCCGGCGCAACCGACACCCGGCTCGGGGCCGCCGGACTCCACGCACTTGATGCCTCTGTAGCCCACCTTGAGCACGTCCTGGAGTTCGAGGTCTTCCACCGAACCTTCCTGTGCGGCGAGATCCAGGACGGTATCCTGAGCTTTCGAATTCAGGATCAAGCGTGTGGAATCGGCTTTGGGGTCGCATCCTACGATGAGGATTCTCTGCCCGAGGTCGACAAGGGCAGCGAGCGTATTTTGGGACGTGGTGGACTTGCCGATGCCGCCTTTTCCGTAAAAGGCGATCTGACGCAGACCTGACATAATAGCTTTCCTTCCTTCGTTCTAATCATCGCGACTGCCCGCGACACAAGTGCCGATAGGCAGCTCGTGCCGCCTCACACCAAGCATCGCAAAAAGCGTACCAGCGTGATCGGCCGATCCCAGAAAAAACTTTGTCATTAAATTCCAGCCGCTTAGACGGCGGCAAAACGCGCGAACGGGCCTTTCAGGCGTCTGTCACGGACACGACAAAGCCGACACAGATTGTCGTGCGCCATCCAAACCGCCGTGTGTCGAGCTCGAAGCGGGAGAATGGGGAAGTT
Organism: Mesorhizobium sp. M8A.F.Ca.ET.208.01.1.1; assembly: GCF_004791315.1. Lineage (NCBI taxonomy): Bacteria > Pseudomonadati > Pseudomonadota > Alphaproteobacteria > Hyphomicrobiales > Phyllobacteriaceae > Mesorhizobium > Mesorhizobium sp. M8A.F.Ca.ET.208.01.1.1. The sequence continues at coordinate 32,231 of NZ_SRUT01000004.1, forward strand.
AGCCCAAAGCTGATGGCGAGACCATCGGAAGACATCGGCTCTTGTCTTTCCAGCCTGCCATTGATCGGGCGGTCGCTGGATGAGCAGGAGCCTGGGGCTTGACCGCGGCGCGGGTAGTTCAGGCAGGCTTACAGAGCGGGAACGCCGGCGGCCGATAGACATCCGCGCTTAACCTTTCATAGCCCGTCTACAAGTTGGTTCCGCCGACGCGCTATATGGAAGCCAAATAATTCAGTAGCTTAGCCGAGAGCATTGATTTTTTCAGAAAGATACGTGTTATACGCGTACGAACCGCCGAACCCATGGTCGGCGCCCTCATGCGCGTGAGACCCCGTTGTGGGCGAGGCTCGCGACTGGCTGCACGATCCTAGCCGGCCTGCTTGCCATTGAGTTTGGTCCCGCCGCGGTAGGCTGCGGCATCAAGGGCAACATCAGCTACAACACTGGCAAGAAGATTATCACGTTCTTGGACAGGAATCTTACTGGGAGACACGCATCAACAGGCGGGCGGGCGGGCTTCGAGAGGTTAGTGTCGCGGCAGCTTGCAGATCTGCCCACGGGGCCGCCACGATCGCAAAGTGTGTACAAAAGCGCCCTCTCTGCCGAACTGAACAGTGCTCACGGCCATAGCCTCGGATGAGCCCGACTGGCTTGACCTCTGCATGATGAGAGCAGCTTTTACACCAGGTGCGCAGCACATGTCTTTAACGAACGCATCGTCTTCAAGAATATAGAGAGCAATTCGGAAAACCGAGTAGTTGGCGGCGAAGCTAGGAGAAGGTATACACCACCCTCTTGTTACCCCAGAGTAGAACGTGCAGCTGCGGCAAGACGCGGGCTTCGAACCACCTGTCGCTGGTCACCTTTTCTACCAGCGATTCCATGCGCATCATATTCCGTCGGACTCGACAGAGACGTCTTCATTACCACGGCGGGGCGGCGTGTGATTGCCGGGTTGCAGACAAACCTCGCCGCGACGTCTTTGGGACGAGTGGTGTCGGCACCGAATCCCTATCATTTAGACTAGCCAGCTTGGGGAGCGCCGTCAGACCGCCAGACCGGAAGAGGAGGCTTCGCGCCAACTTGTGCCAAGAATGTTGGACCGTGCGGAACCGCTGGGGCGGCGCTCAACTCTGGCGCAGGATGAAGCGTCGATTGGGTGAATGAATAGGGCGCGCGTTCGACGGGTAGAGGGAGGCAAATCGCTGGATGTCTGCCGGATCAACGTCAACCGGTTCCATCGCCACCATCCACTCGACGTTTTCGGTGCACGGCGGCGTCGTCAGTGAGCCCTCATAAGTCCAATAGCCAAGCGAGGCTGGCAGAAGCCAGTTGGGATTCACCTCGTCGATCGTCACCTCCCCATTCGGCAGTTCGGGAAAGGCCGCAGCAAGGGCAGCAAAGCTGGCATTTGTCGCGCCGGGCGTTAAAAAGACGCCCAGCACGCCCAGAGTACCACTTTGCGTGTCCTTGTGAACGAAATGCACCTCCATCGGGAAGCTCTTGCCCGCCACGTGATGTTCGCTTGGCGCATGGAAATGGAACTGTACCAGTTCGTAGACACGATCGCTGCGGGTCAGCGTGCTGCCTTGTGGCATATTGATTTGAATGGTGTGGCCGTTGTTCACCATATTGCCGCCGCCCTTGTGCCAGCCGATGGCGATATGCGGGATATCCGCCTTGACCGCGCTGTTGATATTGATCGGCGATTGCTGCGTGCCGGCAGAGCATACGAAATTTTCCTTATCCAGATCAGCCCAGTGCTCCGGTCCGACCGGACCGGTGTACCCCCAATGGGCACTGGTCGCTTGGGCGGCTTGAACGCAAATCCGGCATGCGCCGAGCGCAACCAACCCTTTGATCAGGTGACGACGATACATATTACTTTTGCTCCTCTTGCGAACTGATGTTGGTGGCTGCCCTAATGGACGCGTGATGGCCAATCGGCGCGGCCAGTATTGTCCTTTGCAACTGATAGATGCCCGCATGCCTTGGCGTGCTTTCATAAGTGCGGCTGCCGTTTCTCGGCTGGCCGGCTTCTGCAGCCCGCAACGGGAGCAGTTTCAACCAGCTAAACGATAAAAAATTTGAGCAGACCAGCGCTTGACCCCCGCCGCAAAGGCACAGGCGAAGGTGATCACTGCGCGGCTGCCGTTCGCGCCGGAGGCCGCATCGCTATACTTTACACTCGCTGCCCAAGGAGACGCAGGCGACCCTAATACGTTTTCATCGCTACTCCCGACGCAGCCGACCCACGCCACGAAAACGTTGCTATATTTCACGTTGGGCCAGTGAGGAAATCGATCTTCTTTATGGAAGGCATTTGCGCAATGGATGCATTCCCATGCTGACAGTCGTGCGTCAGGCCGGACAATGAGATACATCGATAAGAGCTGGACAAGGATGAGGGGATGACGTGCTTGCGACGGAGCAGGTGGGGCGAGAAGGCCAGTTCTTGCGGATTTCAACTTTGCGTGACGACAGCTCATCGGAGTCAAGGTGACACACGCCGGCAGCGGGGTGTCCGGGCGGTTTCCAGCCGCACAATCGCGAGACCGCTGACGCGAACAAAGCTCGGCTGTACTCGGCACGCGAAGAGAGCCTGCCAAGCCGTTGGAGCCCGGCCTTCCGGTGCGACGCAAGCCGCAGACTAGACCGCCCTCTTGTTACCCCAAAGCAGAACGTGCAGCTGCGGCAACACGCGGGCTTCGAACCACCTGTCGCTAGTCACCCTTTCGACAAGCCATTCCATTCGCATCATTATTCCGTCCAAGTCGACAGAGGCGTCTTCACTGCCAGGGCGCGGCGGCGTGTGATTGCCGGGTTGCAGATAGATCGGAAGGTGCGGATATCTCGCCGCGACTTCTTTGGCGTAGGCATAGTCACTCTCGTCGAAAACGACGAGCTTGAGCACGATTTGCGGCTTCTCTTGCGCCGCTTCGAGGCATGCATCAAACGCAGCCCAACGGGTGGTCATCTCGCTGGACGGCGGCTTTGGGCTAAGGGTCAGCACGTCAAGATCCGCAAACCACTCCCTCACCACGGAACCCTGCGTTTCCAGTGCAAAACGATAGCCCTCGCGATGGCCGCGTTCTATGAGGGGACCGAACGGCTGAATGGCCGGGTTGCCGCCTGACAAGGAGACCATAACCGGCCTGCCGCCGGAAAGCGCATGGACGGTTTGCCACACGGCATCGATCGGCATCGGTAGCCATTCATGGCGATACTGATTGTCCACCGCGTGAAGGCTGTCGCACCATGAACAGCGATAATCACATCCGCCGGTTCTGATGAACACCGTCGGCAAGCCGATGAGCACGCACTCGCCCTGGATAGTCGGCCCGAATATCTCGCTCACACGGATTGCGGGATGCATGTCGGTCACGGACGGTATTCCGCCCAAGTTTTCGGTGTTTCGCTAACGCGCACGGCCGCGGTCTGCGGCAGACGTGCCTTGCACCATTCATAGAAATGTCTGGCCAGGCATTCCGCCGTGACCTTCTCATGTCCCAGCACGTCGTTGAGGTGCCGATGGTCGAAGCTCTCGTCAATGTAGCGTTTGAGCGGCGCCAGATCGTGATAGTCGCGCACGAAGCCGTGGGCGTCCAGTTCCTTGGCCGACAGCTCCACTACGACGACATAGTTATGCCCGTGCAGGCGCGCGCATTGATGGTTGGGAGGCAAGGAGGTGAGCTGATGCGAGGCCGAGAAGTGGAATTCCTTGGTGATGTGGAACATTACGCGCGCCTCCTGCGCAGCGCCTCAAGCCAGAAATCGGCGTCCTCGTAGTCGGTGGGATCAGCGTGCCCGGCGAGATGGAACGCTTCGCGCCGCTCGACGCAGGTCCCGCATCGTCCGCAGTGACGCACGCCGCCCTTGTAACAGGACCAGGTCTCAGCAAACGGGGTGCCGTATCTTGCGCCATCCGCAACAATGTCAGCTTTTCCGAGATTCACATACGGTGCATAGAGGCGTATCTGCGCATAGCCGTCGAGCGCGCGGTCTTGCATTGTCTGGAAAGCTTCAATGAAGGCCGGACGGCAATCGGGATAGATGAAATGGTCCCCACCATGCACGGCCGCCGCCACCGCTTCGGCGCTGTGGGCGGCGGCGAGACCGAAGGCGATTGCCAACATGATGGCATTGCGGTTCGGCACCACCGTAATCTTCATCGTGTCTTCGGCGTAGTGGCCGTCCGGCACGTCGATACTGCTAGTCAGCGCTGAGCCGGAAAGGCCACGGCCAATTTCGCCGATGTCGATGATCTGGTGCGGGACCTTCAGTCGCTGCGCGCAAAGAGCGGCGAAGCCCAATTCCTTCCTGTGCCGTTGGCCATAGTCGAAAGATAGAAGGCCGGTGAGTTCGTGCTCCGCTGCCACCATGTGAGCAAGGGAAACGGAGTCCAATCCGCCAGAGCAGACGGCGAGAGTCTTCATCATTGGTATCCTTGTTTTGACCGGGTAAGGCTGCGACCGGAGATTTCTCTGCGCCCCCACTACTCCAGCGACTCAGTTTTGTGAACCGGGAGAATTTGCGCTCAGCCCGATTGGAACGGGAGTGCGTCGCGTCCAACACGCGTGATCAATAAAAGTTGAGCGCTTCAGCAGTTTGTTTCGCATCGCGCCAACTTTCGCAATCTGCTGTCGGATCGTCGACTTCGAGACAAGGTGATGTTCGGCCGACATCGGCTGGCTCTTAATTAAGCCGCAGAACACATGTTGGCTTTCTGGCCTTCGCTTGTGCGGTTGGCACGACAATTGACATTCTAATTGTGGGGCGGCACACCCCGCCAGCCGAAAGTGGCAGTGAGCTCCTTCAGGCGCAGGTTGATGTGCTGATTATTCGGCGATTTTCCGATCTCGAACCAGAAAGCGAGGGCGACATGGATGCCAGCAAATTTGACATTGGCGACATCCGCCTGGAGAACCCTGCGCGGCGCGATTGAGGCCGCAGGCGAGCCTGCTCTACCTGCCGCCCTACAGTCCCGACTTCAATCCGATTGAGAACGCCTTCGCCCAACCTAAGGCGCTGCTGCGAGCAAAGGCCGACCATCAAGGCTCTATGGGACTGACGTTGCCCCAGCAGTTTTGAGTTCGTTTCCGGCGTGGGTTGTGCCCTGCTGGGCGGGTGAAGCGACGGGCGCTGGCGCGGAGCCTTTGGCATAGCGCAGCGCGAGCGACCGTCGCGGATTGAAGGTGCTGGCGAACTTGGCCGGGGTCTGCCAGGCGATTTGGGAGTGCGGCCGCGCGGTGTTGTAGTCGGCGTGCCACAGGGCGATGGCTACGCGCGCCTGAGCCAGCGAGGTGAACAGCGTCTCGTTGAGCAGTTCATCGCGCAGTCGGCCGTTGAAGCTCTCGATGAAGCCATTCTGCATCGGCTTGCCGGGCGCAATGTAATGCCATTCGACGCGGTTCTGATCCGCCCAGGAGAGGATGGCGTTCGAGGTGAACTCGCTGCCATTGTCGCTGACGATCATCCTGGGCCGGCCGCGCTAGTGATGAGCCGGTCCAATTCGCGGGCAACCCGCATGCCCGAGAGAGACGTATCAACGATGAGTGCCAGGCACTGTCTCGTGCAGTCGTCGACGACGGCCAGGATGCGGAAGCGGCGCCCGTCGGTGAGCTGGTCCGATACGAAGTCGAGCGACCAGCACTCGTCGGGCCTCAGCGGCACCAGCATTGGCGCCCTGGTCCCGATCGCCCGCTTGCGGCCGCCACGGCGGCGAACGGCGAGCTTCTCCTCCCGATAGAGCCGGAACAGCTTCTTGTGGTTCACGACCAGGCCCTCCCGCCTCAGCATCACGAGAAGACGCCGGTAGCCGAACCGGCGACGCTCCTGCGCGATCGCCTTCATCCGCTCGCGAACCTCCCGGTCGTCCGGCCTGCTGGTCTGGTAGCGAACCGTCATGCGGCAACAGCCGATGGCTTTACACGCCCGCCGTTTGCTCATCCCGAAGCCTTCCTTCAGGCGAGCGACAGCTTTCCGCTTGGCGGCGGGCGTCACCATTTCTTTCCCACAAGGTCCTTCAACGCGGCATTGTCGAGCATGGCGTCGGCCAGAAGCCGCTTCAGGCGCGTGTTCTCGTCCTCCAGCCCTTCAGGTCGCCGAGCCTCGGTGACATCCATCCCGCCGAAGCGGGCCTTCCAATTGTAGATCGAGGCGTCGCTGACCCCGTGCTTGCGGCACAGATCGCCAACCGATACCCCGGCCTCGTGTTTCTTCAAAATTCCGATGATCTGCTCTTCAGAGAAGCGGCTGCGTTTCATGTCCTGATCCTCTGGATGGGCCAGAACGAACTTCAAACCGGATTAGATCAGAGGGGCAAGGCCTCGGCGCGGTCGTCGACCTCTTCACCCCAGCCGAATGTGCCAACTACTTCAAAGCCGCAGGATATGACCTGGATCAGATAGGACGTGCTCCAATGGTTTACACCTGACAGGAGTCCGGCCCCCACAACCGTTTCGCAATGAGGAGCAGCGCTGCCGCTGCTCCTCCAATCACACGACGGATTCACGATGCGGCAACTCGAGCCATGATTTCGGATCGAATGGCCGATGCGGTGTATAGTGAGGCATCCAGCGGCAAATCCCCAAATGCCAGTTGACACAGAAGATAATTAGCACCTGCCTCTTCCAGCTGATCAAGGAGAGCTTTTCGGACAGAATCTGCCGTTCCCACGACGCACAATTCACTTTCAATTGCTGCATCGAAGTTCAAAGGCAAGTTTGGTGGAGTGGAAATGGCATTTAGTTCGTATAGAAATTTGAAGCTATTGAGCCATCGTTCATAGGCAGGTGCTGCGAGCAAATACGCATCTGTTTCAGAACGCCCTATCACCACCATTCGGAGCAATCCAAGAAATGGCGCTTGCTGGCCAATGTCAGCATCGTGAATTCGGGCGGCGCGGAACGCGTCGGTAACGCTGCGAACAGAAGTGGAAGGTCCGACGCAGGCGATGTTTGCCCCATTCGCAGCGGCCCAGCTAGCCGGCTCGGGTCGATTGGTGGCGATCCATGTCGGCGGATGGGGATATTGGTGAGGTCTCAACGTCAGCGGAACATCTTTCAACTCAAAGTGGCGGCCCTGATAAGAAAGCGTCCCGCCTTTCATCGCATTGATGAGAATCTCACTGGCCTCCGCATACTGTTCTGGTGCTGCTTCTACAGCAACCCCGAAGTATCCCAATTCAGTGGGAGCAGAGCCGCGCCCTATGCCGAGTTCAAGCCTGCCGCCGCTCAACTGATCAAGCATGCAGATCTCCTCGAAGGCACGCAGCGGATGATAGAGCGCAAGTAGCATTACCATGGGACCAACACGAAGACTGCGGGTTCGCTGGGCGACGCTCGCTAAGAACAAATTCGGTGATGGACCTCTGCCATGCGGCGTACAGTGGTGCTCGGCGAGATGATACGCATAAAAGCCATAGCCATCGCACGCTTCTGCTAGGCTCAGCCGATCTGCATATTGTTGTGCGATGTCATCGCCGTTTTCGTCCAGATGATCGAAGATGCCGAAGGTCAGGCCCGAAGCGGAAATTTTCTTCAATTAATTGTTCTCCAAATTACCTATTATTTATTCGCTAATCATCATAGCTGGCGACATATCAGCACCTATTACTTGGCGCTTAATGTGAATTGACTTAATGCTTGTGCACACCGCGATTCTTCTTAAAGCTCATACAGACGCGTTTGGCGGCAGCAAGGAATTTGTCCATCTGCTCTGTGGTGCCAATGCTGACGCGAATACAGTTCTTCAAATCTACGTCAGGAAAGCTGGCGATGAGGATCGCCTGCTCTTTCAACGCGGCTTGCCAGCATGAGCCCTCCTGTCCCGCCGGCACACGGGCCAGCAAAAAGTTTGCGTGGGAGGGTGTTACGGAAAAGCCAAGTTGCAACAGCGCCAGGGTCACTCGCTGTCGTTCATGCTTGATGTGCCTGTGGTTCTCTTCGTAGGCGTGGCGATGCGCAAGAATGCTTTTCCCGACCGCCTGCCCGATCACGTTCATGTTGAAGACATTCTGGATGTTGCGCAGCCTGCCAATGATTTCTGGGTGACCGAAACCGAAGCCGACTCGCACGCCAGCAGCAGCATAGCTCTTTGAAAAAGTCCTCAAGATCAAAAGATTCGGATGTCTATTGACGAGGCGCAGGGCATTGTCGGGTGCGAAGTCAACGTAGGCCTCATCCAAGACGACCAAGCGATCTGCTTGCTCCACAAGGCGTTCGATTTCGGCCACCGGCACGAATGTTCCGGTCGGATTGTTCGGATTAGCCAACAGAATGAACTTCGCGTCTTTTGCGGGGCCGGACAGCAGTTTTTCTATCGGCAGGGGATGAGCTTCGCTCGATGCGATTTCGAGAAACTCGGCACCCTGCAACATGGCAAGTTTACGGTTGAACGAAAATCCGGGCGACAGCATCGCCACTCTATCTCCTGGGGCGAGGAAAGCTCTGTAGATGAGTCCGAGCAGCTCCGACGAACCGTTGCCGGCAATCACCTGATCTTTGGAAAATCCGTAAGCATCGGAGGCAGCTGCCCTTAAGCTGAGATTGTCGTCTTCCGGATAAAGATACTGGTGTTCGATCGCAGCAATTGCACTTTGCATTACGCTCTTCGGCAACGGAAACGGGTTCTCGTTCGTATTTAGCTTAACGCAATTTGCATCCGTCGCTGGTCCGTTGGACGAGAGAGCATCTAATTTGCTGGCCACCGGCGAAAAAAGCGAAAGCACGGTCTTCAGTTTTGCATCGCACATGTTCTTCTCCGTTTTTCAGTCCCGCAGGGCATGTGACATGAGGCAATAGTTGATCGTGACTTGATCGACGTTCGGCTATATCAGCGCTGCCTTCCCACCCTGGTGGGGATCGCCGACCACGGTTTGGATTTGACACCGGCAAGCTGTCGAGAACCTGATGACGACCCAACGTGTGGCCGACGGCCGATTCGGCGCAACAGACGGTGTTTCAACATCGCATCGTCCTCAAAGCCGCATGCAGGGCCTGCACGACAGCCCGTCTCCAGCGCCCGCAGATAGGTGGAAGCCGAAGTCTTGCCGAACCTCAGTTGCTCTGCCACCTGGCCCACCGGACTGCCCTGTTTATGGGTCAGGCGCAGGATATCTCTGACGCTCGTTCGTCTTGCTTGCTTCCGTCTTGGCATGGGCTCTCTCGGTTTGCTGATGAGAGAGCCAAATACCGGCTCATCTGAGCATGAGACGCAGGCCTGACGATATGGAGCGTCGCTGTGGCGCGCGTAGCCAAGAGGGTTCGCCTCGGTGGCGGGGCATGCAAGACGGCGCACCTCCTTAGCCATCCTGTCCCATCGTCTCAGATCGTGAGGCGCACCTTATAGTCGGTGAGGAGATCTTGCAGGGTCAGGTTACGCCCTAGCGCTTAAGGTTGTTGGTCGCACCGAGCAAGCGCGGGACCTGTCGACGGACAACAGCGGTGCCACTGCCGGCACTAGGTCGTCCAGCATCGCAGTGAACCGCGTACGTAGTATTTTGTCGTAGGCGGCATTCTGGATAGCCGGATACGGGCTCTTCACCCGCTGCACCACCGATTGCGGGATGATGTCGCGAGAAACATTCACGGATTTCGTGAAAAAAGTGTACCCGCCGAAGAGCCCCACTCGCGGGGGCGGTGCAGCACCACCTCGGTGTCACTGCTCGTGTTCATGCGATGGACTAGGCCGGCCAGCTGTTGACGCAGCTCGCGGTAGTTGTAAGTCTCACCCGTGTAGACGAGCACCAAGTCAGGTCGGCCATCCTCCTGGAGCATCCTCGGCTGACGGCCGCCCTGGATATCGATGATTGCCAGGCGGTGGTGTCCCAGCGCCGCAGGCCCGCCGATCCAAGTCCCCTCGTCGTCCGGACCGTGGTTCGCTATGGTGGCCGTCATATCGGCAAGCTCCCTTCGCGCATCGGGACCTCCGAGGTCTCGATTGAAGTCGATCCATTCACAGATGCCGCACAGGTTATGTCGCCGCATTTGGGGCGAAGCAGATATAAGGCCAGTGGGAAACCATCGAGGCAAAGTGACGGATCTAGCCCAGCTACGATCCGCATCCGACATTGTCGGACATCGGACAGCACCGCGATTCGCTGCATAGGAAGCCTGGAGTCGCGATTTCCCTTGGGGGAATCAGCGCATGAAAGGAGAGCTGGGTCGTGTCTGCCGAAATGAGAAATTGCTCCCCCTTATTGCCTCACCGAGGAATGTTACCCAGCGCGATAGACGGACATGCCCTACCTCCCCCCGTTGCAGCTGAGGGAGATAGGGGCCAGCTCTTCATTCAACCCTCATGGAGGATGATCAGCCCAGCCATTTCCATGCGCCGGCCTTCACAAGCCGTGCACCATTCAGGTTCTTTTCCTTGAAGCGCGACGATCCTTGTCAGACGTCGCAACACTTGCTGCCGAGAGCACGAGCTCTTCCTCGAGCATGCCTTGATCTGCGCCTCGAACGGCTCGCACATGCTGGGTTTCAACGACTTCGCAGAGGTTGATATTCTGCAGTGACTTCGTCTCGCTGCTGCACGGCATTGACGCTGGGAGCCATGCTCGCGTGGCGCAATTGTGCTGAAGCCGGTGCCCACGGCAACGTTTCTTAACCCGCCCCAGATCCTGGCGTTTGGCTATTTCCGACATTCGTGTCCGGCTTCGGACAAAGGCCGGGTTTGCCGAACGGAGTCGCACCCAATTTCCAGTGCTGCTTGAGCAATAATATCGACCGGCATTACTGCACAACACGAAAGTTGCTGCAAAAACCGAAGTGAACCCAAGGCATCGGGTCAATTGGCATGGCGCTTGCGACTCGGTCGATAGAACGCAGTCAAAATCACGGTTGCAGACCATGCCTACCTCTCAAAGCTCGATAAAGCACGCGAGCGAAATTCCCCGTCTCCGCGGAAGCTCGTCGCCTTTAAACGTGCCTGCTCGGGGGCGGTCTTGCACAAGACCGGTCCGAGGCAACCACGCCAAGGCGCGAGGCTGCCGGAACTGTCGACCGAAGTCGATGCCGCTTCAGTTTAACCGAAAAATGCACCGTACCACTTTGGCCTGGGAGCAAATCAATGACCGACAGAAAGAACGTTCCTCTCGTGACCTTTCGCACGCGTGTTCGCGATGAGTCGATCGGGGGGCCAAATCCTTATCGGTGGGAGAACAAGACCTCCGACGATTATTTCGGGGGCAAGCGCGTCATCCTGTTCTCGCTGCCTGGCGCCTTCACCCCGACCTGCTCGACCTTCCAACTGCCCGATTTCGAAAAACTCTATGATCAATTTCTGGAACTGCGAATTGACGCGATCTACTGCGTCTCGGTCAACGATGCTTTCGTCATGAATGCGTGGGGAAAGTCCTTGGGGCTGCAGAAGATCGAGCTGATCCCAGACGGGTCGGGCGAGTTCACGCGCAAAATGGGCATGCTGGTCGCGAAGGACAATCTGGGCTTTGGCATGCGCTCCTGGCGATACGCCGCTCTGATCGACGATGGCGTGGTGGAGCAGTGGTTCGAGGAGGAAGGCTTCTGTGACAACTGCGAGACGGACCCCTATGGCGTTTCATCCCCGCAAAACGTTCTCGACAAACTGAAGGCGGCGGCATGACCCAGAAGTGGCAAGTCTCACACAACCCAAGCACACACTAGAGCATCCTCGGCAGATTACGGTTCAACATGCATCTCTCAGCAAGCCTGCTTCAACGCCAGAAGCAACGTATGGTCTTATCGCCTCAAGCCATTGAAGCTATTCGCTTGCTGCGATTGACGCATACTGAACTCCATCAGCTCGTGCAGCAGGCACTCGAGAGGAACCCCGTTTTGAAGCCTGACCCGTTTGACGACGATTCGCCGCTGTCAGGGGTGGATCAGCGGAGCAGTCAAAGCAGAAGCGAAATCGGCGAATCGCCCATTGGCGGGCCGTCTGGCGGGCGCGGGCAATGGAAGTCGCAACGCAGTAGCGGCAACGATCGACCTGCCGTCGAGGAGTTTACCGCCCACACCGAAACATTGCACGACCATGTCGCCCGCCAGGTCGCCCTCACCCCGTTCACCCCCCAGGAGCGGCTGATTGCCGGACAGCTCGCCGCCCATCTGGAGGACACTGGCTATCTTCAGGTAAACCTTTTCGATCTGGCCAGGAGGTTAAACGTTCGGCAAGCTGATGTGGAACGGGTCATCGGAATCTTGCAGCAATTTGATCCGCCGGGGATTTTTGCGCGAACTCTCAGCGAATGCCTGGAGATTCAGCTGCGCCAGCAAGACCGGTTCGACCCGGCTATGGCAGCTTTGGTCGCCAATCTCGAGATGCTTGCACGGGGGGATTTTCAGGGATTGAAGCAGCGTTGCGGAGTCGACGAGGAGGATCTCCTCGACATGAGGAACGAAATCCGCGCGCTCGATCCCAAGCCTGGAGACCGGTTCCAGTCCGGGACGCCGGAAACCATCGTACCGGACGTCTGGGTAATGCCCAAGTCCGAAGGTGGATGGCGGGTGGAGCTTGATCCGGCCACGCTGCCCAAAGTGTTGATCAACCACACCTATGTCGCCGAAATCTCGCAGCTGACCAATCAAAATCCGGAAGGCAAAGCGTTTCTCGACCATTGCCAGGAAAAAGGGAACTGGCTGATCAGCTGCCTCGAGCAGCGCGCTAAGACGATCCTTAAGGTTGCGACCGAAATCGTGCGCCAGCAGGATGCCTTTTTTACACACGGCGTCGCCCATCTGCGGCCTCTCTGTCTCAAAAATGTCGCTGACGGGATCAAAATGCACCAGTCGACGGTAAGCCGGGTGGCTTCGAACAGGTACATGTTAACTCCGCGCGGGGTGTTCGAGCTGAAGTATTTTTTCACAGCGACAATCGCATCCTGCGAGGGCGGCGACGCGCACTCCGCCAAATCTGTCCGCCATCGGATCAAGGCAATCATCGCCGAAGAATCGCTCGACAAGGTACTTTCCGACGAAGACATCGTTGCTCAGCTCAAGCAGACCGGCATCAATGTCGCTCGCCGTACCGTCACCAAATATCGCGAGGCGATGAACATCCCTTCCTCCATACTACGGCGCCGCGATAAGCGTTTGTCCGCAGCTGCGATCAAGCGAAGTGACTAACCGGCATTCCTGGTCGGCGAGAGGCGACTCTCAACTTCCTCCGGGCCGAAGCAGCTTTCGAAGTCCTGGCATTCCCGACAACTGGGTGCAGTGCATGACGAAAAGCCTTCGGCCTCACACAGCTTGCGGTAAAAGTACTTTTTCCATTTCATGTTTTCTGTGTTGCCTGCCGCCAGCGCGGGAAAATGTCTGGCAAGCAGGCGGCTGAGCTCAGCGCGATTTGAGAGGCCAAGATCCCGCCAAAGATGGTCCGTGCGCATCGCACGCCGGGCGATGATCTTGGCCAAGCGGCCGCTCGCCGGGTCGGCCGGCGCAGCATGCGCTAGCAGCAGCCGGCGTAGCAGCTCCTCTTCCAGTTCCGGCTCGGGCTCGCTCAACTCCTCCAAAGCGAATACGCTGCTGGAGGTAGACGGGAAAGTTGCGGCCAAGACATCACGCAATTCGACAGACGAAAGGCCTGTCCCCTCCGTCGCCAACACCTCGCCCGCCTGGACCTCCTCAAGCGAACGTGAATGTACGCAGGGCAGCACATGCTGATCGAAGCTCCTCCCTAGCTCGGACCCACGCCATTGCGCGCTGGATAGGCAGCCATCATCGTAACGGCCGGCTTCAGCTTCCGGCATGACAAAGCGCCTTGTTGACCGCAGGGATGATCTTGTCGCCCCAGAGCTCGATCTGGCGCAGCATCGTCTTTTGGTCGAAGTCGCCCAATTGAGTCTGAACTGCGATCTGGTCCGGTTTCAAGATATCGATCTCTTCCAGCAGGCGATCAATCACGCGATTTACGCTGCCAATCGGCAAATTTTTGCGCATGGTCTCGAAGGACAGATCCTGCTGGGTCGGTGTCTCCTGCAGCAGGTAGCCATCGTGGCTCTGTTGGCGGCGCTGATGCAGGGCTTCAGAAAGCCGGCGCTGGAAGCGGGCATTGTCGAGATAGCTGTTGATCTCCAACTCGTCGTGGCTGGCATAGCAGCAGCGCAGCAGCGATATCTTGACGTCGGTGACGTTCTTTTCCTCGGATGCCGCCGCCCTCTCGACTGATTCACGCAGTGTGGTCAAAGTCTCTAAGCCGTCGTGGAAGGCTGTGACAAAAAAATTGTGCCCCTCGCGGTAGGCCCGAGCCATCCGTGCGGCTCCGCCAGCGATCCAGATAGGCGGCGTCGGCTGCTGGACTGTGCGGACCGAAATCGCTGTTGGGGGGATCTTCTCATACTGGCCGTCGTGTTCGAAGACGTTTTGGTTGAGGCCCTTGAGAATGATGTCCAGGTATTCCGAAAAGACGGCCGGCGCCTCATCGATGTCCACGCCGAACCGTTCGAACTCGAACTGCTGGTATCCCAAGCCTACGCCGAGCTCGAGACGGCCGTTCGCAACGATGTCGGCGAAGCCGATCTCGGACAGCAGGCGCTGCGGTTGGTAAAGCGGCAGCACGCAGACGGCAGTGCCCAGGCGAATCGTGCTTGTCAAGCCGGCGCAGTGCGCCACCATCATCAGCGGGGATGGTATGAGGCTGTAATTGTTGAAGTGGTGCTCAGCAAACCACGCGGTGTTGAACCCAGCCTGCTCCGAAGCGACGGCCTGTTCGATGGAGTTGCGGATGACGCTTTCTGAGGATTGGTGATAGCCACGCTGGGCGGCCAGAATGAAAGTGGCAAATTCCATGATTTCTCCTCGTTATAGACACGTCAGCCGACCGGGAATGTGCTCGGCATGCACATGCTTGGATCTCAAGCACCTCAGGTGCGTCGTGGAGCCGAGGCTTCATAATGCTCGGCCGGTCGCCCTGCGAAGGCCTGGCAATTAACCTGCGGCCTCCGCAAAACATTCGTCATAGAGTTCGCTGGCGTTTCCCGCATCACCGAACGAGGTCCAGCCGCCGTCCACGTAGAGGATCGAGCCGTTGATGTATGAGGCGTCAGACGAAGCAAGGAAGAACGATGCATCTGCGACGTCTTCTGGCCGTCCCATCCTGCCCATGGGGATGCGTCGTCCGATTGCTGTCAGGTCGATGCGGCCGGCTTTGGCCAACTGAGCAAGTGCGGGCGTGCGGATGTGGCCAGGAGCGACGGTGGCTGTCCGAATTCCGACCGGCCCGAGTTCGGCCGCCATGCAACGGGTCAGCATATCCATCCCCGCCTTGGAGGCGCCGTAGGCATGGCGCGGCGCGAACGGCAGAAAGCTGTCGATCGACCCGAGATTGAGGATCACGCCGCCCGGGCGCATAGCCTTGATCGCTTCGCGCGCGCAGGTGAAGGCGCCGGTAAGGTTGACATCCAGGACGTGTTCGAGCTGTTTCGACAGTTGCTCGATCGCAGGCACAATCCTGTCGGCGGTATCAGCACTATTGACCAGAACATCGATATACCCGAAGCGTCCCCTCAGTTCTTCGAACATCGACACCACATCGCTCTCGACGGCCACGTCCAGCGATTTCGCCAGATGCTTGCCGGGGAGCGATGTAGCCAGCTCTGCCGCTGCAGTGCCATCTTTATCAGCAATCACGACGGTGTCGCCGTTCGCGGCAAAGCGGCGAGCGACGGCCGCGCCAATGCTTTTTGCGCCACCGGTGACGAGCACGATTCGCGCATCTGTGCATTCGGCCGGACAGGAGAGCTCGGCTTGGAGCGCACCATCCACCGGCGGGTGAGCATCCCCCGGCTGGTTGAATGACATCCAGCCTCCGTCGACTGCCAGCACCGAGCCGGTGATGTAGCGCGCCTGCGTGCTGCTCAGAAAACGCACGACCCTGGCGATCTCGTCGGGGCGAGCCAAGCGCCCCATCGGCACGCGGCGGCGTATCGCCGCGAGGTCCATTTTGCCAGCGCGTGCCAGTTCTGTGACCATTGGGGTGCGGACGGAGCCCGGCGCCACCGCCGTGACGCGGATTCCTCGCATAGCCCACTCGCATGCAAGGGACTTTGTCAACGAGATCACGCCAGCTTTCGAGGCTGCGTAGGCGTTGCGCCTGGGATTGCCGACCACGCCCGCCATCGAAGCCACATTGACGATCGCACCGCCCGGCTTCATGCGCCGCGCCGCTTCCCGGGCCATAACGAATGGCCCAATAAGGTTCACTGTCACGCCGCGTCGGAAGGTATCGACAGCGGTGTCGATGATCCTATCCATCGTGGGTCCAACCGCCGCATTGTTGATGAGGACATCGATTTGCGCGAACCGTGCTTCGACCTGGCCGAAAAGTGAGAGCATGTCCTTCTCTCGCGACACATCGCACTCCAGACCGACGTGCGGCGACCCGAGATCCCGAGCCAGTTCAACCACACCACTGCCCGGAAGGTCCACCGCAACTACAGTGTCTCCGTCCGCGGCAAGGATATCGACCAGGGCACGGCCGATCCCGCCCGCAGCGCCTGTGATGATTACGGTGCGTGCTGCCAGTTTCACGAGAGCTTCTCCACGATGACCGCTTGTGATCTCAGCCCATCAACCTTGGGCGGAATGAAGGGCCGAGCCAAATCGTTGCAGTGACCGCCAGTTGCGGCCCCACACAGATGTCGTTCCCGTAGGGCGCTCATCCTCCATTTCTACCCACTTATGCAGCTCCCAGTTGGGGACCCTCGACGCCATCTTGGTCGGTGGGGATGTGACCCTTGAGCAACTGGTAGATGGGATCGTCTGGATGTTGTGCTCCAATCGGCTGTCGCCGGCCGAACCTATCTGCCTCAAGAATCGCTGGCGGGATTTGCTCCTCAACCCAATCGTAGACGACTGTCCGTTCCGCAATTCGCCACTCGTCCTGCCTCTTCTGAAACAGATCGCAGTAACGGCCGCAAAGCAGCGTCTGACGTATTTCTTGGTCTGTATCCGGTCCGCGTTGCAGCGCGGTGAAATAGCTCTCGACCGCGGCCTCTGCTGAACTGATGAAGTCGATCAGGCTGTTCGTGATTTGATGGATGTTACGGTGCCCCGGCAGACCGAGAGCAAATTGGATGAAGTCCTCTGCCGGTCCGCAATAGGGACCGTGCCTGTCATACGCTTCGGGCCAGTATGCGCTACGCAGCGCCGCCTCATCGGCGCGGTCTATCCCGCGGCAGTACCGATACAGGCAGTTGCGGATCGCCTCTCGGTCACGCAGTTCGGTAATTTTCGCGTGGTCGACAGGGTCTGTCGCGAATTGTATGATTGTTTTATCCTTCCCGATGCCAGTCTGCACTTTGCGTGTGTCTCTCTCTACAACTGAGTTAGCGGGGGGCTCGTCAACTTCCAGAGCTTGTTCGGGGCAGGCTCGTACCCCTTTTGAGGCAAGCAGTTGCTCCCCATCGGCAACATCAATATCACCGGGCAAGATGTAGCCGGCGTCATCAAGCTTGAAGACTCTCGGCGCCCGCGCCCAGCAGCGCGCATGACCCTGGCATCTGGCTTTATGTACGACGACACGCATAGCGAACTCCAATGTCGTTGGCTGAAACTTCAGGACCAGTCCAGGATCAGATTCTCGATCCCGAACACATGGCCGCCGAAGGTGATAGGTTCAGTCCCTGTCTTGATCCGAAAGGCTGGGATGCGCGCCAGCCACTCCTCCAGGCCAATGACAATCTCCCGCCGGGCAAGGTGTGAGCCAAGACAACGATGGGGACCATAGCCAAAGGCAGCGTGCCGGTTGTCCTCGCGCGCCAGATCGATCTCATTCGGGCATTCGAATTCCGCCGGGTCACGATTGGCAATCATCGTGGCACAGGAAACATAGTCTCCCTTGCGGATCGGCGCGCCTTTGAAGTCGACATCCTTCGTTGCCACTCGGATCATCTGAATGGTCGAATAGGCGCGCAGCAATTCTTCCGCAGCGACGGCAATCCGGTCCGGTTCGCTTCGTAGCAATTCCTGATCTTTGGGGTTGCGCGCGAGATGGGCCAAGTCGAAGCATATGGCTGCTGAGACCGTGTCGAGTCCCGCGACGAACACAAGCACGCCGATGCCACGGACTTCTTCGTCACTGAGCAGACGACCCTCGACCTTTGCCTTCACGATGAAGGTCATGAAATCATCGACCGGCTCCTTGCGGCGCTCGGTGGCAAGTTCGTCGATGAAGGCCACGATCGTCCGGGCTGCGGGTGGTCGTTGCTCCTTATCGCCGTGGAGCAGATCTCTAGCCCAGCCGACAAATGTTTCTAGTCCGTTGTCCGAAAGCCCAATAAAGCGAAGGAAGATATTGACCGCGAACGGAACTGCAAAATCCTTCATGATGTCGCAGCTCGTGCCTGATGCGGCGATCCTGTCGATCAGCTTGATCGCTCGTTCCCGGACAGCCGGCTCCAATGCCATTACCCGCTTTGGCGAAAGCAGCGGATTGAGCAGTGAGCGAAAAACACCGTGGAATGGCGGATCGAGCTCAAGCGGGATCATCGGCCAGCTCTCGCCGAGCACAGAGGCGAAGATGCTGCGATGGCTGGAAAACGTTTCGGTGTCCTGCAGCACCCGGCGCTGGTCGCTCGCGCGAGTGATGACCCAGGTACCCCGACCGTCGCGCGTGTTGCTGGTTGAATAAAAGATCGGAGGCCCGGCATGAACGCAAGCAACCGCTGCATGCGGATCCCCGTTAGCGGTCGGCAACATGCCGGGCGACGTAAACAGGCTGAAGTCCCTCACCATTTCGGGCGGGACATGATCTGGAACCGGCCGCGATTTAACCGCGCCAGAATCGAGAGACCGTTCATGAGATGCTGTCGGCATTTGCATGCAATCGTTGGTGCAAGCTCCGTGCCGAATTCGTCTTTCGATAATCCTTGCCGTTTGCTGGGCAACAGGTGGCGCCTGCGCTGACTTGCTGGTCGGGATTGCAACATTCTTGTCCAGCGTCGGACACAGAATGTAGAAAGCTAGACACCGACTTGGAGCAACTCAACTGGTGGGATCGCTAGCTGTGGAGCCTCAACAGGTTGTCCTCGGTTAGAGCGAGGCGACTGATAGGTGTTTTGGACTTTAGGCTCCCGTGGGGACGGTGCCAATTGTATCTGTGCAGCCAGACCGGCAACTCTGCGGCGCGGTGATCTGAAGTCGGATAAGCGATGGCATAAGCCCATTCGCGCAGTGCTGTCTGGATGAAGCGCTCGGCCTTGCCATTGGTCTTGGGTGTATAGGGTCTTGTCCTGACGTGCTTGAGGCCGAGATCGCGGCAGGCCTTGGCGAAGGCCTTTGATCTGTAGCAGGAGCCGTTGTCGGTCATGACGCGGGCTATCGTGACGCCGAGGCTGGCGTAGTAGGCCACCGCCGCCTTGAGGAAGGCGATGGCGCTTTCTTTTTTCTCGTCGGGCAGGATCTGCGAGAAGGCGATGCGGGAGGCGTCGTCGATGCAGACATGGACGAACTCCCAACTGCTGCCGCGCGAGCTGGCATTGCCGGTGCGCTTGCCGGTAATGCGATGACCGATGCGCTCGAAACGACCGAGCTTCTTGATATCGATATGGATCATCTCGCCAGGATGCTCGCGCTCGTAGCGTCGGATCGGCTCGGCCGGTTCGATATCCCGCAACCGCGACAGTCCGGCACGCTTGAGAACCCGGCTAACGGTGGCGGGCGAGACGCCGACCTCATGGGCGATGTGCTTGCCGGTCCAACGTTGCCGCCGCAGCGCCATGATGCGCTCGGCGATCAACGCAGCGGTGGCCTGCGGCATATGGGCGGGCCGCGAGGAACGGTCGATCATGCCGGCCCGCCCTTCGGACTTGTAGCGCTCGACCCAGCGCGCCACGATCTTGGCCGACACGCCGTAGACACGCGCCGCATGGGCTTTGGAGAAAGCGCCTTCTATCACCGACAGCGCCATCTCCTCTCGACGCAGCGGTGTGAGACGGGCATTCTTATGGATGTTCATTCGGATCCTCCGATGGATGCTGAAGCGTGGTAACTCCAGTCTCCTCGGTCCGGTCCGAATGGACAACCTCCCGAAAGCTCACAGCTAGCCGATCATGTGCCCGGGGAGCATCCAGTTCGAAAGCTTGCTCTAAGCGGCTTGGTGACTTGGCCGAGGTCACCCAGGTGGAAATGACCAACACTTGGGGTAAGCCTAGTGGCGCTCCCCTCGATGATGTCTGGCGGGGTGGTTAGCCGCCTCCGTGGGACAAGATCAGTCTACACGAATGGGCTATAGCCTCTCCTCGCCTGCCTCACTGGCCGTCCTTCAGAGCCGGCCACACGAGCTTTTGTCTTTCAGCAGGGCGTTTTTCTCGCCAGCTACAGAGCCACACCGACGCCATTAATGAGCGTCCAGTCGACGGGTTGGATGGCCCTGTCCATCTTGCCCAGCACCTTGGCTTAGCATTTGCCGGTGCGGCGGAAGCCTTCAAGACGCAGTTCTTGACCTTCTCCAGATCAGCCTCGGATGGATATCGGCAAGGGTTCAGCTCGTCCTTTTGAACTTGCGCATCTTCGTGTTGGCCAACCCCAGGCCGCCCGACATATTTGCGGTCTATCCGGCACCTCAACTTCGAACAACCTTGCGGCAAGCTCTTGGGATAGCCCACGCTCGTGCCTCCACCACCCGCTCAGCAGAGCCAGATTTGTCGTTGATGGCACGGAACTTGCGGAGTCATTCGCAGATGCGTCACGGACCGAGAGTGTCGTCCCATGAATTCGATCACCAAAAAGGCCGCCCGACGTTGCTGGGACCGCCTGCAATTACCTTATCCCAGAATTGGGAGCAACGGCTTCAAAAGGGATAACTCATCACCTCAATTTTGTCGATCGCGCGGCCATCGAACCGCAGCCATCGATCAGACTTCCGCCTCGTTGCACTCATTGCGACCGCCTTGGTGCTTGCGACAACCGCTCAATTCTGGCTGCCAGGATAACCACATATGGCGACGGAACTTCCTGCTTCAAAGCAATATAGAGATCGTCGATCATCCCCCCATCAAGGCCTCGATCGAGGACACCGCGTTCGGCTTGCTTGGTTCGCAGTGAACAGACCGCACTTCGACGAATGCGATCGATGCGACCGCGCCGAGAACTCTCCCGCATTGTCGACGGTTGGGTCCGTCGGCCCTCCGATGAGGCCTCGGATGCGTCGGGCGCCGAGGCCTCGACTGATGCCGACTGGCCGCCGCCGGAAGGTCTCGCGGCTTTGATCCCCGGCGATGTAGCCACCCCTGCTGCAACAGCTCCTAGCCGGAGAACTCATTCATGACCGAATCGGCGACAGATTTAGTGGACGCGGCTTTGTTCGACCGAGATCGGCTTGACCCAGAAAGTCCCTATCAACGTTCTGGCCCTGCATGGGGTGCCATCATTTCGCTTTCCTTCGGCACCTTCGGGCTTGTGACGGCAGAGTTTCTGCCCGCCAGCGTTCTGACACCGCTCGCGCATGATCTCCGTATCACCACGGGCACGGCTGGACAGGCGCTAACAGCGACCGCAATCGTCGCGGCGATCTCGGCACCGATAATCGCCATCGTGACAAAGCGTCTGGACCGCAGGGTCGTCATCTGGGCGATGACGCTCCTGCTGATCCTGTCGAACGTTCTGGCAGAGGTTGCGGGGTCGCTGCCGGTTTTGCTGGCGGCACGCGTCGTCCTTGGCATATCGCTTGGTGGTTTTTGGTCTATTTCGGCAGCGTTGGCGATGCGGCTGGTTCCAAGTCACCTCATGCCGCGCGCCATGTCGATCATCCTCACCGGCGTTTCTGTCGCCTCCGTCTGCGCGGCTCCAATCGGCGCTTATGTCGGTGACATTTGGGGATGGCGAGCCTCGTTCAAGGTCGCCGCAATCGTGAGTGCCGTTGCGCTGCTCGTGCAACTCGTAACCATTCCGCCACTGCCTCCGATCGAAGTGCGCAGATTCCGCAGTCCGCTGGATGTCGCGAAGAATCCGGCGATGAAGGTTGCGGTGCTAGTCGTGCTATTGGTCGCTTCCGGCCATTTTGCCAGCTTCGCCTACATCCGCGCCTTTCTCGAGAGCGTTCCTGCGCTCGAAAAGAAGTCAATCCCGCTCGTGTTCCTTGCTTTTGGCACGGCCGGCGTCTTCGGCAATTTAGCCGGCGCATTCCTCACCAAACACAGTCTCAAGGCGGTCGCGGCCCTGCCGCCCCTGCTCATTGCCGTAGCCGCTGTCTCGCTCCTGACTATGGGAGCATCGGCCTTGACCTCGGCAATTGCAGTTGCCGTATGGGGCTTTGCTTTTGGCGCGGTCCCGGTCGGATTGCAGACATGGATGGTGCTACGCGCCGCTCCGAAACAGGCCGAGAGCGCTGGTGTACTGATGGTCATAACCTTCCAAGTGGCCATCGCAGCCGGCACAACTTTCGGTGGCCTATTGGTGGATCACACGGGTATTGCCAGTGTCTTTGTCTACAGCGCGGTTGCCACGTTCCTCGCTGTCTTGACAGTATTTTTGCTCGGCCCGAACCGCAAAACCTGACCGCCTGGTGGGGAGTGACGGTCGGCGGCGTTCACGCTATTGCCACCTCTGAGCTCGGCCCAAAGGCCGCGGCTTCGTCGTAACCATGCGGTCGATGGGGCAGCGCCAAATTGCTTCCTGCTCATCGCGTTGCGATAATACAGCGCGCTTATTGCGTCATCGTGTCCCCGGTCTCGGCTTCAATGCCCGGCTACTGGCTGCGGAGGCAGATGGGCGCCGGCGTCCCACCGACGACGATCGGTCTTTTCTCATGTAGCTGTCGGGGAAACGAGGCAGGTTTTCCGCCAGAACCCGCCAGTCGTCGCGCTCGCGTTCGCCTTCCTTGCGCGCACCGAACAACTGGATGATGATCTTGCCGTCGGACCCATATGCTTCGAGCGAGGTGACGTGACTGTCATTGGTCGGCTTGCGCACGGCCCAAACCTCACGGATTTGGTGGGTCCTGAGATGCAGCCGGAACGTTTCGTCCAGCACATGGATGCACGGCCCGATCTGCTTGACCGACTTGATTAAGCCGGAATGGGTCTGGATAGAACCTCGGTTGCCGACGAAGCACATGATCGGCAATTCGTCTTCGGCCGCACGCTGGAGCACGGCGCCAACTGCGGCATTGTCGAGCAGCCAAGCGTAATCCTGGCCGACCATGCGCAAAGCCTGGCAGCGGCTGAGCTTGAGCGTCTTTAGAAGGTTGACGTCAGTCAGCCGGCTCCAGTGCTCGCGTAGGTCGTCCACCGTGCCGGCCCAGTCCGCAGTCCTCGCGCCCAGGTCGGCTACTCTCGCCTTAAGCGACATGGTCGGCTCCTGGTTGGCGGATACGAGCTCGGCCACCAGCTTTCGATAGGCATGAAGGTTGGAGACCGGCCTGAGATGCACCTTATGCACTGCTGCGCCGGTGGCGTCGAAGAATTGCAAACTGCGCTGGATTCCGCCGCGATGGCGCCTTTCAACAGCGAAACCATACCTCCAAGCTTGCGGGAAGACGCGAAGGTCGAATTCGTCACCAAGGACCATGGCGTGATTGTTGCCGGTTATCACTCTGTTGAAGACGCCAATCTTTTCGTGCACGGCACCTTGATTGCGGGTCAGCGCCGTCACTTCGCCCACGAATTCGAGGCCCGTCAGAACGTGATTGACGCGCGGGTCGATGCGTGCCGCGCCGAAACCGCAATGGGCCGCGACCAGTTCCGCTTCCGAAATGGCCAATTGGGCTGCGAAATCACGCGCGGGAATGTTCGGACAGACTTCCCACGCACGCCGGATTTCGTTGGGCGACCGCTTCTTGCGCTGATCCATGTTTTTACCCCTGCCCCGTTCTTCTTTTGACGATCGATCGAAAAACGGGCCTCAGGGGTGTGCACGGCGGACGCGATCGATCGTCAGGCACATGCCAGTCGAATCCTGTCTCCGGGCGGTCAGCGGCCAATCGCCGGTAGAGAGCGATTGTTGGGTGGTCGGCGCCAATCGGCCGATCGAGCATTCGGGTACCACCGGCGGTGCTGCTTTCCCACTCAAGGCGGGTCTGATGGATCATATTGCTCTCCTTCGTTCTTCGATTGCGAGGGCAACCCAAAGGTGAATCGGCCGGCAATTTTGCCGCCGCAACGAAGGCTTCACAAAAATCGTGCCAGTTGCTCCGCGGCAAGCTCTGAACATCTTTGGCTCTGTTCATTGCTTTACGCGTGAGTGCATCGCGAACTCAGGCGCCCTTCCTGTGACGCGGACGCGACAAATCCGACAGTAAGTGTCGGTTGTCGGACGTCTCCCCAGCAATCGAGCATAAGAGACGTCGGGATGTCCTACGGTTTTTGACACGTCTTCCCTTTGGCACGGTCCATGCGAGATGATCCGCGAAAACGTCGGACCGAGGAGAAATCGAGCCATGATTACGCTCACCGACAACGCTGTTGCCGCCATCAAGGCCGCTCTTTACCGCGCCAGCGAGCCGGCGGAAGGATTTCGCATCATGGTCCATGCCGGCGGCTGCGCCGGCTTCCAATACTCAATGGGCCTGGAGAGCGTCTCACGTGAGGGCGATGCGATCATCGAGCGAGATGGGCTCAAGGTGTTCATGGATAGAGGCTCCCAACCCCATGCAGCCGGCATGACCGTGGACTTCGTCACTGGGCTCGAAACATCCGGCTTTGTTTTCGATAACCCCAATGCGCGTGAGACGTGCGGCTGCGGCAAGTCCTGCAAATGATTGCGAGGGAACAGGCTATGTTCGACTATAGCGACGCCAAGGAATACTGCGTCGAACCGGCACCGCCGGCGCTCTGGAACCGGCCGACACGCACTGTCGGCCCGGAACAATTGCGTTCGGTGATGCGCCAAATCGCGATCATCGATCGTTGCCGTGGGCAAGCAAACAAAATTGCCCGAAACAGCTGAATTCCCGGCAGATGCCGCCACCAAAGGGCAATGTCGACAGCGACCGGTCAGCCAAGCCATCGCTCGCCCGGCCGCCCACCTTACCAGATACGATATGCGCCAGAGGTTCAATGGCCCGCCTACCCTTGAATCATTTCAGCAGTTGAAGGATCACTCCCATGAACCCTGTCTATCTCGACAACAACGCAACGACGCGGGTTGATCCTGCAGTCGTTGGAGCGATGTTGCCTTTCTTTACGGAGCAATTTGGCAATCATTCGTCCATGCACGCCTATGGCGCATCGGTTGCTGAAGCCGTGAGAAAGGCGAGGCAACAGTTGCAAGCCCTCATCGGCGCGGGATTCGAGGACGAGATCATCTTCACCTCGGGCGGGACTGAAAGCGACAGTACAGCCATCCTTTCGGCGCTGGAGGTGATGCCCGACCGAACGGAAATAGTGACTTCCGCGGTTGAACATCCGGCCGTTCTGAAGTTGTGCGCGCACCTTGAAAAGACGCGCGGCGTCAAGGTGCACATTATCCCAGTCGATCACCACGGCCGGCTCGACCTGGACGCCTACAGAACCGCTCTCACTCCACAAGTGGCAATCGTCTCGATAATGTGGGCGAACAATGAGACCGGTACGATCTTTCCCGTGGTTAAGCTTGCCGATCTAGCCAGGGAAGTCGGCGCGCTTTTCCACACTGATGCAGTGCAGGCGGTCGGAAGGCTTCCGATTGAGCTGAAATCGACCGCGATCGACATGCTGTCGCTCTCCGCCCACAAGCTGCATGGTCCAAAGGGGATAGGCGCGCTTTATGTAAGACGTGGCGTGCGCTTCTCCTCCATGATCAAGGGTGGGCACCAAGAGCGCGACCGGCGTGCAGGCACTGAAAACACACCCGGCATAGT
Source organism: Mesorhizobium sp. M8A.F.Ca.ET.208.01.1.1 (assembly GCF_004791315.1). NCBI lineage: Bacteria > Pseudomonadati > Pseudomonadota > Alphaproteobacteria > Hyphomicrobiales > Phyllobacteriaceae > Mesorhizobium > Mesorhizobium sp. M8A.F.Ca.ET.208.01.1.1. The sequence goes on from NZ_SRUT01000004.1 coordinate 57,989, forward strand.
CGGACTGGGCATGGCGGCCGAACTCGCCTTGAAATTCATGGACGAGACAAAACGAATAAAATGGTTGCGCGACCGCCTTGAGAACGGGATCATCCAGCGCATCCCAAACACATCCATCAACGGCGATCCGCAAGAGCGATTGCCAAACACTGCAAACATTGGATTCGAAGGTATCGAAGGCGATGCAATTCCAATTGTCCTGAGCCGGCTGGGAATCGCCTGTTCCGCCGGGTCCGCCTGTGCCTCTGGCTCACTGGAACCGAGCCATGTTCTGATCGCTATGAACGCGGCATGTGGGGCAGTCCGCTTCTCCTTGTCGCGTGACAACGGCGAAGATGACGTAGACCGCGTGCTTGAGGTCCTGCCTGCGATCACCGAGAAGCTACGGGCCGTTCCCAGTGCTGGACTGTGCGGGCGAGGTGCAGAACAGCTTCATTCCGGCCCGGGTCCGAGCGGCACAATAGCCGACGAGCCGTGAGGTCTTCCTCAACGTGACGACCCTGCGCAATGGAGAGCAGTCAAACTCGGGGTCGCCTTCACCACTTCAGAAAAGCTTGAGATCGCCAAGTCTCTTGCCCAGCCGCCGTGCCAGAGGTCGGCACGCCGTCAGCAATGTCACCAATGCATCGACACCACAATTACGCGCCGGGAGAATACAATGAACTGCTCCGCTGATAGCCGCCCGATCGATCGCACCGATATCCTAGCGCGACTGAAGGGCCTGTCGGCCGCGGAGGACTTCTTCGCCTGCCTTGGCGTCTCCTACGACCCGAAAGTGATGAATGTCTCGCGGCTCCATATCATGAAGCGCGTGGGCCAATACCTTGCCGAAGAAGATTTCTCCGGTCTGCCTAACCAGGTAATCGCCGCGCGGGTGCGCGCCAAGCTGGAACGCGCCTACGAAGATTTCGCGACTTCCTCGCCGCTCACGCAACGTGTGTTCAAGGTGCTAAGGGACCACGATCCAAACATATGTCCCGCACCTGGCCGCGCCTTCGTCCCGCTCGACTCTGCACTGAAGCGGTTCGGAAAGTAATGAGCCCGACACGGCTGCGACGCGACAATGTCGAGAAGTCGACAAATCCAGTCCTCATGACGCCTCCTCGGAAGCAAACGAAGCCACCTTCTGGAATAGAGGCAGGAAGACGACTTGGCATGAACGATGCAGGCAATGAGGCGAACCGCCAAGCACGAATCCGGACTGGGAGCTTAGAGAAACCGCCAATGCATATCGTAATCTGCATCAAGCAGGTGCCGGATTCGGCACAGATCCGCGTGCACCCGGTGACGAACACGATCATGCGTCAGGGTGTTCCGACCATCATCAATCCTTACGACCTGTTCGCCCTCGAAGAAGCGCTCAAACTGCGCGACGTTCATGGTGGCGAGGTTACTGTGCTCACAATGGGTCCGCCCATGGCGGAGGACTCGCTGCGAAAGGCGCTCGGTTACGGTGCTGACCGAGCAGTTCTCTTGACGGACCGCTATTTTGCCGGATCCGATACGCTGGCGACTTCCTTTGCTCTTTCGCAAGCAATCGCAAAAATTGGGGAGACTTTCGGCAGGCCGGACATCGTCTTCACCGGCAAGCAGACGATTGACGGCGATACCGCCCAGGTCGGACCGGGCATAGCCAAGCGCCTAGATTTATCGCAACTTACCTATGTCGCGAAGATTGCCTCCATCGATCTCGATACGCGAGAGATCGAAGTCGCGCGTCGCGCCGAAGGCGGCACCCAGTTGCTGAAGAGCAGACTCCCTTGCCTCATTACCATGCTGGAAGACACCAACGAAATCCGCCGGGGCTCGCTCCAGCAGGCTCTGTGCGCGGCGCGCAGGCAAGTCGTGAAGTGGACTGCAGCCGACGCCGGCATTGACGATCTCACCCGGTGCGGTCTGCGTGGCTCGCCTACAGTCGTCAAGCGTGTTTTCGCCCCCACCGCACGGGCAGAAAGGGCGGCGCAGATCGACACCGCGGAAAGGGGCTTGCAGGACATAGCCGATGAACTCATCGCCGATATCTTAACCCGCCGGCCGGCGCTGGAACATGAGCTGGCCTTCAACAGCGGCACGTGACGGCCAGGAGCAGAAAATGTCGACCGCAAGCCAAACCACCCCTCGCATTGCCCCCGGCCGTGCCGGTGTAAAGAAAGAACTTCCCGACCATTTCAAAGACTACCGGCACGTGTGGGTCTTCCTCGAGCTCGAACGCGGCAATGTGCATCCTGTATCATTCGAACTGCTGGGCGAAGGCCGCAAATTGGCCGACAAGCTTGAAGTCCAGCTCGCGGGCGTCGTGCTGGGACCGCCGGGCGAGATGGTCGAGGACGCTGTTGCCGAGGCCTTCGCTTACGGGGCGGATCTTGTCTACATCGTCGATGCGCCGCCGCTCGCCGACTACCGGAACGAGCCGTTCGCCAAGGCGCTCACGGATCTGGTCAATACCCATAAACCCGAAATCCTCCTTCTCGGCGCGACCACACTGGGCAGGGATCTTGCAGGCTCGGTAGCGACGACCCTGCAGACGGGGCTCACGGCCGACTGCACCGAACTTGATGTAGATTCCGACGGTTCACTCGCCGCGACCCGTCCGACTTTTGGTGGCTCATTGTTGTGTACGATCTATACACTAAATTACCGGCCGCAAATGGCGACGGTGCGACCAAGGGTCATGCCTATGCCGCAACGGGTGGATAAGCCGGTCGGGCGTGTCATGCGGCACAAGCTGTCGCTCGTTGAGGACGATATCGTCACCAAAGTCCTCGGCTTCCTACCGGATAACCAGTCGGCAATGGCAAATCTTGCCTATGCGGATGTCGTGGTTGCGGGAGGCCTCGGTCTCGGAGCGGCGGAGAACCTTCAGCTTGTGAAGAATCTTGCCCGAGCGATCGGCGCCGAGCATGGCTGTTCGCGCCCCTTGGTCCAGAAGGGCTGGATGCCGGCTGATCGACAGATTGGACAAACTGGCAAGACCATTCGACCGAAGCTTTACATCGCGGCCGGAATTTCCGGCGCCATCCAGCACCGAGTTGGGGTCGAGGGGGCCGATCTCATCGTCGCGATCAACACCGATCCGAACGCGCCGATTTTCGAGTTCGCCCACCTCGGGATCGTCACGGATGCAATCCGCTTCCTGCCCGCACTGACGGAAGCCTTCACCCGGCGGCTGTCGCCGCACAGTCGAGACAAGCTTGCGAGTTGAGGGAGAGGACATGATTGAACAATTCGATGCCATAGTGGTCGGAGCCGGCATGTCTGGAAACGCAGCTGCTTACACTTTGGCAAGCCAGGGGCTGAAGGTACTGCAGTTGGAGCGCGGGGAATATCCGGGCTCTAAGAACGTCCAGGGTGCCATAATGTACGCGAACATGCTGGAGAAGATCATCCCGGACTTCCGGGATGATGCGCCCCTCGAGCGGCACCTGGTCGAACAGCGACTTTGGGTGTTGGACGACACGTCTCACACCGGAATTCATTACCGGTCGGACGACTTCAATGAGGCGAAACCCAACCGCTACACGATCATTCGCGCCCAGTTCGACAAATGGTTTTCCCGCAAGGTGCGCGAGGCTGGCGCGACGGTCCTGTGTGAGACGACCGCGACGGAACTCGTCCGTGATGGCAATGGCAAGGTGATCGGCGTCCGCACAGACCGGGCTGGCGGAGTGGTCTTCGCGAATGTGGTCGTTCTCGCAGAAGGGGTGTCGGGATTGCTTGGCACTCGCGCAGGCCTGCGCGAGATGCCGAAGCCGGAGACCGTGGCGCTTGCCGTCAAGGAAATGCATTTCTTGCCCGAAGAGGTCATTGGCCAGCGGTTCGGGGTCAAGGGCGATGAAGGCTGCGTAATCGAGGCCGTGGGCACGATCTCTCGCAGCATGGCCGGGCTCGGCTTCCTTTACACCAACAAGGAGTCGATATCACTCGGCATCGGCTGCCTGGTCTCGGATTTCGCCGCGACGATGGAGAGCCCGTCCGCCCTCCTGGATGCGATGAAAAACCATCCTTCGATCCGGCCGCTGATCGCTGGCTCGGAGGTGAAAGAATATGCCGCCCATCTTATCCCCGAAGGTGGTTACAAGGCCATTCCGCAGCTCTTCGGCGACGGTTGGGTCATCGTCGGCGACGCAGCGCAACTGAACAATGCCATTCACCGTGAGGGTTCGAACCTTGCCATGACCTCGGGTCGTGTCGCGGCTGAGGCGATCATCAAAGTCAAAAGCCGCAACGGTCCTATGACCAAAGCGAACCTTGCGCTCTACAAGACGATGCTGGATGACTCCTTTGTGATCAAGGATCTTAAGAAATACAAGGACATGCCAGCCTTGCTCCACACCAATTCCAGCAACTTTTTTGACAGCTATCCGCGGCTGATGTCGCATGCCGCTCAGAACTTCATGCGTGTCGACGGCACGCCGAAGATCGAGAAGGAAAAGAACACCACGGCCGCCTTCATCAACGCGCGCTCGCGCTGGGGGTTGGTCAGCGACGCGGTCCGCCTGGCATTGGCATGGCGCTGAAGAGGGTACAAGATGACGATCGCAGTGACGAAGGTTCGTGTCGAGGACAAACTTTACCAGAACCGCTATCTGGTCGATTCCGGCCGCCCCCATATTATAGTGCGACCGCACGACAAGCCAAGCGCGAACTTGCTTGCGTTGACCTACGTCTGTCCGGCGAAATGCTATGAGTTGAATGACAAGGGTCAAGTCGAGATCACCGCCGACGGCTGCATGGAATGCGGCACCTGCCGGATATTGTGCGAGAAAGGCGGCGACATCGAGTGGAACTATCCGCGCGGCGGCTTTGGTGTCCTGTTCAAGTTCGGATGATCAGCCGGGACCGTGCCAAGAGCATGCCGGCAGCGAGCAACTGCGGCACACCATGAGCCTCTCCATCCACTTGCAAAGAGCTAGTGAATATTGGCCTTTCGCAATTCAAATTTCCTTGACTCGTTAGCGGTGTCCTCAGGCCACGGCGCTGCCCTGTGCGCCGGACTTACCACCGGTCACGTGGTCGAGCCCCTTTGGGACAACGCCCGGCCATCGTGCCGGATGGCAGCCACAACGGCCGGTGAGCAAGTGGAACGGCACAACCCATGGCAAAGACGTATGTGCTAGTGCATGGTGCCTGGCATGGCGGATGGTGTTGGCGGGACGTGGCTGCCAATCTTCGCAAGATGGGATGCCACGTGACCACGCCGACCAGGTGTCGGCGAACGCGCACGTTTGCTGTGCAAGGACATCACGCCCGACACATTCGTGACCGACATCGTCAACCACATTGTGACGGAAGAGCTGAGCGATGTGATCCTTGTCGGTCACAGTCTAGGCGGCATCAGCATCACCGGCGCCGCCGACCGGATACCCGACCATATCAGCCATCTCGTTTATCTCGACAGCGCCATCGTCGAGAGCGGTCAAAGTGTATTCAGCACCATGCCCCCCGACATCGTCGCGGCCCGTCGAAAATTGGTTGCGGAGGAAGGACGGGGTATCTTCATGCCGACTCCGCCGCCAACAGCATTCGGCATTCCCGAGGGACACTCGCTCACGGACTGGGTGCGGCGCCGGATAACACCGCATCCGGCAGGCACCTACGAAAGCGGACTTAAGCTCGAGCACCCGCTCGGCAACGGCAGACCCCGAACCTATGTCGTCTGCACTAATCCACTCCACCCGCCGATGGCGGGAGCGCGAGAATGGGTCGCGAAGCAGGATGGCTGGGCGTGGCAGGAACTCGCCACTGGCCACGACGCAATGATCCTCGCGCCGACGGAAGTTGCTCTCCTTCTTAGCGCAGTCGGCTGAGGAACCAAGTAGGGTGAGCGGCGGCCGATTCTCAGGCCGTGGCCTTGAGCTCTGGTGCACGGATAGGCCCAACGGGTCGTTCCGGTGGCGCCACCGAAACCACTAGGCGGGAGTGGCCTGTCCTGCCGACGTCGCAAGCTTGCGAGCGTTCCGCCGCGGCCGCAGCCCGTAGCGCCGGGCAACCTCCGAGATCACCGCGTCGGCTCCAGGGTCTCGGAATGACTCCGTGCCTTGTCGTCCATCGACCAATGCCGCCGACCAACAGCGCCGTTGATCACCCTCGAAAACGCCGAGGCTGCCGCTCAGGGTCAATCGTAAGTTCAAGTTCAGACACAAGCCGATCTCCGATCCACCTCAGAATCGGCAGGCCCACAGATCGCGGGTCCTCCTGGAAGGACACAGCGCTTACCCTTGAAATATGGAGAACCATGGCTTTGCGCCGTCGGCAGTTGAGCTGATCTCGCAATGCTATTTCCCCGGCAACGTCCGAGCCGGAGAACTGCGTGCTTGGCGTTCTCCTCTGGAAGGAACCAATCTTTCGGAACGTGGCAATGTCATCGACGAGCTCTCACGGGCCAGCACGATGCCGGTTCGGCGCATCGGCGCCCCCTGAACACGAGATAGCCACTTGCGATTCTAACGATACGGCCGGACGGGGGCTGAGACCGCGGCGGACGGAGCGTGACGGCTGATCGACACAATGGAGAAGGCCGGCTGGGTTCAGGCTAATGCGGCTCGAATTCTCGGCCTCAAGCTGCGACAAGTCGGCTAGGCGATACGCCGGCATAGTATCGAGGTGAAGGAAATTCTAAGAGCCTGATGAGCCAATCGTCAGGCCAGTGGTCTTGCGCGCCCTGTGCGCGACAAGGAGTGCTTCGTGCTTCTGAACGGATTTGGACTTGCACTGTCGCAAGCAGGACAAAATTGTGTCGCGCCGGCCTGACACAATGCGATATCGACCCGAATAGTGAACTGAAGCCGCTTTTTTCAGTTGGTATGGCTCTTGCACCTTGAACCGCGACGTTACCAGCAACGGAGCCGTTTGATGTCCTCACCGACAGTTTCGATTGAGGGGCCGACTAGCACGACATCCGAGGGTTTTCTGGCAGCCGCGAAATCCGGTGGCTGCGCATCGTCCTCCTACGGCTCGTCGCCGACCAGCCCGGGCGAAGGGGATCCGGCTATTTGGGAAAGGATCAAGGATCACCCCTGCTTTTCGGAGGAAGCGCATCATTATTTCGCGCGTATGCATGTGGCGGTCGCGCCGGCTTGCAATGTCCAGTGCAACTATTGCAATCGCAAATACGATTGCGCCAACGAGAGCCGGCCTGGTGTTGTGTCTGAGAAGTTGACGCCCGACCAAGCGCTACGCAAGGTCATCGCCGTTGCCAACAAAGTTCCGCAGCTTTCGGTTCTTGGCATCGCTGGGCCGGGGGATGCCTGTTACGATTGGGAGAAAACGAAGGCAACGCTCGACCGCGTCATCAGGGAAATCCCCGACATAAAGCTGTGCGTCTCCACTAATGGGCTCGTGCTGCCGGACCATGTCGCCGAGCTTGCCGAAATGAATGTTGATCACGTGACGGTCACCATCAACATGGTCGACCCGGAAGTCGGCGCGAAGATCTATCCATGGATCTTTTATGAAAATCGCCGCTACTTCGGCATCGAAGCCGCTCGAATCTTGCACGCGCGGCAGATGCTGGGCCTGGAGATGCTGAGCGCGCGCGGCATCCTCACCAAAATCAACTCGGTGATGATTCCTGGAGTGAACGACCAGCACCTGTTTGAGGTGAACAAAATGGTCAGGGAGCGGGGCGCGTTTCTGCACAACGTGATGCCTCTGATTTCGGACCCGGCGCACGGTACCCACTACGGACTCATCGGGCAGCGCGGCCCAACGGCAATGGAGATGATGGCTCTTCAGGATCGACTTGAAGGTGGCGCCAAGTTGATGCGCCACTGCCGGCAGTGCCGGGCAGATGCTGTCGGCCTGCTCGGTGAAGATCGTGGCCAGGAATTCACGCTGGACGGGATTCCCGACGATGTCGCCTACGATGCTGGCAAGCGTCAGGCCTATCGGCAGGTGGTCGCACACGAGCGCCGTGATCATGAGGCGGCGAGGAGCGAGGCCATCGGTATGGTCAAGGCAACAGACTCCGAAAAGTCGCTTCTGGTTGCGGTGGCCACTAAGGGAGGTGGACGGGTCAACGAACACTTCGGCCACGCGAAGGAATTCCAGGTTTATGAAGTCTCGCCTAGAGGGATCAGCTTGGTCGGGCATCGGAAGGTCGAGCGGTATTGCCTCGGAGGCGGGGGCGAAGACGCCATCCTCGAGGGCGTCATCGCAGCGCTCGAAGGCATACACATAGTGCTATGCGCCAAGATCGGAAATCGCCCGAAGGAACAACTCTCGCGAGCTGGACTGCGCGTAACCGACGCCTATGGCCATGACTACATCGAGACCGCAGTCAGCGCACTTTACGCGGCAGAGTTTGGGATCAGACCACTAGCGGCGACGGCCTGAGCCGTCTCGTCCGATAACCAGGAGTTAGAATGGCTTTAAAGATCATCGCATCCCAATGTACCCAATGCGGGGCCTGCGAGTTCGAATGTCCTTCGGAAGCGATCAAGTTCAAGGGCGACGCCTATGTGATCGATCCAAACAAGTGCACCGAATGCAAGGAGGCCTTCGATACGCAGCAATGCGTGTCGGTCTGTCCGGTACCGAAAACCTGCGTTCCCGCTTGATTCCTACCGAAACGGTCGGGTTCGCCGCACGACGACGCCTGCAACCCGCGACCACAACAAAAGCCTCGAGAAAGGAATGGACAGCATGTGGTCCAGACGCGAACAGGAGGTCGAAATCGGCAGACCGCCACGGTTCATGCAGGGTGAGCGGGTCCGTGCGATACGCCACATAAAAAACGACGGCACCTATCCCGGCAAGGAGATCGGCGAAAACCTCGTGCGGAAGGGCGACGAAGGCTACGTGCGCGACATTGGAACCTTTCTCCAGCAATTCTTCATCTATGCGGTCGAATGGATCGATCGTGGCACGGTCGTCGGCATGCGAGCGCGCGAACTCATTAGCCTCGACAAAGTCGAGGTTCCCTGCGGAGCTGAAGGCATTTCCAACGGGGGAACAGCCGGATGAAAGTAATGATTCGCAGGACCGCTACTGGCTTGTCGGCTTATGTCCCCAAGAAGGATCTCGAAGAGCCGATCACCGAGATTGAGAACGCTGACTTATGGGGCGGGACCGTGACGCTCAGGAACGGTTGGCGGCTCATGCTGCCCGACCTTCCGCGCGACACGCGTTTGCCGATCACCGTCGAGGCGATGAAGATTTCCGACGGGGCCTGATGCCGGTGGGTTCAGTGGCGGAGAGGAAACGCGTATGAACACGATGCTGAGCTGGGACCATCTCGTCGTCGTCCGGGGCAGTTTTGCCAAAAAACTGATTGACCTGCTGAACGGCGCTCTCAAGGCCGATCGAGTGATCCCCTATCTCGGTCCTGGTCTTCTGCAGCTTAACCCACCGGAATCACCTGTACCTTGCACCCCTGAAGATGTCGCCGCGGCCCTCAACAAGCGGGCGCCTGCCCCTTCCAGGATTCGCACCAATATGTGGTCGGTCGCGCAGTTTATCGAGCAGCGCCGACATCGTCGGACTCTCCAAGCGTGGATGGCGGAGATATTCGCAGCCCCCGCCGAGCCGACCGTTCTTCACGCCTGGCTCGCAACCCTTCAACTGTCTGTCATCATCGACAGCTGGTACGATGGCGCCATGCGAGCAGCCCTTGCAGAGGCCGGCCAAACAGACGTTGTCGAGATACAAGGAACGACGCGCGCGACCGGAATCGGTAACATCTGGACGAGAACTTACGATTTGTCAGGAACAGAACTCGAGGCCGAACAAGTGGCTAGGACGGTGCTCTATGCGCCGCACGGCAGCGTCAGGCCGGCGGCAAACTTCCTCGTGGCTGATTCCGATTACGTCGAAGTCCTAACCGAAATTGATATCCAGACGCCGATCCCGGACGCGGTGAAGCAACGGCGCGTCAACCGGGGTTTTTTCTTCGTGGGCTGCCGCTTCAACGATCAGATGCTGCGCACATATGCCAGACAGCTGATGAAGCGCTCCACTGGCCCACATTTTGCGGTGATCGATTCGGCTACGCTGACCAGAAACGAACGTCGTTTCCTTGCCGAAGGCGCAATCACGGTCATCGACATGCCGATCCGCAACGCCGCGGCTCGCCTCGTCGGGGTCGATGCTAGCCAGGATTAATGGCCGGCGATTGCTGGTGAGTCGCTGCTTGCCTCCAAGGGCGAAAACTCAGTTGGGAATACATTCGTGAGTAGTAATGCTAGTGGCAGCACAACGTAGGCTCTGAATTCGTTGGGCGATGTGAAAGGGTCCGCTGCTGCGGGACGTGAGCACGTTGCGGCGGCATTACGCACATGATCTTGTGACCCCCGTGGCAAAAGAACTGAAGCGCCCGAGTCGCGACAACATATGCAGCGCTCAATGGCTTCGACAAAAATTCGGCACAGTTTCGACAGTTCGCATGCACCTCCAGGGTCAACGAGGTTGATTATGCCTGTTTATGTGGGTCGGCCACGCGAGCAGGAATTCCCACTACCTTTGCCCCGGCGGGAACATCTCGTGTGACCACGCAGCCAGCGCCTACCACTGCATTATCACCAATCGTGACGCCAGGCAGAATGATTGCTCCACCGCCGATCCAGACACGGCTGCCAATGTGAACAGGACGCCCGACCTGCAGGCCGGCCTGCCGCTGCTCGGCATCATGTGGATGATCGGCGGTATAAATCTGCACAGCAGGCCCAATTGCCGTTCCTTGCCCGATTTTGACCTCTACCACGTCAAGAATAACGCAGTTGAAGTTGATGTAGGCATTGGCTCCAATGCGGATATTGAATCCGTAGTCGCAAAAAAAGGGCGGACGGATGACCGTTCCGCGCCCAACCTCTCCCAGCCGCTCGGACAAAAGCTCATGCCAATGCCCCGTGGTCTGCCCCAGCGTATCATTGTACCGCTTGAGCCAAGCCCCGGTGGCCAACAGGTCAGCTTGGATCTCCGGATCCGCCGCATTGTAAAACTCGCCTGCGAGCATCTTTTCTTTTTGGCTACGCATCATAGTCTCCCGTCAGGTCGTGTCCCGTACAGTGATGCAGGAACGCACATCAAACTGCCTCGGCAACTTTGTAACTCGGTCTTGCCGGGCGCGCGGTCGGTCACGAGCCGGGGCGACAGTTTCGTCTCGACCAACTTCCGCGAATTTGGATATCGCAGATCAACCGGTCGCAGGGGCCAATACCTGACGAGGTCGGCAACTGTCCAGCGGTCGAACTCACTTTCATGCCCATCTCAGATTGCGTGATATCGAGCGGTAAGCCATCAGCTAATGTATCGACCAGGTCCCGCCAGCGGAGATCTGCGCGTCGCCTCTACGCATGCTGGCGTGTCACCAATAATACATCGATTATTTCTGGATCCAGGCACGTCGAATTGATTTGCCTTGCGGTGTAGAGCGAAGTTACTAGCCATAGGATTACTCCTTTTTAGTTTGTCAGTCGCAGAGCCCCAGTATGACTACGTGGTAGAAAGCACACGGCCGGAATCTTGGCAGCGCTGTTCACACCCACTTCGTAAGCCTGGCCGATGGGCTCGCCAGAGCACCAATGCTTGACCTGCTCCAGCTCTTGCTCGGCGGGTTGTTTCAGAGACGCTTGATCTCGATACCGCGTTTTCTCAGCACGTAGCCGATCTGGCGCGGGGTCAAACCGAGCAGGCGCGCCGCCTTTGCCTGCACCCAGCCACACTTTTCCATGGCAGCAATGACCGTATCGGCATCGGGCACCCTACCACGACTCGTGGCAGGGCCTATCGGCGCTTGCCCGTCGCCGACGGGCGGGGCGGCACAGGCGGCGGAAGGCTGGATCGTAGTCGACTTCTCTGACGTCGGCGGTCCGTTCTTCCACAGCGCCGCGGCCAAGCACTGATCCGCGTAACAGGCAAAGTCAGTTCTGAGGATTGATGGACCCGTCGCCAGAACTGCCGTCCGTTGAACGCAGTTTTCGAGCTCTCGGATGTTGCCTGGAAATTCGCAGTTCATTAGCACCTCAATCGCTTCGGGAGCGAAGGTCAGCGTGTGATCATTCTCAGTATTGAAATTCTTGAGAAACTGAGCGGCCAAGAGCGGAATATCACCTCGCCTTTCGCGCAATGCCGGCACGCGTAAAGTGACGACGTTGATGCGATAATAGAGGTCTTGCCGGAACTCCTTGCGTTGAACTGCCGTTTCCAAGTCCCTGTTCGTTGCGGCAATCACGCGAACATCAACTTTAATGGTGTGGTTGCTGCCGACGCGCTCAAACTCCTGCTCCTGCAGGACACGCAGCAGCTTAGCCTGGAACGAACCTGATATTTCGCCAATCTCGTCCAGAAACAATGTGCCTTTGTCGGCAGCCTCAAAGCGCCCCTTGCGCAAACTGCTCGCGTCGGTGAAGGCACCCTTCTCATGACCGAACAAGTCAGATTCCAGAAGCGTCTCGGTGAGCGCCGCGCAATTGACCTTGATGAAGGGCTGCTTGGCGCGAGGCGAGAGCTCGTGAATGGCTTTGGCAACCAGCTCCTTACCGGTTCCGGATTCACCTCGCAACAGGACCGTAGTCTTCGCCTTGGCCACCTTGACAAGGTGCTCACGCAGCTTGCGCAGCGCCTGACTATCGCCAAGCATCTCCTTGCTGATCTTTTTACGTTCCATTTGGCAGCCCATCCCACTCCGCCACCCGCCGGTAGAACTGCACTGGACGGTGAGCTGTGTTGTATTTCGTCATCATCATTCTCGATCTCACCTTTGTTGCTTCGAAATTTTCGGCGCGCGGACGCCCTCGGCAAATGGCAATGGCGCCTGAGCATCGTTGCCTTTCACCAGGACGAGCGTCTTCCTCCGCGCGGGCGCTCGCAATATGCGGTTTGCGCAGGCCTTTACTCGACCGGTCGCTGTTCTGTCCGGCTTCTGCCGCACCGCAGCCTGCAAACTCATCCTTGACAAGAAAGGAGGGGAGTCAACCGAGCTCTCCTTGCATTTATGCAAGGAAAATTGTCAGTTTGATAGAATTCTATCAAAACGGCAGAAACGCCCCGCCCCAGTTTGGCTGTACCTGCGGCGTTCAGCGTACGTGACGACATGTGCGGACTTGTCCCAATTGCCATCCGAGTTGTGCGGAACAGTAGCTGCTGCGCTGTTCGCTTCAACCGCGTGAGGCCGGAGACAGTAGAGACGGCGGCTCGTCGAGCGAGGTTTCATTGTTCGGCTACTAAACCGGCTGTCCTTTGGTGGGAGTTGGTTTCGCCCAAGTTCTGGGCCTGGGGGCGTCTAGCCCGTTTCGCCGCACAGGCTCCTTCCACATCGTCGAGGCCGAGAAGGAGGGACCCCACAGCTCTCCCTGTATCACAATGCCCCGCCCCTCAAGCAGCTAGATACGACAGGTGACCTCAAATGAGGCGTCTTGCATGGCTTCTACACCTGCCTGAATGCCAGAACTGCGTTCGTACCGCCCATGGCGAAGGCGTTGCTCATGGCGACGCGCACCTTG
>NZ_SRUT01000004.1:71525-494320 GCF_004791315.1 Mesorhizobium sp. M8A.F.Ca.ET.208.01.1.1
CTCAAGCAGCTAGATACGACAGGTGACCTCAAATGAGGCGTCTTGCATGGCTTCTACACCTGCCTGAATGCCAGAACTGCGTTCGTACCGCCCATGGCGAAGGCGTTGCTCATGGCGACGCGCACCTTGCGCTCGCGCGGCACATTGGGTGTGATGTCGAGGTCGCAAGCGGGATCTGGCTCGCGATAGTTGGCGGTCGGCGGCACGACGTCCTCTTGGATTGCCATCACGCAGGCGATCATTTCAAGCGCGCTCGCTGCGCCGAGGCAATGCGCGTGCGTGGACTTGGTGGAAGAGATGGACATCGAATAAGCGTGGTTTCCAAACACACGCTTGATCGCCGCCGTTTCAGTCTGATCATTGCTTTTGGTACCGGTGCCGTGCGCGTTGAGGTAGTCGACGTCCTCGGCATTCAGCCCGGCATCGGCAAGGCAGGCGCGCATCGCCGACGCTGGCCCCTCGACAGATGGCGCGGCAATGTGGAAGGCATCGGCGGAAAGGCCGACGCCGGCGATCTCGGCAAGAATTGTGGCACCACGCCTCGTGGCATGCTCGTAGCTTTCCAGCACGGCCATGCCCGCACCCTCGCCCAGCACCAGGCCCTTCCTATCGGCGGAGAAGGGCCGGCAGGTATCGGGTGAAAGCACGCGCATTGCTTCCCATGCTTTCAGCACGCCCCATGCGAAGGGTGCGTCGCTGCCTCCGGAAACCATTACGTCGGCCCGGCCCAGCTTGATCTGGTCCACCGCCGAGGCGATCGCATGGTTGGCCGAGGCACATGCGGAGGTCACCCCGAAGACCGGCCCGCGCAAGCCGAGGCTCAAGCTCACCTGGCCGGCGGCGGCGCTTGGCATCGTTTTGGGTACAGCGAGGATGCCAACTCGCCTCGCGCCGTCCAAAAGGAGGGCCCGGTAAGTTTCCTCCATCACATCCCAGCCCAAGCCGCCGACGCCCACTGTCGCGCCGAAGCGATGGGCATTCCCCTCGTCGCAGGAAAGTCCGGCCTGCCGCATGGCTTCGCGCGCTGCAAGCACGGCGAGCAAGCTGAAGCGGGCCATGGAGACGAACTGCTTGCGATTGATGTCGTGCTGGGGCAGCGCCTTGATCTCAGCGCCGGTCATGCCCTCCAGGTCATGAAGCTCGGAATTGGCGATCGGGCCGATGGCGGAGCGGCCTTCGCGCATCTCTTTCCACATAGAGGCGGCGTCGGTGCCCAGTCCGCACAGGCCGCCCACTCCGGTGATAACGACGCGCCTGTCCATTCAAGCCTCCTTCGCAAGCAAGCCGCGGACGGCTTCCACGACGTCGCCGACATTCTTGAGATTGGACCAGGCATCGGCCGTGTTCATGTCGATCTTGATGCCGTAGGCCTGCTCCACATCCCAGAGGACGTCCGCCAAACCCAGCGAATCAAACCCGAGCGCGTCCAGTTCCGTGGCGATTGTTATCTCGCCGACGAATGACGTAGGCATTCCCTCACCGCTCTCCGACTCGGCGCGTTTCTTGATCAGGGCAATGACGTCCGTTGCGAATTGATCGGCCATTCTGTTTCCTGTCTTTCTTTCCCGCGTTTCGACCTGGACGCGGCTCAGTTCCTGAGGCGCGCCGCGTCGCGAAAGCCATCACGCTTGGGCAACTGACAAAGCCCAATGCTCATAAAGCCGGATCAGGTCCGGCCGGTGTGTGGCGTAGGTGCAGTATGACGATGTGAGCCGCTACACCGTGCGCGTCTCCCAGTCTGTCCATAGGCTCGGAAGAAGTCGGACCCGGTCAGTTGCAACTCCCTTTCCCAGCACTCCACTGCCCGGTAGAGCGCATGAAAAATCTCCTTTCGGGCGGTTTCTTAAGACGCTCGCCACGCCATGAGGCAGTGGGGGCATCGGTGTGCGTCAGGTGCTTCTGCCCATGCAGGATTCCAGAACATTGATGAAATCGTTTGTTTCGATGAAAGGCATCCACACTTTGGATAGTTGACCACGCGTTTCAAAGATCGTGAACTACATCTCGTCGTTGTGCTCGACGCACTCCCGACAGAGCGCAACCTCATGGGCGCGGCATGCAGGATTAACCGAGCCCAGCCGGTCATGAGTGCGGCCGGCGCTCGGCTGCTCGATTATTTGCGCGATAAGCTCGCGACCATGTCCGCGGAGGTATTCAAACTTAACGCTGCGTCCGGGAGCTCTTGCCCTCCAGTTCGCGACGCTCTCCCGCCCATCCAGTGCTCGTTTATTTCGTCGGATAGTTTGACCCGGCTCTACCGAATCGCCGCTTCAGGATCATTCTTCCCGATTTCGTCACGCTCGTATTTTCTGCCGCGTCCTACACCGATTGGGCGCGAACAAAACTGAGCGCCTTGGAACCCGAACCCGTGCGTCGTGACCGGGAGCATCCGGGGCGAACTCATCCGCTCGGGGGCATCGCATCACCGGACGGCGACAGGCACGGTCGACCGGCATCTCGGCATCGGCTGGGAATTCGTCCATGGTCTGCATTGGCGACGACGCTTCCTGAGGCCACGTAGCCCTTATGCCAAGCTGGGCGCCCGGTTTGCGGCATCCGTGCCTACCCTCTTCGGACCTCGTGGGTTCCAACCGGCGACGAGGCGTGCATAGGCGCCCTCGGCCTGCTCCACCCAGCGGCGCTCTTCTTCCCGGTGGCTCTTTATGTTGTAGGCGTGCGCTCCCTTTTGGCCGCGCACAGCCTTGCTCCCGGCCTTGAGTTCCACATCGCGCAAGCTTCTTGGCATGCAGGGAGGGTCGAGCCTACGCGTAACTCTCGCCCTTCTCAACAGATGACAGATCACGACAGAGAGTTTGCGTGCGGTTGCCACGGCCGCGACATGCTGTCCGCGCCGGGCTCGCACGCCGCAGGGAGAAGGCTCGCAACGGTCCGGGAGCACGAGCGGCCGCCCAGGCCGCCTCGACGAGCATGCCGCGCGCATGACCACGGCCCTGCTTGGTGATCCGCCCATGGTAGGCCGGACCTGGCCGGACTGCTGGACGCTTGGGTTCAACCCGAGATAGGTCACGAGCTTCTGCGGATCGTCGAAGCGCGACACGTCGCCGATCGCCGCCCTTCATCGCCAGCGCGACGGTGATGTCGACGCCGGGAATGGTCATCAGCCGCTTCACGCCTTCATCCTCGAGAGCCGAGCGGACAAGATCGCGTTCGATGACCTGGAGGTCTTCGCCCAATCGGTCGAACTCGCGCAGATGCCCATCGATCGCGAGGCGCTCGTCCTGCGGTACGACCTGCTCGATTACCAGGTCCGACCCTTGGCGCCGCACAGGTCGGCATGCGGGCAGGACGGATCAGGTGGCTATGAAGGATCGACTGGATGACGCTCTTCAATCGAGATCTCTGTCGGACAATCTGATTGCGCCGTGTCACCTGTCGACGCAGAGCCTGCGTCGGCTCGTCCGCAATCCAGACTTCTGGCAAGAAGCCGCTGGCATAGAGCTGCGCAAGAACGTCGGCGTCGATCGTCGTTTTGATCTTGGCATAGGCAACGATAAACACCTGTTTCGGCTTGGCGATCCCCACCTTCTTCACATGCGGCGCAATCACAGCTGCAGCGGACGTCGCGCTGCCGGTGGCCTCGATCACCCCGACATCGTTCGGCGACAGCTTCGCGGCGAACGCCGCCAGCAGATCGCGCCGCATGTCGACGCGGCCGAGTCGCCTGAGCCTGCCCTCCTCCCATGCCACTGCTTCGGCGAAGGCGCGGTGAATATCCAGTCCGATGATAAGCATGCCCGTTCCTCCTTCTTGGCTCGGTCAAAGACGGGAGCTGGCGGGCAACACGACATCTACTGATCCGCGCTCGCAGCGCATCCGGGAAAGTCGCCAGGGGCGGCCATGTAACGAGCTCGGGCTCTCAGCCCACGGTCTATTGACGGCCTGCCTGCACCTTTGTGCTCCCGGTGCCCCACGTCCCGGATGGGCTCACCATAAGGGCGTTCCAAAACAAGAACAGCAGGACGAGAAGACACCACAGATCACATACCGGATAGCGGCAAGGCCAAGCGCTTCGTTCAGATAGGCTTGCGCCAATGGGCTTAGGCCGAGCCTACAACAGCTCTCAAAAACGCTGCCGGACTGCTGCATTGGCTCGCCGATACAATTGGCACAGGCCTCACGGCAGCTTAGGATCAAACCGCCCATCAGTCGCCTCGGACTGGAAAGGTGCACCCTATTAGATTCCACGCCCAGCTAGGTCGGGGCCGCCGAAGACGCTGGTTGATAGCCCGGCGCCATCGGCCCGGCGTTTCAAACTGCCAATCTCTGACCTGCACAGTACGAACGATTGCTCGCTTCGGCAGATCACGCGGCTCATATGTCGGACCTTAACGTCATCCATCATAAACTTTTTGCGACAAAAGATTGCAAGAATGCTAAATTGTTAAAGTCGTTTGTTTCGGTTAAAGGCATCCATCCCATGGATGGCTGATGACATGCGTTTCAAAGGACTTGATCTAAATCTCCTCGTTGTGCTCGACGCACTCCTGACGGAGCGTAATCTCTCGGCGGCGGCACGCAGGATCAACCTGAGTCAGCCCGCCATGAGTGCGGCCGTCGCCCGACTGCGCGATTATTTCCGCGATGAACTGTTTACGATAAGAGGTCGCGAACGATTTCTAACCCCGCGTGCGGCAGCATTTGCCCCCGCAGTTCGCGACGCTCTCCAGCACATCCAGTGCTCGATTATTTCTTCGGATCCGTTTGACCCAGCTCGAGCCGATCGCCTCTTCAGGATCATTCTTTCCGATTTCGTCACGCTCGTGTTTTTCGAAAAGCTTGTGGAGCGTATTTCACGGGAAGCCCCCGCCGTCAGCTTCGAACTGCTGCCTGTCGACGATAGCCCCGATGAGCTTCTCCGGCGCGGTGACGTCGATTTTCTAATTCTACCGGATATGTTCACGTCGAGTGTGCATTCAAGCATTGCGCTGTTTGACGAGAAGCTCGTGTGCGTAGGCTGTCCCACAAACAAGCAGCTGCCACAGCAGCTTACATTCGAGAGATACATGTCGATGAGGCACGTCGCGGTCAGGTTCGGGCGTACGATGAAGCCGTCTATCGAGGAATGGTTTTTGCTTGAGCATGGCCTTAAGAGACGTGTCGAGGTCGCCGTGCAGGGCTTCAGCATGATTCCACCTATGGTGTCCGGCACAGCTCGTATAGCGACCATGCCCTTACGGCTGGTCAGGCATTTCGAAAAAACGTTCCCCCTGCGGGTTATCGAACTTCCGCTGCCATTTCCCACATTCACCGAGACCCTCCAATGGCCGGCCCTCCACAATAGCGATCCGGCAAGCATCTGGATGCGGGAGATAATGATACAGGAGGCATCTCGGATGGCTGCCCCGCTGTGAACCCTCGGAAAATTCAGGCGCACCTATAGTCACTACACCTGTCACCATCTACTTTGACGACAATAGCCCTCGCCGGATAAAGTCGATGCTGGCGGCAAGTGCGCCTGCGAGATCGTCCAGAGAATGGACTTCCTCGATCAGCTCGAACGAGAAAGGTCCCGCGTAGCCGCCATCCAGCAGCGCCTGAATCTGGCTGCCATTGTCGGAACCTGCAAGAAAGCGATCGGGGTAAATCCAGAAGGTCGGGTCGTTTACGCTTGAAATGTGCACCAGGCCGGTAAGCTCGCAGAACAGGCATGTCTCCCCGGCCAGGGTGTGGTGGAACGTGTCGTGCACGAGGCGAAAGACGGACTGGCCATCAACCGCGGCAACGGCCTCGGCCGCTTCCTTCTTTGATCGAAGCGAGCAGGTTCGGAAACCCAGCGGCTCGATGAGACCGATCAGACCCCGCGACTGGAGGATTGGCTTGATCTCGTTTAGAGCGAAACGAAGATTGTCCTGGCGCTCGCTATTGGTGGGCCACGAGCTGCGGTTGGCCGGCACCAACACGAGCGTCTCTGCCCCGCACGCCGTCGCATAATCGGCGAGGTTGCTTGCCTCGGCCTGACGCGTTGGAGTCCAGTCGTTGAACCGCTGCAAGGCGTTGACAGAGATGATCGTGACGCCCGCTTCGGTAGCGGCAAACCGAACGTCCGCAGCCGGAATGCCGCGTGCGACAGGATTGCTGAAATGAGGGTAACGGATTTGGACGTCGGTCAGGCCTTGGTCACGGGCAAGCGCGAAAAGCGCACTGACGTCAAGGCGGGGCGCCGCCATGTGATCGAGTGCAAAGCGGGGCGATACCTGGCGCATTGCTTGACTTTCCTTCCATGAAGCGCGGCTGCCATTTCGGCATCCGGCTTCTTTCAAGACGGAACCACGCCGGTTCACAGATCGGACAGAGACGGCCGAGTCAATCGAGCTTTCCTTTCATCGGTGAAAGGAAAATGGGCGCTCATGATAGAAATCCATCAAGGTCAAATATTTTCCGGAAGATAAATGTCGAACGGCAGAAATGTCTGCCCCGGGCTCTCCGCGACGCCGGCTTTGATGGCCCGCTCCATTGCCATTATCAGCTCCTGGCAAAGTCGGCGCATTGGCGTGCCGACCGCCATCGTCAAGATGTCATCCGCAAGCGCCCCACGTGACTGCGGCGTCATTTCACTCACGATCGCGACGAGATCCTGACCGCTCCCCTCTTCTCGGAGCGCGGAAATTGCTCCCTCTATACCCCCGCCGGCCATATAGAAGCCGACGAGCTCTGGTTCCCGCTGCATAAGATCCAGCAATTTTTCGTAAGTGAGCTGCCGTTCATCAAGGTTCACGAGCGGATCAAGCACCTCGAATTTGGGCGCGTTCTCACGAAAATAGGCACGAAAGGCCGTTTCCCGCGTCGCATGCGCCTGGAAGCGATGGCTTCCGACAAACACCGCCACCTTGCCGGGCCGTTTTGCGGCCTTGGAAAACACCCAAGCGGCAGTCCGTCCGACCTTGCTGTTGTTGAGGCCGATGTAGCCCTCGCGCACGCCATCGGCGAAGTCGGATAACAGCGAAAATACCGGGATACCTTTCGCCTTGAGCTCCTCGACTGATGCTGTGATTTTCGGGTGATCGGCCGCCACCATGGCGATCGCCTGGCAGCGGCTTCCAAGGTCCTTAAGAAGCGGGAGCAGGTCACGCGGCAAATGTGACTGCGCGAACTCGATGATCGGAAGGCCGTGGAAGGATTTAGCCATACTGACCGACTCTTCAATATTGCGAGCGAAATCTTGGTAAAAATCGTGGGCAGGTTTTCTCAAGATGAAGCCCAGCTTGTAGTGCGGCAGGTGCTGCTGCAAGCGCTGTTTGATGAGACCGGCAGCATGATAGCCGATCGCGTGCGCGGCCGCATGGACCCGCTGGGCGGTCTCCTCTCGCACCGGAAGGCGGACGTTCAGAACCCGATCGACTGTTGCTACGCTGACTCCGGCTTCGCGGGCGAGATCGGCAATTGTGACGCGCTTTCCCCTAGCGATTCTGATCGGCCGGTCCTCCGTCATCCGGTGCGATCCCGCGACGGCTTGGGGCGGCAAGCTGAAATAGTTACCACACCCCACGGTTGATAACGCATTCGACGAACAGCGCTCCATGCGGACCCAGATGAGTTTCCGTGAACCGTTCGTTTGCTTAGGGGCTTCATGGTGTTGTATTACTCTCCGCGTTAGTACACTATTTCCAGCGCTCTTTGGAGGCCGGCAATTCGACTGCTGTGAAGGCCGTGACTTACACGTCGCGCTATTGCTTGCTTGCGGGGAGCCCGTTTGATGTAACCCTAACCGCGGAAAGCGGCTTCCATCCGGGACTGGTCCAATTCGCCTTCCCAGCGAGCGACAACGAGCGATGCCACCGCATTACCGACTAAATTCGTCAGCGCGCGGCATTCCGACATGAAGCGGTCCACGCCAAGAATTAGAGCCATTCCGGCAACGGGAACACTCGGCACGACAGACAGAGTAGCGGCCAATGTGATGAAGCCGGCGCCGGTGACGCCTGCCGCACCCTTCGAGGAAAGCATCGCAATTAGCAGCAGGAGGATCTGATCGGCAATTGACAAATCTGTGTTCGTCGCCTGCGCGATGAAGAGGGCGGCGATCGTCATGTAGATATTGGTGCCGTCCAGATTGAATGAGTATCCAGTAGGGATGACGAGACTTACGACCGAACGCGCGGCGCCGGCCTTCTCCATCTTCTCCATGAGCGAGGGCAGCGCGGCCTCCGAGGAGGACGTTGCCAGGACAAGCAGCAGCTCGTCCTTGATGTAGCGGACAAGAGAAAAGATCGAGAAGCCGTTGCAGCGGCAGACCACGCCGAGAACCCCGAACACGAAGAGGAAGGCGGTCAGATAGAACGTCGCGACCAGTATCGCGAGGTTGGCCACCGAACCGATTCCGTATTTGCCGATCGTAAAGGCCATAGCGCCGAAGGCGCCGATGGGTGCAGCCTTCATCAGAATGCCGACGAGCTTAAAAATGGGGGCGGTGAGCGCCTGGAGAAAGGTAACGACCGGCCTGCTCGTCTCTCCGGTCATCGCCAGAGCAATGCCGAACAAGACCGAGAAGAACAAGACTTGCAGGATGTCGCCTTCCGCGAAGGCACTGGCAATCGTTGACGGGATGATGTTCATCAGGAAGCTGGTCACGGACTGCTCGTGAGCCGTGGCCACATAGCCCTTAACGGCTTCGACATCGAGCGAGGCCGGATCGATGTTGAGGCCGGCGCCAGGCTGAACGATATTCGCGACAATCAGCCCGACAACGAGTGCAAGCGTCGAGAAGGTAAGGAAATAAACCATCGCCTTGGCGGCAACTCGGCCGACCTTCTGCAGATCGCTCATGCCGGCAATGCCGGTCGCAATTGTCAGGAAGATGACAGGTGCGATAATCATCTTGATGACTTTGATGAAGGCATCGCCGAGCGGCTTCAGGCTTTGGCCGGTTTCCGGATAGAGGTAGCCAATTGCGGCTCCAAGGACCATGGCGGCAAGTACCTGCACGTAGGTCCGGGCAAAATGGCGCTTGCGGGGCGCTGCGATCGCGCGGGGGACTCTTGGAACCAACATCGTTTCTCTCTCCCTGACCGGATCGGGGTGGGGGCTCCTCCTTCTCCCATGCTGCGCTCCGGTCGAGCGCTGCTGTCATCTCGGAGCAAGCGCCGTGCCAACTGGACGCCTGTCCCGTCCAGCGAGATTGGTGCAGTTGCGCACTGGAACCCTCCACCTTGCCGGAATTCTGCACTCGAGGCTCGCCAAAGATCGCGTCTGAGGAAGTGCTTCATCAGAGAGGGAATTGACCAGGTCGCCTTGCGCCCGTGCCCTTTGATGTTCGCCGCAGATCGACTGCCGGTTGCCTTGGTGACTTTGGTTTGTCAGTTTTGGAACGGAATGCGCGCAAACTGCAGGATATCCTACACGCCCATCAGAGCACGCGGTACAAGCGATTAAGCGTAGGAGCGCATTGAATCTCCGAGGTCAAAAAATCTTGAATAAGGTCCGCGTGCGAAGTGAATCCGCAACTCGTCAAAGTTCTCCACCGTTTGATCAAGCGGTCGCGTTTCCTGGCGCTGCAAGATGGCGTTATCTGATGGCTCAAGCGCTGGAACGCCCAGGAAATCCCAAACCGCTCCCAAGCATTGGGCAGGTTCGTGAAGTAGGCTCTCGTATTCCATTACAAGCAGGTTGGTCGACGTGAAGGAGTCCATAACGCGAGCGTGAAAATCGTCGGCGGCTTTGAAATAAGCCTCACAGTCGGCGATTGACAACCTGACGCTCGGTGGCCGAGCGGTATCGTTGTCCGAGCTGAACTTCAGCCACTGACCGCTTTCCCTGGCCTGCACAAAGGATCGGAGCGATTCCAATACGTTTCGGCGAACAACGAGGATGACCTTGAGTGCTGGCCAACGAGCTAATTCCGCAAAGAATGCTGGACGCTCGCGAAACTGAGGTTCATTGATCTTGCAGCCAAGATGCGTCACATTCTTGTAGTCGCGCATAGGGCAGCGCACATAGGCAAGCTCAAGAAGCTCGCGATCCGTGCCTAGCAGGCGATCCGTGCTGGGCCAATTGGGATCATATTCGTTTAGCAACTCACCGTTACTCAGAACGGTCGGATGCTCGTTTAGCAATTCTTCTAAATAGTGTGTTCCGGTCCTTGGCATAGCAAGGATCACAAAAGGCTCAGGAGTTGGTTCGTTGTGGGTCATTGCATGTGTATCCAACTAAATAATGGCCGCGACGGTCTGGGGACGCGCACAAGAAGCTTGGCTGCTATCGCTTGAACGCTCCGGGTGGGTCCGCGCGCCTCACCACCCAGCCTGTACTCCGAGGTGTGGTCGCGAAGATGGGCGCGTGCCTGCAGCGGCTGGGTGGCGCCCGGCTTCGGCGTTGTTGTACCACTCGCGATTCCTGGCACACGCATGCCTCCGGGCCGCTGGGGGCAGTTTGCAATCCGGCATTGCGGACCTCCTTCTCGTTGATGGGCGTAGGTAAGCGTCAACGCATTAGTCGTCGATGAAACAGTCCAGCCGACAGAAAAAAAGGCAATACAGCGAACATGCAAAGTGCGCCTATATGCAGCCCTACATTGTCGCCCAGGCGGCCGAGCATCACCGGACGGATTAGATCGATAGAATTCGCCAGCGGCGAGAAGGCCGCAATCTGCTGAAACACTCCTGGCAATTGGCCGACTGGAAAAACCGCGCCCGAAAGGAACAGCATGGGTGTGATGACAAGCGTCTGATAGAAAATAAAATAGTGATAACTGGGCGCGAGCGCGATGACGAGCATGGCCAGGCTCGCAAAGGCGAACCCGGTGAGAGCGATGACCGGCAGCACGTAGAGAACCGACGTCCACGCGGCATAACCTAGCGCGGCGGCAACAATCGCAATTGTCGTACCGGCCAGAAAGGCCTTTGTGGCTGCCCAGGTCAATTCACCGAGAACGATGTCGCCGAGGGTAAGTTGTGTGTGCAGGATTGCTTCCCAAGTGCCCTGATCGCGCATTCGACCGAAAACCGCGTAAATTGTTTCGAAGGTTGATGCTGTCATCGCGCTCGTCGCAACCATGCCGGCTGCCAGAAAGGCGATGTAGGATGCACCTTCGATGCGGCCTACCAACAGTCCAAGGCCAGTGCCGAGCCCGAAAAGGTAAATCATCGGATCAGCAAGGGTGCCGAGCATTGAAGCAAATGCCACCTTCTTCCATGCCAGATGATTGCGGCGCCACACCGCGATCCAGTTCCAGGCGTTGGCGGGTAGAGCGGCCGCAAAACGTTCACCCATTGCTCACTTCTCCATCTCACGTCCGGTTAACCTCAAGAAAACGTCCTCCAGACTGGGTGGACGCTCTAGAATACGCAGACCCGCTCGACCGCGAAGCTGGATGCGCACATCCTCCGGCTCAGGCGCATAGCAAAAGAGCGTCTCGCCGCTTACCTCGACACGCTGAACGTACGGTCTGATCAGCGAAATCAGCTCCTGTGGATTGCCGCCGAAGATCTCGATCACGTTGCACCCAATGTACTCGTCGATCAGCGCATGAGGACTGCCCTCGGCGATCTTGCGTCCCCGCTCGAGAACACACAGCCGATCACAAAGCCGCTCAGCCTCTTCCATGAAATGGGTGGTCAAAATGATCGTTTTTCCGCTCGCCAGCAGGAAACGAAGTCGCTCCCAGATCAGATGGCGGGCATGCGGGTCGAGGCCGGTCGTGGGCTCATCCATCACAAGCAACTGGGGGTCGTTGATCAGAGCACGTGCCAGCGTCAGGCGCCGCTTCATCCCGCCGGATAGCAGGCCGACACGTGAATCCGCCTTGCTCTCAAGGCGAGCGAACTCGAGGAGCCGTGGGATGACGGCGTTGATCTCTCTTGTACTCATGCCGAAGTAGCGCCCGAACACCAACAGGTTCTCGCGTACCGTAAATTCCAGGTCGAGATTGTCGAACTGCGGGACCACGCCTATGCCCTTGCGGGCCAAGCGGCTGCGTGCCGGCACTGGTAGACCGAGGACTGTTATATCACCCGCGTCAGGCCGGGTCATACCGAGGAGCATACGCGCAATCGTGCTCTTGCCTGCGCCGTTCGGCCCCAGCAGACCGAAGCACTCTCCCGATGCAACGGTGAAGGACAGCCCGTCCACAACGAGCTTGTTTCCGAATAATTTGGTTACGCCGGTAAGGTCGATTGCTACATTGGACATGCGTCTATCTCAAGCGGAATGAGTCCGATTGGCCACCGGCAGCTTACTTGCGAATTCTGGTTCAGAGCAGGCCACCGCCTTGAGATGGCACCTTTGGAAAGTCGCGGCCGGAGCGACGCGTGTATCGCTTCCGCCAAAGAATAACGTCAAGATGCCACGTGTCGCTTCCAGATAGTTCCCGTTCTGACCATAGGTAACTCGAAAGCTTCACCCCGTGTCGACTGACACAACTTACTCGGTCACTCGGCGCTGCAAGGCCGTCAGACTTCACCAGCTGTGAGCGAAAGATCTGCAGTATGAAGTGACTCCGCAATTCCAGAATTGCCCGCAGCATTTGCTCCGGCAAGCGGCATCGCGCTTGTGATTTCCTTTGTGCTCCTGTTGGGCAGGGGAACACTTTTACGCGACAGCCAATCGCTATTGCTCAATGTACACAGGGCGTAAGCCTTCAAGGGGATCAACAGGAATATCCTGATTAACGCGTGCATTGAATAGCCGATGAATCGAAGCTGCCGAGTGCGGAAAGATAACACCGTAGATCTGATTATGGTCATCGTGACAATAGCCAGCACCGTCCACCAATTTACTGTATGTGAAAATAGTAGCTCACCGAGCGCCGTTACTACCGCGATGCCGAGCAACAATGGGCCGAGATTCTCTCCCATCACATCCAAAGTTAGATAGCGATCCAGGCCACGCAGTAGACCTCGCGCAAGCATCGTGTCCCGGAAGGTGCTTCGTGCCCAGCGGAGTTGTTGGCGCAAATAAGGTCCCATCTTGTCCGGAACGACTGTCGCCGCGACGGCACCTGGAACGTACTCGGTTCGAAAGCCTGCTTTCAGCATGAGGATCGTAAGATGACGGTCTTCACCGAAGTCGCTTGGTTTCCCCCTGAACAGCTGCGTCTCGTATTGATCCAGCAGAGAAAGGAGACAAGACCGGCGGTACATTGCACATGGGCCGCAGCAGCACATGACCGCACCAAAGCGACCTTGCGCCGCGCGCTCCTCATTGCAAGCCAGCCAGTATTCCATATCGATCAATCGGGTCAACCAAGTGTCGCTGCGGTTGTATGCCGTCAGCTGGCCCATGGCCGCTCCGACCATGGAATCCCGCATTTTTACTGCAAGCTTTGTGATGACGTCGGACGCAAGTGTCGTGTCAGAGTCGACGCTGAGCACGAAATCTCCAGATGAGCGGCGGATGGCGGCGATCTGCGCCTTGCGTTTGCCAACATTCTCGCGGAGCAGAATGAAATTGAATCTCGGGTCGCCCTCGTAGGCGTGATGTACCGGGATGACGGCATTACGATTTCCAGAACCGTCGTCAACCAGATAGACCTGAAATGTTCCGGCGTAATCTTGATTTGCAATGGAAGCTAAACACGCCGCGAGTGTGCGCGGGTCCTCATTGTAGCAGGGGATAATGACATCCACGCTCGGCCAACGGTCGGATCCGAACAAGCTTTCCGACGGCGGCGTAACATTTTCCGGTTGGGAGTAGACCGCTTGCATGCCTCTGTAAACAGTCGAGAGCACCGCATAAGACGAAACGGCAACAGTACTGGCTGTGGTGAGAAGGTCCATAGGATCTCTGTTTGTTCAGGGGTGTTGAGGAAGTGATCGGATTACAAATCCGCGGCCGTGCAATTCTGGAATTAGGCGTGACAACGCTGTCACCGTCTGGTCGCGCAGACTGGCTTGATTGCCTGGTTGCAATTCGTCGGGAGCGCACCCGTCGTGCAACAGCACGATTGCGCCCGGCCGGATATCGGCGAGCACTCTGTCGACGATGGCGTCAACGCCGGGGCGAGACCAGTCGCGTGGATCAATGGACCAATGGACGGGCGCCAATGCCGCACCCGCTGATGCAGCGATTACTTCTTCGGTCCAGATGCCATACGGTGCACGAAAGTACCGAACCATGGCCTGCGGGCAAGCCATCCCTATGACTCTGTTTGCCTCAACTATCTGGCAGTCGACTTCGACGGACCCGCATTTGGCCAGGTCCGGATGAGTCATCGTGTGGTTGGCTATACCGTGCCCGTCTGTAATAATTCGGCGAACGAGTTCCGGCTCGTCGGCCGCGTAGGCCCCAACAACGAAGAAGGTCGCCGTCACCTGATGTTGCGCCAGCACATTGAGTATCTGCGGTGTGAAAAATGAATTGGGACCATCGTCAAACGTCAGATAGACGCTGCGCTCTGCAGTGCCATCGGCATTGTCACTCTGCCCTTCGCATATGTAGTCCAGAGGCTTCATAGTTCCGGACCGTTCCGGTCGATCAGGGTACCGGACGGCCACTCGTCCATCGAGCGTCCGATCGGCGAAACCAACACGAGTACGTCTTCCAGGCGCGTGGGCGGCAGGTCGGGATGCACATCTGGACGGGTCGATCGTACGCGAACGCCCGACACAATGTTCGCGAGGCCGGCTCTGCAGAATCTTTCGACATGGTTTCGCAGCGCGTGCCGAACCGTGCCGAAAGCGAATGGAACACCCAACTGATGGAGCACTGGGTACGCCACGCGCATCGAAAAACCGATTCCGAGCCCTTCAAGATCCGGACGAACCGCGTACAGGCCCAATTCAGCGACGATCAAGTCGACCTCGCCAACTTTGATGAAGCGCCGCAGCATGCCGATGTGAGCCGCTACCCCATGCGCGTCGTAGCCGATTGCGCGGAATTCCGGCCTCGCGCCGGCCCAACTGCGGCCGCCTTCGAATGGCTCCGCGTTGAAGGCGCCAGTCCGTCCATAGGTCTTTCGAAAAAAGTCGGAGAGTTCGACATGGTCGGCCAGTTGCAGCTCATTTTCCCAGCACAACTTCCAATCGACATTCGGGCGCATGGAAGACCTCACCTTGGAGCTGTCTGGTTGAGATAAATGTCCAAGCATTGGTTAAATAATTGGCATCGCACCAACGGGGCGTAACTTGTGGAGACCGCCGAAAGACCAAGCCGTAATGCAGATGCGACTGACTTTGTGCGCCCCGCACACCAGATGATGCTCCTCGGATCCAACGCAACCATGGGAACTACCTATCTTTCCAACTTGAAGCGCCTCTATGGGACCTGCAGCAAAAACGGTAAAATCCTTTGTTTAGATGAAAGGTATCCACGCTTTGGATAACTGGGCGAATGCGTTCCATATGGCTGGTCAATTATCGTCGTCACGCTCGAGGCACTTCTGACGAAGCGCAAAGCTCACGCCCGCGGCACGCGCGGCCGTTGCCGGGCCGCGCGATTATCTCCGTAAGAGCCGAGCGGAGCTCAGACACGACGATTGATCAGAATCTGATTCGCGGGTTCAGTATCTCTTTCGTGTATCCAGCTCTGGGCTGTCCTTTGGCGGGAGTTAGGTTCGCCCAGGTTCTGAGCCTGGGGCGTCGGCCCGTTCGCCGCACAGGCTCCTTCGCACATCGTCGAGGCCGAGAAAGAGGGGGCCACACAGCTCCCCCTGTACTTTCCACCACCCGACACCAGCGCTCACCCAGGGCGCCGGCCTTGCTCACCTCAACGGATAGCGCACTCGCGCCGCTTCACGATTAAAAGAATTCTACAAGCAGATGCCTGTTTGATCGTGAGACGTCCGCTGCCAATTCCCGCATCGCAGAGGCAGCCAATAGCGCTCGCTTCACATAGTGGTCCGGCAAGCAGCTAGATACGACAGGTGACCTCAAATGAGGCGTCTTGCATGGCTTCTACACCTGCCTGAATGCCAGAACTGCGTTCGTACCGCCCATGGCGAAGGCGTTGCTCATGGCGACGCGCACCTTGCGCTCGCGCGGCACATTGGGTGTGATGTCGAGGTCGCAAGCGGGATCTGGCTCGCGATAGTTGGCGGTCGGCGGCACGACGTCCTCTTGGATTGCCATCACGCAGGCGATCATTTCAAGCGCGCTCGCTGCGCCGAGGCAATGCGCGTGCGTGGACTTGGTGGAAGAGATGGACATCAAATAAGCGTGGTTTCCAAACACACGCTTGATCGCCGCCGTTTCAGTCTGATCATTGCTTTTGGTACCGGTGCCGTGCGCGTTGAGGTAGTCGACGTCCTCGGCATTCAGCCCGGCATCGGCAAGGCAGGCGCGCATCGCCGACGCTGGCCCCTCGACAGATGGCGCGGCAATGTGGAAGGCATCGGCGGAAAGGCCGACGCCGGCGATCTCGGCAAGAATTGTGGCACCACGCCTCGTGGCATGCTCGTAGCTTTCCAGCACGGCCATGCCCGCACCCTCGCCCAGCACCAGGCCCTTCCTATCGGCGGAGAAGGGCCGGCAGGTATCGGGTGAAAGCACGCGCATTGCTTCCCATGCTTTCAGCACGCCCCATGCGAAGGGTGCGTCGCTGCCTCCGGAAACCATTACGTCGGCCCGGCCCAGCTTGATCTGGTCCACCGCCGAGGCGATCGCATGGTTGGCCGAGGCACATGCGGAGGTCACCCCGAAGACCGGCCCGCGCAAGCCGAGGCTCAAGCTCACCTGGCCGGCGGCGGCGCTTGGCATCGTTTTGGGTACAGCGAGGATGCCAACTCGCCTCGCGCCGTCCAAAAGGAGGGCCCGGTAAGTTTCCTCCATCACATCCCAGCCCAAGCCGCCGACGCCCACTGTCGCGCCGAAGCGATGGGCATTCCCCTCGTCGCAGGAAAGTCCGGCCTGCCGCATGGCTTCGCGCGCTGCAAGCACGGCGAGCAAGCTGAAGCGGGCCATGGAGACGAACTGCTTGCGATTGATGTCGTGCTGGGGCAGCGCCTTGATCTCAGCGCCGGTCATGCCCTCCAGGTCATGAAGCTCGGAATTGGCGATCGGGCCGATGGCGGAGCGGCCTTCGCGCATCTCTTTCCACATAGAGGCGGCGTCGGTGCCCAGTCCGCACAGGCCGCCCACTCCGGTGATAACGACGCGCCTGTCCATTCAAGCCTCCTTCGCAAGCAAGCCGCGGACGGCTTCCACGACGTCGCCGACATTCTTGAGATTGGACCAGGCATCGGCCGTGTTCATGTCGATCTTGATGCCGTAGGCCTGCTCCACATCCCAGAGGACGTCCGCCAAACCCAGCGAATCAAACCCGAGCGCGTCCAGTTCCGTGGCGATTGTTATCTCGCCGACGAATGACGCAGGCATTCCCTCACCGCTCTCCGACTCGGCGCGTTTCTTGATCAGGGCAATGACGTCCGTTGCGAATTGATCGGCCATTCTGTTTCCTGTCTTTCTTTCCCGCGTTTCGACCTGGACGCGGCTCAGTTCCTGAGGCGCGCCGCGTCGCGAAAGCCATCACGCTTGGGCAACTGACAAAGCCCAATGCTCATAAAGCCGGATCAGGTCCGGCCGGTGTGTGGCGTAGGTGCAGTATGACGATGTGAGCCGCTACACCGTGCGCGTCTCCCAGTCTGTCCATAGACTCGGAAGAAGTCGGACCCGGTCAGTTGCAACTCCCTTTCCCAGCACTCCACTGCCCGGTAGAGCGCATGAAAAATCTCCTTTCGGGCGGTTTCTGTTCTGCCCATGCAGGATTCCAGAACATTGATGAAATCGTTTGTTTCGATGAAAGGCATCCACACTTTGGATGGTTGACACGCGTTTCAAAGATCGTGAACTACATCTCGTCGTTGTGCTCGACGCACTCCCGACAGAGCGCAACCTCATGGGCGCGGCATGCAGGATTAACCGAGCCCAGCCGGTCATGAGTGCGGCCGGCCGGGTCGGGCGATAGGCAGTCATGCCCTGCCCTTCCTGCGGGTCAAGCACTCCGAAAAAACATTTCCCCCATAAATGCTAGATCTTCCGTTGCCTTTTCGCGGGCTTCTGCGTGAGGTGAGGCACGCCATCCATGGCATGTGGCACACGCACGCGATGCCAGTGCACGGTCGTTTTCTCGGCAAGGCCGTTCTCTACCTCGACCCGCACGCGCTCGCCCTGACGGACCCGGATTTCCGGGCCTGGAACGGGCCTTCGGCGCGCAATCGAGCCCGGTTCACCCGGCCCAATGGCGTCCACTTTGGGGGCGCATGCACTGCAGACCCGCTGGACCTGATCCGGGAGAGGATGGGCGCGGCGATTGGAATAGCTATGAAAGCGCATCGGACCGTGGAACTGCGCGCGCAGACTTTCGGAGGAAGGCTCGCTTTTAAACGTTATCGTGCAACTCTGACCGTTCTTCGCCTTGGCGGGTGCCGCGGAAGAATCCCGGGTTCTGCGAGCGCTGCGAGAACACCTGCGGTCGATCCTGTACCACAATCTCGCGAAGCTCGATGCTCTCTACAAACGATGTCTTGGATTCTCACGCCCTTATTTCAGCACTTCGCTCGCTTGCCCGACTCGGCCGCGGTCAGCCTTCACCGCCAATTTTATTGGCGCAGCGACGTTCCTATCGGTTCAGGCGAAGCTTCTTGAACCTGCCGCTCTCTCGTTGCCCTGGCACGATTAATCGTCCTCTCAGTCTGTCATTGGCGGAGTCGCTCCTGAGGCGCGCGCCGGCGAGTTCGAGGAGCGCGTGGCTATCTCCTCGGTCCAGCCGGATTCCGCTGCGCGCTCAGCCAATTCCTGGAAGGCCGATTCCAAGGCGAGCTGGCATTGAAGGCCGCGGTCCGGATGGTCGACTAGCTTGGTTCCACGATCGCAATGCTTGATCGCTTCATTGCAGGCCATGGGCTCTCGCCCTCTCCTTTTGCCACACGAGGCGCCAGCTCACGTGTTGTGCGCCCCGGCAACCGCTTTCACCAGCCGCTCCAGCGATCCCGCGCGCTCCAGCTCCGCAAAGAATGATGCGGCGTGACGCTACCCAGCCGGTGCTTCTCGGCCATTTGCACACATAGGGATAGTCGACCATGAAATCGGACCGAGGCGAGGCGTTGGACGTTTCAGTCTTGGTCTGAATGCGCCGCCCACGAGCCGATCGGCCTTCTCGATGATTTGGCGCACCCTCGTTGTCGACAAGCCATGTTCCTGAGCCAGGTCGGCGAAACTCTTGCCCTTCAGAAAGCCGTCGACCAGGGCTATGTTCCTATCGACGGTCGGCTAAATCCCAGCAGGCGCGCGCAGTTTTCCGGCATCATTCCGTTTGTTCATCCGCTTGTCCGCGCCCCCTGCAAATCCTACCGGGCCAAATCGGTGCTTGGAAGACCCACTCATGTCATGGCCTCGGGAAAGTACAAGGCCGACGGTTATGTGAATACGAAAGATGCTGGCGATCACCATGATCGTTGGTGACCGCTGACCTCCCCAATGTCGGCTTCGACGGCACACCGGGAGCTCTCGGCAATGTTGAATAATTCCGTTTGAAGATGGTTGACTTCGTCGTCGAGGCTCGATCCATCAGGATCGGTATCGACGATTCTATATTTGAGAAACCCAAATTCGTTTGACTCGCGCAATTCGCTGTACGGCGTATCATCGCAAGCGCGGGATTCCGACATCCTGCGAAGTGCCCGCGTTGCTGGAATCGATTTTGCGGAAGTAAAAAGGCCCCGGCGCTGGGTCGGCGCGCAGGGCCTTCAGGCATGTACGAGCTACCAGCATGTCCAGTTATGATCGTGCGCTATCATAATGAACAAACGGTGAATGATCGCTATCCGAGGTGCAGGGCGGGCGAGATGGTGGGGCGGTGGGGGACCTGTACCGCTGCAGCGGGGCCACGAGCAGCGACTCGAGCCATGCGCCACGCTGCAGGACCTCGATTTCGGGCCAAGCCTCGAGCCCGCAACTCGCCTTGCTTCTCGGAAATCATAAGGCTTTGTGGGGCGGTTAAGCAGCGCGATATGGCCGCGGCGATACGAAGTTTTCATCTTTACCCTGTTCAGACGGTCAGGCTGCCTTCGCCGCCGGCTTGGCTGCCTTGACATGGGTTATACTGCGGCGACCGTCGACGCCGATCGGAACGTCACCGTCAACCGTAGCGCGACGCACAACCCGGTGCTGGTCGCCATAGTCGTTGACCGCATAATGCTGGTTAGCACGGTTGTCCCAGATAGCGACGTCGCCTACTTGCCAGCGCCACCGCACGGTATTTTCCGGGGCAGTGACGTAGGACTGGAACACCTCGTAGAGTTTGGCGGAATCGCTCTTGGAAAGGCCGACGAGGCGCTGCACGAAATTGCCGAGCAGCAGCGACTTCTCCCCGGTTTCCGGATGGACGCGCACGACCGGATGCTCGGTCTCGTAGATCGTCGATGTGAAAACTTCCTCGAAGTGCTTCTTCTCTTCGGCTGTGGCGCGCGGGCGCACGGCTGCGTAGTCGTAGGCATTGCTATGAATAGCCCACAGATTGTCCGCCAATATTTTGAGCGGCGCCGGCAGATTCTCGTACGCGGCGTGCGTGTTGGACCAGATCGTGTCGCCCCCCGCCGCCGGAATGACGACGCCACGTAGGACCGAGAATTTCGGATAGGCATCGACGAAAGTCACATCGGTATGCCACTGGTCTGCCCTGCCACCGCCACGGCCGGAATCGAGATTGAGGATTGAGGCCGTGCCGGCTGCCGGCCCCTGCGTGGGATGAGGTACAAGGTTACCCAGACGCCGCGCGAACAATTCCTGCTCCGCATCGTCGAGATGCTCCTGGCCGCGGAAGAAGATCACCTTGTGTTTTAGAAGAAGCTGGTTGATGGCTGCTATCGCTGCGTCCGAAAGGTCTCCACCAAGGCGAACTCCTCTGATTTCAGCTCCAACACGGCTGGTCAGCGGTACAACGTCGGAGTCAGGAATTCTCTTCGTCAAGCTCGAAAGCCAAAATCCCGGCGGATCGATCAAGGATCGCATTGCGTTGTCGATGATCGTTAATGCCGAACAGCGTGGCCAGCTCGCGCCGGGCGGTACAATCATCGAAGCGACCGCTGGCAACACAGGGCTCGGCCTGGCCTGGCGGCACGAAGCGCGTGATCGCGTGTCCAAAAGCTGACAGCGTCAGACAAATGTCAGGTTCATTACAACCAACATCTGGGCACTGACGAGGTTTTTCGAAGCAATGGGCGCTAACTGCGCGCTGAGCGCGTTGGCATGGCTTTTGAGACTGAGTGACTGTGACTGCACTTAATGGGGCAAGACGAGCGATGCGCTCCTCCCTGAACCCGTGTGCCGTCTCTGAGAGGAAACCAGCTCGTGCAGAAACCTTTGGAAATAGCTTTGGACCGCAACGTGGTATTGCAGATGGAGTCCCCGGCTCCTTCGATTAGAGTCGAGAACTGGCTGCATGGCGAGCCCCTCACGAGCTTTGAGCCCGGCAAGTGTACATAGTCGAATTTTGGGCAACTTGGTGCGGCCCATGTGTGGACGGGATGCCCCATCTGATCCAGCTGCAGGGCGTCGCCAGGCGCGCCATCTGGACAGCAGGAGCTGGACTATGGGCAAGGTAACAGGCTTTCTCGAAATCGACCGGCAGGTGCACAAGTACCAGCCGGCCTCCGACCGCATCCGGCATTTCCGTGAATTCACGCTGCCGATGTCGGACAAGGAGGTCGAGAAACAGGCCGCGCGCTGCATGGATTGCGGCATTCCGTTCTGCCACGGGCCAACGGGCTGTCCCATCCACAACCAGATCCCGGACTGGAACGACCTCGTCTACAATGGCGACTGGGACAATGCGATCCGCAACCTGCATTCGACCAACAATTTCCCGGAATTCACCGGCCGCATCTGCCCCGCACCTTGCGAGGAAGCCTGCACGCTGAACCTCGAGGACATTCCCGTCGCCATCAAGACGGTCGAGCAGGCGATCGCCGACAAGGCTTACGAGACCGGCCATATCAGGCCCTATCCGCCGGAGAAGAAGACCGGCAAGCGCGTCGCCGTCATCGGCTCCGGCCCGGCCGGCATGTCGGCTGCCCAGCAGCTCGGCCGCGCCGGCCACGACGTCCATGTCTATGAGCGCGAGAGCCGGCCCGGCGGGCTGATGCGTTACGGCATTCCCGACTTCAAGATCGAGAAGCACTATATCGACCGGCGCATCGAGCAGATGCAGGGCGAGGGCGTCACCTTCCATTGCGGCGTCAATGTCGGCGTCGACAAGCCGGTTGCCGAGCTGCTCGCCGAACATGACGCGGTGCTTTATTGCGGCGGTTCCGAAACGCCGCGCGCGGCCGGCATTCCCGGCGACGATCTCGGCGGCGTGCATGACGCGATGCCCTATCTGGTGCAGCAGAACAGGCGTGTCGGCGGCGAACCGATCCAGTCGGTGGCGTGGCCGTCGCATCCGATCCTCGCCGGCGGCCAGCATGTGGTCGTCGTCGGCGGCGGCGATACCGCGTCCGACTGCGTCGGCACCGCCTTCCGCCAGGGCGCGGTCCGCGTCACCCAGCTCGACATCCGTCCGCAGCCGCCGGAAAAGGAAGACAAGCTTTCGGTCTGGCCCTACTGGGCGACCAAGATGCGCACCTCGTCCTCGCAGGCCGAAGGCGCCGAGCGCGAGTTTCAGGTGGCGACGCTCGAGTTCATCGGCGAAGACGGCCAGCTGACCGGGGTCAAATGCTGCGAGGTCGACGAAAAGCGCAAGCCGATCGCCGGCAGCGAATTCGTCATTCGTGCCGATCTCGCGTTCATCGCCATCGGCTTTGCCGGGCCAGCCGCTCGCGGGCCGGTGTCGGAACTGGCCGGCCAGATGAAGATCGCCATTGACAGCCGCCGCTCGAAGAATGTCGAGGCCAATGACCGGGACTACAGGACCAGCGTCGAAAAGCTCTATGCGGCGGGCGACGTGCGGCGCGGCCAGTCGCTGGTCGTCTGGGCGATCCGCGAGGGCCGCCAGGCGGCGCGCGCCATCGATGAGGCGCTGATGGGATCGAGCGTGCTGCCGCGCTGAGTCCGTCTCGAGACCCTACTTGTGCGGCCACCTGAAGGCGCTTTCCGCCCTTCCGCTGCCCCGGGCAGCTTACGGACTGATCGCCGTGGTCGTTTCGGTTGTGGCCCCGGCCGCAGGCTGCCGCCTTGGCGGCCAAGAAAAATCGTCGGCGCGGCCGGGCGAAGCAGCGCTGGGTTTAAGTGCTTGGGGTGACACGGCGTGATCTCCGCCGTTGGCGGGAACAGGGCAGTGCAATAGTACTGCCCTGTTCCTTTTGATCAGAGGCCAGTGCGGATTTCTTCGGCAAGCGCCCTCAACGTCGTCTCGACGTCATCGCCGTTTGCCATCTTCTGCATCGCCACGGCCCATGCGTTCATGGCTTCGCCGAAGCCGACACGCGGTGTGAAAGCCAGCGCGGCTTGATCCTGTATCTTTTTGAAGCTGTCAACGAAGTTGTTGAACTCGGGCTGCGAAGCGTACTTAGTCTAGGTATCGTCCTGCCAGGTCGACGTGCGCGGCGGATTGACGAGCTGGCCAGCAAGGGCACCCTTGAGCGCCACCTGCTTGGAGGTGGCCCACGGGATGAACAGCCAGGCCGTGCCCTTCTTTTCGGAAGCCGCGTTCATGGCGAGAGCCCAGATCCAGATGTCAGAATCCAAGCTCGTGGCGCTCGGTGCGTGCAGCGGCGGAGCGAAGGCGATCTTGCCGGATGCCGGCTTCCCCGCAACATCGTTCCAGAAGCCGAACATTTTTGAGTCGATCGTCATCGCGGTGCGGCCGGACGAGATGCCGTCCACGACCTGGTTCCAGTTATCATTGGCGAAGGAAGGAGCCGCGCACTTCTTGATCATGTCCGAATGTAGTCGTATCCAGCATCGGTAAGCTTCGGATCACTCAGGTATTTGTCCAGCAGGCGCCACTCGGAGCGAGGTCCTACGCGGGCTGAATGCCAGTGCCGAACACATCCCATGCTGGCGACTTCGTCGTCAGTTGGATCGTCATCTTGTTCCAGTAAGAATCGTCTGGGTAGAGTTCCGGCGTGACCTTGATGCCGGGTCAGCTTCTCGAACTCCGGAAAGTTGCGCAGCGAGAGCATCCGCATAGGGGTGGATGTCGTAGGCCCAAGTTATGCTGGTCCCTTCGAATTGACGCCAGTTCACGGTGTCGGCAGCGGCCGAATTAGTGAGCGATGCCGAAACGGCAAGAAACGCCAAGTCAAAAGCAAGCTGTTTGCGTAGCGACGCGCACCTGTAACGAGTACGGGGAATGAGCGACCCATGTAATCCTCCCTGGGGCATTTTGCCAATTTTTGGGTCCACTCCTCCATCCCGAGTTTGCTCATAGCCACAATAAGCGGTTTCCAACGACCTCGCTCTGAATGCACCAGGCCAACTGGGTAAAAACGGGTAACCGGCACTTAAAGGCGATGTAGTATCGCCACCAGAAATACTGCTCCGTGGTGCTGGCCTTTGCCTGGGGGCGCAACACGGCAACTACCCGCTCAAAACGGTTGGTCCTCTACCTCTTATTCACCGTCGCTTTCCTCGCGGCCTAACCCGGCCGGAATATCCGTTGCCAGAAAAAGGCCTCGCGGCCGGTTCGAGGCGCATCCCTCCTCCGAAGCAGCACGCTCAAGTATCGTCACAAGCCCCGAGCGCTTCGCGTTCGGCGATGTCCAAATTCCGACAATGTCGGATACAGTC
Source organism: Mesorhizobium sp. M8A.F.Ca.ET.208.01.1.1 (assembly GCF_004791315.1). Lineage (NCBI taxonomy): Bacteria > Pseudomonadati > Pseudomonadota > Alphaproteobacteria > Hyphomicrobiales > Phyllobacteriaceae > Mesorhizobium > Mesorhizobium sp. M8A.F.Ca.ET.208.01.1.1. The sequence continues at coordinate 96,140 of NZ_SRUT01000004.1, forward strand.
AGATCTACTGGATTGCGTTTGAATGGTTTTCTCATTTGGCACAGTACATGCGGGTCATCCGCAAAACACGTGACCGACCAACAAGAGTTCGCATGATCACCTTACCACAACATACAGCCGCCGCGGAACAATCACTTGGCCCCTGATCGCCCGCCCCGGCACCACAACCGGAGTCATCGATGTTCTGACAGGCTGCCCAAGGATACCTGCTGCAACAGGGCTTGCCCTGGTGACGACCACTCCGGCTCCGCCGGTTACCGACGAGGGCAAAGTGACGGATTTCCTGCTTTTCAACGGCATGGAGGTGGCTGTCATTCCCGACCACCGCGCCGCTCGTCACCGATATGGTCTGGTGCAGGATCGGCAGCGCGGATGAGCCGCCGGGGATATCTGCATGTCTTCGAGCATCTGATGCTCAAGGCGCCTCATGACGAGCACGGCTCCGTCGCCTGGAGAGATTGAACCCAAAGGGAGATTCAGATGTCTGAAGCGAATCAGGAAAAGTTGGACGCATTCTTGGGGAAAATGGTCGGCGATCTCGGTGCGATCGCAACGGGCGCGGGAGTCCTGCTGGGGGACAGACTCGGCCTGTTTAAGGCATTGCGCGAAGGCGGCAAGATGACGGCCGCCGAACTTTCGACACGCACCGGCACCCAGGAACGCCTCGTAAGGGAATGGCTTTCCGGGCAGGCGGCGGCGGGTTACGTCGACTACGATGAAGCGAGCGACAAATTCTATCTCAACGCCGAGCAAGAGCTGGTGTTCGCTGATGAAGACAGCCCGGCCTTCATGGCAGGCGCATTCGAGTTCCTGTCCGCGCTGTGGCTCGATGAAGAAAAGGTGAGGCAGGCATTCCAGTCCGGCAAGGGCGTCGGGTGGCACGATCATAGCGCGTGTCGTTTCGCGGTACGGAACGGTTCTTCCGTCCAGGCTACAATGCCAATCTGATCGACTCCTGGCTGCCGGCCTTGGAGGGCGTCGTCGAGAAGCTCGAACGCGGCGTGGACGTCGCGGATGTTGGATGCGGTCATGGTGCATCGACCGTGCTCATGGCACAGGCCTTCCCCAATTCGCGCTTCGTCGGCTTCGACTATCATGCCCCCTCGATTGAGCGCGCCCGCAAGGCGGCCGAGGTAGCCGGCGTCGGCGTTAACACGCGGTTCGACGTGGCGGCCGCCAAGAGCTATCCCGGAACGTATGACCTCGTCACATTCTTCGATTGCCTTCACGACATGGGCGACCCGACGGGCGCCGCCACCCATGTCCACGGATCGCTCAAGCCGGACGGCACGTGGATGATCGTCGAGCCGTTCGCGCATGATCATCTGGCGGCGAACCTCAATCCCGTCGGCCGCGTTTACTATGCCGCTTCCACTTTCGTGTGCACGCCCGCATCCGTGTCGCAGGAAGTCGGGCTCGCGCTTGGAGCCCAGGCCGGTGAGGCGAGGCTGCGCAAGGTTGTGACCGGCGGCGGCTTCAAGCGATTGCGTCGCGCCGCGGAGACACCGTTCAACATGGTGCTGGAGGCCCGCCCTTAGCGTGGCCGTCGCCAGAAATTGCAGCTCATCGCATTTGATTGAAGATCACCGCCAAAAATCCGGACGCATCGGGGACATTTTCAAGGCGCCTGGGTTCACGCAGAGGTCGCTGCCGAGTTGTGTGCCAAGAGTCCCATACGTTGCGGCTCAGAAAGGACCCGACGCACGGCTACGAACATGCCCATAGTGATGGCCGCTATAATCACATATGCCCACCATGGCGCGTTCACAAAGCTGGTAAGCCACGTCGCACCGAACGCGCTTACGACAAAAACGAGAGCCTCGATAAAATGACTGAGCCTGTACACATTCAGTCGTCTCATCCTCATACCACCCATCCAAAGACTGAGCTTGTTGCGCTACTGCGACAGAGCCTAACATATTGGAGAGCGCTCACTATTTCTATGCTAAACAGTCTCGCCTGAGTATATGTTTTGAGTCGCTAATTATGGAATTCTGCCAGTCTGCATTTCCCCTGATCTGATGTAGAGCAGCTTCTAAGTGGGAATTAGTCCCCCATCGACCGGATCGGGCGACACGAACATGCGCTGAAGGCTTGGCGGAACGGCTACTGGGACCATGATGCTACTCGAATGCAAGATCGTGTCAGAACGTCCCGGGAAGGCTGCAGGCAGGGGATGTCAGGTCAATCAGCCTATAGATATGATACCGCCCATTCGCTGAGACTTCACGATGGGCATAGGAGGTGGGAATTCGTGCCTTGAGATGGACGCGGCTGTCGGAGCAGGCGAGCACGGCAGCAGCGATGGCCTGAACCTTCGGGCCGCTGACAAAAACGTTCACCACCGCACGCGAGCCGAACCCGTCGAGATACGTCTCGAAAGCATCGAGGTGGGCCATCAGCCCGAAAGCCTGGATGTCGCGAACTTCGCCATCTTCGAGCCGGTGGGTTTCACGTACCTTGGCCACCTGTTGATCGAGCAAAGCATCGATATGCGCATTCTTCTCGCTTCTTGGGACGAGGAGCGAGATCCGTTCCGGACTGACGATATCGATCAATCCGTAGAATACGTCGGCATCTCCTCCGATCCCCACGAGCAGGACTTTCTCTTCGCCCATTCCTCCGCTGCCTTGAAGATGAGGGACGGTGACGTATCGGTCCAAGCCGCTGGAAAAATCCTCTTTGCCGATCGCGTTCCCGTAGATACCTTCGGCGTACCCGAATTCGAGAGACTGAATCGACATTTTCTTGAATGCCACCGCAATCAGCCATTGGATGTAGATTCGCGGCATCGTCGAGCACTCGACGAAAACCTTCCGCAGGCTTCCTTCGTATGAGCCACATGAAGCGGCCATCTGAGTGAGCAGGTGATCGAGGAGATTGATGTTCTTCTGATACTCGATGGAAGGCTCGAGGGTGATCGCAGTCACTTCGACGCCCCATCGGGTACCCATAGCGATGAGCTTTCGCCGGTTTTCTTCGACGGCTGGGACGTTCGCTTCCTTCAGAGCAAAGTCCAGAACCACGATTTTGCCGACCTTCAGGTCAAGATGGTTTTCGAACGCGGCGAAACGCGTTTCCCATCCAAGCGCGACGATCGCGATATCTGCCTCCATCGTTTCGCAGGTACCTGCATCTCTCGCCTTCTCAGTGACGGCCAGATGGCCGAAGACTCGATACTCGACAGTTGAAGCGGTCATTCGAGATCGCTCTCGAAAAGCGAGTGCTGGAATTCGGTCTTGAGTGCGGGCCGCGCGACGAGCTCCTTAAACACCGAGTCGGCCCAGTCTTCTGGGAGCCGATGCCTGGTAAAAAGCAGGTCGACCATCTGCGCCGCAGGGATTGTGTTGATTTCGTACGGGCCGCGATAGGAGAACCCGAAGTAAGGTGCAAATCGCCGATGCAATCTGATCAGCATCTCCTTCGATGCGGGGTCGGCGCGGTCCACCTCAAAGTTGCCGGCGGCGGAGACCTCCCGGATAAACCCATCCCTTTCCGCCCGACGCAGGACCTCGTCCAGTTTTCCGCTGGGTTGCTCCAGTCGGTTCACCAGCGAGCGCATTTCCTTTAGATCAACCCTGAAAATGCCTCTCTCTGTCGTTCCTAGAGCATTTTCTTCGGCAAACTCTGTCTGGAGGCGAGCGGTCAGGTAACCCAACGCCCGCACCATGCGCACGCTCTCTTCTTCGTACGGATGTGAAAGCGCCTGAAGTCCATCAAGCTTCCGTTGAGAGGCGGCGTTCACAGCCTGTCTCTGCTGTTCGAGATGAATCTGTAAATCCGAGTTGATGAATTCCACCAGTTTTCGTGGATCACTGGAACTCGGAACACTGCGGCGGAAGATCTCTCCCATTATATCAAGGAAATCGCGTATACAGACGTCGCTCAATGATGTGATGATCTGGTGCCCTACGTACGGGTAGTCATGCAGACGCAGCATCTGGCACGCTTTCAGAAAAGCCCATCCCTGTTTCCGGGCGATCGACCTCTTCAGATTTGAAGCATCCGCCTTGCTCATGGGCCGGCGCTTGATTTCCGGGTTCATGAGCGCGAGCGCCAGCCCTTCGGCATAAGGGCGCGCTTTTCGATCAAGAAGGAATTGCTGCTGATCCGCCGTCCTCAAATTCACGGAGAGGAATTCACGTGCTGCATCAGCGAGTGCCACAAGCTCTTCTCTGCCCTCGGAATGACCCGATATGATAACCCGCTCGATGATGTCATTGACGGAAAGCCGCCCCAGCCGGTTTTTGAGCGAAAACGCGCTGAGCGCATCGTTGCGCTTGAGATCACTCCGCAGATGGTCAGGAAGCGCATAGTAGAGCCGAAGCGACGACACGTTCTCGCACAGCGTGGCGAACTCCCTCGGATCGACTGAATCAAGATTCTCGACGTCCCGGTCAGCATTCGAGAGCGACTGGCCGGGTATGATCGTCCGGATCGTGTCGTAAAGGCCGCCGATGTAGGCGAGGACCCATTTCACATTGCCGCGCGTCTTCCTCACCAAGGTGTTCAGGAACTGCTGTTGGAGCGGTGTCAGTGCCTCACAGTCGTCAATCAGGATCTTGAAGAAGGGCGCCCTGTCACCGGCGAAAGATGGGCCATTTAAAAGTGGGGTGATCGCGGTCGCGACCTTGTTAATGATCGCGCCAGGGTCTGTCGCTCTGAAGCCGGTCGCTCCCTCATCGGCGGCAAAGAAGAACGCGTTGAAGCATTCGTCGACGTACCGGGTTATCCCACCCCGCAGCTCATCTATGCTGAAGAAGTCGAGACGGGCAGGTTGGGGTATGAAGTGCAGCACTTCGCGATGCAGTGCCAAGGCGACGTCCCTATCTTCAGAGGCCCGGTATTTCAAGTGGCTGTCGCGTCTGAGCTGGCTGATGCTCTCGAGCAGGCGTTCGACTATCTTCAGCTCCAGATAGTGAGAGAAGATTACGAATTGCCGCGGGATCACGGCGGCCGTGTCGAAGCGTATCCGCTCCGGAATGAGGTTCAGAACCGCGTTGTCGATTAGGGGCGAAAATGTCTCATTGAGCTGGAAGAAGACGCCATACCAGCCGAGCTTGCCGACTTGGTCCGCGAGACTTTTGTCTTCGAGGATATGAACTGTGGAAAGCGAGCGAAGAATACTGGTCTTGCCGCTGCCTCTCGTCCCTGCGACGAAGACCGGCTTGGCGGCGGCAGAAATCAAGGCCGACTTCTGACTGAACCACAGTATCGGGCGACTTTCGTACTCGATCCTGTTGGGGCCGAACGGATTCTCCATCTCTATTCGTCCCTTACCTTAATGCGCCAAGCCGAGTTTGCCTTCGTGAGGCCGTCTATCTCGACGAAGCGCGCCGCTTGGAGCATCAGAAGAGAGTCTTCCAAATCTAGCCCGAGCTCGGCGGAGGCGGCAATCTCAGTGATCTCGTCCCAGAAGAGTAACCCATTCCCGCGCCTGGTGGCATGGTCGCGCAGTCGGCGCATCAGGTCAAACGTGTCGTTGTTCAGAAAGGCCTTGCCGTTGGACATAGTCGAGATGAAGCAATGTTCGCCTTCCATGACCGTCCCGTCGGCGACATTGGTGCGGTAGGGTATAAGTCGGATGCCGACGAGCTCTCCCTGATCGGTCGTGAAGAAGACGAGCTCATTGAAACCTGACTGTATCTCTGGTGCTGAGATGCAGATCAATTTGCCGTCCGGAAACCTTGGATCGTTGACGATCTCGACCGGATCGGCATGTATGTGTCCATGCAGGTAGACGATAGGCTTGTTGCCCTGCAGCAGCTGAGTTCTGACAAATCCGCTGTTGAGCATCTCCGCGTATGGCGTAATGCGCGGAGTCTTTTGTGGCAGCAGATTGTGATGGCCGATCATGATGCCGTAACGCATGTCGGGCTGCTGGAGCAATTCCTGTAGGCCTGCAAGCATCTCACGCGAGATGTATGGCGTGTCCATCTGACCGTAATACTCGTCGTCGGACGCCTCCTTGTCTGGATCGCTGGGAGGTGTCGCGGGCGAATGTCCCGAGGTGTCCGGCGAGCCGAGATCTACAGGTTCTGTAGAAGGACCGAGTGCCTCGAGACGATCACGAAGGAACGCGGGAAGGTTCTGAAGCTCCCAACTGCCTATCGCTGTGTTGACGAGGATGAAGTTTGCGCCTGCGGATCCTGTCGGAAGTCTGAAGTGCACGGGTTGGTCCACGGGAACGGTCTGCCAACCCAAGCGGGCGGCTAAACTCGCCATTTCGCTGAATTTCTCAGTCGGTCCAAGTTCGCGCGCGTCATCACGGTTCACATCGTGATTTCCCGGTACGAATATCAACGGAAGCGCCTTTGAACTGCGCCCCTGTGCGCGGCAGAGCAACGTGAAATGCTGGAATGCCGAAGCAATGAAAGTCTTGTCGCCACGGCTCGTGAAATCCCCCATGAAGGCGATCGAATCCAAGGGCTTCGAAGTCGTCAGCCGCCGAAGCTTCGTCAAGACGGCACGCAGCGAAGACGCGCGTAGCTTCTGCGTTATTTTCGGAGCGAACTTGCTATCCTTGGCATCGATGTTGCTAGAGGAAGGATGCCAATCCGGATAGTGAATATCGCCTACTTGAAGGATTCGCACCCGTCGCATAACTCGCCCCCCCGCCGAGAGCCATAGACTAATCCGTTCGCTTTTGCCAAGCGCGAAACGATCATCCGACCGCATCGCCTGGAAAGCGCGTTTATCTTTTTGTTGGTAATGGAGAGGCACGACGCAATTGTGCCCCCGGTTGCTTGTCTGCCCACCAAATGGGCACTCAATCTGGGCGCATGGCTTATGATTTCTCGAGTTTGTCCCATAACGAGTTTGAGGATTTGGCCCGCGACCTCGTAGGTCGCGAGATCGACAAGCGTTTCGAGGCCTTTCCCGAGGGACCGGACGACGCGATGGATGGTCGACATGCCCTTGCCGGCGGCGACATTGTGCAGGCGAAGCACTACCAGCGGTCAGGCTTCTCGGCGCTGAAATCCAAGATGAAGAGCGAGCGCACAGCCATTGATGGCTTGGCGCCCTCGCGATACTTCCTCGTCACGTCGGCTTCGCCCGCGGCAGGCGGACACCGGCATGCGCAGCAGGATGAAGCCAGTGAGGGCCAGTAATACACGACAATAGTCATTAGGCTAGAGTACAGTCGCCTTGGGAGGCTGTTCGAATTCAATCCGGCGCTTTTCGGCATCCTTTTTTCGTTTGGTGGTGTCGATACGATATTGGTCAATTCCATCAAGATCGCTCTTCATATCGTTTGGTGTTGGAACTGGAATGGCCTTGGCGGACGCCATGTCATGTCCAGAACGCTCCGAAACTCGCTTCATGGCCCAATAGATTCGCTTGTGGTCTTCGTCCTCGACCACCACACCCTTCAGGCTCTGTGTCTTGACATCGCTGTTAAATCGCTCGACGACTTTACCGAGCAGGATTTCTTCAACGAGCCTCTCCCAGGTTTCCCGAAGATCGCTGTAGAAATCCTTCGCTGACCTTCGCCAAGCATCGGTGGTGAAATCAGTGGCGCCGTCGAAGCTCTTCAGGCGCGTCTTGAGAGTCTCGATGCGCTTCGTGACAGACTGTGCGATCCACGGCTCGTCAGTTTCGCTAATCAAGCCAAAACCGGCAGATTCGGACTTGTTGATGTAGTTTCGAACAAGGGGAATCGGCGGATTGGCCTGCGCAGCTGCGTCAACCACCTCGTTGAAGAACAGAAGATTATGGGTGAAAATAATAATCTGACGTCCTGTGGCCGCTTCTTTTACGAGCCTTGCCGCGACCCGCCTGATCCGAACATGGTCGAGAGATGACACGGGGTCGTCGATGATCATGCCTTGACGCGATGTGTCTCCTCCGACCTCGGCTAAGAAACAGGCCAGGGCAAGCGCGCGCTGCTCTCCTTCGCTTAAGACCTTGCTGTTTGAGATCGCTTTTGCCGCGTTGAGCCCGACCTCGAAATAGCTCTGCCCATCTTGACTACGATCATTAACTGCGAACGGGATGTGCGTTAACGCCAGAGTCTCAATCTCGGCGACGACGCGCTTTTCGAGATCCTGCATGACGAGGCTTCGTCGAAGCGACGTCATCTGCCGTGACACCGAGCCTGTTTCGACAGCATCGCAGCATGAGAGAAGCTTGCGCCGCTCTTCGAGATTCGCCAAGCGCGCGAGAACGATGGTGAGATCGTCGCCCAGTTTTTTCCGATCCTTGAGTGTATCGCGACGAGCTCGATCGGTAGCGCGGTTCCCGTCGTCGGCCGCTGCCTTGTCGTCCGTCAGCGCTTCGGCCTCTAGCGCCTCCGCCTCCGTTCGGAGTTTCGATGCAACTGGCGCCGCAAGTTGCGGGAACGCAGCGTACTCGGACAGCGCAGCCGCAACGACAATTGCATCACGCCTTTTACCTGCCTCGACATAATATGCCGAGATCAGGGCCACCATCGCCTTGCGTGCGGCGGACAGATCGCCAAACTCTCCGAGAGCCGCCTCAACCGCCTCCCCGGTCGCAATGGTGAGTCCTTTGATTTGGCGCAGGGCCTCTTCATGGGCAATAGATGCGACTTGCGCCGCCTTATTTGCGGCGCCCGTTACGAAGTCATTGAAGGATTGGATCCGCCCCGCGGCGTCCGCCGTCATCGGCTCCTGGCAGAGCATGCAACGATCGCCTTCCTGATCTGGCAAGTGCTGATGATCGATGCCAGTGACGCTCGCTAAATAGGCTCGTGCATGGTCGAACATATACCGCCAGGGAGAAAGCCCAACGCCGCTCAACGGCATAGTCGCGAACGCTCCTGAGGCGGCAAGTTGTGCAGCCTGCGCTGTAGAATCGGCTGTTGCATATAGATTGCGATAAATCTCGAGGGCCGCCGCTGAGAGAGCCGCGTCGATCTGTTCAGATGCAGTCAGCAGTTTTTCCAAGGCCGCCTTGGCACGCCGACGCTTTGTCGCCATCGTTGAAGGGTCGCTTGCCAGAGCCTGTTCGAGGCCAGCGAGATCAGCCATGTCCTGCTCTGAGAGGGCAGCGAGGTTTTTGATTTCGGCTGCGGAAGGCATCACGTCCTTTGACTTGATTTCGAGACGAGCCAGCAGCTTTACGACCGCGCCGGCAGCTGTGTACCCACTCGGCAATGGTGTCTTTAGGTTCTTTTCGATCGCTTTGATTTCTTCCCGGAAGTCGGCTTCGAGCTCGGTGCGGTGACGTCCATGGCTTTCGAGAAGCGCGATGGCTGCGGGCAGAAAACCGATACGGTTTTGCTTATCGACGTAGAGGCGAGCGTTCGCGGAGTCGAAAACGGAGATCCGTGCAATTGACGCGGGGGGCAGCGTTCCGTCCTTCCAGGTTATGGGGGTCGGTTCCGTAGCACCCTCTTCGAGAAACCGGACAAGCACTTCGGCTGGCGGTTTGGTGCCGATCTCGAACACGTTGCCAAGAAGATCATCCGCCGTCAGACTACGGCAAAGCTTCTTCGCGATCCGGCAATAGCCGCTCTTTCCGCTTCCATTGTCGCCGTAGATAATGGTGATGCCATCGGTGGCGAAACGCAGTTGCTGCTCTTCGGCGAGGCGGTTCAAATGCTTGACGGGGCCGAGTGAGCAAAGCACCGCGCGCGGCTCGTTCGAACTGTTGGCCCTCAAATGCTCCGCCGAGAGCGGAGAGCATTCGGGCAGATCAGCGGTAAATCCACCGACGTGGCGGACCCGAGCTGTTACACCGGCCTTATCCTCCTGCTCGAGGTTGAAGCCCGGCCGCGCGGCGTGTCTTCTTAAGGCATCCCTAATCCAGTCGGGCTGCTTATCCGCCCATTCCAAAAGTCCAACCTCGGCCATTCCTGCCCCCCGAATCTTACCATCATTATACTTATTGATTAGTCCAGATTCGATGAATTCGCTTGTCTGGACAAATTTTCCTCGCGATCGCACATAGAGTGCTGGAGATGTACCCAATAAATGACCTCCCCCCGCGCCGCTAGGTCAGCAAACAAATGCTTCAGCGATCAAACGTCTCCACAACGACATCAGCAATCAAAGGCATTGGACCGCGCGCACGAATTTAGGTAGCCGGCAACGCGTACGAGGAGATAGAGCTGGAAGTGCGTGCCTTTCGATAGTCTATGGGCGGAATTCGACCGCCTCACCGATAGGCCGATCGAGGTTCGCCGTCACTGTCGGGCTGGGTCCGAGTCCGCGATAGGCGCCACGACAGCGCTCGCGATAGGCGCGCAACGCTTGGTCCATGGCGCCCGGACCGCCACACATTTGCGGATGACGTCCTGCCCGTCTTGGGTTTCAGCAGCGTGCGCCGGCGCTCCGATTTCCGCGACTTTTGGATCCCCTCCAATCGTGACGACCGATTATCGCCTGTCTCCATTTCGACCGTTATCTGGGCGGTAACACTTTTAGAAATCTATGCTGCTGGACATAAGCGGCGACCATACCGAGAATTTACTTTCAAATTCTGGCGGCAAAGTTCTATCGTAAATGAAAATAGGGGATGGGGTATGGAAACGAGTTCGGAGACTGGCGATGCTGCCGGTATATCAGCCGCGCCCGTAATAGAAGTCGTGGCGGACATCGCCGCCAGCTTTACATATGCGTCCTTCCAAAATGCTATTCCGGTGATCCGGTCTATCGCGCTCAACAACCCGACCCAGCAGGGTTTCGAAAAATGCACTCTCGAGCTGACATCGAACCCCCCTTTTTTGCGCGCCAAAAGCTGGACAATTGATCGGATCGTTGCTGGCGACCGGCTTCCCTTAAGCGATCGAAAAATCGATCTCGACGCCGGCTATCTGGCCGGTCTCAACGAGGCTGAGCGCGGGGAGATAACGTTGCGCCTAACCTCAGGAGGCGCAGTGCTGGCCGAGCAGCGCGTTGCGGTGCGCCTGCTTGCCCGCGACGAATGGGGTGGCGTCGTCGATATGGCGCAATTGCTCGCCGCATTCGTCATGCCGAACGACCCGGCGATCGCAGGACTGCTGCGTTCCGCAGCGGAGCTGCTCGCAGCGCATGGTCATCCTTCCAGCCTCGATGGCTATCAAAGCGGCAATCCGCAACGCGCATTCATGCTGGCGGCCGCAATTTATTCGGCCATTGCTGGCCTATCGCTGCATTATGCAGAGCCACCTGCGAGCTTCGAAAGCCGCGGCCAAAAAATTCGACGTCCCTCAATTATTACGGCAGAAAAGCTGGCAACCTGTCTCGATACCAGTCTGTTATTCGCGTCCGCCCTGGAGGCGACGGGCTTGCATCCCGTCGTTTTGATGTTTCAGGGACACGCGGCCGTCGGCGTCTGGATGACACAAAGGACGCTCGCCAACGCCATTGAACCCGATGCCATGGAGGTCCGCAAGGCGCTGGCATCGCGCGAACTCATCGTGTTTGAGACGACAGGCGTGACGCATCGGCCGGCGATGACGTTGGAGGCTGCCCAACACGCAATCGAACAGCGGCTCGACGAAACGCAGGTAGCCACCTTTGTCGCAGCCATCGATATACGCCGCTCGCGCAGCGGCGGCATCACACCGCTTGCTTCGCACGAACCGACGCGCCGCAGCGTGGATGCAGAGGCGGCAACCGAAATCGCGTTGCCGTTGCCAGCCGCACCGGCCGTGGTAGCCCTGCCGGTCGAGATCGTCGAGGTAAAGCCGACGACAGCGGCCGGACGGATCGACCGCTGGCAGAAAAAGCTCCTCGATTTGACACTGCGGAACCGCCTGCTCAATTTTCCGGACTCCAAGAAGACAATTCCGTTTCTTTGTACTGACGTCGGCTACCTCGAGGACCGTCTGATGGCAGGCGCTTCGATCCGGCTGATTTCGCTCCCCGAACAGAATCCACTGGGCGAGCGGGATGCTGTCCTCTATCGCGAGGTGCACGGACGTGACCTCCAGCGTGGCTTTGCCGCGGAAGCGCTTCTGCGCGACGAGCTCCCGTCGACGCTCGATGGGCGTCAATTGGAATCCCGGCTGATCGATCTTTACCGGCAAGTGCGCAACGATTTTGCCGAGGGCGGCGCGAATACGCTCTTCCTGGCGGTCGGCTTCCTGCGCTGGAAGAAGAAGGCCGAGGACGAGCGCAGCTATCGCGCGCCATTGCTGCTCGTACCGGTCAAAATCGAGCGCCGCAGCGCAACATCGCATTTTACCTTGCGCTTCCATGAAGATGAACCGCGATTCAACGCAACCTTGTTGCAGTTTCTCGAACGCGACTTCGAGCTCAAACTGCCACAGTTTTCCGGTGAGCTGCCCGAGGACGAAAGCGGCGTTGATGTGCCGAGGCTGCTCGGTCTTATGCGCCAGGCAGTGCGCGACGTCCCCGGCATGGAGGTGGTGGACGAGACGGCGCTGTCGACCTTTTCCTTCGCCAAGTTTCTCATGTGGAAGGATCTGGTCGAGCGTACCGATGCGCTGCGCGAAAACCGTGTCGTGCGCCATCTGATCGACACGCCGGAGATAGCTTTCGAGGGCAATGGCGCATCATTCCGCGACGAGCGCGAACTCGACCGGCACTATGCCCCGTCCGACATGGTTTTGCTGCTGCCGGCCGACTCCTCACAGACCGCCGCAAGTCTTGCCGCCGCTGAGGGTCGCGATTTTGTCATCATCGGTCCTCCCGGCACTGGCAAGAGCCAGACCATTGCCAACATGATTGCCAACTGTCTTTCAGTTGGCAAAACCGTGCTGTTTGTGGCCGAGAAGACGGCGGCGCTCGATGTGGTGTATCGCCGCCTGCGCGAACATGGCCTGGGCGCGCATTGTCTCGAACTCCATTCCAGCAAGGCGGACCGACGCAACTTTCTCACCCAGCTCAGGATCAGCTGGGAAAGCGGCGTGCGCGTGGACGCAGCGGAGTGGATTGCGATCAACGAGCGGCTTCGCGTCCGTCGCGACGAACTGAATGCCTATGTCGAAGCGCTGCATCGGCACCATGTCAATGGTCTGACGCCTTATCTGGCGCTCGGCATCGCTCTCAAGAACAAGCGGCAGCACGCTCCGAGATTGTCCTGGCCATCGCGCGATTCCCATGACGAGGCAAACCGGCTGGCGCTGGAGCATATTGCCGCCGAAACAGGTCTCGCATTTCAGTCGGTGGAGATGCGGTCGGTCTTGCGTCTTATAGATGTCACCGAGTGGACGTCAGGCTGGCAGGACAATTTGCTCGAAGGGGCAAAGACCCTCAAGAATGCGTCCGAGGTTCTAGCGACCGCACTCGACGCCTTCCTGGTGAGCATCGGCCTGCGCGCCAAAGGCGACGCGTCAAAAGCGGAGCTCGAAGCGCTGCGAAAACTAGCAGCGGCACTCCAGGACAGTGCCGGCTATGACGTCAGCATTGTCTTTGATCGAGATTTCGCCCAGTTGCGGGGAGCCCTCGCCACTCTCAATGAGGCAATCGGAGACTATCGCAAGTCTCGCAAGGACCTGTCGGCCCGCTATGACGAGGCTGCCGTTGCGCGCATACGGGTGGAGGACATAGAGCAGCAATGGCAGCAGGCCGCTTCTGCATTCTGGCCAAACAGTCAGTTGGGCAAACGCAAAGTCCAGAAGCTGCTTCAAGGCTATGTCACAGAGGGGGTAGCCGATCCTCAGCACGACTTGCTGCTGTTGCGCCTGATGCAGGACCGCCGGGCCACTGTCGAAGCCAACATCCTATCTGGGAAGCCGATCGGATTTGCCGCACTTGATACCGACACCCACCGTATCGATCAGATACTCTCGATGGCCGAAAGGCTTCGACAGACGCTACGCCTGCCCGGCCTCGGCACGGAGGATTTCAAAGCGCTCCTGCAAGCAACCGCCCCGAGCCTGCGAAGCGGTGCAGCAGATAGCACGATGCGCTATGGGGCAGCCCGCTTCCTTGCGGCTTCTGCAGCATTCGAGGCTGCCAAGACCCAATTTGCGATCCCTGCTGGAAAGACGCCTTCTTGGGCAGAACATGATAACCCGCTGACCGAATTGACGACTGCGATGGGAGACTTGCTCGACGCCCGTCATCTTCTCCGGGACTGGACTTCGTGGTGCGGCATTCGTCGCAGGGCTGTCAGTCACAATCTGGGAGCGTTGGTCGACGATATCGAGGCGGGTCTAGTGCGACCAGCTGAAGCTCAATCCGCGTTCCGCCTGGCCTATGTACGCTGGTGGCTGCCGGCCACGCTGGATGCCGATCCGGTGCTGCGGAATTTCCGTCGCTTCCAGCACGAGCACGCCATCGAAGATTTCCGGGAAATCGACGATCTTGTCCGCGCTCAAGCAAGCCTTCGCGTCATCAGTGCCATCGCTCATGGTTTGCCGGCTGTGCAAGGCGTCCCGCGCAATTCCGAGTTGGGCCTGTTGCGCCATCAGATGGAATTGCAGCGGCCCAGCCGGTCAATCCGCGAGATGATTGGCGCGATGCCGACGAGCTTTGCCAAGCTCGCGCCGTGCATGCTGATGTCCCCTCTTTCAATCGCTCAATATCTACCGCCCGACCAAGCCCTGTTCGACGTGGTGATTTTCGACGAAGCATCGCAGATCACCACCTGGGACGCCGTCGGTGCCATCGCGCGAGCCCATCAAACCATAATCGTAGGCGATCCCAAGCAGTTGCCGCCCACCAATTTCTTTGGCCGCAACGAGGAGGACGAGGAAGTCGTCGAACACGAAAAGGATCTTGAGAGCATTCTCGACGAAGCCAAAGCGGCCGGCATCCCGGTACGTGACCTGCGCTGGCATTATCGTAGCCGCAATGAGTCGCTGATCGCCTTTTCCAACCATCACTACTATCAGAACCGGCTCATCACATTCCCTTCGCCAACGGTGGAAGATCGGGCAGTTCAGCTGCGAAAAATCACGACCGGCATCTATGACCGTGGCAAAAGCCGCACCAATCGAATCGAAGCCCAAGCGGTAACCGACGAGGCGGTCAGCAGGATGCGGCGTTGGCTGGCCCTACCGGAAAAGGACCGACCCACGCTCGGAGTCATCACTTTCAACGCGCAACAGCAGTCGCTCATCCTCGACCTTTTCGACAAGGCACGCCAGACAGAGCCGGAGCTTGAATGGTTCTTTGCCGACGAGCGTATTGAGCCCGCCATCGTCAAGAATCTGGAAAATGTCCAAGGGGACGAGCGTGACATAATCCTGTTTTCGATCACCTTTTCGCAAGATAATGCCGGCAAGCGCAGCATGGATTTCGGCGCGCTGAATCGGGACGGCGGCGAACGCCGGCTGAATGTCGCGGTGACGCGTGCGCGGCAGGAACTGATCGTATTTTCAGGTTTTGCCGCCGACCAGATCGACCCCAACCGAACCAAAGCGATCGGCGTACAGCATCTCAAAGCCTTTCTCGATTTTGCCGAACGCGGCGCTGTGGCATTGCCAGCGCAGGAACGCGGATCGGTCGGAGCCCTGGAATCCCCTTTCGAGGAGGCCGTCGCTGCCGAGCTTGAGAAGCGCGGATGGACCATCGTTCCTCAAGTCGGCATTTCGGGCTTTCGAGTGGATATAGGGATCCGGCATCCCGATCTCGCCGGCGCCTATCTGGCTGGGGTCGAATGCGACGGCGCGACCTATCACAGTTCTGCCACGGCGCGAGATCGAGACAAGGTCCGCGAGCAGGTCCTGCGCGGCCTCGGGTGGAACATTGTCCGGGTATGGTCAACCGATTGGTGGTTTGATCTCGAAGGTTGCACCGAGAGGCTTCATGCCAGCCTGGCCGCGCTGCTCGAGGAAAGCCGTCGCAAACAGGCTGAACAACAGGAAAGTGAAGCCGCGATCCATTGGGACATGGGACATAAGGTCGACCCCATGGACCCATTGCCAGCCGAAGACCTAGCATCGGCCGGCGAACCGGAACATCCGTCGATAAAATCAGAGCCAGAACTTGTCGCCGCTCCCCTCGCGACGGGAGAGCGCCCATCGGCATCTGCAGGAATTTTGCCTGCGGCCGCGCATTCGACGCATGATACCGTACCGACGGGCGGCCGTTATCGCCTGACTGATCTAACCGGATTTTCCACCAGCCCGGATCAGTTTTATGACTTCGTCTACCGAGGCACGCTGCGGTCCATGGTCGACGCGGTGATCGAGCAGGAAGGACCTCTGCGAGATGACGTCCTTGCGCAGCGCATCGCACGGGCGCATGGCTGGCTCAGAACGGGCAACAAGATTCGGGAGCGGATCGACCTGCATCTGCGCGAGTTCGATAGAACTGAAGAATCCAGCGGCAGCTTCCTATGGAAGAGAGGGACGGTGGTCGACCTGCTTGATTATCGCATGCCGTTCGATGCCGATGCCCGCCGGTCCATTGCCGACATTCCAATCGCCGAGCTGGCCGCTGTCGTCGTTGCGAACGAGGACATTCTGGAACAGTCCGACCCCGCTCTCGACCTTGCACGTCTGCTCGGTGTCGAGCGACTTGCGGCGATTTCACGCTCCCGGCTGGATGAAGCCATCGATCGCGCCCAGCGCAACCTGGCATCGACATAGTCTCGGAGACTCCATGTTTCGATTCATCCACAGCTCCGATCTTCATATCGGCAAGCGGTTCGGCAACATGCCAGAGGATCTGCGCGGGCGGCTCCGTGAAGCGCGCCATGGCGCGATCAGCCGGCTGGCAGAGCAGGCACGCGTCCATGGTGCATCCACCATACTTCTGGCCGGCGATACGTTCGATACCGAAACGCCCACTCCAGCGATGTTGCGGCAGGCCATGGCCGAGATGAGCCAGAGCGCGCCTCTGCGCTGGATATTGCTGCCTGGCAACCATGATTCCCTGTTGGCTGATCAATTGTGGAGTGCAGCGGACAGCGTTGTGCCGGACAATGTCCTGCTGGCGACGCGGCCCGAAACCCTGACCATTGGCGCGGACGTGGCGCTGCTGCCTGCACCTTGCACCACCCGCAGACCCGGTCGCGACCTTACCGAGTGGATGAACAGCGCCGCGACGCCGCAAGGCGCCATCCGGCTCGGCCTTGCTCATGGCGCTATTCAGAACTTTTCCGAAGATTCAGCAGCGTCCGATGTCATTGCACCAGATCGCGCGACTAAGGCCGGCCTCGATTATCTGGCACTTGGCGACTGGCACGGACCCGTCACCATCAATGAGCGCAGCCGTTATAGCGGTGCGCCCGAACCTGACCGTTTCAAGCATGATACACCCGGTCAGGCCCTTGTCGTTTCCATTGCCGGGCCTGGCGCCGTGCCCGAGATCGTGGCCGTTGAAACAGCTAGCTTTTCCTGGAAAACCGCTCCCCTGCATCTGCTGTCTGGCGACGACAGCGCCGCGGCATTTGAAGCGTTGCTTCCACCGGCTCATCTGCGGCGTCAGACTTTGCTGCGAATTGCCGCGTCTGGCCGGGTGCGGTTAAGTGGGCGAACGATCCTTCAAGCGGCGATCGCGGTAGCCGCGCCCGACTTCGCCTATCTGGAACTGGACGGGGACGGGCTCGCGACCGACTGCGAAAGTGGCGATTTGGATCGGATCGACCGCTCTGGTGCCCTTCGCGAGGCAGCGCAGGCACTGTTGGATGAAAGCAGCGACGAAACCCGGTCGGCTGTCGAACGCGACATATCGCGAGAAGCACTGGTTCGGTTGTTCAGCTATTGCGAGGCGATGGGATCATGAAACTTACGGCCCTTCGGCTCCACAACGTCAAACGGTTCGCCGGGCAAGGCGTCGCCATCGAAAACATCGGCGACGGCGTCAACGTGCTTTGCGCGGTCAATGAGTTCGGCAAATCAACCTTCTTCGAAGCGCTGCACGCACTCTTTTTCCAGCCTCACACGGGCACACCCGAAGGCGTGCGACTGTTGCGGCCTTACAGTGGGGGCAATCCGGTGGTGGAGGCCGACATCACCACTTCAGAAGGACGCTATCGACTTGCCAAGCAGTTTTATGGCGGCAGGCTGGCCAGCGTTATTGACCTCGACGGCGGGCGACTGTTGGCTCAAGCCGATGAGGCCGAAGCCTTTATCGGCAAACTAATCCATGGCGGAAGCGCAGGACCGGCAGGATTGCTCTGGGTTCGCCAAGGGGTCACCGGCATCGAAAGGCGCAGCAAAAGCGAGGAGGACGGCGAAAAACGCGTGCGCGAAAGCCTACTGTCCTCGGTTCAGGGGGAAGTTGAAGCCCTGACCGGCGGGCGACGCATGGCCGAAATCGCCGCGGCATGTGAAGAAGAACTCTATAGCCTGGTTACGTCAACGCTGCGTCCCAAGAGCGGCGGTCTCTATGCGGCAGCGCTCGACGAGCGTGACAAGCTGGTGAAAGACGAGCAGCGTCTCAGCGCCGAAGTCACCGGTCTGCGCGATTCGCTCGACAAGCGGCGCATGGCGTTGGCGCGTCTGTCTGAGCTTGAAAACCCCGAAGAAGGCGCCACTCGGCGGGAAGCCATCTCGGCCGCGGAAGCCGCAGTCGAGGCCGCCAAATCGCACAGCGAAGCCTTGAAAGCCGCCGAGGCGGAAGCTGCCCTTGCCGCAATTCACCACGACGCGGCGCAGCAGGCCCTCGATAGTTTTCGGACCGCGCTCAAACGAGCCACGGATTTGCGCCAGCAGTCGACGATTGCGCAGCTTCGCCGCAGTGAGGTTCTCGATCGGCGCGCTTCTGCCATTGCCGAAAACGAACAAGCGATGGGCGAAGTTCAAGCAGCCGAACTGGAAGAGCGCGAAGCACGCGAATTGCTCGCGCGGCTGGATGCGACTCTTTTGGCGCGTGACGCTGCCGAACAACTGGCCGGCTCGGACAACCGGTTGAAACAAGCCGAAGTCGCCAGAACCCAGATCGAAGATGGAGAGGCAGCACTGGCGATGCTGGCGGTGCCGGAACAAGCTGTCGAGCAACTCCAGGCGCTCGAAATCGAGATCGCCAGCCTTCGTGCAGCTCACCTGGCAACCCTGCCGACGCTATGCATGGAATACCGGGACGGCGCCGCCGATTTGGTGACCATCGATGCCAAGCCCTTGCCCCATGCAGAAGACCAAAGCTTTGCTGGCACCGTACGCCTGGATATTGCCGGCATCGGAGCCTTGACCCTGCGATCGAATCGGCCGCAGCAGGCCGACCGGACCATCGAAGACGCCGAAGCGAAGCACCGCAGCCTGCTTGCGTCCCTCGGTGTCGATAGCCTCAGGACGGCACGCCAGCGCCTAGTGGAAGCGCGCGACAAAGCTACCGAACTGGGCTTGGCGCGTCAGCGACTTGCCGATCTCGCGCCCAAGGGGATACAGCAATTACACGAGGAGCTTGCTCGTCTGAGTGCCCTCGGGGCCGGGGACCTCGAACTCAAAGTCGATCCAGAACAGATCCGGCAACATCATGCCGCAGCCGAGCAGCGTGTGGCGACAACACGCAACAGCGTGCGCGAGGCCTTGCCTTTGCGCAGCCATGCCGACGAGGCTGTCATGGCTGCGGAGACGGCTTATGTCACCATCCAGGCGGAACTGACCAGCCTCGAGGTCATATTGGGACCCGATGCAGCGCGCGAGGAAAAGGGGCGCTTGCTGCTCACCGAGGCCACCGCACGACAAAAGCTGCGCGAAGCGGCCGAAATGCGCGCTGCTCCCCTGCGCGACGGCGCTCGCGATCTCACCAGCGCTGAAGCCGTTCTGCGCCGCGCCCGTTCGGTTCAGGATGCCGCCACACAGGAAGCAAGTCAGTTGCGTGTAACCCTGGCCGATCTCAATGGCCATATTCGCACTCGGTCCGACGACGCGGTGGAAGAAGCTTTGCGCGAGGCCACAGAAAAATTGGAAATCGCTGGAGAGCGAGCGAGACGCTTCGAATTCGAAAAAGCCGTCCTCGACCGGCTGCGCACGACGCTGGTCGCTGCGCGCTCGACGGCACGCGATCTTTATCTGAAGCCGGTCATGTCCGAGCTGCGACCGCTGCTTGGATTGCTATTCGATGACATCTCCATAGTGTTCGACGAGAACACACTGTTGCCACAGACCGTTCGCCGCAATGGTCAGGATGAGGATGTCGATAGGTTGAGTGGCGGCATGCGAGAACAGCTTTCGGTTCTGACACGTCTGGCCTTCGCCCGTTTGCTTGCCCGCGACGGCCGACCCACACCGGTTATCCTGGATGACGCTTTGGTTTATTCCGATGACGACCGCATCGAGCGCATGTTCGACGCTTTGCATCGTCAATCACACGATCAGCAGATTCTCGTTTTCTCCTGCCGCCAACGCGCGTTTGCAAAACTCGGCGGTAACATTTTGCAGATGAGCGACTGGCAACCGGGTCGGTCATAAGCGGAGATCGCGCAGCCTCAGCTAGGGCGACGGCAGATCGTATCGTGTTACGATTGCAATGCCGTTTTCGATCTCGATTTCGATAACTTCATTAATCAGGAATTCCTCTGGGCCAAGATCCTCGAGGAGAGCATCGAAGAGCTCTCTCTGTTTTTCAGGCCCGACCTGAGGGACGACGATAATCAGGCCGGCGTGAACCGGTTCTTTGGCATAGAGCTTCCTGAAGTCCTTAGCATTGTTGGTGACGAAGGTGAAATCCTCATCGATAATGAGCGGCATGAGGTCCCAGTCGGTTTCGCCGCTTAGCCCAAGCCAGTTGACGTGGTTTGCTTCATGTCCGCGTTCTTGGGCTACCGCAACCAGAGACGTGTGCAGGCACTCATCGATCAGAAACCTCACGAGGTCACACGCGTCTCGACCTGGCCGACGGACCTGGGTCGCCCTTCAAAACCACGCGCTTCGACGACTTTATTTTCACGCCCTGCTCGACCAGCTTCTTAGGCCGCCCACGAACCGGGTGCGCGGCGACCCACATTCTGGCGAGCTCAATCACGCGCGGCGTTAGCTTCGGATATCCCTCCAGAACCTCCGCTTCATCTGCGCCCTGCGCTAGCATCGTCGTGATCATACGAACAGGGATGCGGGTTCCTTTGAAGACAGGCTCTCCGCCCATCACCCCTTTAACGCGGCCGATGGCGGCCTCCGCTTCATCAAGATCCACGATGCGCGCTTTGAGCTGTTTACGTGCCTCGGCGACGTCGACGATCAGCAGGTCGTCGGCCCTTACGGTCTTGGCCCTTGGGGCAGCTTTGATTTCCTCGAACAGGCGGTAGCGACGATCAGCGGGCAATGTCGCACCCACGCCATACCAAAGCTTGAGCCGCAGCAAATCCTCGCCGGTCAATGCCCGTCGGACGACCCCACCGATGCGCCGAGCAGTGCTTGGCACAGTATCGACAATGCGTTTGTCGATCGCATTGTGCACGGCCTTGATTCCTATCCCGCTGACGGCGGCTGCCTCTGCGGGGGTGTAGATGCGAGCAAGTGTGCCCATTATTCTTCTCCTTATAAAGAATAATATAGGCCGTTTGACCCCCTCCGTAAAGGCACGCGTCTTTGGAATCACGGCGGTTAGCAAAGGCGGTGGTGAGCCGAGAGGCCTCACAAACCCTTGGGGCTCGAGATGGCAGACTCGGCGCAGTATAATTGCGCTAACTATCGAATTTGCAGTTGGCGACAAACGACACACGAGTTCGTCGCGGACTTTTAACTCTGCGAAGGCGCGTCTTCGAGCGCTTTGAAACCCTACACCCATCTGCAGGCCATCTGTATCAAGCTTTGGACCAAAACCGTTTCCATCGCTCACGAGCGTTCTCTCTGGGGGTCTCAAGTGGGGCTTGCCCATGGCCACGAATTTTTGGGCGACAGCGGTGCAGAGGCCGCATACCGCTGCCTGCTTGACGTCGCTGACCGTGTCCATGTCCGAAATTTGCCTACAAATTTCGGACGCCCTTGGGCGCGCTAGATTCGCTATGGAAAGCTGGAAGCACTCGCAAGCCCGGTGGCCACAGCGTCTGCAGCGCCAAGCTATTCCTCCGTATCCAAACCCGCATCCTCATGGCCACTAGCCAACTCTGGCATAATTTCACCAGCAAGCAGCTCATCTCTGCTCAGCAGCCCGGCATCCTCGAGCGCCTCGCAGTCCGGGAGATCGCGAAGCGTGTCGAGGCCGAACTCGAGCAGGACGCTTTTGTCGTCACATAGGTGTAGGGAGCGCCGGGCGTCGGACTGCGCGGGTTCGACGCGATCAGGCCGGTGCCGCAGATGGCCGATCAGGTCGCGACTGATTACTTCCCGAAAACCGACGACAATTCGGCGCGGGTAATCGGCTGGAAGTGCCGATGCACATCAGCATCAGCACGTCCGACCACGTCAGGTCCACGGCACGCCCGCTGCTTCCGCAGGCGCGGATGGCATCGGCATAGGCCGGCCGTGTCAGGTGCTTCCAGCCGCCGGCGACAGCGACGAGGTCATAGGGCCGTCCGCGCAGCTCTCGGATGTCGTCGATGAGAAGGTCACGGGCGAGCTCGCGGGAGAGACTGCACCGCAAGCGCGTCCCGCGCGCGCGAACTGCTCGATCAACTGATCTCAGACGACGACGAATCTCGTCCAGATTCCAAAAGCGGTGGCCGCAGCGGCGCTTTGCGGGCTCGCGTTACCACAGATCGCAGAACTGTGATCTCGCCTTGTGCCCGAGACCGCAATCTGGGCTCGCGACGAAGCATATCGCTTGCGATCATCAAAGGACGCGTCGACGCCGTCGGTTGCCTTTTCCACCGCCGCCTCACACATCGTGTTGGGGCTGAAGAGCTACCTGCAAATCCTCGCAACGGGCGCGGCCGCATCCTTGATTTTACAAATTGACACGTCTTGGTTTTTAGAAAATGCCACGTGCGATGATGGCGCCAAAAAAAAATGTCACGCGAGATGATCATGCCTGAGGTAAATGGTCCGCCAAAGTTGGGAAAGGTATACCGGTTGAATGGTGGATAGGTACGCCGGATAAAAAGGGCTTCGGGTTCCGGAAGACGAACTAATCGACGGATAGGCGCTGCTCGTGAGGGAAACTGCATGCGCATTACGGTTATGACCATCCAGGGATGTCGGATATGATCTTGAATAGTGACATTGCAGGCCAAAGAGCGGCCGAGAAGCTAGCAGAGGGCCTGAAATCGCAGGGCAAGCAGCAATACGAAGAAAGGTCGAGGGAACGCGAACGAGATGTGTCTCGTTAGGTCGCACGTTGCACCAGGGGTGCGTCGGAAGGCACTCCGCCGTGTCCTGAAGAGGTAGCCTGCACTTGAGAATAGCCACGGTGGTACCTTATTTTCGGCTGTGAAGCACACGAGACCCGCGACGTGAGACCCAGTTGCTCAATACCCAGTTGCTGGGTGAGCGTGCATGACTGCCAACGGAAGGTCTTGCACGCACCCTCGCGATCTTGAGCAATGGTCGCCATGACTTTCTTCTTGCAGGCTTTTGAGTGGCCCAGCCTGCAATCACCAGACCCCACCGACTCTAAAGAGCGTGGCAGACGGGATAGTCGAGGTTGCCCGGCACAATTACGCTCAAGGCTTGCGCCGCCCAGAGGACACGCTGAAAAGGCAGCATGGGCGCGCAAGCACGCCATTCACGAGAGGTTCGACATGAAGACTATGCAAGAAAAAGACATTCCGGCATTCGTGCAAGCAGTTGTGGAGGCCGGCTGCAACATTTGCGCGATTGGCAACTTGGGATATGTCTTTGGCGATGCTGATTTGACGCCGGCGCAACGGAGGTCCGTCGAGCCACAGCTGCGCAGGATTGCTGAGATCTACGGCGAACGCGATCATCTCATGGACGAGATAGCTGTATATCTGCGGTCGATCGGACGCCATGTCGAGGTTGAGCCGAAGACAGGTGTTTCCTGATGGCCGCGATCGATCGCGTTCCGTAGTCGCCATTTCTATTGGGTAACGAGCAGCCGTCTTCCAACCTCTGAAACAAAAAAGAGGTGACCCCCAAAGGCCGCTCTCGAGACCGCAAGTCTGAGCCGCTAACGCATTGCGATAACCAGGCTGTCCGAACTGGGCGTCGATGCCTTCCTCGACCAGGTCGCGGTAGGCGGCGATCTCATCTACCGCATGCATAGCCAAGCCAGAGAAGTTTTCGGCAGCGGAATTCTCGGTCGCTTCCCCTTTTATGACTAGAGGGTGCGGCCGATCCGGCCGCGACGATCTCGCAGGGATTGCCATATACGGCAACACGAACACCGGCGGATCAATACTCGGATAATGGCGGCCGGCTATGTAGCGATCGATCGCGCACCAACATATCAATGCAATAGCTTAGTTGCTTTCAAAGGCGGGTCTCTACGAACTGCAAGCAAGCTAAACGATTGCGTCAACTCTTCCTCGCAGAGCGAAAACTCCGCGCCCACGCGATTTCTCTGCTGGAACAGCGGCACATCCTCAGCGCCAGGACACGGCCGCCGCCGTCGGGTTTTACGAAGCCGGTGATTGCATAAGTTGCCCGCAAGATATCATTGGTATCGGGAACGCCGCCGATGCCGCATCCTGAATAGAGCGGCCGCTTGCACCTGCCAGCCCGACGACCAGATCATATCTGCAACTCCATCTACCTGGACGTGGTGCAAATCACCTCGCTGAAGCCGCAAATCGTCGCCTTCGACCAGGATAACCACATCCGTGACCGCCTGAGCTACTCGGTCGATCTCGACGCACATGGCCGATACAGTTTTTCCATCCTTCACGAAGCGAATGAGACTTTGGCCATTCCAGCCCTGGTCTACGGGGCGTGACTTGTCCCCGATGCATGCGCGAGCTCTCCGCTCGGCCGGCCGCCGGACGTCGCCACCGGCCGAAGGCGCCCGAAGGCGCCCGAAGGCGCTTGACAAAGCAGCACCGGCCCATTCAACTTGAGGCATTCACCAGGGGAGTCCCGGTAAGGGGCTGAGATACTGCTGGCTTTCGCGGCGCAGTGACCCGTTGAACCTGATCCAGTTCATACTGGCGTAGGGACGGTGCAAGCGCTTTGCGGGAGTTTACGCCCGAGGTCCTGCTGCAGCAGGTCTACAGAAGCGTCTTTTCATCCTTCCGGCACAGAACTGGGTCTCCAATGCATGAGCAAAGGAGCCTCACGATGAATGCCCTCACCCCCGCCGTGTCGACGGGACCACTGCCCGCCTCGCGGAAAATCCACAAGCCCGGCGTCCTCTACCCGCAGATCAGGGTGCCGATGCGCGAGATTTCCGTCCATCCGACGGCCGGCGAACCGCCCGTCACCGTCTACGATCCGTCCGGCCCCTACACCGATCCATCAGTCCAAACCAGCATCGAAAAAGGCCTTGCCCGGCTTCGCCACGAATGGGTCACGGCGCGTTGCGATGTCGAAGCCTATGACGGCCGCCACGTCCGGCCGGAAGACAATGGATTCGCCACCGGCGAGCGCCTGACACCGGAATTTCCGATACGCAATCGGCCGCTCAAGGCCAAGCAGGGCAAGGCGGTGACCCAACTTGCCTATGCGCGCGCCGGCATCATCACGCCAGAAATGGAGTTCGTAGCCATCCGCGAGAATCTCGGCCGCGAGGTGATGCGCGGCAAGCTGCAACGCGACGGCGAAGCCTTCGGCGCGGCGATCCCAGATTTCGTCACACCCGAATTCGTGCGCGACGAGGTGGCGCGCGGACGCGCAATCATTCCCGCCAACATCAATCATCCCGAGAGCGAACCGATGATCATCGGGCGAAATTTCCTGGTGAAGATCAACGCCAACATCGGTAACTCGGCTGTCACATCGTCGATGGCCGAAGAGGTCGAAAAGATGGTGTGGGCGATCCGCTGGGGCGCCGATACGGTGATGGACCTGTCGACCGGCCGCAACATCCACAACATCCGCGACTGGATCGTGCGCAATGCACCGGTGCCGATCGGCACGGTGCCGCTCTATCAGGCGCTCGAAAAGGTCGGCGGCATCGCCGAGGACCTCAACTGGGAGGTCTATCGCGACACGCTGATCGAGCAGGCCGAGCAAGGCGTCGACTATTTCACCATCCACGCCGGCGTGCGGCTGCACTACATACCGCTGACCGTCGACCGGGTCACGGGCATCGTCTCGCGCGGCGGCTCGATCATGGCCAAATGGTGCCTGCACCATCACCGGGAGAGCTTCCTCTACGAGCATTTCGAGGAGATCTGCGACATCGCCAGAGCCTATGACGTTTCCTTCTCGCTCGGCGACGGCCTTCGTCCCGGTTCAATCGCCGATGCGAACGACGCGGCGCAATTCGCCGAACTGGAAACACTTGGAGAACTCACCAAGATTGCCTGGGCAAAGGACTGCCAGGTGATGATCGAAGGCCCGGGCCATGTCCCCATGCACAAGATCAGGCAGAACATGGACAAGCAGCTCGCAGTGTGCGGTGAGGCGCCGTTCTACACGTTGGGGCCGCTGACGACCGACATCGCGCCGGGCTATGACCACATCACCTCAGGGATAGGTGCCGCCATGATAGGCTGGTTCGGCACCGCAATGCTTTGCTACGTCACGCCGAAAGAGCATCTCGGCCTTCCCGACCGCAACGACGTCAAGATTGGGGTGATCACTTACAAGATAGCCGCCCATGCAGCCGATCTGGCGAAGGGCCATCCGGCAGCGAAAACCAGGGATGATGCCCTTTCGCGCGCGCGCTTCGAGTTCCGCTGGGAGGACCAGTTCAACCTGTCGCTCGACCCCGAAACCGCACGGTCCTTCCACGACCAGACCTTGCCCAAGGAGGCGCACAAGCTGGCACATTTCTGTTCGATGTGCGGGCCGAAATTCTGCTCCATGCGCATTTCCCACGACATCCGTGCCGAGGCTCAGAAGGAAGGCATGGCGGCAATGGCGGCAAAATACCGGGAGGGCGGCGATCTCTACATGCCGGCGGACGAGACTGGCGTACCGGTCGTGCCGGAGGCTCCCAAACCATCATGAGGGTGCTCGTCAAAGGGGCCGGCGTTGCCGGCCTCACCGTCGCTTTCGAACTCGCCGCCCGCGGCGCGACGGTCACAGTCGCCGAGATGCGGCATGGCCTTGGCGGCAACGCGTCGTGGTTCGCCGGCGGCATGCTGGCGCCATGGTGCGAGCGCGAAAGCGCGGAGCAGCCGGTGCTGGATCTCGGACGCGACGCTGCCGACTGGTGGGATGCGGTGCTGTCGGGTCAGGTGACACGGGCCGGGACATTGGTCGTGGCCGCGCCGCGTGATGCCGGTGAGCTTGACCGGTTCGCCAGTCGCACGTCAGGGCATAGGCGCGTCGATGAAAACGAAATTGCGCTCCTGGAACCCGACCTCGCCGGCCGCTTCCGGCGTGGATTGCTCTTCCCCAACGAGGCTCACCTCGACCCACGCCAGGCGATGGCGGCACTTCATGACAACCTTGCGACCATGGGTGTCAAATTCCACTTCGGCTGCGACGCCCGGCCTGTTTCGGGTTTCGCCCGTCAGATAGACTGCATGGGAATGGCAGCGGCCGATGACAGGCTGCGCGGTGTTCGCGGCGAAATGCTGATCCTTCGCACGCCTGATGTCTCGCTGTCGCGGCCGGTCCGTTTGCTTCATCCACGCTTTCCGCTTTATGCCGTGCCGCGCACCGATCACCGTTTCATGATCGGAGCGACGATGATTGAAAGCCAGAGCGCCGGACCGGTGACGGCGCGTTCCATGATGGAGCTGCTGGGCGCCGCCCATGCCCTCCATCCGGCCTTTGGTGAGGCCGAGATCGTTGAAACCGGTGTGGGTGTCCGTCCGGCATTTCCCGACAATTTGCCACGCGTCGAAACAGACGGTGAGATCATCGCGATCAACGGTCTTTATCGTCACGGTTTTCTCCTCGCCCCCGCCATGGCGCGCCAGGCTGCCGGCCTGGTTTTCAGTCAAGACAGAACCAAGGAGCATGCTCATGAAACTGATGGTCAACGGCGAGGCGCGTGAGATTGCCGCCACCACGCTGGCCGAGTTGCTTGCCGCGCTCGACTATGAGGGCGATTGGCTCGCCACCGCCGTCAACGGCGACCTCGTGCACAAAGCCAACCGCACGGAGTTCCAGTTGAGCGACGGCGACCGGATCGAAATCCTCTCGCCCATGCAGGGCGGCTAGCATGTTGGAGCTTTATGGAACCGAGCTTTCGTCGCGCCTGCTTCTCGGCACCGCTCAATATCCTTCGCCGGCCATCCTTGCCGATGCAGTCAAGGCGTCGGGCACGTCGGTGGTGACCGTCTCGTTGCGGCGTGAGATGGCGGGCGGTAGAGCCGGCGAACAATTCTGGTCGTTGATCCGCTCGCTGGGCGCCAGAATCCTGCCCAATACCGCCGGCTGCCTCTCCGTCAAGGAAGCCGTCACCACCGCGAAAATGGCGCGCGAGGTCTTCGGCACCAACTGGATCAAGCTCGAAGTGATCGGCAATCACGACACGCTACAGCCGGATGTGTTCGGTCTGGTTGAAGCCGCCCGCATCCTGTGCGAGGACGGCTTTGCGGTATTCCCCTATACCACCGACGATCTCGTTGTCGCCGAGCGGCTGCTGGAAACGGGCTGCAAGGTCCTGATGCCGTGGTGCGCACCGATCGGTTCCGCCTTGGGACCGGTCAACATGACGGCGCTGCGCTCGATGCGCGGATATTTCCCTGGCGTCCCGCTGATTGTGGATGCGGGGCTCGGACGGCCGTCGCACGCGGCCACCGTCATGGAACTCGGCTTTGACGCCGTGCTCCTGAACACAGCGGTCGCCAAGGCGGCATATCCGGTCGGCATGGCGCGTGCTTTCGGTAAGGCGGTCGACGCCGGTCGTGAGGCGTTAAGTTCGGGAATGCTCGAACCGCGCGACGTCGCCGTGCCATCGACACCGATGGTCGGCAGGGCCGTTTTTTCATGAAGCTCGATCCCTTTTATCTGATCGTCGACAGCGCTGCCTGGATCGAACGGCTGGTCCCACTCGGAGTCCGGCTTCTGCAACTGCGCATCAAGACCGTGGATGAGGCTGGGTTGCGCGCGGAGATCCGCACCGCGAAGGCCTTGTGTGCTCGATACCAGTGCCAACTCATCGTCAACGACCACTGGCGCCTGGCAATCGAGGAAGGCTGCGACTTCATACATCTCGGCCAGGAGGATTTGCAGACCGCTGACCTCTTGGCGATACGGGCAGCCGGCGTAAGGCTCGGACTGAGCACACATGATCATCAGGAGCTGGAAACGGCGATGGCCGCCGAGCCTGACTACATAGCGCTTGGACCCATCTATCCGACCATCCTGAAGAAGATGAAATGGGCGCCGCAAGGGGTCGAACGGATCAGCGAATGGAAGCGCCAGGTCGCGCCGTT
Source organism: Mesorhizobium sp. M8A.F.Ca.ET.208.01.1.1 (assembly GCF_004791315.1). NCBI lineage: Bacteria > Pseudomonadati > Pseudomonadota > Alphaproteobacteria > Hyphomicrobiales > Phyllobacteriaceae > Mesorhizobium > Mesorhizobium sp. M8A.F.Ca.ET.208.01.1.1. Next base: position 125,282 of record NZ_SRUT01000004.1, read on the forward strand.
TCAATTGGTCGCCATTGGTGGCCTCAACCCTGAGCGGCTCGACGGTGTCTTTGCGGCTGGCGCGGACAGCGCGGCGGTGGTGACCGACATCACGCTCAACGACGACCCCGAGGCGCGCACGCGAGAATGGATCGAAAAGACGGACCAATGGCGCTGAGGCGAGAACCACATGTGCTTGTCGTCGGTGGATCGGACTCCAGTGGCGGTGCTGGAATTGCACGCGATATCGAGACGATCTCTGCCATTGGCGTGCGCACCTGTCTCGCCGTCACAGCGCTAACGGTGCAAACGCATGACGCCGTGATCGAAATCTATTATTCGCCACCTAGCCTGGTGGCCAATCAGATGTGCGCCGCGCTGCAGGCCAACGACGTGGCCACAATCAAGATCGGCATGCTGGCGACTGCCAAGATCATTGTTGCCGTTGCCGCAGTGCTGCGCAAATTTCCGCATGTCCCCGCAGTACTCGACCCTGTGCTGGCCTCCACCTCAGGCCGCGCACTTCTGCAAGCAGGCGCTATCGCTGCCATGAAGCGCGATCTTATGCCGCTTTGCTGCATTGTCACGCCCAACCTCCCTGAACTGGCGCTCCTTAGTGGCTCCGAACTGGCAGTGGATGAGGACGGAGCGCTCCAACAAGGAAAAAGACTGCTGGCCGCCGGCCCTCAAGCCCTGCTGATCAAGGGTGGGCATGCGTCGGGAACCCGGTCGACCGATATTCTGTTACGCTCCGGGCACGAACCCATCCGCTTCGATGCACCGCGCCTTGCCACATCGATGCGCGGGACAGGTTGCATGCTGGCCAGCGCGATTGCGGCGCATCTGGCGAAGCCGAAGCCGCTCGAAGACAGCGTGCGCGAAGGCAAGCTGTTTGTCTTGGAGAGGCTTCAGAAATGCCGGCTGAATAACCACAGCGTTCTGCGTCCAGCCAAGCAGACCCATTTTCCAGAATTTTTCCCGTAGCGAGACTAGAGAAGGGGCTACTGCTTCTCTATGCCATCCTCACAACGCGTTGAGTTTCTCACTGCCAATTATGCGACTTTCGAGGTGCAAATAGCGAATATCGAGTTCTTAGTGACAGAAACGACCGGAATTGGTTGCGTGGATCACCAGGTCGCTACCGATTGGGTCAGCGACTCAATAGAACGTCACATCTCTGTCCACACTCGAGCTTATTTGCCGCAAACGCGTCGAGCCCCGCGTCAATCGGTCTTATAATAGTATCCGGGGCAGCTCCAAAGCTGTGGCATCGGCTACCCGCCGGCCGTGGCGCTTGCTGTTCGAGCGTCGGACGCCGCCTGCCATTGAACATCTGATGGGCTATTGGGTGGCGGCGACACACTCATCCAGGTGCAACTGGCTTTTTCAACTCGGGAACCAGCAGAAGCCTTCGCTGCGTCGCAACATTTGGATTATGTCGTACAGCCCGATCTTCCAGAGAAAACAAGACCTAACGTTCGAAACCTGTCACGCAACCAACCACCGAATGAAAGATCCAGCGTGCGATCGCAGGGAGGTAAGAATAACCGGTCTGGCTTTCCTATCGCCGGTCCAGGTTAAGACCAACGACGTCGTCACGACATCAACACAGTGCGCGAAGCGCTCGTATTCCTGAATCAGTGGCCAAAAGCGCGTCGGGGACCGGTATTCAGTTGCGCGGTGAGAAGCAGCAACGCAGCGATCGCCGGACAGATGACACCCGAGCAGGCGCGGCAAGCATTGTGGGATTTGCCAGGATTGCCGGCGTGCTGGCCAAATCTGATTTCGTCGTTGGTGGCGACTGATTTAAAGCTGCAGGAAGATCACCGCCGGTAACGCGTTGGCCCGCTGCTCGCCAAGACGGAAAGAACGCCGCCTTGTGAGTTCCAATAATGGGCGATGCGGGAATTGCACATGTCTGTGCCCATCTGTCCGGCCGAAATGCAAATGGCGTCACTGGCGAAGGTCAGCGAACGCGGCACGCAGGGCTGGATTCTTTTGACTTGCGGCAAGCCGACATAGGTGCTGGCTTGATGTCTCGGTCACTGCGACGTGTCATGCCGATTCATTCGTCAGCTACCATGACGATGCGGCGCGTCGCCTGCGATCAGTTGATCGAACCGCGGTGCAATTCGGGACGCTTCGTCGATCCCGACAGTTGCGCAAAGGGAAGCCAAATCAGCGACTAGAGGCAACGTGGCTACGGATTCGAAGGGACCCCGCTGTTGCCGAAGAGGTGACTGGTGGAATGTCAAAGATCACCTCGTGAAAGGCCATTTGGGGCCACCTAATGATAAAGCCGGATGCCGCTATCGGGTCCTGGCACGGGAATGACGGTCCGGCCCTACGGTGGATCGAGTTCGGTTCATGTCGCTTCGCAAGGAGGATGTGTTCCGGCGTCTGCCCGAACCCCTCTTTCTCGCATTCTGCGAGGTTGCGCGATCGGGCCGCTCGGTCTCTGTGCTGATCGCCCCTCCTGTTGCCATCGATCGATTCCGCTTCCGGTGCGCACGCACGTGTCGCGCGTGGCAATCATGCAAGGTCGTGAATCATAGGAGGATGTACATGCTTTTGTCGGATTTCGGCCGCATCGGGTTCGATCCGTTTGTGGAAATGCGGCGCATGCAACAGGAAGTAAACCAGCGTTTGGCCGGGCTGACCGCCAGCGCCGCTCAGGAGTTTCCGCCGATCAATCTTTGGACTGGCGAGGACAGCGTGGCGGTGGCCGCGGAACTGCCGGGGATATCACCTGACGAAATCGGCCTCACGGTGCGCGAGAACATTCTGACATTGAAGGGAACGCGCGAGCCTCGAACGGAGGACGAGAAATCCGTCTGGCACCGCCGTGAGCGCGCCTATGGGACCTTCTCCCGGACAGTGCAATTGCCATTCCGCGTCGACCCGGAACGGGTCGAGGCGCGTTTCGCCAACGGGCTGCTCGAAGTCGAGTTGCACCGGCCGGAGGCGGATCGGCCGAAGAAGATCCAGATCAAGGGATAGAGGGAGGCAAGCATGGCTCAGGAACGCGGATCGGCCGTCGCACCATGCTGCTCAATGCCCGCAAGGTGCTTTACGACCATAGTTCGGCCATCACCATCCTTCTCGCCTTCAATGACATAACGGCCCGTCGTATCATCGAGCGGGAGAAGGAAGAACTGCTCGGTCGCACCGAAGACCTGCTTCGGCAGAAAGACGTCCTGCTGCGCGAGATGGAGCATCGGGTTGCCAACAGCCTGCAGATCATTGCCTCGATCCTGTTGCTGAAGGCACGCTCGGTGACGTCGGAAGAGACGCGCCAGCATCTCAAGGACGCCCATCAGCGCGTTCTGTCCGTGGCCGAGGTGCAACGCCATCTCCACACCTCCGCCGGCGTCGACGAGATCGATGTCGGCTCTTACCTACCGAAATTGTGCAGCAGCCTCGCCTCGTCGATGGTCGGCGAAGCCCAGCCGATCACGGTCACCGTAATGGCCGAAGGCGGCAGGATAGATTCGCAAAGGGCAGTCAGTCTGGGACTAATTGTCACCGAACTCGTGCTCAACGCCATCAAATATGCTTTCCCCAAGAAGAGAACCGGCGCTCGCATCCAGGTGAGCTACGAGACCGCGGGCAGTGACTGGAAACTGACGGTTTCGGACAATGGCGTCGGCAAGATCGCCAACGACGTACCGGCTACCGGACTTGGAACAGCCATCGTCGAAGCACTGGTGAAACAACTGGAGGCCAGGGTGGAGATTATCAGCGATATTGACGGCACCAGCGTGTCGGTCACCCGGGCGACGTTCACCTCGCGCGTGCCGCGAGCGGCGTAAAAACCGTTACTACGATGCTGCCTTCCGGACATCGCCTGATGTCCAGGGGATCTTCTGCCGCCACGGCCTTGTCCCCGGAGCGCAGGACTGCCAGTCGCATCGCATAAGCCGAAACCTCTCAGTCGGTTGAGGGCGCTTCCGATGGCCAAGATCCGCTTTTTTGGCGTTCAGCCGGTGGGACCAAGCTCTGAAGCTGACGCTGCGCAGGTCTTTGCGTGGATGACTCGGTGCGGTCGGTAAACTCGAAGTGGCGGTTGTGTGCGTCAAGTTCTGCAAAATGGGGCGGCCACGATGCTGGTCATGCGGCTTGGCGTAGAGCGAGCTTCTTGTGCTCGCGCAGGTCGTCAATGTTGATGTAGGGCCTCCATCCAGTTTTCGTTGGTTTCGACAGCCGGCGCCCTGACGAGGCGCAGGCAGCTTTCGGCGTTGGGGAAGATGCGCACGACATAGGTGCGCCGGCGGATTTCCTCATTGAGCCGTTCAAGCATGTTGGTGCTCTTGAGATGCTTGTGATGCTGGCGCGGCAGGCAAAAGAAGGTCAGCGTGCGCTCGATGGTCTCCTCCACCGTCGTCCATCTCGGCCTCGAGCACCTCCTGCATCACCGCACGGATCATTTCGTGAAGTCCGTCCGGGTCTGAAAGCAGAATGTCTTTGACGGCAGCGCTGGCGGTCTTACTTTCAATCTTGGTCATGGTGGCGTTCCTTCGCGGGAATCGGCGACATGAACAATCACCAGATCCCATGGCGACGGATGGATAGCGGCGCGTGCTCTGGCAGAGTGACGCTGCTAACAAACACCCCGCGGAGGAACACCATGCATGTAGTGGCCGACCGATCCGAAACTCTGACTGCTATCCGGACTGGTCTGGGCGCAATCTTCGTATCGCTGGAGCTCAGCCGTTCAACCTGGCTGATCTCGTCGTTGTCGCCAGGTGGCGGCGAGAAGTTGTCGAAACACAGTGTCCCCAGTGGTGATTTATCCGCCTTGTTCCGTCGCTTCGATAGCGTGCGAGAGAAGGCAAGAGCACGCATGGGGCCAGACTTCCCCGTCGTCGCTATCCAGGAAGCCGGGCTCGATGGCTCCTGGATCCATCGGGTTCTGAGCAAGGCGGGGATCGAGAGCTACGTCGTTGATCCCGCTTCTATCGCAGTGTCTCGTCGCAGTCGCCGAGCCAAAACCGATAAGATCGATGGTGAAACGCTCGTCTCTCCTTGCCTTCAAGCGAGGCGAACCGCGCATATGTGCAATGGTCAAAGAGCCAACACCGGAGCAGGAGGATCGCCGGCGTATCTGTCGTGAACGCAAGGTACTGACGACCGAACGGGTATATAAAACGCCGCTCACTCAGAATGGTCTCGTCGCCCGAGCCCAGCGGCCGTAGGCGGGATGTTGGTGCAGCCGTGAAGAGCAGCGACCGAATGTGAGGTTGATCTGCTCGGTTACGAGCAGAGTCCTGCAAGTCGGGTTCAACCTGGATCCCATAATCGATATGACAAGCTAATCCCACTTTGACCGGCGCTCAGCACACCTAATTTCGAGCCGCGCCGACCTACACACCCGCTATCGACATGATCCGAGTGGCGGCCTGAACTAGGCCGGCAAACTCATGTTCGTTGGCACTGTTTTTCGCTTGCATCCCGGTTAGGCGGGGACAGACGCCCTACTGCGACGCCTGCCCGGCTTGTCCGTGTCTCGCTCGCCTGACGTTTCGGGTTCGGTCTCAATGATCTCGCCCGCCACCACGGCGCGGGTCCGCTCCAGCATCGCGGGGATGTCCCGCGCGGGCAGCGGGCGGCTGAGCAGGAAGCCCTGCGCCTCGGTGCAGCCTTCTCTTCGGACCCGTTCCAGCTGCTCCACGGTCTCGACGCCCTCGGCGGTGGTCTGCATCCCGAGGCTGTTGCCGAGGCTCGTGACCGCTCGAATGATGGCGACGGAACTGTCGATATCTCCGGCGTCCGTGATGAAGGATTGATCGATCTTGATCTTGTCGAATGGGAACGAGCGCAGATAGCTCAAGCTCGAATATCCGGTTCCGAAGTCGTCCATCGCGATATGAACGCCGAGCATGTGGATATGTTGCAGCATCGAGAGAGTCGCCTGGCTGTTGGCCAGCAGCACTGTCTCGGTGATCTCAAGCTCAAGCCGGCTGGGGGGCAGTCCCGAGATATCCAATGCCTCGACGATGGTGGAGAGCAAGCGCGCGTTGCGAAATTGCGCCGGGCACAGATTGACGGCGACCTTGATGCTACCGGGCCAGCTTGCCGCGTCGAGACAGGCTTGCTTGATAACCCATTCACCGATCGGGACGATGAGGCCGATGTCCTCGGCCAGCGGGATGAATTCTCCCGGGGATACGATGCCGCGCGTCGGGTGATGCCAGCGCAGCAGCGCCTCGAAGCAGCTGACCTCGCCGCGGTCGAGATTGAGGAGCGGTTGGTAGTAGATTTCGAACTGCTGCCGCACCACCGCTTCGCGCAGGTCGAGTTCGAGAAACCGCCGCGCCTGCATGCGCGCATCCATTTCCGGTTCGAAGAACCTGTAGGTTCCGCGGCCTTCCGCCTTCGCCCGGTAGAGCGCCATGTCGCCGGTCTTGAGAAGTTGGTCGGCGTCAATGCCATCGTCCGGCGCGATCGAGATGCCGATGCTGGCGCTGATCATAACCCCGTGGCCATCGACGACATAAGGTGCGCTCAGCCCATCAATGACCCGTTGGGCAAGAGCTGTCGCCTCGACCGGCTGATCAACCGCGGTTTGAATGATCACGAACTCATCGCCGCCGAGCCTTGCCACGGTGTCGCCTTCACGGGCCACCTGTTTCAGTCTGGCGGCGACCTCCTTCAGCAAGGCGTCGCCAACCGGGTGCCCCAGCGTGTCGTTGACCATCTTGAAATGATCGAGATCGAGGCAGTGGAAAGCAATCTTGCTACCATCACGCCGCATCTCGACCAAAGCCTCCTCGGCGCGTTCGCGGAACAATATGCGATTTGGAAGCTCGGTAAGTCCGTCGTGGCGCGCCATGTATGAAATCTTGGCTTCGCTCCGCCGCAAGTCGGTCACGTCATGGTGAGTGGCAAGCCACCCGCCGCCCGGCAGTGGCTGATGGATGAGGTCGATGGTGCGTCCGTCCCTGAGTTCCACCAGGCTCACCGTCCGCTCTGCGCGATCGATGGTCTCCGTCAGCTGCTGCACATACTTTTCCGGGTCATGGCCGGCATAGAGGCCCGCCGCGATCCGGAACCGCATCAAATCGATCCACGGCGTGCCGGGACGAGTCAGGGGCTCCGGCACATGGTAGAGATCGGCGTAGCTTTGGTTGCACAGAACCAGCCGCCTCTCCGCATCGAACATGCAAAGCCCTACGGGCATATTGGCGGCGGCCGCGGCCAATTGCTGCCGCTCCAGCTCGGCTTCTCGGGCCAAGGCATCGCTGCGCTCCAGGCTGGCCCGGTAGCCGGCAAAGGCCGAGAACAGCACTCCAACCTCGTCCTGCCGATCCCTTTTCAGCGCAATGAGACTCGAACGGCGCTCGCCCTGCGCCAAGCAACGCATCGCCTCGGTCACGGCGAGGATCGGCTTGCTGACATTGTGGCGTATCCAGGCGACAAGCCCACCAAGACACCCGGCGGCAAAAAGAACTGCCAGCCAAGTCAATCTTTGCGCAACGGTGTAGGTCCTGTCCGCCATCACCGCCGCGGCCGTGCTGCGCTCGTTGGTGAGGGCCAGCAGGTCGTCCAATCGCTGCGTGGCGGCGGCAACGGTCGGGAGCGATACCGTCTCGAACTCCTTGACAGCCATTGTTCGCCCTCCTGTTTCGAGGAGCGGGAAAATCGATGTCAGGGAATCTTCGTAGGCCGTCCATAGGTTGACGAACTGGTCGAACAGCTGCTGCTCGGCCAGCGATCCGGCACTCCGGCGATAGGCGCGCCGACCTTGCAGTATTTCGTCGCTTTCCCTCGCCATCTCCTTCTCAATGCCGGCTATCTGCGCAGCCTCGGCAGTGCGCACGCGCAACGTCGCATAGAGCTGGTGTTCCGCGAGGTTGCGCTTCATCTCGCCGACGATCTGGACCTGGGGCAACCAAACGCTGGTGATCTCGCTCGTGACCTTGTTGAGTGATCGCAGTTGCGCGACCCCAAATACTCCCACGGCCACGACGCACAGCAGCGCCAGCCCAAAGCCCAACGAGAGCTTGGTCCCGACGCTAATGTCCTTTAGCCCTCTCATCTAGAAAACTGCAAACGCAAGACCAGTCCTCGTCAAATAGCATCGAGCTTTAGCGAATAGTAAAAGTATTCCTAGTGTCGCGTCTAAGGTATTAATGCTGGCTTAAGACTGCGTAATCCCCTAGAGGATCGACCAAACCACGTTGTAAAAGGCCGGCGGATGAAGCTCACCGATTTCCATATGATCCGATGACGGGCCTACAATGAGATCGAGGTGCTCGCACCTAGTCTTGGAAGCCGCTTGCAGCTTCTTTCACCGCACCGTGGGATCGGCCTTCGATCCCCTTCGAATGTAGCGAGGCCAGCCCATATTATGCACGACGATGGGGCTTTGAGGCTGGCAGTCGAATCTATGATCGGCAGTGTTCATCAGCCGAGGAAGGAGCGCCGCGGCGCGCGCCGAGGCGGTGCGCGAACTCGAGCGTGATCGCCGAGATCGAGGCGAAGGAGCCGCTCGAAGCGCTCGACACCTTCATGGCGCAGAACGCATCGATGATCCAGGCCCAGCATGCAGCCTCCAGCTTCGATGTCCATCGGGTCCTTCAGGCCATGGACCACGAGCCGAGACCGCCGCAAGGCGATGCCGGACTGATGCGGCTGCCGGTGGTCGACATGCAAGGCCGGCCGCTGGCCAGCGAAGCCGAGTTGCGCTATTCCATTTTCCACCGCTTGACCTCGGGCGCGGTGAAGGTGGTGGCGGTGCAGCTAAAGGGAACTCCGACTGGAGCCATGCTGACACGCACGTTCACCGTGGAGGGCGTGCCCTACCGCATGGACCTGTTCGGCGGCAGCAAACTGAAGCCGCCGCAAAAGAGCCTGAACCAGCTTGCCTCTCACCTGCCTTTCACGGCCGCAGAGGCCCCAAGCGGCAAGCTTTTGGCGATCCCCTATGCCGAGACGGCTCCGGGTACGGCCTTTGAGCAGCTGTCGCGGGCCTGGGCGCCGTTCAAGGAAGCCTATTACTATACCCAGCGCCGCGGATTTGCCGCGCCGCCGGGCATCCCCGACATTGGCCCCCATGATTATGCGCTGGAAGGGTGCTTCAAGCTGTCCCTTCTGCCCGACCATCCCGCAGGCGCAGTGCATCCCTTCCGGTTCGAGGGGCGAGACGGCGAGATCGCCTTGCGGCCGCATGACGGCTGCGGCTTCATTAGGGCCTCACTGGCCGAGCGCATGCCGTCCATTGCCCGGGCTCGCCACGACGCTCCCGAGCGGATGCCTGCCTATGCCGATAAAAGGCAATCGGCGGTACCGCCCTCGGCGCTGCAACATTATCCGCGTAGCGTCGAGGTAGCACAGGAGACCCGCGAGAAGGCTCAGGCTTGGCTCGAAACCCATCAAAGCCTCACCGCCGAGGAGCTGTTCCGGACGGTCACGGGCGGGCATATCGAGGGTTCGAGCGCTATCGCCGTGCCGTCCAGCGACGAATGCCTGCATGTGCCGACGGGCAAGAGCAAGACCTTGACCCGTGACGCTGGCGTGCTTGTCGGACGCTCCCCCTATGACAAGCCCAACCTGCGCCCGTTCGCCGCCGACCGGGTCAGGTCGGCGCGCGATGGCGACCGGACCGCGGCGTTCCTGGATCGGTGCGTGGCCTTCCAATATAGCTTCAACTTCGCGCACAGGTCGGGGGCTGGGCTTGCCGCCGACGATCCGACCTTCTTTGCCAAAGGCATCTTGATCGTTGTGCCCGACGAAATGTGGCCGGCGGACTTCGCCGAGCGCGGGGTCGTGATGTCTGCCGAGGACGTAAAGTGCCATTCGTACTGGCTGGAGGAAAAGGACCGGGTCAAGGCCGACACCGCGCTCGAGTGCGTCGGCATCCTGCAGGCGACGGAGGTGTTCGCGCCCGGCTCTTTGGTTGCGGTTCCAAGCGTCGAACAAAAAATGCTCGACGGCGATTTTGATGGCGACACCGTCGTCATCATTGGCGACCAGCCTCGCCTTTACGAGCATGTGCGCCAGTTCGACGCGCAGCTGCAGGCGCGCGGCATCGCCTCGATGAAGCCGCCGAAGTCGCACACGCCGGCCATTGAGAAAAGCGGCTACCAGTTCACCCGGTCCAAGCAGATCCTGTCGGCCACCGGGCTGGTGCTGGAGACCTACAGCTGCCTGCAGCGCAACGTGCTGGCGCAGCCGCTGGAGGCGCAACGCTGGTTTGCCGAGCGTGCCATCTTCGGCACCTACGAGGGCATTCATAATGAGCTCAAGGCCGACATCCGCGCACTGTTGCAGGAAGATCGGCCGGATGGCCAGGCCCTCCATGAGCTCATCGCCAGGGCGAGGGAAGACAGCAAGGCCGCCAGGCATCCGGTGGCCTGCGAACTGGCCGCGTTGTTAGTGGCCGAGCTCCAGGACTGGAACCTGCAGCTCAATAGCGAGCCGGCTCATGAGCAGTCGGAAGTCAAGCTGCATGAAAGCGCCATCAATCTGTTGAGCGTCGGCATCAAGGTCGGCACTGACGCCTACAAGTCCGATACCGGTGCGCGGGTGTTCATGCAAAAAACCACCGAATTGCAGCGGCTCTTGGAGCAGAGGCCGGGCTTCAAGTCGGCGCCATATGTCAAGGCGCAGGCGGCAAAGCTCCACCAGGGCCGGTTCGACGTCGATGGCAGCCTGGCGGATCTGAAGGACAACCCCACGCTGGCGGCATCGGTCATGGAGGCCTCGATCAGACTCGCCGTCGAAAAGCGCATTCTGCTCAGCGCCTTAGCAATCTCGGCCGAAGACGACCGCGCCAGCACGATAACGCTGAGCAGCGAACAGGCCCTTGAGCGGGCCAGGCTCGAAGCCGCCCCCGCCGAAGCGCAAGAAAGCGCGATTACCAAAAATTGTGCATGCGGTTGCCGAGCTTTTGCGGCAGGACGGCATCGAGGTGAAGGTGCCGCATCTTGACCAACGGTCGGGCGGGCAGGTCTGGATAGCCGACGAGTTGACCGGCCAGAGCGTGAGCACGGCGCCGGAGGCCCAACTGGTCACCAATGCCGTGCGCCATGTCTTCGAGATCCCGGACGAGGCTTTTACGCGCGCCTTCAGGAAGGCGGCACTGGCCTTCGAGGAGCGGGACTGCAGCGAGGTCGAGACCACCAACTGGGTCATCAGGATGGACAGGCCGCGGTTACGCGGCGTTCACACGGCGTTCAGAACCGCGCAGAACTATCGCTTCGAGGTCGAGTTCCCTACGCCGGCCAGTTATCGGGCCGAGCTCGCGCACCGCGCGCAGAGCTCACAGCTAGTCCCCATTCCCCGTGGTGCCTGGGAGATATTACACTGGGACTCGTCAGGAGAAAGCAGGTCGAGGGCGGCAGGGACCTCCAGGTCGCCCATCGTCGCAAGACAACAGATTGCGGTCGCTCGCTCGCCGCAAGCCGGCGAGATCCTCGCGGCCCTCGGTACGCGGCCGGTCGTGCTCGTCGGCATGCCGGCGAGCGGCAAGTCGACCATCGGCGCCCAGCTTGCCAAGGAGTTGGGGGTGGAGTTTGTCGACATCGATAAGCATATCGTCGCCGATCACGGCAATCTGATGGAGATGTTCGCCGACCCTGGCCGTGGCGAGGCGCACTTCAGGGACCTGGAGACCAAAGAGCTCGCCAAGCAGCTGGAGAGAGGCCCCATCGTCATCGCAACCGGCGGCGGCTGCTTTGGCAAGGAGTCCAATCAAGCCCTGATTCTTAATAAGGCGAGGTCGATCTGGCTCGACACCCGAGCTGAAAGAGCTCCGCAGGCGCCTCGAGAGGGACACCAGCCGGCCGCTGCTGCAAGGCGCCGACATCGAGCAGAAGGTTGACCAGCTGTACGAAGAGCGCAGTCCGTTCTACCAAAAGGCCGATATCAGGTTGCCCCTCGTCCCGCCCTTTCAAAAAGACAAGAAGGACGCCCGCATTTGCGTGAAGGAACTCTACGCTTTCCTGTGCAGCGACAGAGAAGCCGCTCTGCCCGCTGCCGAGATATCACATGTCTCCGGTGCTTCCGGCACCGCCATCAGCATGTCCCCAACAGCTCAGCGCATGCACGATGATCATCACAACGGCTACGATTGCGGGGGCGGCGTCGTGGAAACCATCCAGGCGCCGGCGGCACTATTGAGTGAAAGGGAACGGCCGCCGCTCCTCGACACCCTCACCGCCGACCCGCAGCCTTTGCTGGCCGGCAATAACGCACGAGCGAATTTAGCGTCTTCCACGAGAAGCAGGGAACGCTCAAGTCGAGGACGATAGCTTAGGCGTCGCAGGTTTGGTGCAGGGTGCGGGTTCGCACCGAATGCTAATAAAAGTGGGAAACGCATGCATAAGTCGTGAGAAGCCTGATGGCCGAGTTGATCCGGCCTGGATGACACAAACGTACAAAGACGAACCGCCGGTGCCGGGTCGCGCGCCAAATCCTGGTGATCGACCGGAAAGGATCAGCTCCGAGTCTAAACGGCATCGTCAACTTAATGAAGCGCGGATACTATGACAGAGTGACCCAATCCACCGCCGCGCCATTGCGTCGGTTTCGACAGATAAGATGGATTGGGCAGGCGAGCTCAAAAGAGCGATTGTAAATCGCAGTTGTAGCAGTGTAACAAACTGCGTAACAAAAAGCGCGAAAAGATTAGCATTTTCAGCAGGATAGGCGTGAAACCGAATCCCTCCCTCTCCGCCACATCATTCCCTTAAGTTGCTGGTCTTGCGGCCTAAATTCGGGCGCGAATAGTTCTTCCCCACGCGCTTCCCCATTATGAGGCTGTGCGGCCGAGCTGGACCCGGCCGCACAGCAGGGAGCCTCTACCCGAACTTTGAGTTCTCAGGATCCCATTCGTCGATCAGGTCGAAGAGCGGACTGAAGTCGAGATAGCGCTCGCGCAGCCTGTCCGCCAGATCGGCGTCACCGCCGTCGGATATGGCAGTCACAATCGCCTCAAGGCTGACTGCGCCAAAGGGCAGCGCATCGGTACCTGACGGTGCCAGATGCCCTTTGTAAGCATCGATCGCCGTTGACATTTCATAATTGAGCGACGGCGACACGATGACGAAAGCTCCTCGATCGAAATGACGACGCTCGTGAACCATCGTAAAGCAAAGCGCATGCTCGGCGAAAAATTGGCGGAGTGGTGCTTGATGCAGAGCGGGGTTCTCTGGATCAATGAACAGCTTCGAGCGGCGGGCCACTTCGAGGTGCCGTTCTTTGACGGGAGTCGACGTTCCGGGCCGGCACTCCGAGTACTTGACCTCAACGCCGACGAAGCACGACTTTCCGTCGTCACCGGTGTACGCGATCAGCACGTCCAGGGCAGTATGATCGCCGATGTAGGCCTCGTCGCCTCGCCCTGGCGAGGTCTCGAAATATATCCCATCCACCTGTTTGGCCTTGATCCCGAAGGCCTGCTTCAGAACCTTTTTCGATAGGGCTGTGTCCAACTTCAGAGCGCCGAACAGGTTGAAGACGAGAGCTGAACTACTCAGCAGATTTTCCCAGGCGCGGGCCTCGTCGATCAGCGCGCCGCGCTCCCGATAGGCGATTTCTCGCCTGGTTAGCTTGGCGATATCTGGTCGAAGGTAGTTGACGCCCGCACGTGCGGCGGCAGGCTCCAGTCGGCTTCCGAGCAGCCGAGAGATTTGCTGGCCATTTGTATAGCTCCCGACTCCGAAGCCCCTGCGCGCCCGCCAGACGGATTGGAGCAGGCGTGCGCAGGACTGGAAACGCGTGTCCAAGGGCTCATGACACTCAAAGCGCTCAAGGACTTCACGGGGAGGGATGGGCAGGGTAGCCTTTTGATAAGGTAGCATTTTTTCTCCTTCTCGCCATTTGGCGAGAAGGGATTCGCCGATGTCCCCAATAAGTACACAGCGGGGTATTCATTTAGGCCAAGGTTATCTGCCCAACGGTCTGGCCTTTATACATGCAAGTGCGACCGTTCGCACGCCAACCCGAACGGAGATAATCATGAACGATCAGGATAACGAGGATAGCGACTGCGAGCTTAACGGGGATGAGCGAGCCTGGGCAGACCTTGAAGGAGGCACTCCTGCTTATGGCAAGGGCTATGGGTCCGGTTTTCGGAGCCAGCTGCAGCGCGCGATTTGGGGAGATAACGAAGATGATCTTCTTTATGACGCGCCGTCTGCCAAGCGGCGGCGAGAAACGAAACGCGAGAAGCTCAGGTACATAACTAAGGACCAGTTTTACGAACTCTTCGACGCGGTCTGCTTTGCAAATTTAAGCGGCCGGGTCATGAATGTCGAGTTTACTCTCCAGCTTGGCAACCTAGGTATCCTTGGCGAAAGCGCGGCGTTTGGGGCTCTCGGAATTTGGATGAAACGTTATCGCGACTGGTGCTCACAGCGTGACATTGAGCGCGTGTACATCTACGTTTGGGAGCGCCCCCCGGGCAGAAGCCTACATCTGCACATGCAGTTTCATATACCGGCTGAATATCTGACTGACTTCAAAGGCTGGGCGCGTGGCTCTGTTCAATCGTTGTGCAAACCAGCGGCCTATGCATCTCATACGCAACCCCAGATCGAACTCCGGCGAACAGCCAGAGTGAAAAGCCAATGGAAGTGGTTTGAGTACCTGATAAAGGGCTTGTCGCCTGAGATATGTCTGCCCGGAACCGGACCCAGAAAGACTCTCGTCGATCAACTCGGCATTCGCGCAGAGCCTCAAGGCGAAATCGCTGGAAAGCGGGTCGGGTCTTCTCGCTCCATATCTTGGCAGGCCAGGAACGACGCGCAAATTGCCGGCACGTTCGCTCCGTGGCGCCCCGACCGGGATGCCCCGGCCGAAGCGTTCTGGACCGACGTCTACTTGAAGATGTGGCAATCTCGCACGGAGGACCCTTTGTTCTGACAGCGGCCCTGCGTTTTTGAAAAACACAGACAAGGATCGGCGCAAACGCAGAATGGGTCTGTTCAACCCGTTGAAATCGCGAACTAAAACAAGTGCCACTTCGGTAAAGAAGGCCGATCTTGCTTAACGGACTATCCTGATTTTGAGTGGCGGAGGTAGCGACTGGACCGCCGGGACGCTTGTCAGCTTAGGTGAAGTCACGACCTCGGGAGCCAAGGTAAGTGGCTTGCCGCGTTCAGTCGCGACCAGTTTGATAAACGCCTCCGCCCCCTTATCGGGCTCGGCTGACTTCGCACCATCGCGGGTTATCTTGCCGCCTGAGGGATAGAAATTCAGGCTTCCAATTTTCAGGTGATGCCCGTCGTTTAACCTATCGCATCTCAGCGCGACCTGAGCTGCCCACGATAAAACTCGGTCACGCTCATTGTTGATCCGTTCTTGGCGGGACAGTGGTCGGCTGCCGGACATCAGATTCCCTTTTTGGCCATATCTTCTCTGCGATCGTCCCCGATGGTCCAAAGGCGAAAAGGAGTTGATAGAGAGGATTGAGAAGAGAGGGATAAGGAGAGAGGGATTCGACAGAGGTCTCTTTTTATCGCCCCGTGAACTTAGGGTGATAACCCTGGGTCGAAAACGAAGCTCCACCCACCTACCGATCGGCCGTTGCCTCCGGCAGGGAATGCAGCCAATCCACAGCACTGTCGAAAATGACGAGACGCCGCTTCCCTACCTTCACGCTACGCAATCGCCCGGAGCTTATTTCCTTGTATGCGAGGCTTCGACCGATGCCGGCCCATTCGCAGAATTGCTGTAACGTCATAGCGCCCCGCTGGGCTTGAACTGCTTGATTTGACATAGGTTGCTCCGCCGTCGATTGACGATGGCTATGGAGCCGCTACGCCCGCCACGATAATCCGCCCGAGCCATACTCTCACCGATTTAGTGGACTGAACGTCGACGATCATCATGTTGGAATGCATAGCCATGAAACCAGGATAAGCGGCAGAGTTGAGGACCCCGCCCCGGCATGCTGGCCAGCAACGCAAGGGCCCCGACCAGCGTGGCATTGTAGCCACACACCATGTTTTTCGCGGCCAGGTGTAAATTCCTCGACGGTTCCAACGTATCTATAGAGGCGAGCGAACTCGCCGCGACTTCGAGACGAGGGCTTCCCGTTGGAACCGAGCAACTGCTTCACCAGCCAGATCGGCATCTTCTGGTGCGTAAGATGGAAAGCCGAACTCAGGCTTTTGGCTGCATCATGTCTTGTTGCTGACGGGGAGCCATATGGCGAGATGATAACCTATGGCTCCGGGCACTACACCACATGGAATAGATGGCGGAAGTCCGGGACCGCGCACCTGGAGCGCGTCATCGCGAATGCTTTCGAATACGAGGAATGGCCGCGAGGGCGCGTTTCCTTTGACACCAACAGGAAAAGGCCTCTTCTGCTTTGCGATGCAAAGGTGATGAAGGGCGGTCCCATCGGCCTCGTTTTGTCACGATTCAGTTTATCATTTCCCAATCTGACGACGGGTACAGATCCCCATTACAAGAGCACCCTGAACCTCGAAAATGTTTAAGCCACGGGGTCGGCGTAAATGAGCTCAAAATCGGCCAAGCGGTGAGCTGCAGGAGGCGGGAATACCGAGCGCGGTCATGGGGACCCAGGAAGCGGAAACGAGCTCTGGCGGGCTCTATTTTTCTCAGGCGTGGGGCGGCCGCTATTCCGGTGCGATCTCTACAAAAGGCTGAAACCCCAGGTATGATGATCCGCCCTTGAGGTAGTCGCCGTACCAAGCCTCACACGGCAGCTCGTCCATAAGCTTGTTATTGTCGTCAAACCTCAAGCCACTCTCCTCTGAAGCGTATTGCGCGTCAAAAAGGTGAGGGTTCGCCTTGTACGTTTTGGCGAGAAACCTCTTGCCGGCTGGCGTCAGCGTCAGGTGGCAGTAATCAGCGACGAACTTCAGTTCACCGCCAGCGACAGGGCCACCCTTTTCCGCAGGGAAAGCCGGCGTCGCCAAAGCGATCGCGAAAACGAGTCCGCAAACCAGTTTCATATCCATATCCCAACATAGAGTCGCTAGAGGCTGATCCTGGCCACGCCGGGGCTAAGGCTGGCGCCACAGGCTGGGCTCACAGGGAGCACCGATAGCTGCCCTCGCTCCCTTGAGGGTGAATTTGACCGGATCGATGTTGGGGACAACGACACTCACCGATCGAGAGCTACGCAGTTGCTTCATAACCTCTTGGTACCAAGAGATGCCGGCTCGGTTGTCGGTGGTGATAACGCCCGTGTACGGGCTGAGCGATTTTGAACCGTCAAAGATAAGCGTAAGCGGCTCGTTGATTTCCTGATCGGCGATTTTAATCGTGATTCCGGTGCCGCCGGGATTGGTAGCCCCACGATTGCATGTCACCATTATCTCATTGCCTGGACCGTGGGTAATAATCGCCTCATCGAAACCCTGCCCTGAGCCAGAGACCCAATGATCATCGTTGCCAAAGGCGAACGCCTGGTTGGCGATCATTAACAGCATGGCAGCGCTCATAAGAGCACGTGCAAACGTCCCAATTTCTACACTCAAGCTCAGTCCTCGCCTCTCGCCTGAATAATAGGTCAGCCTAGACACATCTGTTGTCGCACGAGGGCAGAATGCAATTCAACGATCGTTGCGGGACATCATGGCCCCAAACAGCACCAGCAAGAGAAGAAGGACCAGCGAGAACGCTAGCTGGACCGCTGTCAGGAATAAGCCAAACACAACGTTTGTTTTGATGACACTCATCCCCAGGGCGGCGATTCCGAATATAGCAGCGAGAACCGCCACAAGCACCTCACCGTTCCCAGGAGCGCCCTGTGCGTGGTGATTGATCCAAACTAGAAGAACTAGACAAATAACCGCTAAGGACGACAGAACAACGCCACCAAACATATGGCCCAAGCTAAGGCCGTATCTGCCGCAAAGGCTGATTGTCCATGCCAAACTAACAGTCAGCGAGACAATCGTGGCAACCCAATACGCGGCCTTCCACATCGGCACGAAGTCGTTCGTGGCGCTTTCATAAAGAAGATACACGCCGAGAGACAGGGTCGCCATCAGGAACAGCGAGCTTATGGTGCCGCCGAATGGCACCCCACCAGAAGATTCGTTGTCCAGAGTGTCTTCAACCTGGTTAGGCATCCGCCCCCCCTTTTTACTGGCCCGCCTCAATCATGATGCTCAATTGAACCCTTGTCCGCCTAGCCAGATATCCGGCGAACAAACTTTTCGAGCCAAAGGTTGCCGTTATGTCCACCACCACCTGAACTCAGAACGGTAGCTCTTCGAACTGCACCCAATACTGGCCGTCACGGAAGGTTTTGGAATAGCTGATGCGACTATTTCGCCCCGTACTCCAAGTCGCTCTCCCGATACAAGAAACCGTCGTTGGCGATTGGGATGACGTCGACATGTAAACTATGTCTTTGATGGCAATGCCATCATTTTGTGCAGCACTGTTTACAGAGACAGAGATGACATCGTCGTGGATGCTTTGACAGTCCAAATTCCCTACCGGAACACCAGCCTGCCGGAGTAAATCTACAACCATATAGACGGGATGAGGCGGTTTACCGTGCGCCAACCAGTTAAGACCATACGTGAGAATGTAGGACCCAACAGCTATACTAACCACCGCCTTGAAAAGGCCAACGAAGAATCCAGGACCTCCAGTTTGGGGATCGGCCTTATGATGGACCGCTCCGCAGTTAGGACAGCTCGGCGCTTTGTTAGAAATCTCTTTTCCGCATTCAGAACAAATCACAAGTGCCATGCGCCATCCAATAATTTCAGTCGTTTGATCTCGCGTGCACCGTCGTTCAAGTCGGAGCCCGGTAGCCGTCCGCCTGGCATTTCGTGTTACGCCGCGACGATGATGATATTGTCAGCCAAGAAGCCCCTGCCCCTGGTGTTGCGAGGCCCCGCCGGTTAGTGAAGCGCAACATACATACTATAGTTGATAACGTTAAGCAGCAAATTCCGCAACGCAGAAGCGCATGGACATGCGCGCGCTCGTGGGAGAGAACTTCGCCCGTCTTCGGCGGGAAAAAGGCCTGACTCAGGAAGAGGTCGCAGCGCGCTCTGGCTTTAGCCAGCAATATCTGAGCGGACTGGAGAAGGGTAAGAGGAACCCCACTGTCATCACACTGTTCGAGCTTGCTCAGGCCATTGGAGTGAGTCACCTTGATCTGCTAAGGCCCAGTGATGAGAAGTGTCGTCGATAGTTCTCATCCTGGCAGCATCTTTATCTGGGCCAAATGGCAGTCGAAGAACGCAAATATCCCGGTGAGCTTGCATCCCCGCAGCAGGTTTACGAGCTGGCGGAGCAGTACCGCAAGGCGGCCGACCTGCTCGTTAAGCTTGGCCGACCCGGCAAGCCGCTCACCAGAGCGCCGTTCCGACTATCGGCCATCCATGCGATCGAACTCTATCTGACCGCACTTTTGCTCGATCGTGGGCACAGTCCCAATCAGATACGCAAAATGCAGCACGACTTGTCGGCGCGGACGGAACAGGCGCTTGAGGCAGGTCTTCGCCTTCGCGCGAAAACCGCCAAGCACCTCCAGTCCCTCAGTCAGAACCGGGAATATCTCATCACACGCTACGGCCCGGAACTGGCAGCAACCGCGTCGCAGATTAATCGCCTCACCGCCACCCTTGAAGAGGTGGCGGCAAAGGTCACGCTCTTGATCGGACCGGCCCCCAGGTTACAGCAGGTGGACCCAGCCGCCGCCCGCGAAGTTCAAGGCCGCGATTCGGCGGCCTCGCTGTCGGCGGCGACTGCCAAATCAACAACATGATGCAATACGAAGACATCAACAAGGTACGCGGCCTCGTCTCGTGAAATCGGCAACATGTCTGCGGTGATTTCACTGTCGATATAGGCTTCCGGGTCCCAGAGGGTTCGAGTCAGCTTCTCGTTGGCCGGCTCAATTCGCTCTATAACCCTTTCAAACGCCGAGTTTGCGGCATCGATAAGCACGGCACGGTCAGCACCAGTGAGTGGCAGGGAGGCAATCACGGCATGGGTATCCATGACGGTTTTCCTTATGGAATGGCGACCTCTTGCCTCAGCATATCCGGCTCGCCATGCCGATGCTGGTTCTTGAAAAGTGGCTAATCGAAGCGCCAGGCGCCACCTTATGCTCACATGCGCGGAACCATGATACGCCGGAATTTGGCACATGCAATCCAAAGCGAGCAAACCATACCGCAAGGCTGCACAACAAAATGGCGGCGATTTATTGAGCCCATTCCTACTTGGTCATCGTCGGATTGCAGCCATTTGCGTCAAAGCGACCTCGGCGCAGGTGAACATCCCCTAGGTGGTTAGCGCCCCTTAACCTTCGCTAGATCTAGGGAGATGGTCGCCTGGGAAACACCTATCAGATTGGCGATCGCAGTTTGCCGCATACCCTGCCTATCGAGCTGATTTACCAGCCGGCGGCGGGCAGATGGGGACATTTCCGGTTCGAAAGCGGTCATCTGCCGAAATTGTCCATCCAACATCATGGAAGCCGACTGCACACGGCCGTTAGCCCTCTTCACGTGAGCGGTGGCGAACCCGGCTTGGATGGTAAGCTTTACGCTGTCGCGCCGTCCGATATTAAGGTCTTCGAGAAGCGTGGAGACCGCGCTATAGTCGAGCTTCTTTGGCTTCAGAACGAGGTTCGGCATGAGCGCTCCTTCATAATAGAATTCATAACAATCTTATAAATGAGGATGATGAGCCGGTCAATGACAGCCGAGCACAAACCAAACCTCGCGCGTGAGGAGTCCCAGCTGACCGAGGAGGAGAGGAATGCAAAGTGGCAGGCCATGTGCGACGCTGTTACCGACCGAATGAAGGTCTTTACCCGGCCCTATGTGTGTATCCTGGCGGGCGGCACCCTCGGTGAGGCAACCGAAATAGGCACAGGCACTTTCATCGACAGCTGCGGCGTGGAATTACTCACTTGTGAGCACGTGGCTCAGTTCAATCCCACCGCCATTTACGTCGACGCTAACGGTAGCTCAAAACTTGATCCCGGCGCCTGGCGCTCGGAGTCCAATCCAAATAGGGATGTGGCTCTTGCACCCGTCCCTGCTACGAAATGGAGCGATATCTCCACAAGCGCGCGGGCACTGCCGATGTCGAAGTTCGCGCCACTTCATGCACCCGTGGAGCACGAAGTTCTGTTCTTTCGAGGGGTCGCCGGAGAGAACGCTTATATTAGCAACTTCGGAGCCGACGCAATTCTCACCGGATACTGCTCCCAGGAAGAAATTGGTACAGGTGACGCGGACATATTTGAAATTATGTGGGAACCACCAAATACCATCGTGACCGCTGGCACAAGTGATGAAGTCCGAGCGCGCGTCAAGTACGACAACCCAGCAGGCTTCAGTGGTTCGCTTGTCTGGAACACTCGCTTCGTCGAACTCGGCTGCGACTTGAGAAGGTGGAGCCCCAACCAAGCGGTCGTTACTGGGTTACTGCGCCGCTTCGACAGCACTAGCAAGACCCTGCTCGCGTGGCGCGTGGAGCACTTACGTGGGTGGCTGTGATTGACCGCGTGCGCACGTTCTCTCGAACAGAACCGAGTCTAGGACGAGGGCTTGGGCAGAAACGCCGACTCCCATCGGGTTTGTACGCCGGTCGAGATGAGTTGCAGACCAATAGGAAGGCGTCATGAAAGAGCTCATGGAGGCGGTCCCCGACGTGGAGGTCCTGCTGGCCCTTGAGCTAAAATGATGTCGGCAGTCAGGCTAAGGGCATGAACTAGCCGATTGTCCAGTCCTCGGCGTCGAACAGCTGCATGAGGTTGCACCACGGGATCTTCATATCGTTGCAGACACCCGGAATCTTGCGCAGGCTATCAGGGCCGGTTTCCTCGGTAACGAGCGTGTGGCCGTGGACCTTCGATGTGGCGATCACAAAGCTGTCGGCCGCGAACTTCTGTTTTCCAGCCATGACGAGACCGGTGTAGGTATTGAGGACATGCTGCACGCCTTGCTGGATAGCCTGGTCAGGCGCGAGGAACATGTGCTCCCGGTCTTTCAGCCATTCATGCAGCTCGGGTGAGCGCTTGGCGCATTCGGCCAGCACCAGCTGGCTGGACACCAAGCGACCCTGGCCTATGAACTTGTCGAATTCGTCCCACAGCTTCGGGAAGCGCTTCGGCTTATAGCGTTCGTACCAGGCAGCAATCAGCGCCGATGTATCGATGCAATAGACCGTTGCCACTCGGCGCTACCCTGCCATTCCAAAGGCAGCGCGTTCGATGCTGGGAACGGCGGTGACTTGCATGTTGAGGTGGTTGGCGACGTCGCGCAGCGTAAGCTGGCGGTCGTAATACCCTTGGAACACGAGCCGCGTGAAGCCGCGGCCGAGTTGGCTGAGAACCGTCAAATGATGCGGCGGCCCACCGGTGCTGGTGCGATCCTCAAGAGCGGCATATTCGGCAAGGAAGCTGGCGCGGCGGCTGTCATAGAACGCTTTGGTAGTGCGGCCGAGAGACAGAAGCCGGCGCAAGACAACTTCGCGGCTGACGCCGAAACGGGTGGCGAGGGCGGCCAGCTCGTCCTCGGCCCAAGTCTTCACCTGGCCCTTGGCGCGCACAAGGTACTCGCTGAGGAGCCAGTCGGCTGGCACAAGTGCGGCGCCGGCGACCGCATTACAGAACTGCTCGACCACGGCGCTGGCCGGCTCTGGAGCCTCGAAATCGAGCCCGCTGATACCGCTGGCACGCACAACCAGGTGGCTGAACTCGTGCAGCAAGGTGAAAGTGCGGCCGTTGGTGCGGTCCTTGGAGTTGATGAGGATGAGCGGTAGCTTGGAATCGGCAATGGCAACGCCGCGCATTTCCACAAGCGGGAGGCGCGGGACCATGAACACCAGGACATCCGTAGCCTCGATCGCACTGCGCCAGTTATCGAAGGCTTTCGCTCGCCAGCCCTGCTGATCGGCTTGGGTGACGCCAAGATACTTGCGGATGGCGGTGCCGACGGCTTCGGGGTCGTCCTTGATGCTGGCCTGCAGCCTGAAATCATGGATAGGCTCGCCCAGGTCGGCGCGAAGCTCCAATGCCAGCTCACGGCGCTCTCTGGCTTGGCGGATCGCCCATTCCAGCCCGGATTTGAAAGCCTCTTCGGGGCTTTCCGGCAGGCGCCGAAAATCCTGAATCGGCTGAAACTCGTGCGGCGGCTCGTTAAGGTAGAAAATGGCGGGCGCCCGCTTGTAGAAGTTGGCCGCCCTCAGGAATTGCGGAAAGGTCAGGTGGTTGTCACCGGCTTCGCACTCACTCAGCTTGTCGACAGACACGCCGATACCCTCGGCCGCAGCGTCGATGCTGAGGCGTGCCTGTTCCCTGGCCCATCTGAGAACAGCCGGGTTGATGTAGGCGAGAATGCTCTTGCTCATGTCCGGATCACTCTAACACGGCTGTCAATATGGCCGCTGCAACTCTTTCATCGGGTTAACGCGCTCCTGACAGGGCGGGGTTGCATGTCGGCCACGCTTTTTCGAGCCGCCCTGCCTAGTGTCGCGGAGGGCTCAAGCCTCCCTGGCGCTGTCCTCCTTCAAGCTCTCCTCCTGGGTATCTGGGGCTGACGAGACCCATTCTGGGGGCGGACCGCTAGGGAAGATCCATTCGCGACCCGTTTTCTCCCTCAATTTCTCGAGTTGGGCGTGGAGCCGCTCGAACATCAAGCCGTCAAGGAATTCAACAAGAGGCTTCCATTCAAGCGCGCCTCCCACGTGGACGCCCATATTGAATTTGACGCCGATATCGAACTTCCCGTCTTCGAAGCCGATCTCGAGGATGCCGGTTATCGAGTCATGACCAGCGTTGTGGGCATAGCGTTTGTTGCGGAGCTCGATGATCTTGTCATGCACGGGGCGCAGCTCGGCAGGCAGCGCGCTGCGGGCGACGCCACTGCCATGGCCCCCGCCGATAAGACGAGCGTATGTCGTCACGAACGCCAACGTCAGCATGTCGTTCTCCAATGCCCATTCCGTGGTGGCGGCGAACTTGGTGGACGAAAGCCGATGATGGATGTAGCGAAGGCTAGCCATGGTCGGAAACGCCTGGACAAGCCGGTTTAACATTTTCAGATTTTTATCGGCCGCCTCCAGAACTCCCTGTCCCTCTTCCTTTAGGGCAAGGATATGTTCCTGCCATTCCTCGGGCAGGTATTGGATGGCTTCCTCAGGAAAGACCACGTATTCCGGCGGCTCTTCTTTCTTTGCCATGGTGCCCCGCTTCTGATTACTCATACCGCACCGATAAAGAGGTCACCGATCGCCCGGCGCTTCTTATAGGTCCAATCCCGCTAGCGCAGATGTTCGGGCTTGTCATGCAACATATGGCAGCGCTGACAGAACGCCCGCAGGTTCTTCGGCCGGCAGTCGCTGGCGTCATGATCAGATGTGCCGCACCGATAAAGACCTGGTGAGGTGCAGCGTGCAGCCGATGCATTGGGGCAAGGGGGGGGAAGGTTTTTGATCGCCCGGCCATCGCCATCGCGTCAGTGGCACTCCTCCTGATCCCACCAGACGTCGCTGGACAAACGGGAGCTAGACCGTTTGGCCAAACAGTACACAAACCAATTCAAAACGTTTGACATCTAGTTTGGAATACCGTATATACCGTCACAGAGGATGCTCATGGGGAGTATGCCAAATGCACGGAGAACGTAAAAATGACTAATTTGTTGAGCGAACTTTCTGAATCGGTACGCTGGCGCCTGATGGTGGACGCCGCCAAGAAGGGTATGGGTGGTCAGGGCTACTCCCTCACGCGTGTGCCGGGGCGCGGTCTGTCCAACATCTGGACCGTCTCCAAAGACGGCAAGAGCAAGCTCGCGTCGATCCGTACCACGCGCGACCGTTACATCGCCTTTCCGCCGCTTGAGGGTGGCGCAAAGTGGAAGACGTTGGACGATGTTGAGCTGGTCGTGGTGGCCACGGTCGATTCCAAGGACGATCCGGGGAACGTCGAGGTCTATTTGTTTCCGGCCGACGACGTGCGCAAGCGCTTCACCGCCCACTTTATCGCCCGGTCCAAGGACGGCCAGACCATCAAGGACAATTTCGGCATGTGGGTGGCGCTCGACCATGACGATCGCGGCATCGCCGCCAGCGTCGGGACCGGCATCATCGACCATTATAAGCCGATCGCTATCTACCCGATCGCCGATCTGCTCGCCGACAACCCGCATGCCGAAGCAGGCGACGAGGAGCCTGAGGAGGGGGCAGGGGAGACGGCTGCGGCGCCGAGCCTGTCCACGATCGCTGAAGTGATGGCCTGGGCGCGCGATCGGGTAGCGCAGCTCGCCGGGGTGCAGACCGAAGCGGTCAAGCTCGACCTCAAGATCGAGTACTAGCAAGACGACGACGAACAGCGGGGGCGCAACGCCCCCGCTTTCCTTCGTGCGCCATATCGCGGCCGAGCAAAAATCTGCGAAGGAATTCCCGAATTCTTGTCCGGGCGCTAAGCGGTCTCGAACAAGGCAAACGAAACCCGACCGTGATAACGCTTTTCGAACTCGCCGAAGCAATCGGGGTGAGTCACCTCGACCTTTTGGCTCCTCACGATTAGGCCGAGCAACAATCGCGTAAATCCTGACCAGGCCTGGCTCGCTAATTCCCTGTCCATCGTAGACAGAATCCTCGCCACCTAGGTTGTCTTTTCGACGCCAGTCGTCGATCAATCTGTTAGAGGGGCCGCATGAGCACGTTCGAAGACATTAAGCCAGGTGCGCGTATCAAGGGGCTCGACCCCACAGGCATTGCTGAGGTCGTTTCGGTTTCGCGCTTTGGAGCCGATGCTCTAAATCTGGTTTTCCGAGTTGGCGGAAGAGTCGCCGAGCGGCTTGTTTACCGGGGCGAAGAAACTGGTTTTGACTTTGCAAGTGGCGGGCGGACCTATGCATTCGACGCAGATGGCGGCCTCCTGCGACTCGCGTCCGAGGCTTATCGCATTCGGCTCGCCCATTTGTTCGATCCCTACCTGGCCGTGAGCGCCTCACAGATCGAAGCGCTGCCGCATCAGATTACCGCAGTTTATGGGGAGATGTTGCCGCGCCAGCCGCTCCGCTTTCTGCTGGCAGACGATCCAGGCGCAGGCAAGACGGTCATGGCAGGCCTACTAATCAAGGAACTCCAGATTCGAGGCGATCTTGAACGTTGCCTGATCGTCGCGCCAGGAAGCCTGGTCGAACAATGGCAAGAGGAAATGGCCGAAAAGTTCGGCCTCAATTTCGATCTCCTCACCCGCGATCAGATTGAGGCGTCTGTCACTGGCAATCCATTCGTCGAAAAGAATCGCCTCATCGTTCGTCTGGATATGGCGGCACGTTCCGAAGAACTGAAGGCTAAGCTCGACGCCGCAGGCGATTGGGATTTGATCATCTGCGACGAGGCACATCGCATGGCCGCGTCCTATTTCGGCGGCGAGGTGAAGGAAACCCGGCGCCACAAGCTCGGCAAACTGCTGGGCACGCGCACCCGGAATTTCCTTCTGATGTCCGCGACTCCGCACAACGGCAAGGAAGCCGACTTCCAGCTGTTCATGGGATTGCTTGACGCAGACCGGTTCGAGGGTCGGTTCCGCGAAGGTGTTCACAAGGCCGATGTATCGGACATGATGCGTCGGTTGACGAAAGAAGAACTCTACCGCTTCGATGGGACACCGCTATTTCCCGAGCGTCGGGCCTATACAGCCAGCTTCGCTTTGTCGCCGGTCGAGGCCGATCTTTATCAGGCTGTGACGACCTATGTGCGCGAGGAAATGAACCGCGCGGATCGGACTGGCGACGATAAACGTCGGTCGAACGTTGGCTTCGCGTTGCAGATCCTTCAGCGCCGCCTTGCCTCTTCGCCGGCCGCGATCCATCGCTCGCTGGAACGGCGTCGCAAGCGCCTGGAAGACCGCCTGCATGAAGAAAGGCTGATGCGCCAGACCGGTTCGGCGCCACTGACCCATACGCCTGTTCTGCCGAGCTATGATCCTGACGACATCGATGAGGTGCCGGGCGCGGAGGCTGAAGCCGCAGAAGAACAGATCGTCGACCAAGCAACAGCCGCTGCCACGCTTGCTGAGCTTGAGGCTGAAATCTTCATTCTGAAGGATCTCGAAGAGCGAGCGCTACGGCTCAAGCTCTCCGGCCAGGACGCCAAATGGCGCGAGCTGGAATCCATTCTCGATGAGCCGCTGATGCTCGACGCCACAACCGGCCTGCGCCGCAAGGTGCTGATCTTCACCGAGCCGAAGGACACACTCGAATATCTGCAACAGAAAATCGCAGCACTTGTGGGCGATCCTTCCGCTGTGGTCGTGATCCACGGCGGGATCGCGCGCGAAGCACGGCGCGGCGCTATCGCCGCCTTTAATTCCGACCCGCAAGTGCGTGTGATGATCGCGAACGACGCTGCAGGTGAGGGCGTGAACCTTCAGCGCGGTGCGCATCTGATGGTCAACTACGATCTGCCCTGGAACCCGAACCGCCTCGAACAACGTTTCGGCCGCATCCATCGCATCGGGCAGACAGAGGTTTGCCACCTTTGGAACCTCTGTGCTGCGAATACGCGCGAAGGCGAAGTCTATCGCCGCCTGCTTGAGAAGCTGGAAGAGGCCCGTGCCGCACTTGGCGGTAAAGTCTATGACGTGCTCGGCGAATTGTTCGAAGGCCATGCGCTGCGCGACCTCCTTGTCGATGCAATTCGCTATGGTGACCAGCCAGAAAAGAAGGCCGAGCTTTTCCGAAAGGTCGATGGCGCGGTCGATGTCTATGCCATCGAACAGTTGGTCGCCGAACGCAAGCTAACCTCCGAAGGCATGAGCCCGAGTTCGGTCGCCGAAATTCGCGAGCAGATGGAGCGCGCGGCAGCTCGTCGCCTGCAACCGCATTTCATCGGCTCGTTCTTCTATGAAGCCTTCACAATGCTAGGCGGGAGGATTGCCGAACGCGAAAAAGGCCGATTCGAAATCCTACGGGTTCCGTCGATCCTGAAAGAACGTGACAGGCTGATCGGGCGTTCCGATCCGGTGCTTGATCGCTATGCGCGGATCACCTTTGAAAAATCTTTGATCGTCGGCCAACCGCAGGCCGAACTTGTGGCCCCAGGGCATCCGCTGCTCGAATCTTTGGTCGACGTCATCCTCGAACGTTTTCATCCGCTCCTCAGCCAAGGCGGCGTGCTTGTGGACGATGCAGATGAAGGCGTCGACCCGAAGCTCCTCGTTTATCTCGAACACGCGATCTGCGATGCGCGGGTCGGTCGATCAGGTGAACCGCGCGCTATTTCCCAGCGGCTTCAGTTCCTATTCCTGAAGGAAGACGGTTCGGCGACCGAAGGTGGACCCGCACCTTATCTGGATTGCCGCCCGATCACCCCCGAGGAGCGGGTAGCAGTTGCCGACGCTATCATCGCGCCCTGGCTTTCGGACAACGTTGAGGTGCAAGCGCTCAGTTATGCCGTGCGGTCTTTGGTTCCTAATCATCTTAACGAGGTACGGGAACGCCGAATCGCCGAGGTCGATAAGGTCGAGCGCGAGGTGCGCGCGCGCCTCAATCGCGAGATTAACTATTGGGACGCTCGCGCCGCCCGACTTCGCGAAGAAGAGCGCGCAGGCAAGGAACAACGTATCAACGCCCAGAACGCGGAAGCAACAGCCGCGCGTCTAGTGGAGCGGCTTCATCGGCGCCAATCGGAGCTGGACCGCGAGCGGCAGATTTCCGCGTTGCCGCCGGTGCTGAAGGGCGCCGCCCTCGTGATCCCGGGCGGGCTCTTAAAGGCGAGGACTACAGCTATCCCTGCCCCCAGGCCAAACGTATTCGAAGAAGACCCTATCCTGCGCGCCGAAACCGAATGCCTTGCTATGGAAGCCGTGTTTGCGGCCGAACGCGCGCTCGGCCATGAGCCTCGGGATGTCTCGGCCGAGAAGAAGGGCTGGGATATCGAAAGCCGCGATCTCAAGGCCGGCCATTTGCGCTTCATTGAGGTCAAGGGTCGGCAGGCAGACGGGCGCGACATCATCCTAACCAAGAATGAGATCCTGGCCTCCCTGAATGCGGCCGAAGCCTTTATTCTTGCGATCGTTCAAATCGACGCCGGTTTCGTGCGTGAGCCCGTCTATGTGCGCCGTTTCTTCAACAGGGAATTGGGTTTTGCGGAAACGGCGGTAGTGTTCGACGTGCGTGATCTGCTATCGCTAGGTTCCGGGCCGGCTTGAGGCGCTGATTCCCTCGGAGGCCTTCCGTGTCGTGCCGGCCCATGTAGGGAAAAAATAAGGTTTGGCATGACGATAGCTGTCCCGCGCAAGAAACTCATAGAGGTATCGATCCCGCTCGAAGCGATCAATGTTGCCTCCGCCCGGGAAAAGTCGATCCGGCACGGGCACCCTTCGACGCTGCATCTCTGGTGGGCGCGAAGACCTTTGGCAGCGTGCCGGGCCGTCTTGTTCGCGCAGCTGGTAGACGATCCCTCCGGCTGGCCCGAACGTTACCCGACCGAAGAAGCCCAAGACATCGAACGCCGGCGCCTTCATCGCGTCATCGAGGATATGGTGCCTTGGGAAGCCTCGAACAACGAAACGATTCTGAACGCCGCCCGCTGGGAAATTGCGCGATCGGTCGCTTGGGGAATCGGCGAAGAGCCGCCTGCAAAGGGGAACGGCAAAGCGATCCTCGACTACCTTCAAGCCAAGGCTCCGCCGATTTACGATCCTTTCTCCGGCGGCGGATCTATCCCGCTCGAAGCCCAGAGACTGGGTTTGCGCGCCTACGGATCTGACCTGAATCCAGTTGCGGTGCTAATCGGCAAAGCGTTGGTGGAGATTCCTCCGAAGTTTGCGGGTTTACCCCCCGTGAACCCCAACTCTCGGTCCGAACTTGAGCGCGGCGGCAAGTGGAATGGCAAGGCTGCCCAGGGCCTGGCTGAGGATATTCGCTACTACGGTCAGTGGATGCGCGACGAAGCTGAGAGACGGATCGGTCATCTCTATCCGAAAGCCAAGTTGCCGGACAAATCGGAAGCAACAGTCATCGCGTGGCTCTGGGCTCGAACAGTGCGATCTCCCGATCCTGCAGCCAAAGGTGCGATGGTGCCACTCGCTTCCTCGTTTATGCTTTCAAGTAAGGCTGGTCAGAAGACATGGGTACAGCCGATTATTGATCCTGCCGCACCCGAGGGCTACCGATTTGAAATTCAGACTGGTAACCCTTCGAAAGCGGAAGAGGAGAAACTCAAACAGGGCACGAAGACCGGTCGAGGCACGCATTTTTATTGCCTAATTACGGGAGCAGCGATCTCGCCGGAATATGTCCGAGAGCGAGGTCTGGCCAAAGAACTTGGCGTCCGTCTAATGGCGATTGTTGCAGAGAGCGACCGTGGGCGTGTTTACCTATCTCCAACGCCTGAACAAAGCGCAATCGCACTTTCAGCTACACCAGGCGACACTTCAGGCATTGAAGTGGAAATGCCCAAGAATCCACGCTGGTTTTCGCCCCCGGGATACGGTTTTTTGAGGTATGTTGATCTTTTTACGTCTCGGCAGCTAACAGCTCTGACAACTTTTTCCGATCTTGTCAGCGAAGTTCGAGAATTGATTGTTTCCCACGCCATTGCAACTGGCATCTCTGGAAAGGGATTGCCACTTCATGGTGGAGGAAGTGGGTATGTCGCATATGCCGATGCCGTGGCGACTTATTTGGCGTTTGGGGTTGATCGGTTAGCAGATCGGGCCTCTACCGTATGCTCGTGGGATACGGGTGCCGAAGGTAAATCTAGTACTGGTTCGCCAGGTAGAAGCGCTGCGATCCGAGGTACTTTTTCCAGGCAAGCAATCCCTATGATGTGGGACTACGCTGAGGGTAATGTTTTCAGCGAGTCGGCAGCTAACTTCAGCGACGCAATTGGCTGGGTTTTAAAGCCATTTGATTTTGGACGTATCCCCGCTGCAGGCGTTGGCCGTGTAGAGAATCTAGACGCAGCGAAAAACGGATATCCTGTCAAACCTATAGTTATTTCGACGGATCCTCCATATTACGATAACATTGGCTACGCAGATTTATCGGACTACTTTTACGTTTGGATGCGACGCTCGCTAATCAATGTTTGGCCAGATTTGTTTAGAAGGCTTACAACGCCGAAGGACGAGGAGCTTGTAGCTACTCCCTATCGGCACGGGGGCAAAGCAGAAGCTGAAAAGTTCTTTATGGAAGGTATGGCAGAGGCGCTCACGGCTATGCGCAAGGCATCGACCGACAATGATCCTTTAGCGATCTATTACGCGTTCAAGCAAGCAGAGGCGTCGGTTGAGGGCGTTACGTCAGCGGGATGGGCTTCCTTCCTACAAGCCACAGTCGACTCCGGCTTAACGATAGACGGAACGTGGCCCCTTCGGACTGAGCTGGCGAGTCGAATGATTGGAAGTGGAACTAACGCGCTTGCGTCGTCGATCGTTCTGGTGTGTCGCAAAAGGCAAAGCAATGCTGACGTTATCGCTCGAGCGGATTTCGTTAGAGCCCTCAAGCGAGAAATGCCCGACGCTATCGAAGACATCCGCAAAGCGGGTGTTGGCCCTGTTGATATGCAGCAGTCGGTAATCGGTCCGGGGATGGGCGTGTTTTCCCGCTACGCCAAAGTCCTAGAAGACGACGACAGCCCGATGACCGTGAAGACGGCCCTCTCTCTCATTAATAGGGTGTGGGAAGAAATCGACCAGGAACTCGATGCTGCATTCGACGCCTCAACCCAAGTTGCACTCGCCTGGTTCGCATCCTTCGGTTTTGACGCAAAGCCGTCTGGCGATCTGATCACTGTTGCAAACGCCAAAAACGTCCCATTGGGCGCACTTTTCAATTCTGGAGTATTTCAGGATCTGCGCGGCAGAGCTGCACTTATGCCAAGAGGAGAACTTCCGCCTAGTTGGAGCCCTCTAGACGACACAACGCTCACCGTTTGGGAATGCGTGCAGCACACAGCCCGCGTTTTAAGCGCTCCCGATGGCGGTAGCGAATCTGCTGCAAGGCTAATAGCCCAGATGGGAACAAAAAGCTCGGATGCCAGAACGCTTGCTTATCGTCTCTTCGAGATTGCAACTCAGAAGGGTTGGGCGGCGGAGGCGCTCGTTTACAACGAGCTCGCTCAGGAATGGCCGAAACTTGAGGACCTCGCCCTAAGCGTTGCCAACGGCACGGGTCCAGGTCGCAAAACGCAGCTCGATCTTCTGTGAGGATTTAGAACGTGCTTAGTGCTTTGGATCTTCGGAACTTCAAGGCTTGGCGCGAGGCCAAAATCGACTTCGCTGGCATCACTGGGCTGTTTGGAACCAACTCATCGGGCAAGTCGAGCCTCGTCCAATTTCTACTAATGTTGAAGCAGACCCGTGAAGAACGAGACAGAGCCACGGTGTTACAGCTCAATGGCCCTTATGCCGAGCTCGGGCAATTTTCCGACGTCATCAATGACGGTGACATCAGCAAGCGCTTGCAGTGGGATATTCGATTCACTCGCCAGAATAACATTACGCTCCAAGATGCAGCGGAATCGAAGGCGGCAATAGCAGCGAGCAGCAAGGTTTTTAGCATCAGTTCTGAGGTCGCGGCTGAGCGATTGTCGAGGACGCACACGTTCTCAATGCGCACCATCTTTCTTGAGTATTCGCTGAGCGGCATTAGCTTTCGCCTCGCAACCAAGGGCGACAGTTCTTCAGAATACGAGCTCATTTCGGCGGGGGGCAATTTCAAATTCGTGCGCAACCAGGGTCGAGCCTGGACCTTGCCAGGCCCGGTCAGGTCCTATGCGTTTCCCGATCAGGCTCGTACCTATTTCCAGAATGCGCAGTTCCTTGCGGACCTTGAGACAGCCTACGAAGAGGAGTTCGACCATCTCTATTATCTCGGACCACTGCGAGTACGTCCCTCGCGCGACTATGTATGGACCGGGACACGGCCAGTTGACGTCGGGACAGTTGGCGAACGCACGATTGAGGCGCTTGTAGCTGCCACTGCTGTTGAAGAAATGCGAAGTCTCGGGCCTAAAAAGAAACGCCGACCGCTGCAGGAGGTAGTCGCTCACTGGCTGAAGCATCTGGGTCTAATTGACAGCTTTTCAATCGACGAGGTCGCACCAGGGTCAAATCGTTGGATGGCAAGGGTACGTGTGCACAACGGCGGGCCGTCCGTGCCTTTGACCGATGTCGGAACTGGTGTTTCCCAGGTGCTTCCGGTCATCACGTTGCTTCAGTACGTCCCGGAGGGGTCAACTGTGATGCTGGAGCAGCCAGAAATACATTTGCATCCGTTAGCGCAGGCCGGATTAGCTGACGTCATAATCCAAGCCGCGAGCCATCGGCGCGTTCAAGTCATCCTAGAAAGCCATTCCGAACACCTGCTACTGAGGTTGCAGCGCCGAATAGCCGAAGCCGTAATTTCCTCGGATAGAGTGAAATTGTACTTTGCGGAGGGGAAAACGGGAGCTTCCTCTCTCGTGCCTTTGGATGTCGACCTATTGGGAAACATACGAAATTGGCCAGATAAGTTCATGGGGGATGCCTTTAACGAAGTCGCGGCAGCAGAATTGAAACGCATTCAGAGACGAACAGAGAAAGTCTCTGATGCCTGAGGTCATAATCGACACCAATGTAGCGGTGATTGCCAACCGCCAGAATAGCAATGTGATTACATCCTGCGTCGATGCTTGCGTCGTTTTCCTAGCTGCGGCCCGGAATAATCATGTCATACTGATCGACGCCGGTGACGAGATAAGAGCTGAATATGCTGGCGCCTTGAAAATGCGCCGACCTTATGAGTTAGGCGCTCAATTCTTGATATATGTCCTGCAACAGCAACATAATCCCGATCGCGTAAAGCGCGTCCAGTTAGACAAAACGGCGGGGGGCGCTTTCTCTGACTTTCCGACTGCCGTCGAATTAGCGACTTTCGATCAATCAGACCGGAAATTTGCAGCCCTATCCGCTAAGACGAAAGTCGCGGTTACAAACGCAACAGACAGCGATTGGTCCGATCATGCGGCCGCGCTCGGCGCGAACGGAATTGTTGTGGACTTTCTCTGCGGCTGCGACAAGACGAAGTGGTTTACGGCATGAGCGCGGAAAAAGAGACATTAGAACGTGTTCAAGGCGGACTCTTCCATCTGCACAAGGGCCTCACGCCATTCGTCGAAGCGCGAATGAAGGCGGTCCATGGTGCAACTTGGCTGCAGTATGCCAGCCGAGCCTCCGGTGGAGCACCGAATGCACCACTCGACACCTATGGCCTCGTGAAGACAATGATCGATCGCTGGCGTGAGGTGTTCGATGATGCTTTCGCCCGTGCCGACAAGCACAAGGCGCGCAATTTCGTCTCTATGGCGCTTGAAGCCCGAAATGCCATCTCGCATCTCGCTCTCGGCTTGCAGGACGACGAGGCGCTTCGGTACCTCGACGCTATGCACCAGCTTTCGAAATTGGTGAAAGCTCCAGAAGGGGAAGTCGCAGAGTTAAGGAAGTTATATGACGTTCAGCGCCAGTCGGGGCTGACACGCGCGCCTGACGAAGAAACTGCACCTGCGCTGACGCCGTCCCAGTCGACATTAACACTGTCGCGAAACGTTGATGAGGATCCTCAACCCGGCAAAGCCTTGAAACCCTGGATCGAAGTCGCGCTACCGCACCCCGATGTTATCGCAAACCGTTTCAAGGAAGCTGAATTCGCCGCAGATCTGTTCGCCGTCGACGCCGGTTATGCCGGCGAGGGCTATGCAACGCCGAGCGCATTCTACGGCATAACCTTTCTCACTGAAGGCTTGAGGCGTGTCCTGACTACGGCGGCGCAAAGGCTTGGAGGCAGCGGTGGCGATCCGGTGATTGGCCTGCAAACCGCCTTCGGCGGCGGCAAGACGCACACAATGTTGGCGATATTCCATCTCGTAAGACATCTCGGGGACGGCGGCGATCCGCGCGGACTCCCCGGCCTGGCGGAGGTTCTTGATCGGGCGGGCGTGAAGTCGCTGGCGAAGCCGAAGATTGCGGTGTTTGTTGGCTCTTCCAAGGGCGCTGACGTTTCGCTGAACCTCAAGGATGGTCCACGCGTCAAAACGCTCTGGGGTTATATCGCGTGGCGAATTGCTGGCGATGCTGGTCTTCAGCTTGTCGCCGAGGCCGAAGCCGCACGAACAAGCCCCGGCTCGGAGCTGATGGTCGAAGTGTTCAAGCTCGCCGGGCCGAGTGTGATTCTCCTCGACGAACTGACCATGTTCGCTCGCCAACTTGACGACGATCGCTTCGAGGCTTTCCTGTCCTTCATCCAGTCGCTCACCGAAGCGGCAAAGATGGTGCCAGGCATCTTGATTGTCGGTTCACTGCCTGAAAGCCATGCGGAAGCCGGCGGGCCGCGCGGCGAGGCGGCGCTGCTTCGGCTTGAAAAAATCTTCGGCCGCGTGCAATCGGCTTGGCTTCCAGCATCCGGGGACGAAACATATGAGATCATCCGGCGACGTCTGTTCCAGCCTCTTGATTCGGAAGGCGAGAAGGCACGCGACGAAACCGTTAAAGCTTTCCATGATCTTTACAAAAAGAACCCTGCCGAGTTCCCACCGGAGGCCAAGGAACCGCGCTATCTCGAATTGCTACGCCTCTCCTATCCGATCCATCCGGAGCTCTTCGATCGCTTATCGAAGGATTGGGCTAGCCTCGAAAAGTTCCAGCGTACACGCGGCGTATTGCGCTTCATGGCGAACGTCATCGGTGTCCTCTGGCACGGCCAGATGCGTGATCCGCTAATCACGCCGGCGCGGGTGCCGGTTGCGCACGAGCGCGTGCGGGTGAGCGTCCTGTATCCGCTCGATCCAGCGTTCGGCTCAGTCGTCGATAAGGAAGTCGATGGAGACGGCTCTCTGCCGAACCGGATGGAAGCAAATCCATCGCGACGGATCTCTCAGCTGCGCGCGGCTACCCGCGCCGCGCGGTCTGTGTTCATTTGCTCGGCCCCATTGGTTGGCCAACCAAATGCCGGTCTCACCGGCCAGGGTTTGCGTCTCGCCTGTGCTGAACCCGGCGATCAGTTGGCGATCTTCGGTGAAGCACTTCGCGAACTGACGGAAAGGGCTACCTACCTCTATGAAGAGGCCGGCCGATATTGGTTTTCGACACAGCCCACACTGAACCGGCTGGCCGATGACCGTGCAAAAGCGCTGCCGGATCACGAAGTCGACGCTGCAATCACTGACGTGCTGCGCGAAGACGCTAGCAGCAAGGCTGGCTTCCATCGCGTCTTTGCATCGCCGGACGATCCTGTGGCGATTGATGAGGCGCAGTCGCTTTCGCTGGTAATCCTGAGCCCGGCCATGGCCCATGCCGGGAGAGGTGCCGTAAAGTCGCCGGCGACAGGCGCCGTGGTCGATGCGCTAATGCGGTGCCGCGCATCCCAGCGGCGCCTGCGGAACACGCTCATCTTCGTCGCTCCTGATGAGGTGAACCTAGACACCGCACGCGAAGTGATGCGCAAGGCGATTGCCTGGACATCCATCGATAGGGACGAACGCCTTCAGCAGCAAATGACGCAGGCGCAAGCCGCCGACGCGAAGGACAAAGCTAAGACGAACCGCGAGTCGGCGTTGAAAGCAATCCGCACGGCCTGGAGCCATATTCTCTATCCGGTGAAAAGCGAAACAGCGGGAAGACCTTTCGATCTCGAACACAACCTAATCTCGTCTCGCGACAGGGCCGCGATCCCACATGTCGTCTACGACAAGGCAAAGGCCGATGGCATTGTCCTTGAGAAGCTCGGCACTGAGCGCCTCTGGCTTGCGCTGAGGCCGATCTGGCCAGAAGATCGCCCGCACCTATCGATCGCCGAGATCGCTGATTGGTTTGCGGCTTATGTCTATCTGCCAAAGGTGCGCGATGGAGTCGTACTGGAGGGCTCGATTCGCGATGCTGTTGCGAAATTCGATCCCCAGTTCGGTTACGCCGATGGCTTCGACGAGGCGACAGGAAAGTACCATAAGCTCATCTGGGCAAGAAACCCTCCCGAATTCCTCCCCCCTATGGCGATGATCGTCCGTGAAGCCGAGGCACAGAAGCAACTAAAGGACGAAGGCGCGGCGGCGGCCCAGCCAAAGCCGGGGTCATTCCCTGGTTCAACGCCTCAGCCGGGCACCTCCCACCTCGGCGTGACGCCATCCTCTGCGCCGGGCAAACCTCGACGTTTCTATGGCTCTGTCGAGCTTGACATGGTTCGTCCTGTCAAATCGTTCGACGCGATCCTCAACGCCGTGGTGATGGAGCTTCAGCGAACCCGGGGTGCGAAGGTAAAACTGACACTGGAGATCGAAGCCGAAGCCAGCGACGGCTTTGCCGACGGCGAAGTTAGCGTCGTCCGCGACAACGCCCGGCAGCTCAAGTTTAAATCTGAATCGACTGGGTTCGAGGATTAATTCTCGTGGCTTGCCAATGCCTTTTTAGGCAGTCGTCTCCCGTAGTTCAGGCCGACCGAGGTAACCTTACGCATAAATCAACGGGAGCTGTGCCGAAAAAGACGTTTGTGTACCTTACGGTCTGCATTCGATAAACCGCACGAAAGTTGTCATGGCAAAGCTCCCTCCACACTTTAGCGACGTCATCAGTTTGGCTATCCTAGATATGGAGGTCGATGAAGTTCGACACGCATATTCGGCTGCGACGAATTCGCTCAAAAACGAGAAAAAAACCTCGGAGGAATCAATCCGTCGCGCATTGCGACTAGGGCCGAACGATCCGCTTCCAGAACCAGAAACTGATGAGGAAGGTGACTATCTGGACGACGTTTACGACAGGGTCGCAGAGCAGGTAGCGAAAGCCCAGAACGTTTTGCCGTTTGTGAGGAAGGCATTTGTGATTGCTCTCTTTCATCTCTGGGAAAGACACTGCAATCAACGAATGAGTGTTGGACATTATGATCATCAAAAGGCGATGGCTTGGATGGCAGCCAAAGGGCTCAACCTTCAAAGCTCGACGCTAAGCCAGCTGCAGTTGGCATGCAATTGCGCAAAGCACGACCGTGGCCGCTCTTGCTCCGATCTCTGGAAACTACGTCCTGATTTCTTCAACGGGGTCCAAAGCGAGGATAAGGCCAGTGAACCCCGGCTCATTATCACCGATGAGACCTTTGACCTGTTCTTGCGTGCTGTCGAGAGGCGATAAACGTCGCCAGAGCGGCGATGCTGCGCGAGAGACTATTGAAGCATGGCTCTCGCAATCAATAGGTTCGCAAACTCGTTCGCTTGTCGCGCGATCTGGGCGTGAATGGCCTTATCCGACACTCGGACTGGATTCTCTATCCATAGCCGCTCATCCCAATCTAGAAGTGAGATTTCTGCGGCTTCATTGGTATACGCGTTGCTGAAAAAGACAGCAGCGACGTTGTAAGCGCGTAGCCTTAACTCCCGAATCATGTCACGCAAATGGGTCGCAGCCGGCTCATGTGCGTGAGACGACAGAATGGAAACGTCGCCTTCCTGGAAGTAGTTTTCAAAGAAACTCGTCACGTCGCCATACTCTGCAATCTTCCCCTGATAACTGCGATTCATGGTCGAAAGTGTAGCGACTCCACGAGGCATTCGAGGATGGCTTATATCGGTCAGAAGGTTTCGGGGAAGCCGTCGGTATTGTCGATTGCTGAGTTCGGACACGAGGTACTTCTGGAAGCTAGTCTTTCCAGAGTCGTTGTTGCCGATGAGGATGTAAGCCCAGTACGAAAACACGTTCTCTCCCACGCGGTGCTGCTCGTATCGAATTTCTCGAATCCATTTAGCACATTGGAACCAATTTTATGATCAGTTCCAAAGTTGCGAATATAAAACGCCTGCATATCTCTCAGCGACGCACGCAGTCCGCAGCCAATCTTCGGAGGGTATCATCGGCAAACTAGTTGAGGGGGACGACGGCCTAGCCGCTGAGGATGTTGGCTCGTGGGCAAAGCAGAAGCATGACTATCTCTGCCGCTATATAGACATTTCGCGAAATGTTCGTGCCCGTTGGACAGGGCCTGGCAAGGCCGGAGCTACTTTCATAGATCCATTTTGTGGCCCCGGCCGATCGCGGGTCCGTGTAACCGGGGAATTCATAGACGGAGGAGCCGTTGCGGCGTGGAAGCAGAGTGTTGCCAGTGGGTCGCCTTTTACCAAAGTCTACATCGGGGATCTCGATCCAATTCGGGTAGAGGCAGCAGAGGAGCGTCTTATACGGTTAGGTGCCCCCGTAGAAACGTTCGTCGGACCGGCCGTGGACGCTACTGAAAGCCTTATAGGAAAGCTCCATCCGCTTGGGTTGCATTTCGCTTTCATCGATCCCTACAACTTAGAAGCACTCGATTTCAGAATCGTCGCAGCCCTTTCTGAACTGAAGCGCATCGACATGTTGGTGCACGTCAGCAAGATGGATCTCCAGAGGAACCTGGGTTTCAATTTGACAGGCCAGCAGCGGGCCTTCGACGTGTTTGCCCCAGGCTGGCGAGATGCGGTCCAGCTAAACCAATCTCAGAAGCGCATTCGCGGTGAAGTCTTTGAATACTGGCAAGGCCTGATCATTGCCCTGGGCGTGTGGCCGTCCACCGAAATGCGCCTGATCGTGGGCAAGAACAATCAGCCCCTGTACTGGCTTCTCATGGCAGCCAAACACAACCTCCCTCAACAGTTTTGGAAAGTCGCATCGCAGCCTAAACAGCAGTCATTTATCTAGAAATGCAACGACGCAGGCATCTCGTCGTAGGTCCGACCATTGAGCTTACGCCCGGTGAGCTTCTTGTTTCTGCCGCCCCACTGTTTGAAAAAGAACGCCGTTCCGGCGCGGCGGCACATAACCTCAATCTCGTCGACCCAGCGCGGGTCCATATCGCGCGCGCCCGGTCCGCTTTCGCCTCCGACGATTGCCCAGTGAATATCTGACAAATCGGCACCTTCCACGGAGCCGATCAGAGGCTCCAGCGAAACGAAGCGGATGGCGGCTGGCACCCTGCGAAGGTCGTCCAGCCGGTCAAGAACTCGACTGTCTTCTACGCTCGTTCCCAGCCAGACATTCGACAATACCGGAAAGCCGCCTTGAGTCAGGACTTCGGCCATGACTTTGGGACGCTTGGTCAAAATTTGATAGGTGTGGCGCGGCGTCTCTTCCATGACCGTCCAAACTTTGCGGATAAAGTCAGTGCGAACATCGACATGGAAAAGGTCGGACATCGAATTCACGAACACGCGACGCGGTTTCGACCACGTTGCGGGGATCAAAAGCGCCTGCGGATCGGCAACGACCTTGCCGGTCCATTTCGCGCGGCCGGCGGTCTTCCGTGTGAGGCCACGGTATTTTTCCATGCCCATCGCTTCAAGGCGGGCAGCCATTCGCATTGCATAGCAATTCGTGCAGCCGGCGGTGAGGATTGTGCAACCCGCCACGGGATTCCACGTCGCATCGGTCCATTCAATTGATGTTTCGGCCATGAATGATTCTCCATCGGAACAATGGTGAATCGTCGGTCATTAAGCTTCCGTTTCACATGACACCGCCCCAACAAGCCGTCTATCTGAAACGATAACCCAAGCTTCAAGATTTGTACTCGGAAGTCTCATCTGCGGCACAGCATTGCCATCGGCGCTCAAGCCCGTCGTGATCCATCGAGCTTTGCGACGTTGCCTGACTTGGTGGCCGCAAGATAATCGGACCAAGCCTGCATCAGCTTTCGACGCTTCTCGATGGCGTCGGCCCGGCGATAAGCCCGCTCCACAGCGTTGCCAACCTCGTGCGCCAGAGCCGCCTCCGCCACCTCACGGGGGAAGTGCGTCTTGTCACCCGCCCAGTCTCTGAATGAAGAACGGAAGCCATGAACTGTCACGTCCACGTCCAATCGCCGCAGCAGCATTTCCATCGCTGATGTCGATAGTGGGTGATCTTTTTTCTGCCCAGGGAAGACGTAGTCGGACACTCTCAGGTCATAAAGACTCTTCACGAGGCTCAACGCACGATCCGACAATGGCACTCGGTGTTCCTTGGCAGCCTTCATTCGCTCAGCGGGGACCGTCCAAAGACCTGCGATCAGATCAATCTCGGCCCATTTTGCGCCGTAGACCTCCCCCGATCTGGTGGCAGTCAGGATAAGGAACTCCAAAGCTCGCGCTGCCATTGCTTCAGCGGACCTCAGTCGCACGACGAACGCTGGAACCTCATGGAAAGACATCGCAGCATGATGACCTCGGGTCAGCTTCCTCCTTGCCGGCAGTACATTCTTTAGATGACCGCGCCACAGGGCGGGATTTTCCCCTGCCCTCCAGCCTTTGGTCTTTGCGAAATCCAAGACACGCTCAATGCGCCCTCGCAGCCGAGAAGCTGTCTCCGGTTTAGTCGTCCAGATCGGCTTCAGCACCTGCAAGACCTCCTCGGTGCCAATTGTCGAAACCCTCTTGGAGCGGATAGGCTTGCAATACTCCTCAAGTGTCATCTTCCACTGCGCGCGATGCTTCTCGTTCCGCCAAGAGGCCTCCATCGACGCTAAGAATTTATCCGCGCAGTCCCCGAAGGTCGGCTCGGCTTCTTTGGCCCGTTCGGCGATAGGGTCCCGGCCCTCCGCAACAGCTACGCGACATTCACCGGCTTTCGCTCTCGCTTTCGCCAGTGACACCGCCGGGTAGGCGCCCAGGCCCATTTCCCGCCGCTTGCCGCCGGCTGGCGTCCACATGAAGAGCCACGACTTGGTGCCGACGTCAGACACGTTGAGATATAGGCCGCCGCCGTCGCTATGACGGCCGGGGTTCCACTTATCTGACTTAACTTTCACGTCCGTCAGTTTTTGAAGCGAACGAGCCATTGTCCCCACTTTCTTCCCCACTTTATATTGCGGATAATAGGGAACATCGGCGGACGGTGGAAGACACATGCCGCCGAAAAGCGTTTCGAATCTTGGGCTTCTGAGAACGTTGAGGAACATCGGAGGACATTAGTATGGCGGACTCCCTCTCCGCCACAACATCAATAACAACCGTCGCATGCCCACAAAAAGTCCGGAAGCCGAGGCCGCCGGGCTAATTCGTTTCGCTAGCATAATGATATTACTTCGCTTAACCGGATTTTGATTAACCAGTTGTGGTCCGCGAGATCACTGCTAAAACCGTCTTGACCGCCCCGTCCGGGTTCGATGACGCCATATCGAGGGGATTCACAGATTCCCGGTTTCGATCTATGTTGCTCGGCATGGAACGCAGTTTCGACATTCCTGCTGTCCTGAGAGCCCCGCCAGCGTGTTTGCGCGAGCGCTACGGCGCCTTTGTCATCCGCATTGCCGAAAGCCTCGCCACGGGCCTTGCGATCGGCGTGGGCTTCGCCATCGTGCGCGCCTTGGCGGGTTAGAAAGTGGTGCGGGTATTGCCGGTCTACACCGCGGAAGATTACCCACTTATCCGGCAACTTCCTGGTGCCGATGATATGCCCCCGACTTGGGAAGAGTGGCACGCGAATTTCGATGCGACGCATATGGAGAGCTTGGAGGGGCTAAGCTACGCTACCATGCGCATCAAGCCCGACTTGTTCAAAGTTTGGTTGGACACCAATTCGCAGGTCGCTTCGGAAGACTCCAGACAACTCTACGCCCATGAGTTGCTTGATGCGTGCAAGGCGAAATCTGAAACTCGCCAAGAGGACGAACGTGCCCGACGGTTGATCGCTCGCATGGCGAACGACCCGCTCCCCACTGACCCCCTGATGTATAAATTGGCTGAGGTCGGTGCGCTGTTCATGATCGTGATGGCGATCGTTTCAGCCGCGTTGATCATACTGGCGAGGCGCTGACGTGGTCGCGCTAAGGATACCTCCTATTTCATTCATTCGGATAACTTCGCTTCTATTGGAGGAAGGCGCATGATCATCCTGGCCAGCGGGATGCCGTGCCCCCTACCAGTCTCTCGCCGGTTAGGCTCGGCGCCATCAGGCAACTCTTGCAAGGACGCCGAGCCGCTGCATCGCTATCGGGCCGGCGCTGCTCTGGTGGACGAGGCCACGTAGCCGTTCGCGCCTTCATAATCCTCTGCCGGACTAACCTGAGCATCTAATTTAGCCGATACCTGCGCTCGCGCCTTGATTACGCGATGCTGAGTTGGCGCAATAATGAGGGGCGGGTTTTGCGTAGATTCCGACACGTCGCTGCGGCGGCGCATGATCACTAACCTATTGGCGTCGCCGCCTTGGCAATCCTCATCCCGCTCTACATCATCCTCAAATGACAATCCCATAGAAACGCCTCAGATCCCGTCTGCCGAAGACGCATGTCGTCGTCTGGGAGAAGAGAGCGGGTGGGTAAGTTCGATCCGCAAACAATCGGTACACCGTCGGAAGTATGGCGGTGGCCGTCGTTTCGGCGGAGGCGGGGTAGCCTAACAGCAGCTGAAGGCAGTCCCATCGCCAAGCCTGATCCTCAGCCTGCCCCGTCGGGCCGATGCCCCGCAATCGCGGCCAGAAAAACCGCCCCGAACTCCTTGAGTTTCGCCCCGCCCACGCCATTCACCTCGGTGAAGGCGTCGAGGTCGCGCGGGCGGCGGGCGGCCATGTCGATCAGCGTGCGGTCGGAAAACACCACATAGGCCGGCACCTGACGCTCCTTGGCGAGCCGCAGCCGCAGCGCCTTCAGCGCCGCCAGCAGCGAGGCATCCACGCCCTCGGCATCGGCGGGAGAGCCTTCCCCG
This sequence comes from Mesorhizobium sp. M8A.F.Ca.ET.208.01.1.1, assembly GCF_004791315.1. Taxonomy (NCBI): domain Bacteria; kingdom Pseudomonadati; phylum Pseudomonadota; class Alphaproteobacteria; order Hyphomicrobiales; family Phyllobacteriaceae; genus Mesorhizobium; species Mesorhizobium sp. M8A.F.Ca.ET.208.01.1.1. The sequence goes on from NZ_SRUT01000004.1 coordinate 168,860, forward strand.
GAACGCTTCCTGCCGCGCACGAGAGGGTCCCGCGTCTCGACGCGATACCGGAATTCAATCTCGCCGCGGTCGAGCGCGCGGCCGCTTTCGGAGATGGCGAGACCGCCATGGCCCTCGGGATCCGGCATCAGGAACCCGCCGGCGACAAGTTGCCGGATCAGCGACAGCCACACGGTCTTCCTGTGCGCGGCGCCGGCGCCAAAACTGCTCAGCGCCTGATGGCCTCGCGCCAGCACCTTCTCGGTCTCATGGCCAAGCAGGATGTCGATGACATGGGCCGCGCCGAAGCGCTCGCCGCTCTGCGCGACCGCCGCGAGAATTTTCCGCGCCTCGTCACTGCCATCGGCGCGCGGCGCCTGATCGAGGCAGTTGTCGCAATTGCCGCAGGCTTGAGCCTCTTCGCCGAAATAGCCGAGCAGCACCTGGCGGCGGCATTGCGCCGTTTCGCAATAACCGATCAGCGTGTCGAGCCGGCGATGCGACCGTCTCTTGTGCTCGGGCGAGGCGTCCTCGTCATCGATGAACAGCCGCCGCATGCGGATGTCGCCAAGACCGTAGAGCATATGCGCCTCGGCCTCGCGTCCGTCGCGGCCGGCACGACCGATTTCCTGATAATAGGCCTCCAGGCTGCCCGGCATATCGGTGTGGAAGACATAGGCGACATCGGGCTTGTCGATGCCCATGCCGAAGGCGATGGTCGCCACCATGACGACGCCGGACAAGGTCATGAAGGCGTTTTGATTCGCCTCGCGCGCCTCCTTGCTCATGCCGGCGTGATAGGCAAGCGCTCTGACGCCGTTCCTCTCGAGGAAGGCCGCCATCTCCTCGGTCTTCCTGCGCGACAGGCAATAGATGATGCCGCTCTTGCCCGCATGGCGCTCGATGAACCGCAGCAATTGCCGCTTGCTGTCCTGCTTGGACTCGATGGCCAGCTTGATGTTGGGCCGGTCGAAACCCAGCACCAGCGTCTCGACCCGCTCGGCGAACAGCCGGGCGGCGATGTCGGTGCGCGTGCTCTCGTCGGCCGTCGCCGTCACCGCGATGATCGGCACATTGGCAAAGATGCCGCGCAACCGAGACAGATCTTCATACTCGGGCCGGAATGCCGGCCCCCATTGCGAGATGCAGTGCGCCTCGTCTATGGCGATCAGGCTGACGTCGAGCCTGGAGAGCGCCTCGAGCATGCGCTCGGTCATCAGCCGCTCCGGCGCCAGATAGAGCAGCCGCGTCTGGCCCGAAGCGACGCGACGCCAAGCCGCGACATTGGCCTCGCGATCGAGCGAGGAATTGATCGTATCGGCCGCTACCCCGGCAAGCCGCAGCGCCGCCACCTGATCCTGCATCAGCGCCACCAGCGGCGAGACGACGAGGGTGAGCCCGCCCAGCACCAGCGCCGGAACCTGGTAGCAGAGCGATTTTCCGGCCCCCGTCGGCATGACGGCCAGCACATGGCGCCCGCCGAGCAGCGCGTCCATCACGTCGGCCTGGCCGGGGCGGAAATCGTCGAAGCCGAACACGTCCTTCAGCACGCGCCGCTTGGGATCCTCGGCGCGGATGCTCGCTGCCATTACCTGCATCAGGCGGCCGCCGGACTGGGAACGGCTTTTCGTGGATTGGAGGATAGGCAAACCGGTCAAAGCGACCTCCGGGTGAGGGCCTGGAGTAGCGCAGCCCTCATCCGATCACAACGGTCGATATCGCCGATCTGCACCAGTGCCGCGCACGACCGCCTGACAGGTCAGACTAAGGTGATACAGGGATATAGCTCCCTCCCAGGCATCACTCGCCGCTGCCGCCTTGCTCCAATTCGTCATAATAGCGCTGGGCGGCCTTGCCCTTCTCCAACCGATATGTCTCGGACCGGCGATCGAATTCGGCCTTGAGAGCCTTCGACAGTTGCAGCGCATGGAAGCAATAGCCGGTAAGGACCGCCAGCAGCATGATAAACAGGCCTATCGGCACCTGGCCATCGCTCAGCATGAGGATGCCGATGACGGCTTCCAGCAGCGTGGCGAGAGCCGCCATGACCGTCAGGAAAATCTTCGCCGGCCTTGACCCTTTCAGGAAGTAGTAGCCACCGATGACGTAGGCCACGCTTGAGGCGGAACCCACAATATTCGGCGAATGTCCAAAGGCCAGCAGGACGATCGCGGACAGGATGCCGATCGCGCCGGTTACTAAGAAAATGCCGGCCACTGCCAGCATGTGGTGTTTTCCGCTCATTCGAACCCCCTTGGTGTCGAACTCTTGCCCGTCCAGCATTGCAGCAAGCAACCAAGGATTGCACAAGGCCTGCCGCACCACCTTCTGCAAAATCGCCAACGCCGCTTATGGCATCGGGGCATCATCGCGCCTCCTTCCCCAACGACACCATCGCTCCCGCTGGATTCCTTCGCTCTGCGATGTAAACTTGGCCAATCAGGCCGGGAGGGCACGATGCTGCAGGTAAGACAGGATGCTCTCGACGAGCGGTTCCGGCTACAGCGCGCCGCTTTCGAGAAGCAACCCTTTGCGGACCTTGGCCTGAGGAAAGACCGTCTCAAACGCCTGCTGGCGCTGACCGAGCGGCATGAGAGCGAAATCTGCGCCACGATCGACGCTGACTTCGGCGGCCGCTCGGCGCATGAGACCCGTCTTGCGGAACTGTTCGTCGTGCGCGCCGGCATTCGCCATGCGCTTGCGCATGTCGGCGGCTGGATGCGGGAGCGTCGTGTCGCCACCACCTTGCCCTTCCTGCCAGGCAAAAACCGCCTTCTGCCGCAGCCACTTGGGGTGGTCGGCGTCGTATCGCCGTGGAACTACCCCTTTCAGCTCGCCGTGGCGCCGGTCACGGCGGCCCTCGCCGCCGGCAACCGCGTCCTGGTAAAGCCTTCCGAATTGACGCCTGCTTTCTCCGAACTGCTGGCCAGATTGGCCGGCGAGCACTTCGCCCCGGATGAACTCAGCGTCATCACCGGCGATGCCGAGATGGGCAAGGCCTTCGTCTCGATGCCCTTCGACCACCTGCTGTTCACCGGCTCGACCGCGGTCGGACGCCAGGTCGCCATCGCCGCCGCCGCCAACCTGACCCCGGTCACGCTCGAACTCGGCGGCAAGTCGCCGGCGATCCTCGACCCTTCCTGCGATCTCGACGCGGCAACAGCCAGCGTCGCCTATGGCAAGCTGCTGAATGCCGGGCAGACCTGCATCGCGCCGGATTATCTGCTGGTGCCCAAGGGACAGGCAGCCACGGTCGCTGCCAAGCTCGCAATCGCGGTGGCGCGGCTCTATCCCTCGCTGCGCGACAACCCCGACTATACCGCCATCATCAGCGACCGGCATTACCAGCGCCTGCGCGCCATGATCGCGGAAGCCCGCGAGGCCGGCGCCGATATCACCGAGATCAACCCGGCCGGCGAAGACCTCGGCACCACGGGGCGGAAGCTTTTGCCGACCCTGGTCAGCAACGCCGGGCCGGACCTGCGGCTGATGCGCGAGGAGATTTTCGGCCCGGTGCTGCCGATCGTCGAATACGCCACGGTCGACGACGCCATCGACTATGTGAACCGGGCCGACCGGCCGCTGGCGCTCTACTGGTTCGGGCGCGACAGCGGCAACCGCCGGCGCATCCTGCGCGAGACCGTCGCCGGCGGCGTCACCATCAACGACTGCATGCTGCATCTGGTGCAGGAGAACCAGCCCTTCGGCGGTGTCGGCGCCAGCGGCATGGGTGCCTATCACGGCGAGTGGGGCTTCCGCACCTTCAGCAAGGAGAAGCCGGTCTTCCAGCAGTCGCGCTTGAGCGCGGGAGCCCTTCTGCGCCCGCCCTATGGCAGGACGTTCGAACGGCTTTTCGGCCTGCTCAGGCGCATCACCTGACACGCATTAAGTTTATATTCACCATGATCCGGCAGGTTTCCGGTCCTGCGGTGATGTTTTGAGTACCGCGGCGCCATTGGCGCCCAGGCAACAAACCCGCGCTTCCTTGGAAGTGCGGGTTTTTTCATTGGCCGGGAAATCGCCGGCGGCCCGGTCAGGCGAGAAAATCGGCGCGGTGTGGCGTGAAAATGTCGACCAGCCGTCCCGCCTCCAGCGCCCTGACGCCGTGCACCAGGCCGGACGGCACGATGAAGCTGCCGCCGGTCTCGAGGATTGCGGTCCGTCCGTCGATGGTCACCTCGAAACGGCCTTCGGCGACGTAGCTTGCCTGGACGTGCGGGTGCGAATGCAGCGCGCCGACGCCTCCCTTGTCGAAGCCGAATTCGACCATCATCAGTTCGTCGGTGGACAGCAGCACGCGCCGGCGATTGCCGTCTGGCGTCGGCATCCAGGCACCCTCGCCGGCTTGCGCGAAAGTCTTAGGCTCGGTCATTTTCATCTCCTCATCGCGCCAGCCAGCCGCCGTCCACTGGCACCACCGCGCCATGCATGTAGTTCGAGGCCGGCGCCAGCAGGAAGACGGCGGCATCGCCAATGTCTCCCGGCTCGCCCCAGCGCCCGGCGGGAATGCGCCCGAGGATGGCGGCACTGCGGTCGGGATCGGCGCGCAGCGCCTGCGTGTTGTTGGTCTCGATATAACCCGGCGCTATGCCGTTGACGTTGATGCCTTTCGCCGCCCATTCGCAGGCGAGCAGACGGGTGATGCCGAGCACGCCATGCTTTGACGCCGTATAAGACGCGACGCGGATGCCGCCCTGGAAACTCAGCACCGAGGCGATGTTGACGATCTTGCCCCGGCCCCCGTCGGCAAGGACGCGCCGGGCAAAGGACTGGCTGAGCAGGAAGACCGTCTTCAAATTGACGTCGATGACATCGTCCCAATCGGTCTCCGTCAGGTCGACGGCATCGGCGCGCCGGATGATGCCGGCATTGTTGACCAGCCCGTCGAGCGGCCCGCTTTCGTCCCAGACACGATCGAGCATCGGTCCGGCCGCTCCGGTGTTGGCAAGGTCGGCGGCGACCGCCTTGAATTCGCCGTCCAGAGCCGCGACCTTGCTCGCCGTATCGGCCATCGACGAGCGGCCGACGCCGATCACCGCGCCGCCGGCGCGCGCGATGGAGACCGCGATGCCTTGGCCGATGCCGGTGTTGGCGCCGGTGACCAGGATGCGCTTGCCGGCCAGGCTGAAAGCTGTGAGGTCGCTCACCGCAGCGCGTCCATCGCCACGGGATCGACATCGGTGTAGTCGACATTGTCGCCGGCCATCGCCCAGATGAAGGCGTAGTTGGACGTGCCGGCGCCCGAATGGATCGACCAGCTTGGCGACAGCACCGCCTCTTCATTGCGCATGACGATATGGCGCGTCTCGTCCGGCTCGCCCATGAAATGGAAAACGCGCGCCGCCTCGGGCAGGTCGAAATAAAGATAGGCCTCCATGCGCCGGTCATGCACATGGCACGGCATGGTGTTCCAGATAGAGCCCGGCGCCAGCTGCGTCATGCCGACGACGAGCTGGCAGGTCTTTGTTCCCCCGGCATGGATAAACTGGAAGATCGAGCGCTCGTTGCAGGCCTCCTTGCTGCCGAGATCGAGGCGCTTGGCGTCATCGAGGCGGATCAGCCGGCCGGGATGAGCCTGATGCGCCGGGGCGCTGAGCAGATAGAACTTGGCGGGGTCGTCTTTATCTGCCGAAGCGAATGCCACATCGCTGGAGCCCATGCCGAGATAGAGCATGTCGCGCGCCCGCAGGTCGAAGGACTGGCCGCCGGCTTCGATCGAGCCGGCGCCGCCGATATTGACGGCGATCAGTTCGCGCCGATCGAGAAAACCTTTGGTGCCGGTCGGCTTGATCGCTTCCAACGGCAATGCCGTCGCCACCGGCACGGCACCGCCGACGATCATCCGGTCGTAGTGGGTGTAGGTCAGGCTGATCCGGCCAAGCTGGAAGAGATCGTCGATATGGAAATTATGGCGCAGTTCGTCCGTTCCCATGGCGGCGGCGGCCGCCGGATCGATGGCGAAGCGCGATGTGTAGTCTGTGTGGTTCTGGCTCATCTCTGTCCTGACTTCCGGTGGATCATTCGCCGGCGGCGGCCCTGGTCGAACTGGCGTAATAGGCCTGCCGCGCCTGCAGGCGTTCGCGGTAGCGCTGCTGGCTGGCGCCGAGATGGGCACGCATCGCCTCGCGCGCGGCCTCGGCATCGCCCGCCGTGATCGCGTTCAGGATCACCAGATGCTCTCGCTGCAGCCCGCGCTGGTAGCTGTCGGACTGCACCAGCTCGGTCGACCAGGGCGAGGTCACGTCGCACGGAATGGCGCGCCGGCCGAGCACGTCGAGCATCTCGACATAGAACGGATTGTTGGTGGCGCTGGCGATGGCGCGATGGAAGGCGAGATCGGCGGGTCCGGTCGGCTGGCCGTCGAGTAGCAGCCGCTCGAACTCGAAGAAGGCTTCCTGGATCGCCGCTTCCTGCGCGGCGTTGCGGCGGATGGCGGCGAGCCCGGCCGATTCGATCTCGATCGCCAGCCGCACCTCGAGCACGTTGAGCGCGATCGAATCCTTGGCCCCCATGTCGGCAGCCAGCGCCCCGAACATGGTCGAGATGTGCTCGGTGACGAAGACACCCGCCCCCTGCCGCGGCTCGACAAGGCCGTCAGCGGCAAGCTTGGCCATCGCCTCGCGGATGACGGTGCGACTGACGCCGAAGGTCTCGGTCAGCTGGCCCTCGGTCGGCAGCTTGTGGCCGGGCAGGATTTCACCCGCATGCAACTGCTTGCGGATCGCCGCCACGACGGTTTCCGACAGTTTGGGTTTTCTCTCGACCCTGAGGTCGTTTGCGATATCGGACACCTGTGTGATCTCCTAATGGAACAGGCTCGGCAGCCACAATGAGATTTCCGGTATGTAGGTGACAAGCATCAGCACCACGAAGGCGGCGCCATAGAATGGCCAGATCGAGCGCATCGCCGTCCAGATCGGAATGCGGCCAATGGCGCAGCTGACGAACAGGACCGCGCCAACCGGTGGCGTGCAAAGGCCGATGCCGAGATTGAGGATGAGGATCACGCCGAAATGCACAGGATCGACGCCATAGGCCATGACCACCGGCAGGAAGATCGGCGTCGTGATGATGATCAGCGGCGACATGTCCATGAAGGTGCCGAGAATGAGCAGCACGATGTTGATCAACAGCAGGATGACCAGCTTGTTGTCGGATACCGACTGCAGAAAGGCGACTAGCGCCGCCGGCACTCTGAGATAGGCGAGCAGCCAGCCGAAGGCCGCCGCGCAGCCGATAATCATCAGCACCATGGCGGTGGTCCGTACCGAGGCCGTCGTCGCCGCGACGAAGTCACCCCAACTCATCGAGCGGTAGATGATCAGCGTGACCAGGAAGGCGTAAACGATAGCGATGCAGGAGCTCTCGGTCGCGGTGAAGATGCCGGACCTGACGCCGCCGAAGATGATGGCGATCAGGATAAGGCCCGGAATGGCGGCGACAAGCAGCTGCAAGGCCCGACCGAAGCCCGCGAAGGGCTCCGTCGGGTAGCCGCGGCGGCTGGCGACCCAATAGGCCGTTATCATCAGCGACAGCGCCAGCAGCAGACCCGGCAACACGCCAGCCGTGAACAGATCCGCGATCGAGATACGGCCGCCGGCCGAAATCGAGTAGATGATCATGTTGTGCGAGGGCGGGATCAAAAGCGCGATGATGGCGCCGACCGAGGTGATGTTGACGGCGTAGTCGATGCCGTAGCCGCGCGCCTTCATCTGCGGGATCATCAGCCCGCCGACTGCCGACGCATCCGCCACCGCCGAGCCGGAAATGCCGCCGAACATGGTCGACGCCGCGATGTTGACCTGCCCCAGACCGCCACGCAAATGGCCGACCAGTGAGCCTGCCAGCGCGACCAGCCGCGCGGCGATGCCGCCACGCACCATGAGGTCGCCGGCGAAGATGAAGAAGGGTATGGCCATCAGCGAAAAAACGCTGACGCCGGAATTGAGCCGCTGGAACACCACGACCGGCGGAAGGCCTAGCGTGAGGATCGTCGCGAAGCTGGCGACGCCCAGACAGAACGCGATCGGCGTGCCGATGACCAGCAGGAACACGAAGGTGCCGAAAAGGACCATCAAGGCCATGGTTCAGACCTCCTCGCCGGTTGCATGGATGTCGGCGTCGACGGGCAGGCCGGCAAAACGCCCGGCCAGCCGTTCCAGTGAAAACAGGCAGACCAACGCGCCTCCCAGAATGACCGGCAGGAAGCTGACGCCGCCCGGCAGGGCGAGCGAAGGCATCACCGTATTCCAGGTCAGCCTCGCCAGTTGCACGCCGTAGACGATCATGCCGGCGCCGAAGGCCAGCACGACAAGATCGGAAATGCTGCGCAGCACCGCCTTGGCCGAAACAGGCAGGACATAGAGCAATACGTCGAAGCCCAGATGCGTGCGCTCGCGCACGCCGACGGCCGCACCCAGGAAGATGAACCAGCCCATCAGCAGCACCGAGAAGGATTCCGTCCAGCTCGGCGAGCGGTTCAGCATGTAGCGCGAGAAGACCTGCCAGAAGATGATGATCGTCATCAGCGTCAGGCCGGCGCCGCTGACCCACAACGCCAGCCGGGCAAGCCCGGAGAGAACGCGCTCGGCAGCGAGCCAGAAGCCTCTCGTGGCAGGGGCGTCCGAAGGCAGCGCAGGAGTCCTCGCGCTGCCTGACCTGTTAGCCCCGTTCATTTCTCGGCCTGTATCTTCGCCGCCAGATCCTTCAGTTCCGGCGTCGACAAATATTTGTCGTAGACCGGCTTCATTGCGTCGATCAGCGGCTGCTTGTCGATCTCGCTGACCTTGACGCCGGCCTTCTCGACGATGTCGCGAGACTTCTTCTCCTGCGCGTCCCAGAGCTCGCGCATCTTCACGACGCTGTCCTTGGCCGCCTGCCGCACGATCGCCTGGTCTTCCGGCGACAGCTTCTCCCAGCTTGCCTTCGACATGACCAGCACTTCCGGCACGATCTGGTGCTGGTCCATGGTGTAGTGCTTGGCCACTTCGTAGTGCTTGGCGGATTCGAAACTCGGCCAGTTGTTCTCGGCGCCGTCGATGACGCCGGTCTGCAGCGCCGAGTAGACCTCGCCATAGGCCATCGGCGTGGCATTGGCGCCAAGCGCGTTGACCATGTCGACGAACACGTCGGACTGGATGACGCGGAACTTCATGCCTTTCATGTCCGCCAACGAGGTGATGTCCTTCTTGGTGTTGTAGAAGGAACGCGCGCCGGAATCGTAGAAGGCGAGGCCGACGAGGTCATGCGCCTCGAACGCCTTGAGTATCTGGTCGCCGATCGGCCCGTCCATGACATGGCGCATGTGCTCGACCGAGCGGAACATGTAGGGCAGCGACGGCACGGCGGTTTCCGGCACGATACCGTTGAACGGTCCCATCGAGACACGGTCGAGGTCGATGACCCCGGCCTGGGTCTGCTCGATCGTGTCCTTCTCCTCACCGAGCTGCGCCGAGTGATAGACCTCGATCGAATAGCGGCCGGCGGTGCGCTGCTTGATGAGGTCGCCCATGTACTTGACCGCTTCGACGGTCGGATAGCCGTCCGGATGGGTATCCGAGGATCGCAGCACGGTCTCGGCATTTGCAATGCCGATCAGCAGCGAACCGAAGGCGAATGTGGCCGCCGTCAATTTCGAAAAATGCAACATGACTTCCTCCCTTTGAAAAATCGGAGCGTGCCGTTCAGAGCCGGTACGCCGTCTTGGCGAGCGTGTAGGCAAGCTCCTTCGCGAGTTCATGAGCCTCGTCCTCGCGCAGCCTGTGCTCGGCGACGAGGCGCGCCAGGAACGCGCAGTCGACCCGCCGCGCCACGTCGTGACGGGCCGGGATCGAGGGAAAGGCGCGCGTGTCGTCGTTGAAGCCGACGGTGTTGTAGAAGCCGGCGGTCTCGGTGGTCATCTCGCGGAAACGGCGCATGCCTTCCGGGCTGTCGTGGAACCACCAGGCCGGCCCGAGCTTCAGCGCCGGGTAGACGCCGGCCAGCGGCGCCAGCTCGCGCGGGTAACTGCTCTCATCCAGCGTGAACAGAATGACGGTCAGGTCGCGCTCGAGCCCGACGCAGTCGAGCAGCGGCTTCAGCGCCGCCACATAGTCGGTGCGGGTCGGGATATCGAAGCCCTTGTCCCTGCCGAATTTCTGGAAAATTCCAGGCGAATGATTGCGCCAGGAGCCGGGATGGATCTGCATCACCAGTCCGTCGTCCCGGCTCATCTTGGCCATTTCGGTCAGCATCTGGGCGCGAAACAGCTTTCGTTCACGCTCGTCCTGCGAGCCGGCGCGAATCCGGTTGAACAGCTCCTGCGCCGCCGCATCGGAAAGATTGGCGGTGTCGGCCGTGGGATGGCCATGATCCGACGAGGTCGCGCCGAAGCTCTTGAACAAGGCGCGGCGCTGGCGGTGCGCATCGAGATAGCCGGCCCAGGTCCCGGTGTCGCAGCCGGTGACCTCGCCTAGCCGGTCGAGATTGACTGAAAACCCTTCGAAATCGGGATCGACGACGGCATCCGGCCGATAGGCGGTGACGACGCGGCCCTCCCAGCCGCTGTCGCGGATCATCTGGTGCCATTTGAGATCGTCGAGCGCGCCTTCGGTCGTTGCGATGACCTCGATGTTGAAGCGCTCGAACAGGGCGCGGGGGCGGTAGTTCTCCCACTGCAGCACCGTCGCGATCGTGTCGTAATGGCGATCGGCGGTTGCGGCGCTCAACGGCTCTTCGATGCTGAACAGATGCGCAAGCACATGGTCGAACCACAGCCGGGTCGGCGTGCCACGGAAGAGATGATAGTGCTCGGCGAACAGCCGCCAGATCGCCCTGCCGTCGGTCTCGACGGGCGCGCCATCGAGCGTCGGCACGCCGAGAGCCTCCAGCCGCACGCCCTGGCTGAACAGCATGCGAAAAATATAGTGGTCCGGTACGATGAGCAGTTGCGCGGGATCGGGGAACGGCTCGTTCAGCGCATACCAGCGCGGGTCGGTGTGGCCGTGCGGGCTGATGATGGGCAGGTCCTTGATGCTGGCGTAGAGATCGCGGGCGATCGAGAGCGGACGCGCCTCGGCTGGAAACAGCAAATCCGCATTCGTCAGTGCCACGGCATCCTCCCAGGGTCGCTATCGGTAGGATCGGCTGGAAATAATGTCAACATACAAAAATCGGATTGTTGTATGATGACTTTTGAGCAATGCTGAGCATTGTCGGCAACCGCCGCCGATGTTACGCCGTTTTGCGATCCGCCCGCGGATTAGCAGCCATTCCCTGACCAGCCGTCCCACGAGATGAGTGCCGCAAACCGATGACAGCCCTTCGCCTTTCCAACCGCACGGCGCAGGCATTGCCGGCCAAGGTCGCCGCGCCTCGATACGATCGTGGCACGGTTACGCCGGGCATTGTGCATCTCGGCGTCGGCGCCTTTCACCGCGCCCACCAGGCTGCTTACATCGATGAATGCCTGGCCGCTGGCGAGACGGGCTGGGGCATAACAGGCGTGTCGTTGCGCAGCGCCGACACCCGCGACGCGCTGGCGCCGCAGGATGGGCTGTACACACTGGCGGTTCGAGGCAGCGGCGGCGAGAAGCTGCATGTCATCGGTTCCATCGGCTCGCTGCTGGTGGCGCCGGAGGACCCGGCCGCGGTGCTGGCCGCGCTGATCGATCCGCGCACCCGCATCGTGACGTTGACCATCACCGAGAAAGCCTATTTGCGGGCGGCCGGCGGCGGGCTGGACACGGCCCATCCCGACATCGTCCACGACCTGGCCAATCCACAAAAGCCGAAGACGGCGCATGGTTTTCTGACCGAAGCGCTCGCCCGGAGGCTGGCCGCCGGCACCCCGCCCTTTACCGTGCTTTGTTGCGACAACCTGCCGGCCAACGGCGCCACCTTGCACAGGCTGCTGGTCGAATTCGCCTCACTGCGCGATGCCAGACCTGGTTCGGCGGGCGGTGCTGGAATTGCCGGCCACATCGCCGATCAGGTCGCATTTCCCTCCAGCATGGTCGACCGCATCGTGCCGGCCACGACCGATGCCGACCGGGCGCGGATATCGGGCGAACTTGGCATCGAGGACGCCTGGCCCGTGATCACCGAGCCTTTCCGCCAATGGGTGATCGAGGACGATTTCCCGGCAGGCCGTCCCGCCTGGGAAAAATTCGGGGTCACCATGGTCGGCGATGTCGCCCCCTTCGAGGACATGAAGCTGAGGCTGCTCAACGGTGCGCATTCGGGCATCGCCTATCTTGGCCTGCTCAGCGGCCATGCCACGGTCGACGGCGCCTTCGCCGATCCGGCGATCCGGCGGTTCGTCGATGCGCTTTGGGAGGAAGCCAAATCGACATTGCCTGACGATGCCGGCCTCGACACATCGGCCTATACGGCCGAGCTTGCCGAGCGTTTTTCGAACACGGCACTTGCCCACCGTACCGCGCAGATCGCCAATGACGGCAGCCAGAAACTGCCGCAGCGCATCATTGCCTCGGCTATCGAGTGCCTGGAAGCCGGCACCGAGCTGGTCCACCTCACGCTGGTGGTGGCAGCCTGGATCGCCGCCTGCGCGGCGCGCGGAAAGAGCTTGCCGAGGGGCCATTTCACCGATCCGCTCGATGCGGAGCTGACGGCGCTTTTGGACCAGCAGCTGCCGGCGAACGAAACCGTGACGGCGGTGTTCGATCTGGCCGGCTTCGCCGGGGATCACGCCGAACGCCAGACGCTGATCGAACTCGTGGCCATCCATCTTGTCCATCTGCGGAGGGACGGCACGACCTTGGCCTTCGCCGCGCTCGGCATAGACGGCGAAGGACCGTAAGACGGAGCTGGACGGGGTCAACAGGCGGTAGAGGACTTCGATGTCGGCGGTACGATATCGCCGCCGTAGCTGAACACTTGCCGCCCCAACAAACAAAAAAGCGGGGCAGGCCCCGCTTTCAATCCGTCTTCCGGGACAAGCCTCAGGCCGGCAGGATTGCGCCTTCCAGCGTGGTGAGCTGGCTGAGGAACTGTTCCGCCTTGCTGCGCGACTGATCGTCCTTGGCGTCGGCCGCGTCTTCCCTGGCTTCCTGGATGCGGCGGGCGAGGTCGGCGCGGTCGACATCCTTCACCGCCACAGCCGATTCCGCCAGCAGCGTGCAGCCGGCCGGGACGATGTCGGCGAAGCCGCCGAACACGACATAGCGTTCTTCGCTGCCCGAGGCATTCTTCACCGTGACGACGCCCGGCTTGATCGTGGTCATGACCGGCGCGTGATGAGCCATGACGGTCATCTCGCCCTCGGCGCCCGGAATGACCACGGATTCGACCTCGGCGGAAACCAGCAGGCGCTCCGGCGAGACCAGTTCGAACTTGAAAGCTTCAGCCATGTCAATTTAGCGAGTAGGGAATAGTGAGTAGGAAGTAGGGAGAGAGGACAACCGCCCCGATCACCCAGCTGCTATTCACTACTGACTACTGACTACTCCCTATTCCCTTGATTAAGCCGCTTCAGCCGCGAGGCGCTGTGCCTTCTCGACCGCTTCGTCGATGCCGCCGACCATGTAGAAGGCGGCTTCCGGCAGGTGGTCATAGTCGCCGTTGCAGAGGCCCTTGAACCCCTTGATGGTATCGGCGAGGTCGACCAGTTTGCCCGGCGCGCCGGTGAACACTTCGGCGACAAAGAACGGCTGCGACAGGAAGCGCTCGATCTTGCGGGCGCGGGCCACGGTCTGCTTGTCCTCTTCCGAGAGCTCGTCCATGCCCAGGATGGCGATGATGTCCTGCAGCGACTTGTAGCGCTGGAGGATCGACTGCACCTGGCGGGCAACGGCATAGTGCTCGTCGCCGACGACCAGCGGGTCGAGCATGCGCGAGGTCGAGTCCAGCGGATCGACAGCCGGATAGATACCCTTTTCGGCGATCGAACGGTTCAGCGTCGTCGTCGCGTCAAGGTGGGCGAACGAGGTCGCCGGCGCCGGGTCGGTCAAGTCGTCGGCCGGCACGTAGATCGCCTGCACCGAGGTGATCGAGCCCTTGGTGGTGGTGGTGATGCGTTCCTGCAGCGCGCCCATGTCCGTGGCGAGCGTCGGCTGATAGCCCACGGCCGACGGGATACGGCCGAGCAGAGCCGACACTTCCGAACCCGCTTGCGTAAAGCGGAAGATGTTGTCGACGAAGAACAGCACGTCCTGGCCCTGGTCGCGGAAATATTCGGCGACCGTCAGGCCGGTCAGGCCGACGCGGGCGCGCGCGCCCGGCGGCTCGTTCATCTGGCCGTACACCAGCGCCGCCTTCGAACCTTCGCCGCCACCCTTCTTGTTGACGCCGGATTCAATGAACTCGTGGTAAAGGTCGTTGCCTTCGCGGGTGCGCTCGCCGACGCCGGCGAACACCGAGTAACCACCATGCGCCTTGGCGATGTTGTTGATCAGTTCCTGGATCAGCACGGTCTTGCCGACGCCGGCGCCGCCGAACAGGCCGATCTTGCCGCCCTTGGCGTAGGGCGCGAGCAGGTCGAGCACCTTGATGCCGGTGATCAGGATCTGCGCTTCCGTCGACTGTTCGATATAGGCCGGAGCCGGCTGGTGGATCGAGCGCAATTCGACCGCGTCGACCGGGCCTGCCTCGTCGACCGGCTCGCCGATGACGTTGATGATACGGCCGAGCATGCCCGGGCCGACCGGCACGGCGATCGGGCCGCCGGTGTCACGCACTTCCTGGCCACGCACCAGGCCTTCGGTGGAGTCCATGGCGATGCAGCGCACGGTGTTTTCACCCAGATGCTGCGCAACTTCGAGCACCAGGCGATTACCGACATTGTTGGTCTCGAGCGCGTTCAGGATCGGCGGCAGATGCTCGCCGAACTGCACGTCGACGACGGCGCCGATGACCTGGCGGACCTTGCCGACAACGCCGGTCGCCTTGGTGGCCACGGCCTGGGTCTTGGCAGCGGCGGCCTTGGCCGGCGCTGCTGCCGCCTTGGCCGGAGCCGCCTTTGCTGCCGGAGCCTTGGCCGCCTTCGCGGGAGCTGCTGCCTTGGGGGCTGCCGTCTTCGGGGTCGCTGCTTTCGCCATCGTCTTTACCCTTTTCGTCCTTTGTTTCTCACGCGGTCCGGTTCGCGGGCCAATGACCCGCTGACCGCGCCTAGAGCGCCTCGGCGCCCGAAATGATTTCGATCAGTTCCTTGGTGATCTGCGCCTGCCGCTGGCGGTTGTAGGTGATCGACAGCTTGTTGATCATCTCGCCGGCGTTGCGCGTCGCATTGTCCATGGCGCTCATCTTGGCGCCCATTTCGCCCGCCGCGTTTTCGAGCAGCGCACGGAATATCTGCACCGCGATGTTGCGCGGGATGAGGTCGGACAGGATTTCGCCCGGCTCCGGCTCATACTCGTAGACGGCGCTGGCGCCATCCGCCGTTTCGGGCTGAGCCGAAGAGGCGGACGCTGCCGGAATGATCTGCTGCGCGGTCGGAACCTGGCTGATCACCGACTTGAACTGCGAGTAGAACAGCGTGCAGACGTCGAAGGCGCCCTCGTTGAACAGATGGATGACCTTGCGGGCGATCGCATCGGCATTGACGAAGCCGAGCGTCTTGACCTCGCGCAGATCGACGCGTTCGATGATCATCGCGGCATAGTCGCGGCGCAGGATGTCGAAACCCTTCTTGCCGACGCAGATGATCTTGACCTGCTTGCCGTCGGCCAGGAGCCTGCGGATATGGTCGCGGGCATGACGGGCGATCTGCGAATTGAAGCCGCCGCACAGGCCACGCTCGGCGGTGCAGACGACGAGCAGATGCACGTCGTCCTTGCCGGTTCCGGTCATCAGCGCCGGGGCATCGCCACCGCCACCGACAGCCTGGGTGATGTTGGCCAGCACGGAACCCATGCGCTCCGAATAGGGACGCGCCGCTTCCGCCGCCTCTTGCGCACGGCGCAGCTTCGCCGCGGCGACCATCTGCATCGCCTTGGTGATCTTCTGCGTCGCCTTGACCGAGGCGATACGGTTACGAAGGTCTTTTAATGAAGGCATGCTTCAAACCTGATCCCGTCTTGTCTCATCCGGACTGGCACTTCGCTCAGGCGAAGGTCTTGGCGAAGGCGTCGATCTCGGCCTTCAGCTTGGCGCGCAGATCATCCGACAGCGCCTTTTCCTTGCGGATGGCGTCAAGCACGTCCTTGCCGGCCGAACGCATGTGGCTGAGCAGGCCGTGCTCGAACTTGCCGACCTGGTTGACCGGCAGCTTGTCGAGATAGCCGTTGACGCCGGCGAAGATCACCGCGACCTGCTCATCCGTCTTCAGCGGCGAGAACTGCGGCTGCTTCAAGAGCTCGGTCAGGCGCGAGCCGCGGTTGAGCAGGCGCTGCGTGGCGGCATCGAGATCCGAGCCGAACTGCGCGAAAGCAGCCATTTCGCGGTACTGCGCGAGCTCGCCCTTGATCGAGCCGGCAACCTGCTTCATCGCCTTGATCTGCGCCGACGAACCGACGCGCGACACCGACAGGCCGACGTTGACGGCCGGACGGATGCCCTGGAAGAACAGGTTGGTTTCGAGGAAGATCTGGCCGTCGGTGATCGAGATCACGTTGGTCGGGATGTAGGCCGACACGTCGTTGGCCTGCGTCTCGATGACCGGCAGCGCGGTCAGCGAACCGCCACCGAGATCGTCGTTGAGCTTGGCGGCGCGCTCGAGCAGGCGCGAGTGCAGGTAGAAGACGTCGCCCGGATAGGCTTCGCGGCCCGGCGGACGGCGCAGCAACAGCGACATCTGGCGATAGGCGACGGCCTGCTTCGACAGATCGTCATAGCTGATCAGCGCATGCATGCCGTTGTCGCGGAAATACTCGCCCATGGTGCAGGCCGTGAACGGCGCCAGGAACTGCATCGGCGCCGGGTCGGAAGCGGTGGCGGCGACGATGATCGAATATTCGAGCGCGCCGCGCTCTTCCAGCACCTTGACGAACTGCGCGACGGTCGAGCGCTTCTGGCCGACGGCGACGTAGACGCAGTAGAGCTTTTCCTTCTCGGGGCCGTTGTCGTGCACCGACTTCTGGTTGAGCATCGTGTCGAGGATGATGGCCGTCTTGCCGGTCTGGCGATCGCCGATGACCAGCTCGCGCTGGCCGCGGCCGACCGGGATCAGCGCATCTATGGCCTTGAGGCCGGTCGACATCGGCTCGTTCACCGACTTGCGCGGGATGATGCCGGGTGCTTTGACGTCGACGCGCTTGCGCTCGACCGCCTTGATCGGGCCCTTGCCGTCGATCGGATTGCCGAGCGCGTCGACGACGCGGCCGAGCAGGCCGGGGCCGACAGGCGCGTCGACGATGGCGCCGGTGCGCTTGACGGTGTCGCCTTCCTTGATGTCGCGGTCGGCGCCGAAGATGACGACGCCGACATTGTCGGCTTCGAGGTTGAGCGCCATGCCGCGGATGCCGCCGGGGAATTCAACCATTTCGCCGGCCTGGACATTGTCGAGGCCGTAGACACGGGCGATACCATCACCGACGGACAGCACCTGTCCGACTTCGGAGACCTCGGCCTCCTTGCCGAAATTCTTGATCTGGTCTTTCAGAATTGCGGAAATTTCCGCGGCGCGGATGTCCATCAGCCGACCTCTTTCAGTGCAAGCTTGAGCGAATTGAGTTTGGTTTTGAGCGACGTATCGATCTGGCGCGAGCCCATCTTGACCACCAGCCCGCCGAGCAGCGACGGGTCAACGGTGACGGAAATGGCTACGTCCTTGCCGGCAACGATTTTCAGCGCCGCCTTGAGTTCGGTCTGCTGGGCCGCGGTCAGCTCATGAGCCGACGTCACTTCGGCCGCAGCCTCGCCACGGGCTTCGGCCGCGATCTGGCGGAACGCCTTGATCATGCCGGGCACCGCGAACAGGCGGCGATTCTTGGCGACGACGCGCAGGAAATTGCCGGTCAGGCCGGTGATGCCTGCCTTGTCGGCGATCGCCGCGATGGCCTTGGCCTGGTCCTCGCTGGAGAACACCGGGCTGTTGATCAGCCGGGTGAGGTCCGCGCTGCCCGCGAGCAGTGCCTCGAAACCGTTGAGGTCGGCCTCGACCTTGGCCACGGAATTTGCTTGCGATGCCAGTTCGAACAGCGAACCGGCATAGCGCTCTGCGACACCTGAGATTGGCGATGACGATTGGGCCACGGACCGTCTTTTCTCTTGTCTGACAGGCCGCAGATTGTTGGCGCGAGCAAAAACTCTGGCTAAATCTTTGACCTTACTGCATTTTTCCAAGCACGGAGGCGCGGCTTCCGCTATCCCCGGCCGAAAGTCGATTGCCGTCTAGCACAGGCATTTTAAGACCGCAATGCGTCGTTCCGCATGGTTTTCAGGCACTATTGTCGCATCCGGCGAAAGATCAGCGTCCTGCGCGCCGGAATACCCTTGGATTCAGGGCACAAAGCCGAAGGCAAAGGCGAGCGGCAAGGCCGCGAGCGCCAATTCCACCACAATGGAAACCCAATTGAAAGGTGTATTGGCGCCATCCGACATCATCGACAGCAGCCGGCCGAAGGCAGTGAACAGCCAGGAGAAGCCGAGCGCCATGTAGACCAGCGGCTGCGCGAGCAGGATGCAGCACAGGCCGACCCCGAGATAGAAGCCCGACATGCGGCCTCGCCCTTCGGCGATCGCCGCCGCCTTCTCGGGTTTCGCCTGCAGGCGCAGGATGCGGAACGCCAGACCCGGCGCCAGGAAAAACAGAAGGCCGAGCAGCACGGTGAAGACCGCGCTCGACCAGGCCAGCCATTCGCCCTGGCTCGTCGGCCATGGAAGCGCAAAATCCATCGTGTCCCTCGAAATGCCTATTTTGAAATCGCGGGCATTCTAGCGGAGGAAAAATGCCGCGCCAGATGGCTCAAGGCACTTTAGGAGACCCGCATCAACCGAGCGCGAATTCCACCGCCGCCTCGGCATGGATGCGGGTCGTGTCGAAAACCGGAATGTCGAAATCGCCCTGGCCAATGAGCATGGTGATCTCAGTGCAGCCCATGATCAGGCTGTCGGCGGCCTCTTCGCGGCGCAGGCGGTTTGCCTCGGCGACATAGGCGGTCTTCGAGGCTTCGGAGACAATGCCCTGGCAAAGCTCGTCATAGATGACGCCATGCACCATGTCGCGGCCGGCCGCATCGGGTACGACCGGTGAGAGGCCGTATTTGTCGGCGAGCCGGCCCTTGTAGAAGTCCTGCTCCATGGTGAACCGCGTTGCCAGCAGCGCCGGCCGCTGCAGCCCCGCGCGCTTGATCGCCAACGCAGTGGCATCCGCGATGTGAATCAGCGGGATCGATACGGCCGCCTGCACCTGGTCGGCCAGCTTGTGCATGGTGTTGGTGCACAAGAGCAGGCCTTGCGCGCCACCGGCCTCGAGCTTGCGCGCGGCATCGACCAGCAGCGCGCCGGCGCCGTCCCAATCACCATGATGCTGCCGCTCGGCGATCTCGGCGAAATCGAACGACCACATGAGAAGCTTGGCCGAGTGCAGGCCACCGAGCCGCTCGCGCACGATCTCGTTGAGCAAGCGGTAGTAGATTGCGGTCGATTCCCAGCTCATGCCGCCGAGCAGGCCAAGGGTTTTCATGTGATCTTTCCGTTTCTCTCGCCGAGACAGCTGTAGCTGAAATTGCGTCGCTACAAAAAGCTCTGCGGGTCGATGTCGACCTGCACCCGGACCGAGCCGCGCTGCTTCGGTCCATTGGCGAGCATGGCCCTGATAAACCCTTGCATGTCGGCGCGCCGTTCGCCCTGGATCAGCAGGCGGAAGCGGTGGCGGCCACCGAGCAGGGACAGCGGCGCTTCCGCCGGCCCGAGCACGAACAGGTCCGACGCCTCGGGCGCCGCGCGGCGCAGGCCGCGGGCATGGCCTTCCGCCTCCGCCCGCGTCACGGCGCTGACGATGACGCCGGCCAGCCGGCCGAAGGGCGGCAAGGCAGCGCGTTCGCGCTCAGAAATCTCACGCTGGTAGAAAGATTCGGCGTCGCCGGAGACGATCGCCCGCATCACCGGATGGTCGGGCTGGAACGTCTGCAGCAGGCCCAGGCTCTTCTTGCCGGTGCGGCCGGCACGGCCGGTCACCTGGCTGAGCAGCTGGAAGGTGCGCTCGGCGGCGCGCGGATCGCCATTGGCAAGGCCGAGATCGGCATCGACGACGCCGACCAGCGTCATATCAGGGAAATTGTGGCCCTTGGCGACCAGTTGCGTGCCGATGACGATATCGGCCTCGCCATTGGCGATTGCCTCCAGTTCCAATCGCAACCGTCGTACACCCCCCATGATATCCGACGACAGCACGATGGTGCGCGCGTCAGGGAAATGCGTGACGACCTCTTCGGCAATGCGCTCGACCCCCGGCCCGCAAGCAACCAGGTGGTCGAGCGTGCCGCATTCCGGGCAGGCTTCGGGGCGGCGCTCATTGTGACCGCAATGATGGCAGACCAATTGCCCGCGAAAGCGGTGTTCGACCAGCCAGGCCGAGCACACCGGGCAGCCGAAGCGATGGCCGCAGACCCGGCACAGCGTCAGCGGCGCGTAGCCGCGCCGGTTGAGGAACAGCAGCGACTGCTCCTTCTTCTCAAGCGTCCGGCGCATATGGTCGATCAGCACCGGCGACAGGAAGCCGCCACGTGCCGGCGGCGCGCGCCGCATGTCGATCGACTTGAGGTCGGGAAGGGCCGCCTCGGCGAAGCGGGCGGAAAGCACAGCCCTGGCATAGCGGCCCTGGCTGGCATTGACCCGGCTCTCGACCGACGGCGTCGCCGACGCCAGGACCACGGGGAAGCCGCGTATATGGCCGCGCACGACGGCCATGTCGCGCGCATTGTAGAAGACGCGGTCTTCCTGCTTGTAGGCGGGGTCGTGTTCCTCGTCGACGACGATAAGGCCAAGCTCCTTGAATGGCAGGAACAGCGCCGAGCGCGCGCCGGCGACGACGCGCACGCCGCCTTCCGCCACTTGCCGCCAGACTTTTTCGCGCATTCGCGGCGGCAGGTCGGAATGCCACTCGGCCGGCTTGGCGCCAAAACGCTGCTGGAAGCGTTCGAGGAAGGCATGCGTCAGCGCGATTTCCGGCAGCAGGATGAGCACTTGGCCGCCCTGCTCGAGCACGGCCGCCACCGCCTCGAAATAGACCTCCGTCTTGCCCGAGCCGGTGACCCCGTCGAGCAACGCGACATTGAACTCGCCAGCCGCGACATTGGCGCGCAGCATCGACGCGGCCTCGTTCTGGTCCGGCATCAGTTCGGGAACGGCATAGCTTGGGTCAGGCGCGGCCACCACCGGGCGCGGCGGGATCATCACCGTCTCGAACACGCCTTGCGCCTTGAGCCCCTCTATCACCGTCGACGACACGCCGGCGGCGTGCGCGAGGCCGGAGCGCGTCCAGGCCAACCCACCCTCGGCCGTCTCCAGCACGCGCGCCCTGGCATCCGTCATCCGGTCGGGCACAAGCAGGGTGCGCTGCAGCCCCTCGATCCAGGGTTCGGGATCAAAGGCCTCTGGCGCCCTGAGCAGCATGCGCGCCACCATGCCCGGCGCCGACAGCGTATATTGCGCCACCCAGTCGACGAAGCGGCGCATGGCGCGGTCGATCGGCGGGCAGTCGAAAACCTGCTCGATCGGGCGCAATTTCCTGGCATCGACCTGCTCGACCGCGCCGTCCCAGACGATGCCGGCGACCTGGCGCGGCCCAAGCGGCACGCGCACGATCGAACCCGGCACCACCCGCATGCCGGCCGGCACGGCATAGGTGTAGGGACGTTCGGCCGGCATCGGCACCAGCACCGGTGCGGCCGCGACAAAGGGCGAATCTTCGATCATGAGGCGTGACCTTGCCCTGACTTTGGTCTAGATCAAAGAGCAACGCTGAACGCGCCTTCCCAAGCACGACGAAATCGTCAGGAGACCCGCCATGAAATTTTTTGCCGACACCGCCGATATCAAAGAGATCAAGGAACTGAACGATCTGGGACTGCTCGATGGCGTCACCACCAATCCCTCGCTGATCCTGAAATCGGGCGGCAAGATCATTGAGGTCACCAAGCAGATCTGCGACATCGTCGAAGGCCCGGTCTCGGCCGAGGTCGTGGCGACCGAGTTCAAGCAGATGATGGCCGAGGCCGAGGTGCTGGCCAAGATCGCGCCCAATATCGCCATCAAGGTGCCGCTGACGCTGGACGGCCTGAAGGCCTGCAAGACCATCCGCACCGAGATGAACCGCATGGTCAACGTTACGCTGTGCTTCTCGGCCAACCAGGCGCTGCTCGCCGCCAAGGCCGGCGCTTCCTTCATCTCGCCCTTCGTCGGCCGCATCGACGACACCGGCTCGGACGGCATGGAACTGATCCAGGAGATCCGCCAGATCTACGACAATTTCGACTTCCAGACCGAAATCCTGACCGCTTCCGTGCGAACGGTGAACCACGTCAAGCAGGCGGCTCTCATCGGCGCCGACGTCATCACCGCGCCGCCGGCGACGCTGAAGGCGCTGGTCAACCATCCGCTGACCGACAAGGGCCTTGCCGCTTTCCTCGCCGACTGGGCCAAGACCGGCCAGAAGATCGGCTGAGCGGTCCGACACCAGATACTAAAAAAGGCCGGGCAACCGGCCTTTTTTACGCGCTGCGGATCAGGGGCAGCCTGCCCGGTCAGTCCGTGCCGTCATCGGGGAGCGCGGCCGCCGGCTGGCGCTTGCCCGCCATGATCTCGCGCTTGCCGACATGGTTCGGCGCCCCGACCAGACCTTCCTTCTCCATCCGTTCGACCAGTGACGCGGCGCGGTTGTAGCCGATGCCGAGGCGGCGCTGGATGTAGGACGTTGAACATTTCTTGTCGCGCAACACCACCTTGACCGCCTCGTCATAGCTGGAATCGCCATCCTCGGCGGCAACGGCTCCCTTGTCGAAGACCGCTCCCTGGTCGCCTTCCTCTTCCTCTTCATCCTCGTCGGCCGTCACCGTCTCCAGATATTCGGGGCGGCCCTGCGCCTTCAGATGCGCCACGACATGCTCGACCTCGGCGTCGGACACGAAGGGGCCGTGCACACGGGCGATGCGCCCGCCGCCCATCATGTGCAGCATGTCGCCCTGGCCGAGCAGCTGTTCGGCGCCCTGCTCGCCCAGGATGGTGCGGCTGTCGATCTTGGAGGTGACCTGGAAGGAGATGCGGGTCGGGAAATTGGCCTTGATCGTGCCGGTGATGACGTCGACCGAAGGCCGCTGCGTCGCCATGATCAGGTGGATGCCGGCGGCCCGCGCCATCTGCGCCAGGCGCTGGATGGCGCCTTCGATCTCCTTGCCGGCGACCATCATCAGGTCGGCCATCTCGTCGACGATGACGACGATGTAGGGCATCGGCGCGAGGTCGATTTCCTGCTGTTCGAACAGCGGTTCGCCGGTGCCCTTCTCGAAGCCGGTCTGCACGGTCATGACGACCGTCTCACCCTTGTCGCGGGCTTGGGCGGCGCGCTCGTTGTAGCCGTCGATGTTGCGCACGCCGAGCCGCGCCATCTTGCGATAGCGGTCCTCCATCTCGCGCACCGCCCATTTGAGCGCGGTAACGGCCTTCTTGGGGTCCGTGACGACAGGGGTCAGAAGGTGCGGGATGCCGTCATAGACGGACAGTTCGAGCATCTTCGGGTCGACCATGATCAGCCGGCATTCTTCCGGCTTCAGCCGGTAGAGCAGCGACAAGATCATGGTGTTGATGGCGACCGACTTGCCGGAGCCGGTGGTGCCGGCGACGAGGAGATGCGGCATCTTCGCCAGCTCGGCAATGACGGGTTCGCCGCCGATCGTCTTGCCAAGGCAAAGCGCCAGCTTGCAGCTGGTCTTGCGGAAGCCCTGCGATTCGATCAGTTCGCGGAAATAGACGGTTTCACGGGTCTCGTTCGGCAACTCGATGCCGATGACATTGCGGCCGGGCACCACGGCGACGCGCGCCGAGACCGCCGACATGGAGCGGGCGATGTCGTCGGCGAGACCAATGACGCGCGAGGATTTGACGCCAGGTGCCGGCTCGAATTCGTAGAGGGTGACGACCGGACCGGGGCGTACGTGGATGATCTCGCCGCGCACGCCGAAATCCTCCAGCACGCTTTCCAGGAGATCGGCATTCTGCTCGAGCCGCTCCTGCGACATGTAGAAGCCTTGGCCCTCGGGTGGCTGCTGCAACAGCTCCTCCGAGGGAAGCTCGTAGCCTTCGCCCGTCTCCGGCTGAGCAACCTTGCCAGCCATGGGCAGCGACGGTGCACGCGCTGCGGGAACGGCTTCGCCCACGCGTTGCACAATCGGCGCCGAGGCGGCGCTGCTTGCGGCAGGTGCGACTGCGGTCGCCATCCGAGCCTGCCGGGCAGCCCTGCCAGCCGGAACGGACGGCTCGGCCACGGCCTTGTTGGAGTTGGCCGGAAAGACGTCGGGCTGGGCGGACGGTGCCTGGCCGGGAAGGCATTCGATGACACGGAACAAGGCGGTGACATCGGCCGCGGCGGACGCGGAGACGTCGGCTCGCGCCGCGGCAAGCGGTGGAGCCGCGACCGGTGCGCGCGGAGCCGGGCTGACCTGCCGGACCGGCGACGTCACATCGACCAGAAGGGGCGCCAGGCCCTCGAAGAAGGCGTGATCCGAAAGATAGGGCCGCCGGGCTTTTTCAGCGGTGGCTGCTTTGGCCGGCGCGCCATTCCCGGCGACGGGTGCCGGACGCGTGGCCGCTGGTGCCGTTGCGGGCACCTTCGGAGCCGCCGGCACAACGCCTTTCGACGTCTCGCCGCCGCGCGCTGGCTGAGCGGACCCGGCCGGTGACGCCCCGCGATGCATGACGGCGCCAGGCCCGGCCTGCTGCGTCGGGAGCGCCTGCGGGCGACCCTCCCCGGCAACCTCGTCCTGCTGGCGATGCTTGGGCTCATAGTCCGGCGTGCGTGTAAAACGCACATTGGGCGCAAGGAAAAAATACTCTTGCCAGGCAGGGCTTTCGGTGTCGCCGCCGAAATCGGCGGCCCGCTCGGAATGACCTGCGTGAGAAGCGCCGGGCTGGCGAACATCCGCCTTGCCGCGCGGGCCGCCGGAACGCTCTCCTTGGGGGTCATCGGGCGAAACTGCGTGCAACGAATTGACCCGAGAAAAACGCCTGGCTTCCATGCTCAAGACTCACTGTGAAATGTCTGCTGAGCAATAGGGAGCGAGTGGTTAACAGTTGCTTCCTGTCAGCGTCGCTGGAGCGATCGAGACGCATCTTTCGCGGCGACGCCGCACGATGAGGATTCGAGCAGCCGATCGTGTTTCCACGACCGGTTGCTCATCCGAATGCGGCTATTGGAAAAAGGGCGAGCCTTTGCTCGCGTGACAACCAGCGGGCGGAGATTTACATGCCGCCAAACAGCACGGCTGCCGACGAGTCCGATCGCCGGGAACAGGAAATGCGATCAAGGAGAGAGGGGCGATTCGGCCTCTTCTGATGCGGCGACTCGCGCTAGCTGGCCGTCTTGCCGTGCCGGGCCAGATCCTGGGCGATGGACAGTTGCAGGGCTTCGGCCAGTTCGCGCGCGGCACGGTTCTCGGCGTCGATCTGCGCCCGGTAGGAAGCAAACTCCTGACGCGGCCTGTCGAAGGACGAGGTGATCGCCCGCTTGCCGACCGCGATCACCGCGCCGGTTTTCGCATCGGTTAGCGTGTAGCCGGCGGTCAGTGTCACCGAACCGGCGGTCGGCTCGTCTTGATCGGTTCCAACCTGGACCAGCGCCGAGGATTCAACGGCTTCGGTCACGCCGAGATCGAGCGAATAAAGCGGCGAGGCCGGTTCGCCGGCGCCGCGCCCGAACCCGAAGATCAGATTGTTGCGCACCTGCTGGGCATAACGCGTCCGGACCGGCTTGACGGCAATCGACGCCAGCTCGGCATTGGCGGTCGAGCCGGTCGACAGCGGCGCGCTGGAATAGAGCGGCCGCACCTGGCAGGCCGAGACGAGCGCAAGCGAACCGACAAGACCGGCAAGCGCGATGCGGCGCAGCAGACCGCTCAACTCTGTCTTTTCCCGATCAGGCAACGACATTGACGATCCTCTGCGGCACGATGATCACCTTGCGCGGAGCCTTACCTTCAAGTGCTTTCTGCACGAAGTCGAGAGCCAAGACCGCTTTTTCGACCGCACCTTGGTCCGCGTCGCGGGCAATTGTCAAATCGCCCCGCTTCTTGCCGTTGACCTGCACCGGATAGGTGACTTCGTTGTCGACGACCAGCGCCGGATCGAAGACCGGCCACGGCCGTTCGGCGAGCAGATCGGTGCCGCCCAGCACCTCCCAGCACTCTTCGGCAAGGTGCGGCATCACGGGCGCGATCAGATGCACCATGATCTCCACGGCCTCGCGGCAGGCGCTTTTCAGCGCCGTATCAGCCTTGCCTTCCGTCACCTCGTTGAGCGGAGTGGTCAGCGCGTTGGCCAGTTCATAGATGCGGGCGATGGCACGGTTGAAGGCGAGCTTCTCGATGTCTTCGCCGACCGCCTTCAGGATTTTGTGCGCGGCCTTGGAAACCGCTCCGGCGTCGCCATCATTGGCGGCCTTCGGTGCGATGCCTGCCAGCGTCTCGGCCGCCGTCGACACCAGCCGCCAGATGCGCTGCATGAAGCGATGCGCGCCGGCCGCACCATCGTCGGTCCACTCGACATCGCGTTCGGGCGGCGAATCCGACAGCATGAACCAGCGCGCCGTGTCGGCGCCGTAGCCATCGGTGATGTCTTCCGGGCTCACCGTGTTCTTCTTCGACTTCGACATCTTTTCGAGCGGGCCGATGGTGACCGCCTCGCCGGTGGCGATGTCGATGGCGCGGCGCTTGCCGTCGACATCCTCCAGCCGCACTTCGGCCGGCGCCAGCCAGCGGCCGTTCGATGCCGAACCGACACGGTAGGTTTCGTGCACGACCATGCCTTGCGTGAACAGGCCCTTGAACGGCTCGGCCAGGTCGACATGGCCGGTCTCGCGCATGGCGCGGGTGAAGAAGCGTGAATAGAGCAGATGCAGGATCGCATGCTCGATGCCGCCAATATACTGGTCGACCGCCAGCCACTCGTTCGCTGCCTTGGGATCGGTCGGGTCATGCGCCCACGGCGCTGTGAAGCGGGCGAAATACCAGGACGAATCGACGAACGTGTCCATCGTATCGGTTTCACGGCGCGCGTCCTTGCCGCATTGCGGGCACTTCACATGCCGCCAGGTCGGGTGACGGTCGAGCGGATTGCCCGGCCGGTCGAAATCGACATCGTCCGGCAGCTTGACCGGCAGGTCGGCCTTCGGCACCGGCACCACGCCGCAATCCTCGCAATGGATCATCGGGATCGGGCAGCCCCAGTAACGTTGCCGCGAAATGCCCCAGTCGCGCAGGCGGAAGTTCACCTTGCGCTCGGCCATGGGGCGATTACCGATGGTCTTTTGTTCCAGCAGCCTGGCGACCTCGTCGAAAGCCCGGTCCGGAGTCATGCCATCAAGGAAGCGCGAGTTGATCATCGCCCCATTGTCGGTATAGGCCACGTCGATCACCTGGAAAGCCGACGGGTCCTCGCCGTCCGGCATCACCACGGGCACCACCGGCAAGCCGTATTTGTTGGCGAAGTCGAGGTCGCGCTGGTCATGCGCCGGGCAGCCGAAGATGGCGCCGGTGCCATATTCCATCAGCACGAAATTGGCGACATAGACCGGCAGCGTCCAAGTACCGTCGAAGGGATGGACGACGCGGATGCCGGTGTCGAAGCCCTTCTTCTCAGCCGTCTCCAGCGCCGCCACCGAAGTGCCCATATGGCGGACTTCGTCGATGAATTTCGCCAGCGCCGGATTGGTCTCGGCGGCCTTTTTGGCCAGCGGATGATCGGCGGCGATCGCCATGAACGAGGCGCCGAAAATGGTATCGGGCCGCGTCGTGTAGACCTCAAGCTCGTGCTCGCCGGCAATTTCCGAGGCCAGCGGCCAGCGGATCAGCAGACCTTCCGAACGGCCGATCCAGTTCTGCTGCATCAGCTTCACTTTTTCGGGCCATTCGTCGAGGCCGTCGAGCGAATCCAGCAGGTCCTGCGCGAAATCGGTGATTTTGAAGAACCACTGCGTCAATTCGCGCTGCTCGACCAGCGCGCCGGAGCGCCAGCCGCGTCCGTCGATGACCTGCTCGTTGGCGAGCACCGTCATGTCCTCCGGGTCCCAGTTGACCTTGGAGGATTTGCGCGTCACCAGCCCCTTCTCGACGAAGTCGAGGAACAGCATCTGCTGGCGGTGGTAGTAATCGACATCGCAGGTGGCGAATTCGCGCGCCCAGTCCAGCGACAGGCCCATCACCTTGAGCTGCTCGCGCATGGTGGCGATGTTCTGGTAGGTCCACTCCTTGGGATGAACCTTGTTCTGCATGGCGGCGTTTTCGGCCGGCATGCCGAAGGCGTCCCAGCCCATCGGATGCAGCACGTTGAAGCCCTTGGCCCGCTTGTAACGCGCCACCACGTCGCCCATCGTATAGTTGCGGGTGTGGCCGATATGGATCCGCCCCGACGGATAGGGGAACATTTCCAGCACGTAGTATTTCGGGCGCGGATCGTCATTGTGCGCTTCGAAAAGCTTCTTTTCGGCCCAGGCCTTCTGCCATTTGGGTTCTGACGCGCGCGGATTGTATCGTTCGGTTGCCATGGGACGTTTTTCACTTAAAAGCATGCGGACTGCGGGCAAGAGCCCGGCAGTTCACGAAATGTGGTCCGGGTGTTCACCATGGTTTGGCAAACCCGTCAACCATATGGGCATCGCGGCGGTCAAAAACGCGGGTCAAAACAGCGGGATTTGCATATGGGCGACACCGTTCAGCAGTTTTTCGCGGTCAAGGCGAGGATCGCCGCCGCCGAGCAGGAGGCTGGCCGTGAAGCCGGCGCGGTGACGCTGGTCGCGGTCTCCAAGACCTTCGACGCCGTCGATATCCAACCGGTGATCGAGGCCGGCCAGCGCGTCTTCGGCGAGAACCGCGTCCAGGAAGCACAAGGCAAATGGCTTTACCTGAAGGAGGCCTTCCCCAACATTGAATTGCACCTGATCGGCCCACTGCAGTCGAACAAGGCCAAGGAGGCGGTGGCACTGTTCGACGTCATAGAAACGGTGGATCGCGAAAAGATCGCCGCCGAACTCGCCAAGGAAATTGCCCGGCAAGGCCGGGCGCCAAAACTCTATGTCCAGGTGAATACCGGTTCCGAACAGCAAAAGGCCGGCATCGAACCGCGCGAGGCGGTCGCCTTCGTCAAACGCTGCCGGGACGTCCACGGCCTCACCATCGAAGGCCTGATGTGCATCCCGCCGGCCGACGAGAATCCCGGTCCGCACTTCGCCTTACTGGAGAAGCTCGGCAAGGAAGCCGGCGTCGCCAGACTGTCGATGGGCATGTCGGGCGATTACGAAACGGCGATCGCCTTTGGCGCCACCAGCATACGAGTCGGCTCCGCCATCTTCGGCAGCCGCTAGCCGTTGGGCCAGATCAACGAGGTCGCTGCACCAGCACTGGAAACGAAACGTACCGTTCTTATTTGTTTCGTGTCATCACACATTTCTCTGGAGCTTTCGCCATGCGCTACAATCAGCTTGGAAATACCGGGCTTTTCGTTTCCGAACTTTGCCTCGGCACCATGACCTTCGGCGCCGCCGGCCAGAACGCCCAATGGGGCCTGATCGCCAGCCTCGACCAGAAGGGCGTCAACGAGATTGTCGGCCACTCGATCGCCGCCGGCGTCAACTTTTTCGACACGGCGGACGTCTATTCGTTCGGCGAGTCCGAACGCCTGCTCGGCCAGTCGCTCCGGGATCTCGGCATTGCCAGGTCGAGCGTGGTCATCGCCACCAAGGTCCATGCCGCCACGGGCGACGGGCCGAACCAGCGCGGCTCCTCGCGCGGCCACATCATGGATTCGGTCGATGCCAGCCTCGAACGGCTGCAGCTCGACCATATCGATCTCTATCAGTTGCACGGCACCGACGCTGTGACGCCGATCGACGAAACGCTGCGGGCACTCGATGATCTCGTCTCCAGCGGCAAGGTCCGCTATGTCGGCGTGTCCAACTGGCAGGCCTGGCGCATCGCCAAGGCGCTCGGCATCGCCGACCGCAAGGGCTTTGCCGGCTTCGAGACCATCCAGTCCTATTATTCGATCGCCGGCCGCGACCTCGAACGCGAGATCGTGCCGCTGATCAACGAGGAGAAGCTCGGCCTGATGGTGTGGTCGCCGATGGCCGGCGGCCTGCTCTCCGGCAAATACGGCCCTGGCGCGCCGGGCAATGGCGAGGGTCGCCGCGCCTCCTTCAACTTCCCGCCGGTCAACGAGGAGCGCGCCTGGGCAGCGGTCGCCGTCATGCGCGAGGTCGCCAGGAAGCATGATGTCAGCGTCGCCACCGTGGCGCTCGGCTATGTCCTGGCCAAGCCTTTCGTCATGAGCGTGATCATCGGCGCCAGCCGCATGGAGCAGCTCGAACAAAACCTCGCCGCCACCAGCCTCAAGCTCGATGCCGACGATCTCGCCAGGCTGGATGAGGTGAGCGCCTTGCCGGCCGAATATCCCGGCTGGATGGTCGAGCGCCAGGGCGCCGGCCGGCGTCCGGCGCCCTTCGTCCCTAAGGCATAGCCTGCGGGAAAGCCGGCCTTTTCGAAGCCGCGTATCCCATGGACGCGCGGCTCCAACTACAGCCGAACCGTCTCGGCCAGGAAATCGAGAAAGGCCCGCACCCGTGCCGGCAGATGGCGGCCTTGGCCGACATAGACGGCGTGCGTCGCCTCCTCGTCGCCCGGGTTGAAATCCTCCAGCAGCGGCACCAGCCGCCCGGCGGCGATATCGGCCGCCACATGCCAGCGCGCCAGCCGGGAAATGCCCACCCCGGCCAGCGTCATCAGCCGCATTGCCTCGCCATCGCTGACCAGCGCGTTGCCGGTGATCGGGATCATGACGGCATTGCCCTGCGCGTCGAGGAACGGCCAGCCGTCAATATGCCTGACGAAGCCGAAGCCCATCCGGTTGTGTGTGTCGAGATCGGCTGGCGTCAGCGGCGTGCCATGCGGCTCGAGGTAGGAAGGGGCCGCAACGAGGACCACCGGGCTCTGCCCGAGCTTGCGCGCCACCAGCCGTGATTCGCCGAGCGGCCCGGCCCGGATCGCTACATCGGCGCGTTCGGCCATCAGGTCGATGACACTGTCGGTCAGCACCAGATCGACCGAGATTTCGGGATAGCGTTCGAGGAAGCGCGGCAGCAGCGGGATCAGCCGGTGCACCCCGAACGGCACGTAGGTGTTGACGCGCAGCCGCCCGCGCGGCGCGGCGCCCGCGGCCGCCTCACGCTCCGCCGCCGCCATGTCGGCAAGGATGCGTAGCCCGCTTTCATAAAACGCCGCCCCTTCCGGCGTCAGCAGCAGCTTGCGCGTCGAGCGGCTGACCAGCCGCGCGCCAAGCCGGGCTTCCAGCCGCGCGATCAGCTTGCTGACGGCCGACGGCGTCATGCGCAGCGCGCGCGCCGCGGCGGAAAAGCTGCCTGCCTCGACAACGCGCACGAAGACTTCGATCTCGCCGGAACGGTTTATGTCGGGTCTGGCCATCTGTGAATCTATTTCACAGAAAATATGCCCTGATCAAGTCTGGTTCACAGCACTCGGCAACACGATCTTCCCGGTCGGGGCGCGGGTTGGACAGGCGCTCATCGCCTGAACGGCCCGTCTTTCAAAGTGGAAACGCCATGCCTCTTGCTCTCTACGCCCTCGCCGCCGGTGCCTTTGGCATCGGTGTCACCGAATTCGTCATCATGGGCCTGCTCATCGATGTCAGTAAGGATCTTGGTGTGTCGATCTCGGCCGCCGGCCAATTGATCTCGGGTTATGCGCTCGGTGTCGTCATCGGTGCACCCCTGTTGACCATCGCCACCGGCAACTGGCCGCGCAAAACCGTGCTGCTGGCGCTGATGGCGATCTTCACGATTGGCAACCTCGCCTGTGCGCTGGCGCCCGATTACTGGACGCTGATGGGTGCCCGCATCATCACCGCCTTTGCCCATGGCACTTTCTTCGGCGTTGGCTCGGTGGTCGCCACTGGTCTGGTCGCGCCCAACAGGAAGGCTTCGGCGATCGCGCTGATGTTCACCGGCCTGACCATCGCCAACATCCTCGGCGTACCTTTCGGCACCTGGCTCGGCCAGGCTTTTGGCTGGCGCGCGACCTTCTGGGCAGTGACCGCGGTCGGCCTCGCGGCCTTCGCCGTCATCCTGGCCCTGGTGCCGCGTGGCCAGGCGACGCCGGAGAAGAGCGACTTGCGCGCCGATCTCGCCGTGCTGCGCCGAACGCCCGTCCTGCTCGGCCTCGCCACTACGGTGCTCGGCTATGCCGGCGTCTTCGCCGTCTTCACCTACATCGCTCCGTTGCTCACCGAGATCAGCGGCTTCGGGGAAGCAGCCGTGTCGCCGATTCTGCTCGTCTTCGGCGGTGGCCTCATCGCCGGCAATCTCGCAGGCGGCAAGGTCGCCGATCGCTGGCTGGTGCCGGCGGTGCTCGGCAGTCTCGTGGTGCTGGCGCTGGTGCTTGCCACGATGAGCTTCGCCATCCACAGCCAGGTCATGGCCGTGATCTATGTCGGCCTGCTCGGTGCGGCCGCCTTCGCCACCGTGGCGCCACTGCAGATGTGGGTGCTGGAAAAGGCGCAAGGCGCCGGCCAAAGCCTGGCCTCATCGTTCAACATCGCCGCCTTCAATCTCGGCAATGCCGCCGGCGCCTGGCTTGGCGGCGCGGTCATCGCCCATGGCCTTGGACTGGGTTCGCTCACTTGGGTCGCTGCCCTGCTGCCGCTCGCGGCACTCGCCGTGGCCGGACTGGCGCTGCGCCTCGATCGCGGCGCCACATCAGGCGCGCCCGCCTCCGTCCGGTTGTGACATCAGCCGACATCCGAATCGCCTCACTTCTTCACAAACCACCAGGAGCAAGAAAATGGACTATCGACGTCTCGGCGCATCGGGTTTGAAAGTCCCGGCGCTTTCATTCGGCGCCGGAACCTTCGGCGGATCCGGCCCACTGTTCGGCGCCTGGGGCAACAGCGACGCGCAAGAAGCGCGGCGGCTTATCGACATCTGCCTCGAGGCCGGCGTCAACCTCTTCGACACCGCCGACGTCTATTCGAACGGCGCCTCGGAAGAGGTGCTCGGCGAGGCGATAAAAGGCCGCCGCGACGCCGTTCTGATCTCGACCAAGACCGCGCTGCCGATGGGCGACGGCCCGGCCGACCACGGCTCGTCACGCTCGCGGCTGATCAAGTCGGTCGATGCCGCGCTGAAGCGTCTCGGCACCGACTATATCGACCTGCTGCAGCTGCACGCCTTCGATGCCGGGACGCCGATCGAGGAAGTTCTGGCGACGTTGGACGGCCTCGTTCGCTCCGGCAAGCTGCGTTATGTCGGTGTTTCCAACTTCTCCGGCTGGCAAGTGATGAAGTCGCTCGGCTTGGCGCAGACGCACGGCTACCCACGCTATGTCGCGCACCAGGTCTACTATTCGCTGCTCGGCCGCGACTATGAATGGGAGCTGATGCCGCTCGGCCTCGACCAGGGCGTCGGCGCGTTGGTGTGGAGTCCGCTCGGCTGGGGCCGCCTGACCGGCAAGATCCGCCGTGGCCAGCCCTTGCCGGAAAAGAGCCGCCTGCACGAGACCGCGAGCTTCGGCCCGCCGGTCGAGGACGAACATCTCTACAGGGTCATGGAGGCGCTTGACGCGGTGGCTGAGGAGACCGGCAAGACGGTTCCGCAAATCGCCATCAACTGGCTGCTGCAGCGCCCGACCGTTTCATCTGTTATCATCGGCGCCCGCAACGAGGAGCAACTGCGCCAGAACCTCGGCGCCGTCGGTTGGACGCTGACGCCGGAGCAGGTCAAAAAACTCGACGCGGCAAGCGAGGTCACCGCGCCCTACCCGTACTTCCCCTATCGGCGGCAGGAAGGCTTTGCCCGGCTGAACCCGCCGGCGGTGTGATTGATAGGCGCTAACAGGTTACGTCGCGGGACAGCGCCCCCCTCTGTCCTGCCGGACTGTCCGGCAGGACAGAGGGGGGCGCCGTAGGACGCCTTCCTCGACAGCCATCGTCGCCCTATCCGACCCTCAGTGCAGGACGAACTCTCCATCCACCTTGCGCCATTCATTCGGGGCGATCAGCTTCTGGTGCGTATAGACCACCGAATGCAGCGGCCCATCCAGCTTGGCTTTCCAGAATTCGATGAACCGGATCAGCACTGGGAACTTCGGAGCGATGTCGTAGTCCTGCCAGACGAAGCTCTGCAGAAGATGCGGGTGGTCGGGAAAATGATAAAGAATCTTGGCCGTGGTCAGGCCGTAGCCTTTGAGCATCAGGTCCATTTCAAGATGGTCGCGCATTGCGGTCCCCAAGGTTGATTCTCCTTTCCTCCCAGGCACCAATTGTGCGCGCCGTTACTTAACTGTCTATTGATTTTTCTTGATCGCAAAACGAACTTTTCCCACAAAAACATGCAGTTAGCAGCGAACCGTTTCGAGTGCTGACAGTCTCGAAAAGCGCCCCTGCGGCATCCCGCCGCGCGAATCCAACGTCTAATGTTGCCGTCGCGGCGGAACTGGTAATAATGCCGCCGAATTCGCGGCTGCGTCGCCGCGATCCCGCAGGCGTTTCAAGCTGGCGGATTGGTTCGGGAGGAAAGCCAAGAAATGTCCGAGGTTCATGTCCATCGCGTCAAGCCGGCGTGGAAGAAGAACGCCCTGATCGACAATGACACCTACCTAAAATGGTATGCCGACAGCGTGAAAAACCCGGACAAGTTCTGGGGCAAGCACGGCAAGCGCATCGACTGGTTCAAGCCCTTCTCCAAGGTTAAGAACACCTCCTTCGACGGCAAGGTCTCCATCAAGTGGTTCGAGGATGGCCAGACCAATGTCTCGTACAATTGCATCGACCGCCACCTGAAGAAGCGCGGTGACCAGACCGCCATCATCTGGGAAGGCGACAACCCTTACGACGACAAGAAAATCACCTACAGCGAGCTCTACGAGCATGTCTGCCGGCTCGCCAATGTGATGAAGAAGCACGGCGTCAAGAAAGGCGACCGCGTCACCATCTACATGCCGATGATCCCGGAGGCGGCCTACGCGATGCTGGCCTGCACGCGTATCGGCGCCATCCATTCGGTCGTCTTCGGCGGCTTTTCGCCGGATGCGCTTGCCGGCCGCATCGTCGACTGCGAATCGACCTTCGTCATCACATCGGATGAAGGCCTGCGTGGAGGAAAACCCATTCCTCTCAAGGACAACACCGACAAGGCGATCGACATCGCCGCCAAGCACCACGTCATGGTCAAGAACGTCGTGGTCGTGCGCCGCACGGGCGCCAAGATCGGCTGGGCGCCGGGCCGCGATGTCTGGTATCACGACGAAGTCGCGACGGTGAAGTCCGAGTGCAAGCCGGAGAAGATGAAGGCGGAAGATCCGCTGTTCATCCTCTACACGTCGGGCTCGACCGGCAAGCCGAAAGGCGTGCTGCACACCACCGCCGGCTATCTCGTCTATGTGTCGATGACGCACCAATATGTCTTCGACTATCATGACGGCGACATCTACTGGTGCACCGCCGATGTCGGCTGGGTGACCGGCCACAGCTACATCGTCTACGGGCCACTCGCCAACGGCGCCACCACGCTGATGTTCGAAGGTGTGCCGAACTACCCCTCACAGTCACGCTTCTGGGAGGTCATCGACAAGCACAAGGTCAACATCTTCTACACCGCGCCCACGGCGCTGCGCGCGCTGATGGGCGCCGGCAACGACCCGGTGAAGAAGACGTCGCGCAAGTCGCTGCGCGTGCTGGGCTCCGTCGGCGAGCCGATCAACCCGGAAGCCTGGGAGTGGTATTTCAACGTCGTCGGCGACGGCAAGGTGCCGATCGTCGACACATGGTGGCAGACCGAAACCGGCGGCATCCTGATCACGCCGCTGCCCGGCGCCACCGACCTCAAGCCGGGTTCGGCGACGCGGCCCTTCTTCGGCGTCAAGCCGCAGCTGGTCGACGGCGAGGGCAAGGTGGTGGAGGGTGCGGCCGATGGCAATCTCTGCATCACCGATTCCTGGCCCGGCCAGATGCGCACCGTCTATGGCGATCACGACCGCTTCGTGCAGACCTATTTCTCGACCTACAAGGGCAAGTATTTCACCGGCGACGGCTGCCGCCGCGATGCGGACGGCTATTACTGGATCACCGGCCGCGTCGACGACGTCATCAACGTCTCCGGCCACCGCATGGGTACCGCCGAGGTCGAATCGGCGCTGGTCAGCCATGAGAAAGTCTCGGAAGCCGCAGTCGTCGGCTATCCCCATGATATCAAGGGCCAGGGCATCTACAGCTACGTCACCTTGATGAGGGGCGTCGAAGCGACCGAAGATCTGCGCAAGGAACTTGTCGCCCATGTCCGCAAGGAGATCGGCGCCATCGCCACGCCCGACAAGATCCAGTTCGCGCCCGGCCTGCCCAAGACCCGCTCGGGCAAGATCATGCGCCGCATCCTGCGCAAGATCGCCGAGGACGATTTCGGCGCCCTTGGCGACACCTCGACGCTTGCCGATCCGGCCGTGGTCGACGACCTCGTCGCCAACCGGCAGAACAAGAAGGGCTGACGCCGGCCATGGCCGCGATCGGCTGCGTTGCCGAACTCTGGCGCTATCCGGCGAGTTCGCTCGCCGGCGAGCGGCTGGAGGCGATCGCGGTCGGCACCGACAGTATCGAGGGCGACCGTATGTTCGGCCTCGTCGATACGTCGGACAACGAGATCGCCCGGCCCGATCGTGACGCCAAGTGGCACAAGGTGCCGCGCATCAGGACCCGGTTGAGCCATGATCGCGTCCTGGAAATCGCCGTTCCCGGCGGCGACTGGCTCAGCGCGCCAGGCCCCGAATGCGACCGCGCGGTGTCGAACTATCTTGGCTTTGCCGCCTCGATTCGACCGTTCGGCCGCGAGAACGCCCCGCCCGCCTATGCCGGCCCGCTGACGCAGGCGCGCTACAAGAAGGCGCCGATCCATCTCCTGACCACGGCCTCGCTGGCGCGGCTGAAGGCACTGCATCCCGATGGTGCCGCCGATCCGCGCCGCTTCCGCCCCAACATCGTCGTCGACATGGCTCCAGTCGACGGCTCGTTTCCCGAAACCGAATGGATCGGCCGCAAGCTCGCCATCGGCGACCTCGTCTTGACCATCTCCGAGCCGTGCCGCCGCTGCGGCTTCACCATCATTACCCAGGACGGTTTCGATAACGATCCCGGCATCCTGCGCAACCTGGTGCGTTACAACGCCCACAATCTCGGCGTCTATTGCACCGTCGACCAACCCGGCCGTGTCGATATCGGTGCGCCGATGCGTTTCGTGGCGGCATAGCCCCGTAGCGCGCCGCCCTGGTGCGATAGAGATGTGGCCCCCCTTCTTCACGCTGCCTGTAATACGCATGACAGAAAACCGCGCCATACAGCTGGCGCGGCTCGCCTTGCCGCTTCCGTCGTCCGCCAATTTCAGATCCCACCAATCGGAGTGCCTATGACTTCCCTGCCCATCCTTGGCGCGGCCATGACCCTGGACGACCTCGAGATCCACCGCGACTGGCTTTTCGAAAAGCAGCGTGACCTCGAATTGCAAAGCTTCGCCGAGGCCAGCGTTCTTAACGGCGACTGGGCACCGCTCGCCGCCCGCGCCAGAAAGCTTCTCGACGGCCACAAGGGGCGGCTCGGGATTCACGGACCTTTCTGGGGCTTCACCATCGCCTCGCAGGACCCCGATATCCGCGGCGTCGTCGGCAAACGCCTGCTGCAAGGTCTCGATGTCTGCGCCGCCGTCGGCGCGACGCACATGGTCGTCCATAGCCCCTACACGACCTGGTCCTACAACAACCTCGACAACAATCCCGGCGAGCGCGAAAAAATCACCGAGTACTGCCACCTGACACTGCGCGACGCCGTCAAGCGGGCCGAAGACATCGGCTGCACCATGGTGCTCGAAAACATTGAGGACAAGGATCCGCACATCCGCGTGGCCTTGGCCGACAGCTTCAAGTCGCCCGCGGTCGCGGTCTCCATCGACACCGGCCACGCCTACTATGCCCATGGCTCGACCGGCGCTCCGCCGGTGGACTACTTTGTGCGCGCCGCCGGCAACCGCCTGCAGCATGTCCATCTGCAGGATGCCGACGGCTACGCCGATCGTCATTGGAGCCTCGGCGAAGGCACGATCCAATGGCGTTCTATCTTTGCCGCGCTCGCCAGGCTCGAAAGCAATCCGCGCCTCATCATCGAGATCAGGGACAAGTCCCGGATACCGGCTTCGGCGGCCTATATCGCCTCGCTCGGCATCGCCGAATAAAGCCCGAGCTCGGCGCGCCGCGCTACCGGTAGAGATCCGCCCGCGTCGGCGGCAAGCCACTTGGACCCCGCGCGCGCTTTGTGGCGACGGTCTGGAATATCTGAGCCGAGGCGCGTTCGAAGGTGATGGAGCAACCGCTCAGGTAAAGCAGCCACAGCCGCGCCTTGGCTTCGCCGACCTCGGCGATCGCCTCGCCGAACCGCGCCTGCAGACGCTCGGCCCACAGCCTGCAGGTGCGGGCATAGTGCTCGCGCAAATTCTCGACATCGTAGACGAGGAAGCCGTGTGCTTCGAGATTGCCCAGCGTCATGCCGATCGTGTCCAGCTCGCCACCCGGGAAGATGTATTTGATCAGTGCCTTGTATTCCGGCCCCTTGCGCAGGGTCTTCTTGATGTCGCCCTTGCTGCGCCTTGTGATGGCGTGATGCAGATAGATGCCGCCCGGCTTCAGCAGCCGGTGGACGGCGGAGAAGTAGGCTGCATGGTTTGCCAGGCCTAGATGTTCGAACATACCGATGGACGATATCTTGTCGAAGGTGCCGGTCAGCTCCGCGTAGGACTTTATCTCGATGGTGATCTTGTCCTCCAGACCCTCGGCGCGAATGCGCTCGCGGGCTAGCGAGGTCTGGGCTTGCGACAGCGAAACGCCGTGTCCGACGACACCATAATTTTTCGCGGCGTGGATCAGCATCGCGCCCCAGCCGCAGCCGATATCGAGCAATCTTTCACCGGGTTTCAGCCGAAGCTTGCGGCAGATATGGTCGAGCTTGTCGACCTGCGCCTCGTCGATGCCGTTTGCGAAATCCTGGAAATACCCGCAGCTATAGACCATGCGCTCGTCGAGAAAGAGCCCATAGAAGGCATTCGAGATATCATAGTGATGCTGGATCGCCTCCTTGCTGGAGCCGCTGACGAACGGGTTGCGACCGGCGAGATCTACCCGCGACGTCATCTGCTTTCTCGAAAACAACACCGCCGGCAAGTCACGCAGAAGCGCCCGTTTCGGCAAAGTCTTCAGCTTCGGCCGCAGCTTGCCCGTCGAAGGCAGGGCATAGAAATCGAACAGCGATCCGTCTTCGATGTCGACTGCCTTGGAAATCCACATCTCGATAAGGGTCGACAGGGACGGTCGGCGAACGATCTGCCAGACAATGTCGTGGTCGTTGATGATCAGCACGGGGCCGGTGGCGGGGCCGATCCGCTCACCTGTCCACAGCCTGACCGCGAAGCTGGGTTTCACCGCCTCGACTACCGTTCTAACGATGCGCGCCGCTCTTTCGGTGGCGTCCATGTCCTTCCCCCGCGGTCGATGGCTCAATCTTGTCCGTTTAAGACCTGGATCGCAAGCCGGAGCATGCGGCGCCATCTTCCGGCAAGGACGCCTTTTTCAGCAGGGCACTTGTCATTTGCTGCAACGCACCCCATCATGAAGGTGTGTTCAACGAACTGAAAGGAGGTGATCCGATGTCGAGTGATTTCGTTTTCCAGAACGTGGCCTCAGCGGATTGCACTTTCGGGAAGCAGTCTTCCCGTTAAGGCGCGAGATGCGCGGCGGGTGACGTGAACGTCACCGCCATTGAGCCGCGCCATGGACGGAAACACGGAAGGCCGCCGGCTTCGAAAGAAGCGGCGGCCTTTTCCTTTTCGCGGATTATTGGGTCAGTATGACCTTTTCGGTGTTGCGGATGATTTCCTGAAAGGCATCGTCCAATTCACTTCCGGTGGACACCTCGAAATAATGTTTCTCGGTGGCGGAGGAGTCTTTCGACGAACAATCCTTTAGCACCGCCTTTGCCTGGTCCCGCTCGGTTGCCGACATGTCCTTATCGTTCAGGTCGAAGCCGATGGTGAAAATCTCGATGCCGTCATTTTTCATGTTGCCGCACAGCGTTTCAGCATTGCCGCGCGCAAGGTTACCCTGGCTGTTGTAGCTCCCGGCGGCACCCGCGAAGGCCGTATTGAACTGGCCATCGGTCATCAGGATTGCGACCTTGGCAATCTTCTTTCCATTGGCATTCGAAGCGCCGTTGCCGAGGCCGGCATTCTTGATCGCGCTGCGCCATTGCGGCGACAGCATATAATAGGTCCACTGAATGGCGATTGCGCCGGCTGTATAACCACCGGCCCGGAAGTCGTCGATCGAATCAAGCAATGCATCGGAATCCGCGGTCAGCGGGATCACTTGCGCGTCAGGACACCTGTTCATTCCTTCGCCGCCGAGATGATCATCCCGATTGACCAGGGCATAATATTTCTTGCCGTTCCTGTCTGTGCGAACAGTGTCTGGGCCGTCGGCGCTCAAATCCGCGTCGCCGTTTTTGTTCTTGCGCTCCGTAGCGCAATTATCCGGGCGCGGCATGGCCGCACCAACAATGGAGATGTAGTCGCTGAAGGACGGCAGCAGATTTTTGCCCGTCTTGGCAACCAGAAGCGAACTGCCGGCGACGGGTGGCAGCTCAGAACTCCCTTGCTTTTCGGCATAGACGTTCTCCGCCAGTTTGCCGGCGTTCACGCCAGATGCATAAGGCACAATCGCGACACGAACGCGGGGGTTCTTCGAGTCCTGGTTCTCGAGCATCGTCTGGACGGCATTTCGCGCAGCTGCTTTCAGGTCGCCGATCTTGTTGACGTTGCCCCGTTTGGCCATCGATCCCGTTATGTCGAGCATCATGGCCACCTCTATCTGCTTGTCGGAATAGAGCGCTGTGGTGGAAGCGCCGACGCGCTGCATGGCACCGGTGCTGAACAACGGGAAATAGAGGCCGACATCGACGTGGGCATCCGCCTGGACCGTATTGGCGGTCCTGTCGACGATCAGCTTGTCGAGCACGATCTGGCCGGCGTGCAGCATGCCCGCCGTGCTGTTGGCTTCCAGAAAAGCCTGCACGGATTTGTTGGCGTCGGCTTCCTTGATGGCACCGGTGGTCAGGTCACGCGCCGTCGATGTTACAGCCGCATCGACCACGCCCTGCAGGCTCGATTTGGCATTGTAGAGCTGGGTCACATTGACCGAAAAGCCCGCGACCAGCGCCAAGACCGAGGCGGCAAAGCCGAACAGGACCGCGAAATTTCCACCGCGATCCCTGGCCAACTCGCCGACCGCGTGAACAAGACCCCCGTAATTCCGCATCCAACAGCCTCCGCTTGCCTCGGCCTCGTCGCCGCGAACAGGGCAGTGCAGGATTCCAGCCGGATGACGCGGCGATCGGACCGCAGACCAGGAGTTCGCCAGCAAAACATTGTTTTTGTTGGATTTTCACAGCGCAGGAAGGTGAATGACCGGTAAACGTCGGACTGTATTCGCGCGCGCGTTTACCGGACGCTTACCATGCGAGACCAAAGACCTCGTGGGGTGTGCGGCGACGTCTTGTTGCGGAACAGCGTCTCTGTGCCGCAACGGGTCAACTGTACCAGGACAGCTGTGTTGAGATTCAGGTGAGGCAATTGCAGGCCGCCTCATCCGAATATCGACATGCCTAGGCCAGCATCTGTGCGCTGGCCGTCCTGTCGATACCGTGGTGGGGTGGATTGAACAGCCTGCCTTCCTGCTCGTAGGTCCATACCTTGAACAAGGTAAGCCGGTGCGGGCCGAAACTGTGCAGCAAGGGAACGTCGGTGGCATCGCGGCCGCGCGCGATGACGACGCGACCAATCCTGGGCCGGTTATGGCGCGGATCGAACGTGTACCACTTGCCGTCGAGGAATGCTTCCATCCAGGCTGAAAAATCCATCGGCGCCGGATCGGCCGGCACGCCGATGTCGCCGAGATAGCCGTTCACGTAGCGCGCCGGAATGTTCATGCAACGGCAAAGCGTGATCGCCAGATGGGCGAAGTCGCGGCACACTCCGACACGTTCCTCGTGCGCCTGCGCGGCGGTGCGAGTCGAACGCGCATAGCCGTAGCCGAAAGACAGCCGGTTGTGGACATAATCGACGATTGCCTGTACCCGCGCCCAGCCGGAGGGAAGATGGCCGAAAAGCTGCCAGGCGAGATTGCTCAAATGATCTGTCTCGCAATAGCGGCTGCCGAGGAGATAGCCGAGCACCTCGTCGGGCAATTCGGCGACCGGCATTTCCCTGGCCAGCGTATTGATCTCGTCCGTCTCGCCGCTGTCCTCGATCACCGCGTCGTAGAGGATGCGAAAGCCGCCGGCGGGGGCAGTGAAGCGGCGGCAGGCATTGCCGTGCAGGTCATGGTAGAGCCGAGTCGGCACCGAAGGCGACGTCAGCACCCGCGTCTGCCGCTTGATATCGGCCTGCCTGTCCCGGTGAATCTCGAGCAGCGAAATCACCGGCGTCGGCTCTGTGCATTCAATGGCGATTTCGTAGCCGAGCCGTATCAGCATCGCGTCCCCCTTCGATGGTCATGGAGATAGTGTGGCTGAAACGCGGTTGGGGGATGGTGGTTCCCTGGACCGTCCGAAAAGGCGTTCTCGCGCCTTTCCATGCCGGCGCCTGGAAGATACGGTTGCGCTCTTCCCCAAGGCACACCCCGCAATCCAAGGAAAATCATGTACCCAGGCAAGAAATTCGCCGCCTTTCTCTTTGACATGGACGGCACGCTCATCAATTCCATCGCCTCGGCGGAGCGGGTATGGAGTGATTGGGCACGACGTCACGGCCTCGACGTCGCCGCCTTCCTGCCGACCATCCATGGCGTGCGGGCGATCGAGACCATCACCGCCCTGGCGCTCCCGGGCGTCGATCCGACGCACGAAGCCGACCTGCTCCTGAAGGCGGAAGCGGCCGATCTGGATGGCATTCTCCAGATCGCCGGCGCCGTTGCGTTCCTCAATTCGCTGCCACCGGAGCGCTGGGCGATCGTAACCTCGGCGCCACGCTCGCTGGCGCTTGCACGCATGAAGGTCGCCGGCATTCCTGTCCCAGCGGTCCTCGTCGCGGCGGAGGATGTCTCCCGCGGCAAGCCGGCGCCCGATTGCTTCCAGCTCGGCGCGAGACGGCTTGGCTTCGACGCGCGCGATTGTCTGGTGTTCGAGGATGCGCCGGCCGGCATTGCGGCGGCCGAGGCGGCGGGCGCTTCGGTCATGGTGATCAACGCCACGCACCAGCACGCGCTGCAGACCCCGCATGCCGCGATATCGGCCTATGATATGGTCGGCCTCACGGTCGACGAGCAAGGCTGGCTGGCGCTCGAGCCACAGCGTAGTGCCGCTTAGTCTGGGCGCACCAGGTATGGCGAGATTCGCAGGCCGGCCTCAGCTGAGTATCGACACACCCTAAAAGTCGCTGGTCAGGCCTTTGATCTCCCAGTCGCCATAGCGGCCGGGCTCCTTGCCGCCACGGCCACCGATCTCTTTCGGCAGGGCGGCTTCCTGGGCGAGATAGTCGGTGCGTCGTGCGTCGGCTTCCGCCAACGCGCGGCGGGCGGCTGGCGTCAGATCTTTCCGCAACGCATTGCCATCGCCGGCGGGCGTTT
This sequence comes from Mesorhizobium sp. M8A.F.Ca.ET.208.01.1.1, assembly GCF_004791315.1. Taxonomy (NCBI): domain Bacteria; kingdom Pseudomonadati; phylum Pseudomonadota; class Alphaproteobacteria; order Hyphomicrobiales; family Phyllobacteriaceae; genus Mesorhizobium; species Mesorhizobium sp. M8A.F.Ca.ET.208.01.1.1. The sequence goes on from NZ_SRUT01000004.1 coordinate 212,635, forward strand.
TACTGGTTTCGTCGTTCATGCGATATTTCCCGCGGATTGAAACAGGAACAGGCGTTTCCCATCATATAGCGATGACCTCGCAAGGATCGACCCTTTTTCACCACCATCGCGACAGGAGCAGACGATGAACACCATTCGCACCGCCATGCTTCTCGCCGCCATGACGGCGCTGTTCATGGGCGTCGGCTTTTTGATCGGCGGCTCGGGCGGCATGATGGTCGCGCTGGTGGTCGCCGCCGGTACCAATCTGTTCAGCTATTGGAACGCCGACAAGATGGTGCTGTCGATGAACCGCGCCGTCGAGGTCGACGAGAAGAACGCGCCGGAATATTACGCCATCGTCCAGGCACTGGCCAAGCAGGCCGGGCTGCCGATGCCGAAAACCTATCTGATCGACAATCCGCAGCCGAATGCCTTTGCCACCGGCCGCAACCCGCAGAACGCGGCGGTGGCCGCCTCGACGGGCCTGTTGCAGCGGCTGACCCACGAAGAGGTCGCCGCCGTGATGGCGCATGAGCTCGCCCACGTCCAGCACCGCGACACGCTGACCATGACCATTGTCGCCACCTTTGCCGGTGCCATCTCGATGCTCGGCAATTTCGCCTTTTTCCTCGGCGGCAACCGCGAAAACAATCCGTTCGGCTTTGTCGGCGTGCTGGCGGCGATGATCGTGGCGCCCTTCGCGGCCATGATCGTGCAGATGGCGGTCAGCCGCACCCGCGAATATGAGGCCGACCGGCGCGGCGCCGAAATCTGTGGACACCCGCTGTGGCTGGCCTCCGCGCTTGACAAGATCGCCCGCGGGGCCGAACGCATTCCCAACCCCGACGCCGAGCGCAATCCGGCGATGGCGCATCTCTTCATCATCAACCCCCTGCATGGCGAGCGCATGGACAGTCTGTTCTCCACCCATCCGAGCACCGACAACCGCATCGCCGCGCTGCAGGCGATGGCGCGCGAAATGGGCGATGGCGCTACGCGGGCCACGCAGCGCCAGACACAGACGCCGCCGCGGGCGGACGAGCCGCAGGCGGCCGGACCGTGGGGCAAGCCGGCCGAACCGGAACAACAGGCCGAACCGGCCAGCCCGAAATCCAATCCGTGGGGCCGTAACCCGACCGGACCCAAGGGCCGGTGGTCGTGAGCGTGGCGGGCAGAGCACCTCGACGCACGGTTTCAGGCGATCAGGAACACAATGCCGGCGGCGAGTTCGTTGCCGGCCTTGCCGCGCGCAAGGCGGCGGCGCGGCTGCTGGCCGCCGTCATCGACGCCCGCACGCCGCTTGATGGCCTGACCGACCACGAGAACGGCCATCCGCAATACAAGGCGCTCGATTTGCGCGACCGTGGCCTGGTGCGCGCCATACTGGTCACCGCGCTGCGTTACCGCATGACCATATCGGGATTGCTGGCGCGGCGCCTGGAAAAGCCGCTGCCGCCCAACGCGACCGCCTTGTCGCACATACTGCATGTGGCGGCGGCCCAGATCCTGTTCCTCGACATTCCCGACAGCGCGGCCGTCGACCTCGCCGTGACGCACGCCAAGTCCGACCCCCGCACGCAGCGTTTTTCCGGCCTGGTCAACGGCGTGCTGCGCACGCTCGCGCGCGCCAAGGAGGCCGAACTTCCGGCAGTGCTTGCCGCCACCGACGAAGCGCCGAAATGGTTTTCCGACCGGCTGAAGGCGGCCTGCGGCGCCGAGAAGGCTGGGCAGATCCTGGCCGCCCATCGCCACGAGGCGCCGGTCGACTTCTCGGTCAAGGCCGATGCCGAACTCTGGGCCGAAAAGCTCGGCGGCATAGTCCTGCCAACCGGCACGGTGCGCGTGGAGAAGCTTGCCGGCCCTGTCACCGAACTGCCTGGCTTCGCCGAAGGCGCCTGGTGGGTCCAGGATGCGGCCGCCAGCTTGCCGGCAAGACTGTTCGGCGATGTCGGCGGATTGCGCATCGCCGATCTCTGCGCCGCGCCCGGCGGCAAGACAGCTCAGCTGATCCTGGCCGGCGCCAGGGTCACCGCCGTCGATACCTCGAAGAACCGGCTTGCGCGGCTGGAGCAGAACCTCGACCGCCTCGGACTGTCCGCCGAAATCGTCCAGGCAGACCTGCTCAAATACGAGCCGGCGGCGTTGTTCGACGCCGTGCTCCTCGACGCACCATGTTCCTCGACCGGCACGGTGCGGCGGCATCCCGACGTGCCGTGGACCAAGACGGCGGCGGACGTCGAAAAACTTGCCGACCTGCAGCGCAGGCTGCTCGCCCGCGCCGTCACGCTGGTCAGGCCCGGCGGCCGGATCATCTTTTCCAATTGCTCGCTCGACCCGCTCGAAGGTGAAGAACTGCATCGTTCCTTTCTCAAGGACACGGCTGTGGTCATTGACGATCCGCTGCATCAGGGCGAGATCGCCGGCATCGATTCGTTCCTGACGCAGCAAGGCACGCTGCGCACCACGCCCGCCGACCTCGACCTCGGCGCGCCGGAGCGCTCCGGTCTGGACGGCTTCTTCGCCGCGCGTATGCGCCGCGCCGGCTAAGCGTGTAACCGCCCGGATTTGTTGACTTTTTTAGGGCAAGTCAGGGTTAAGACCGGGTTAACTGGACCCGTTGCCAGGAATTCGCCTTCGCACGCTACGTTCAATCATGTAAACTTGTGCCGGGGTAGAGGACGACCAGGAGGGCTTTTGGCACTTGCTGCCGGCAACACGACGCGTCTGTGGACGCTGGTCGCGAAGGAGTTCTGGCGCAAGACACGCCGGCGCCTGCGCGCCGGGCCGGTCTATCGCTGGCGCTATTCCGGCCGCACGCCCGAACGCGTCCTGATCGCGCCGCCTGACCTGCGCCTCGCCGATCCGCAGATCGCACTCGAGATCTATTACGGCCGCTATCCCCTGTCTGGCCATCTGGTCGAGACCGGCGGCAAATCCCCTTTCCAGATCAATGTCGCCAATCACGGTTGGCAGAAGACCCTGCATGGCTTCCGCTGGCTGCGCCACATGCGCGCCGCCGGCACGGAGCTGGCCGCGGCAAACGCCCGCGCGCTCGTTTCCGACTGGATCACCATGCATGGCAGCCATATTTCGGGCATTGCCTGGGAGCCAGGCACGACGGCCAAACGCATCATCGCCTGGCTGCAGCATTCTTCCGTCGTGCTGCAGGGCGCCGAATTTCCCTTCTACCGGGCCTTCCTGAAATCGCTGGCGATGCAGATCCGCTATCTCAAGTCCATGGCGCGCGAAATGCCCGACGGCAAGGACCGGCTACGCGCTCGCATCGCGCTGGCATTCGCCGCACTGTCCCTGCCGGCGCCGGCCTCGGCGCTGCGCGGCGCCACCCGCAACCTCGCCGACGAACTCAATCGCCAGATTCTTGCCGACGGCGGCCATGTCTCGCGCAACCCGATGGCGGTGCTGGAAATCCTCGCCGACCTTCTGCCGCTGCGGCAGACCTATGCCAACCAGGCCGAAGCGCCGCCGCAGGCGCTGATCGGCGCCATCGACCGCATGCTGCCGGCGCTGCGCTTCTTCCGCCATCAGGACGGCAGCCTCGCCCGCTTCAACGGCATGGGCGCCACCATCCATGACCGCATCGCCACGATCCTGCGCCACGACGACACCGCCGGCTCGCCGCTGCTGCATGCGCCGCATTCGGGCTATGAGCGGCTGGCGATCGGTGGCACCACCGTCATCGCCGATACCGGCCTGCCGCCGCCGGTCGACGTGTCCAATGCAGCCCATGCCGGCTGCCTCGCCTTCGAACTGTCGTCCGGGCGCCAGCATTACATCGTCAATGCCGGCATCGACACCTACGGCGCCGCCGAGTTCAGGCCGCTGGCCCGCGCCACCGCCGCGCATTCGACAGCCACCATCAACGACACGTCTTCGGCGCGTTTCACCCATGCGCTGCGGGTCAACGACCAGTTGGGTTCACCGCTAATCGGCGGCCCGCAGCAAGTGCAGTGCAAACGCATCGACCAGAAGGGCGTCCACGGCTTCATCGCCCGTCATGATGGCTATCTCCAGCGTTTCGGCTTCCTGCATGAGCGTGAACTGAAACTCTCCTCGGACGGCAATGTGCTGGCGGGCCGGGACCGGTTCCAGCGACCTGGCAACGCCGCGGTCCGCAACAACGGCCGCGATTTCATCACCGTGCGTTTTCACATCCATCCGGACATCAATCTGCTGCAGGACGAACAGGAGCGGCTGATCCTGACCGCCGATCAGGCCGACATCTGGGTGTTCACCTCCAGCGAAGTGATGCCCGAGGTGGAGGAATCGATCTATTTCGCCGGTCTGGGCGGTCCACGCCGCAGCCGCCAGATCGTGCTCGCTTTCAGGGCGTCCGAAATTGCCGAAGTCCATTGGCAGCTGACGCGGACAAAGATCACCGGTTATCCCGAAAACAACTGAGCTTGCGGCGGCAATGGCATGCCGTGAAAAAGCGAACGCTTGATTTCCGGGCCTCATGTGCTACGGCGCGGGCTTGCTCCTCCAGACTTGAAAGGCCGCCAGCCCATGGCCGTTCCTGCCAAGAACATTCCCGCCCCCGACCTCGTTCCGGTCCGCCGCGCGCTGCTGTCTGTCTTCGACAAGACCGGCATGCTCGACTTTGCCAGGGCGCTGGCCGCGGCCGGCGTCGAGCTGGTCTCCACTGGCGGCACGGCAAAAGCGATCGCCGAGGCCGGCATGGTGGTACGCGACGTCTCCGAGCTCACCGGCTTTCCCGAGATCATGGACGGCCGCGTCAAGACGCTGCACCCGTCGGTGCACGGCGCGCTGCTAGGCGTGCGCGATGATCCCGAGCATGCATTGGCGATGCGCAAATATGGCATCGAGCCGATCGATCTCGTCGTCTCCAATCTTTATCCCTTCGAGGAAGTCCGCCGCTCCGGCGCCGACTACGCGGCGATTGTCGAGAATATCGACATTGGCGGCCCGGCGATGATCCGCGCCTCGGCCAAGAACCATGCCTACGTCGCCATCGTCACCGATCCCGGCGACTACGCCGCGGTGCTCAACGCGCTGGAGATGAACATCGGCTCGCTGTCGCTGGATTTCCGCAAGAAGCTGGCGGCCAAGGCCTTCGCCCGCACCGCCACCTATGACGCGGCAATCTCGGGCTGGTTCGCCGAGGCGCTGGAGATCGAGCATCCGACCTGGCGCGCCTTCGGCGGCAGGCTGGCCGAAGTCATGCGCTATGGCGAGAACCCGCATCAGGGCGCCGGCTTCTATGTCAATGGCGACAAGCGGCCGGGCGTCGCCACGGCGCGGCAGCTGCAAGGCAAGCAGCTATCCTACAACAACATCAACGACACCGACGCCGCCTTCGAACTGGCCGGCGAGTTCGACCCCAACCGCTCGGCCGCCGTCGCCATCATCAAGCACGCCAATCCCTGCGGCGTCGCAGAGGGCGCGTCGCTGAAGGCGGCCTACGCCAAGGCGCTCGCCTGCGACCCGGTCTCGGCCTTCGGCGGCATCGTCGCCTTGAACCGCACCCTCGACGCCGAGGCGGCGCAGGAAATCGTGAAAACCTTCACCGAGGTGATCATCGCGCCCGACGCCACCGACGAGGCCGCGGCAATCATCGCCGCCAAGAAGAATTTGCGCCTGCTGGTCACCGGCGGCCTGCCCGATCCGCGTACAGCAGGCACGACGGTCAAGTCCGTCGCCGGCGGCCTGCTCGTCCAGGGCCGAGACAACGCCGTGGTCGACGACCTCGAACTGAGGGTGGTGACGAAGCGCGCGCCGACGCCAGCGGAAATGGCCGACCTCAAATTCGCCTTCCGCGTCGCCAAGCACGTCAAGTCGAACGCCATCGTCTATGCCAGGGACGGCGCCACTGTCGGCATCGGCGCCGGCCAGATGAGCCGCGTCGATTCCTCACGCATCGCCGCCCGCAAGGCGCTCGACGCGGCGGAGGCCGCCGGGGTGACTGAGCCGCTGACCAGGGGCTCGGTGGTCGCTTCGGACGCCTTCTTCCCCTTCGCCGACGGCCTGCTGTCGGCCATCGAGGCCGGTGCCACGGCCGTGATCCAGCCGGGCGGTTCGATGCGCGACGACGACGTCATCGCCGCCGCGGATGAACATGGCATCGCCATGGTGTTCACAGGCGTGCGGCATTTCCGGCATTGAGCTGCTGCACGGCGCCGAGATGCTTCAAGAATTCGCGGAGCGGACATTCAAGTCCGTGAGCACCGGAAGCACAGAAAATCGCGGCAGGCGGCCAGTGGGGTGAATTATCGAAGCATCTCTACTCAACCGGCCGATCCGCCGGATATGGCGTTCCAACCAGGATCGCCATGCCGATGCCGAGGAACAGGATGATCGCGGCCATGCCGAGCCGTGGCGAATCGCTGAGCGTGGTGATGGTCGCCACCATGAACGGCGCCAGGAAGCTGGTGGCCCGCCCGGCCAGCGCGTAGATGCCGAAATAGCGCCCGGATTCGGCCGCGGTGACGCTGCGCGCCATGTAGGAGCGCGACGAGGCCTGCACCGGACCGAAGGCGAGGCCGATCAGCAAGCCGTACAGGATGTAGGCCTTTTCCGCGGCCGTGCCGAACAGCCCGCCTGAATCGGCGGTCGACAGCGGTATAAGGCCGAGCAGTGTGAAGCCCGGTCCGGTCGAGACGACGCCGACGGTGGCGACCGAAAGCATGACCAGCGCAACCATCACGACGTGCTTCGAGCCGAGCGCGGTATCGAGCCGCGCCGCGATCCAGCAGCCGAAGATGGCGACGACGTTGAGGATGATGCCGAACAGGCCGATCTCGGTGATCGACCAGTGGAACATGCCGGCCGCGAACGTGCCGCCCAGCGCCAGCAGCGCGTTGACGCCGTCCTGATAGATCATCCGCGCCGCGAGGAAGCGCAGGATGCCGCTGCGGTTGCGCACTTCGGCGAGTGTCGACTTGAGTTCCGACAGGCCCTCGCGCACCGCCGGCCCGATCGGGATGCCCTTGACGGCGTCGGGCGTGAAGAAAAACATCGGCAGGATGAACAGGAAATACCAGCCGGCCGACATCGGTCCGGTGAAGCGCGCGTCCTCGCCAAGCTTCGGATCGAGCCCGAACAGCGGGTCGATGCCGATAAGCGTCTTGCCGGTCTCCAGATTGCCTGCCAAGAACAGGACGACGAAGATCAGCGCGATCATACCGCCAAGATAGCCAAGTCCCCAGGCCATGTTGGAGATCCTGCCGATCTCGGCCTTCGGCACCAGGCGCGGCATCATGGAATCGTTGAACACGGTCGAGAACTCGGCCGCCACCGAAGCCAGCGAGAACAACAGCACGACCAGGAACAGGTTCGAACCGGGCGCGGCGAACCACAGCAGGGTGAGGCTGACGATCTTGATCGTCGCGAAGAAGGCGATCCACGGCTTGCGCGGCCCGGTCTGGTCGGCGATCGAACCGAGGATGGGCGACAGGATCGCGATGACCAGCCCCGCCGCGGCGATACCATAACCCCAGGCCGCCTGTCCGGCGGTCGGGTCGCTCGCCATGCGCGAGACGAAATACGGTCCGAAAATGAAGGTGGTGACGACGGTGAAGAACGGCTGCGCCGCCCAGTCGAAGAACATCCACCCCCAGATGCCGCGCCCCGACGCCCGCTGCACTGTCTCTACCGCCGCCATGCTGATTCCCCCGGCCCGCCCGCGTCGGGCGTCATGTCTGCATGTTTTTCATGGGCATGCAAACTGGCAAATGTTCGTGCCGCCCCTCACCTGCCTGCCGGCATCCTCTCCCCGTATAGAGACGGGGAGAGGGGCGCCGTCACTGCGGATTTCGCCAATCACCAGCGTCCCAAAAGAAGGCGCCGAGGCCGCGGCCAGCCCTTTCTCCCCGTCACTATGCGGGGAGAAATGCCCGGCAGGGCAATGAGGGGCGGCGCCGGCGTTTCGGAGATGCTCACATCCCCGTCAGATCGCTCATCAGTCCCGACGCGACCGACAGCCGGGACACGGTGATGTCGCCGCCTTCGGTCAACGCCTGCAGCCGTTCGCGGATGCGCGCCACCCGCTCGCCGCCCGCTTCCAGCCAGGCCGCCACCGGATCGGCCGCCTTGGCATGGCCGGTGAGCGCGGCGACCGCGATGCCGCGTCGAGCCGCGCCGATCGTGTCGGTGGCGCGGGACAGAGCGAGTTGATCATAATAGTCCGATGGCGTGATCGAGCGCGCCGCATCCTCGACGCGTGGGATGCGGAAGGCATCGCTGACGGCGAAGAACGCCTTGGCGGCCGCGACGATATCGGCACCGGCGGTGCGCGCCGTCAGCGCGATGTCGGGAATGAGCTCCGCCGCCTCGCTCATCGCCAGCTGCTCGGCGAGCTTTTCCGGAGCGCCCGCCTTGAACAGCCCGTGCCGCTTCTCCTCGATCCGCTCGCGCGAAAAAGCCGGCAGCAGCGATACCAGTTTGGGCTCCAGCGCCTTGCGTGCATCCTGCAGTTCGGCGATGCGTTGGCCAAGCGATGCCGTGCCGGCATCGTTCTTCAGATACCAGCCGCTGCTCATATAGATAAGCCGGCTCACCATCTGGTAGAGATCGAGCTGCACCTGGCCGTCGATCTGGTTATCCAGCGCGTCGATCTCGCGATAGAGCGCCGGCAGCGCAAAGCCGTCGCGCACCAAGGCGAAGGTGCGCACCACGTCGGCGGCGGTGCGCCCCGTCGCTTCCTGCAGCCGGTTGACGAAGGATGGGCCGCCGCGATTGACCAGATCGTTGGCGAGTACTCGGGCGATGATCTCGCGGCGCAGCCGGTGGCCATGAATCTCGGAAGCGTATTTCTTCGCCATCCGGTCCGGGAAATAGCCCATCAGGTCGCGGTCGAAATGCGCATCATCCGGCACGTCGCTGGCGACGATGTCGGAAAACAGCACGATCTTGGCATAGGCGAGCAGCACGCCGAGTTCGGCCCGGGTCAGCGGCTCGCCGCGCGCCTCGCGCTCGGCAAGGGCCGCCGGCGACGGCAGCGTCTCGACCACGCGGTCGAGCAGGCCACGCGCCTCCAGCGCGGTCATGAAGCGGCTTTGATGCGCGATGTCGGCGAGGCCGCGCTTGCGGGCGATCGAAAGCGCCAGCGTCTGCTGGTAGTTGTTGGACAACACCAGGCCGCCGACCTCGTCGGTCATCTCGGCCAGCAGCTTGTTGCGCGCCGGGCGCGTCAGCGATCCCTTGCGCATGGCCGACGCCAGCGCGATCTTGATGTTGACCTCGACGTCGGAGCAGTTGACGCCGCCCGAATTGTCGATAGCGTCGGAATTGCAGCGGCCGCCATTCATGCCGAACTCGATGCGTGCCCGCTGGGTGACGCCGAGATTGGCACCCTCGCCGATCACCTTGGCGCGGACGTCGAGCGCCGTGATGCGGATGGCATCGTTGGCGCGGTCGCCGACCTCGGCATTGGTTTCGGTCGATGCCCTGAGATAGGTGCCGATGCCGCCGAACCACAGGAGATCGACGGGCGCCTTGAGGATGGCGGTCATGATCTCGACCGGCGTGGCGGTCGTCTTGGCGAGGCCGATCGCGGTCGCCGCGGCAGCCGGCAAGGTGATCGACTTCTGGCTGCGCGAGACGATGACGCCGCCTTCCGACAGCTTGGTCTTGTCATAGTCCTGCCAGCTCGAACGCGGCAACGCGAACATCCGCTCGCGCTCGGCCATCGAGGCAGCCATGTCAGGATCGGGATCGATGAAGATGTCGCGATGGTCGAAGGCTGCGATCAGCCGCGTCTTCGGCGACAACAGCATGCCGTTGCCGAACACGTCGCCCGACATGTCGCCGACACCGACGACGGTGAAGGACGAGGTCTGGATGTCGCGGTTCATCTCGCGGAAATGCCGCTTGACCGCTTCCCAGGCGCCCTTGGCGGTGATGCCCATCTTCTTGTGGTCGTAGCCGGCCGAACCGCCGCTGGCGAAGGCATCATCGAGCCAGAAGCCATGCTTTTCCGAGATGGCGTTGGCGGTGTCGGAGAAGGTTGCCGTGCCCTTGTCGGCGGCGACGACGAAATAGGGATCGTCCTGGTCGCGGCGCACGACACCGGCCGGCGGAATGACACCGTCCAGCCCGATATTGTCGGTGATCGACAAAAGGCTGGAGACGAAGTTCTTGTAGGCGGAGGTGCCGGCCTCGAAGATGGCGTCGCGTCCGGCGCTCATCGGCAGTTTCTTGGGATAGAAGCCGCCCTTGGCACCGACCGGCACGATGACGGCGTTCTTGACCTGCTGCGCCTTGACCAGGCCGAGCACTTCGGTGCGGTAGTCCTGGGCCCGGTCCGACCAGCGCAGGCCGCCGCGTGCGACCGGGCCGAAGCGCAGATGCAGGCCTTCGACCTCGGAACCGTAGACGAAGATTTCCCGCCATGGCCGCGGCGCCGGCAATCCCTCGACCGCTTGCGACTCGAGCTTGATCGCCAGCGACTGGCCTTTCTCTTTCGTATCGGCAACGAAATGATTGGTGCGCAGCGAGGCTTCGATCAGGTTCAGGTAGCGCCGTATGATCGTGTCGTCGTCGATATTGGGGACATCTTCGAGCGCATCCTTGATCTTGGCCTTGAGGTGCTTGGCCGCCACCACGCCTTCCGTTTCCGCCGTCGGGCCGAGGCGGGCGATGAACAGGTCATGCAGGCCGCGCGCGATTTCGGGATAGCGGTTGAGGGCGGCGGCGATGAAATCCTGGCTCTGCGGAATGCCGACCTGCTGCAAATAGCGGCCATAGGCGCGCAGGATGGTAATCTCGCCCGACCACAGGCCGGCGGTTTGCGCAAGGCCATTATAGCCGTCATTGTCGACGTCGCCGCGCCACACCGACAGGAACGCGTCCTCGAACAGCGCGCCGCCATCGGCGAGGTCTATTCGCGCGCCGTAGCTGTTCTCCAGCTCCATGTCGTGGATGAAGACCATCCCGGAGGCTTGGTCGCCGACTGCGAAAGTCCGCTCGCTGATGACGCGGAAGCCGATGTTCTCCAGCACCGGAACGCGCCGCGACAACGCCACCGGACTGCCATGGTGATAGATTTTCAGCGCCGCCTGCTGCGGTTTCTGCCCGGTATGGCGGTAATAGTCGATGGCGATCGGATTGCTGGCGCTGATCTTGGCGATGCGCCCGGCATCGGCCAGCGCCACCGCCGCGCTGAACGAATCCCGGTAGCTTTCCGGCAGCCGCGCGGCGATGGCTTTCAACGCCGGGTCGCTGCCGTCGGCTTCGGCCGCATCGGCAAGCGCATCTTCCCAGGTGCGCACGATGTCGCGTATCGCCGCTTCGATCGTCGCCTGCTCGACCTTCGGCGTCTTGCCGCCGGAGCGGCCGATGATGAAGTGCACACGCGCCAGCCCACCTTCCGGGAAGGCCGGGTAATAGGCCGACAGCCGGCCCTCGAACACGGTTTTCAGATAGGCGCCGATCTTCTCGCGCACGACGCTGTCGTAACGGTCGCGCGGCACGAAGACGAGGATCGATACGAAACGGTCGAACTGGTCGGCACGCACCAGCGCCCGCACGCGTGGCCGCTCGATCAGGCCGAGAATGGCAGCGGCATGCTTGCGCAGGATCGGCACCGGCACCTGGAACAGCTCGTCGCGCGGATAGCTTTCCAGCACGTTGATCAGCGCCTTGCCGGAGTGATCGTGCCGGTCGAAGCCCGACTTGGCGATGATGGTTTCGGCCTTGGACCTGAGATACGGGATCTTCATCACCGAGCGCGTGTAGGCGGTCGAGGTGAACAGGCCGACGATGCGCAGTTCGCCCGCCAAGGTGCCCTTGGCGGTGTAGGTCTTGACGCCGATATAGTCGAGATAGATGCGCCGGTGCACCAAGGACTTGGCATTGGCCTTGGTGACGATCAGCGGCTCCGGCCCATGTAGGAAAGCGCGGATTTCCGGTGTCGTCGTCACTGCCTCGGTGCCGCGCCTCAGCACCAGCACGTCCGGGTCGGTCAGGATGCCGAGGCCGGGTTTTTCGGAGCGCTCCAGATTGCCGCTTTCCTCGCCGCCGGTGTACTTGAATTCACGCATGCCGAGGAAGGTGAAATTGTCGTCGCGCAGCCACTCCAGGAAGGCGATGGCCTCGGCGACGCTCTTCTTGTCGAGCGGCACCGCAGAATAGCGGAATTCGGAGATGGCCTGATCGAGCCGGGCGAGCATCGGCCGCCAGTCGTTGACCGCGGCGTGGACCTGGCCAAGCATCTTGCGCAACCGCTCGGTCAAGCCATTTGCCTGTTCTGACGTCAACCGGGGAATGTGCACATGGATCACGCTCAGCCGGTCGTGGCTGCCGTCGTCCTTGGCGAAATTGCCGTCGCCGAGGATTTCGTCCACACCCGTTTTGCCATGGCGAACCGTGATCACCGGATGGGTGACCAGGGTCGGTCCCCCTGATGTCTCCGTGACTTCGCCGAGGATGGAATCGAACAGGAACGGCATGTTGTCGTTGACGACCGTGATGACCGTCACCGGGCGGCCTTCGCGAACGACGCCCGAATCGGCTTCGACGGCGACGACGCACTCACCCTTTTTGTGGCCGGCGACCGCCTTGCCGGCGAGATCGGCGGCGCGCTCGAGGTCGGCCACGTCATAGGCGGCGATATCCTCAGCCGGCGCGCGGGCGAGCAGATAGTCGGCAAGCCTGGCCGGTCTGTCCTCCGTCTTCGCCGCAGTTGCCTTCTTCTTCGACTTAGCTGCGGACTTCACGCTGGCCATGACGCTTCTTCCCTCCCGTCGCATGCTTTTGCGACTATGGTAGCAGATGACCGCTGTTTGGCGACAAAGGTTTGACGGCTTGCCAAGAATTATCGGAATTCGGCGGCTAGGCATCGCCTGACGAGGAGAAATGATCCATGACCGGCAAAATCACCGCGCTTGACCTGGGCTCGGCAGAGCCGAGCGAACCGACAAAAACCTATTTCGCCAAATGCGAGGAGAAGCTCGGCCTCGTCCCCAACGTGCTCAGGGCCTATGCCTTCGACGACAAGAAGCTGCGCGCCTTTACCGACATGTACAATGATTTGATGCTGGGCGAATCCGGCCTGTCGAAACTGGAACGCGAGATGATCGCCGTCGCCGTCTCCTCCATCAACCACTGCGACTATTGCCTGACCGCGCATGGCGCGGCGGTGCGCCAGCTCTCGGGCGACCCCTTGCTCGGCGAGACGATGGTGATGAATTTCCGCGCCGCCGACCTTTCGCCGAAGCAAACGGCGATGCTCGAATTCGCCGTCAAGCTGACCGAGGAACCGGCCAGGATCGTCGAGGCCGACCGCGCGGCGCTGCGCCAGGCAGGCTTCAGCGACCGCGACATCTGGGACATCGCGTCGACCGCGGCCTTCTTCAACATGTCGAACCGCGTCGCGGCGGCAATCGACATGCGGCCCAACGACGAATACCACGCCATGGCGCGATAGGGCCACGCGCGCTGCACCGTCAGTCCTGCTCTCATCAAGCGTTGACAGGCGAATGCAGCCAGTTAGTTTTCCGGGAAACAAAATTTCCGAGGGGTGAAACTTCGTGCCCGAGGCTAACGCTTCGAGAATGGGAGCCCTTATGCTTGAGCGAATTGCCAAACCCCGGATTTTTCTCTGCGCCCTGACCATGACGCTGGCGCTCGCCACCCCACCCGCTCATGCCTTCGAGGCAGCGACCACCTATCAGCCCATTTTCGAGACCGCGGCAGCCAAGACAGTAACGTTGACCGGGCATGACCTGACTATCGATCAGGTCATCGACATCGCCCGCAACGGCGCCAAGGTCGAGCTTAGCCCGGAAGCGCTGCAGCGCTCGGCGGATGCCTATGGCCTGCTGCTCGAGGGTGCGGCCGAAGGTATCACGATCTACTGGTTCAACCGTGGCGCCGGCGATCAGCGCGAAACGGTGATCTTCTCCGGCGATCCGACGACGCCGGAAAACAGCAAGCTCCTCAAGGAGCAGCAGCTCGCCCGCTTCAAGGGCGGGGTCAACAGAGGCTACGGGCCGGAACTGCAGGAAGAAGCGCTGGTGCGCGCGATCATGGCGATCCGCGCCAACACCATGTCCTACGAAGCCGCCAGCCCGCAGCTGACGCATATGCTTGTCGACATGCTGAACAAGCGGGTGACGCCGGTGGTGCAATCGCGCGGCACGCTCGGCGAAGGCGACCTCGCGACACTCGGCAATATCGGCGCGACGATGGTCGGCGAGGGCGAGGCCTATTTCAACGGCACACGCATGCCCGCCTCCCAGGCCCTCTCCCAGGCCGGCCTGAAGCCGCTCGAACCCTTCGCCGCCGACCAGGCCGCGCTGATCAGCACCAATGCCTATGCCCAGGCGCAAGCCGTGCTCTTGCTCGAGGACGCGCGAAAACTTCTGGAATGGACCGACCTCAGCTACGCCATGGGGCTCAACGGCATGAACTCCAGCGTGACGCCGATATCGGTGCCGGTGCAATCCATGCGGCCTTACCCGTGGCTGACATGGGACGCGGCGAGGATCATGGACATGATCAAGGGCAGCTATCTCTTCGACGAGGATCCGGCCCGCATCATCCAGGACCCGGAAAGCATGCGCGCCTCCAGCCAGCGCCAGGGCTCGGCCTGGCATGCCTGGGCGGATCTGCGCCAATCCGTGCTGCTTTCGATCAATTCGTCGGATCACAATCCGGCCATCCTGCCGGGCCTGACGCCGCAGAGCTCGCCGGAGCTGAGCACGCCGCAATTCATGAAATATTACATCAAGGGCGGGCCGCTGAGTAACGGCAAGTCCGGCTATATCTTCTCCAACGCCAACTGGGATCCCTATCCCATGGCCAATCAGGTCGAGGCTTTCACCATCTCGCTGACCAATCTTGGCGTCGCGGTGGCGCAGCGCATCGAGCGCTTCCGCAACCCCTTCTTCACCGTGGTCAAGCCGGCCGATGTGCTGAAGCCCGAAGAGCGCAAGGACATCCCGACCTTCGACGGTTATCTGCCGACCGATCTCTGGCAGGAGCTGGCCGACCTCGGCACCCCGGTGACGCCGAACGGCCAGGCGATCGTCGCCACCGTCGAGGACTTGGAAGCGCAAACCCGCATCAAGACGCAACGCGCCCGCGAGGCGGTCGACGTGTCGTTCCACCTGCTGGCGCAGGACCTGTTGACGGCAAGCTATTGGATGGAAATCCGCAAGGCGCAGAACCCGCAGCGGAAATTCGGCGCAGCGCCAACCGCGGCACTCGAGGCGCTGCGCCAGGTAATCCCCTGGCATCAGGCGGCATCGGAACGGCAAAAGCGGCCGCTCGGCATGGTCGCCTACGATTTCATGCAGGAGAACCCGGCTTCGAAATTCTATTCCGGCGGGCCGCTGGCCCCGAAGAGTGCTTCACTTCCGACGGCCGGCGTTCTGCCCAACTGATGAAGCTTGCCGCAAGGCGGTATTCCAGGAGCCGGCGCGCCACCCTTCAGAATGGCAGGAGGGCGCAAGGCGATCACCTCGCGGCAGCACGAATATCAGCGATTGGGTATTTTCGTCGCCCACTCGTCATTTTGGTCTGATGATCGGCATGCGGCATGACCGCGTGCCGGTTCGATGCCGCTCATCAAGGGAGGAGAACATGGCGAAGTTTCTCTACGTCTATCACGGCTCCGGCAAGATGCCGACGAGCGACTCCGAGCGAAAGGCGATGACCGACGCCTGGACAGACTGGTTCGGAAAACTCGGCTCGGCCGTGGTCGAGCGCGGCAATCCTGTCGGCATGTCGAAGACGGTGCTGCCCGGCGGCAAGGTCGAAAACAATGGCGGCAGCAACCCGACCGGCGGCTACTCGATCATCGAGGCCAGGGATATCGACGAAGCCGCCGAGAAGGCCAAGGGCTGCCCGATGCTGGCCATGCCAAACTGCAACGTCGAGATCGCACCCATCATCAACATGATGGGCTGACGGGTCGCCTCAAGAGCGCGCCGCGATGGCCGCCGCGGCACCGGCCATCGTCGTGGCGCTGACGCGGTTGGCGATCTTCATGGCGCGCTTGCTCCTGAGCAGTTTGCGTGCCTGCGAGGCGGCGAGCACCCAGGCGAGATCGATGGCGATCAGCACCACCGCCATGGTCGCCGTCAGTTCGACCCAGCCGACGAGACTGACCGAAGCGAGGTCGATGATGGTCGGCAACAGCGCCAGGTAGAACATCATGATCTTGGGATTGCCGAGCGTGACAGCCATGCCGGCGAAGAAAAGCTTCGCCGGCGAGTCTTCACGCGGCATCTCGCCCTCCTTGGCGTCGACGGGCGCCGTCCACATCTTCCAGGCGAGGTAGGCCAGATAGGCGACGCCAGCCCATTTCACCGCGACGAAAGCGAGATGGAAGGTCTGCGCCACCACGGCGAGCCCGAACACCGCCAGCGAAAGCCAGATGCCTTCGCCGATCCACATGGCAAGCAGGAACGGGAACACGTCGCGAAAGCCCTTCGAAATGACGCGCGCGACAAGTGCCGCGATCGACGGACCGGGCGAACCGGCGGCCACGAACAAGGCGGCGGCGAAGATCAGCAGCGAGGTGAGGTGCATGGCGAGGGTCTCTGTCTGGCAACCTTTGAAACCTGACACTAGCGCAAGCCATCGAGCTGCGGTAGCGCCGACAAAATGACGCTTGTCCGCGCGGCGTCACGCCGCTAGAAGGGCCGCCGCGAAACAATTTCGAGCTTCACTTTGCCTCAGTAACCGCCGGTCTCGTCAACTCCCCCGACACACCTGCATGGCGCCGCATCAGCAGTGCCTGTTTCATTTTTCATGTGTTCCTCTGGGCGGCGGTTCGAGACCGGTTTGGCACTGCTGAACCGCTGTCGCGCGCTTTTCGCCCAGCGACACCCGACTTCACGATCTGCGCAGCCACCCGCCACGCCGCGCCCGCACGGGCATCTCGACATCGCCGACCGGATGAACTTCCCGACGGGAAGGATTTACCGGCATGTCTTCTATCCTGCGCATCCACTGGACGATCGCGCCTAAAATCGCACCGCGCCCATTGATCAACTGCAATCGCTGCGGCGGCGTGAAAGCCTATCGCTGCAGCGGGAAATTCCGCGTCAACGCCAATGGCAAGCGCATCGACGTCTGGCTGATCTATCGTTGCGTCGACTGCGACAATTCCTGGAATTTCGGCATTTTCGAACGCTGCAACCGCCGTGACATCGGGTCGGCGCTTCTCGCGGCGCTCGAGAGCAACGATCCGGAGCTGGCACGTCGCCATGCCTTCGACATCGTCGCCCTGCGCAACCAGGTTGGGCGTGTCGAGGAATTCCCTGATGCCGCCGTGCGCAAACAGGTGATCGGCGGGATGAAGCAGAGCGCGACGGCGCTGGAACTCCGGCTGGGTTTGGAAGTGCCGATATCGCTGAGGCTCGACCGCTTGCTGGCCAGCGAATTCGGCATCTCGCGATCGCGGCTCCAGGCGCTGGAGGAGCGACGGCTGCTGGCCGTTGATCCCGAGGGGGGCAAAGCCCTTCGCAAGCCAGCCCGCGAGGGGACGACGATCCGCGTCAATCTTGCCAGCGAACCAGATCGGCAGGCCATCATCCTGGCCGCTGGGGGATGAAAAAGGGGTGAGGCACCGATGTGCCTCACCCCTTCCGTCAGTTCCGTAAAATGGAAAATTACGCCGCGCCGACCGCCTTCGACGACTTCTCGAAGCGCTTGCGCTCGTTCGGGTCGAGATAGAGCTTGCGCAGGCGAATAGTCTTCGGCGTCACCTCGACCAGCTCGTCGTCCTGGATCCAGGCCAGCGCGCGCTCCAGCGTCATGCGGATCGGCGGGGTGAGCTTGACCGCTTCATCCTTGCCGGCGGCGCGGATGTTGGTCAGCTTCTTGCCCTTCAGCACGTTCACTTCGAGGTCGTTGTCCCTACTGTGGATGCCGATGATCATGCCCTGATAGACCTTGACGCCCGGATCGATGACCATCGGGCCACGGTCTTCCAGGTTCCACATGGCGTAGGCGACCGACTCGCCCTGCTCGTTGGAGATCAGCACGCCGTTGGTGCGGCCGGGCAATTCGCCCTTGTAGGGCTCGTAGGCATGGAACAGCCGGTTCATCACGGCGGTGCCGCGCGTGTCGGTCAACAATTCCGACTGGTAACCGATCAGGCCGCGCGTCGGCGCATGGAAGACGATGCGCTGGCGGTTGCCGCCCGAGGGCCGCAGCTCGACCATTTCGGCCTTGCGCTCCGACATCTTCTGCACGACGACGCCGGCATGCTCCTCGTCGACGTCGATGACGACTTCCTCGACCGGCTCCAGCAATTCGCCGTTCTCGCCCTTCTGCATGACGACGCGTGGACGCGAGACGGCGATTTCGAAGCCTTCGCGGCGCATGGTCTCGATCAGCACGGCGAGCTGCAATTCGCCACGTCCGGAGACGAAGAACGAATCCTTGTCGGGCGATTCCTCGATCTTCAGCGCGACATTGCCTTCGGCCTCGCGCAGCAGCCGGTCGCGGATGACGCGGCTGGTCACCTTGTCGCCTTCGGTACCGGCGAGCGGGCTGTCGTTGACGAGGAAGGACATGGTCACGGTCGGCGGGTCGATCGGCTGCGCATGCAGCGCCTCGGTCACCGCCAGGTCGCAGAACGTGTCGGCGACGGTCCCCTTGGACAGGCCGGCAATGGCAACGATGTCACCTGCCTGCGCCTCTTCGATCGGCTGGCGCTCGAGGCCCCGGAAAGCAAGGATCTTCGAAATGCGGCCGGTTTCGATCTGGGTGCCATCATTGTGCAGCACCTTGACCGCCTGGTTCGACTTCAGCGTGCCGCTCTCGATGCGGCCGGTGATGATGCGGCCGAGGAACGGGTTGGCTTCCAGGATGGTGCCGATCATGCGGAACGGGCCGGGATGAACGGTCGGCGCCGGGACATGCTTGATGACGAGGTCGAACAGCGGCGCAAGCTGCTGGTCCTTCGGGCCTTCGGGATTTTCCGACACCCAGCCGTCGCGGCCCGAACCATAGAGGATCGGGAAGTCGAGCTGCTCGTCGGTGGCATCGAGCGCGGCGAACAGGTCGAACACCTCGTTGACCACCTCGACATGGCGGGCGTCGGGACGGTCGATCTTGTTGATGACGACGATCGGCTTCAAACCGACCTTCAGCGCCTTGCCGACGACGAACTTGGTCTGCGGCATCGGCCCTTCGGCGGCGTCGACCAGCACGATGGCCGAATCCACCATCGAGAGGATGCGCTCGACCTCACCGCCGAAATCGGCGTGGCCGGGGGTGTCGACGATGTTGATGCGGGTGTCCTTCCAGTCGACCGAGGTCGCCTTGGCCAGGATGGTGATGCCGCGTTCCTTTTCGAGGTCGTTGGAATCCATGGCGCGCTCGGCGACGCGCTGGTTGTCTCGGAAAGACCCGGATTGCTTCAAAAGCTGGTCGACCAGGGTGGTCTTTCCATGGTCGACGTGCGCGATGATCGCGATATTACGGAGGTTCATGATTCTGGTCTCGGAAGCGTTGCAGGCAGCAGGCCAAAGGCGCTGCCTCTTTCGGTTGCGCGGCTCATACAGGGTTTTTCGCAGTTGCGAAAGGGGAAGCGCGACACCAAATACTCATCAAATCTTAAGCATCTGCGTGTGAAATGATTTTGTTAACCAAGGCGGGAACCTTTGAGGGCCCGGACAGTTCGAACGTCATGACCGATAAACTCAACCGATTTTGGCCGCTGATCGCGTCCGCCGCCTTTGCCGTCCTGCTGGCGGCCAATGCCGCGCAATCAGCCGCGACGCTGAAGGAAGCGCGTGCCGTCCTGCCGGCTGACGCGCCTTCCGCGCAACAGGCCTTTGCCGACGCGCCCGATGGCGTCGACCCGGTGGTGACCGGCCCGGTCAGCGCCGCCTTCAAGCAGAGACAGGCCAGCGCCAATTGTGATGCGGCGGTTTGGCCCAACATTCCGATGGTCTGCTATCCCGACTGAAAGTTCGCGCCGTTCCGCGAACCTGCCGATCTCCCCCTCGTGGGAAGATCGGCCATTCTGCCTGCCGCCTCAAGCCGGCTGCGGTTCCGGATCGAAAGCCGGCCGGCTGGTGTTGATCAGGAGCGAAATACAGGCGGCGGCGATCGCCGTCATGCCGGCAATCAGGAACGCCAGTTCGTAATTGCCCTGCAGTTCGCGCATCGTACCGCCGAAGGCGGCGGCGGTGGCGGCACCCACCTGGTGACCGGCGACGATCCAGCCGAACACGATCGGCCCGCTACGGTCGCCGAAGGCTTCGTTGGCGAGCCGCAGCGTCGGCGGCACGGTGGCGATCCAGTCGAGACCGTAGAGCACCGCGAAGATGATCAGGCTGGTCGCCGAGAAGCCGGAATAGGGCAGGTAGATGAGCGAGAGACCACGCACCGCGTAGTAGACGCCAAGCAGTTTGCGCGGGTCGTAACGGTCGGTGAGCCATCCTGACAGCGTCGTGCCGATCAGGTCGAAAATGCCCATCATCGACAACAGGCCGGCCGCTTGCACCTCCCCGATGCCCATGTCGCCGCAGAACGCGATCAGATGTGTGCCGACGAGACCGTTGGTGGTGAAGCCACAGACGAAGAAGGTGGCGAACAGGTACCAGAACACCCGCGTGCCGGCGGCCCGGCGCAACGTGTTGAGCGTATGCGCCAGGAAGTTGCCTTGTGACGCGGGCGAAGTCGGCGGCACATCATCCGCCTCTGCGCCATAACGCACCATGCCGATCGAGGCCGGGCGCTCCGGCACCAGCAGCCAGACCAGAGGGATCAACGCCGCGGTCGCGATCGCGACGGCGATGACGACAGGCTGCCAGCCGCCTGCCTGCGCAAGCGAGGCGATCAGCGGCAGGAAAATCAGCATGCCGGTGGCACTGGAGGCCGACATCAGCCCCATGACAAGGCCGCGATTGGTCTTGAACCAGCGGTTGACGATGGTGGCACCCAGCACGCTGGCGACGGCGCCGGATCCGATGCCGGAAAAAACGCCCCAGGTGATGAACAGATGCCAGGGCTTGGTCATCAGCAGGCTGAGCCCGGTCGAAGCCGACATCACCACCAGCGACGCAAGCAGCGTGCGGCGCAGCCCGATGCGTTCCATCAGCGCCGCGGCGAACGGACCGGTCAGCCCATAGAGCAGGATGCCTACGCCTGCGGCCAATGAAATGACGTCGCGCCGCCAGCCGAAGCTGTTTTCCAGCGGCAGCATCATGACGGACGGCGCGGAGCGCAGGCCGGCCGCGATCAGCAGGCAGAGGAAGATGACGCCAACCACGACGAAAGCGTAGCGCTGGCCAAACGGACGGGATTGAGCTATCATGTTACTGACCGGTACGTTGCAAGGTGGGAGTATGTATACGTACCGATCGGTAACATTGTCAATCGAGTCCCATGATGCCAAGCGACAAAAATATTGAACTGACCATCAGCGACGGTCATGCGTCGGCGCCACCCAAGGCCGCCAAGAAGATCCTCGACGTGGCCTATGACCTGTTCTACCGGCGAGGTATCAGGGCGATCGGTGTCGACGAGATCGTCAAGCGCGCCGGCGTCACCAAGCCGAGCCTCTATCGCAGCTTTCCCTCCAAGGACGAACTGGCCGCCTCCTACCTCAGGCAATACGATCTTGAATACTGGGAGCGTTTCGATGAGGCGGTTGCCGCCAATCCCGGGGACCCTCGTGCGCAGATCAAGGCTTTCCTGACCCGCATCGGCAAGCGAACGCAGGTGGCGGACTATCGCGGCTGCGGCATGACCAATGCGGCGGTCGAATATCCCGACCACAGCCATCCGGCCCGCGTCGTCAGCGAGGCCAACAAGCAGGAATTGCGCCGCCGCCTGCGCGCCATGGCGGCTGCGATGGGCGCGCATGATCCTGACGCGCTGGGCGACGGGCTGCTGCTGCTCATCGAAGGCGCCTATATCAGCGGCCAGCTGTTCGGCCTCGGCGGACCGGCACAGTCGGTCGCCCGCAACGCCGACCTGCTGATCGAGGCGAGCTTGAAGAAATAGCGATTGGCGATACGCTGGGACGACCGCCAACGGAGATCCCCGCGATGCGCAGCCTGTTGATCCCGCTCATCCTCGCCGGCCTCTGCCAGGCGGCACAAGCCGGCGAGATATCCAGCGCCTACACCGACCTCGACTGGAAGAAGGACTGCGTGACCTATGCGCAGGCCGAGCAGGGCGACGGCGATTGGGCCGACCTCGCCTGCTCCGGCTATCGCGGCTATTCCGTGCTGATCGGATATGACGACGCCCGCGAATCGCTGTTCTACGGTTTTCCGCCCGGCGGCGACATGACGTCCGCCTGGGAAAGTTTTTCGGCCTTCAATTCGTCCGGGGCCAAGGTCGAGTGGCGCATCGAAACCAATGGCGACAAGGCGGTGCCATTCGCGGTCATCCACCGCCGCTCGATCAGCAATCCCGAGGACGAGACCAGGAAGACCGAGGTGCTGCTCGTCGCCAAGGTCGCCCAGATGGACGCCCGTGACGGCTGCACCGTCGGCCTGGTGCTGGCCACCGGCAACCCTACCGCCAACGACCAGGCGCGCAAGATCGCCGACGAGAAGGCGAAAGGCTTCGCCTGCGGCAAGGACAAGCGCGTGGTGATCGGCGACGTGCCGGCTTTCGGCCGGGTTGATAACTGACCGCTCGAGCTACTTGCTCGCCTTTGCCCGTGCAACCGCGTCGATGATCATCCTCTTGGCGTATTTGGAATCGTGCCAGCCTTCGATCTTGACCCATTTGCCGGGCTCGAGATCCTTGTAGTGCTCGAAGAAGTGTTGCACCTGCTGGCGCGTGATGTCGGGCAGCTGCGTGTATTCGGTGATGTTCTCGTAGCGCAGTGTGAGCTTCGGTGACGGCACCGCGATGATCTTCTCGTCCTGGCCGGCATTGTCTTCCATGATCAGCACGCCGATCGGCCGCACATTGATGACGCAGCCCGGCACCAGCGCACGCGTGTTGCAAACCAGCACGTCGATCGGGTCGCCGTCGCCCGACAGCGTGTGCGGCACGAAGCCGTAATTGCCGGGGTAGCGCATCGAGGTGTGCAGGAAGCGGTCGACGAACAGCGTGCCGGCCTCCTTGTCCATCTCGTACTTGATCGGCTCGCCGCCGATCGGCACCTCGATGATGACGTTGACGTCCTCAGGCGGATTCTTTCCAGTGGCTATGGCTTCGATGCGCATGGCTTTTGTCCCTCTCTCGATTGGCAGGAGATAGCGGGCGGCGCAAAATGGTGCAATGCGGCGAATGGTGCTTACATGCATCCGGCGGGACGCGATGGCGTTCGGCGCGTTCAATCATCGGCACAAGATGTTTCAGCGTCGTGATTTACGTGAGCCCGGGACTTCGCCTTCCGCGATCGTGCCCGGCAGTCACTCCCAGACGAAGGCGACCTTCTTCAGCGCCTTCTGCTCGAAAATCTCGACCCCTTCGGCGATGTCGCGTCCGCCGGCACCTGCGTAGAAGGCGAGTGCGTTCTGGTTGTCTTCCAGCGCCCACACCACCATGCCCTTCAGCCCATGGTCGGCAAGCCGCGCCCTGGCCGCTGAAAACAGCCGCCTGCCCAGCCCGATGCCCTGATATTCCGGGCGCAGGTACAATTCGTAGATCTCGCCTTGCTGCTTGAGCTCCTTGGCGCGGTTCTTGCCGATCGTCGCATAGCCGGCAATCGTGCCGCCGATCTCGACGACCAGCACGGTCGCCGCGCGGCGTATGGCATTCGCCCACCAGTCGGTTCCCCGGCGGTTGATCATCGACGTCAGCGTGCGGTGCGGAATGATTCCGCTATAGGCGCCGCGCCAGGCTTCCAGGTGCACCTCGGCAATGGCGCCGGCATCGCGCGGGTCTGCCTTCCGAATGTCGATCGTCAGCGTATTCATGATTTGTTAACCATAAACCCGCATCGGCCGATTGCAAGAGTCCGGGCGGCCCGCCAACCGCTTTCTCACAGCCGATCCTGACATTGCCGACATTGGATAAGGCCCGTCCCGAAATGGGCTTGATCGGCAAGGTGGCGTCTGCTGGCAGACTTAGATTTCGACCAGATGGTCGTCCAGTTCGTTGGGATCGCCCGGCGTAACAGGGAAATGCTCGGCCAGCACCGCCCCCACCTGCTCGATCGCCCTGACGAAGCCGTCGGCGAGCCGGTCGTCGCCGGCACGGCCGGTCAGGTCACGCACCACTCCGTCCCAGACATGTTGGCCGGCCTTGGCGTCGATGCCTGAATCGGCGACCACCTCGGCGTAGCGCTCGGCGATCGAGACGAAGATCAGCACGCCGGTGCGCGCCGTGGTGCGGTGAACGTTGCGGGCGAGGAACTGCTTGACCGCGTTGGCGTGCGCGGCCTGATAGCGCAGCCTGCGTGGCACCATATGGATACGCAGGCCGGGCAGCGTCCATAGCAGGGCCAGCACGCAGGCCAGCGCCAGCAATTCGGCAATGACGAAATGCGGCAGGCGTATGGTGAGCCACCAGGCTTCCAGCCCGTAGGCGACGGCAAGGCTGACGATCAGCATGCCGAGCGTCGCCATCAGCGCGGCGGGGGCGAAATAACCGTCGCTGGCATGCGCCACGACGCAATAGATCTCGCCATCGGTTTGCGCTTCGGCGGCGCGGATCGTAGCGGCGACGCGCTCATGATCCTGCGGGCTGATCGGTCGTGTTGCCATGATCTTGTCTCACCAGCTTCCTGAAGAACCGCCACCGCCGGACGAGCCGCCGCCACCCGAAAACCCGCCGCCGCTGCTGCTTGACCCCGAGGACCAGCCGCCGCCGGAACCGCCCGAGGACCAACCGCCGCCCGACGACCCTGTCGTCCAGCCGCTGCCGCCGGTGGATCCGCCTGCTCCCTGACCGTAACGAAACGTCATGCCCAGCCATCTATACACGCCCGGCGACAGCTTCGTGCCGAACATCGGCGGCAGGAATGCCATTGCCAGGCCACCGAAGAACATTGTCGCCCAAAGGATCAGGAACACGGCGACGATCGGGTCCATGGGAGTGCTGCTGTCGGCGGGATTGCGCTTGCCGCGCGCCTCAAGTTCCTCCGGATTGCCTTCCAGCACCATGATCATGTCGTCGACGGCCTTGGAGATACCGCCCGGGAAATCGCCGGCGCGGAACGCCGGCACCATGTCGTTCTCGATAATCAGCTTGGTGTGCAGATCGGTCAGTGTGCCTTCCAGCCCATAGCCGACCTCGATGCGCATCTTGCGGTCGTTTGGCGCGACCAGGAGCAGGACGCCGTTGTTCTCCTTGGCCTGGCCGAGCTTCCAGAAGCGGAACAGCCGGTTGGCGTAGGGTTCGATCTCCTCGCCGCCGAGGCTGGGGATGGTGGCGACGACGATCTGGTCCGAGCCCTTGGTTTCGAAATCGGCGAGTTTTTGGGTCAGTGCCGCCTTGGTCGCGGCATCGATGATACCGGCATTGTCGACGACGCGGCCGGTGAGGGCTGGAAGGTCGGCGGCCACGGCGGCGATCGAGGCAAGCAGCAGGGACGCCAGGGTGATTAGGGCCAGGCGCAATCCCGTGGCGCATCGGCCGGGCATCGATGGGACGGCGGCTCTTACCATGGCCTACCAGCTTCCCGAGGAGCCGCCGCCGCCGGACGAACCGCCGCCGCCCGAAAAGCCGCCACCCCCGCCACCCGAAGACCAGCCGCCGCCGGAGCTTCCGGACGACCAGCCGCCCCCCGATGAGGACCGCCGGTGCGGCTCGAAGGTCATGCCCAGCCAGCGATAGCGTCCGGGCCCGAGCTTCTGGCCGAAGATCGGCGGCAGGACCGAGGCCGCGATGCTGCCGAAGAAAATGATCGCCCAGATGCTGATGAAGACGGCGAAGAACAGGTCGTCGGCATTGAACGGAGCCTGCTCGTTGCGCTTGCCGCGCGCCTCCAACTCCTCCGGATTGCCCTCCAACACCATGATCATGTCGTCGACGGCCTTGGAGATACCGCCCGGGAAATCGCCGGCACGGAACGCCGGCACCATGTCGTTTTCGATGATCAGCTTGGTGTGCAGGTCGGTCAGCGTGCCTTCGAGCCCATAGCCGACCTCGATGCGCATCTTGCGATCGTTCGGCGCGACCAGGAGCAGGACGCCGTTGTTCTCCTTGGCCTGGCCGAGCTTCCAGAAGCGGAACAGCCGGTTGGCGTAGGGTTCGATCTCCTCGCCGTCGAGGCTGGGGATGGTGGCGACGACGATCTGGTCCGAGCCCTTGGTTTCGAAGGCGGCGAGTTTTTGGGTCAGCGCCGCACGTGTGCCGGCATCGATGATGCCGGCATTGTCGACCACGCGGCCGGTGAGCGCCGGCAGATCGGCGGCGAAGGCGCTTAGGGGGAGGAGAAGAAAACCGAGAAGAAACCCAAGAAGAGTGAGGTACGCGCGAGGCGCCCCTCTCTGTCCTGCCGGACATCTCCCCCACGAGGGGGGAGATCGGCGGCTTGACCGCCGGCTCTCCCTTTTAGGCGTTGGAGATTGGCGAAAGCCAACGCGACATGTGATCTCCCCACTCGTGGGGGAGATGTCCGGCAGGACAGAGGGGGGCGCCACGGAACGCAATGCTTTCAGGCCCCGCGAAACAATGGCCCACTCACCCGCCCTGCTTCGTGCCGAAATCGACCTTCGGCGGCTGCATCTTGTCCTCGTCGACGGTGAAGTTGGCGAACGGCTCGCTGCCGCGGAACCAGAAGGTCGCCCACAGCACCGACGGGAAGGTCTTCAGCGTCAGATTGTAGTCCCTGACGGCCTGGATGTAGTCGCGCCGCGCCACCGCGATGCGGTTTTCGGTGCCTTCGAGCTGTGCCTGCAGCGCCAGGAAATTTTGATTGGCCTTGAGGTCGGGATAGGCCTCCGAAACCGCGATCAGCCGCGACAGTGCGCTGGTCAGCCCTGCCTGGGCATCCTGGAACTTCTTGAGCGCTTCCGGATCCTTCAGCGTTTCCGGCGTCACCGTGATCTGCGTCGCCTTGGCGCGCGCCTCGACCACCGCGTCGAGCGTGTCCTTTTCATGCGAAGCATAGCCTTTGACCGTCTCGACCAGATTGGGAATGAGATCGGCGCGGCGTTGATACTGATTCAACACCTCGCTCCATGCCGCCCTGGCGTTTTCTTCCGCTGTCGGGATGGTGTTGTAGCCACAGCCAGCAAGCAGCGGCAGCACGATTGCCATCATCAGGAAGGCGGGCAGCGTGCGGAATGTCGATGGTCGGGCAAGGCGCTGGGCAAGCATGATGGGGTTCCCTCGATAGAAGTTGCAGGCGAAGCATTACCACAATCGGCGCGCAAGAAAACGGCCTCGACCTCTGGAACAGGCTCTGCGTGAATCGGGCCCGCGCAAGGCCCTGTGATTGGGTCCGCGAACGCGATAAGGTCCGATCAGAACGGGACATCAACATGGCGCAACGCCAGAACAGCGACAGCGAATCGCGCCGTATCCTCCAGCGCGTCGCGCAGGAGACCGATCCGGCCGGCAACTCTTTCGTGGCACGGACGACGAAAGGCATGCGCGACCACGTCTCCGCGGCCGACGCCGATCGCACGGATCCGATCGAAGTCTGGGGTACGCGCGTTGGCCGGATACTCGGACTGCTTCTGGCGCTGGGCCTGATGGTCTGGCTCGTGCTTTTCCTCACCCGGGACAGCTAGGAATCAAGAAACAATGAGCGCCGAAAAAGCCGACGCGCCGAGCGCGGTCATCGTCATTTCCAGCCATGTCGCCCGTGGCTCCGTCGGCAACCGCGCCGCCGTCTTCGCGCTGGAGACCTTGGGCTTTCCGGTGTGGGCGGTGCCGACAATCATCCTGCCCTGGCATCCCGGACATGGCCGCGCCACCCGCATCGTGCCGCCGCTCGACCAGTTCAAGGCGCTGATGGCCGATCTGGAGCGCGCGCCGTGGCTGGGTGAAGTCGGCGCCGTGCTCTCCGGTTACCTCGGCGAGGCCGGCCAGGCCGAGGCGGTCGCCTCGCTGGTCGCCGCGGTCAAGGCCAGGACGCCCGACGCCGTCTATATCTGCGATCCGGTGATGGGTGATTCCGGCGGCCTCTATGTGCCCGAGCCCACCGCCGCCGCCATGCGCGACCGCCTGATGCCGATCGCCGACATCGCCACCCCCAACCGCTATGAGCTGGAATGGATGGCCGGCGCGCCGCTGCCCGACTTGAAATCGGTGATCTCGGCGGCGCTCCATGCCGGACCGTCGACCATGCTGGTCACCTCGGCACCGGCGATGATTTCAGGCGGCACCGGCAATTTGCTGCTCGACGGCACCCAGGCGCTGCTCGCCGAACACCGCCTGATCGACAAGCCGCCGAACGGCCTGGGCGACCTGACGGCCGCCGTCTACCTGGCGCGCATCCTGTCCGGTCAGCCGGCGATCAAGGCGCTGCAGTCGACCACGGCGGCGGTCTACGAGATCCTGGCGCGCACGGCCAAGCGCGGCGGCGACGAATTGCAGCTCGAAACCGATGCGCAGAGCCTGTCGCACCCGATGGCCATGGTCCAGCTTCGCCACCTGACGCATCCGGGGCGGGACCGCCGGGCGTGACCCCCGCCGAAATCGTGCTCGTCGGCGCCGATGGCTGCAAGGCCGGCTGGATCGCCGTGCTGCACGAACCCGGTTCGACACCTCGTGACGCCAGCCCCGCGCCTTCGGTCGATGTCTTCCCCACCTTCGCCGCCCTGCTGGCGGCGATCCCCGATGACGCGATCGTCGCCGTCGACATGCCGATCGGCTTGCCGGAATTTTCGCAAAAGGGCGGGCGCGGACCGGAAGCGCTGGTGCGGCCGCTGCTCGGCGCGCGCCAGTCCAGCGTCTTTTCGATCCCGTCCCGCGCCGCGCTCTATGCCGACACCTGCGGCTTCACCACGATCGAAGCCTGGTACGCCGCGCATCGCAGCGCAAGCGAGGTGGCCAGGACCACATCCGATCCACCGCGCGGCGTCTCGATCCAGGCCTTCGGCATCTTCTCGAAAATCCGTGAGATCGACACACTGCTGATCGCGCGGCCCGAACTGCGCGGCCGCGTCTTCGAATCGCATCCGGAAGTCGCCTTCTGCCGCCTGAATGGCGACCAGGCCATGCTGTTGCCGAAGAAGATCAAGGGCAGTGTCAACCCGGCCGGCATGGCGGAGCGCAAGGCACTGCTTTGCCGGCATGGCTATGAAATGGATTTCCTCGACCAGCCGCCGCCACGTGGTGCGGCCGCCGACGATTTCCTCGATGCGGCGGCGATGGCGCTGATCGCCGGCCGCATCGCCAGCGGCAAAGCAAAACCGTTTCCCGACCCGCCGCTCGCTGACGGTTTTGGCATACCGGTCGCCATCTGGGCATGACAATGTCGGCGGGCGTCACGCTTTTGGCGCATGGCATTTATGGCCAGCCCCTACAATTCTGCATTGCTCGTAGCGGGCTTTTGCCGTTAGAGCCTTTCCTCGACCGCAACGTATCGGCCCGAAAGCCGGAATCGGCTTTCGGAAAGCACGATGCGTAAACAAAATAGCAGAGCTGCCGCCTCCAACCCGGAAAGGCCTTAGCCGCCCATGCCTCATCTTCCCGAACACCTCCTCGCCGGCTACCGCAATTTCATGAACGGCCGCTACCTGACGGAGAGCGGCCGCTATCGCGAGCTCGCCCGCGAAGGCCAGGCGCCCGAGACCATGATCGTCGCTTGCTGCGACTCGCGATCCGCGCCCGAGGCGATCTTCGACGCCGGCCCCGGCGAACTCTTCGTGCTGCGCAATGTCGGCAATCTGGTGCCGCCTTACGAGCCGGACGGCGAGTTCCATTCGACTTCGGCGGCACTCGAATTCGCGGTGCAGAGCCTCAAGGTCAAGAACATCGTCGTCATGGGCCACGGCCGCTGCGGCGGCATCCGCGCCGCGCTCGACCCCAATTCCGCGCCGCTGTCGCCCGGCGACTTCATCGGCAAGTGGATGAGCCTGATCGCGCCCGCCGCCGAGACGGTGTCGGCCAGCACCTTCATGACGGCGACGGAGCGCCAGACGGCACTCGAGCGCATCTCGATCCGCTATTCCCTCGCCAATCTCAGGACCTTTCCCTGCGTCTCGATCCTCGAAGGCAAGGGGCGGCTGTCGCTGCACGGAGCCTGGTTCGACATTTCGACCGGCGAGCTCTGGGTGATGAACAAGGAAACCGGCGATTTCGAGCGCCCGGTGCTGGAATGACCGGTACGGCGCGCCAGGCGATGAGCGTCCGGCCGGTCGTTTTCGCGGCCGCCGCACTGCTGATGGCGATCGTTGCCGCTCGCGCCGATGACCGCGCCGTCATCAGCCGCTGGTATTCGGCGCTGCTGGTCGCCGATCGCACCGAGTTGTCGGACCTGCTCGCCGACGACGTCCGCATCAAGCTCGACGACCTCGGCGTCGTCCAGAGCAAGCGGGAGTTCATCGCTTCGCTCGACGAATGGAAAGGCGCAGTTGCCGGTGCTGCTATCCGGCACCGCATCGAGAAGAGCGAGGGCGGGGTCACCACCGTGATCGCCTGCTACGATTTCCCCGACAATGACATGCTGATGCAGGAAACCTTCGCGGTGAGCAACAACCGCATCACCGCCAGCTCGCAAGCCGCGATCGCCGAAAACTGCGAGGGCTACTGAGGCGGATCGGCCAACTGGCATATTGCGGGCCCGCGGGCCACGCCCTACATCGGTGACACCCTCCTTCTGATGCCAGCGAAAGACCCTCCATGCCCTCTCCGAAAGCCGTCGATCTCGCCGCCCATCCGTTGACCGCGTGGCGAGGACCGCTCGGCCTGCCCGATTTTGCCCATATTGGCGACGGTGATTTCTCCCCTGTCTTCGACGCCGCGCTGAAGGCGCATGAGGCCGAGATCGACGCGATCGCCACCAACAAGGATGCGCCGACCATCGACAACACGCTTGCCGCGCTGGAACTGGGCGGCGAGGCGCTCGATCACGTCTCGTCGATCTTCTGGTGCCGCGCCGGCGCCTTCACCAACGAGACGATCCAGGCGCTGGAGCGCGACATTTCGCCGAAAATGTCGAGGCACTTCTCGGCGATCTCGATGAACGAAAAACTGTTTGCCCGCATCGACGACCTCTATCAGCGCCGCGAGA
The DNA here is from genome assembly GCF_004791315.1 of Mesorhizobium sp. M8A.F.Ca.ET.208.01.1.1. Classification (NCBI taxonomy): domain Bacteria; kingdom Pseudomonadati; phylum Pseudomonadota; class Alphaproteobacteria; order Hyphomicrobiales; family Phyllobacteriaceae; genus Mesorhizobium; species Mesorhizobium sp. M8A.F.Ca.ET.208.01.1.1. The sequence goes on from NZ_SRUT01000004.1 coordinate 243,659, forward strand.
GCCTGAAGCTCGATCCCGAGACGCTGCGCGTCCTGGAGAAGACCTGGAAAGGCTTCGTCCGTTCCGGCGCCAAGCTCGACGCCGACGGCAAGAAGCGGTTGGCGACAATCAGCGAGGAGCTGTCGTCGCTCGGCACGACTTTCGGTCAGAACGTGCTGGCCGACGAGCGCGACTGGGCGCTCTTCCTCGACGAGGCCGACCTCGCCGGGCTGCCGGATTTCGTGAAAAGCTCGATGGCCGAGGCCGCCGAGATACGTGGCCAGAAGGGCCGCTACGCCGTCACCCTGTCGCGCTCGATCTACGAGCCGTTCACCACCTTCTCCGAGCGCCGCGACCTGCGCGAGATCGCCTTTCGCGCCTTCACCATGCGCGGCCAGAACGGCGGTGCGTCCGACAACACGACCGTGGTGCGCGACATGCTGAAACTGCGGGCCGAGAAGGCGAAGCTGCTCGGCTATGCCTCCTTCGCCGCGCTCAAGCTCGACGATACCATGGCCAAGACACCGAAGGCGGTGCATGCGCTGCTCGACCCGGTCTGGGAAAAGGCGCTGGAAAAAGCCGCCGCCGACCAGAAGGAATTGGAGCGGCTGGCGGCCGAAGCCGGCAGCAACGAAAAATTCGCCGCCTGGGACTGGCGCTTCTACCAGGAGAAGCTGCGCGCGGAAAAGTTCGCCTTCGATGAGGCCGAACTCAAACCCTACCTGCAGCTCGACCGCGTCATCGACGCCTGCTTCGACGTGGCGACGCGGCTGTTCGGCATCACGTTCGAGGAAAAGAAGGGTATTGCCGCCTGGCACCCGGACGCGCGTGTCTTCGTGGTGAAAAACGCCGACGGCAGCGAGCGCGGCCTGTTCCTGGCCGACTATTTCGCGCGGCCCTCGAAACGCTCCGGCGCCTGGATGAGCGCGCTGAAGTCCGGTTATAAGCTCGGCCACGGCGCGAAGCCGGTGATCTACAACGTCATGAACTTCGCCAAGCCGCCGGCGGGCGAACCGGCCCTGCTGTCGGTCGACGAGGCGAAGACCTTGTTCCACGAATTCGGCCATGCGCTGCATGGCATGCTGACCGACGTCACCTGGCCATCGGTTTCCGGAACCTCGGTCAGCCGCGACTTCGTCGAACTGCCCTCGCAGCTTTACGAGCACTGGTTGACGGTGCCGGCGGTGCTGGAAAAGCATGCATTGCATGTCAAGACCGGCAAGCCGATGCCGAAGGCGCTGCTCGACAAGATGCTGGCCGCGCGCACTTTCGGCGCCGGCTTCGCCACGGTCGAGTTCACCGCCTCCGCCTTGATCGACATGGCCTACCATGCACGGCCCGACGCGCCGGAACAGCCGCTTCGTTTCGAGGGCGAAACATTGGAAAAGCTCGACATGCCCGACACGATCGCGATGCGCCATCGCACCCCGCATTTCGGCCATGTCTTCTCGGGCGACGGTTACTCGGCCGGCTACTATTCCTACATGTGGTCGGAGGTGCTCGACGCCGATGCCTTCGCCGCCTTCGAGGAGACCGGAGACCCCTTCAACCCGGCGCTTGCCGAGCGGCTGAGGAAGCCGGCGGCTCGAAGGATCCCGAAGAGCTGTACACGGCGTTTCGCGGCAAGATGCCTTCGCCCGACGCGATGATGATGAAGCGCGGGCTGGTTTAGAGCTGATAATCTCCCCCCTCGAGGGGGAGATGGCCGCGAAGCGGCCAGAGGGGGTCGGTCCGACCGGACGCGGCCTCCTGCGGATGAAGGTTGGCGCTTCACGTGAGGCGACCCCCTCTGTCGCCTTTGGCGACATCTCCCCCTCAAGGGGGGAGATCGGCAGCGTCACACCTTCCACGGATCCTTCACCCTCGGCCACACCGGCCGTGTCAGCTTCCTGTAATCGGTCACCGCAGGATTGCTCGGATAGGAACTCGGCGCCGAGACATAGATGATCTCGGCGCCGATCGGTTCGAAGCCGGCATAAAAGTGGTTGGTCGACTTGATCAGCAGCATGTCCTTGGCCAGCGGATCGACGCCGATGTTGGAGAAAATGTCCGGCTCGAAAGTCTGCGTGCGATTGGTGTTGAGGATCACGTCGACCTCGGTGCCTTCGATGCGCACCACCGCTGACGGTCCCAATGTCACGCGGCTCGGCCCGAAACTCTGCCAGCTTTCGCTGACAGCCTTCAGCACCTTGACGCGCGCGTCGATCGGCTCACCCGCTTGAGGCCCGGCCTTGCCGCCGAAACGCAGGTCTATGACAGCGCCCTCGCCGGCTGCCAGGCAGAAGGTCACCGCTATCGGATCCCAGATCGTCGCCACGCCAAGCTTGTCGAGGCCGCGCGCCAGCATCTGGCGCAGCACGAAGGTGCCGTCGCCGGGAACGCCGCCGCCGGGATTGTCCCAGACGTCGGCGATGACCACGGGCTTGCCGGGATTCCCGGCACGTACGGCCAGCGCCCGGTCGATGCCGTCGGCGGCATCAAGCATCGTCATCGCTGTCTTTTCGCGCATGGCATAGAGTTCGCGCCCCAGCCGCTCGGCCAGCGCATCGCCCCTGGCCTTGTCATCGTCGGTGACGACCAGGATGCGCGTGCCCATTTCCGGCACGTCGGCGGCCATGAAGCCGTGGATGACCGAGACCGACAGCACGCCGTCCTTGCCGTGTAGCGCCTTGATGCGGTCGACGAAGGAGCGCATCGGCTCGCGGCTGGTCGGCAGCACCTGGATCATGCGGCAGTCGAAGGTCGAGATGACGGGCTTGATCTCGCCACGCGCCGCGGCAAGCCCGAGTTCGACGACGTGTTTGCCGCGCTCGTAGAAATCGGTGTGCGGGAATTCGAGGAAATAGGCCATGATGTCGGACGCCGCCACGCGCTTGGGCGTCAGATGGCTGTGCGGATCGAACTCGCAGGCGATCACCACGCCAGGCCCAATGATGCCGCGCACGCGCTCCAGCAGGTCGCCCTCGCAGTCGTCATAGCCTTGCGCCACCATGGCGCCATGCAGGCCCAGCATGACGGCATCGACCGGCAGGGCAGCCTTGAGCTGGCCGAGGATTTCGTCGCGCAGCGCCTCATAGGTCTGCCGCTGCACGAGACCGCCGGGCTCGGCCCAGGTCGCGGTGCCTTCGATCACGGTGAGACCTTCCGCGGCCGCGCGGCGGCGCAGCGCCACGATCGGCGAAGAGCACAGGGTCGGCGTTTCCGGATGCTTGCCCGGACCGGCATAGAAAGCCATCTCGAACGAGGCCCGGTCTGTCGGCACCGGCGAGAAGGTGTTGGTTTCCGTCGCCAGCGAGGCGGTGAAGATACGCATGAAAGCTCCGTGGACTTCTTGTTTTTTCGCAATTCCGCGCGGAAAACCGCTGGGAACTTTTCCTGAATTGCTGGAATGCTATTTGACCGCCCCGAGCGCCAGCCCCCGGACGAGATAACGCTGCAGCCAAATGAACAGAATCGCCACCGGCAAGGTGGCCAACAGCGTCGCCGCCATGACGTGATGCCATTCGATCGTGTAGCGGCCAGCGACCAGCGAGAACACCTGGATCGGCAGCGTGTAGCTCTCCTGGCTGCGCAGCATGGTCAGCGCCACGACGAACTCGTTCCAGGCGTTGATGAAGGTGAAGATCGCCGTCACCGCGATCGCCGGCAGGCAAAGCGGCAGGAACACTTTTCGCAAGGTCAGCCAGCGCCCGGCCCCTTCCATCCAGGCCGCCTCCTCGAGGTCACGCGGAATGGTGTCGAAATAGCTCTGCAGCATCCACACGGTGAAGGCGACGTTGAAGGCCATGTAGATGAAGCCGAGCGCCGTGGTGCTCTCGACCAGCCCCCAGGCGGCCATCAGCCGGAACAGGCCGAGCACCAGCACGATCGGTGAGATCATCTGCGAGATCAGCAGGAACTGGCGGAAGGCGCCGTAGCCGGCGAAGCGGAAGCGCGACATCGCGTAAGCCGCGGGCACCGAGATTAAGATGGCGCCGACGGTAGCGATCACCGAGACGTAGAGCGAATTGGCAAGCGCCTGGCCGAAGCCGGTCGCCACCCACATGTCGGAAAAATTCGACCAGCGGAACTCGCTCGGCCACCAGGTGGGTGTCAGCACTTCGGTCCGAGGCTTCACCGCTGTCAGGAACATCACCGCGAAGGGAAAGATCGTCACCACGATCAAAGGCGCCAGCAGCAGCCACGCGATGGCGGTACGCTTCAGTTTGCTGCTCATGCGCGCTGCTCCCGCATGGCGAGGCGCACATAGATCATGGTGAAGACCAGCAATATGGCGAACATCACCAGCGACACCGCCGACGCCTCGCCCAGCTTGCCGATGCGGAAGGCGAGCTTGTAGAGGTGGGTCACCAGGATGTCGGTCGAATTGGCCGGCCCGCCCTGCGTCATCACCCAGATGATTGGGAACGAATTGAAGACGTAGATCGTGTTGAGCACGATGGCGATGTTGATGAACGGTTTCAGCAGCGGAAAGGTGATCTCGCGGAACTGCTGCAGCGGCGTTGCCCCCTCCAAGGCGGCCGCCTCGTAGAGATCGTCCGGGATCGACGACAGGCCGCCGAGGAAGATCGTCGTGGTGAACGGCACCGTCACCAATATGCCGATCAGCACCTGCATCGGAAAGGCGGTTCCGGCCTGTGCCAGCCATTGGATGTTGTGGTCGATCAGGCCGAGCCCGATCAGCGCCGAATTCAGCATGCCACTTTCGCCGCTCAGCGCCCAGCGCCAGACCACCGCCGTCATGGTCAACGACACCGCCCAAGGCAGCATGATGATGACGCGCGCAAGGCCACGGCCATAGAAATCGGTGTTGAGGATCATCGCCACCGGGATCGAGACCAGCAGCGCGCCGCCGACCACCAGCACCGTCCACAGCCCGGTACGCCAGAGGGCCGCGATGAAATCGGGATCGGCGGTGAGCGCGGCGAAATTGGTCAGGCCGCTGAACTCCCGCAACTGGCCAAACCGATTGACGTCGTGCGTCGCGATCTGGATCAGGTCCCAGACCGGCCAGAAAATGACCACCGCAGCCAGGAACAGGCTGGGCAGGGTCAGGAGATAGGGCAGGAAGCGATTTTGCATCGGCTGGTTTGTACCGCTTTGCGAGGCATCAGTAGCGCTGGTTGGCCAACAGACCTGTTCTTCCCAGGCGCCCGGTTTCGAACTCTTTCCCGCCGTCGGCGCCGCCCCTCACCTGCCTGCCGGCATCCTCTCCCCGTATAGTGACGGGGAGAGGGGGTGCTTTCGTCACCGCTTTCGCCAGTCACCAGCGTCCAAGAAGGGCGCCGAGATTGCGACCAGCCCTTTCTCCCCGTCACTATACGGGGAGAAATGCCCGGCAGGGCAATGAGGGGCGGCGCTGACATTGGAGAGCAGCCGAACACTTCTAGAAGTGTGGCGCGCCCCGCCTGAGTCGGGGGCGCGCCACGGGCGCAGGGAGACACGCCCTATTTCTTGAACACGGCCCTATTTCTTCAGCACCGCATTGGCCTTGACTGCCGCCTCCTTCAAGCCTGCCTCGGGGTCGCCGCCGAGATAGATCTTCTGCATGGCGTCCGAGGTGATCTGGGCGACTTCTTCCCAGCCCGGGATGATCGGCGCGAAACGGGCATCCGGCAGCAGTGCGGTAAAGGCGGCGAGATCGGCGTTGTTGACGTAATAGTCCATCTTGGCCTCTTCCTTGTTCACCGGCAGGAAGCCTTCGCCTTGCGTGAACTTGGCGCGCTGCTCCGTGGTGAACAGGAAGTCCATCAGCTTCCAGGCCTCATCCTTGTTCTTGGAGTTCTTGAACATGATCATGGAATCGGTGACGCCATAGGTGCCGCGCGCGCCGGTCGGCCCGGCCGGAATGGCGGCCACGCCGTATTTGAGGCTCGGCGCCTCATCCTTGATCTGGTTGGACAGGAAGGGCGCGGTGATCATCATGCCGACCTTGCCCTGCTTGAACAGGTTCTGCACGTCCTCACGGTTGTTGGAGGTGACGCCGGGCTCCGTCAGCCCCTCGTCGATCATCGACTTGTAGAGCTTGGCGGCTTCGAGCGCGCCCGGCGTGCCGAGGCCCGACGTGCCGTCCTTGTTGAGGATCTCGGTGCCCTGCGACCACATGGCGTAGTAGTAGTAGACGTCGGTCTCGATCTCCTTGCCCTGCAGGCCGAAACCGAAGGCACCCTGCGCCTTGATCTTGCGGGCATCCTCCTGCAGTTCGGTCCAGGTTGCCGGCGGCTTGGCGATGCCGGCCTTCTCGAACAACTCCTTGTTGTAATACATGGCGCGCGCCGAAGCGGCGATCGGCAACCCATAGGTCTTGCCGCCCATGATCGAGGGCGACAGGAAGGTGTCGATGAAGCGGCCCTTGAATTCGGGCGTGATATAGCTGTCGAGCGGCTCGGCGACATCCTGCTGGACGAAGTCGATCAGCCAGCGCGTGCCGATGATGGAGAGATCAGCATTGGTGCCGGCGGTGATGTCGGTGGTCAGCTTCTGCAGGAGCACATCCCACGGCACCACCTCGAACTTGACGGTGATCCCGGGATTCTTCGCCTCGAACTCTTTCTTGACCTCTTCGAAGTAGGGGCCGGTCTTGGCGCTGTATTCGGCGACGGTAACCCGCACTTCGCCAGCTTCTGCCTGCGCCGCGAAGGCCAGAATGCCCATTCCGGCCATCAGGCCGGCAGTCCATTTCGCAAGGTTCATCTGATCTCTCCCATTTGGTCCACGCTTTTGCGCTCCCTGTGCCGGTGCTGACACAAGATTTATGTGACTTTCCTACATTATCGATGAATTTGCCGCATGCAAGCGGATTATGATGTTGCTTAATTACATTCCATTCTTTAGCCTGCCGGCATCTGCCTGACCTGCCGGAGGAGCAAGCGCCGTGGTTTCGAGAGCCGAATTCGAAGGCAGGACGGTCGTCATCACCGGCGCCGGTGGCGGCCTTGGCTCCGCGATCGCCGCACTGCTGGCCGGCAGGGGCGCACGGGTGGTCGGCTGCGACCAGTCCGAGGAGGCGCTGGCGAGCCCGCACCTTGCCTCGCGTCATGTCTTCGATCTTCTCGACCGGGCCTCGGTCGAAGCCGCGGTCGCCGCAGTGCTCGAAAAGGACGGCGTCCCCGACATTGTGATCAACAATGCCGGCTGGACGCGCGCCGAGACGCTCGATGCGCTGACGGCGGACAGGATCGAGCATGAACTCGACCTCAACCTGACCGGCGTGATGATTTTCGCCGATCCCATTGCCAAGGCGATGGCCGCGCGCGGTTCGGGCAGCGTCGTCTTCATTTCGTCCGTCAACGCCATCGCGCATTTCGGCAACCCCGCCTATGCCGCTGCCAAGGCCGGCATCAACGCCTATGCCAAATCGATCGCCGTCGAGCTCGGCCGCAGCGGCGTGCGCGCCAATGTGGTCTGCCCCGGATCGATCCGCACCGCCGCCTGGGACCATCGCCTCGCCAAGAACCCCGACATAATCGGCAAGCTGCAGCGGCTCTATCCGCTCGGCCGCATCGTCAACGCCTCGGAAGTGGCCGAAGCGGTGGCTTTCCTTGCCTCCGACCGGGCCTCGGGCGTAACAGGCGTGGTGATGCCCGTGGACGCGGGATTGACCGCCGGCTGCCTGCCGTTCATCGACGACATATTGGGAGCGTGACCATGACCGACGTCGAGTTTCGCAACCTGTCGAAATCCTTCGGCCAGCACAAGATACTCGAGAACATCAGCCTCGACATCACGAGCGGCGAATTCGTGGTGCTGGTCGGCCCGTCCGGCTGCGGCAAGTCGACCTTGCTGCGCATGCTGGCGGGCCTGGAGACCATCAGTTCCGGCGATCTCCTGATCGGCGGCACACGCGCCAACGACCTGCCGCCACAGCAGCGCAACATCGCCATGGTGTTCCAGTCCTATGCGCTGTTTCCTCACCTCAAGGCCTCGGACAATATCGGCTTCGGTCCGAAGATCCGGGGCGAGGACCGCACCGCCATCGACCAGAAGGTCAAGAAGGCGTCCGGCGTCCTCAACCTGTTCTCCTACCTCGACCGTTATCCCCGCCAGCTCTCCGGCGGCCAACGCCAGCGCGTCGCCATGGGCCGCGCCATCGTGCGCGAACCCTCCGTCTTCCTGTTCGATGAGCCGCTCAGCAATCTCGACGCGCAGCTGCGCGTGCAGATGCGCACCGAGATCAAGGCGCTGCATCAGCGGCTGAAGTCGACCATCGTCTACGTCACCCACGACCAGATCGAGGCCATGACCATGGCCGACCGCATCGTGGTGATGGATCGCGGCAGGATCCAGCAGGTCGGAGCGCCGCTGGAGCTCTATGACAGGCCGGCCAACAAGTTCGTCGCCGGCTTCCTCGGCTCGCCGTCGATGAGCTTTGTTTCCGGGGCGCTCAAGACGACGCCCGAGAGAACCTGGTTCGAGTCGACCGGCGGCGGACGGCTTGCGCTCGCCGGCAAACCGGTGCCGGCAGGCAGTGCCGTGGAGGCCGGCATCCGGCCCGAACATTTCATCGTCGGCGAGGCCACTGATGCCATGGCGCTCAAGGTTGATGTCGTCGAGCCGACCGGTTCCGAAACCCATGTCTACGGCACCATTGGCGCCGACACTGTGCGCGCCGTGTTCCGCGACCGGGTGCCGGTCCGGCCTGGCGACCTGCTGCCGGTCTCGGTCGCCCCCGGCAACATCCATCTGTTCGACACGGCGACGGGCCTGCCGCTGAGATGACGACGGAAACTCGAATATGAAGACGCCGGCCGACATCATCACGCGGCTGCAACTGATGTCGCAGGACGGCACCAAGTCGGATCGCCGGCTGGCAAGCCTCGTTCTGTCCGATCTTGACTTCGCCTCCAAGGCAGCAATCTCGGAAATTGCCGCGCGCGTCGGCGTCAGTGAGCCGACAGTCACCCGTTTCTGCCGCAACCTCGGCTGCGAGGGCCTGCGCGACTTCAAGTTCTATCTGGCGCAGGCCATTGCCATCGGCGGCCAGTATCTGTCGCCGGAGCCGCTGAGCCGCGATGCCCGCGAACAGCGCATCGCATCGGCCATCACCGAAGCCGCGATCGCCTCCATCCAGCGCGTCAGCGAAAACCTCGACATGACGACACTGGTCGACGTCGCCGCGCGCCTCGCGGCGTCAGGCAATGTTCTGTGCATCGGTTCGGGTGGCATTTCCTCGATGATGGCGACCGAGATGCAGAACCGGCTGTTCAGGCTGGGCCTGCCGGTCCTGGCGCAGATCGACGGCCAGTTGCAGCGCATGTACGCCGCCGTTGCCACGCCGGACACCACCGTCGTCGCCTTCTCGGTCTCTGGCTATGCGCGCTCGGTCATCGAGGCGGTGCAGGTCGCCCAGCAATATGGCGCCGCTACGGTGGCCGTCACCGCGCCCGACTCCGCGCTGGCCAAGGTCGCCGACACGGTCATCCACCTGCAGCCGCTCGAGGACGGCAACATCTACAAGCCGACATCGTCGCGCTACGCGCTGCTGGCGATCGTCGACATGATCGTGACATCGGTCGCCGAGACGCGCGGCCCGAAGGTGCTGGAGAACCTGCGCCGCATCAAGCAGAGCGTGAACACGCTGAAGGTCGACGATCCGCGTTTGCCGCTGGGGGATTGAACTTCAGGTAGAGGATAGACGGCAGAGCGCATCGACACTTCTTGCCAGCGCCGCCGGTTCGCCTGAAATGCGCAGCGTCTTGAGACGGGCCGTGCCGCCGGCAACGACCGAAACCGAAGATGCCGGCACGCCCAGCGCCTTGGCGACCAGCTTCTCCAGCGCTTGATTGGCGGCGCCATTTTCCGGCACGGCGCGGACCCGCGCCTTCAAATGGCTTCGTCCGTCCGCCGATGTTTCGACGCCTTCCAGCCGGTCCACGGAAGACTTCGGTGTCAGCCGGACGAACAGATCGACGCCGTTCTCGCGAATGCGGTACGGCGCGCTCATGCGATCGTCAGGCCAGCAACAGCGGCGCCACCGTGGTGAGAATGAACTGCCTGAGGAAGAACAGGATCAAAAGCAGGATGATCGGCGAGATGTCGATGCCGCCAAGGTCGGGCATGAAGCGGCGGATCGGCCGCAGCGCCGGCTCGGTCAACCTGTAGAGCATGTTGCCGATGCTGCCGACGAACTGATTGCGCGAGTTGACGACGTTGAAGGCATAGAGCCAGGAAAAGATCGCCGAAGCGATGATGACCCACCAATAGAGGTCGAGCGCCATGACGATGGTTTGAATGAGGGCGAGCATGCCGGTCTCCAATTGTTGCCGACATGTAGCCACTACGCGCCGAACCGGCAAGGGCAGGGTTCAGCCACGCGACCGGCGGGCGGGTTTTTGGTGAAGCGCCGCCTTGACAGGAAACCGCGTCGCCCGATAAATGCGCCATCCGCTGGACGGGGCTGTAGCTCAGCTGGGAGAGCGCGTCGTTCGCAATGACGAGGTCAGGAGTTCGATCCTCCTCAGCTCCACCAGCGGAATAATCCTTTCCCGCGCGGTAACGCCCAAACATCATCCGATACGTCGCGATGCGTCACACGGCGTCAATGCCCCCAAAAATGGCCAGATGCGATTTCGCCTTCCCAAGGCGAAATGGTTGTCAATTGGACTTATGGCGATGGCCGCAGTCCGGTCGGCGCTATTTTTTTTGGAAGCCGCCGCATTAGACTGGCGTTCTCAAATCAGTTTTTTCTGTGTGTTGTGACAAGGCGTTTCGGCGGGGGAGACCGAAGGCGCTATACGGATTTCGAGTCGAAATGAAGAAGCCGCCCGCGGAAGCAAAAAAGTGTCCATTCGCGACAATCTCGCTGCAAATCTCAGGCGGCTCTGCAAGGACCATGCTTCCGTCAGCGCGGTGTGCCGCGAGTTGGGCATCAACCGCACGCAGTTCGAGCGTTATCTGCAGGGGCAGACCGTCCCCAACAAGGCCACCGCCAAGCTGATCTGCGACTACTTCCGAATCGACGAAGCCGAACTGTACCGCGACCCCGGCACCCCCGAGCCCACGGCTCCCGGCCTGCCGCCGATTTCCGAAAGCCTGTTCACCCAGATGATCCGCCCGCCCGCCCCGTCGATCGCGGGCGGCACCTATTTCACCTATTTTTCGATCCCGAGCCGCGCCGACCTCCTGATGCGATCGGTGACCTTCGTGCGTCGCGAGGCCGAACTGGTTACATTCCGCAGGGTCACCGGATGGTCGGAGCGCCGCGGTTCGACATGGGCGCGGGCGCGCGGCAACCATTATGGCGTGACGATCTCGCGCCTCAACTGGATCTATTTCAGCGGCGTCAACCGCCGCCAGACAGGCGAGCCGTCGCTGATCTCGGTGCAATGGGCGCCTATCTCCGAACCGGTGCTGACAGGCAAGGCCATGCTTCTGACCGAAGCCGGGCCGGCATTCGTGTCGGTCATCATGCGGCAGGACATGACCAATATCCCGCCCAGGCATGCGATCCGCATGGCGCATGTCGTCAGGCTCGATGATCCCGGCATCGATCAGCTCGTGGTCAGCCTTGCCCGGGACGGGTCGGATTAGCCGCTTGCTTACGCTAAATAAGAACAAGAATATCCCGAAAAAGCGTACGCTAGCGATTGCCTACTCCATATCTGAGTAAAATCGATTTTTTAGACTTTTACGGCCAAGAAAGATATTTTAGATCATATTTGATTTACTACAATTTTAACAAAGCATTAACTCTTCGGACCTTACCTTTCTTCTCGCGGGTACGAACTTGGCCCGCATTCGGCGGGCTCGACCATCAATTGGCCGACTCGACATGTCCAGTGTAGCCCATACGCATTCCTAGAGTTCCATCCGATGACAGGAGCAGCAGGTGTCAAATCAGTCACTACGTCAGTCAGAGCTCGATAGTCTGCAATATATCGCGACGATGACCAACGAACTGGTGCAGATGGCCGAAGCAAGCCGTTTTCCCATGATCTCCTATCTGCTCGGCATGGCCTATGCCGAGGCCTTCGATGTCTTGCGCGGCGCACGCCCGGCCAGACATGCGCAGCTCAGCGGCAACCCGATGCATCCCAAGGCACACGCGAAAGACAACCACGCTCAACCAAGAACAGCGTAGCGCGACGGGGCGGCGCTAGTCCTGTAGACTGAACACGAACGGCGCCGTACGGATGACGCGCGAGCCGAGTTCCGGCGGCGGCGCCGGCACGGTGGCGCCCTGCAGCACCGCGAGCGCTGCGCGGTCGAGCTCGGCATCGCCGGACGAACGCACGACCCGCGCCGACAGCACCCGGCCGGACGGGTCCATGGTGAAAGTCACATTCACATTGCCTTGCGCCCGACGGGATTTCGCGGCGCTCGGATAGCGCTTGTGGCGATTGATCCATGCCGTCAGCCGCGATTCCCATTTGGCGGTGCTGACACCCGAAAACCCGGCCGCCGATCTCGGCGCCGCTGCCTTGGCGGCGGGCTTGGCTTCGGTATTCGCGGCACTTGCCGTCTTCGGTGGTTCGGCCTTTTCCTTCTTCGGCCTTGGCTTGGGCTTGTCGGCAGGCTTTTTGACCTTGGCTTCGGCAGGTTTCTTGTCCTTGTGTCTTTCGGCCGGCTTTGACCGCGGCAGCGGAACGACGACCTCCGGCGCGATAGTCTCGACAATATCGGGGACGACATCCTCCAAGGGCGGCTGGACGACCGGTTCGACCTCCGTCATCTCCGTGGGTTCGTCCGGCGGCACCGTCTCCAGCTCGGCAGCAGGTTCGGCTTGCTCGACTACCTTGTCGGGCTCGGCGGTCTTCTCCGTCTCCTCGACCGGCTCGGTCTGGTCGGGAATCGCTGCATCGAGCATCGCCGCCTGTTCGGGTGCCGCCGGCGTCATCATCATCGGCGCCATTTCGATCACCGGCGCCGGCGGCGGCCCGCTATCCGACGGTTCTACTGGACTGAAATTCTGCACGGCATAAGCGACGGCGACATGCGCCCCAAGCATCAGCACGGCCGCACATGCCCATAGGGCAAGGTCGCGCAAGCCGAAGCGCGACAGCCCCATCGTGGGCGAGGCGGCCGATCGTGTCATGGGGCAGCCGTTCCGCCTGGCACCGGTGCGGCGGCATCACCGGCGGGCGCCGCCTCCAGGCCGACCAGGGCGACCTTCAGATAGCCGGCGGCACGCAGCAGGTTCATCGTCTCCATCAGGTCGCCATAGGCCACCGCCCTGTCGGCGCGCAGGAAGATCCGCGTCTGCTTGTCGCCCTTGGTGCGGCTGTCGAGCGTGGCGGCAAAAGCCGGGCGCGGCACGGTGTCGTTGCCGATCGCGAGCGTGAGATCATCCTTCAATGTCAGGAAAATCGGCGTTTCTGGCCGCGGCGCCGGCATCGCGGTCGAGCCGGGCAGGTCGACATTGACATCCACCGTCGCCAGCGGCGCTGCGACCATGAAGATGATCAACAGCACCAGGATGACATCGATGAACGGCGTGACATTGATCTCGTGGCTCTCCTCGAGATCGTCGTCCATGGTCTGTCGAAGCCTGCTTCCCACGGCACCGCCCCCTCTACTCTGCCGCCAGCACCGCCGCGGGTGCTATCGCGCGGAAATCGAGGTCGCGGCTGACCAGCCGTTCGACGCCCGCCGAGGCGTCGGCCAGTGTCTGCCGGTAGCCGGCTATCGAGCGGGCAAAGACGTTGTAAATCACAACCGCCGGAATTGCCGCGACCAGCCCCATCGCGGTGGCCAGCAACGCCTCGGCGATGCCCGGCGCCACCACGGCGAGATTGGTGGTCTGCGCCTGCGAAATGCCGATGAAGGCGTTCATGATGCCCCAGACTGTGCCGAACAGGCCGACGAAAGGCGCCGTGGACCCGATCGTCGCCAGCAGGCCGGCGCCGCGCGACATGCGCCGCGACGCTGCCGCCTCGATGCGCGACAGGCGCGAGGCGACCCGTTCCTTCAGTCCCTCACCGCCGACATGGTCGAGCGCGCCGGCCGAAAGCGCGGTCTCTTCCTCGGCGGCCCGCACCAGGAGCGCGCCGGGGCCGCCACTGCGGTCGAGCGCGCGGCTCGCCTGCTTCAACGTCGCGGCATCGCCGATCGCGCGGACGGCATGGCGGACACGCAGCTTGCCGGCGAAAATTTCCAGCGACTTGGCCAGCCATATCGTCCAGGTGACGAGCGACGCGAACGCCAATCCGATCATCACCGCCTTCACGATGATGTCGGCGGCCATGAACATGCCCCATGGCGACAGGTCGTGCGGCAGGTTCAGCTCCATCGTCCCCGCAAGGCCCGTCCCCGCCGGCTGCGGCTGCGCAGGCATCGCTGGTACTTCAGCCGCCGGCGGGGCGGGTGCCGGTACAGCTGGAGCAGCTTGTGCCGCTTCTGCCGGCGCGGCAGGGGCCCCGACTACTGCAGCAGCGACGGCCGGTTGCTCCTGGGCCACCGCGCCGGTCGCCGCCAGGATCACCGATGCGACCAACGCCGCCAACAAACCATGTCTCGACACGAGCTTCTTCCTTGCTCTCACGGCGGCCAGAATGCGGTCTGGGTATCGGCTTCGGCCCCGGCCATGGCATTTCTCCAGCGCGGCCGCCGTTTTCCAATCCTGGTTACGGCAGGTAGGTGCCCGGGTTGACTATAAAACATGAACTTACTAGTCAACATTGAAGATGACAACGGCACTCAACAAATCTTGGGAATGTGCCGGTCAAAACCCTGAAGCGCCGTGACGGCTTGTTACCGATTATGGGCGATCCGCGCCGGCGATATCCACCGCACGATACCGGACTTCCGGTGTCGCGGCATCGATGCGAAGTCGCTAGAATGATCCGGCGGCAAGGAGCTCCGGATGATCAAGGCAATACCCTTCGACTACCCTTATGATGGCAGGCTGGTGGCCCAAAACACTGCGTTGATCGTCATCGACCTGCAACAGGATTTCCTGTCGACATCAGGCTATTTCGCCAGGAAGGGATATGACCCCTCGCCGCTGCGGGCGATCCTGCCCACGGTGAACCGCCTGATCGCGGCCGCGCGCAGGGCCGGCCTCACCATCGTCCACACCAGGCAGGGTTACCGCGCCGACATGGCCGACATGACGCCCTATGAGAAATGGCGCCGCAAGCGCGCCGGTCTCGACGGCACCGACGTCCTGCTGCGCTCGGGCGCGGGGTTCCAGATCGTTCCGGAGATCGATGTCGCACCGCACGACATCATCGTAGACAAGACCTGCAACAGCGCCTTCACCTATACGGATTTCGAGCTCGTGCTGCGCGCGCGAGGCATCACGCATCTGATGTTTTCCGGATGCACGACGGATGTCTGCGTTCACACCACGCTGCGCGAGGCCTGTGACCGCAATTTCCAGTGCCTGACCATTTCGGACGCCTGCGCCAGCGGTGATCAAAAGGCGCATGAAGCGGCGTTGCACATGGTGACGGTCGAGGACGGCGTCTTCGGCGTGCTGGCCGATTCGGACGCCGTCATCGATGGCCTGTCGCGGCTTGCCGGCAGACATCATGCAACAGAAGATTGACGGGCCTCAGCCCACTGCTCGCGTCTCCAGCCCAGCGCCAGGCGCATAAGCTCCGTGGTGGAATTCGTTAGCCTCCCGGCGCGCCAGGGAGTTGCGCAGCAACGCAATGGTTTCCCGGCCAGCCGTCGCGATCTCGTGTGGCGTGTCGACGCCGATGACCATGAACTCATCGATGCCGAGAGCCGCATAGGCAAGCAGCGACAGCGCGACCTGGGCCGGAGGCCCGGAGAGGTCGACCGTCTTTTGGCCGGCGACGGAAACACCTTGGTGGATCCTGACCGGAAGCGCGAAGCGCAGTTTGCCGGCGCGGCCATGTTCGGCCGCGGCGCGACGCGCCCGCTCCATCAATTGCCTGATATCGTCGATCGGACCCGGCGCCAGTTCGAAGACATCGGCATGCCGGCCTGCCACCTTCAGCGCAGTTCCGGATTGCCCGCCCATACGGATCACGAGGTCGGCGCCATGCGGACCCTTGCGCTCGATATAACCACCCTTGATGCTGTAGAACGCACCTTCGTGGTCGAAGGGCCGGTCGTTCGACCACAGCCGCTTCAACAGCACCAGATATTCGTCGATCCGCTGCCAGACGACGCCATGTCCGACCGGCCGTGTCTCGGCATCGTCGTCGTTCAACGGCTCGCTGATCATCCTGAGGGCCAGCCGTCCGCCGCTCCCCCTGTCGATGGACGCCAACTGGCGGGCAGCCACCGTCGGTTCGATCACGCCGGCCCAATGGGTGAGCACCACTTCCAGCGAAGCAGTGCGGTTGAGCACCTGGGCGGCAAGATCCATGTTGGTCAGCACTCCGGCCGAATCGTCGACGACGATCTTCTGGAAACCGCCGTCCTCGATCAGCCCGAGTTTGGTCGCGGTCTCTGCGAAGTCATAGAAAAAGGGAACCGTCGCGTCGGCGGTCTTGCCGGGAACATGCGTGAATTCGATCGGCATTGTCATCTCCTCCATCACTGGAATCACTGATGCTGTGAAATGCGAATCCACAGGCGCGAAAGCGCTCCGGGATCCGGTTCATTCAACTCCGATTGCCTGACAACTGTGGGGCAGCTACCCCTGCCGATCTGGTGCCTTAGGGAATAAGGCCCAGCACGACTGCCCCGGTGAACACGAACGCAAGGGCAAAGACGAGATAGGCGAAAGCGCCGGCATAGGCCGGGCGAAAGCCCTGGGCATTGGCCAGCCTCTGGCCGCTGCTGTCGGTCTGGGCGTTCTGGATATAGGACATATCGACCTCCGTCTCGCCGGTTAATCTATAAAACTTGTAGACTTTGTCGATTGCTATTTTTCGATCATCGGCAGAATTATTTTCTCATCGATCGCCAAAAATTGGTGTGAAATTGCTGTTGAAGCCGATCTGAGCGATCGACTGACGCAGCATGGCGGCATCCCTAGCGATGCAGGAAGGTTCTTGCCTACCGCTCTTCTCGTCGAAACGGCTTCAGCAGCGCCGAAGGTGCCACCGCGTTGCGCGACATGACCGCCATGGCGACAATCGTAAAGATGAAGGGCAGCATCAGGAACGCCTCGTAAGGGATATGCCCGAGCCCGCTCGCTTGCATGCGCAGCTGGAGCGCATCGACGAAGGCAAACAGCAGCGCCGCACCCGCCGAGCGCCACGGATCCCAGCGGCCGAACACGACCAGCGCGATCGCCACCCAGCCGCGTCCGGACACCACGCCGAAGGTGAAGGCGTTGAACTGCGCCATCGACAGGAAGGCGCCGGCGAGCCCCATCAGTGCACCGCCAAGGATGACGGCCTGGAAGCGCGTGGCAATGACGCTGACGCCGGCGGAATCGGCGGCACGCGGGTTCTCGCCGACCATGCGCACCGACAGGCCCCATGGCGTGCGGTAGAGCACGAAGGCAGCGAGCGGGATGGCCAGGATCGCCATGTAGACCAGCGCGAACTGGTTGAACACCGCCGGCCCGAGCACCGGAATATCGGACAGAACCGGGATCGGCAGCGTCTGAAAACCCTTGATGCTTGGCGGCAGCGATTGCTGGCCGAAGATCAGCCGGTAGAGGAAATAGGCAAGCCCCGATGAGAACAGCGTCACGCCGATGCCGCAGACATGCTGGCTGAGGCCGAGCGCCACCGTGAACAGCGCATGCAGCGCGCCCATCAGCATGCCGGTCAGCACCGCCACCAGCACGCCAAGCCACAGGCTGCCACTGAGGCTGGTGGCGGTGAAGCCGGTCATGGCGCATAGCAGCATGATGCCTTCGATGCCGAGATTGAGCACGCCGGCCCGTTCGGAGAACATTTCGCCGAGCGTGGCAAAGGCCAGCGGCGTGGCGATGCGGATGATGGCGGCGAGAAAGCCGACCTGAAAAATCTGTTCCAGCACGGCGCTCATCGGGCGACCCCGACGCGGCGGATGCGATAGGCGGTGAACAGCAGCGCGACCAGCATGGCGAGCAGAGCCGTGCCCTGGATGACGTCGCTGAGGAACGCCGGCACGCCGGTCGCGCGCGACATCGCTTCCGCACCGGTCATCACGGCGGCCAGGAAGATCGCCGCCGGCACCACGCCGAGCGGGTTGAGCCGCGCCAGCATGGCGACGACGATGCCGGAATAGCCGTAGCCCGGCGAAATATCGCTCATCACCTGGAAGTGCACGCCGCCGACCTCGCCGACACCGGCGAGGCCGGCCAGCGCGCCGGAAAGCAATGCTGTCGAGATCAGCACCCGCTCGACATGGATGCCGCCATATCTGGCGGCTTCCGGGTTTTCACCGGTGACGCGGATGCGGAAACCGAGCGTCGTGCGCACGATCAGGAACCAGATCAGCGGCGCCGCGACCAGCGCCACGATGACGCCGAGATGCAGCCGCGTGCCTTCGATCAGCACCGGAAAATTGGCCGAATCCTCGATCGGCGGCGAGATCGGGTAGCCGCTGAAGCTATCCTTCCACGGCCCTTCGATCAGCGCCATCAACGCGTAGTAGATGACCGAGTTGAGGAGCAGCGAACTGACGACGTCGTCGACCTTGAATTTGACCCGTAGCGCCGCGGGGACAAGCGCCACCGCCGCACCGGCAGCAGCACCGGCGATTGCCATCAGCAGCATGGCGAGTGGCCCCGGCATCGGGATCGCGCCGACGAAGCAACTGGCCACCGCGCCGGCCAGCAATTGCCCCTCGGCGCCGATGTTCCAGAACTTGGCCCGGAAGGCGACGGCGACCGCCAGCCCGGTGAAGATCATCGGTGCGGCGCGCACCAGCGTTTCGGTGATGGCATAGCTGTCGCCGAGCGAAGCGGTGAACATGACGCCATAGGATTCGAACACACCAGCCCCGGCCAGCGCGATCAGGCCGCTGCACGAGACGAGCGTGGCAGCGATCGCCAGCAACGGCAGTGCCAGGTTGAACCAGGCTGGCGTGGAGGTCCGGACTTCGAGGCGAAACATCAGCCTTGGCCCTCCGCTCTTGGACTAGCCGCGGAACGTTGGCGCCGCCCCTCATCCGCCTGCCGGCATCCTCTCCCTGTACAGTGACGGGAAGAAGGGGACTGGCGGCAACGTCGGCGACTGTTTTCGCGACCTTGATGGTTGGCGAAACCATCGACGAGAGCGCCCCTCTCCCCGTCACTATACGGGGAGAGGATGCCGGCAGGCAGGTGAGGGGCGGCGGCGACCTCCCAAGCGAAACGTCGAGGCAAACCCATGCTACGCCTTCCCCTCCGCGCCGGTCATCAGCAGGCCGAGTCGCGCAACACTCGCATCGGAGCTGTCGAGCGTGCCGGCGATGCGGCCCTCATACATCACCGCGATGCGGTCGCAGAGCACCATCAGTTCCTCCAGATCCTCGCCGATGACGACGATGCCGCAGCCCTTGGCGCGCATGTCGAGGAATTTCTCGTGGATGAAACGGGCCGCGCCAATGTCGAGGCCGCGCGTCGGCTGTGAGACGATCAGAACCTTTGGGTCAAAGGCAAGCTCGCGCGCCAGCAGCGCCTTCTGCAGATTACCGCCGGACAGCGCGCCGGCCCGCGTCATCGGCCCGGGACATCTGATATCATAGGCCTTGATCTGCGCCTCGGCGAAAGCGCGGATCGCATCCGGCTTGAGCAGCCCCCTGGCGGAGAAAGCTGATGTGCCGATGCGCGGCAGCACCATCGAATCGGCGAGCGGCAGATTGGTGACCAGCCCCGTCGTCATGCGGTCTTCCGGGATGCGGCCAAGGCCCAGCGCCTGCACCTCGCGCGGCGAGAAGTGCACGACCTGTTTGCCGGCTATCGTCATTTGGCCGTTGTCGGGCGCGCGCACGCCCGAGATCACCTGCGCCAGCGCTCGCTGGCCATTGCCCGAGACTCCGGCAATGCCGAGAATCTCGCCAGCACGCACCACAAGCGACACATCGCGCAACGCGGTGCCCGAATGCCGTGAGGTCGAAATGCGGTCGAGGATCAGCACATCGGCGCCCGGTGTCGATGGCCCACGCGCCGGCGGCACGATTTCATGGCCGCACATCAATTGCGCCATTGCAGCCGACGTCGTGTTTGCCGGATCATCGACACGGCCGGCGACGCGGCCATGCCGCAGCACGGTGCAGCGATGCGTCAGCGCCCGCACCTCGTTGAGCTTGTGCGAGATGAAGATGATGCCGAGCCCCTGCGCCGCCATCGACCGCAACGCCGAAA
This sequence comes from Mesorhizobium sp. M8A.F.Ca.ET.208.01.1.1, assembly GCF_004791315.1. NCBI lineage: Bacteria > Pseudomonadati > Pseudomonadota > Alphaproteobacteria > Hyphomicrobiales > Phyllobacteriaceae > Mesorhizobium > Mesorhizobium sp. M8A.F.Ca.ET.208.01.1.1. The sequence continues at coordinate 263,781 of NZ_SRUT01000004.1, forward strand.
ACAGCCCGCCGACCTCGCTCGGCGCCAGCACCGCGGTCGGCTCGTCGAGGATCAAGAGCCTTGCGCCGCGAAACAGCGCCTTGACGATTTCGAGCCGCTGCTGCTCGCCCACCGACAGCGCGGAGACCGGCAGGTTGGGGTCGAGTGTCAGCCCATGCTGGCTGCTGATTTCGGCGAGCCGCACCAGCCCGCCGGCGCGATCGATCCGCCCCGCCTTGCCCGGAATGCCGATGAGCAGGTTTTCCAGCACGGTCAGCCGTGGCGCCAGATGAAAATGTTGATGCACCATGCCGATGCCGGCGGCCAGCGCATCCGCCGAACTGGTGATCCGCGCCGGCCGGCCCTGGATCAGGATCTCGCCGGCATCCGGCGCATAGGCGCCGAACAGCACGTTCATCAATGTGGTCTTGCCGGCGCCGTTCTCGCCGAGCAAACCGAGGATTTCTCCTGGCGCCACGCTGAGATCGACAGCCTCGTTCGCCTTGACGGCGCCGAAGCTCTTGGTGATGCCGCGCATTTCGATGAGTGGGGCGGGCAAGGGTGCTCCTGACTTGCGATCCGGTGACTAACCGCAGAGGGCAACGCTGCACCCCCTCTGGCCTGCCGGCCATCTCCCCCTCAAGGGGGGAGATCAGATGTCATCGGCGCTTTCGCCAATCTTCCACGTCGGAGGAAAGGCGCAAAGACCGAAGCTGCCAATCTCCCCCCTTGAGGGGGAGATGTCCGGCAGGACAGAGGGGCGCCTAGCACCAACCCCTAAAGATCAGAACTCAATCCGAAACCGGCGTATTCTCGTCGACATCCACCCGGAAATTGCCTTCCAGGATCTCGGCCTTCTTCTTCTCGACCAGATCCTTGACCTCGGCGGGCAAGGCCTTGTCGAACTTGTGGAAGGGCGCGAGATAGGAGCCGCCCTTGGCCATGCGCGAGAAATCGCCGTAGTCCTGCGCCGTGTAGACGCCGGCCTTGACCAGCTTGATCGCTTGCTCGACCGTCGGGTACATGTCCCAGACCGGGCCGGTGATGACCGTATCGGGGCCGAGGCTCGACTGGTCGGACATGTTGGAGATGGCGAGGATCTTCTTCTCGACCGCCGCCTCGATGACGCCGAAGCGTTCCGCATAGATGACGTCGACGCCGGCGTCGATCTGCGCCACCGCCGCTTCCTTGGCCTTGGGCGGATCGAAGAAGGAACCGATGAAGGCGACCTTCTTCTTGACGTTCGGATTGACCTCCTTGGCGCCGGCGAAGAAGGCATTGACCAGCCGGTTCACTTCCGGAATGCCCATCGCCGCCACCGCGCCGACCGTACCCGACTTCGACATCTTGCCGGCGATCATGCCGGAGAGATAAGCAGGCTCGTGGATCCAGTTGTCGAAGACGCCGAAATTGGGTTCGGCCGGCCCCGCGCCTGAGCCGAACAGAAATGCGGTCTTGGGGAACTGCTTGGCCGTGCGGCGCGATTCACGCTCGGCGGCGAAGGCGTCGCCCAGCACCAGCTGGTACCCGCCCTGCGCATATTCGCGCATGACGCGGCTGAAGTCGGCGGTCTGCACCTTCTCGGACCATTTGTATTCGATGCCGAGTTCCTTTTCGGCCTTCTGCAGTGCGACGTGGATCTGGTTGTCCCAGGGTTCCTCGATCGGCGTGGCGAAGATAGCCGCCACCTTCAGTTTCTTGCCCGCCGCGAAGGCCGCACCCGGCAGCATCGCCGCAGCGAAACCCAGCGCGCCCAGTTCGAGCACGTTGCGCCGCGAGAGCCCTTCGCGGATCAAATGAGATTTGTTCTTCCGGTCTTCCATTGAAGTGCCCCTCTGTTCGACAGCCGTGTCGAGCCGGCCGTTCCCTAAGAATGTCAGACGAGGAACTATGGAACGGGTCTAGACTTTTGTCCACATGGTCAAATTTGAGAGCGGCCAATCGCTTCAGGTTGCCGCCGCCCCTCACCTGCCTGCCGGCATCCTCTCCCCGTATAGTGACGGGGAGAGGGGCCTGTCATTGCCGGTTTCGCCAATCACCGGCGTTCAAAGGAGGGCGCCGGCATTGCCGCCAGCTTCCTTCTCCCCGTCACTATACGGGGAGAAGTGCCCGGCAGGGCGATGAGGGGCGGCGCCAACCCTGGCAATTTGCAGTCTCCGATCAGGCCCGTTCGAGCGCGATGGCGATGCCCTGGCCGACGCCGATGCACATGGTGGCCAGCGCATAGCGGCCGCCGCGTTCCCGCAGCTCCAGCGCAGCCGTGCCGGAGATGCGGGCGCCCGACATGCCCAGGGGATGGCCGAGCGCGATGGCGCCGCCATTCGGATTGACGTGCGGTGCGTCCTCGGCGATGCCGAGTTGGCGCAGCACCGCGATGCCTTGCGAGGCGAAGGCTTCGTTGAGTTCGATGACATCGAATTGTTTCGGCGTCAGCCCGAGCCGCGCGCATAGCTTTTGCGTTGCCGGCGCCGGACCGATGCCCATGATGCGCGGCGCGACCCCGGCGGCGGCACCGCCAAGGATGCGCGCGATCGGCGTCAGCCCGTATTTCCTCACCGCTGCCTCGGAAGCAACGACCAGCGCCGCCGCGCCGTCATTGACGCCGGAGGCATTGCCGGCCGTCACCGTGCCGCCTTGCCGGAACGGCGTCGGCAGTTTGGCCAGCGCCTCGACCGTGGTGCCGGCGCGGGGATGCTCGTCCTTCGACACGACGACCGCATCGCCCTTGCGCTGCGGGATCGTCACCGGGGTGATCTCCTTCGCCAGCCGGCCATTGGCTTGTGCCGCGACCGCCTTGTCCTGGCTGCGGACGGCAAAGGCGTCCTGGTCCGCGCGGGAAACAGCGAAGTCTTCCGCCACGTTCTCGCCGGTCTCCGGCATGGAATCGACGCCATACAGCTTGTTCATCAGCGGGTTGACGAAGCGCCAGCCGATGGTGGTGTCGTAGATCTCGGCATTGCGCGAAAAGGCGGTGTCGGCCTTCGGCATGACGAAGGGCGCCCGGCTCATCGATTCGACGCCGCCTGCGATCATCAATTCCGCTTCGCCGGCCTTGATGGCGCGCGCGGCGATGGTCAGCGCGTCCATGCCCGAGCCGCACAGCCGGTTGACGGTCGAGCCCGGAATCTCCTGCGGCAGGCCGGCCAGCAGCAGCGCCATGCGCGCCACGTTGCGGTTGTCCTCGCCGGCCTGGTTGGCGCAGCCATAGACGACGTCGTCCACCGCCTGCCAGTCGATCCCGGCATTGCGCTCAAGCAAAGCCTTCAACGGGATGGCGCCAAGGTCGTCGGTGCGTACCGAGGATAGCGAACCGCCGAAGCGGCCGATCGGCGTGCGGATATAGTCGCAAATATAGGCCTCGGCCATGTCAGGCTGCTTTCCCTTTTCCGGTCCCCTCATGCGCCGCCTTGGTGCGGGCCTGCAGGTCACGCAATGTCTCGAGTTCGAGTTCGCTTGGCGCCGGCGTTTCGTCAAGCGCCTCGGCGAACTTAACCACCCAGCCACAGCTTTCCTGCACCTGCTGGCGGGTAACGCCGGGATGTAGGGACACGACCGTGAATTCCTTGGTCAGAGGATCCGGCTTCCAGATGGCCAGGTCGGTGATCAGCAAGGTCGGGCCCGCTGTGTCGATGCCGAGCCGCCTGCGATGATCGCCGCCCTCGCCATGGCCGAACGAGGTGAAGAAGTCGATCTTTTCGACCATGCCGCGCTTGGTCTGCGCCATGGTGATGTAGATTTCCTTCGACGACGTCGCGATCTCCGGCGCGCCGCCGCCACCCGGCAGCCTGGTCTTGGGATGAAAATAGTCGCCGATGACCGTGGTGTTGATGTTGCCGAACTTGTCGAGCTGGGCGGCACCCAAAAAGCCGATCGAAATGCGGCCGCCCTGCAGCCAGTAGCGGAACATCTCCGGCACCGCGACGGTGGTCACCGCCGTCTCGCACAATTCGCCGTCGCCGATCGACAGCGGCAGCACGTCGGGCGCGGTGCCGATCGTGCCGCTCTCGTAGATCAGCGTGATGTCGGGCGCATGCGTCAGCCGCGCCACGTTGCAGGCGGCGGACGGCGCGCCGATGCCGACGAAGCAGACATCGTCATTCCCCAACGCCCGGCTGGCGGCGATCGTCATCATCTCGTTGGGCGTGAAGCCCAAGCGCTTTTGATCGTCGCTCATGCCGCTTTCCTCAGATGCTCGACCCGCGCCGCGAAATCGTCGGCGTTCTTCTCGATCACGTTCGCCTGCATCCATGCCTGGAATTTCTCGCGGTCGGCGGCGATCTCGTCCCATGAGAGATAGGCGGCATTGTCCCTGGCATAATAGCCATGCGCGTAGGACGGATGCGAGCCGCCCGGCACCACCGAGATCGCCGCGATGGTCCAGCGCGGCAACACGGTGAGGTTCGGGTGCAGGTCGTCGAAATTGTCGACCACTTCCTCGACCGTCACGACGGCGCGCCTGGCCGCCAGCACGGCTTCCTTCTGGATGCCGATGATGCCCTCGACCAGCACATTGCCTTTCTTGTCGGCCTTCTGCGCATGGATGAAGGTGACATCGGGCCGGATCGACGGCACGGCCGCCAGCACCTCGCCGGTGAACGGACAGGTGACCGATTTGATGTTCGGATTGACTGCGGCCAGCCCGGCGCCGCGATAGCCACGGAACACCGCGCAAGGCAGGCCGGCCGCGCCCGCCTCATAGGCGTTGGCCATTCCGGCATGGCTGTGCTCCTCGACCTCGATCGACCGGGGAAAAGCGTTCTCGATCGCATCGCGGGCGCGCCGCAGCAGGCCGACACCGGGATTGCCGACATAGGAGAAGACGATTTTCTTCGCCATGCCCATGCCGATCATCTGGTCGTAGATCAGATCGGGTGTCATGCGGATCAGGGTCAGGTCGCGAAACCCCTGGCGGATCGCCTCATGCGCGGCAGCTGTCGGGATCAGATGGGTGAAGCCTTCGAAGGCGACGGAGTCGCCATTGTTCAGGTTCTCCGCGACGGCTTGCTTGAGCGACAGGAACTTGACCATCACCTAGACTCCAACTCCAAAAGTTCGTATTGCGAACTTTTGTTTTATATGTGATACTTTTTAAGCTACCCTATGACGCGGAGTCAATCCTGACGTCGCCCGGAGATGAGATGGACGAAGAGGCCGTTTCCCGTGATCAAGTCGGCTCGCTCGGGCGCGGTCTTGCCGTGATGGAAATCCTGGCCCGGCATCCTGCGGGCATGACCCTGACCGAAATGGCCGAGGAAGCCGGCCTGACCCGCGCCGGCGCCCGTCGCTTCCTGCTGACCTTGGTCGCCACCGGCTACGCGACTCAATCCGGCCGTGTGTTCTCCCTGTCGCCGCGCCTGCTGACCGTCGCTCGCACCTGGCTCGGAGGCGCCTCGCTGTGGAGCTTCGCCGCGCCGATCATGCGTGCGGTGGCGGCGCAGTTGAACGAAGCTTGCTCGGCGGCGATCTTGTCGGGCGAGGATGTCGTCTATGTCGCCCGTATTCCTGGCCGCCGTATCCTGAGCGTCTCGCTCGATGTCGGCACCAGGCTGCCCGCCTATTGCACCTCGATGGGCCGGATGCTGCTCGCCGGGCTGACGGCGGATGAGCTCGACGGATTTCTAAGGCAAGCAACGATCGAACGCCGGACGCCGAAGACGATTGTTGAAAGGCCGTTGCTGGCGAAGGCCATCGGCAAGGCTGGAACGGATGGCTTTGCCATCGTCGACGAGGAACTGGAACTCGGCCTGCGCTCCATCGCCGTGCCGATCCGCGACAGGTCCGGACGCACGGTCTCGGCGATCAATGTCTCTACACAGTCGGCACGGTTTTCGGTCGCGGAGATGGAACGGGAGATCCTGCCGGCGCTGCTGGATGCCAGGCAGCGTATCGAGGATTTTTTTGTGGTGTAAGAGGCCTTGCTAGCCTTCCGACGTCGGCGGGCCAGCGCCCCCCTCTGCCCTGCCGGGCATCTCCCCCACTTGGGGGGAGATCGGATGCTACGCCGGCTTTCGCCAAATTTAACATTTGCAAGGAAAAGGCGGGGCGCCAAAGCTGCCAATCTCCCCCCTCGTGGGGGAGATGTCCGGCAGGACAGAGGGGGGCGCGGTCCCGCCAGCCTCTGATCGTTAGCCCCTCAATGCTTCATCCGATCCCGCATCGCGTACCACAACATCCCCAGCACATAGAGTGGCCCGCGCAGCGCCGTGCCGCCCGGGAACGGCATCGGGGTCAGCGTCGAGAACAGGTCGAGCCGCGACGCATCGCCGGTGATCGCTTCGGCGAGCAGCTTGCCCGACAGTGTCGACAGGATGACGCCCTTGCCGGAATAGCCATGCGCGAAATAGACCTCGCCATAGTGCCCGACATGCGGCAGCCGCGACGTCGTCACCGACACCAGCCCGCCCCAGGCATGATCGATGCGGCATCCCTTGAGCTGCGGGAAGGTGCCTTCCATGTGCGGCCGCACGAAGCCGGCTATATCGGCCGGCGGTGACGGCGTGTAGCGCTCGCCGCCGCCGAACAACAGCCGCCCGTCCGCGGACATCCTGTAATAGTTGACGACGAAGCGCGTGTCGGACACCGCGACATTGGCGGGGATGACGTTGCGTTTGCCCTCCAGCGGCTCGGTGGCGACGATGTAGTTGCCGACCGGCATGATGCGGCTGTTGACGCGTGGCTCCAGCCCGTTGAGCAGCGCGTCTCCCGCCAGCACGACGTGTCTGGCCCGCACCGATCCCTTTGCCGTCGAAACCCGGATCGACGGCTTCCGCTCCAGTTTCACCGCCACCGAATTCTCGTGGATGGTGACGCCGGCCGCGACAGCCGCGCGGGCAAGCCCGAGCGTATAGTTGAGTGGATGCATGTGGCCGCCGAGCGGCTCATACATCGCGCCCTGATAAGGCGTGTCGACCTTGGCCCGCGCGTCCGCCGCCGACAGGATCTCGACGTCGCGGAATTTCATCACGCTCTTGAGGCATTTGGCCTCTTCCTCGAGATCCCTGAGGTCGGAGCCGTTGACCGCGCCGACCAGATGGCCGGTCAGCCTGAGGTCGCAGTCGATGGCATGGCGCTCGATGATGCCGAGCACCAGGCCGCGTGCCTCGAAGGCGAGGTCGAACAGCACCTTCGCCCGCTCGGGTCCGTAGAGCTTGACCAGACCCTTGGCGCCCTTGCGCAGGCCGGGGATCATCTGGCCGCCATTGCGGCCCGACGCGCCCCAGCCGATCCTGCCGCCTTCGAGCAGCACCACTTTGAGGCCGCGCTCGGCCGCGTGAAGGGCGGCCGACAGGCCGGTGCAGCCGCCGCCGACGACGACCAGATCCGCCTCGACATCGCCCGCAAGGGCCGCGTGTTCCGGCGCCGGATTGGCGGTCGCGACATAATAGGATTTGCCGATATCGAGACCGGAATTGAAACCCGTCGAAGATGCCATGATCACACCTTCAGCAAGAGGTGGTCGCGTTCCCAACTCGTCACCACGCTCTGGAACAGGTCGAGCTCGACGCTCTTGACGCGCAGATAGGTCTGGAAGAAGTCCTCGCCCAGCAATGCCCGCACCGGGTCGCACGCGGTGAAGCGGTCGAGCGCCTCCTCCATGGTCTTCGGCAGCGTGCTCTTGATCTTGTAGGCATTGCCCGACGCCTCGGCCGAGCGCGCCTGCTTCTGCTCGACACCGAGATAGCCGGCAAGCAGCGAACCGGCGATCGCCAGATAGGGATTGGAATCGGCACCCGGCAGCCGGTTCTCCACCCGCCGCGCCATGCGCCCGCCGGCCGGCACGCGCAGGCCGCAGGAGCGGTTGTCATGCGACCACTCGATGTTGGCCGGCGCGCTGTGGTTCGGCCTGATGCGGCGGAACGAGTTCACGTTCGGCGCGAACAGCGGCATGATTTCGGGAATGTACTTCTGCAGGCCGCCGATGAAATGGCCGAACATCCCGGTGTCGGCATCGTCGCTGCCGGCGAAAAGCGCGTTGCCGGCCTCGTCGACAACGGACATGTGCAGATGCATCGAGCTGCCCGCCTGGGCCGCGATCGGCTTGGCCATGAAGGTCGCATGCATGCCGCATTGCTGCGCGGCCTGCCGCGTAAACCGCTTGAACAAAAGCACCTGGTCGGCGAGCGGCAGGGCGTCGCCATGCAGCAGATTGATTTCGAGCTGCGCCGTGCCCGATTCATGGATCAGCGTGTCGAGGGGCAGTCCGGCTGCCGCTGAATAGTCATAGATACGCCGGATCACCGGCTCGAATTCTTCCAGCGCCGCCATGTCATAGGGATGCTGCACGCCCTCGGCGCGGCCATTGGCACCGACCGGCGCGGTCAGCGGCTTGTCCGGGTCGGGATTGGGCGCGGTAAGGTAGAATTCGAGCTCGGGTGCGACCACCGCGCGCCAGCCGCGCTGGCGATAGAGATCGAGCACGGCGCGCAGCACATGACGCGGCGAAGCCATCCACGGCCTGCCATCCATATGAAAGGCATCGGCGAAAACATAGGCCTTCCCCGCCCCGGCGCCCGGCGCCAGGCACAGCGTCGAGACATCGGGCACCATGCGCATGTCGGGGTCCGAATAGGCAAAACCCTCGTCGATCGAGCCGGAATAACGGCCGTCGATGCTGACCAGGAAGGCGCTGCTCGGCAGGTAGAGCGCGCGGTCTTCCAGCGCCTTGAGGAATTTGGCGGACGGCAGCGCCTTGCCGCGCAGCACGCCGTTCATGTCGGGCACCAGGCACTCGATCTCGGTGATGCCATGCTGCGTAAGCCAGGCCTTGGGGTCGTTGCCATTGAAGAGGTTTGCGGTATTCGTATTCTTATCGAGCATTTCGTTCATGTCCGTATCAGGGAGAGAATGGCTTGCGCGGCCACGTCCGTTCCGGGTTTCAGCGCCATCTCGGCTGCATTGTCCCTGAGGCGGGCGCGCATGGCGTCATCGGCCAGCAGGCCGAGAATGGCTCTCTCCAATCCCCCTTCGGTCCAGCCGTCACGGCCGATATGGTCGCCGACGCCGGTTTCGCCGGCGCGTTGCGCATTGTCGTGCCCGTCCCAGCAATAGGGCATGATCAGCGAAGGCACGCCGAAGCGCAGCGCTTCGCAAAAGCTGTTGTTGCCGCCGTGGTGGATGAACAAGTCCGACTTCGCCACCACGGAGGGCTGCGGAAACCAGGCGTCGAGGTAGACATTGTCGGGCACCGCGCGGTAGGCATCGCGCAGGCCACCGACATTGACGATGAAGCGGGCCGGCAGCCGGTCGAATACGGCAAGCATGCGCTCGATCAGGCCGACATCCATTGCGCCGAGACTGCCGAAGCTGACATAGACCAGCGGCCCGCCATTGCGCGGGAAAACCGGCACCTCGAATGGCCCTTCCGACCGCACGCAGCCTTCGAGATAGACGAAGCGCTCGGGGTCGAGCGGCTCGGCGCGTTCGCGGCGCACGATCGCCGGCGTCAAGAGCAGATTGAGATCGGGTGAGGTTTCAAGAAACAGGCCCTTCGGCAGCGGCGCTAGGCCGCAATCGGCGCGAAAGCGGTTGAAGCGGTCATGCGCCGGCGCCGAGGCTGCGAGATATCGCGCCTCGAACGCCGCGCGTTGCGGATCGCCAGCGCCGAGGCCCGAGAGATAGGGCGGCACTTCAGCGTCAGGCAGCTCCGTCTCGGCGCAGGAAACGACGCGCGCCCACGGGCAGCCGGCTGCCGCTATCGCCGGGAACATGATGACGTTGTCGAGCACCACCGCGTCGGGCTTCAGCCGCGCCAGCAATTGGCGCAGCGGCGCCTCGGCATTGACCGCCGTGTCGACGATCGCCTGCCAGGTCGGCGCGACATAGGTTTCGAGCTGGTCGATCGGGCTCAGCCTGAAATGCGGCAGATGCCGGCGCACGAACGCCTGCCAGTAGCTCTGGCGCTCGCTGTCGCTCAGCGGCTCCTCGGTCGGCAGCTGGTATTCCTGGAAACCATAGTCGGCAAAGACGCCGGAGAAGCCGGCATGGCAGATGAACACCGGCCGCGCGCCCTTCGCGCGCAGCGCCTGCGCGATGCCGACGCAATTCAACGCCGCCCCGAAACTGGCCTCGGGAAACAGCGCGATGGTGGGGCTCGCTCTACGCGTCAATTAAATCCTCTTCATTCCGGCCGGCTGATCATGCCGAACAGCGCGGGAGCGCCGCGGCTGGCCGCCTGCGGCCGCTGGCTGCGCGACAGCCGCAGGTGAATGCGCAGCAGATCGGCAGCAACCTCATACTGCCGGCTTTCAAGATGGTCGAGTATGTTCAGGTGTTCGCGCAACGATTGCTTCAGCCGGAAGACGTTGACGCCCGCATAGATGCCCGGAAGCCGCCGCAGCCTGAGGTGATCGGCCAGCGCGTCGGCGACGAAGCGGTTGGCGCTGCCTTCGGCGATCATGCCGTGGAAATCGATGTCGAGCCGCTGGAACTCGCGTGTATCGAACGCGGCGTCGGGCAGCGCCGATAGCGCCTCCATGCCCTGGCGCAACATCGCGGCGCGCGCGCCATCGAGCCGGAAGCCGGGCGTCAGGATGGCGGCGGGCTCCAAAAGCAGCCGGAACTCGTAGCTCTCGCCTTGCGCCTCCGGGTCATCAGGGGCGCGCCGGAACAACCAGGACTGACCTGGTGCGCGATCGAGAAGATTCTCCTCCGTCAGTCTGTTCAGAGATTTTAGTACCGTTTTCCGTTCGGCACTGTACCGCCGCATCAGCCCTGCGACGGTCACTGTCTGGTCGAGGCGCCGCGCCGAACGGTCGCGCAGGATGGCTTCGGCAAGCTCGTCTTCCTCGGCGGCGGGCAATTCGGCTGATATCGCCGGCTGCGCGGCGAGGTCGATCGCCAGGTGATATCCGGTGTCCGCCTCCCAGCAAACGACACCCTGCTCCGCGAGCAGGCTGAGCGCCGCCCGGACCGGAGTGCGCGAGACATTGCACAGCGAGGCGATCTGTTGCTCGGGCAGGCGTGCGCCGGGCGCGAAGCCACGCTGCCGCGCCACATCCAGGATGCGCTGGGCCAGATCGAGATGGTTGGTGCGAGGTCGTCGGGTTGCGGCTTGCATGACATTCTCGTGGAACGGACGTGACCTCGTTGATTTGACCGATCGCCGGCGTGGACGCAATCGGCCAGATTCCGAGGCCGGTTGTCAAATTATGGATTGACGTACTTTTTTCTGCAATAGTACTGTCGGTGCAATCGGCGACAAAAGACCGAGGGAACAGGATCGATGCAGCGGCGCATGTCGCGCGGGTCCAGCACGAATTCGACGAACCAACCGGAATGGGAGCCTGCCATGACTGCTACCAGCCTGCGGCGCCGTGCGCTGAGAATGCCTTCGATCGCCCTCGGGCTTGCCGTGGCGCTGTCCGCGCCGGCGATGGCCGCCGACCTCGTCATTTCCAATTGGGACGGCTACATGGCGCCCGACGCCATGGCCGCCTTCAAGACCGCGACGGGCGTTTCCGGCGAAGTCGTGGTGCACGCCACCAATGAAGAGATCATGGGCAAGCTGATTGCCGCCGGCGGCAAGGGCTATGACGTGGTTTTCGTCTCCTCGCCCTTCGCCGAGGTTCTGAACAAGCTCGGCCTGACCGAGCCGGTGGACCACGCCAAGATCCCCAATCTCGCCAACCTCTATCCCGAAGCGACCAAGCTGCCGCACGATGTCGGCAACACTTTCTCCGTGCCCTACACCTGGGGCACGACCGGCCTCTGCTACCGCTCGGACCTGGTCAAGACGGCGCCCACGAGCTGGAGCGACCTGCTGGCGCCGTCGGATGAGCTGAAGGGCAAGACCACCATGCTGGCGACTGATCGCTGGCTGCTCGCCGCCGGGCAGCTCGACAAGGGTTTCTCCGTCAACGAGACAGATCCGGCCAAGATGGCCGAGGTCAAGAACCTCTTGATCTCGGCCAAGAAAACCCTGCTCGCCTATGACGACACCACCTTCTATTCGAAACTGGTCTCCGGAGAAGCGCTGATGGTCCAAGCCTGGGACGGCTGGTGCAATTACGGCATCGCCGACAAGCCGGAGATCAAATACGTGATTCCCAAGGAAGGTTCGGATCTCTGGGTCGACACGATGGTGGTGATGAAGGCCTCCGACCACAAGGACGCCGCCTTCCAGTTCATCAACTTCATGCTCGACGCCAAGAACCACGCCTGGGCGGCGCAGAACATCGACTACAAGGTTCCGAACAAGCCGGCGATGGAAAGCCTGCCGGCCGATTTCCTGGCAAAATTCCCCAACATGGCGATGCCGGTGGCCGACCTCGTCAAGTTCGAGCAGCTGCGTGACGTCGGCGAAGCCCAGCGCGACTATTCCAAGATCGTCAGCGAGATCAAGGCCGCGCAGTAAGATCGATTGCTGGAATCACGCTTGCGTTCCTTCACGCCCCCCTTTGACCTGCCGGCCATCTCCCCCTCGAGCGGGGAGATCGGCTGGCTCGCGGGCCTTCGCCAATCTCCAGCGCAGCGCCCCCTCATCCGGCCGCTTCGCGGCCACCTTCTCCCCGGCGGGGAGAAGAGGCTGGAGCCAGCACTGGCGCGCTCCTCTCCCCTCGGGGAGAGGTCGGATTGTCCCGAATTGCCCTTCGCAATTCGGTTGGCAATCCGGGTGAGGGGGAACTCGCCTGCTGCCGGCGAGGGCGCGGCGTGACACGACCCTCCCGCTCCTCCTTGCTGATGGCCCCGGCGCTGGTCTGGTTGACCGCGCTGATGGTTGTGCCGTGCGCGCTGGTGCTGGCGCTCGCCTTCTTCCGGCGCGGCATCTATGGCGGCATCGACTACACCTTCACGCTGGAGAATTTCGGGCAGGTCTTCGACCCGCTCTATGCCGGCATTTTCCTGAACTCGGCGCGCATTGCCGGCATCGCCACGCTGATCGCGGTGGTGATCGGCTATGCCGCCGCCTATGCCATCGCGGCCGCCCCGCGCCGCTGGCAGCCGATGTTCCTGTTCTTCGCCGTGCTGCCGTTCTGGTCCAACTACCTGATCCGCACCTATGCATGGATCGTGCTGCTCAACCGCGAAGGGCTTGTCACCCAGCTCCTGCGCTGGGCGGGCTACACCGGTGAACCGCCCTCGATGCTCTACACCGAAGGCGCGGTCATCGCCGGCCTGGTCTACAACTATCTGCCCTTCGTCATCCTCGCCTGCTACGCGCCTTTGTCGCGGCTCAACCCGGAACTGGCCGAAGCCTCGCGCGATCTCGGCGCTTCGGCGATGACGACGTTTCGCCGTGTCATCCTGCCGCTGACCGTGCCCGGCATCGCCGCCGGCGCCGTCTTCGTCTTCGTGCTGTCGATCGGCAATTTCGTCACCCCGGCGCTGCTCGGCGGCGGCCGCTTCCAGATGATCGGCAACCTTGTCTACGACCAGTTCCTGACCGCCAATGACTGGCCGTTCGGCGCGGCCCTGGCGATGGCGCTGATCGCCGTCATGCTGCTGGTGCTGATGGCGCAAGCGATCGCCGCGGATCGCGCCTCCGGACGGGCGGCTGAAGTGAAAGCCGATGGCTGAGCGCAGCGCGACCCTTCCCTTCTCCCCGTTTACGGGGAGAAGGTGCCCCGAAGGGGCGGATGAGGGGCGGCGCCAACGCCTGCAAGGTTGGGCGCTGCCCCTCATCTGCCTGCCGGCATCTTCTCCCCGTGAACGGGGAGAAGGACGCTGTTTTGGGGGCCGGCGATGAACCACTCCCTGACCCGCGCTTTCAGCATGCGGACGATTCTCGTGCTCGTCTTCGCCTTCCTCTACATCCCGATCGCCGTGCTGGTGGCGCTGTCCTTCAACGAAGGCGGGCTGCCTACGGCATGGTCGGGCTTTTCGCTGAAATGGTACGTCTCGCTGGCCGGCAATTCCGCCATCCTCTCCGCCGCCCTCAACACGCTGATCGTCGCGCTGGTCTCGACAGCGATCGCCACCTTGCTCGGCACGCTGCTGGCGATCGGCGTCGAGATGCGCCGGCAATATGGCAAGGGGCTCGAGGCGCTGATCTTCGCGCCGATGATCATCCCCGACATCGTGCTGGCGATCGCGCTTCTGTCCTTCTTCTCGATGATCAACCTGACCATGGGCCTGCACACCATCATCCTCGCCCATGTCGTCTTCAACCTCGCCTTCGTCTGCTCGGTGGTCCGCGCCCGGCTGAAAAGCTTCGACTGGTCGATCGTCGAGGCTTCCGCCGACCTCGGCGCTTCCGCCATCACCACCTTCCGGCGGATCACCTTGCCGGTGATCGCGCCGGCCGTGATTGCCGGCGCACTGCTCGCCTTCACGCTCTCGGTCGACGAGTTCATCATCGCCTTCTTCACCGCGGGCGCCGGCCGCGCCTCGACCACGCTGCCGATGCAGATCTACGCCATGATCCGCTTCGGCATCACACCCGAGATCAACGCCCTGGCCACCATCGTCATGGCGGTCTCGGTCACCGCGCTGACCCTGTCGCAGCGGCTCAACCGGGGAATAACAGGCCAATGAGCGAACCGCGCACGCTGCTGGCCATCGATCACGTGTCGAAGAATTTCGGCCGCGTCGCCGCCGTCGATGGCATCTCGCTGGATATCCGCGAGAACGAGTTCTTCGCGCTGCTCGGTCCCTCGGGCTGCGGCAAGACTACGCTCCTGCGCATGCTGGCCGGCTTCGAGACGCCGAGCGACGGGCGCATCCTGCTCGACGGCAAGGACATCGCCAGGACGCCGCCCAACAAGCGGCCGGTCAATCTGATGTTCCAGTCCTACGCGCTGTTCCCGCATATGAGCGTGCGGGCCAATGTCTCCTATGGGCTGGAGATGGAGCGCTTGCCGGCTAAAGAAATCCGCGCGCGCGTCGACGCCATCCTGGCGACCACCGAACTCGTGCCCTTCGCCGACCGCAAGCCGGAGCAACTATCGGGCGGTCAGAAGCAGCGCGTGGCGCTCGCCCGCGCCCTGGTCAAGCGCCCGCGCTTGCTGCTGCTCGACGAGCCGCTCGGCGCGCTCGACAAGAAGCTGCGCGGCGCCATGCAGCTGGAATTGAAGCGCCTGCAGCACGAGGTCGGCATCACCTTCGTCATCGTCACCCATGATCAGGAGGAATCGCTGGTCATGGCCGACCGCATGGCGGTGCTGAAAGACGGCAAGCTGCTGCAATGCGACACGCCGCATGCGGTCTATGAGCATCCGGCTGAGCGTTTCGTCGCCGACTTCATCGGCGTGATGAATTTTATCCCGGGCAAGGTGTCAGCCGATGGCGTCGTGGCCGCGAATGGCGCGCGCATCGCCGGCAAGGTCCCCGCAGCGCTTTCGTCCGGGGCGGCTGCCGTCGCGTCGGTGCGGCCCGAACGCGTCCGGCTGTTCCCGTCAGCGGATACCGCGAACCGGACGACCGGAACGGTCGAGGTGCTGGCCTATCAGGGGCTCGACCTGCAGCTGCATGTCCGCACGCCGCTGTCGCCAAAACCGTTCCTAGTGCGTGTAACCGCCGACGCAGCCGACCGGCGGCCGGTCGCATCGGGCGACCAGGTCGAACTCGGCTGGGATGCCGCCGACGTCAGAATTTTCGCAGAGTGAAGGAGAAGCCTGATGGCGCAGAAGACGATCGCGTTTTTTCCCGAAGCCGCCTACGGCCCGGCGCTCAATTCCGTCGGCATCGCGCAAGCCGTGGAGGCGCGCGGACACAAAGCGGTGTTCCTGTCCGATCCGGGCTTTGTCGATGTCTACAAGGGCTATGGCTTCGAGGCGCATCCGGTGAACCTTTCCGAACCGATGCCGCCCGAGCAGATGGCCAAGTTCTGGGAGGATTTCATCAACGGCCACATCCCCAACTTCCGCAAGTCGCCCTACGACCAGGTCGACAATTACGTCAAGGATTGCTGGACGGCGATCGTCGACAGCGCCAAGTGGGCGCAAAAGGACCTGCCGCGCGTGCTTTCCGCCATCAAGCCGGATGTGATCTGCGTCGACAACGTCATCCTGTTCCCGGCGATCAAGCAGTTCGGCAAGCCGTGGGTGCGCGTCATCTCCTGTTCCGAAAACGAGATCGAGGACGAGGGCATCCCACCGCATCTCTCCGGCTGCGGCGAAAACGACCATACCGGACACCAGCGCTACCGCGATCACTTCAATGCCGTGATCAAGCCGATCCATGATGACTTCAACGCGTTCCTCGGCGCCAATGATGAGGCGCCCTATCCGATCGGCCAGTTCTTCGAGGCTTCGCCCTATTTGAACCTGCTGCTTTATCCCGAAGCCGCGAAATTCAAGCGCCGCCATCCGCTCGACCCGGCAAAATTCCAGTATTTGGAAGGCTGCGTGCGGCAGGAAAAGTCCTATCCCGTCCCGGCCTTCGCCAAAAACAACGACGGGCCGCTGCTCTACGTCTCCTTCGGCAGCCTGGGGGCCGGCGATGTCGACTTGCTGAAGCGGATCATCGCGACGCTGGGCAAGATCCGCTACCGCGCGCTGGTCAATGTCGGCGGCTACAGGGATCAGTACACCGACGTGCCCGGCAACGTCATCGTCGACAGCTGGTTCCCGCAGCCTTCGGTGATCCCGCAGGTCGATGCCGTGATCCACCATGGCGGCAACAACTCCTTCACCGAGTGCCTCTATTTCGGCAAGCCCGCGATCATCATGCCCTATGTCTGGGACGGCCACGACAACGCCACCCGGGTCCAGGAAACCGGCCATGGCTTCGGCATGCCGCGCTACGATTGGACGGACGCGGAGTTGATCGCGAAGATCGAAGCCTGCCTGACCGATCCGAAAATGAAGGCGAAGCTGGCGCAGACATCGGCACAGATGCACGTGCAGAATGGACCTGAGAAGGCTGCGGGTTTGCTGGAGGTGTTGCTGTGATTGCGATGTTTGACACGCCGAGCCAAGGCGCCCCCCTCTGGCCTGCCGGACATCTCCCCCACGAGGGGGGAGATTGGATGTCGCGACTGCCTTCGCCAATTTTCGACGTCGATGACGAAACGCCGAGGCCGAAGTTGCCGATCTCCCCCCTCGTGGGGGAGATGTCCGGCAGGACAGAGGGGGGCGCCGTAGAGCACGAGCTTCTCAGGCGGCGCGCAGGAGCATCAGCATGACTTCCTCCGCCCCGCACCTCCACCAGGCCTCGACCCGCACCGACCTCGTCGACTGGGGCGTCCAGCCCGATGCCCTGTCGGGCGTCTCCCACTCCACCGGCAAGCTCGTGCACAAAGGGCCGAACAATCAGCCGGAATCCGGCATCTGGGTCTGTACGCCCGGCCGCTGGCGGCTCTCGATCCCGCGCGACGAACTGTGCCACTTCGTTGCCGGCCGCGCGACCTACCGGTCGGATGTCGGCGAGGTTATAGAAATCTCCAGGGGAAGCGTGATCATGTTCCCCGCTGGCTGGACTGGCGAATGCACCGTGCATGAGACCATGCGCAACGTCTACATGCTGGCCTGAAAGCATAGGAGCAAGACATGTCGACACCGCATTGGCCTGAGGCCTCGACCGTGGAGCTGGAAGATTGGGGCGCGGGCGCCAACACGCTCGCCGGCGCGCCGCGGGCCTCAGGCAAGATCCTCTCCAGGAATCCGGACGGGTCGAACGAATGCGGCCTGTGGTCGTGCACGCCGGGCACCCGCAAGGTCAGCTTCGCCGCCGACGAGTTCTGCCATTTCCTGTCGGGGCGCGGCAGCTATGTCAGGGACGATGGCGAGGACATCCCGGTCGGAGCCGGCACGCTCGTCTTCTTTCCCGCCGGCTGGACCGGCATCTCCATCATCACGCAAACGCTGACCAAGGCCTTCATGTGCCGGTGAGCACTTACCAGGAAAATCCTATGACCACGCCGATCATGCAATCGCCGCTTGCCATCACGGACCTCGTCGACTGGGGCGTCATCCCGACAATGATCGAGGGGCAATCCCATACGTCGGGCAAACTGCTCCACAAGGGGCCGGAAGGCCGTTCGGAATGCGGCCTCTGGGTCTGCACGCCAGGCAAGTGGCACTGCCACGTCACCCGCGACGAGTTCTGCCACTTCCTGGAGGGGCGCTGCACCTACGTGCATGAGTCCGGCGAGGTCATCGAGATCGAGCCGGACACGGCGGCCTTCTTCCCGCAGGACTGGAAAGGCGTCTGCACCGTCCATGAGACGATCAAGAAGGTCTACATGATCCGTTGAGCGGATCCGAGAGGATGTCCATGCATTTCTCCCCCGGCCGGCCGATTTTCTTCGTCAATCCGGACTACCGGCCAATGACCGGCGCGAACAGGCCGGTAATCGATCCGGCGACGCTGGAAACCGTCGGCGCGATCGCGGCGGCCAGCGACGGCGAGGTCGACACCGTGCTCACCGCCGCGACCAAGGCGCAGCTTGCCTGGAAAAAGCTCGACGCCAAGAGCCGGGCAAAGCATCTGCACGCCGTCGCCAACGCCATCGAGGCGGCGGACTTCACGCGCTGCGCCGAACTGATGGTGCGCGAGATGGGCAAGCCCTATCCCGAAGCCATCGGCGAGATCGCCAATTGCGCGCCGATCTTCCGCTACTATGCCGAGATGGCGCGCGACGATGCCGGCAAGATCGCCGGCACGACGCAGGCCGGCTCGTTCCAGTATGCGCGCTACGAGCCCTATGGTGTCTCCGTCCACATCATGCCCTACAACTTTCCGATCCTGCTGATGTGCTGGACCGTCGCGGCCTCGCTCGCCGCCGGCAACGCCTGCGTCATCAAGCCGGCGGAAGCGACGACGCTCTCGACGCTGGACTACATGACCGTATTCCGGTCGCTGCCCGAGGGCCTCGTCTCCTGCTTGCCTGGTGGCGCGGCCACCGCGCAGGCACTGATCACTGCCGATCGCACCCATGCGGTCGCTTTCACCGGCTCGGTCGCGGCCGGCAAGGCGGTGGCCGTGGCCTGCGCGGAACGCATGAAGCCTTGCGTCATCGAGGCCGGCGGCAGCGATCCGCTGATCATCAGCCAGCACGCGCCGCTCGACGTGGCGGCGGCTGGCTCCGTCACAGCCGCCTTCCACCTCACAGGCCAGGTCTGCACGTCGGCCGAGCGATTCTTCGTCGTCGATTCGGTCCACGATCGCTTTGTCGAACTGTTTGCCGAGAAGACACGGGCGCTGCGCATCGGCAACGGCATGGACAGAACCGAGATCGGCCCGCTGGTCAGCGAGGCAGCACGGGCCAAGGTCATGCGGCTGGTCGACGATGCCATCTGCAACGGCGCCACGGCCATTACCGGCGGCCGCATCCCGCCGGAGCACAACACCGGCTGGTTCTACGAGCCGACCATCCTGACTGGCGTCACCCCAGACATGGCGATCGTGCGCGAGGAGTGTTTCGGCCCAGTCGCCGCCATCTGCCGGGTTAGGGATTTCGACGAGGCGATCCGGCTCGCAAACGACAGCCCGTTCGGGCTCGGCGCTTCGGTCTTCACGACGGATCTGGCGGAAGCGCATGAGGCGGCCGAACGGCTCGAGGCCGGCATGGTCTGGGTCAACAATCCGCTGATCGACAATGACGCCCTGCCCTTCGGCGGCTGGAAGGCTTCCGGCCTCGGCCGCGAACTCGGGCGCCAGGGGCTCGACGCCTTCCGCCGCTCCAAGATGGTGATCATCGACCACAGGCCGGCCATCCAGGACTGGTGGTACCCCTATCCCGACAGCTGGTTTCGCGAGACCGGTGGCCGCAAACACGTATGAAGAATGGCGCGCGGCAACACCGCGCACCCATATTCCTAAGCCTCGATCGCTACGACCAGGACGTGCGAGCAGGAAAAGCAATGTCGCCGGGCAAAGCCCAGCGGCATCTTCTTCGACTGGCTACCGCCTTTTTCAGGGACGATCCGCTACGGCGTCGTACCCGCCTGAAGCTTGGCCGCCATCTGATCGATCTTGTCGGCAAGGACGCCTTGGGCCCAGGCCGTGACATCGGCGTCGACGGGCTTGTTGGCCATATCCGCCAGTGCCGCGTCGAGCGCCGCCGGATCCGTGCCGACCGCTGCCGCGGCAGCGTCGGCCTCGGCCTGGTCGGCCGCCGCATTGTCGGCGGCCACCACGGCCTCCTGTGCGGTGACATCTGCCTGCAGGGCCGCTATCTGGCCAGGCAAGGCCGCCTGTTCTTCGGGCGTCATGGCGGCGATCTGATCCGGCGTCAGCGACGTCAGCGCGCTCAGCTGCGAATTCAGGTCATCTAGCTGGGCTTGGGCGGCGGCGGCCGTGGCGGCGGCGGCAGCGGCCGCTGCTTGCGCATTCTTGGCCGTCGCCGATTGCGTCACGAAGGCCTGAATGCCGGCGAACTTCTTGCTCTTGGAATTCATGTAGGCGTTGATGTTGCGCTGCAGCGAGTTCAGCCGGCCGAGTTTGGCGTGAATGTTCTTGTCCTTCGGTACGGACGAGACTGTTGTGGTCGTATCGACCGTGGTGTCGGTGGTTGTGTCGGTTTCCGTCTTGGCTGCATGTCCCGGTGCCGACGACGACTTGCCATGCGAAGCACCGCTGTTGCCGTTGCTATTACCGTGGGTGCCGCCGTTGCCATTGCCACCGCCATTCCCGTTGCCGCCGCCGTTACCTCCGCCATTGCCATTGCCGCCATTGCCACCATTGCCGGCGAGCGCCGGAGACGCCAGAAGCGCCAATGCGGCCAGCGCCGCGAACAGAGTTTTCCGGTTTGTCATGTTAATCTCCTTGGGAATCGCCTACTCGCCCACCGCTGAACCATCTGGGTATGAGAAATCGCTAATTATACCCGGTAAACTTTAGACAAACTCGGTCGCAATCCGAGAGCGGACGCCGTTACCAAGCTGTAACGAGTTGAAAAGTCACAGAAATTGCCGCTCTGGTCCTGCCATGGCACTGAAGTCCCATGACAACCAGACCATAGTCCTGTGCCGTCCGACGCCACGCAAACCGCAGCAAAAAGGGGGCTGAAATGGGAAGGTCGATAGATGACAGCGTCGGTGTCAGCCGATACTTTCGCCGCCATCGATCACCAGCGCCTGCCCGGTCATGAAGGACGAGCGGTCCGAGACGAGGAACAGGATCGCCTCGGCGATCTCTTCGGCCACGGCCCAGCGCCCCATCGGGATCTTGGTGCGGACATAGGTTTCGATCGCCTCGCGTCCGCCCATCTGGGCGATGAACGGTTCGTTGAAGGGCGTGTCGACCCAGCCCGGGCAGAGGGCGTTGACACGCACATTGTGCCGGGCATAGTCGAGCGACATCTGCCTGGTCATCGCCACCACGGCATGTTTCGATGTCGCGTAGGCGATCATCTCGCGGTCATAGAAGACACCCGAATTCGAAGCCGTGTTGAGGATGACGCCGCCGCCTTGCGCAATCATCGACGGCATGACGATCCTTGCCGCGAGAAACTGCGCCCGCACATTGACCCGCCACGAGGCGTCCATGCCGGCGGTCTCGACCTCGGTCAGCGTGCCGCCGACCTGGATGCCGGCATGATTGTGCAGGATGTCGATGCGCCCATGCTTCTCGAGCGTGCCGGTTATCAGGTGCTCGACAGCCACGTCCTCCCCGACATCGGTGGCGATGGCCTCGGCCCGGCCGCCCACTGCGCGGATGCCTGAGGCTGTTGCCTCGCCGGCGGCCGCATCCCGGTCGGCGATGACGACCACCGCACCTTCCCTGCCCATGATCATGGCGCCGGCACGCCCGATGCCGGATCCGGCGCCTGTCACCACGGCGATGCGGTCTTTGAGGATCATGGAGCAGCAGCTTTCAGTTGGATGGCTTGCGCTGGCGCAGCTGCCATTGGGCAAGCACCACGAGCAGGACGGAAGCGACGAGCACGATCGTCGCGATGGCGTTGATCTCCGGCGTCACCCCGCGCCGGATCGACGCGAACACATAGATCGGCAGCGTCGTCTGCGCGCCGGCGACGAAGAACGCGACGATGAAATCGTCGAAGGAGAAGGTGAAGGCCAGCAGGAAGCCGGCGACCACCGCCGGCATGATCTGCGGCAGGACGATCGAGCGGAACGTCGTCAGCGGCGTCGTGTAGAGATCGCTCGAAGCCTCGACCAGATTGCGGTCGAGGCTGCCCAGACGCGTGCCGACGATCATCGTCACCAGCGCCATCGAGAACAGGCCATGCGCGGCGATGATCGAGCCGTAGCCGAGCGACAGGCGCGGTGTCTGGTCACCGGGCCAGACCGAGGCGAGGAACGGGTTGACGACGGCGAACAGCTGGACGAGCGCGACCAGCGTCGAGATGCCGATGACGACGCCGGGAACGACGATCGCCGCGCCAAGCAGCCCATCGAAGACGGCGCGGGTTCTGACGCCGACACGCGCCAGGCCAAGGGCTGCCGCGGTGCCGAACACCGCTGCCAGCAGGGCGCTGGTGGTGGCAATGAACAGGCTGTTCTTCAGCGCCTCGACCAGGAACGGGTTGGACAGCGCCTTGCCGTACCATTGCACCGAGAAGCCGGTGAACTCGCTGGCATGGTGGCCGGCGTTGAAGGAAAACAGCACGACCAGCACGATAGGCAGATAGAGGAACGCGAAGACGGCAATGACGAAGGCGCGCATCAGATGAGGTCCACCCGGCGGGCGCCCGCAACCCGGTTCGAAATGCGGTTGGCGACAATCAGCACCACCACCGAGACCAGCACCAGCGTGATTGCGATGGCCGATCCGAACGGCCAGTTGCGCGACTGCAGGAACAGGTCGACCAGCGCGTTGCCGATGAAGAACACCTTGCCGCCGCCGAGCAGCGTCGGGATCAGGTACTCGCCAAGCAGCAGGATCATGACCAGCGAAAAGCCGGTCATCACGCCCGGCAGCGACAGCTTCAGGGTCACACGAAGGAAGGTGGAGAGCGGGGTCGCGCCGAGATCGGCCGAAGCTTCCAGCAGCCTTCGGTCGAGCCGCTCGAGGCTGACATAGATCGGCAGGATCATCAGCGGCAGATAGCCGTAGACGATGCCGAGCAGGACGGCACCCGGCGTGTTGATCAGCCTGACATCCTCGATGCCTACGAAGGCGAGCAGCGCGGGGATGCCTCGTCCGCCCAGAATGTACATCCAGGCATAGGTGCGCATCAGCAGGCTCGTCCAGAACGGAATGACGACCAGCGCAAGCAGGATCAGCCGCCAGCGCTGCGGCGCCTGCAAGGCAAGATAATAGGCGACCGGATAGGCAACGAGCAGGCAGGCAAGCGCGCCCACCGGCGCCAGCACCATGGTGTTCCAGAACGCGGTCGCCCGCGCCGGAAGATTGGCGTATTGCGCCAGCGTGAAGGCCGCCTGGTATCCGCCCTCGGGGGCCCGCTCGCCGACGCTGAACACGGCTATGGCGATGAACGGCAGCACCAGGAACACCACCAGCCATACTGTCGCCGGCGCGAGCAGCAAGGCGGTCAGGAAATTATGCCGAAATCTGTTGCCGTGCATCGAAACCGTCCCGGTACCGGCGGACATGGGCCCGCCGGTCGTTTGTCTTTGTCCAGGCCAGTCTCAAGCCGATTTGAAGCGCGCCATCAGTTCGGCACGGCCCGGATCGGTCAGCGTTGCCGCCGCGCCGAATTCGAGCGGCGTCAGCAGGTCCGCCGCCGGATAGAGGATCGGATTGTCGAGCACTTCCTTGGGCAGCAGCTTGTTGACGCGCGCATCGGTGGAAGGAGCGCCGTTGGCGAGGTGCTCCTTCACCGCGACCTGCGGGTTCATCAGATAGTTGAGCAGCGCGTAGCCGGCGGGCTTGTTCGGCGCGTCCTTCGGGATGGCATAAAAATCGGTCCAGATCTCGCCGCCTTCCTTGCCAAGCACATAGGCGATCTCGGGAATGTCGCGATGCAGCTGCGCGCCGTCATTGGTCCAGCACATCGTCATCCACGCGTCGCCCGCGCGCATGCCCGGCTGGTAGTCGGACGAGACGGCGAACAGATGCGGCTTGACCTTGAGCAGCAGTTCCTCCGCCTTGGCGAGCTCGTCCTGCTTCAGCGAATTGAACGAATAGCCGTAATATTTCAGCGCGTTGCCGATGGTGGTGAGCTGGTAGTCATGCACCATGGTGCGGCCATCGCCCTCGGCCATGGCGGTGTCCCAGAACTCCTTCCAGCTCGTCATCGGCTTGGCGAGCTTCTTGGTGTTGACGGCAAAACCCGTCGTGCCCCAGTTCTTCGGCACGGCGTAAATAGTGCCATCGATGGTACCCTCGGAGGTGAAACGCGCATCTTCCTGGGTGCCATCGAAGTTCGGCAGCTTCGCCATCTCCAGCGGCTCGATGATGCCGAGCTTCTTGTAGGTCGAGATCGTATAATTGGTCGGCACGAACAGGCTCCAGCCCGAGGCGCCGGCCTGCAGCTTGGCCAGCATCTCCTCATTCGAGCCGAACACGTTGACCTCGACGGCGACGCCCGTGTCCTTCTTGAAGTTCTCGAAGGTCTGCGGGTCATGATAGTTCGGCCAGGTGGCGATCGACATGCGGTCGCCAAGGCTTTCGGCGGCGAAGGCCGGCGTCGGCATGATGCCGATCTCGCGCGCCATCACCGCCGTTGCGATGCCGAGGCCGGTGAGGCCAAGGAAGTCGCGGCGGCCGATCGAGCCGCGCTTCAAGCGCATCAGCTGGTCGACGAAATTCTCGGGGCTTATCGGCAGTCCGTCACGATATGATTTCGACATGTTTGTTTACCCTCTGGTTGGTCCCGTTGTTCTTGGTCTCCGGAAACGCGAGCGGCGTCCCGGTGGCAAAGCCGATGGCGACGGGTTCACCCGGCTTGAAGAGATTGCCTTGGCCGATCAAATGGTCGGCCTTGGCGAGTAATGTTCCGATGCCCTGGACCTCGATCGCGTATTCCGCCGTCGATCCCAGGAAAATCCGGTTGCGGACGACACCCTTGAGCGGGCCGCTTGCCGGAGCGCCGAGGCTGAGTGATTCAGGACGCAGGCTGACCGAGACGGTCTCGCCCTGTTGCAAGGCGGTGCGTTTGCGCGCCGCGATGATGGTGCCGTCCGCCAGCGCAACGTCCACCAGTTCGCCCGTATGCCCCGCGACCTTGCCGGCAAGCAGATTGGTCTTGCCGACGAAATCGGCCACGAACAGATCGGCCGGCTCGTCGTAGATCTCATTGGGCTGTCCAAGCTGGACGATGCGGCCGCCATTCATGACGCAGACGAAATCGCTCATCGACAGCGCTTCCTCCTGGTCGTGCGTCACCAGCACGAAGGTGATGCCGATCTCGCGCTGCAGGTTCTGCAGCTCGATCTGCATGTCGGTGCGCAGCTTCTTGTCGAGCGCCGCCAGTGGCTCGTCGAGCAACAGCACCGCCGGCTTGTTGACCAGCGCGCGCGCCAGCGCGACACGCTGCTGCTGGCCGCCGGACAGTTCGTGGATCTTGCGGCCGCCATAGCCGGCGAGCCGCACCATTTCGAGCGCTTCGCCGGCCCGCTGGCCGATCTCGCGCGACGACAGCCGTGGCCTTGCCTGGCGCAGGCCATAGGAAACATTGGCTTCGACGTCGAGATGCGGGAACAGCGCGTATTGCTGGAACACCATGTTGACCGGCCGCCGGTAGGGTGGCGTGCCGGCCATGTCCTGGCCGCGGATGAACACCTGGCCTTCGCTGGGCTGTTCGAAGCCGCCGATTATGCGCAGGCAGGTCGTCTTGCCGCAGCCAGACGGTCCAAGCAGCGCAACGAAGGCGGAGGGCGGCACGGCAAGGTCGATACCGCTGACCGCAGTCACCGCGCCATAGCGCTTGGCCACGCCGCGAAATTCGATGTCGGGCACTGCGGTCAAGGCTGCGGGCTCCAGGACGATGCGATTTCAAGACGCTACCAGAGCCAATGGCAGCTAGTATATACCTCGCGGGTGGTATATCTGATCTATTTTCTCGTTTAAGGGGGTATTGATTGAGCACTTCCCGCAGCGACGAATACAGCCGGCTCGCCGCCCTTGTCGCGGCGACGCGGGAGACGAGCGGCGGCCTGTTCGGCCACGCGATGGTCGATTGGCTGCGCCAGCATGTCGGCTTCGACCACTGCGTGATCTTCGGCTATCGTGGCGCCTCACGACCGCCATTGCTGTTCGAGACGTTCACACCGGCCGAAAGCCACGTCTTCGTCGCGCTCTACCAGGAGGGGCCTTACCTGCTCGACCCGTTCCATCACGCGGCGGTCGAGCGCAAGGAAGGGTTCTGGCGCATGCGGGAACTCGCGCCCGATCGTTTCTACGCCAGCGAATATTTTCGCTCCTACTACAGCCAGACCCGGTTGGCCGAGGAAGTCGGCTTCTTCGTGCCGCTGCCAGGCAAGGACGCGCTGGTGCTGTCGTTGATGCGGCTCAGTGCTTCCGGCCCGTTCGGCACCGCCGATGCCAGGCTGCTGCGCGACATGGCGCCCGCGGTGATCAGCTTCATCAGATCGCGCTGGCCTGCCCTCCCCGCCGACGAACCGGCCGTGACGAGGCAGGACGAGGAAATAGCCGCGGTCAACGAATTCGACCGCGCCCATATCTGGAAAAGCCTGTCACTGACGCCGCGCGAAAAGCACGTCGTCGACCTGGTGCTGCAGGGGCATTCGACGGAATCGATCGCCAGGGCCATGCGCATCGTGCCGGGAACCGTGAAGGTCCATCGCCGCAACATCTACCGCAAGCTCAAGATCAAGTCGCAGGCCGGCCTTTTCGCCCGCTTCGTCGAGATCATCGACGCGCGGATCCGATGATTCCGCTACCCGGATCAGGCTGTTGAGCCGGCTTCCCAAGAGCCGCTCTCAGCCATCCGCTTGAGCAAGGACGCCGGCTTGAAAACATCCTTGCCGGTCCGCTCCAGCCAATATTCGAGCCGCTCGATGATCTTGCCCGCGCCTACGAGACCGGCCCAGAACATCGGGCCGCCCTTGCCGATGGGAAAGCCGTAGCCATTGACCCAGACGACATCGATGTCGGAGGCGCGGGCTGCAATCCCTTCCTCCAGAATTTTCGCGCCCTCGTTGATCAGGGGATAGAGCGTGCGTTCGATGATCTCGTCTGCGGCTATCGTGCGCGGCGCGATGCCCTTCTCGGCGGCCTTGTCGCGGATCAGCGCCTCGACCTCGGGATCGGGTATCGGCGTGCGCGAACCGTTCTCGTAGAGATAGAAGCCACGGCCGGTTTTCTGGCCGAAACGGCCCTGCTCGCACAGCGTGTCGGCGATGACGGCCGTCAGCCCACGCGCCTTGCGGTTGCGCCAGCCGATGTCGAGGCCGGCCAGGTCGCCCATCTGGAACGGCCCCATCGGCCAGCCGAAATCGGTGAACGCCTTGTCGATCTGGCTGGGTGTCGCGCCCTCCAGCAGCAGCGCTTCCGATTCCGAGCCACGCGCGGCCAGCATGCGGTTGCCGACGAAGCCGTGGCAGACGCCGACGACGACTGCCACCTTGCCGATCCTGCGTGCCAGGTCGACGACGGTCGCCAGCGCATCCGGCGCCGTCTTTTCGGCGCGCACGATCTCCAGCAGCTTCATGACGTTGGCCGGCGAGAAGAAATGCAGGCCGAGCACGTCCTGTGGTCGCGAGATCGAGGCGGCGATCTCGTCGATGTCGAGATAGGACGTGTTGGTGGCAAGGATGGCGCCTGGTTTCGCCACCGCGTCGAGCTTGCCGAAGATTTCCTTCTTGACCGCCATGTCCTCGAACGCCGCCTCGATGATCAGATCGCAATCGCCGAGATCGGCATGGTCGATCGAGCCTTTGAATTGACCGAGCCGCTGCTGCCTGGCGTCTTCGCTCAAGGAGCCGCGTGTGACCGAGACGGCATAATTCTTCTCGATCGTCGCCAGCCCTCGCTGCAGCGCTTCCTGACTGGTTTCCAGCAAGGTGACGGGATGGCCGCCATTGGCGAAAGCCATGGCGATGCCGCCGCCCATCGTGCCGGCGCCGATGACGCCGACGCGGCTGATCCTGCGCTTGACGACATCCTTGCCGGGGAGCTTGGCCGCCTCGCGCTCGGCGAAGAACAGATGCCGTTGCGCGCGCGACTGGTCGCTGGCGACGAGTTTCACGAACAGCGCCCGCTCGACCGCCAGCGCCTCGTCGAAGGGCAGCGTGACGGCATTGCGCACCGCCTGCGCACAGGCAACAGGCGCCTCGAGCCCGCGCGCCTTCCTGGCAAGATCCGCCGCCTCGGCATCGAAGGCGGCAAGGTCGGTTTCCCCCAGACTTTCATCGCGTTCGCGCACCGGCGTGAACGGACCACCCTTGCGGGCGATCTCGCGGGCGAAATTCACGGCATGCGTGGTCAGATCACCCTCGAAAACGGCATCGACCAGACCGGCGCCATGCGCCTCTTGCGCGCCAATCGGGGTGCCGGAAACGATCATCCTCATCGCCTTTAAAGCGCCCACGAGACGCGGTAGCCGCACCGTGCCGCCGCCGCCGGGCAACAAGCCGAGCTTCACCTCGGGAAGGCCGAGCTTCGCGCCTTGATCGGCAACACGGAAATGACAGCCGAGCGCCAGTTCCAGCCCGCCGCCGAGCGCGGTGCCGTGAATGGCGGCGACCGTCGGCTTGGCGATGGCTTCAAGTGTCGCCACGATGGCGCGCAGGTCTGGCTGCTGCACCGGCTTGCCGAATTCGGTGATGTCGGCGCCGGCGACGAAGGTCCGGCCGGCGCAAGCAATGACGATTGCCGCGACCGATGCGTCATCGCGCAGGGCGACCAGGGCCTGCATCAGCGGCTCGCGGACGTGAAAACTCAGTGCGTTGACCGGCGGATTGTCGATGGTGACGATGGCCACGCCACCCTCGTTCGCGACGCTGACAGTATTGGACAAGCGGAGGCCTCCCGGGACCGACTGAGATCGCGGACCGGTTTACTAGGCCACGCCGCGAATGGGAACCGGATGTTGAACTGGTCCAATGATTGGCCCGACAGGCCGCGGTCGCGCCGTCGACGTTGCAGTCAGCGCACCGCCTTCTCGCCACCCGCCGCCGTGATCACCCCTACGATGATCAGCCCGGTAAGCAGAAGCCGCACGCCGGCGCTGACGCCGAATGTGTTGAGCATGGTGAGCAGCAGCACCAGGAACAGCGCCGCGCCCCAGACGCCGGGCACATTGGCTTTGCCGCCGGCCACCGACGTGCCGCCGATGACGACGACCGCGATCGAAGCCAGCAGATATTCATTGCCGATATCGACATTGGCGCCGCGGAAATAGCCGGCGAGCAGCGCGCCGTCGATGCCGCCGAGCGCCCCCGACAGCGTGTAGGTGAGGAAGCGGATGCGGCCGACATTGACGCCGGCGAGCCAGGCGGCGCGGATGTTCTGGCCGATCGCCAGCACCGAGCGGCCATAGATCATGCGCTGCAAGGCGATGGCCGCGCCGATGGTGAACAGCACGGTGAGCATCGCCAGCACCGGAATGCCCAGCACCTGCCAGTTGGTGAAATCGGCGAAGCCCGGCGGCGGCTTGATCTGCAGCCCGCGCCCGTAGCTGATGTCGACCGACTGGATGATGAAGCTCGCCGACAACGTGGCGATGATCGGCGGAATGCGCAGCGCCCAGATCAGCAGGTAGTTGATGGCGCCGATGGCGGCACCACAGGCGAGCGCCGCCAGCAATCCAACCACGATCATGGCATCGCTGCCGCCCATCACCTTCATGGCAACCGCGCTTGCCAGGCCGATATTGGCCGGCAGCGACAGGTCGACATTGCCGGGCCCGAGCGTGATGACGAACATCTGGCCGACGCCGACGATGACCGTGAACACGGCAAGCGAGAGCGCCGCCGTGACCATGCCGCCGGCGCCATAGCCGCCGGTGAAGGCGATCGTCGCCAGCCACACCAGCAGCGCACCGGCAAACGACCAGATCCAGGGTTTTGTGAGCAGCGTTTTCAGCGAAGCCATCGCTCACCTTTCCCTGCGGCTGATCAGCACCCGCGCCGCCAGCACGATGATCAGGATGGCGCCGTTGGCGGCCACCTGCCAGTCGGGCGGAATGTGCATGAAGGTGAGCAGCGGCGAGGCGGCCAGCGCCAGCGTCAGCGCGCCGATGACGGCGCCGATCGGCGAGACCCGGCCGCCGACGAACTCGCCGCCGCCGAGGATGACGCCGGCGATGGCCAGCAGCGTGTAGCCATTGCCGATATTGGCATCCGCCGAGGTGGTGATGCCGATCAGCGCCATGCCCGACAGCACGCCGAACAGGCCGGCCAGCGCAAACAGCACGATCTTGGTCTTGAGCAGCGACCAGCCGGCGCGCCGCAGTGCTGCCGGATTGCCGCCGGAGCCGCGCAGGATCACGCCGTAGGAGGTGCGCATCAGGCCGAAATGCACCACCGCCGCGATCAGCAGCGCGGCGATGATCGGGAACGGAATGAAGAGCGGCTTGAACGACATGATCGCCAGCAGCCAGTCCGGCGCCTTACCGCCGGGCTTTGGCAGGACGAGGATGGCCAGGCCCTGCCAGACGAAACTCATGCCCAGCGTCACCACGATGGAAGGCAGGTTGCGCAGATGGATCAGCGCGCCGAGCAGCGCATAGATGCCGATCGACCCGGCGAGGATGAGGACGCCGATGAGCGGCGCGTCCTTCAGCCATGTCGCCGTGACGCAGCCGACAAAACCGACAAAGGTGCCGATCGACAGATCAAGCTCGTTGCCGGCTATGACGAACATCTGCGCGATCGTCGCCAGCGCGATCGGGATAGCCAGGTTCAGCATCAGGCTGAAGCCGAAATAGCTGATGGCGCGCGGGTTGAGCCAGGCGATTGCGGCCAGCACCAAGGCCAGCGACAGCGCTGGCAGCAGGGCGCGCAACAGCCGCGCCCGCGCCGCCGCATTGCGCGCCGCCGATCCCTTGAAGCCATTGTCGATTGGCGTCGCCGTCATCTCAGGCCGCGTCGCCGAAGGAGGACTGGATGATCTTCTCCTCGGTCAGCTCGTCGCGCGTCAAATTGGCGACGATGCGGCCGTTCTTGAAGACATAGATGTGATCGCAATTGTCGAGCTCTTCGGTTTCGGTCGTGTACCAGAGGAAGGTGCGTCCGCGGCCAGCCTCCTCGCGCACGAGGTCGTAGACCTCCAGCTTGGTGCCGATGTCGACGCCGCGCATCGGATCGTCCATCAGCACGATTTCGGCATCGGAGCCCAGTGCGCGGGCAAACAGGGCCTTCTGCTGGTTGCCGCCCGACAGTGAAAAGATGTTGTTGTCCATGTCGGGCGTGCGGATGCCGATCTTCTTCTTCCAGGCATCGGCGAGTTCCGCCTCGCGTCGCGGCGAGATCAGCAAGCCGTTGCGCAGACGCGCCAGCGAGCGGATGCCGATATTCTGCGCAATCGACCATTGCGGGAAAATGCCGTCCGACTGGCGGTCGCCCGCCACCAGCGCCACCGGCGCCGTGACCTCGATGCCGGCTTTGGCGCGTGCGGTGGCACCAAAGATCCGCAGCAGCAAGTCGGTCTGTCCGTGACCGGCCAGCCCGGCAAGGCCGATGATCTCGCCGGCACGGGCGACAAGCTCCTTGCCGTCAGTCTGCCCGGCGGGCCGCGCCCGGACGCGCAGCGGGCTGGCGCCTGGCTTTGCGGCAGCGGCCTGCGCGGCGGTCTTCTGGCGCGCCTCAGCCCCGCCCATCACCGTCACCAGCCGGTCGCGGTCGAAGGCGCCAGCCGCGTCCGACGCCACCATCTTGCCGTCGCGCATCACCACGATCCGGTCGGCGTTGCGCAACACCTCGCCCAGCACGTGCGAGATCAGGATGCAGCTTTTCCCGCCAGCGACGAAGCGGCGCACGAAAGCCAGCAGCTGGCCTGCCGTGTGCGCGTCGAGCGAGGAGGTCGGCTCGTCGAGGATGACCAGGTCGAGCCGGTCCTGCGTCACCGTGAAGGCGCGCGCCACCTCGACCATCTGCCGCCGGCCGATCGACAGATCGCCGACAATGTCCCAGGCCGAGATGCCATGGTCCGGGAATATCTCGTCTAGCTTGGCGGCGATCAGCTCGGCCGCCTTGCGCCGCCAGCCGAAGCCGGACAGCGAGGCATGGTTGATGCGGGTGTTTTCGGCGACGCTGAGATTGGGACACAGCGACAGCTCCTGGAACACGCAGCGTATGCCGAGCTGCTGCGCCCGCGAAACCGAGTAGTTCTCCTCGATGACGCCATGCACGCCGATGGTGCCGCTGTCGGGCGTCAAGGTGCCGGCCACCATATGCATCAGCGTCGATTTGCCGGCGCCATTATGGCCGACGAGGCCGACGCATTCGCCGGGTCCGACATGGAAATCCACCCCGCCCAGCGCTCTGACGGCGCCGAAATGCTTTTCGGCACCGTCAAGTCTTACGACGTCAAGAGTGGCGGCGCCGAACTGTTTTTCGGCGCCGCCCAGCCTGATGATGCCCGTGTTGCCTGCAGCCATGCTCAACGATATCCGTTCAGTGATGCGCTAGGCAACGCGGATGCGGCTTTCACTTGATGTTGGCTTTGATGGCCGCGATGGCATCTTCCTGGGTGTATTCGTGAGTGGCGACGCCACCCTCCTTGATCTTCGGCAGGGCCGCCTCGAAATCGTCCTGGGTGAAGGCGAGATACGGCACCAGCAAATCGTGCGGAATGTCCTTGCGGCCATCGAGCACCTGCTGCGCCACCCAGAAGGCGAGCGTCGACACGCCGGGCGCGATCGACGCCGACCAGGTCTTGTAGCCGTCCTTCTCCTTCTGTTCCTTCCACCACTTCAGCTCGTCCTGCCGGTTGCCCATGATGATGGTCGGGCGCGGCTTGTTGGCGGCGGCGAAGGCTTGCGCGGCGCCATAACCGTCGCCGCCCTGGTCGACGATGCCGACGATGTCGGGCAGCGACGGCAGGATGGTCGCGACCGCCTTCTGCGCCGTGGTCTGGTCCCAGTCGCCGGTCACCGAACCGACGATCTTGAATTCGGGATGGGCAGCGACCCCTTCCAGGATACCGGCATGGATGGCGTCGTCGATCGAGGTGCCGGCCAGCCCGCGGATTTCAAGCAGATTGCCGCCCTTGGGCTGGAACTTCGCCATCTGCTCGACTTCCTGCTTGCCCATGTCCTTGAAGTCGACGACGACGCGGTAGGCACATGGCTCGGTCACCGTGCCGTCGAAGGAAACGACGGTGATGCCGGCGTCGCAGGCCTGCTTGATGGCGCCGTTGAGCGCGTCCGGCGAAGCGGCGTTGATGACGATGGCGTCATAGCCCTGCAGGATCAGGTTCTGCACCTGGGCGGCCTGCGTCGGCACCTCCTTGTCGGCGGTGGTGAAGACATCGGCCGCGCCGACGATCTTGTCGTCGACCGCCTTCTTGGTGACGATGCCATAGCTGTCGAGCATGGCCTGGCGCCACGAATTGCCGGCGTAATTGTTGGAGAACGCGATCTTCTTGCCGCTGGTGTCGGCGAAAGCCGTACCGGCTGCGAGCACCGCCGCAAGCGTGCCGAGAACCAATAATTTCTTCATAGGATACTCCTCCCGAGAGTTGTTGATCAGTTGGCTGTCGATGAATTTTCGCGATTGCGATCCTGTTTTTTATCTATTGTCAGACAAAAGTGCAGAAGGCCGCCGAGCTGTCAACTGCAATCCGATGCGCGCCGGCGATCAACTTGCAGTGCGCTGATTGAAATGGTTTCGGTTGATGGCTAGGCAGGCGGGCCAGGAGACCGAACAAGCATGGCAGTGACGCCGACTGTGCCGACGGGCGCACCGGGAATTCCCGCGCGCTGGACCTCTAGCGCCAAGAGCGGCGTCGGCTCGGCGCTTTCGCCGTCCAGTCGCGTCTGGTTCACCATCAGCCACGGCATCCTGAACGAAGTGTATTATCCGCGCGTCGACAGCGCCTGCACGCGCGACCTCGGCCTGATCGTCACCGGCAAGGATGGATATTTCTCCGAGGAGAAGCGCGATGCCGCGCACGGCATCGAGCCGTTCGGAGATGGCGTGCCCGCCTACAGGCTGGTCAACACGGCTGATGACGGCGCCTACCGGATCGAGAAGCGCATCGTGGCCGATCCGGCTCGTCCGACGTTGCTGCAGGAGATCACCTTCAGCCCGCTCAAGGGCTCCGCGGCCGACTACCGCGTCTACGCGCTTCTGGCGCCGCATCTGGTCAATGCCGGCATGGGCAACACCGCCTGGGTCGGCGAGCACCGGAGAAAGCCTGTCCTGTTTGCCTCGGGGCGCGGCACCTGCCTGGCGCTGGCCTCGTCGCTGCCCTGGCGGGACTGTTCGACCGGCTATGTCGGCTTCTCCGACGGCTGGCAGCAATTGAACCACACCGGCAAGCTTGATCCGGCTTGCCGGCGCGCCGAGGACGGCAATGTCGCGCTGACCGGCGAGATCGGCTTCACCGCCACGAAGACAAATGCCGTGCTGGCGCTGGGTTTTGGCGCGACACCGGACGAGGCCGCCGAAAACGCCTTCGCCAGCCTGAAGCGTGGTTTTGAGCCGGCAGCGAGATCCTATGTCGAAAGATGGCACGAATGGCAGGCGGGGCTGCTGCCGCTGGACCGGACGCCCGGAGTGCCCGGGGTGAACAGCTACCGCGTCTCCACCGCGGTGCTGGCAACCCACCGGTCATTGGCCAAGCCGGGCGCGGCGGTGGCCAGCCTATCGATCCCGTGGGGATTCAACAAAGGCGATGATGATCTCGGCGGCTACCATCTGGTCTGGCCGCGCGACCTGGTCGAAACGGCGGGCGGCTTCCTCGCCGCCGGCGATGCCGCCTCGGCCCTTCGGATCCTGGAATACCTCCGCTCCATCCAGCAGCCTGACGGCCATTGGCCGCAGAATGCCTGGCTCGACGGATCGGCCTATTGGCCGGGCATCCAGATGGACGAATGCGCCTTTCCCTTGCTGCTGGCAGACGCCCTGCATCGCGCCGGCCATTTGCCGCAGGCGCGACTGAAGGCCTTCCTGCCCATGATCGAGCGCGGCGCTTCCTATGTCGTGCGCAACGGCCCTGTCACCGGCGAGGACCGCTGGGAAGAAGACGCCGGCTATAGCCCGTTCACCCTGGCCGTCGAGATCGCTGCACTGCTCGCCGGCGCGGACCTGCTCGACGCCTGCGGCCGGACGGCGGAGGCGGCCTATCTGCGCGAGACCGCGGACTGCTGGAACGATCAGGTCGAGCGCTGGACCTATGTCACCGGTACCGCCACCTGCAAGGTGGCCGGCGTCGCCGGCTACTACGTCCGCATCGCGCCGCCCGACAGCGCCGATGCCGGCTCGCCGAAGGACGGCTATGTGCCCATCAAGAACCGTCCGCCCGGCGACACGGAACGACTGGCCGAAGAAATCGTCAGCCCCGACGCCCTGGCGCTGGTGCGCTTTGGCCTGAGAGCCGCCGACGATCCGCGCATCGTCGATACAGTGAAGGTGATCGATGCGCAGTTGCGCTGCGAG
Source organism: Mesorhizobium sp. M8A.F.Ca.ET.208.01.1.1 (assembly GCF_004791315.1). Classification (NCBI taxonomy): domain Bacteria; kingdom Pseudomonadati; phylum Pseudomonadota; class Alphaproteobacteria; order Hyphomicrobiales; family Phyllobacteriaceae; genus Mesorhizobium; species Mesorhizobium sp. M8A.F.Ca.ET.208.01.1.1. The sequence continues at coordinate 299,075 of NZ_SRUT01000004.1, forward strand.
CTGCCGCAAGGGCCGCTCTGGTACCGCTATAACAGTGACGGCTATGGCGAACACGAGGATGGCGCGCCCTTCGACGGCACCGGCCAGGGCCGGCCGTGGCCGTTGCTCGCCGGCGAACGGGCGCATTATGAGCTGGCGGCCGGCCGCAAGGACGAGGCGGCCAGCCTGCTCGATGCGCTGGAACGGTCGGCCGGACCCGGCGGCCTGCTGCCCGAACAGGTCTGGGATGGCGCCGATATCCCGGAGCGCGAGCTGCTGCATGGCAAACCATCGGGCAGCGCCATGCCGCTGGTCTGGGCGCACTCCGAGCATATCAAGCTGCTGCGTTCGCTGCGCGACGGCGCCGTCTTCGACATGCCGCCGCAAGGCGTGAAGCGCTACATCGAGAACAAGACCATATCGCCGTTCAGGCCATGGCGCTTCAACAACAAGATCCGCACGCTGCCGGCCGGCAAGGCGCTGCGTATTGAATTGATGGCAGCAGCCACTGTCCACTGGAGCACCGACGATTGGGCAACCGCGCATGACAGCCAGACGGTGGAAAACGCGTTCGGCATCCACCTTGTCGATCTGCCCACGGCCGGCCTCCCCGAGGGAAACACGCTCGTCTTCACTTTTTTCTGGCCCGGCACCGGCGATTGGGAGAATGTCGACTTCTCTGTCATATCTGGCGGGCAGGATAGCCAGTAGACCCTTCTCCAGGGATACCCGAGACTCTTCAGCAAACAGGGACGAAACCATGCAGATCGGAATGATGGGACTGGGCCGGATGGGCGCCAACATGGTGCGGCGTCTGATGCGCGACGACCACGAATGCGTCGTCTACGACATCAACCCGGCCAGCGTCGCGGCGCTGGTGAGCGACGGCGCGTCTGGAGCGGCCTCGATGGCGGAATTCGTCGGCAAGCTCACCAAGCCGCGCTGCGTGTGGCTGATGCTGCCGGCGGCGATCACCGGCAAGATCATCGACCAGGTCTCGGCGCTGATGGAGCCTGGCGACATCGTCATCGACGGCGGCAATTCCTATTATCACGACGCCGTCGACCAGGCCGCGAAACTCGCCACCAAGGGCATCCACCTTGTCGATGTCGGCACCAGCGGCGGTGTCTGGGGGCTGGAGCGTGGCTACTGCCTGATGATCGGCGGCCCCGACGTGGCGGTGCAGCATCTCGATTCGGTCTTTGCCACGCTGGCGCCTGGCGCCGATGCCGGCGCACCCACCCCGGACAAGACCGTCGGCACCGCACCCTTCGGTTACTTGCATTGCGGACCGAGTGGCGCCGGCCACTTCGTCAAGATGGTGCACAACGGCATCGAATATGGCGTCATGGCCGCCTATGCCGAAGGCATGAACATCCTGAAGTCGGCCAATGCGGGCAAGCGGCAACGAACGGCGGACGCCGAGACCAGCCCGTTGGAAAACCCGCAATACTACCAGTTCGACATCGATCTTCCGCAGGTGGCCGAGGTGTGGCGGCATGGCAGCGTCATCGGCTCCTGGCTGCTCGATCTCACCGCCGGCGCGTTGAAGAGCGATCCGGGCCTGGCGCAATTCGGCGGCCGGGTTTCGGATTCCGGCGAGGGCCGCTGGACGCTGAAGGCGGCGATCGACACCGGCGTGCCGGCGCCGGTCCTGTCCTCGGCCCTGTTCGACCGCTTCTCCTCGCAAGGCGAATCCGAATTCGCCGACAAGCTGTTGTCCGCCATGCGCTACGCCTTCGGCGGCCACATCGAAAAGCCGAAGGGCGGCAAGTGACGGCGACAGGGGAGACGCAGGCATGAGCCAGGAACGGTCCGACACGCTGGTGCTCTTCGGAGCGACCGGCGACCTCGCCCACAAGAAGATATTTCCAGCCCTCTACCAGATGGTCGCCAAGGGCACGCTCACCGAACCGGTGATCGGCGTCGCCTTCGACGCCTGGGATTTGAAGCAATTGCAGGACCGTGCCCGCGACGGCATCGTCAACGCGCTCGGCACGATCGACGAGAAGGTGTTCGCCAAGCTGGCGTCGCTGCTGCGCTATGTCAGCGGCGACTACCGCGATCCGGCCACTTTCGAGAAGCTGAAGACCGCACTCGGCAGCGCCCAGCGGCCGCTGCACTACATGGCGGTGCCGCCGACCATGTTCGAGACTGTCGTGCAAGGCCTGGAGCAATCCGGCACCGCGCACGGCGCCCGGCTGATGGTCGAAAAGCCCTTCGGCCACGATCTGCAGTCGGCCCGCTGGCTGAACCGTGTGCTGCATTTGGTGTTCGACGAACAATCGATCTTCCGCATCGACCACTATCTCGGCAAGGAAGCGATTCAGAACCTGCTCTATTTCCGCTTCGCCAACGCTTTGCTCGAGCCGATCTGGAACCGCAATTACGTCGAGAGCGTCCAGATCACCATGGCCGAGGATTTCGGCGTCGAAGGGCGGGGGCGGTTCTACGACGATGTCGGCGCTATCCGCGACGTCATCGAGAACCATCTGCTCAACATCCTGCTGCTCTTGGCCATGGAGCCGCCGGTCGGCCGCTCGGCGGATGACTTGATCGACGAGAAGGTGCAGGTGCTGCGCGCCATCCGCACCCTGACCAAGAGCGATGTCGTGCGCGGCCAGTTCACCGGCTATCTCGCCGAGCCCGGCGTCGCGCCGAACTCGCCGGTCGAGACCTTCGCGGCGGTGCGTTTTTTCGTCGACACCTGGCGCTGGCAGGACGTGCCGTTCTTCATCCGCGCCGGCAAGAACATGCCCGTGCATGTCACCGAGGTGGTGGTGCGGCTGAAGCGGCCGCCGCTCGACGTCTTCGACCCGATCAAGCCCGCCGACCAGAATTATGTCCGTTTCCGCATCGACCCGCAGGTGATGATCGCCATCGGCGCCCAGCGCAAGGCGCCCGGCGACGACATGATCGGCGAGCAGGTGGAACTGACCGCGCTCGACGACTCGAAGGGCGACATGCCGCCCTATGAACGGCTGATCGGCGACGCCATGAACGGCAATGGCCAGCTCTTCACCCGTCAGGACGCGGCGGAACTGGCCTGGCGCATCGTCGGCCCGGTGCTCGGCGACACCACGCCGCCACATCTTTACGAGCCGAAGACATGGGGACCGGAGGACGCCATGGCCGGCTTCGGGCCGCCCAATGGCTGGATCGATCCGGTGGCATGAACGGAGGGGACAAGATGGCCAAGGCGGTGAAGCAGGTTGCGTCGGACACCGGGCAGGTTGTCCTTTCGGTCGACATTGGCGGCTCGCGCGTCAAGATCCTGACCAGCGACGGCGGCACCGAGCGCCGGACGGATTCCGGACCGGACCTGACGCCGCGGCAAATGATCGACAAGGTGAAAAAGCTCGCCGAGGGCCTGTCCTATGACGTTATCTCCATGGGCTATCCAGGCCCGGTGCGCCACAACAAGCCGGTGCTTGACCCCATGAATCTCGGCAAGGGCTGGGCCGGCTTCGATTTCGCCGCGGAGTTCGGCAAGCCAGTCAAGGTCGTCAATGATGCGCTGATGCAGGCCATCGGCAGCTATGAGGGCGGGCGCATGCTGTTCCTCGGTCTCGGAACCGGCCTCGGCGCGGCGATGGTCTTCGACAATGTCGGTCAGCCGATGGAACTCGCCCATCTTCCCTACCGAAAAGGCCGGAGTTTCGAGGATTATGTCGGCGAACGCGGCCTGGAAAAACGCGGCAAGAAGAAGTGGCGCGGCTATGTCTTCGACGTCGTCAACCGGCTACGAGCCGCCCTGCAGCCAGACTATGTCGTCATCGGCGGCGGCAATGTCGACAAGCTCTACGAATTGCCCGCCCACTCCAGACGCGGTGACAACACACGCGCCTTCGAAGGCGGATTTCGTCTATGGCGCGACAAAGCGCTGATCGTCTGAGAGTATTACAGTTTAGTATAGTCGTTCAAAATGACGTGTGATGCCGCGCCGATAGATTGCATTGTGCAGATTTGCCGACTAGGAAGTCAGCCCCACTACATCGCGTCGCGCGCGACGCACTATGACGACGCACTTTAATTTTGCGCATCATCCTTTTTGAAAACGGCCCCATTTTCGAGGTCATGCGCCATGGATGGAGAAATAGATTGACCGACGAAGACAGCCACGCCAGCAAGACCCTCGACCTTCTCGAACTGACCGCCCATATCGTATCGGCTTATGTCGAGAAGAATCGCCTGCCTGCGTCCGGCCTTCCCGAGCTGATCGCCAGCGTCAGCGCCTCGATCAGCGGGCTCGGTCAGCCGGTCGCTCCGGTGGCGGCACCGCTGGTCCCGGCCGTCAACCCGAAGAAGTCGGTGACGCCGGATTTCATCATCTGCCTCGAGGACGGCAAGAAATTCAAATCGCTGAAGCGTCACCTCGGCGTGCATTTCGGCCTGACGCCGGATGCCTACCGCGCCAAATGGGGCTTGCCGTCTGACTATCCGATGGTTGCTCCCAACTATGCGGCTTCGCGCTCCGAACTGGCGAAGTCGATCGGCCTCGGCCGCAAGGCCGTCGCCCCGGCGCCCGTCAAGGGCAAAGGCCGGAAGGCCAAGGTTTCGGCCTGAGCAATTCAGTCCTGAGCCAATATTTAGGACGACTGGAACGGAAGCCTGCCGGCGAAAATCGCCTTGGCAGGCTTCATGTTTTTGTGGCTTGGATGAACCGGACAGGTGCTTTGAGGGGGAACTGCCATGAACTACACCAGGATGGTGATCGAGAAAGAAGCACCGGAGGAATACGGCTACGATCGTATCCGCTACAATCTTTCCGAAAGTTCGATCGCCGACCAGAAGCTCTCCGACATCGGCCTGTCGCTGCCCGACCTGACGCTTTTCTATGGCGAGCATCGTGGCGACAAGGACTTGCGCGCCCTGGTCGCGGCGCAGGATGCCGGCATCTCGCCCGATGATGTGCTGGTCACCGCCGGCGCCGCCGGCGCGCTGTTCATCATCTCGACATCGCTTCTGTCGGCCAGCGATCATCTCGTCGTCATCAGGCCCAACTACGCCACCAACATCGAAACGCCGCGGGCGATCGGCTGCGCCATCAGCTTCGTCGACCTCGCCTTCGACGAAGGCTTCGCCATTGATGTCGAGCGCGTCAGGGCGGCGATGCGGCCGAACACCAGGCTGATCAGCGTCACTTGCCCGCACAACCCGACCGGCACCATGATGAGCCGTGCCGAATTGGACGCACTGGTCGCGCTCGCCGAAGCCAGCGACTGCCATCTGCTGGTCGATGAGACCTATCGCGACCTCTCCTATGGACGGCGCCTGCCCTCGGCGGCCTCGCTGAGCAACAAGGCGATCAGCGTCTCGTCACTGTCGAAAGCCTTCGGCATTCCCGGCATCCGCATCGGCTGGCTGGTCACCAGGGATGCTGCCCTCCAGGAAAAATTCCTCGCCGCCAAGGAGCAGATCGGCATCTGCGGCAGCGTCATCGACGAAGGCATCGCGCGCGGCATGCTGGCGCGCCGGGACGCGTTTCTGGGAAAGCTGCTGCCCGAAATGGCCGGGCGCCGCGATATCGTCCAGGCATGGATCGACCGCGAACCTTTAGTCGACTGGGTGCGCCCCGAGGGCGGAGTGGTCGGCTTCCCGCGCCTCAATGTCGAGCCCGGCTTCGACCTCGACCGGTTCTATGTCGGGCTGCTGGAAGACCACGGCACCTATGTCGGACCCGGCCATTGGTTCGAGATGGAAAAGCGCTTCTTCCGCGTCGGCTTCGGCTGGCCGACGGAGGCCGAGTTGAAAGGCGGATTGGACGCGATTTCGGCCGCGCTGCGGCAGTAACTTCCGCGTGGGCTGGACGGTGCGGACCGAAAGTCCCTTGATCCAGGTCTGAATTTGAAGCATATCCGCCCCGAACTTTTATCCAGTTCCATTGGTCGAACAGCGCCCATCCGGGAAGTGCCCCGCGAGCCGATGCCCACCGCAACGGGGCCTCTTTCCATGATACCAGAACAAACTTTGCCGGAGCAGCGTTACGCCGCGTTCCGGCACAAAGCCTTCCTCAGCTATTGGACGGCGCGCTTTCTCACCACCTTCGCGACCATGATCGTTTCCGTCGCCGTCGGCTGGCAGGTCTATGACCTGACGCGCGATCCGTTCGACCTCGGCATTGTCGGCATCGTCCAGTTCCTGCCATCGCTGCTTCTGGTGCTGGTGACAGGTGTCGTCGCCGACCGCTTCGGCCGCCGGCTGATCATGACCCTGGCGACATTGGTCGAAGGCGCCTGCGCGCTGGCTCTGCTGTTTCTGACCCTGCGCGGCCTTACGACCCCGCTGCCGATCTTCGCCGTACTGGTCATGTTCGGCATTGCCCGAGCCTTTTATGGGCCGGCTTCGTCCTCGCTGTTCGCCAATCTCGTGCCGCAGCGGGATTTCGCCAACGCCATCGCCTGGAACTCCTCCGCCTGGCAGACGGCGACGATTGTCGGCCCTGTCGCAGGGGGCTTGCTCTATGGCGTGTCGGCGGAGGTGGCCTATGCCACGGCGGCAGTCCTGATGCTCGCTGCCGCGTTGCTCATCTTCACCATCCCCAAGCCCGCGCAACAGACGGCCACGGACAAGCCGACAATGGAGACGCTGTTTGCCGGCTTCCGCTACATCTGGAGCGAGAAGATCGTGCTCGGCGCCATCTCGCTCGACCTCTTTGCCGTGCTTCTGTCCGGCGCCTCGGCACTGCTGCCGGTCTATGCCCGCGATATTCTGCAACTCGGCCCCTGGGGCCTCGGCCTGCTGCGCTCGGCGCCGGGCATCGGTGCCATTTGCGTCGCCATCTGGCTTGCCGGCCATCCGATCCGCGATCATGCCGGCAAGATCATGCTGAGCTTCGTCGCGGCGTTCGGCGCCTGCACAGTGCTGTTCGGCCTGTCGACCCTCACCTGGCTGTCGATAGCGGCACTTGCCCTGCTCGGCGCCACCGACATGTTCAGCGTTTACATCAGGGAAACGCTGATCCAGCTGTGGACGCCCGACGCGGTGCGCGGCCGCGTCAACGCCGTCAACCAGGTCTTCGTCGGCGCCTCCAACGAGGTCGGCGAATTCCGCGCCGGCACCATGGCGGCACTGATCGGCACGGTTCCGGCGGTGGTGATCGGCGGCGTCGGCGCCGTCGCGGTTGCCGGCCTGTGGGCCTATCTGTTCCCGGCGCTGCGCAAGGTGAGGCACCTCAAGGGACGAAACTGAAGGCTTCATCGGTATCGGCGGGGCCGCGAATCTGTGCTAAGCCGCCGCCCAATCAACGAAAGGACGACAGCTGTGAGCGAACCGACCGTGGCCGAGGCGACCGAAAATATCTATGCGTCGCTCCGGGCGGACAATGCCGACATCGACGCGCATATCGCGACGCTTAAGGCGGCGCTGACACGCGAGGGGATAAAACAGGCGGTCTTCGATCCTGCCAAATTGGCGCAGAACAACCGCTCGGGCCGCAAGTTGATGCAGGCTTACTTTCGGCAGCGCGGCGTGAGCGTGAGGTTTTCGGAGTAGTTTCCACACTCCGAAAACCGATGGTCGGCCACATTGGCGGCCACTGGTCTGCCCTGACGCGCCGCCGGCCCGCCAAAAATCATCCGCAAGAACTCGTCGAGCCAGCGCTTCAGGTGCATGTCCCAGATCAGCCGGCCGCCGAGATGGTCGCGGCCGGGCTGGGCGCCGGGTAGCTCGAAACGATGGGCGCCGCGCACCACCCAGCGCTGCATCATCACCCTGGTGAGTTCGCCATGGAACTGGATGCCCCAGGCATTGTCGCGATAGCGGAAGGCCTGGTTGGGATAGGTCTCGTTCGTGGCCAGCAGCGTCGCGTCGCTCGGCAGCGAAAAGCCCTCGCGGTGGAACTGGTAGACCATTTCGGGCCAGTGCATCAGCTTCCTGCCGGCCTCGGTCCCCTTCAGCGGATACCAGCCGATCTCCACCAGCCCTTCGCCGTGGCCCTCGACCTTGCCGCCGAGATGATTGGCCAGCATCTGCGCGCCCAGGCAGATGCCGAGCAACGGCCGGTTTTCCCTGAGCGGGACTTCCAGCCAGTTGGTTTCGCGGCGGACGAACTCGTCCTCGTCATTGGCGCTCATTGGCCCGCCGAACACCACCGCGCCGGCATGGCCATCCAGCGTTTCCGGCAAGGCGTCACCGAGCGGCGGGCGGCGAATGTCGAGATCGAAGCCTTCTTCCAGGAGCATGTGGCCGACGCGTCCGGGGCTCGAATTCTCCTGATGCAGCACGATCAGGATCTTTGGCTTCTGGCTCGTTGCGCGCTGCATCGTTGGGCGAAATCCGTCTATTCGTCGCTTGACGTCCCGCGCGCGCCCGGCGCATGCGCCGCGGCCTGGCGGCGCGCCTCGACCCGGTCGTGGCGCTCGACGCCGATCAGCTCGGCAACGCGCCACACCGTATTGTCCTCGAGCTCATGCAGCTCGCCATCGGCATAGACGATCTCCCACATCAGACCGATGAAGGCCTTGCGCCCCTCCGCGTCGAGATGGCGCTTGAGCACGCTGGTGAAGGCATAGAGGTCGATCGCTTCATTGTCGGCGCGCTCGCCGGCGGCGACGAGCGCTTCGAGTTCGGCACCACTGATCGAATAGCTCTGCGCCAGCACCGCCTTGAAGCGCTCCCACTCGACATCCTGGCGCACGCCATCGGCATTCATCACATGGTAGAGCAGCGCCGAAGCCGCGACGCGCGGATCGTCCGCGCTGGTGTGGCTGGCCGAGCCGGCCGGTAAATCCCTGAGAAACGACAGAACGCGCTCGAACATCAATTCATTCCCAAACGGCCCGATGGCCAGGTCAAATCACCCGATGGCCAAAATCAAAACAGCCGGAACCGGCGTGGCGACTTTTCCGCCTCGTCGTCCGGATCGACGCCTGGATCGTCCGGCAGGCGCGCCAGTTCTTCCGCCGGCTCGACGGCCTCGGCATCGGCCGGCACCGCGGCAAAGGCGGCGGCCGTGACCGGGGTGACATGATCCTCGCGGCTTTCGGCGTCCTTGCCCGTTGCCTCGTTGCCCGGGGCGGCATGATCGATCACCTCGACCGGCTTTTCAGGCCTGCCCGTCGCCTCGATGGCTACCACCGGGGCATCCGGTTCAACATCGCGACTGTCGATCAGTTGGCCAAGGCGTTCCATCGGCGCGCGCCATTCGAAGGCGTCGAGCCGCCCGGTGACCGGCGAGACCGGCGCCCAGCGCTCGGAGACGATGCCGTCGGCGACCCAGGCCGGATCGCGCGGCGCCCGAACCGCCTTGGAGAGCAGCTGCCGTACTTTGCCCTGGTCGCCGGTCTCGGCCTCCTCAATGTCGGCCAGGAGCAGATAGGCGCCCTCGCGGCGGTCCATGCGGATCGCGGCTTCGGCCTCGCGGCGGGCGGTCGACAAATCCTGCGCGTCGAGCGCCGCACGCGCCACCGTCATCGACGATTCGGTGTGGTTCTTCTTCATCTCCTGCAGCTTCTTTGCCCGGTTGAGCCGATCAAGCACGGCGTCGCCAGGCCTAGCATGGGTGTAAAGCTCGGCAATTTCGGGATGCGGCTCGGCCTTCCATGCGGTCTCGAGGATCTTCGAGCCCTTGCGCACGTCGTTCTGTTTGAACAGCGCGGCGGCGGCGGCAACGGCGGCAGGCGCGAAGTCGGGGGCGAGTCTGTTGGCCTCGATCGCCGCTGTCCTGGCAGCCGCGGGATCGCTGTCGGCGAGCGATTGCGCCTTGGCGGTCAACAGCACGGCGCGGCGGCGGTTGGCAGCGTCGCGCTCGATCTGCCGCGTCGACTTCTGCGCCTCGACCAGTTTCAGCGCACCGTCCCAATCGCCGCGCGCGGTCAGCTCCTCCAGCGTCGATTCGGCCGCCCATGCCAGTTGCGGCGCCACCGCGGCGGCGCGGCCGGCATAGTGCCGGGCGGCGTTGCGGTCGCCCAGGCGCTCGGCTTCCAGATAAAGCCCGCGCAGGCCAAGCAGCCGCATTTCCGGATCGTCGAGCATGCTCTCGAATTTTTGCCGCGCACCTTCATGGTCGCCTTCGAGCAGCGATGCCTGCGCTTCGAGCAGATGGATCAACGGCTCCTGGTCGGAGCGGATCAGCTTGGCGGCTTCCTTGGTCTTCTTGCGGGCCAGCGCCCCATCGCCGGCGCCGGCGGCGATCATGCCGGTCGACAGCGCCTGATAGCCACGGTCGCGGCGGCGCACGCGGAAATAGCGCGAAATTGTGTAGGGGCTGTTCCACAGCGACTTGATCAGCCACCAGACGATCATCACCGCCGCGACGACGGCGACGACGGCCACCGCCGCCACCATCAGGCTGACCTGGTACTGATAGCCGTTGAAGGTGACGACCATGTCGCCCGGCCGGTCGGCCAGCCAGGCAAAGCCCAGCCCGAGCGCGAAGACGACGATGAGGAAGGCGAGCAGGCGGATCATCGTGTTGCCCTCATGCCTTCATCGCGCCGGAGATCAGCGCGTCGACCTGGGTTTCGACCTCGATGCGCGCCTTCAGTTTGCCGGCAAAGTCGGCGCCCGCGGCCTTCGCGGCTTCCGGCAGCGTGTCATATTCGCTGAGCGCCTTGGCGTAGTCACCCTGAGTGACCGCAACCTCCATGCGCGCCACGGTTTCCGGCGCACCTTTACCTTCGACGGCCCCGATCGGCCGGATCTTGACCAGTGACTCGGCGCTCGACATCAAATTCTGCAGGAAGCCGGCATTCTGGTCGACCGGCGTGGCGGCGGCGACCATGGCATTGGCGGCGACGTCCATCTGCGAGGCGATCTCGGTGCGGGTCGGCACGCCCTTTTCGGCATAGGCCCGCAAGGTCGCAAGCTGCGGCGCATCAGGCGAGATCGCGGCCAGCGTATCGAGTTCGGCCGAAAACGGCGCGCCACGGTCGAGCGCGGCCTTGAGCGCGGAAGCCGCGATGGCGATCGCGATCTTCGGCTGCGACGCCTGTGCGTCGACCTTCCCGGAAAGCTGCGACACCGATTGCTCGAGCGCGGCAAGCCGGCCTTCCTGCGCCTTCGCCGCCTCGCCCGTCGACTTCACCAGCGCATCGAGACCGGCCATTTTTTCGTTGAGTGGGCCGAGATCGACGGGCGCCGCGCTGCCGGCCTTGCCGAGAGCGGCGACGGCCGTTTCGATCTGCTTGACCTTGTCGCCAAGTGCGGCGAGCCCGGCATTGTCGCCGGCGCCGCCCTTTTCGACGGCCGATTTCAGCGCCGCGACATCGCTCTTGACCTGGTCGAGCGCCGACGACAGGCCGTCGACCTTGGCCGATGCACCATTGTTGTTGCCGGCTTCCCTCATGTCTGCGATTTCGCTCTTCAACGAGGCGATCTCGCCATTGACGCCGTCGAGCGAGGCACCGGGAGCGGAACCCGGCGCGCCGAGCAGGCCGGCAAATTGCAGGCCACCGGCGCCGACCAGCGCGATGACACCGCCGATGATGCCGGCGGCGATGCCGTTGAGGCCGCCCCGCTTCGGCTGCGCTGCCATCGGCTCGCTCCTTGAGTCGGTTTTTCCGGCAGCCGCTTTGGCCTCGCCGGTCTTTGTGCTTGCGTCCTCGAAGCTGTAGTCGAACGCCCTGGCCGGGTTGGGAGGTGTATCCGAACCGGGATAAGGCAATTCCGGCTCGGCGGCTTCGGCCTCGGCATGCGGCGGCGCCTCTGTGCCGGACCGCCCGGCGGCGGCGTCGCCATGCTCCCAGGGTTCGAGATCCGCCTGATCGGCATGCACCGGCTCTTCCGGGAGCTCTGGTCGCGAGGCGTTCGCGGATTCCTCGGCCCTCGCCTCGTCGGTCTGGACGGTAACCTTGGCGGCATCCTCGTCGACGATGCGTGAGACAGCGCCCGGATCGAGGTCGATGGTCACCGGCTCGCGGCGGCTTTTCGAGTGTCGCATCTTCGGCGTCTTGACCATGCATGGGCTCCGCAAAATTCGCTTCGTCTCAACGCGCGGCGGCGCGTGATGGTTCTAAAAAGGGTCTAGCACATCACCAAGCGGTGAAAAGGGGCGGTGTGATGACGCGGGTCAGGGCCGTGCCCGCAAAAGTGCCAGCAGCGCCTCCTCGTCGGGCCGTGCGGCGACACGGATTGCTTTGCCGGCGCTGTCGCCGAAGGCGGCGGCGATGCGCGCGGAAAGGACAAAAAAACGCGTCTTTTCAAAGGCTTTTTGCAGGGCGGGTCGTCTGGCCAGGACCTGCATCGCGGCAGCGGCGTTGGCCGAATAGAGCAGCACCACATCGACGGCTTGGCCTGATAGCAGCGGAAGGATCGCTTCGTCCGAATAGCTCACCGCAAGCGTGTCATAGGTCTCGACGGCATGGGCCTGGACATGCGCTGCTTCCAGCTTCTGTTCGAAGGCAGCAAACCGCACGCGCCCACAGAGATAGACGATCGTTTTGCCGGAAAAGGCGGTCGCCATGCCGTCGGCCAGCGCCTCGGCATCGCCAGACCCCTCGCTGACCGACAGAAAACCGGCTTTGCGCGCGGCCTCGGCGGTCCTCTTGCCGACAGCATGACAAGGCAGCCTGGAAAGCGCCGCTACCAGATCTCCAGAGGCATGGCGCACGGCATTGGCGCTGGTGATGGCGACGGCTGCGACATCGTCCGGAACCGCCTTGGCATCGACCGGCAGTGCCGTCGTCTCCGTCAATGGCAGGAGAAGAGGCTCAAAACCCATTTCTTTCAGCTTTCGCGCCGTGCGCGATGCACCGGGCTCCGGTCTGGTGACCAGGACGCGAAGCATTTTCAGAGCCAGCCGTCGAAGAACTTTTCGCCGGCCCTGGCGCGAACCGCCCGCGCGGCGTCAGCCCCCATTTCCGCTGCGTCCGTGGCCTCGCCTTCCAGCCGGACGTCATGCCACTCCGTGCCGTCGGGCGAGATGATCAGCCCGGCAAAGGACAGTTTCCCGCCCGATACCGTCGCATGGCCGGCGATCGGTGTGCGGCACGAGCCGTCGAGCGCGGCGAGAAACGCGCGTTCGCAGGCCAAGGCCTGGCCCGTCGGCACGTGATGGATCGCCGCAAGCATTGTCTCGATATCACGGTCGCCGACGCGCGTTTCGATGCCGATCGCGCCTTGTCCCGGCGCCGGCGGAAAATCCTCCAGCGGCATCAGGTCGGTAATCACGCCTTCGAGCCCGAGCCGCTTCAGCCCGGCATAGGCGAGAATGGTGCCCTCGGCGATGCCTTCATCCAGCTTGCGCAGCCGCGTCTGCACATTGCCGCGGAACATCACCACCTCGAAATCCGGCCGCATCCGGCGGATCAGCGCCTGGCGACGGAGCGATGACGATCCAACCTTGGCGCCATGCGGCAGATCGGCGATCCGCCTGACCGCCTTGCCTATGAAAGCGTCGCGCGCGTCCTCGCGCGGCAGGAAAGTGGAAAGCTCCAATCCGCCCGGAAGCACCGTCGGCATGTCCTTCGACGAATGCACGGCGATGTCGATACGCCCGTCGAGCAGCGCTTCCTCGATTTCCTTGGTGAACAGGCCTTTGCCGCCGGCCTCCGACAGTGGCCGGTCCTGAATACGGTCGCCGCTGGTCGAGATGGGCACCACTTCAAACGCCTGCTCGGGAAGGCCATGCGCTTTCATCAGCCGCACACGCGTCTCATGCGCCTGGGCAAGCGCCAGCGGGCTGCCGCGCGTTCCGATTTTGCAGGTTCCGATTTTCAAAGTTTGCATGGCGCGCGGTCCGTGATAACCCCCGAGCGAAATCGAGGTCTTGCCGGCCTTTTCCTAATGGGGAATAGCCTCATAAACAATCTCTTGGGATAGCGACGAATTGATCCGCGTTCTGGGTATTGAGACGAGTTGCGACGAGACCGCCGCCAGCGTCGTGGCGCTGGAGGGCGATGCCGCGCCGAAAATCCTGTCCAATGTCGTGCTCTCCCAGATCGAGGAACATGCCGCCTTCGGCGGTGTCGTGCCCGAGATCGCCGCGCGCGCGCATGTCGAGGCGCTGGACGGCATCGTCGAGGCGGCGCTCGCCGATTCGGGCGTGGCGCTGGCCGATATCGACGCGATCGCCGCAACCGCCGGTCCAGGCCTCGTCGGCGGGCTGATCGTCGGCCTGATGACGGCCAAGGCGATCGCCGCCGCGGCGAACAAGCCGCTGATCGCCGTCAACCACCTCGAAGGCCACGCCTTGACGGCGCGGCTGACCGACGGGCTCGAATTCCCCTACCTGCTGCTGCTGGTCTCCGGCGGCCACACGCAGATCCTCGCCGTGCGCGGCGTCGGCGAGTATCAGCGCTGGGCCACCACCATCGACGACGCGCTCGGCGAAGCCTTCGACAAGACCGCCAAGATGCTCGGCCTGCCCTATCCCGGCGGTCCGAATGTCGAGAAGGCGGCGCTATCGGGCAACCCGTCGCGCTTTGCCTTCCCGCGGCCGATGAAGGGCTCGGCGCAGCCCGATTTTTCCTTTTCCGGCTTGAAGACCGCCGTGCGCCAGGCGGCAACCGCGATCGAGCCCCTGAGCGACCAGGATGTCGCCGACATCTGCGCGTCGTTCCAGGCGGCGGTCGCCGATGCATTGGCCGACCGCGTTTCTCGCGCCCTGGCACGCTTTCGCGAGACATTCCCTGGCACGAAAAGCCCGTCGCTGGTCGTCGCCGGCGGCGTCGCCGCCAACCGCGCCATCAAGGCGACGCTGGAACGGCTCTGCGCCGAGGCCGGCTTCACCTTCGTCGCGCCGCCGCTGAAATTGTGCACCGACAATGCCGCGATGATTGCCTGGGCCGGCATCGAGCGGCTGCGCGCAGGCATGGCGCAGGAGAACGGCTTCGATTTCGTGCCGCGCTCGCGCTGGCCCCTGGACAGCGTCTCGACGCCAATGGTCGGCTCCGGTCGGCGCGGAGCCAAGGCATGACAGATCGGGCCACGAAGAGCGCGGGCCGGGGCAAAAGTGGCTGGCGTGTCGCCGTGCTCGGCGGCGGCGCCTGGGGCACGGCGCTGGCGCTGGCCATGCTGCGCGCCGGCCATGCCGTGCGGCTGTTCGCGCGTGACCCTGAAACCGTGGCCTCGATCGGTCGAGGCGAGAACCCACGCTACCTGCCCGGCATCGCCATCGCGCCAGGCATCGAGGCAACGAGTGACATCGAGGCGGCGCTCACTGGCGCCGATTGCGTGCTGGCGGTGACGCCGGCGCAGGCGTTGCGCGCGACTCTGGCGGCCGCGAAGGATCATATGCCGGCCGGCATTCCGCTCGTGCTCTGCGCCAAGGGCATCGAGCGCGACACCGGCGCCTTGCTGTCGGCAATCGCCCTGGAAATCCTGCCGCGAAACCCGGTCGCCGCCTTGTCCGGGCCGAGCTTCGCCAGCGATGTCGCCCGCGGCCTGCCGACGGCGGTCGTGGTGGCCGCCGGCGACGAGGCGCTCGCCGCCGACCTTGCCGCCCGTTTCTCGGCTGAAAACCTGCGCTGCTATTCGAGCGACGACCTGATCGGCGTCGAGATCGGCGGCGCCTTGAAGAACGTCTTCGCCATCGCCGCCGGCGCCGTCACCGGGGCCGGGCTCGGCGCCAGCGCCCAGGCCGCCATGGTCACGCGCGGCTTCGTCGAGCTGCGCCGCATCGGTGCCGCCTTCGGCGCCAGGCCCGAGACCCTGATGGGGCTTTCCGGCCTCGGCGACCTGCTGCTCACCTGCTCGTCCACCCAATCGCGCAATTTCGCTTATGGGCTGGCGCTCGGGCAAGGCAAGGCGCTTTCCGGGCTGCCGCTGGCCGAGGGCGTGCCGACGGCGGCCATCGCCGCCCGCATCGCCGCCGAGCGCAACATCGATGCGCCGATCATCGCCGCCGTGGCCGCCATACTGGACGGCACCATCACCGTCCGGCAGGCCGTGACGGCCTTGATGACCCGGCCGCTGAAGACCGAGACCAACGATTGACGACCATCAGGAGAAAGACATGCTGTTTGCACTGATTTGCAAGGACAAGCCCGGAAGCCTGCAGGTGCGCGTTGATACGCGGCCCGCGCATGTCGCCTTTCTCGAGGCGCTGAATGGCGAGAAGAAGCTGGCCTTCGCCGGCCCGTTCCTCGATGCTGATGGCAAGCCGAACGGCACGCTCGCCGTGATCGAAGCGCCCGATATGGCCGGAGCGCAGGCGCTGTCGGCCGCCGACCCCTATGCCAAGGCGGGGCTGTTCGAGAGCGTCGAAATCCGCCCGTGGAACTGGGTCTTCAACAAGCCGGCGGCCGGCTAACCGGCAGGAGAACGAAAATGAACTACTGGCTGTTCAAATCCGAACCCTCGGTTTTCTCCTTCGAGGCGTTGAAGGCCAAGGGCAAGGCCGGCACCCAATGGGACGGCGTGCGCAACTACGCCGCCCGCAACAACATGAAGGCCATGCAGATCGGCGATCTCGGCTTCTTCTACCATTCCAACGAGGGGCTGAACGTGGTCGGCATCGCCGAGGTCTGCGCGCTGGCCCATCCCGACACCACATCGGATGATCCGCGCTGGGAGTGTGTCGACATCCGCGCCGTCAGGGACGTGCCGAACCCGCCGACGCTGGAAGACGTCAAGGCCAATCCAAAACTGGCCGAGATGGCGCTGGTGCGGCTCGGACGGCTTTCCGTGCAGCCGGTGACGCCGGCCGAATGGAAGGAAGTCTGCCGCATGGGCGGCCTGACGCCTGCGCCGTGACGGCGCTCACCTCCGACAGCGCCAGGCAGTTCATTCTCGACAACACGGCGCTGATGGCGCCGCCGCATGTACCGGAGATTCTTCTCCACCTCGCCGACGAAGCGCACGATCTTTGGCAGCGGACCGAGGACGAACTGGTCGAGATCGGCCTGCCGCCGCCCTTCTGGGCTTTTGCCTGGGCCGGCGGCCAGGGCCTCGCCCGATATGTCATCGACCATCCCGCCATGGTGCGAGGCAAGCGCGTGCTCGACTTCGCCTCGGGTTCCGGCCTCGTCGCCATCGCCGCCGCGAAGGCCGGTGCGGCGGCCGTGACCGCCGCCGACATCGACCCGTTCTGCGCCACCGCGGTTCGTCTCAACAGCGAGGCCAATGGTGTTCCGATCGAATTCCTCGGCGCGGACTGTATCGGTACCGATGCGGGCTGGGACGTGGTCCTGGCTGGCGACGTCTTCTATGACAAACCCTTCGCCGACCGGCTGATGCCGTGGTTTTCGGCGCTCAAACGGCGTGGCGCCGACATACTGGTCGGCGATCCCGGCCGGTCCTACCTGCCGCGATCGGGGCTGGCGCCGCTTGGCGTCTATCAGGTGCCGGTGACACGGGCGCTCGAGGATGCCGAGGTCAAACGTACGACCGTGTGGCGACTGCTTGACGCCATCGCCGAACAGGCGTTTCCATAAACCGCATCTGGAGGGGGAAGCTCATGGATTTTTCAGCAGTGAACTGGATGGCGGTGGTCGCCGCCGCCGTCGTCGCATGGCTGTTCGGCGCCGCCTGGTACATGGCGTTGAGCAAGCCCTGGCTGAAGGCCGCCAAGCTCGATCCGGCGACGATGAAGAAATCGCCGCTGCCCTTCGTCATCTCCTTCATCGCGGAACTGATTATGGCGCTGGTCATGGCCCTGGTCGTCGGCGCGATGACGGGTGGTGAGCCGACCTGGCTGGCGGGGCTGATCTTCGGCTTCGTGCTTTGGCTGGGTTTCGTCGCCACGACGCTGTCGGTCAACCATCGCTACGAGAATTTCGGCTGGGACCTGACCCTCATCGATGGTGGCCATTGGCTCGGCGTGCTGCTGATCATCGGTGTGGTGATCGGCTGGTTCGGCGCCGTCGCGGCCTGAATGGAGCGCTAGTTTTGATGGCGGACGAAACCGGCTTTCCGCGCGACCTGGTGTTCAGCCGGATCTGTCATGTCAAGAACGGCTATGACGACCGGCGCCGGCATATCGTGCGCGAGTTCGAGCGGCGCGGCGTGCCGGTCACCTTCTACACCGACTGGGACCAGCCTGACATCACGCCCGATATCCGGGCCGAACTGGTCGCTCCAGACTTTACACACCCGGCGGCTGTCTCGCTGGCGCTGAAGCATGTCGGCATCTGGCGTGATTTCCTCGAAACCGACCAGCCCTATTGCCTGGTGTTCGAGGATGACGTCTTCCTCGCCCGCGACTTTGTCGCCAAGTTCCGGCAGGGGCTCGCCGAACTCGGCGATCCCAACCGCAAGGCCGTCATCTATCTCGGCAATGGAAGCAACTACTACACGCCGAGCTGGAAATTGCGCAAAGGCCAGAAGCTTTACCCGGCGCTCCATGCCCGCTGCGCCGATTCCTACCTGATCACCCGGCCGGTCGCCGAAGCCCGTTGCAACTGGATTGCGCAAAACAAGATATACACGGCCATCGACCACCAGATCGAACAGATGGACGAGAAGCTCGGTGTTGAAATGCTGTGGTTCGAGCGGCCGATCGTCGAGCAGGGCAGCGAGAACGGCGCTTTCCAAACGTCCGTCGCCGGCAAGAGACAGCCGCTTCTCTACAAGAAGCTGAAATGGAACGTGAAAAAGTACCGGCGCATGATCTTCGGCCACAACGCCCGGTCCTAAGGAAGGCCGAACCTCGCGAAGCCGCCTACAGCTTGTCCGCGCTGCGCGTCCTCGCCACCTCCTCCAGAATCCATTCGCGGAAGGCGACGATACGGGGATCCTCGGCTGTCGCCTGCGGATAGACAAGGAAATAGGCGAATTCCGGCGCAACCCTGATGCTGAGCTCGAAGGGCCGCACCAGCCGGCCCTCGGACAGGTCGTTTGCCACCATGGCGAAATCGGCGAGCGCGACGGCATTGCCGTCGAGCGCTGCCTGGACAGCATCCGTGGACGTGCCGAAGACGACAGTGCGGCTGTCGTCGAAATCGTTGATGCCGGCCGCCGCCATCCACATGCGCCAGTTCGGCCATGTCACGCCCTGGCGAGCCCATTCGATATGGGCAAGCGTGTGGTTGAACAGGTCGCGCGGCTCGCGCAGGGGCGGCCCAGATGCCAGAAGGCCCGGACTGCACACGGGAATGATGATGTTGTCGAACAGTCGATGCGCGCAGAGCCCCGGATATTTGCCGGCGCCGAAGCGGATGCCGACATCGACGTCGTCGAGATCGAAATCGCGCAAGCCATAGGCGATGTCGAACCTGAGCTCGATGCCCGGCCGCAGTTTGCGGAAATTTTCGACGCGCCGCATCAGCCATTTCGCCGCGAACTGGGCATCCAGCGTCACTTTCAGGAATTCGGTGCCGCGCGCCATCTTGCGCGCGCGCATCACCGCCCGGCCAAGCAGGTCGAGCGTGTCGGTCGCCGCCTCGTACAGCACCGTGCCCGCTTCCGTCAGTCGGATGGTGCGGCTGGTGCGGGTGAACAGCACGATGCCGAGCTGATCCTCGATTTCCTTGATCTGGTGGCTGACGGCGGCGGGCGTCAGGCCGAGCTCGTCGGCGGCGCGGGTGAAATTGAGGTGCCGGGCCGCCGCCTCCAGCGTTCTCAGCGCCCGCGTTCCCGGCAACAGGGCCGCCATCAGCGCACGGCCCGATCGAAGCGATCCATGAAGCCTCAATCCTCAAATAAAACTTGATGATGAGAAAAGAACTACTCGTTTCTCGTTTGTTTTTCAATCCGGCATGATCGCGGCATCAAAACACCATCAAACCGGATTTGATGTCCGGAGTATAGGAATCCCATCATGTCTCACATCGTTCTTCACCCTGCATACATCGCCCGGCCAAGCTGGCTGTCGGCTGCCCGTGATTGGCTGCGGCAGGCCAGGGTCGCGATCAATCTTGCCCACCAGGACGTCGAGGACCTGTCCGACCGCCAGTTGCGCGATATCGGCGCCGCCCGCAAGGACATCGCGAAGGCCATGGACCGTGAGACCGGCCGGCTGGGCCTTCTCGACATCGGCTGGCAGCGGAATAGGAAGAGGTAGGAAGTAGGGAGTAGGGAGTAGGGCAGATGATGGGGCCTGGGCGTGCCTGCTCCTACTGAAGACTTTCCCTATTCCCTATTCCCTATTCCTTACCTCACCACCCTCACCACCGTCCGGTCCGACAGCAGCGGCAAAAGCCGCGCCATCGTGCGCGCGGTCACCGCCACGCAACCTTCCGTCGGCGTAAAGCCGGGGCGCGCCAGGTGGAAGAAGATGGCGCTGCCGCGCCCGCGGCGGCGCGGCGCGATATTCCAGTCGAGCACCAGGCAGGCGTCATAGAGCCGGTCGTCGCGCCGCATGCGTTCGTGGCTGGCGCCATAGGGAATCCTGACCGGCCTGTTATAGTTGCGGTCGTCTGGTACCTCGCACCAGCCGAGATCCGGCCCGATCGGCGCCATAGCCAGCCGCGTCTTGCGGCCGGCGGCAAACTGATCCCCCCGAAAATAGCCCGCCAGGATGCGCATCGAAGCGAGCGGCGTGGCGCCGTCGCCTTCCCGCTTGCCGGACGAGATGCCGCCGCGCCCGAGCGCGCACGCAAACACCGTTTTGCCGGCCTGCAGCAGGCCTTGGCTTGGGTGGCCGGGCCTCGCCCGCACGGTCAGTACGGGCAGCCCTTTTGCCAAAATTGCGCCGGCTGCATTGCGATCGCGTTTTTTCTTGTATGATCGTGCCACGGAACAAATCACTGTGATCGGCTATTGTGCCGGCCAGCTTCCGCATAAATACGCAGCGGTCAACTGAATTCACTTTTCAAAACAACGGATTGATCCATGACCTCACGTACCATCCTGATCGTCGACGACGATGACGACCTGCGCGGCACATTGGTCGAGCAACTGTCCCTCTACGAGGAATTCGACGTGCTGCAGGAATCCACTGCGGCAAAAGGCGTCACCGCTGCGCGCGGCGGGCTCATCGATCTGCTCATCATGGATGTCGGCTTGCCCGACATGGATGGCAGGGAAGCGGTGAAGATCCTGCGCAAGGGCGGCTACAAGGCGCCCATCATCATGCTGACCGGCCACGACACCGATTCGGACACGATTCTGGGCCTCGAGGCCGGCGCCAACGACTATGTGACCAAGCCGTTCCGCTTCGCCGTGCTGCTTGCCCGTATCCGGGCGCAGTTGCGCCAGCACGAGCAGAGCGAGGACGCGACCTTCTCGGTCGGCCCCTACACCTTCAAGCCCAGCCAGAAACTGCTCATTGACCCGCGCGGCGGCAAGGTGCGGCTGACGGAAAAGGAGGCCTCGATCATCAAATATCTCTATCGCGCCGACCAGAAGGTGGTAACGCGTGACGTGCTGCTGGAGGAAGTGTGGGGATACAATTCCGGCGTCACCACGCACACGCTGGAAACCCATGTCTACCGTCTGCGCCAGAAGATCGAGCGTGATCCTTCCAATGCCGAAATTCTTGTGACAGAAAGCGGCGGCTACAAGCTGGTTCCTTAAACATTTCACTATCCAATGAGCGGTCTGGACGGGGCCGTTTTCGGGTACGATCCTGTTGGAGGGGGATTCAGGAAGCGTACCGCAGAGGAGGGATTGGACTGACCGTTCGGGGACACAGCTAGATGGCGCTGGATGACGACATCCGCATCCTGTCCGCCGTGAGGCTTTTCGAGGGCTTCACGCAGGAACAGCTGCGCCTGCTCGCCTTCGGTGCCGAGACCACTTTGGTGCAGGCGGACCACAAGCTTTATCGCGAGGACGACGTGGCCGACTCGGCCTATGTCGTGGTCAGCGGGCTCATCGTGCTCTATCGCGAGCAAGATGGCGAGCGCATCCCGATTGGAAAAGTCGGCCCCGGCACGATGCTCAGCGAACTGGCGCTGATCGCCGACACCAACCGGCTGACCAGCGCCTCGGCCGAAATCGACTCGGAAGTGATAAGGCTGAGCCGCAAGATGTTCCGGCGCATCCTCGAGGAGTATCCGGAATTGGCGGTGAAACTGCACCAGCGCATCTCCGAGGAATTCCACGACATGATCCGCCGCATCGAGGAACTGGCCCCGCGCTTTTCGGGTTGAGGCACAACCAGCGGAACCACACTACATTCGTCGCGAAACCTACGTGGCACTAATCCAGATCAAACCTGGCGATGACCGGCACATGGTCCGAAGGCCGGTCCCAGCCACGTGCCTGCCGGAGGATCTCATAGCCGGCAAAATCAGGCACCAGGTTTGGCGACGACCAGACATGGTCGAGCCGTCGGCCGCGATTGGACGCCTCCCAATCCTGCGCACGATAGCTCCACCAGGTGTAGAGCTTCTGTTCCGATGGCACGTTGAGCCGCATCAGGTCGACCCAGCCGCCGGCCAGCCGCATCGCCTCGAAGTTTTCGGTCTCGACCGGCGTGTGGCTGACCACGTTGAGCAATTGCTTGTGCGACCAGACATCATGCTCCAGCGGCGCGATATTGAGGTCTCCGACCAGCACCGAGGCCGACACCTCGTCATGCTCGGCCCGGATGGCATTCATCTCGGCGACGAAATCGAGCTTGTGCCTGAACTTCCTGTTGATCTCGGGATCCGGTTCGTCGCCGCCCGCGGGAACGTAGAAATTGTGCAGCAGGATTGTCTTGCCGCCGGCCCGCACCGTCACCGACAGATGCCGGCTGTCCTCGATATCGCAGAAGCGGCGCCTTTCGACGACCTCGATCGGCCGCCGCGCCACCGTCGCCACGCCGTGATAGCCCTTCTGGCCATGGAAGGCGATGTAGGGATAGCCGACCTTGCGAAAGGCTTTTTCGGGAAAGAGCTCGTCCGGGACCTTGGTTTCCTGCAGGCAAAGCACATCGGGCGCATACTCATCGAGCAGGCGTTCGATGATCGGCATGCGCAGGCGCACGGAGTTGATGTTCCAGGTCGCGATCGAAAAGGGCATGCGGAGGAGTCCGGCGAGAGATCGCCGAACTACTGCCAGCCGCACGCCGGAAAGACAAGCGAGGCGACGAAACCTACCTGGTTTTCGTGTTCAGCTCGCGATTGGCCGTATAGTCGATGGCGAAGGTGTCCGGCGCGAAACTGACGCCTTCCTTGGTGTTGAAGATCATCACCGTCGTGTCCTTGCCCTGCGCGTCGGTAATCGTCCACTGCCGCAGGTCGTAGGTTTTCGGGTCGAACATCATGGTGATTCGCGCATTGCCGAAAACCGACCTGTCGGAGAGTTGGATGGTGGTGAGGTCGTCCTCTTCCTTGACGCTCTTGACGCGGTCGCCGGAGAGGTCGATGCGGTCGTCGAGCAGCAGCTTCAGCGGCGTCTTTGATAGCGGATAAAGGTCCGACGTGTTCAGTTTCTTGTTGAGGATGGCAACTGATCTGCCGTCGGAAATCACCCGGAAATTCGAAGCTCCGTCATAATTGAAGCGGATCTTGCCCGGCCGTTCCAGGAAGAATTTGCCGCCGGTCTGCTCGCCTTTGGGGCCGAACTGGACGAATTCGCCGCTCATCGATTTGACCGCTGAGAAATGGTCGGCGATCTTTTGCGCCGCCGGAGGCGCGGCCGCCTGCGCCGAAGCCAGCAGCTCGAATCCGGGCACCACGTTGAGGGCGGCGGCACCGGCGAACACAAGACCGAGGCCAAGCAACTGGCGGCGTGTCGGGGCAAGATCGCTGAGCGCTGAAAGATCGTTTTTCATATCGGTCACTCTCGTTTGATTCCTGATTTGGTCGCTGTCGTGAACCCCCAGTTGGGCTGAAGTTTGGCGAGGCGATCGCTGCTCAATCGCTTGAACGCGCCAGCAGGTTCAAAGTTGCCGCGAACTCCCACCAGCTAGAATTTGTCGTCTTCGGTCGGCACCAGGATTTCGCGTTTTCCGGCATGGTTGGCCGGGCCGACAATGCCTTCCTTTTCCATCTTCTCGATGATCGAGGCGGCCCTGTTATAGCCGATGCCCAGACGCCGCTGGATGTAGCTGGTCGAGGCCTTGCCGTCTCGCAGCACCACCGAGACCGCTTGATCGTAGGGATCGTCGGAATCCTCGAAATTGCCACCGCTTCCGCCACCGGAACCGCCCTTTCCGGACGGCTCGTCGTCGTCCTCGCCGTCATCCTCGGTGATGGCGTCGAGATATTCCGGCACGCCCTGCAGCTTCAGGTGCCCGACGATCTTCTCGACCTCGTCATCGGAGACGAACGGCCCGTGCACGCGCTGGATGCGGCCGCCACCGGCCATGTAGAGCATGTCGCCCATGCCGAGCAGCTGCTCGGCGCCCTGCTCGCCCAAAATGGTGCGGCTGTCGATCTTCGACGTCACCTGGAAGGAGATGCGGGTCGGGAAATTGGCCTTGATGGTGCCGGTGATGACATCGACCGAGGGACGTTGCGTCGCCATGATGACATGGATGCCGGCGGCGCGCGCCATCTGCGCCAGGCGCTGGACGGCGCCTTCGATGTCCTTGCCGGCGACCATCATCAGGTCGGCCATTTCGTCGATGATGACAACGATATAGGGCATCGGCTCGAGATCGAGATTCTCGGTCTCGTAGATCGCCTCGCCGGTCTGGCGGTCGAAGCCGGTCTGTACCGTGCGCGAGATCTTTTCGCCCTTCTTCTCGGCCTGTTGGACGCGGGCGTTGAAACCGTCGATGTTGCGCACGCCGACCTTGGACATCTTGCGGTAGCGGTCCTCCATCTCGCGCACGGTCCATTTCAGCGCCACCACGGCCTTCTTCGGATCGGTCACGACCGGCGTCAAAAGATGCGGAATGCCGTCATAGACGGAGAGTTCGAGCATCTTCGGATCGATCATGATCAGCCGGCATTCCTGCGGCGTGAGCCGGTAGAGCAGCGACAGGATCATCGTGTTGATGGCGACCGACTTGCCCGAACCGGTGGTGCCGGCGACCAGCACGTGCGGCATCTTGGCGATGTCGACGATGACGGCCTCGCCGTTGATGGTCTTGCCCAGCGCCAGCGCCAGCTTGGCCTTGGTGGTCTCGAAATCGCGGCTGGCCATGATCTCCCTGAGATAAACCGTCTCGCGCTTGGCGTTTGGCAGTTCGATGCCGATGGCGTTGCGGCCGGGTACCACGGCGACGCGGCACGCAATCGCGCTCATCGAGCGGGCGATGTCGTCGGAAAGGCCGATGACGCGCGACGACTTGATGCCCGGTGCGGGTTCGAGCTCATAAAGGGTGACGACCGGACCCGGGCGAACGGCGATGATCTCGCCCTTGACGCCGAAATCCTCCAGCACGCCTTCGAGCAGGCGCGCGTTCTGTTCCAGCGCGTCCTTGGAAAGACTTGGGTCGCGCGCGACGTTCTTGGGTTCGGACAGGAAATGCAGCGACGGCATTTCGAACGTGTCCGAACCGATCAGCGAGGTCTGCGCCTCGCGCTGGACGCGGGCGCCAGGCACGGGTCGCGCCGCCGGCGCCTCGACCCGGGTGGCGGCATCGGAACGGAATTGCTGGACCTTGGCAGTGGGGGCACGCCGCTGGGCGACGGGCTCGTCGTCGAAATCCATGTCCTCGTCGTCGCGGCCGAAGACATCGTCGTCGGCCGGATCGACGGAGACGCCGCGGTCGTTCACCATGGCGGCGAAGAATTCCGGTTCGACACGGGCGCGGCCGTCCTGGCTCATGCGGGATTCGGCGAACTCGGCCGACTCGACCCGTTCGGCGGCACGTCGCCAAGCACTGGCGCGTGGCTCCATCTCCGGCTCGAACTCATCGCGCTCCTGCCTGCGGCGCACCGCGCGGCGATGCATCCACGCGCGCAACGACAGCCACCAATGGGTGATGGCGCCGAGCGCCAATATGCCCTCGTCACCCTCGTCCTCGTCATTGTCGAAGAGAAGCTCGTCCTCGCGCGGGTCCGCCGCGGCCGGTTCTTCCATCACGGCGAAGCCGTTCTTGCGCCCGATCAGCGCCGCGCCATAGGCGAACAGCCAGAGCGCCGGTGCAGCCAGCAATATGGCGAGCACGCTGGCGACCAGTCCGGTCGGATAGCCGCCGATGAGGACGCCGGGAATCTTGAGCACCATGTCGCCGAAGACGCCGCCGAGGCCGGTAGGCAGCGGCCAGGTCTTGGGCGGAACCACGCAGCCCGCGATCGCGGCGGCGAGCAGCGCAAAACCGAACCAGAACAGCCCGCGCTTGGGCAGCCGGTCGACGCCGCGCGCCGAAAACAGCAGATAGCCCCAGACGACGGCCGGAACCAGCGCGGCAACCGCGGCAAGGCCGAAGAACTGCATCGCAAGGTCGGAGAAGACCGCGCCGGCATAGCCCATGGCGTTGGTGACGGTGTTGGCGGTGGCGTGCGAGAAGCTCGGGTCGGCGACGTTCCAGGTCGCGAGGCTTGCGACGGCGAAGGCGGTGAACGCGAACAGGCCGGCGCCGACCAGCCGGCCGACCTGGCGCCGCGCGAATGCCTGGATGCCGCCCCCGGTATCGGTCAGCGCGAGCGGTGCTGAAGCCCCTGAACGCATGCTCTTCCCCGTCAGTGATTGCCTGGCCCGAGCGCATGACGCACTCCGGCAGATTCGGATGCCAGACTAGGCGTGGGAAGGTTAAGGGCGCATTAACTATAAGGCTGCGGCGATCGTCCTTTCGACATCGACACCTCCAGCGCTCGCGTTACATGAAAATGGCGGGCGCTTCGGCCCGCCATCCATTGGTCGGGTCGGCCGTGCGTTTACTTGTTGGCGCCGCCGAGCATCTTCACATTGGCGCAGAACTCGGCGTGCGGCTTGCTCATCGCCGCGTCCTGGCATTCCTTCATCATGGCGTCCTGCTTCTCCTTCGGCATGGCCATGAAAGCTGCCTTGAATTCCTCCATCGGCTTCATGGTTTTCATGCTGGAATCGGTGAAGAACGGCGCCATGTTGTCCGGCTCGTCCAGTGCGCCGGCAAATGCAAAGCCGCTGACCATGGAAAGCGCGAGTGCCCCGAGGCAGATATCCTTGAGGTTCATGAGCAAATTCCTTCCCTATGTTTCGAAACACGAGCGTCAGAACGACGGGCGCCTCCACAGTTCGGAGACAGGGCGGTCGATGTTTCCTCGAAAATCTCCTTCACGCGAACGTGATTGCGCGAAGTTGATCTCCACCAGAAAGAAGAATTTGCCAAAAAAAGAGGCCCGGAGCGATCCGGGCCTCAAGGCGTGAGTCCCTTTCGAGGACGTCACGACGGGATGCTTTTCAGCAATTCCAGGAAAAGTGCTTTTGCGGTTTTCCGTCCGGAATTGCGTAAAAACAAAGAACGCGAGCAGTTCCAGGAAAAGTGCTTTCGCGGTTTTCCGTCCGGAATTGCGTAAAAACAAAGAACTCCAGCAATTCCAGGAAAAGTGCCTTTGCGGTTTTCCGGAAGTGCCTGGAGGTATGGGGCCGGCGGGAGGAGGGTTCCGCCGGCCCCGTGGCAAGGATGCCTTACGGCACCACTTCGCCATGCTGGGAAATGTCGAGGCCTTCGACCTCTTCCTGGGTGGTGGGACGCAGGCCGACCAGCGCCTTGACGACGTAGAGGATGACGAAGGTGGCAACCGCCGTCCAAATAATGGTGACGGCGACACCGTAGATCTGCTTGCCGAGCGAAGCGCCCGACGAGAGGCTGTTGATCGCCGGGTCGGCGAGCACGCCGGTCAGCAAGGCGCCGATCACGCCGCCGACGCCATGCACGCCGAAGGCATCGAGCGAGTCGTCATAGCCGAACATGTGCTTCACCTTGACCGCCGAGAGGTAGCAGACGACGCCGGCGACGATGCCGACGATGAAGGCGCCGGTCGGATTGACGAAACCGGAAGCCGGCGTCACCGCGACGAGGCCGGCGACGGCGCCCGAGATGATGCCGAGCACGGAAGGCTTCTTGGCGATGATCCATTCGGCGAACATCCAGGCCAGAGCCGCGGCGGCTGTGGCGACCTGGGTGTTGAGCATGGCGGCACCGGCAAGGCCGTCGGCCGCCAGTTCCGAACCGGCGTTGAAGCCGAACCAGCCGACCCACAGCAGCGATGCGCCGATGACCGAATAGACAAGGTTGTGCGGTGCCATGTTGGTGGTGCCATAGCCTTCGCGCTTGCCGAGCACCAGCGCGCAGACGAGGCCCGCCACACCGGCATTGATGTGGACGACCGTGCCGCCGGCGAAGTCGAGAACGCCAGCCGTACCGAGGAAACCGCCACCCCAGACCCAATGCGCGATCGGCACGTAGACGACCAGCAGCCACAGCGCCATGAAGATCAGCAGTGCCGAGAACTTGAAGCGTTCGGCGAAGGCGCCGGCAATCAGCGCCGGCGTGATGATGGCGAAGGTCATCTGGAACATCGAGAAGACGAATTCAGGGATGTTGGCCACACCCGGCAGCCACAGGCTCGCGGTGGTGATGCCGTGGTGGAAGAATTTCGAGGTGCCGCCGAGATAGGCATTCATGCCGCCGCCGTCGGAGAAGGCCAGCGAATAGCCGAACATGAACCACAGCACCGTCACCAGGCAGGTGATGGCGAAGCTCTGCATGATGGTGGCAAGCACGTTCTTCTTGCGCACCATGCCGCCGTAGAACAGCGCCAGGCCCGGGATGGTCATCATCAGCACCAGCGCCGTCGAGGTCAGCATCCAGGCGGTGTTGCCGGTATCGAGCACCGGGGTCGGAGCGGCAGCCGGCGCGGCAGCCGCCGCAGCGGGTGCGGCTTCCTGCGCGAAGGCGGCGACGCTGCCCAACGCTGCGAGAGCGAGCGAGCCCAGCAGGGCCGCCCGTCCCGTCGTCTTCAAGGTGGAAGGAATATTCATTGAACTCTCCATTGGAATACGTGTTCGCCGCTCAGAGTGCGTCGGTGTCTGTTTCGCCGGTGCGGATGCGCACCGCCTGGTCGATGCCGAAAACGAAGATCTTGCCGTCGCCGATCTGACCGGTCTTGGCTGCGGCGGTGATGGCTTCGACGGCCTTGTCGACCATGTCGGCCGCAACCGCGACTTCGATCTTGATCTTCGGCAGGAAGGAGACCGCGTATTCCGCCCCGCGATAGATTTCCGTATGTCCCTTCTGACGCCCGTAGCCTTTGACTTCGGTGACGGTCAGGCCCTGGATGCCGACGGCGGTGAGCGCCTCGCGCACCTCGTCCAGCTTGAACGGCTTGATGATTGCCATCACGATTTTCATAAGGTTTCACCCTTTGCTGTTGCGGTCCCCCGCGTTTGCACACCTTCACCGATCCCGAGGAGCCGGAGAGTGCCCCCAAGGATTCAAGCTCCGTGCCAAGTGCCGAAGCAGGGTATTAACCTGTTGTAAACAAAGGGAATGGAGTGGCCGGAACCGGCAGGTGCTGGCGCCTGCGGTGCATCATATGCTCAAAAATTATGCAATTTTTCGAAATTGCCTATTTTGCCGGCTTTGGGAGTGACCCCGAAAAGGCGAGGCTGGGTTTCGGAGAAAAGATCATGCTCAAACAAGACCCGCAAAGTGCTCAACGCTTGAGCCGGATCAGGCCTTCCTGTGCCATCGAGGCAATCAGCGTGCCGTCACGGGCATAGAGCGTACCGCGGCTGAAACCGCGCGA
Organism: Mesorhizobium sp. M8A.F.Ca.ET.208.01.1.1; assembly: GCF_004791315.1. NCBI lineage: Bacteria > Pseudomonadati > Pseudomonadota > Alphaproteobacteria > Hyphomicrobiales > Phyllobacteriaceae > Mesorhizobium > Mesorhizobium sp. M8A.F.Ca.ET.208.01.1.1. Next base: position 328,432 of record NZ_SRUT01000004.1, read on the forward strand.
TCCCGAGCTCGAGGGACTGTCCTGTGCATAGAGCAGCCAGCCATCGAGCGAATGCGGCCGGTGGAACCACATCGAATGGTCGAGGCTGGCGGCCTGGATGTCGGGATCGAACAGGCCGCGCCCATGCGCGAAGGTCGAGGTGTCGAGCAACGTCATGTCGGAAAGATAGGCGAGCAGCACCGACTGCAGCGCGCGGTCGTCGGGGACGGGACCGGCAAGGCGGATCCAGACATTCTGCCGGGGCGGCAGCTTGTCGCGGCTTTCATAGTGCTGGAGATTGACGGGTCTCAGTTCCAGCGGCCGCTCGCGCGCCCAGAAACGGCGCACCGCTTCCGGCACCCGGTCGGCAGTTTCGAGCAGCTGGCGCTGCGTCTTCAGCCCTTCCGGCGGCGGCACGTCGTCGGGCAGCGCGAACTGATGCTCGAGCCCTTTCTCGTCGACCTGGAACGAAGCCTCCAGCGAAAAGATCGCCTGTCCGTGCTGGATCGCCAGCACGCGCCGCGTGGTGAAGGAACCGCCGTCGCGGATGCGGTCGACCTCGTAGATGATCGGCACCTTGATGTCGCCCGGGCGCATGAAATAGCCGTGCAGCGAATGCACGAACCGGTCCGGCTCCACCGTGCGCTGCGCCGCCACCAGCGCCTGGGCGATGGTCTGGCCGCCGAACACGCGCTGCCACTCCACCTGGGGGCTGCGACCACGATACAGATTGTGTTCCAGCCTCTCGAGGTCGAGAATGCGCAGAAGCTCGTCGATCGCCGCCGTCATGTTTTGTGACCTCGCCGCAAAATTGCTATGGCGGTTTCCGACAGGAAGAACGAGCCGTCAAGGGCGCGAGCCCCCGGGCGGCGCGCGCAAAGGGTCGCCGAGAGAAGGAGCCAGGACAATGGAAGGCAAGGCCGACGCCAAGACCAGATCCGGGCTCGATGTTCTCGTCGCCGGTGCCGGCTATGTCGGCCTGGCCGCCGCCGTCTCGCTGAAGCAGGCACGGCCGGGCCTCGCCGTGGCGCTGGTCGATGCGGCGCCCGCCGGATCCTGGCAAAGGGATGGCCGCGCCTCGGCCATCGCCGCGGCCGCGTGCCGCATGCTCGACCAGCTCGGCGTCTGGGCCGAAATCGCATCGCGGGCGCAGGCGATCACCGAGATGATCATCACCGATTCACGCAGCGCCGATCCGGTGCGCCCGGTCTTCCTGACCTTCGGCGGCGAGGTGGCGCCGGGCGAACCCTTCGCGCACATGGTCGCCAACAGGGCGTTGAACGGCGCCTTGCGGGCCAAAGCCGAAAAGCTCGGCATCGACATCATCGAAGGCGTGGCGGTGCAATTTGAGACCAATGGCGCCGGCATCACGGTGCACCTGGCCGACGGCGCCACGTTGCCGGCGCGGCTGCTGGTTGCCGCCGACGGTGTCAATTCGAAACTGCGCGACATGGCCGGCATCAAGACGGTCAAGTGGGAATACGGCCAGTCCGGCATCGTCTGCACCGTCGCTCACGAGCGGCCGCACAATGGTCGCGCCGAAGAGCATTTCCTGCCCGCCGGCCCCTTCGCCACGCTGCCGCTGAAACCCGACGAGGACGGCACCAATCGTTCATCGATCGTCTGGGTCGAACGGACTGAAGACGCCAAAATGCTCGTGGAAGGCGACGATCTCGTCTTCGAGCATGAACTCGAACAGCGCTTCGGCCTCAAGCTGGGAGAAATCCGCGTCGCCGACAAGCCGCGCGCTTGGCCGCTCGGCCTCACCATCGCGCGCGCCTTCGTCGCGCCGCGCGTCGCACTTGCCGGCGACGCCGCCCACGGCATCCATCCGATCGCAGGCCAGGGCCTCAATCTCGGCTTCAAGGATGTGGCCGCACTTGCCGAGGTGATCGTCGAAGCCGACCGGCTCGGCCAGGACATCGGCGCTCTAGACGTGCTGGAACGCTACCAGCAATGGCGCCGCTTCGACACGGTGCAGATGGGTGTCACGACGGATGTGCTGAACCGGCTGTTTTCCAACGACATCACCCCGCTGCGCACCGTCCGCGACATCGGCCTCGGCCTCGTCGAACGCATGCCGCGGCTGAAGGAGTTCTTCATCCGCCAGGCATCGGGCCTTTCCGCCGGTACGCCAAGGCTGCTGAAGGGCGAAGCAATCTGAACCTGCCCAGCTTCGTCATCAATCACCAAGGTCCGCGACTGCCGATGGACCCCAGGGTCCTAGTTCACTTCAAAACCGAGCTTCTGGCGCAGCCGCAGCATGCGCTGGTCCGGTATCTTCAGGCCCTGCTCTCCGCCCTGAGCAACCCGGTTCAGCATCTGCAGCAGATCGTCCCGTTCGCTCGGGTCGAGGCGTTCGCGCAAGAAGGGGGCTAGCTTGTCGATGACAATGGTGGTGTCGTCTATTTGCGAGGCAGCCCACTTGGCATAGACAACCGCCTCGTCGGTCTTCTTCTGGCCGGCCGCGATCTGCGAAATCACCTCGCGAATGACTGCCTCGCGCTGCGGCAGAACCGGGCCATCCTCCGAAACCATCGCGGTGATCAGCGTCGCGGCGGCCACAACCGGGTCGTCGATCGCCGTCAGCGGCGAGAGCGCGGCCTGCTTGCGCAGTTTCTTGCGCCTGATGTTGCCTTGCACGCGCCCGACGACGTCGGCGACCTCGCGCGCGGCGTCGTTCATCGCCTTCATCCGGTACCACCAGAACGCCGCCGCGCCGAGCACGCCAAGGACAGCAATCAGGAAAGGCATGTCCAAATCCCCCGAAAATCCCGGCGACGATAGGAGAACTGTCGCGTTGCTTCAACACGCAAGAGTTGCCTCTAACGAAGAAAAAACAATTCGTGGCTGGTGAAGCTTAGGCGGGTAAACACGCCGGTTCGCGCCATCGAAGCCGGGGGGGCGCCTATGACCCCGGTATGTCGTAGACGGCCCGAACCTCGATCGTGCCGATTTCGGCCAGCGGAATGCCGGCGGCAATGTCCAGCGCCTCGTCGAGATTTTCGGCCTCGACCATGACGAAGCCAAGCAACTGCTCCTTGGTTTCGGCGAAGGGCCCATCGATGATCAATCGCTTGCCCGTGCGACGGCGCACGGTCTTGGCTGTCGTCACCGATTGCAGTGCCTGCGCGACGATCAGCTTGCCTTGTTGATCCAATGACCTGTCGTAGGCCAGCGAGTCGGCGTCGAGTTTGGCCGACCTTTCGGCGGTAAGTGCATAAAGATCTTTTTCCTCACCATAGACCAGACAGACATATTTCATTTCAAGCTCCCTTCCTGCGCCAAACCATAGGATGCGGCGACAACCATGTCAGCCTTGCGGTCGACCGCCGCCGCATGATCGAGAACGCATGCCGCGACCACAATAATGGCAACAGCGGCCAGCAGCCTGCCGAAGCCGGACGCCGGCCGGTCCAGCCAGAAGTCTTCCTCTCGCTCCGGCCCGCGGCCCGGCCTCTTCCACAGCGCGAAAAACAGATTGTCCATGTGAACCTCCATCCGGCCACAATTCCCGTGGCCGCCCGCAGGACGGTCGGCCCGGATGGAAGCCGACATTTTTGCATGCATATTTTTTCCCGGAAGAAGGGGGCCGTCATCGCGCCGTGGTGCAAACAGCGCAGTGGTCTTCGCGCACGCCCGCGCTATAGTTGGCCTGAAGCTGACTCACCCAGGACAAGTTCACGACAACCCAGGAGGACTCCATGGACCGCACCGCAAACGCCGTCTGGAAAGGCAATCTGAAAGAAGGCAAGGGCACGCTCGACACGCAGAGCGGAACCCTGAAGGGTACGCCCTATTCGTTCAAGGCGCGCTTCGAGGACGAAAGCGGCAAGTCCGGCACCAATCCGGAAGAGTTGATCGCCGCGGCCCATGCCGGCTGCTACGCCATGCAGCTCTCGCATTTCCTGGCCGAGAACGGCACGCCGGCGGCCGAGCTCGACGCCAAGGCGGTGGTAACGCTGGTTCCGGGCACTGGCATTACCGGCAGCGCGATCACGCTGGTCGGCAAGGTGCCCGGCATCGATGCTGCGAAGTTCAAGGAACTGGCCGAGAAGGCCAAGGCCGAATGCCCGGTCTCCAAGGCGCTCGGCGCCATCAAGGTTTCGCTCGACGCCAGGCTGGGCTGAGATTGCGGCATCCCGTGTGAAATCCGGCGCGCATGGTCGCGCCGGGCACGTTAATCAGAGAAGAGGGCTAAGCGCCCAGCGCATCAAGCCGCGCGCGTAGTGCCGCGACTTCCTGCTCCAGCGCCTCCAACCGCGCTTCCAGGTCGGAGGCAGGCATCGCCGTCACACTCCGTTGCGCCGATAGCGCGGCGACGTCCACCGGGCCGGCGAGCAGATGCACATAGCGGTCCTCGCGCTGGCCCGGCCCGCGCGGAATTTCCTGCACCAACGGCGGCCGGCGGCCGATCAGCATGTCGAGTTCTCCGCGCAGATCCTCGATCGACGAAAACCGTGCCATGCGCTCGGCTCGCGCCAGCAGTTCATGCGCCGTCTGCGGTCCGCGCAGCAAGAGCAGGCCAAGCAAGGCGGTCTGCGGCGTGGTCAGTGAAAAGCGCTGCGCCATCTGGTGCTCGTAGCGCTCGACGCGCGAGCCGAACATCTGCCGCACCAGCCCTTTCTGCTCAAGCAGCTTCAGCGCCCGGTGCACCTCTGTCTGTTCCAGCGCCATGACAGGCTCACGCGCCGTCTTCTGGTTGGCCGCGGCAAGTGCCGCATTGAGCGTCAGCGGATAGACGTCCGGCGTCAGCTCCTTCTTCTCGATCAGGCAGCCAAGCACGCGCGCTTCGACGGGAGAGAGGATGGGAAGGTCAGTCATTGGGCTGCTATCCTTTCTGACGCTCGCGGGACAGCGCCCCTCTCTGTCCTGCCGGACATCTCCCCCCATGGGGGGATCGGCAGCTTCGCCGACGGCGCCCGATCTTTCAACCTTGAGATTGGCCAAAGCCAGGATGACGGCCAATCTCCCCATCCGTGGGGGAGATGTCCGGCAGGACAAAGGGGGGCGCGAAGGATCGCTGCGTTGGAGATTGCCGCAAGCGAAGGCCTAAACCCGTCTCTCCACCATCATCTTCTTGATCTCGGCGATCGCCTTGGCGGGGTTCAGCCCCTTCGGGCAGGTCTGCGCGCAGTTCATGATGGTATGGCAGCGGTAGAGCCGGAACGGGTCTTCGAGATTGTCGAGCCGTTCGCCCTTGGCCTCGTCGCGGCTGTCGATCAGCCAGCGATAGGCCTGCAGCAGCGTCGCCGGGCCGAGATAGCGGTCGCCGTTCCACCAGTAGCTCGGGCAGGACGTCGAGCAGCAGGCACACAGGATGCACTCGTAAAGCCCGTCGAGCTTCTCGCGGTCCTCATGGCTCTGCAGCCATTCCTTGGCTGGCGTCGGCGACACCGTCTTCAGCCACGGCTCGATCGAGGCGTGCTGGGCATAGAAATTGGTGAGGTCCGGCACCAGGTCCTTGACCACCTGCATATGCGGCAGCGGGTAGACCTTGACGGCGCCGGAAATGTCGTCACAGCCCTTGGTGCAGGCGAGCGTGTTCGAGCCGTCGATGTTCATGGCGCAGGAGCCGCAAATGCCTTCGCGGCAGGAGCGGCGCAAGGCCAGCGTCGGGTCGATCTTGTTCTTGATGTAGAGCAGCGCGTCGAGCACCATCGGCCCGCAATCGTCCGTGTCGACGAAATAGGTGTCCATGCGCGGGTTCTCGTCATCGTCCGGCGACCAGCGGTAGATGCGGTATTCGCGCAGATTGGTCGCGCCTTCCGGCTTCGGCCAGGTCTTGCCCTGCTGGACCTTGGAATTCTTGGGAAGCGTGAGTTCGACCATTACCTCAGGTCCTTTCGGATGACGAGCTTCAGCCCGGACCAGATTTCATTCACGGCGGCGACCTTGACGTCGACAAGGTCGAGCTTGAGCGCTTCAGCGCGGACAACGCCCTCGGTGACGTCGGTGACCACCTTCGAGGCCTTCTTTGGCCAGGACACCCAGACCATGCCATCGCGCTTGATCGCCGCTTCGACGGCGCCGAGGCGATCCTCGATCTCGGCGCGCTGTCTGGTGAAGGCGTGGACGGCATCGTATTTCAGGGTTGCGCCCGAAATGTCGGACCATTCGGCCAGCCGGTCGACCTCGGCGAAATCAACGGCCCCTGTGAGGCTCTCGAGTTCCCTCGGCAGCGCGATGAAGGCGGCAATCATGCCGTCCTTCAGGCCGAGCTTGGCCGGAAGGGGCGTACCGGAATATCCCGCCGCCGTAGCCATTGTCAGTACACTCGCGCCTTCGGCGCGATCTTGGCGAGACTGATGCCGCCGTCCTTTTCGGCCACCAGCGGCTCGGTGTGCACCGGCCGGTAGGTCAGCGTGACATTGCCGTCCTCGCTCAGATGGGCAAGCGTGTGCTTGCGCCAGTTGGCATCGTCACGGGCGGAAAAATCTTCCCGCGCATGCGCGCCGCGGCTCTCCTTGCGCGCTTCGGCGCCATAGACGGTGGTGATGGCGTTGGCCATCAGGTTTTCCAGCTCCAGCGTCTCGACCAGGTCCGAATTCCAGATCATCGAGCGGTCGGTGACCTTGATGTCCTTGAGCTCGCCCCAGATCTCGGAAACGCGCTTGCAGCCTTTTTCGAGCGATTCCTGCGTGCGGAACACCGCAGCGTCCTCCTGCATGGCGCGTTGCATCTTCTCGCGCAGCACCGCCGTCGGCGTTGAGCCGTTGGCATGACGCAGCCTGTCGAAGCGGTCCATGATCTTCTCGACCGAGGCCGCGTTGGGCGAAGGGATGGGCGAATTGCGGTCGATCACCTCGCCGGCGCGGATCGCCGCGGCACGGCCGAAGACGACCAGATCGATCAGCGAATTCGAGCCCAGCCGGTTGGCGCCGTGCACGGATGCGCAGGCGGCCTCGCCGACCGCCATCAGGCCGGGCGAGACCCGGTCTGGATTTTCGGCGGTCGGGTTGAGCACCTCGCCCCAGTAATTGGTCGGCACGCCGCCCATATTGTAATGCACCGTCGGCAGCACCGGGATCGGCTCCTTGGTCAGGTCGACGCCGGCGAAGATCTTGGCCGATTCCGAGATGCCCGGCAGCCGCTCATGCAGCACTGCCGGGTCGAGATGGTCGAGGTGCAGGAAGATGTGATCTTTCTTCGGCCCGACGCCGCGGCCTTCGCGGATCTCCATCGTCATGCAGCGTGAGACCACGTCGCGAGAGGCAAGGTCCTTGGCCGACGGCGCATAGCGCTCCATGAAGCGCTCACCCTCGGAATTGACGAGATAGCCGCCCTCGCCGCGCGCGCCCTCGGTGATCAGGCAGCCGGCGCCGTAGATGCCGGTCGGATGGAACTGCACGAACTCCATGTCCTGCAGCGCAAGCCCCGCGCGCGCCGCCATGCCGCCGCCGTCGCCGGTGCAGGTATGCGCCGAAGTGGCGGAGAAATAGGCGCGGCCATAGCCGCCGGTCGCCAGCACCACCATCTTGGCGGAGAACCGGTGGATGGTGCCGTCGTCGAGGTTCCAGGCCACCACGCCGGTGCAGGTGCCGTCCGGCTCCGTGATCAGGTCGAGCGCGAAATATTCGATGAAGAACTGCGCGTTGTTCTTCAGTGACTGGCCGTAGAGCGTGTGCAGCATGGCATGACCGGTACGGTCGGCGGCCGCGCAGGTGCGCTGCACCGGCGGCCCTTCGCCGAAATTCATCATCATGCCGCCGAAGGGCCGCTGGTAGATCTTGCCCTCTTCCGTGCGCGAGAACGGCACACCGTAGTGCTCGAGCTCGTAGACTGCCGCAGGCGCCTCGCGCACCATGTATTCCTGCGCGTCGATGTCGCCCAGCCAGTCCGACCCCTTGACGGTGTCGAAGAGGTGCCACTGCCAGTTGTCCGGACCCATATTGGCGAGCGAGGCGGCGATGCCGCCTTGCGCAGCGACCGTATGCGAGCGCGTCGGGAACACTTTGGTGATGCAGGCCGTGCGCAGGCCCTGTTCGGCCATGCCGAGCGTGGCGCGCAGGCCGGCACCCCCGGCGCCGACGATGACCACGTCGAACTTGTGGTCGACAAAGGTGTAGCCTGCCGTGTTGGCTGATTTCGTGTCCTGGGCCAAGACTTCAGCCTCCGAATGCCAGTTTGAGCAGGGCGAAGAGCGAAGCGACGCCGACCGCTATCGAAAAGAAGGTGTTGAGTGCGATCAGCGCGAGCTTCATGCCCTCGCCATGCAGATAGTCCTCGATGATCACCTGCATGCCGAGCCGCATATGATAGAGCCCAGAGATGAGCATCAGCGCCAGCACCAGGGCCACGAAGGGATTGGCGAGCGTCGCGCGCACTTCCGCGTAGCCATGGCCGTTGAGCGCGACGAGGAAGCCGACGAAGAACAGCGTCAGCGGGATGTTGGCGATCGCCGTGAGGCGCTGGCGCCAGAAATGCCCGGTGCCTTCGCGGGCCGAGCCCAGGCCGCGGACCTTGCCGAGCGGCGTACGCATGTCGGTCTTTCCGGTGCTCATGGTCAGGCTCCCCGCGCCATATAGCCGGCGATCCAGATCAGGAGTGTGAGCAGGACCGAGCCGGCAAGCGTCGCCCAGGCGATCTTCGAGGCCGTGTGTTTTTCCAGGCCGGCGCCGGTGTCCCAGACCAGATGGCGGACACCACCCAGCATGTGATGCATCAGCGCCCAGGTGTAGCCGAACAGGATGAGCCGGCCGAGCCAGGTGCCGAAAGCCCAGTTCACCCAGTCGAACGTGGCTTGCGAACTCGCCGCCGCCATCAGCCAGACGGCGACCAGCAGCGTGCCGAAATAGAGCGCGCCACCCGTGATGCGATGGATGATCGACATCGTCATGGTGATCGGCGGCCGGTAGACCGTCAGGTGCGGCGAAAGCGGCCTTTCGCGTCTGGCTTGGGTGGCTGGTGATTTGCTCATGGCTGCCCCAGTTCGGCGTCTCCCGCCTCAGGTGGAAATGCGGCATTGCCGCTTCCGGTTGCGACTTCGGACAGCCGGTTTCTAATGCTCTTTTTGCACCGCGTCAAAGCCAGAAAACCGTTTCGAAAACGTAATTTAGTCTGACTAAAAGGCCGGATGCGGCTTCAATCGATTAGCGGCCGGACACCCGCAGCCGGCTCGATATCGCTGCAGTGCAGCATGTCTGGCCCGGGGCGCTGCCGTGTCGGGATTTGCGTCAGCGGGTGCAGGTCTGCGGCGTCGACCCTCTCTTCATCACCAGCGCCTCGCGTCCGTCGATCACGATTGCGTCATGCGTCACCGCCTGGTAGCGGCTGCTCTGGTTGGCCGGCGACGCCGCGAACTCCTCGGTGGCGCCTTCCTCCCCCACCACACGCAGCGACGTGCCGAGATTCTGGATGGTGATCATGCCGCCATTGCCGCATCTATAGGTGGCCGTGCCCGTGGTGAAGCGTGGCGCCGTGAGGTCCGTGGTGATCTTGGTCGCCGGCGGCGCGGGCTGTTGCTGGGCGGGGGCGGCAGGCGCCACCACGGGTGTCACCGTGCTCGCTGCCTTGGGCGCGCCGTCTTGCGGCACACAGGCACCGGCCGCGAGAAGCAGCGCAATAACGAACGACTCCCGAACCGTTCGGCCAAATATCATGTGCTGCCCCTCTCATGCCCGGGCACGCTAGCCACGCGGCGCGCCAAGATCAAGTTCACCCGGGATTCCAGCGGGCCACGCCGGCCGGCTGTGGATATCGGCGGCAACTCGAACGCGACGCCTATAAATTAACCATGTTCATTAAGAAACGGCCACGGAACCGCTCCTCCCCTTAACAAAGGTTAAGAAAGGGTTAATTTCCGATTCGGACCAGATCGGGGCGCGATCTCTCTCGCGCCGACAAAGGGAGAGCGACATGCGTTCCAAATCAGTGCGGGCCAAATCAGTGCGGACAAGCCTCGCGGCCGTCACGCTGACGGCACTTGCGGTTGCGGTGGCCGCGCCGGCCGAGGCCGGCTTGCGCCACCATGACCGCGTCTACGCCGATTCGTTCGGCAATCTCGTCATCGACAGCGCCGCCGGCTACAAGCGCATCATCGTCGGCGAAGGCAAGCTGGCCAAGCAGCTGTCCGACTACACCAGCGCCGGCCAGCCCAAGGTGATCTACCAGAACGAATCCGACGACATATCGGGCGACGGCGACTGCTATCGCCCGCCGGTGTTCGTCAAGGGCCGCTCCTATATGTACGGCCTTTCCGATGGCGAGATGCCGCAGCTCAGCCCCTGCCGCTGAAACGGGCCTGGCCGATTTTTACCACGGCCAGCCCATCGGCCGGCCCGGTGGAGACACGCACGCAGTCGCGCCCGGCATTCTTTGCCAGATAGAGCGCTTCATCCGCACGCCGCATCAGGTCGGAGAAACCCTCGCCGATGTGAAGCTCGGCAATGCCGAAGCTCGACGTGCAGCGGCTGTCGGCCGGCAGCCCGCTGATGGGCAACGCGCCGAATGCGTGGCGGGTGCCTTCCGCGAACAGCCGGGCGGTTGCAAGATTGGCGCCTGACAGGATAACGGCAAACTCCTCGCCACCGATGCGGCCAACCACGTGATGGCTCTCGGCCGCTTCTCGCAGCAGGCCGGCGAAGGTCTCGATCACCCGATCGCCGGAGGCATGGCCGAAACTGTCGTTGATGGTCTTGAAATGATCGAGATCGGCAATGACCATCGCCACCGGCATGCCCAAACGCGTGGCGTCGTGCACGGCCAGCTCCGCTCGGCGCGTGAAGCCGCCACGGTTGAGCAGGCCCGACAGCGTGTCCATCTCCGACTTCGATGTCACTTCGGCGAGTATGTCGCGGACCAGGATGGCCAGAATGAGAAGCGCCAGCGCCAGCCCGAAGACCGTGCCGAGCGACTGCGACACCAGCGCGTAGCTGCTTTGCAGATAGGCCTGCGGATTGGCGCCCCAGCCGCCCAGCGCATGCGCGATGAAAGGCTTTGAGGCAAACTGCAGGCCGCTGGCGGCAAGCACCGCCATCAGGATCAGATCGAGCCGGCCACGGCTTTGCCGCGACGACCAGACGATGCCAAGGCCGACGAACTGCATGACTGCGTAGGGAAGCTGGTAGGCCATCATGCGAGTGAGCGACTGGCGCGGCAGATCCTGCACGAAATAGACCGCGAAGGTGGCGGCGGCCAGGAAGAACAGCATCGGCGTCCATGGCGGCGCCACGCCATATTTTCGCGCAAGCCCGCCATTGAAGGCAATGGTGGCGCCAAGGAAGACGGCGAAGGCGGCAGCCACCGGAAGCCGCGCGTCGCTGAAGGCGGGAATGCTGAATTCGATGGCAAAGTAGGCCATGCCCAGGACATAGCCTGACGCCAGCCAGCGCGCCGGGGCGCGGCCGGCATCATGGAACGAGACCGCCATGAAGGATGCCGCCAGCAGGCCGGCAACCGACAGGTTGATCAACAGGATGAAGTTGGCGCCGTTCATAGATCCTCAAACCCCCGCCGACAGCTAAACATCGACGGGCGAAAAAGACGTTAACGCGAAGCGCGGAGGTGGTGGTCAGCAGGCCTTGACCGGCTCCGGCACGAACACCGTCTCCGGTCGCTCGTAGGAAAGGCGCACGCTGTCGCGACCGTTTTTCTTGGCCTTGTAAAGCGCCTCGTCGGCCCGGCGCATCAAGGGTTCCAGCGTCTCGTCGCCGCTGCGGGCCGCCACGCCGAAGCTGGCGGTGACCTTGGTGCCGGCGGGAAGCCCGTCGACGCCGCCGGCCGAATAGACCGTGCGCACCGCTTCGGCGAACAGCCGCGCGGCGGCGAGATCGGTCAGCGGCAGGAGCACGGCGAACTCCTCCCCGCCGATACGGCCCGCGGCACCTCGTGCTCCCGTGGCCGAGCGCAGTTTGGCGGCGAAGTCCGCGATCACCCGGTCGCCGGCGGCGTGCCCGTGCACGTCGTTGAGGGCCTTGAAATGGTCGAGGTCGGCCAGCACCAGCGCCACCGGGAATTTGGCCACGGCGCAACGCTGCAGCAGCATGGCCGCGCGCTCCCCGAAACCTCGGCGGTTGAGCAGCCCCGAAAGCGGATCGGTATGGGTTTCCGTCTTGAGTGCCTTCATCACGTCGAGCGCGGCGGCGGTGAAGAGGCAAAGCGCAATCAGCAGCGACAGCAGCGCGTGCGACAACAGCGCCGTCGTCCAATAGGACGAGCCGTAGAAGCCGTCATAACTGGCGAAGGGCCCGTGCGCGATGACCACCACCAGGGTGCGCACGAAGAAGTTGACGCTGGACAGCAGCGACAACACGAACAGGATCATTTCTGTCGGGCCATTGTTGCGCACCGGGCGCAGTTCGGCGGCGACGAGCAGGCTGACGCCACCGAAACCGAAATTCATCGCCAGGATGCGCCAGGTGAGATCCGGCGTGACGAACAGGAACCACGCGAAGGCCGCAAGGCCGCCGCCCGCCAGAACGGCGATTCCCACTGCGGGCACCTTCCTGCCATAGCGGGCGATGATGGCGCCGGACAGGCAGCAGGCGGCGATGGAGAAGCAGATGTTCGACACCAGCTTGGTCAGCACCACGCCAATGGGCAAGGTGAAATACTGGAACAGGAATCCCGGCGCCGAGACGCAGTAGCTGAGCGCCAGCACCGCCAGGTAGGGACGATGGCGCTGATAGAACCACAGGACGAGGAACGCCGCGCCGAGCGCCAGCGCGATCGTCGGATTGAGCAGCGCTATCAATAGGCCAGTGTCCAAAGGACCGTGACTTCCCTTCGTTTGACGTCGGGGAAGACCATAGGGGGCAAGCCCAAACAAGCGGTTAAGCGAAGGCGCATATGCGGCCGCGTGAATGAAGAAAGGCCCCGGACAGCGACGCGGTCCGGGGCCTGGAATGCGCTCGGGATCGGACGGCCTACTTCCAGTCGCGGATGTCGACGAAGTGGCCGGCGATCGCCGCCGCCGCCGCCATCGCCGGCGACACCAGATGGGTGCGGCCCTTGAAGCCCTGCCGGCCCTCGAAATTGCGGTTCGAGGTCGAGGCGCAGCGTTCATGCGGCTTCAGCCGGTCGTCGTTCATGGCAAGGCACATCGAGCAGCCCGGCTCGCGCCAGTCGAACCCGGCGGCGCGGAAGATCTTGTCGAGACCCTCGGCTTCCGCCTGCTCCTTGACCAGGCCGGAGCCCGGCACGATCATGGCATCGACATGCGGGCTGACCGTCTTGCCTTCGACCACCTTGGCGACGGCGCGCAGATCCTCGATGCGGCCATTGGTGCAGGAGCCGATGAAGACGCGGTCGAGCGTGATGTCGGTGATTTTCGTCCCCGGCGTCAGGCCCATATAGTCGAGCGCGCGCAGCTTGGAGGTGCGCTTGTTCTCGTCTGGAATGTCTTCCGGGTTGGGCACGATGCCTTGCACGGAGACGACGTCCTCGGGCGAGGAACCCCAGGAGACGATCGGCGGCAGCTTGGCCGCGTCGAGCACGATCACCTTGTCGAAATGCGCGCCTTCGTCGGTCCGCAGCGTCTTCCAGTATTCGAGCGCCGCGTCCCAGGCAGCGCCCTTGGGCGCGCGCGGCTTGTCCTTGACATAGGCGAAGGTGGTCTCGTCCGCCGCGATCAGGCCGGCGCGCGCACCGCCCTCGATCGACATGTTGCAGATCGTCATGCGGCCTTCCATCGACAGCGCACGGATCGCCTCGCCGGCATATTCGATGACATAGCCGGTGCCGCCGGCGGTGCCGATCTCGCCGATGATGGCGAGGATGATGTCCTTGGCGGTGACGCCTTCGGGCAGCACGCCATCGACGCGCACCAGCATGTTCTTGGCCTTGCGCTGGATCAGCGTCTGCGTCGCCAGCACATGCTCGACCTCGGACGTGCCGATGCCATGCGCCAGCGCGCCGAAAGCACCATGGGTGGAGGTGTGGCTGTCGCCGCAGACGATGGTCATGCCGGGCAGCGTAAAGCCCTGCTCGGGGCCGATGATGTGGACGATGCCCTGGCGGATATCGTTCTCCGAATAATACTCGACGCCGAAATCCCTGGCGTTCTTGGCCAGCGCCTCGACCTGGATGCGGCTTTCCTCGTTCTTGATGCCGAACTTGCGCTCGGGCGAAGTCGAGACATTGTGATCGACCACGGCCAGCGTCTTTTCCGGATGGCGGACTTTTCGGCCACTCATGCGCAGGCCTTCGAAGGCCTGCGGGCTGGTCACTTCATGGACGAGGTGGCGGTCGATATAGAGCAGGCAGGTGCCGTCGTCCTGGCGGTCGACGACATGGTCGTCGAAAATCTTGTCGTAGAGGGTGCGCGGTGCGCTCATGTGCGTAAATCCGTCGATATGAGAATGGGAAAGAGCTGATGCCGCAAACCCGCGGCCGGCCGTCAGGGATCAGCGAAGTCGGCTGGTCAGGGCGCCGGACACGCGCGCGGAAAAGCGCGACGGCAGGCGTTTTCTGTCCTGCAGCACGAATCCCTTGTAAGCCGGATCGCCAAAAAGCTCTTCCATGCGCCTGCTCATATCAATCTTTGCCGATTTCGGCAATCGGCACACGTGATACGGGTCCGCGACAGCTACTCATCAACTACGTAGTAATTTTTCCCTGCGCGGACACTCTTCCTTCAGCATCACAGCAGCGCGGCGATATGAATTTGATTCAGTGCCAAAGACTTCCACCTCATGTCCGGAGCGGCCGCAGGTCACGCAGATACCTTCGACAGTGGTATGTTCGCCTTCCAAGTCCACCTGTGCAGAAGTGGTTCTAATTTTCATGTCTAAATCCCCTAAACGGGATTGAACAATAATGTATTTTTGAAACAATTGAAGATAATTCACAGAACCTCGAACACAAACGTCTTCACCAGAGCCTCCGGCTCGGCAATCGCATAGCAGCGGAACCACGGGCTTGCCTCGACCGCCCGCCATTTCCCTGCCTGCTCCAATTCGTCGAAGACAGCCTGAAAACCGCCGCTCTCGAACACCTGGTCGCGCACGGTGAAGATGGCGTGGCCGCCCTTCTTCGTGATGCGCACCAGTTCGTGCAGGCTCGATGCCGGCGCATGGCTGATGGTGAAGACGCCGGTCGAGAAGAAGGCTCGGAAATGCCCATCCGGCCACGGCAGCGGTCCGCCCAGCATCGCCTGCTTCAGTTCGCTGTAGGCGTTGCGGCTGCCGGCGATCTTGAGCATGTCGTTCGAGAGATCCAGCCCGGCGATGTCGCCGTAGCCGAGCGCCTTCAACGAAGGTCCCGACAGGCCGGTGCCGCAGCCGGCGTCGAGCAGCGGCCCCTCGCCCGCCGGCACGTGGCGCGCCACCCAAGCGGTGATCAGGAACGGCAGGAGATAACCGAGCGAGGCAGTCTCGCTGTCATAGGTCGCCGCCCATGCGGCATAGGCCTGCGCCAGCGTTTCGGGCGTATCGGCGGTGTAGACCGAATCCAGCGCCGCATTGGCCTTGTCGATGTTCATGGGCAAGCTCCTCCTCCGGTCAGCAGCCGAGCCTAACGCTGTCCTTGCCGAAAAACTATTCCTCGTGCTGGCGGCGCAAACGGCGCTCCAGCGCCCTGAGCGCCAGCGAAAGGCCGACTGTGAGGATGAGGTAGATATAGGCCGTTATCGAATAGGTCTCGAAGAAGCGGAATGAGCCGGCCGCATAGACCTTGCCCATCTGGGTGATGTCGGCGACGCCGAGCACCGAGACCAGCGAGGAATCCTTGACCAGGGCGACGAAATCATTGCCGAGCGGCGGCAGAATGGTGCGGATCGCCTGGGGGAACACGACCAGCCGGAAGCGCTGCGCGCGACTCAGCCCCAAAGCCTTCGCCGCCTCTATCTGGCCTTTCTCGACCGACTGGATGCCGGCCCGGAAGACCTCCGAGATGAAGGCCGAATAGCCGATGGTCAGCGCCATGATGGCGCGCCACAGCAACGACACGTCGCGCACCAGAAGCTCGCCGAACAGGCCGGCATTCTGCAGCGGCGCGGTCAGCGCGTTCCAGGCCGCGACGGAGGCCGGCGCGCCGGCAAACGCGATCCAGAACAGCAGCACCAGGATCGGCACGCCACGGATGATCTCGACATAGAAGCGCGCGATCTGCCGCAGCCAGGTTGAAGCAGACAGGCCCATCAGCGCGATGCCGAGACCGATGACCGACGCCATGGCGAAGGCAACGACGGTGACGAAGACGGTGATGCCGATACCCTTGGCGACGGTGGCGAAGACCTGGGCGTAGAGATCGCTGGTGGCGATGAACAGCGCCGCCGCCAAGGCAAGGATGGCGGCGACGGCCAGCCACCAGGGGAATTCGGGTTTGGTGGTGGATGCGGATGGCATCAAAAGGCGCCGGAAAGGAAATCGCGCCGAGTCAGCGCAATTTCCTGCAAATCCACTGCGCGCACCAAGATGGGCTCACTGCCCCATCTTGTAATCAAGGAACCACTTCTTGTTCAGCGCATCCAGCGTGCCATCCGCCTTGAGCGCGGCGATCGCGGCGTTGACCGGCTTCACCAGGTCCGACCCCTTGGGGAAGATGAAGCCGAAATCCTCGGTGCCGAGCGGGCCGCCGATCAGCTTCAGCTTGCCCGCCGAAGCGTCGACATAGCCCTTGCCGGCGGTGCCGTCGGTCAGCACGACATCGACGTCGCCGGATTTCAGCGCCTGTACCGTGGCCCCGAACGTCTCGAACAGTTTGATGCGCGGGTTCTGCTCGTTGCCGTCGAGCACGCTGTAGACGGCGGTGTAGAACGGCGTCGTGCCTGCCTGCGCGCCGATCAGTCCGTCCTTGAAGGCGCCGAAGGTCTTGGCGTCGGTGAAGCGGCTTTCATCGCCGCGCACCAGCATGAACTGTTCCGAGCGCATGTAGGGATCGGAGAAATCCACCTTCTCCTTGCGGTCGTCCTTGATGGTGATGCCGGTCATGCCGATGTTGTACTGGTTGTCGGAAACCGCCTGGATCATCGCGTCCCAGGAGGTGTTCTGGTACTCGACCTTGAAATTGAGCCGCTTGGCGATCTCGTTCATCGCGTCATATTCCCAGCCGATCTGTTTGCCGGTCTTGGCATCGATGAACTGCAGCGGCGGATAGGCGTTTTCCGTCACCACCACCACCTTCTTGCCGCCGAGATCGGGCAGCGCCTGCGCGAAGGCGGCAACGGGCGCCAGGACCAGAGCCAACAGGCCGGCCAGCAGCAATTTTGATTTTGTCACGACACACCCCCGAAATGATTGGCCGCGCGATGCTGGCGCGGCAGGAAAATCCAGCGCCGACTTTAGCTTTCCGCAAGCGCCTTGCAAGACGGGTCCACTGCGACGTTACGCGTCAACGTGGATTCCCGTGCTTCTGGGAGGCGGTTTTGAGGACAGTCCTTGCCGCGATCAATCTTGGTCAATCGTGGCTTCGCGCAATCCCGCGACCAGGCGGGTGAGCGTGCCGTGTAGGGTTTTGAGCTCGGTCCGCTCCAGCGGCATGCCGCAATCGAGCGCGGTCTGCACATCCTTCATGTTCGCGCGCAGGGCCTGGCCCTTGGCCGTCGGCTCGACCAGCACCCGGCGCTCATCGGCGGCATCGCGCCGGCGGGTGACGAGCCCGCCCGCCTCCATCCGCTTGAGCAGCGGCGTCAGCGTCGCCGAATCCAGGCCGAGCGCCTCGCCAAGGTCGCCCACCGTGCTCGGCGCGCGTTCCCACAGCGCCAGCATCACCAGATATTGCGGATAGGTCAGGCCAAGCGGATCGAGCAGCGGCCGGTAGAGCTTAGTCATCAGCCCGCTCGCCGAATAGAGCGCGAAGCAGAGCTGCTGATCGAGCCGTGGCACGGGGATCGCCCCGGCGGCTTCCGCCGGGACTTCGCTGGCTTTCGTTTCGACCTTTGCCGTCATACCGCCTTTACCGAAAGCGCCACTTCGACATTGCCCCTGATGGCGTTCGAATAGGGGCAAATCTGATGCGCCGCCGATACAAGCGCTTCCGCGGCCGCCTGATCAAGGCCTTTCGTCTCCGCCGCCAACGCGACGCCGAGCCTGAAGCCCTCGCCATTGGGAAGCAGGCTGACCGTGGAGGTTACCGCGGCATCCGCGAGCGGCAGCTTCTGCTTGCGCGCGACGAAGCGGACGGCGCTTTCGAAGCAGGCGGCATAGCCGATGGCGAAGAGCTGCTCGGGATTGGTGGCGCCGCCCGGCCCGCCGAGCTCCTTGGGCATCGCCAGGTCGACCTTGAGCAAACCGTCAGCGGTCTCGCCATGGCCGGCGCGGCCGCCGGTGACGCGAGCCTGTGTGGTGTAGAGTGCCATATCGTAGCCTCCAGTTAATTTGTACACGATTATTTAGTACACAATATAATCAGGCGTCAAGCTCCCTGCCGCTGTGTTTTTCGCTATCTTAGAGGATGGGAATCCCAGACTTCGTCATCCTAGGGTGTAGCAGTCGCGAAGCGACGTCGCGGAAACCCTAGGATCCATGCCGTGACGGTCAACCTAGCACAGCGGTTCAGATGGGGTCGCGCTCACCGGAGCCAGCTCTGCACCGTAGCGGCGCTCAGAAGTTGCGGCATGGATCCTCGGGTCTGCGCCGCGTCGCTTCGCTCCTTGCTTCGCCCGTGGATGACGACACACAGATGTCTCGGCCAATCGCCAAGGTGTCCGTAAACACGAAGAACCACGGTAGAATGCCTGGCTGTTCGCCAAAACGAAAAAGGCGGCCGAAGCCGCCTTTTGAATGGATTTCCGAAACCTTATTCGGCCGGAGTGGCTTCCGCGGCGGCCTTGGCTGCCTCGGCCTCGGCGGCCGCCTTCTTCTCGGCGGCTTCCTTGGCGGCCGTCTCGGCGGCCAGCGCCTGGGCGGCGGCGACCTTCTCGGCCTCGATGCGGGCCTTCTCGGCGTTCAGCGCATCGCGCTCCTCATCGTTGAGCTTGCGGGCGCGCACGCCGGTGTTTTCCGAAATACGGGCCGACTTGCCGCGACGGTCGCGCAGGTAATAGAGCTTGGCGCGGCGCACCTTGCCGCGGCGCACGATCTCGACGCCTTCGACCATCGGCGAGAACACCGGGAACACGCGCTCGACGCCTTCGCCATAGGAGATCTTGCGGACGGTGAAATTTTCCTGGAAGCCGGAACCGGCGCGGGCGATGACGACGCCCTCATAGGCCTGGACGCGGGTGCGGGTGCCTTCGGTCACGCGGACCTGGACGCGCACGGTGTCGCCGGGCTGGAATTCGGGGAGCTTGCGCTTGGCTTCGATCTTGGCGGCCTGTTCGGCCTCGAGCTGACGGATGAGATCCATCTTGAAATCCACTTCTTGTTCTTCCGACAGTCAGAGCGCCCTACGCTTGCCTTGCAGTTCCATTGACCGCTCGGCTATGCCCTTTGTCTCCAAGACATTTGTCTTTAAAACATCGGGCAGGGGCGATTACACCGTCATTGTTGACGGGTCCGGAAGATTGTTCTTGCCGGTACGGGCGGGCACATACAGCTATTTCGGCGCTTTGTCACGCCTTGGCCATGCATTTTTTGCCGGCATGGCTCCCGGCATGGCCCCATCGTAATCCTTCCGTGCCGGGTTGCGCCGGTCCGGCAAGCTTCCTAAGCCAGAAATAGCACAGTTCTTCACGGCGGCCTTCCATGTCAGTCTTCGACGCCATCCTGCTCTTCCTGGCGGGCTTTCTGTCAGGCGCCGCCAACGCGGTCGCCGGCGGCGGCACCTTCATCACCTTTGGCGCCATGACATTGATCGGCGTGCCGCCGATCGTCGCCAACGCCACCTCCTCGGTAACGCAATTTCCCGGCTACATCACGTCGACGCTCGCCTACTGGGACGACATCAGGCACTTCTGGCGCGGCGCGCTGCTGCTCTGCCTGATCTCCGCCATCGGCGCCATGGCCGGCGCGCTGATTCTGCTCGCGCTCGACAATCCATCCTTTCGGGCATTGGTGCCATGGCTGCTTTTGGGCGCGACCGCGCTGTTTGCCGCCGGACCATGGCTGAAGCCGGCGCCGAAAGCCGGACACGAAGCGGCCGTGGGCTCGCTCGCCGGTTCGCTGGCGCAGTTCATCACCGCCATCTATGGCGGCTTCTTCGGCGCCGGCATGGGCGTGATGATGCTGGCAACGCTCGGTCTGACCCAGGCCGGCGACTACCACCGGCTGAACGCGCTGAAGAACATGCTGGCCGTGGTCATCGCGGCAGTCGCCATCGTCGTCTTCGTCTCGGGCGGCGTCGTCGCCTGGCCGCAGGCGATCGTCATGATCCCGGGCGGAGCGCTGGGCGGCTATGCCGGCGTCTGGATCGCCAAGCGCGTGCCGCAGAACGCGGTGCGCGGCTTCGTCGTCGCCGTCGGCCTGTTTCTGGCTTTTTACTATTTCACCAAGGGCTGAGCGCTCAAAAGATCGGGCCGCCTCTCCTTCGTCAGCCGCTCTGACTGGTCCCGCCGCCATTCGGCGATCTTCTTGTGATTTCCGGAGATCAGCACGTCCGGAATCGGCCTGCCCTCGAACTCTTGCGGCCGCGTGTAATGCGGATGTTCGAGCAGGCCGTTCTCGAAACTCTCTTCCTCGCCGGAGACCGCATTGCCCATCACGCCGGGCAACAGCCGCACCACCGCGTCGAGCAGCACGAGTGCTGCCGGTTCG
The DNA here is from genome assembly GCF_004791315.1 of Mesorhizobium sp. M8A.F.Ca.ET.208.01.1.1. Taxonomy (NCBI): domain Bacteria; kingdom Pseudomonadati; phylum Pseudomonadota; class Alphaproteobacteria; order Hyphomicrobiales; family Phyllobacteriaceae; genus Mesorhizobium; species Mesorhizobium sp. M8A.F.Ca.ET.208.01.1.1. Next base: position 348,984 of record NZ_SRUT01000004.1, read on the forward strand.
CCGCCCGACAGGATGAAATCGCCGACCGAGACTTCCTCTAGGCCCCGCGCGTCGATCACCCGCTGGTCGACGCCTTCGAAGCGGCCACACAGGATGACAACGCCCGGCCCGGCGGCGAGTTCGCGCACGCGCGCCTGCGTCAGTGGTTTGCCGCGCGGGCTCATCAGCAGGCGGGGGCGCGCATCTCCCGGCGGCGAGGCATGGTCGATCGCCTTCGCCAGCACATCGGCGCGCATCACCATGCCGGCGCCGCCGCCGGCCGGCGTGTCGTCGACGGTGCGGTGGCGGTCGGTGGCGAAGTCGCGGATCTGGATCGCATCAAGCGACCAAGTGCCCGCCTCCAGCGCCCGCCCGGCCAGCGACAGGCCGAGCGCGCCCGGAAACATCTCGGGATAGAGCGTCAGCACCGACGCGGCAAAGCTCACCGGTTGCCCCCGGCGTCACGCGGTCCGCGCGGCCGGCCCTTGGGATCGAAATCGTCCTCGCGCGGCGCCTCGCCATCCTCGTCCTCGACCAGGCCGGCCGCCACCGGGTCGACGCGGACGAACCCCTCGGCGATCGACACGGCAGGCACGGCGGCCTGCGTGAACGGGATCAGCACGCCCTTGCGCCCGGCGAGCGTCACATCGAGGATGTCGCCGCCGCCGAAATTGTGCACCGCGACGACCTTGCCGATGGCAGCACCGGTATCATCCCGGATTTCCAGCCCGATCAGGTCGGCATGGTAGAATTCGTCCGCCTCGCCATCGTCCGGCAGCATCGAACGGTCGACGAACAGCTCCGTGCCGGCGAGCGCTTCGGCCGCGTTGCGGTCGCTGACGCCCTTGAAGCGCACCACGACAACGGTGTTGGCGGGCCTTATGTCGGTGATCTGGAAGGCACGGCCGTCCCTGGCGTAGAGCGGCCCGTAGTCTGCCAGCGCCATTGGATCGCCGGTGAAGGTTTTCACCCTGAGCTCGCCCTTGATGCCGTGGGCGGCACCGATCACGGCCATCTGGACGGGGTTTTGGAGCTTGCTCATGGCGAAAAATCCTTTGTCCCTGCTCTAGCGCCGCCCCGCCGTCATTTCAATGACGGGCTCTTCACCGCTTCCTAACCCGGCTGCCGGAAAATGACCGCGAACCGGAACAGACCCGATGCAGGAATTCCTCATACCGGCAAAACCCGATCTCCAGGCGGCGCGTGAAAACTGGCTGAAGATGCTGGCGCGCGAACGCCGGCTGTCGCCGCAAACCGTCGAGGCGTATGAGCGCGATTCTCGCCAGTTCCTGCACTTCCTCACCGGCCATATCGGCGGACCGCCCGGCATTTCCGATATCGCCAATCTGCGCCCGGCCGATCTGCGCGGATTCCTCGCCACCCGGCGCAATGCCGGCGCCGGCGCTCGCACGCTCGGCCGCGGGCTGGCAGGCATCCGCTCGCTGCTGCGATTCCTCGAACGGCGAGGCCTGGCCAATGCGGCGGGCGCCGCGGCCCTGCGGGCGCCACGCCAGCCCAAATCGCTGCCCAAGCCGCTGACGGCGAGCGATGCCAGGCAGGTGGTCTCCGTCGAGGGTCAACTGGCCGAAGAACCCTGGATCGCCGCCCGCAACGCCGCCGTGCTGACGCTGCTCTACGGCTCGGGCCTGCGCATTTCGGAAGCGCTTGGCCTCAGCGCCGCCGATTTGGCATCTGAAGCCGACACCGTGCTGCGCGTCACCGGCAAGGGCGGCAAGACGCGGCTGGTGCCGGTGCTGCCGGTCGCGCTCAGGGCTATCGCCGAATACCGCCGGCTCTGTCCCTACCATCTCGATCCAAAGGAGTTGCTGTTTCGGGGCGCGCGCGGCGGCCCGCTCAACCCGGCCATCATCCAGCGCGACATGGCAAAACTGCGCTCGGCGCTCAACCTGCCCGATACAGCGACACCGCATGCCTTGCGCCATTCCTTCGCCACTCATCTGCTCGGCCGAGGCGGCGATCTGCGCACCATCCAGGAATTGCTCGGCCACGCCAGCCTGTCGACGACGCAGATCTACACCGGCGTCGACACGACGAGACTGCTGGAAATCTACGAATCGGCCCATCCCAGAGCCTGAACCCTTCAATTTTGCCGTCCCGATTAACGGTTTTGCCGCTTTTCGGTCCTAGGGATGGGATCATGAAACGCGTCATCGCCATCGCCGACCGTGCAGCTTCCATCTCGCTGAAGCTGCTTGTCGCGCTCAACGTGCTGTTTTTCCTGTCCTTCCTTGCTGTCCTGCTGTTCGCGGCCGGCAGGGCGCACGCGGAAATCCCGACCTGCACTGGCGCCGACATGCTGTCGGCCTTGCAGAAGGGCAGCCCTGCCACCTACGACAAGATCGAGGCAGAGGCCGCTGCCACGCTCAATGGCAAGGGCCTGCTGTGGAAGCTGGAAAAATCAGGCGAACAGCCATCCTACCTGTTCGGCACCATGCACATGACCGATCCGCGCGTCACCACGCTGCCGGCCGATGCACAGAAGGCCTTTGACGCCGCCGGCACCCTCATCATCGAGACCACCGACGTGCTCGACAAGCAGAAGATGATGACGGCGATGCTGAAGGAGCCGGACCTGATGATGTTCACCGACTCCACGACGCTGTCGTCATTGCTGTCGCCGGACGAGGCGGCAGCCATGAACGCCGCGCTCGACGCGCGCGGCATCCCGCCGGCAACGGTCGCCAAGATGAAGCCGTGGATGCTGTCGGCCATGATGGCGCTTCCGGCTTGCGAACTCGCCCGCCAGTCCAGCGGAGCGCCGGTGCTTGACGTCAAGCTGGCCGAGAGCGCCAAGGCGGCGGGCAAGCCGGTGGAAGGATTGGAAACGGCCGAGAGCCAGCTGCGCGCCATGGCTTCGCTGCCGCTCGCCTTTCACATGAAGGGTCTGGTCGACACGCTGAAGCTGGGCGACAAGGTCAACGACATCAACGAGACCATGATCGTGCTCTACCAGCGTGGCGACACCGGCATGTTCTGGCCGCTGTTCCGCGCCGCCATGCCCGACGAGCAGAACGACCCTGCGGGCTACGCCGCCTTCGAGGAGACCATGATCACCAGCCGCAACAAGGTGATGGTCGATCATGCCGGGCCGATCCTGGCCAAGGGCAACGCCTTCATGGCGGTCGGCGCGCTGCATCTTCCCGGTCCCGAGGGACTGGTCGAGGATTTCCGCAAAGCCGGCTATACCGTCACGGCGGTGGGGCTTTAAGCCCTATTTGATCAAGACCTGAGCCAGCATCGCCGGAACGATGATGCGGTGAAACGGCATGATGATGGCGAGATAGGTCCGCCCAAGCAGATTATGCGTCTTCACGATCGTCGACGCAGCCACCTCCTGCCGGCCCGCGCCGAGATCGTTCACCTCCACCAGGATGCGGAAATCGAGATGCCGGTCGTCCAGCCCAAGGACGACCCTGCCATGTGCCTGGCTGATGAGCGGAAATATGCCGATCCTGCTTTCCGGCGGCGCGTCGGGTTCCGCCCCCGTTTTCAGCCCAAACGGCCTGACCGCGAGGTTGCGCAGCTGCGTCAGCAGGCCGACCCATCCCGGTGTCCGCCCCAGCACGCGTTTGGCCGCGCCAATGGCGGTCAGGGCAAGGCCATCGGTTATCAGCACATATCGGTCGGCGAACTGAGCGCCGGCAAGAGCACCTTCGGGATCAGGAAAAGTCCGTGCAGTGGGCGTCATATCGGCAAATCCCTCGTAACCAACGATAGCATCCGCTGGTGTGGCTGGCTGCGTGGCGAAACGCCGCCTGACCGACGCGTTCATCGCGGTCGGCGCGCCGCACTTCCCGATCCAGAGGGACTGGTCGAGGATTTTCGTAAAGCCGGCTATACTGTCGCCGCTGTCAATTGAGTCGGATGGCAACTGGCGGATCTGCCCGTCGTATTTTCGGCGTGTCCCTTCGCTAGCGTGAAACCTGTTCAACGATAGCGCGTTGATGTCTGTTGATTGATAATTTTCATCCACGGAGGACACTTTCATGGCGAACACACCAAACGACACTCCTAGGCCAAGCGGCGGCGGCGGCGGCAGCCCTTGGCTGATTGCGCTGGTCGTCGTTATTCTGGCGATTGTCGCGTATTACGTTTTCGGAAGAAGCGGCGAGCACCCGGCACCCGCCGAGCCGCCAGCGGCGAGCACCCCGGCCCCGGCGCCCGCGCCGGCTGAACCGATGAAGCCTGCCGAACCGGCCAAGCCAGCCGAACCGGCGTTTGCGCCCGCCCCGGCTCCTGCACCAGCGCCCGCGCCGGCCCCAGCGCCGGCCCCCGCGCCAGCTCCGGCACCGGCTCCGGCACCGGCCAACTGATCGGCTCGATATCAAAGACGAACGGCCCGCCGAATGGCGGGCCGTTTTGTTTTGGGCGACGAGCACGGGGTGTTTTGAGATTCAGGGCAGGCCGAACCGACCCGTCGTTCGCAGGCCGGCATCACCTGAATATCAAGACAACCCTAAATGTGGATCGGCTTGAAGAACGTGGCCAGCGCCGCTTCCTTCACCGCTTCCGACATCGTCGGATGCGCGTGGCAGGTGCGGGCCAGATCCTCCGACGAACCGCCGAACTCCATCAGCACCGCCGCCTCATGGATCATCTCGCCGGCGCCGAAGCCGACGATATGCACGCCGAGCACGCGGTCGCTCTGCTTGTCGGCGAGGATCTTCACGAAACCGTCGGTGTGCAGCATGGCGCGGGCGCGGCCGTTGGCGGTGAAGGGGAATTTGCCGACCTTGTAGTCGATGCCGGCCTTCTTCAGCTCCTCCTCGCTCTTGCCGACCGAGGCGATTTCCGGACTGGTGTAGACGACGCTCGGAATGACATCATAGTTCACGTGGCCGGCCTGGCCGGCGATGGTTTCGGCCACCGCCACGCCCTCGTCCTCGGCCTTGTGCGCCAGCATCGGCCCGGCGATGACATCGCCGATGGCATAGATGCCGGGCACGTTGGTCCTGAGATGCCCATCGGTCTTGACCCGGCCGCGCTCGTCGACCTCGACGCCCGCTTCCTTCAGCCCAAGGCTGTCTGAAAAGGCGCGGCGCCCGGTAGAGATCAGCACGACGTCGGCATCGATGGTCTCGGCCGCCCCGCCCTTCACCGGTTCGAAGGTGACGGTCGCGCCCTTCTTGGCCTTGGCGACGCCGGTGACCTTGGCGCCGAGCTTGAACTCGAAGCCCTGCTTGGAGAGCAGCCGCTGGAACTGTTTCGACACCTCGCCGTCCATGCCGCCCAAGATGGTGTCGAGGAACTCGACCACGGTGACCTTGGCGCCGAGCCGTGCCCAGACCGAGCCGAGCTCGAGCCCGATGACACCGCCGCCGACCACCACCAGATGGCCGGGAACCTTCTCCAACGACAGTGCGCCCGTCGACGACACGATCACCTTCTCGTCGAAGTCGACCTTGACGCCGGGAATGCCGGCGACGTCGGAGCCGGTGGCGATGACGATGTTCCTGGTCTCGATCTCCTCGACCTTGCCGTCCTCGCCGGTCACCGAGACCTTGCCGGCGGCGACAACCTTGCCGGTGCCGCGGAAGGCATCGATCTTGTTCTTCTTGAACAGGAAGGCGACGCCGTTGACGTTGGCCGACACCGTCGCGTCCTTGTGCGCCATCATCTTCTTCAGGTTCAGCTTGGGCGCCGGTATTTCGACACCGAGCGCGTCGAAGGAATGGCCGGCCTCGGCGAACATCTCCGAGGCATGAAGCAGCGCCTTGGACGGGATGCAGCCGATGTTGAGACAGGTGCCGCCGAAGGTGGCATTCTTCTCGACCACCGCGACCTTCAGCCCGAGCTGTGCCGCCTTGATGGCGCAGACATAGCCGCCCGGTCCAGAGCCGATGATAACCACGTCATAAGCCATGTTTGTTTCCCTTTTGCTTGGGGCTCAGCGGCCGCCACTGACATTCAGGATCGCGCCCGTCGTATAGGACGCGGCATCGGATAAAAGATAGAGGACCGCGCCGGCGACTTCATCCGCGGTACCGGCTCTTTTCATCGGCAGCAGGTCGCGGAACCGTTCGATCCGGTCGGGCTGGCCGCCGGAGGCGTGGATTTCGGTGTCGATGATGCCAGGCCGCACCGCATTGACGCGGATGCCTTCCAGAGCCACCTCACGGGCAAGCCCGATGGTGAAGGTGTCGATGGCGCCCTTGGAGGCGGCATAGTCGACATATTCACCCGGCGAGCCCAGCGTCGCCGCCGCCGACGAGATGTTGACGATCGCGCCGCCCGAACCGCCTTGCCGCGTCGACATGCGCTTGACCGCCTCGCGGGCACACAGGAACGAGCCCACGACATTGATGCGCATCATGCGCTCCAGCCGCGAAACTTCCATCTCGTCGACGCGCGCCTTGACGTCGACGATGCCGGCGTTGTTGACGAAGGCGTCGAGCCGGCCAAAGGCGCGGTCGACCGCGCCGAACATGGCCACGATGTCGGTTTCCTTGCCGACATCGCCCCTGACGGCAACAGCGTCGCCGCCGCCGGCCTTGATCTCGGCAACCAGCGCATCGGCGGCAGCCTTGTTGGAGGCGTAGTTGACCGCGACACGATAGCCGGCCTTGGCTCCGAGCCAACAGATAGCGGCGCCGATGCCGCGGCTGCCGCCGGTGACCAGCAGCACTTTTTGCACCGTGGTCATTCCTGGCACCCCTTCATCGAGAAAACATCCGACGGCACCTTCGAAAAGCCGCTGCCGCCATAAATCTTGGATTGCCTGAGCACCGGCCCGAGATCGGGCAGGATCAGCGTCTGCGGCGCCGCGACGCCTTGCGCCGGCAACAGGCCGACAGCGCCCTTGTCGTCGGCCGTATAGATGATGCCGTTCCACAACGTGCAGGCGGCAAGCTCGGCGCCGGTCACGTCACCCTCCGGGCATTTGTACATCAGCGCGCCATTGGGCCGCGATACGTCCTGGGTCCACATGACGATGCCGTTCAGCACTACATTGTTGTCGAGGATCAACCGGAACGTGTTGGTGACGGTTGCCGAGTTTCCCGCCGGGGTAAAATCGATCTCGCTGCCGCTCTGCGCATCGCCGTAGACGGCGAGTTCGATCGGGCAGGCGGCATGGGCAGTGTTACCTACAAGAGTACCCACCGAAATCGAAGCGATCCCGCAAATCCTCTTCCATCCGTCACAGGGGTTGGCCAACATCAGAGGACGCGCTCGATAGCCGCCGCGATCTCTCTGCCTCGCCGTTCGCCACCTTGATAAGAAGGATGTTGGGCGCCAACATAGTCGATCCCAGCTAACCGGCAGGCCTTTTGAGCCGCGCCGCCGAGCGCAACCGGCGTGCGCCCGCCCAACTCATGCCTCAAGACCCTGTCAACTGAGGTGCGATAGACCTCCGAAGCAATTGAAGAACCCATAGTTGCCGGAGGGAGGAAAACACATGCTTGCGTAACGTAGATGTCTTGCCGTGTCATTCCTACGATTTCCAAGGCTCGATCGAGCCACCGGTTAGTTGGGATATCCGGCAAATAACCAAGTTTCCTGACAAAGGTCATGCGTTCAGGGCTGAGCAACTCAAGTTCCTGCCAACCAAACCAGTTGTTCAGGAGGATGACGGGTCCGCTGAGCGATCGCGAAACACGCTGGTTCGGAACGACGTAATTGCCGTCCCAACCGGCTTGACTCAGCGTTTTCATGTGGCTGGATGCCGCTGTGGAACAATCTTCGACAGCGAGCTCTCGCCTTGCCCGAATGGCGCGACGGTACTGCTCTTCCGTCAAAGCCATCTGACTAGAGGTCCAGCACCAGCCGTTCCGGATCCTCCAGGCTTTCCTTGACGCGCACCAGGAAGGTCACCGCTTCCTTGCCGTCGACGATGCGGTGATCGTAGCTGAGCGCCAGATACATCATTGGCCGGATTACGATCTGGCCGCCGACCACGACCGGCCGGTCCTGGATCTTGTGCATGCCGAGAATGCCCGACTGCGGCGCGTTGAGGATCGGCGTCGACATCAGCGAGCCATAGACGCCGCCATTGGAGATGGTGAAGGTGCCGCCCTGCATGTCGGCGACCGACAGCTTGCCGTCGCGCGCGGCGATGCCCAGCCGGCCGATATCCTTCTCGATCTCGGCGATCGACATCTGGTCGGCATCGCGCACGACCGGAACCACGAGACCCTTTTCGGTGCCTACCGCGACGCCGATATGGGCATAGTTCTTGAAGATGATGTCGGTGCCGTCGATCTCGGCATTGACCGAGGGGATTTCCTTCAGGGCGTGCGTGACGGCCTTAGTGAAAAAGCCCATGAAGCCGAGCTTCACTCCGTGCTTCTTCTCGAACACGTCCTTGTATTTGGTCCTGAGCGCCATCACCGCCGACATGTCGACCTCGTTGAAGGTGGTCAGCATGGCGGCGGTCGACTGCGCTTCCTTCAGCCGGCGCGCGATGGTCTGGCGCAGCTTGGTCATGCGCACCCGCTCCTCGCGCGAAGCATCGTCGCCGGACGACGGCGCGCGCACGGCAACCGGTGCCGGCGCCGCCTTTGGCGTTTCGGCCGGCTGCGACGGCGCGCCCTTGGAGATGGCGTCGAGCACGTCGCCCTTCAGCACCTGGCCACGCTTGCCCGAGCCGGAAAGCTGGTCGACAGACAGATTGTTCTCGGCGATCAGTTTTGCCGCGGCCGGCGCCGGCGGCATGGTGCGTGGCTCGACCGAGCCGGCATCGCCGGCAACCTTGGCGGTCTCGGCCGCGGCCTGCTTGGTGGTCTGCGCCGCGTCGGGGCTGGACGCCTGCGCCACCGCTTGCGGCTTGGTCGCGGGAGCAGCCGCCCCACCGCCCGAAATCGACCCGAGCAGAGCGCCGACGCCGACCGTCTCACCTTCTTTTACAGTGATTTCGCCGAGCGTGCCGGCGGCGGCGGCAGGCACTTCCACCGTCACCTTGTCGGTCTCGAGCTCGACCAGCGGCTCGTCGGCGGCAATGGCATCGCCGACCTTCTTGAACCATTTGCCGACGGTCGCTTCGGTGACGGATTCGCCCAGGGTGGGGACGCGGATTTCGGTAGCCATTGTGCCTGTCCGTTCTTTCGGTTCTGTTCTATTCGCCCAGTTCTGCCTATTCGCCGAGCGCGTCTTCGAGCAAGGCGGCGAGCTGGGCAAGGTGCTTCGACATCAGGCCGGTCGCCGGCGACGCGGCCGCGGGACGGCCGGTGTAGCGCACCCGCTGATGCTTGGCGTCGATATGCGCCAGCACCCATTCCAGATACGGATCGATGAACGACCAGGCGCCCATGTTCTTGGGTTCCTCCTGGCACCACACCATCTCGGCGTTGCGGAAGCGTGACAGCTCGGTGATCAGCGCCTTGGCCGGGAACGGGTAGAGCTGTTCGACGCGCAGCAGGTAGATGTCGTTGATGCCGCGCTTCTCGCGCTCCTCGTAGAGGTCGTAATAGACCTTGCCCGAGCACAGCACGACGCGGCGGATCTTGGAATCCTTGGTCAGCTTGATCGCCTGGTTGGGCAGCAGCTGGGCATCGTCCCACAGCAGTCGGTGGAACGAGCTTTCGCCCGAGATTTCCGGCAGCGTCGACACCGCCCGCTTGTGGCGCAGCAGCGACTTCGGCGTCATCAGGATCAGCGGCTTGCGGAAGTCGCGCTTCAGCTGCCGGCGCAAGATGTGGAAGTAGTTGGCCGGCGTCGTGCAGTTGGCGACCTGCATGTTGTCTTCGGCGCAAAGCTGCAGGAAGCGTTCCAGCCGGGCCGAGGAATGCTCCGGGCCCTGGCCTTCATAGCCATGCGGCAGCAGGCAGACGAGGCCCGACATTCTGAGCCACTTGCGCTCACCCGACGAGATGAACTGGTCGAACACCACCTGGGCGCCGTTGGCGAAGTCGCCGAACTGCGCCTCCCACAAGGTCAGCGCCTTCGGCTCGGCCAGGCTGTAGCCGTATTCGAAGCCTAGCACCGCCTCTTCCGACAGCATCGAGTTGATGACTTCGTAGCCGGCCTGCGCCGCCGACAGATTGTTGAGCGGGATGTAGCGGGTCTCGTCGCGCTGGTCGTAAAGCACGGAATGGCGCTGCGAGAAGGTGCCGCGCTCGGAATCCTGGCCCGAAAGCCGGATCGGGTTGCCGTCGAGCAGGATCGCGCCAAAGGCCAGCGCCTCCGCCGTCGACCAGTCGATGCCTTCGCCGGACTCGATCGCCTGACGCCGGTTCTCGAGGAAGCGGATGATCGTCTTGTGCGCCTCGAAACCCTTCGGCACCTCGGTCAGCTTCTTGCCGATTTCCTTCAGCGTCTTGACCGGCACGGCGGTCTTGCCGCGCCGCTGTTCGTCCTGGTTGTCGGCCGTGCGCAGGCCCGACCAGGCGCCGTCGAGCCAGTCGGCCTTGTTGGGCTTGTAGGCCTGGCCGACTTCCCATTCGGCTTCCAGATGCGCGCGCCAGTCGGCCTTGAGCTGGTCGAGTTCGGCCTGGGTGATGTGGCCTTCGGCGATCAGCCGGTCGCCATAGATCTGCACCGTCGTCTTGTGGGTGCGGATGTTGCGGTACATGAGCGGCTGCGTGAAGGCCGGCTCGTCGCCCTCATTGTGGCCGAAGCGGCGGTAGCAGAACATGTCCACGACCACCGGCTTGTGGAACTTCATGCGAAACTCGATCGCCACCTTGGTGGCGTGCACCACGGCTTCCGGGTCGTCGCCATTGACGTGGAAGATCGGCGCCTCGATCATCTTGGCGACGTCGGACGGATAAGGCGACGAGCGCGAGAAACGCGGATTGGTGGTGAAGCCGATCTGGTTGTTGATGATGAAGTGCAGCGTGCCGGCGACGCGGTGGCCGCGCAGGCCCGACAGGCCGAGGATTTCGGCGATCACGCCCTGGCCGGCGAAAGCGGCGTCGCCGTGCAGAAGCAGCGGCAGCACCTTGGCGCGTTCCTCCAGCGGCACGATCTCCTCGCGGCCACGGCCGAACAGATAATCCTGCTTGGCGCGCGCCTTGCCCATCACCACCGGGTCGACGATTTCCAGATGCGAGGGGTTGGCGGTCAGCGACAGGTGCACCTTGTTGCCGTCGAACTCACGGTCGGACGAGGCGCCGAGATGGTACTTCACGTCGCCCGAGCCTTCGACCTCGTCGGGGGCGGCCGAGCCGCCCTTGAACTCGTGGAAGATGGCGCGGTGCGGCTTGGCCATGACCTGGGAAAGCACGTTCAGCCGGCCGCGATGGGCCATGCCGAGCACGATCTCCTTCATGCCGAGCTGGCCGCCGCGCTTGACGATCTGCTCGAGCGCCGGGATCAGCGATTCGCCGCCGTCCAGGCCGAAGCGCTTGGTGCCCTTGTACTTGACGTCGATGAACTGCTCGAAGCCTTCCGCCTCGACCAGCTTCTGCAGGATCGCCTTCTTGCCGGTGGCGGTGAAGGAAATCTCCTTGTCGGCGCCTTCGATCCGCGCCTGGATCCAGGCCTTCTCCTCGGGATCGGAAATATGCATGAACTCGACGCCGAGCGTCGAGCAATAGGTGCGGGTGAGTATCTCCAGCATCTGCCGGATGCTGCCGAATTCGAGCCCAAGCACATTGTCGAGGAAGATCGGCCGGTCGTAGTCGGCTTCGGTGAAGCCGTAATTCTCCGGCGACAGCTCGTTATAGTCTTCGAGCTTGGCAATGCCGAGCGGGTCGAGATTGGCGTGCAGATGGCCGCGCATGCGGAAGGCGCGGATCATCATGATGGCACGCACCGAATCGCGCGTCGCCTGGTGCACGTCGGCGTCGGACAGCACGACCCCGTTGGTGACCGCCTTGTCCTTGACCTTCTTTTCCAGGTGCTTCTCGACAATGCCCCAATTGCCGTCGAGCGCGGACACCAGTTCGCCATTGGCCTGCAGCGGCCAGGAGGGTTTTGCCCAGGAAGCGCCCTTGGCGTTCCTGCGCACATCACCGGCATCGTCCTTCAGACCCGCGAAGAACTCCTGCCACTCGGGATTGACCGAAGCGGGATCGTCCTCATAGGCGGCGTAGAGCGCGTCGATATAATCGGCATTGCCGCCATAGAGGAAAGAGGTGAGCGAAAACCGGTCGTTGGCCTGATCTTGTCGTGCCATTTTTGTCCGCGGAGCCTGGCTCCGTCTCCTTTTGAAGGGAATGGTGAGCAGTCAGCTGCTACTCACCGTTAGTCCCTATTCACTACTGCCTACTCACTTAACCCTTGATCGCCTCGACCAAGGTCGTGCCCAGCCGCGCCGGCGAGGGCGAAACCTTGATGCCTGCCGATTCCATCGCCGCGATCTTGTCTTCGGCGCCGCCCTTGCCGCCGGAGATGACCGCGCCCGCATGACCCATGGTGCGGCCGGCCGGCGCGGTGCGCCCGGCGATGAAGCCCGCCATCGGTTTCCGGCGGCCGCGCTTGGCCTCGTCCTTGAGGAACTGCGCGGCGTCTTCCTCGGCCGAGCCGCCGATCTCGCCGATCATGATGATCGACTTGGTCTCGTCGTCGGCAAGGAACATCTCGAGCATGTCGATGAACTCGGTGCCCTTGACGGGATCGCCGCCGATGCCGACGGCGGTGGTCTGGCCGAGGCCGACATTGGTGGTCTGGAACACAGCCTCATAGGTAAGCGTTCCCGAGCGCGAAACAACGCCGACCGAGCCCTTGCGGAAGATGTTGCCGGGCATGATGCCGATCTTGCATTCGTCGGGGGTGAGCACGCCCGGGCAGTTCGGCCCGATCAGCCGCGACTTGGAGCGGTCGAGCCGCGCCTTGACCTTGACCATGTCCATCACCGGAATGCCTTCGGTGATGCAGACGATGAGCGGGATTTCAGCCTCGATCGCCTCGATGATGGCTTCGCCCGCGCCAGCCGGCGGCACGTAGATGACGGAGGCGTTGGCGCCCGTCCTTTCCTTGCCTTCGGCGACAGTGGCGAAGATCGGCAGGCTCTCGCCCTTCGAGCCGTTCCAGGTCTCGCCGCCCTTCTTGGGATGGATGCCGCCGACCATCTTTGTCCCGTGATAGGCCAGCGCCTGTTCGGTATGGAACGTGCCGGTCTTGCCGGTCAGGCCCTGCACCAGCACCTTGGTGTTCTTGTCGACGAGAATGGACATCGGAGCCCTTTTCTAAAAACCGTTGATCGAGGAAGGCGAGACGCGCCGGTAGACGCCGCTCACCATGTCTTGCCAGCCATCGCTGCCGGCGGGTTTGAATTGCAATCGCATGCGGTAGGTGTCGTTATCGTCGAAAATATACGTCACGCGCGCAAAACCGCGCGGCGACGACCGTTCCAGATTGAGTTCACTGCCGTTCCATATGCCGGTGGCAGGCGACACCGGCACGAAGCCCATCGAATCGAACTGGTGCATGGTGACGACGCCATTTTGCTGGTCGAAACCAAACACGGTGTGCGAACCAAACGAAATCGTGCCGTCGCGGCGCTGGCGATAACGCTGCACCACGAACTGGCCGCCGAACTGTGCCTCAGCCAGCACTTCGCTGGTCGCCGCACCGCCATCGGCCCATTGTGTATCCGCCACCTCTTCCTCGCCGCGCCACGCACCGACCAGCGCCTGCAGGCGCTGGTGATCGGCCGAGAGCGAAGAGAAGGACGCCGCGTTCATCAGTCAGAGCCGCTTCAGATCGGTGACGGTAAGGTCGCTCTTGGCGTTGCCGGTGTTGAGCGTCGTCGCCGGCTCGAACATCAGCACCACGGGCTCGGCGGTGAGCGAACGCGGCCGGTGCTCGACGCCGCGCGGCACGACGATGAAGTCGCCCTCGCCGAGCTCGACCGGACCGTCGCGGAAATCGATGGCGATGCGCCCGCGAAGCACTAGGAACGCCTCGTCCTCATTGTCATGCGCGTGCCAGTCGAAGGTCGCGCCGAACTTGGCGACCTTCGCCTGGCTGTCATTGACGTCGCCGGCGATATGCGGATCGAAGACCTTGCTGATCTTTTGATCCGCCGCCTCGACCAGGTTTATCTTGCGCGGAGGCACCGGCTCAGCCCTGCACCGCCGCAACGATCTTCTTGGCCGCGTCGTCGAGATCGTCGGCGGACACGACGTTCAGGCCGCTGTCGTTGATGATCTTCTTGCCGAGCTCGGCATTGGTGCCTTCAAGGCGCACCACCAGCGGCACCTTCAGGCCGACTTCCTTGACCGCGGCGATCACGCCTTCGGCGATGATGTCGCACTTCATGATGCCGCCGAAGATGTTGATCAGGATGCCCTTCACCGCCGGGTCCTTGGTGATGATCTTGAACGCCGCCGTCACCTTCTCCTTCGACGCGCCGCCGCCGACGTCGAGGAAGTTGGCGGGCTCGGCGCCATAGAGCTTGATGATGTCCATGGTCGCCATGGCAAGGCCGGCGCCGTTGACCATGCAGCCGATATTGCCGTCGAGCGCGACATAGGCGAGGTCGTATTTCGACGCCTCGATCTCCTTCTCGTCCTCTTCGGTGGTGTCGCGCAGTTCCATCAGGTCGGGGTGGCGAAACAGCGCGTTGTTGTCGAACGAAACCTTGGCGTCGAGCACGCGCAGCCGGCCGTTCTTCATGACGATCAGCGGGTTGACCTCGAGCAGGCTCATATCCTTCTCGACAAAGGCCTTGTAGAGGATCGGGAACAGCGTGCCGCCATCCTTGGCCGCGTCGCCGTCGAGCTTCAGCGCGCCATTGAGCGCCTTGACATCATCCGCCGTCACGCCCTTTTCCGGATCGATGGCGACGGTGATGATCTTTTCCGGCGTGTCGTGGGCAACACCCTCGATGTCCATGCCGCCCTCGGTCGAGACGACGAAAGCGATGCGGCCGACCGAACGGTCGACCAGGATCGACAGATAAAGCTCGCGCTCGATATCGGCGCCGTCCTCGATATAGAGACGGTTGACCTGCTTGCCGGCCGGGCCGGTCTGCTTGGTCACCAGCGTGTGGCCGAGCATCTCATTGGCGTTGGCGACCACCTCGGCGACCGACTTCGCCAGCCGCACGCCGCCCTTGGCGTCGGGGCCGAGCTCCTTGAATTTGCCCTTGCCACGGCCGCCGGCATGGATCTGACTCTTCACCACATAAAGCGGGCCGGGCAGCGCTTGCGCGGCGGCTTCCGCCTCGCTTGCCTTGAACACCGGCACGCCTTCGGCCACCGGCGCGCCAAAGCTCTTCAGCAGCGCCTTGCCTTGATATTCATGGATGTTCATGGGGAACTATCTCCAGGTCGTTTGCCGGGGTGATGTTGGGGAGGTCACTTCGAGGCGAGTTGCGGCGCGATCTTGACGCAGGCCTCGGTCAGGCCCTGCACGGTCGCCACCGAGGTGTCGAACATCTTCTGCTCTGCCTTGTTCAGGTCGATCTCGATGACGCGCTCGACACCGCCGGCACCGATCACCACGGGAACGCCGACATAGGTGCCCTTGACGCCATACTGGCCGGAGAGGTGCGCCGCGCACGGCAGCACGCGCTTCTTGTCCTTGAGATAGGATTCGGCCATCTGGATCGCCGAGGCCGCCGGTGCGTAATAGGCCGAGCCGGTCTTCAAGAGGCCGACGATCTCGGCGCCACCGTCGCGGGTGCGCTGCACGATCTGGTCGAGCCTTTCCTTCGAAGTCCAGCCCATCTTGATCAGGTCTGGAAGCGGAATGCCCGACACCGTCGAATAGCGGATCATCGGCACCATGGAATCGCCGTGGCCGCCGAGCACGAAGGCGGTGACGTCCTCGACCGAGACCTTGAACTCCTCGGCCAGGAAATAGCGGAAACGCGCGCTGTCCAGCACGCCGGCCATGCCGACGACATGGGTCTTGGGCAGGCCCGAAAACTTCTGCAGCGCCCACACCATGGCGTCCAGCGGATTGGTGATGCAGATGACGAAGGCCTTCGGCGCGTACTTCTTCAGCCCGGCGCCGACCTGCTCCATGACCTTCAGGTTGATGCCCAGCAGGTCGTCGCGGCTCATGCCCGGCTTGCGCGGCACGCCGGCGGTGACGATGCAGACATCAGCGCCCTCGATGCCGGCATAGTCGTTGACGCCGGTCAGCCGGGAATCGAAACCATCGACCGGCGATGACTGCGCGATATCGAGCCCCTTGCCCTGCGGAATACCCTCGGCAATATCGAACAGGACCACGTCGCCGAGATCCTTGAGGCCGATCATATGCGCGAGCGTGCCGCCGATCATGCCAGAGCCGATAAGCGCTATCTTGTTGCGTGCCATGTGAGGATGATTTCCCTTTGTCTGTGGCGACGCCAACACGGCGTCGAGGAAGAGGCCGGAATGCTGCGGGGAACCGCTGATATCGCCGCACCCAATAGCTCCGGTGAGAAATAAATTCAAACGATTATTTCAACCCCTGCATTTTCAATCGGTTAGAGCGTTTGGGATTTACGTAAACGTCAAAATTTGTAAGCCGACTTGGGAGAATTTACACAATGACGGTCGAGATCAGAAGGCTCTATCCCGGCGATGACGCCCTTGTGATGCGGGTTGCCGACGACGTGTTCGACGAGCCGGTGAGGCCCGATCGCCTGGCCAGTTATCTCGCGCAATCGGGCCATTTCATGATCGTCGCCCTCGTCGAGGGCCTGGTCGTCGGCCAATGCGCGGCGGTCATCCACCGCCATCCGGACAAGCCGACCGAACTTAATATCGACGAGGTCGGCGTCTCGCCGGCCTTCCGGCGCCAGGGCATTGCGCGCAAAATGCTCGACGCCATGTTCGCGCTCGGCAGGGAGCATGGTTGCGAGGAGGCCTGGGTCGGCACCGAACTTGACAATCTGCCGGCCCGAGCGCTTTACGAGGCGCGCAAGGAGCCGCATGCCGAGGCGGAGACATTTGTGATGTATGTGTATCGGCTGTAGATTTTGGAGCTGGCAGGATCTCTATGGAACAAGATTGAGCTCTTATGCCTGCGCCCGTGACGCGTCAGCCGGGGCAGCCTTCGCCTTCCGCCGCACGGCCCAATCGTCCAGCCAGTCGCGGCTCTGCATCTCGATCAGACGCGAGGCCGTGCGCTCGAATTCGAACACCTCGACGCTGCGCTTAGCCACATAAAGCTCGTGCGGCGGCGCATCCGCGCTCACCACCAGGCGCACATGATGGTCGTAGAGCGTATCGATCAACAGGATGAAGCGCTTGGCCTCGTTGCGCTTGCCTTCGCCCAGCACCGGGACATGGTCGATGAAGACGGTCGAAAACCGGCCGGCGATCGCCAGGTAATCGCGCGCGCCGAGCGGCTTTTCGCACAGGTCGGCAAAGGAGAAGCGCGCCGCATCGCCGGCGGCGGCCGGCACGGCCACCTTGCGGCCCTTCAGCGTCAGCGACGTCTCGGCCGTCGGCGCCCCGTGCGTCATCGCCTGCCAGGCCTCGTCGAGCGCCTCGTCGGCAGCCGCATCCGCCGGCATGACGTAGACAGGCGTGCGGGCAAGCTTTTCCAGCCGGTAGTCCTTGTCGCTGTCCAGCGACAGCACCTCAGCATGGCGTTTCAGTATGGCGATGAACGGCAGGAAGAGCTGGCGGTTCAACCCGTCACGGTAGAGGTCTTCAGGCGCCACGTTCGAGGTGGCGACGAGCACGACCCCACTGGCGAACAGTGCCGAGAACAGCCTGGACAGGATCATGGCGTCGGCGATGTCGGTGACCGAAAATTCATCGAAGCACAGCACCCAGGCCTGCTCGGCGAGCGCCTTGGCCACCGGCGGGATCGGATCGTCTTCCCTGACCGTGCCTTCCTTGCGCGCCTGCCGGTGCTTCTGGATGCGGTCCTGCACGTCGGCCATGAAGTCGTTGAAATGGACGCGGCGCTTGCGCCTGACCGGCAAGAGTTCGAAGAACATGTCCATCAGCATGGTCTTTCCGCGCCCGACGCCGCCATGGATGTAGAGGCCCTTGACCGCCTCCTGCGTCTCGCGCTTGCGGGCAAACAGCCAGCCCAGCGCGCTGGACTTTTGCGCAAGCCGCTTGGCCGAGATCTCGTCGGTCAGCCGGTCGAGCGCGGCGGCGATCTCCTCCTGCGCGGGGTCGCGTCCGATCGCGCCTGATACCACCAGATGGTCGTAGCGCTGCCGGACGGTCGCATGGGTCTGGAGGCCGTCACGCAGATGCATCGGTCACGTCGTTGTTCGGAGCGGTATGCTCAAGAGAGAAGGTATGTTGAGATTCAGGCCAGGCCGAGCCGAAAGGGCAGGAAGCCGCGATTCGCAGGCCGGCATCACCTGAATACCGGCATACCCAGCCTATCTTGTAAGCGAAATCGGTTGCCCGTTGGAAGTCTGGCCGTCGAATTTCGAGCCGCCCGACGAATAGAGACGTGCCAGCGAACCGCCATTCTCGTCATAAAGCGTCAGCTGCTTGCCGGCGACGTTCCACGATTTGATGCCGTCGATCGGCGCCGGGCAGTGCAGCGGACCGGCGCGGAAGCCGGCGCCGAACTTGGTCTGTGGCGTCGCCACCTTGCAGCTCTGGCCGGAAACGCTGACGTTCCAGACACCGGCGACGCTTGCCGCGTTGAGATCCGCGGCACCCGCAGGCGCCGCGCCATCCGGCGGCAGCGAGGCAACCTGCGTGTTTGCCGGCGCGGTCGGGAATTGAGACGGGTCGGTGGTGCCGGGGGACGCCGGCGGCGGCAGCTGATTCGAGCTCACCTGGCCGGCAGGCGCCGGCTGCAGCGGGGCGGGCTGCTGGTCGTCCATCGACGAGAAGCGTGAGGTTGAGCAGCCGCTCGCAACGAGCGCCGCCAGGGATACGGCCACCAGGCCGCCTTTCGCAAAATTCATTACAACCTCCGTCGGAATCGGCTGGGGGTGCCGTCCGCGCAATCTCACCTCCACCAAGATGGAGAAGGTGGCGAAATTTCAACCCGATATGGTTAAAATAGGGTTTGCGGCAAGATTGTTGCAAATTTATCGCAATCATCACGCCAGGGCGGCACTTGGGACGAACACATATCCGTCCGGCCCCACGATATAGCACTCGCGCAGACCATGCGGCTTGTCGACGGCGCCGGCCAGCACGATGTGGCCATGATCCAGCGCCGCCGCCTCGATCGCGTCGGGATCGGCGCCATAGAGGCGCAATTCGATGCCAGCACCGCGTGTCTCGGCGCCCGTGATGGAGCCCGTCATCGGGTTGTCGAGATAGGAATGGTCGGCATGCAGCATGAATACCGACCCCAGAAGCTCGATCGCCGCGAAATCCTCGTCGGCATAGATGACCCGGGCGCCAAGCACGTCGCGGCAGAAGGCTTCCATCGCCGGCATGTCGGTCACCAGCAAATTGACGCCGACGCCGCGCGGCAGCGAGCGGCCAAAATCCTCGGCCTTCATCCAGAGCGTCTTCGTCCGCTTCATCGCCATGGCGTCCTCCTCCTGATCCGCGATCCTAGCCGAGGCCGCTTCGTCCCCCTTGGCCTTCGGCCGGCAAACGCTTGCGCCAGCCGCGGCAAGGCTTATGTCTAGAATAGTCCCAGGAAAAGTGTGCAGCGGTTTTCCCGGGAAAACGCGTAGCGCTTCCCCCCAGGGAATTGCGTGAAAACAAAGAGTTCACCGAAACCCGCCGGAGCGCAGACCTTGGCCGCGAGACACAAAGCCGCCAACCGCTACTACAGCGGCCCGCCCAGCGATCATTTCGACGGCACCCTGTTCTTCAACCCCGACGGCCGGATGCCTGGCCCCTTCACGGACCTGCTGAAATGGCAGTTCAGCGGCCAGCGTTCGAAATGGCCGCCTGCGAGTCCGAGCCCCTTCGCACAGGCAAGGCCGGCCGCGATGGTCGAAGGTACCGAACTGACCGTGACCATGGTTGGCCATTCCACCTTGCTGATCCAGACCGCCGGGCTCAACATCCTCACCGATCCGGTGTGGTCGGCGCGCACCTCGCCGTTCTCCTTTGCCGGACCCCGGCGCGTCAATCCGCCGGGCATCGCTTTTGACGATCTGCCGGCGATCGACGTCGTGCTGGTCAGCCACAACCACTATGACCATCTCGACCTTGCCACGCTGAGGAAGCTGAAGGAGACGCACGATCCGCTGGTAGTGACGCCGCTCGGCAACGATGCCATCATCGCCGCCGCGGTGCCCGGCATGCGGCTTTCCGCGCATGACTGGGGCGACAGGGTCGACGTCTCCGACGGCACCGCCATCCACATCGAGCCCGCGCATCATTGGTCGGCGCGGGGTGCCCGCGACCGGCGCATGGCGCTGTGGGCCGGCTTCGTCATCGAAACAGCGGGCGGGAAGACCTACTTCGCCGGCGATACCGGCTTCCACGACGGCATCAACTACCGGCTGATGGCGGAAAAACATGGCGGCTTCCGCTTCGCCATCCTGCCGATCGGCGCCTACGAGCCACGCTGGTTCATGGCCCCGCAGCACCAGAATCCCGAGGAAGCGGTGCAAGGCATGAAGCTGTGCAACGCAAGCTTTGCCGCCGGCTGCCACTGGGGCACCTTCCAGCTCACCGACGAGCCGATCGACGAACCGGTCCGAAAACTGGCCGAGGCGCTCGGGGCTGAGGGTGTACCGCAAGAGCATTTTCGCGCCTTGCGGGCCGGCGAAGTCTGGGACGTGCCGGAAACGACGGCGGCCTGAACCGACCAGGCTTCGAAACGAGCGGGAACCCAAGCACGACAGCCGCGTTTTTCCTGCGGTTTCAAATCTGTCGGCTTACGAGGCATTCCCATGCTCAAATGGATCATCATTCTTCTCATCGTCGCCGCCGCGGCGAGCCTGCTCGGCATGCCGGCGCTGGCCGGCGCCGCCGCCACCGGCGCGCGCATTCTCATCGGCGTCGTGCTCGTGATCTTCCTGTTGATCTTGCTGGGGGTCTTCGCGGTGACGTAAGTCCGGCGCCGTCGCGTGAAAGCGGCTGCGCACTGGTAATTCCTGCCCGTTTCCGCCATATAGCGCCGAACGGACATGGAATTTCGGAGCAATGGCAGGCACGGCCCCTTTCGCCAAGATGAACGGCATCGGCAACGAGATCATCGTTGCCGACATGCGTGGCCGTGCGGATCGGGTGACGGCCGCGGCCGCCATCGCGCTCAATGGCGACGTCGCGACGCGGTTCGACCAGATCATGGCGATCCACGACGCCAGGACGCCAGGCACCGCCTATTTCGTCGACATCCTGAATTCCGATGGCTCCGCAGCGCAGGCCTGCGGCAACGGCATGCGCTGCGTCGTCCAGGCCCTGGCCGCCGAGACCGGCGTGAAGACCTTCACCTTCGAGACCGTGGCCGGCATCCTCAATGCCCGCGAACACGCCGACGGCTCGATCTCTGTCGACATGGGCACGCCGCGCTTCGGCTGGCGCGACATTCCGCTGGCCGAGGAGTTCCGCGACACCCGCATGATCGAGTTGCAGGTCGGCCCGATCGACGCGCCTGTGCTGCATTCGCCTTCCGCCGTTTCGATGGGCAACCCGCACGCCATCTTCTGGGTCGATGACGACGTCTGGACTTATGAACTCGACCGTTTCGGCCCGCTTCTGGAAAACCATCCGATCTTTCCCGAACGCGCCAACATAACCATCGCGCAGGTGACCTCGCCCGACAGCATGATCATCCGCACCTGGGAGCGCGGCGCCGGCCTGACCAAGGCCTGCGGCACCGCGTCCTGCGCGGCTGTCGTCGCAGCGGCCCGCACCCGGCGCACGGGCCGCAGCGTCAACCTGCTGACGCCTGGCGGCGGCACGCTGCATGTCGAATGGCGCGATGACGACCACGTCATCCTGACCGGGGCGGCCGAATGGGAATTTTCCGGCAGCTTCGATCCGTCGACCGGACAATGGGCCCGCGACACCGAAAGCGCGGCCTGATGTCCGCTCTTGCCAAAGGCGTCGACGTGGCGAAGCAGCCCGGCCGCATCGACGTGGTGACCTTCGGCTGCCGTCTCAATACCTATGAGTCCGAGGTGATGCGGCGCGAGGCCGAAAGCGCGGGCCTCGGCGCGCTCGACGGCGGCGCCGTCATCTTCAACACCTGTGCCGTCACCGGCGAAGCGGTGCGCCAGGCCAGGCAGGCGATCCGCAAGGCGCGCCGCGACAACCCGGCCGCGCGCATCATCGTCACCGGCTGCGCCGCGCAGACCGAGCCCGAAAAATTCGCCGCCATGGACGAGGTCAATCTCGTGCTTGGCAATGAGGAAAAGCTCAAGGCGAATTCCTATCGCGCGCTGCCCGATTTCGGCGTCAACGACACCGAGAAGGCGCGCGTCAACGACATCTTCTCGGTGCGCGAAACCGCCGGCCACATGGTCGACGCCATCGAGGGCCGGGCACGTGCCTTCGTGCAGGTGCAGAACGGCTGCGACCACCGCTGCACCTTCTGCATCATCCCCTATGGCCGCGGCAATTCGCGCTCGGTGCCGATGGGCGCCGTGGTCGAGCAGGTCAAGCGCTTGGCCGGCAACGGCTATGCCGAGATCGTGCTGACCGGCGTCGACATGACGTCTTTCGGCGCCGACCTGCCTGGTGTGCCGAAGCTCGGCAAGCTTGTGAAGACCATCCTGAGGCAGGTGCCCGACGTAAAGCGGCTCAGGCTGTCCTCGATCGACTCGATCGAGGCCGACGAGGACTTGCTCGACGCCATCGCCACCGAGCCGCGGCTGATGCCGCATCTGCATCTGTCGCTGCAGTCTGGCGACGACATGATCCTGAAGCGCATGAAGCGAAGGCATCTGCGCGACCAGTCGATCCGCTTTTGCGAGGATGTGCGCAAGGTGCGTCCCGGCATTGTTTTCGGCGCCGACATCATCGCCGGCTTCCCGACCGAGACCGAAGCCATGTTCGAGAATTCCGAAAAAATCGTCGAGGAATGCGGCCTGACCCATCTCCACGTCTTCCCGTTTTCACCGCGCGAAGGCACTCCCGCCGCGCGCATGCCGCAGGTTCGCCGCGAGCTGGTCAAGCAGCGCGCCGCCCGGCTGCGCGCAGCCGGCGAAGCGGCCTACCAGCGCCATCTGTCTTCGCTCGCCGGCAGCCGCCAGTCGATCCTGATCGAGCGCGACGGCCTTGGCCGCACCGAAGGGTTCACGCTTGCCGCACTCGGCACCGGCGCGCCGGGAGAGATCGTCGAAGCTGATATAACCGGCCACGATGGCGCGCGGCTGACAGCCGCTCCCCTTGCAGCCCGCGCCGCCTGAGAACGCAAAAGCATGGCTGGTTTCTTCAAGAAGATATTCTCGTTCGGCAAGAAGGAGGTCGTCGAGGAGCGCATCGACGAGACCGCCCCCCTCCCGCCGATCAAATGGGATCAGCTCGACGCGCTGAAGCCGGCGGCCGAGCAGGCCGTGCCGGAGTTTTTGAAGCGGGAGGAGGCTGTGGCGGAAGCCGCGCCGGCGGCCGCGCCTGGACCGGAGCCCGAGGAGCCCAAGCCCGAACCTGTCCCCACCATTCCGCCCCCGCCGGAGCCTACCGTTCCGTCAGAACCGGAACGGCAGCCGGAGCCTGCGCCGGAAGAGAAGCCGGCAGCCCCGCCCCAGACGCCTGAACCACTGGCGCCCGAAGAGGTGCCGCAGCCACCCGTCGTTCCGCAGCCCACGCCCGAACCGCGGCCGCGGGAGATTCCGCCCGCGCCATCGGAGCCCGAGATCGTTCCATCACGTCCGGAGAGGCAACCGGAACCCGCCCCCGTCGAAGTGCCGACGCCTCCGGTCGAAGTGCCGCCGGCGTCGCCGGTTGAGGCCCCTCAGTCGACGGCCGCCTCCGAGCAGCCGACTTCTGAGGCCGGCGCAGCCCCTCATCCGCCTGCCGGCACCTTCTCCCCGTATAGGGACGGGGAGAAGGGGGCTGACATCGGGGCCGGCGCCCCTCCTGGCGACATCAAACAAAAAAGCTCGACGCTGACGCCCCCCTCTCCCCGTCCTTCACGCGGAGAGGGTAAGGGTGAGGGGCAGCGCCAGCCTGCGGAAATTATCCCATCCCCGATAGAGACCGCTCCACCAGCGGAAATCGCCCCGCCCATTCGCCAGCCGGCACCCGTCGAAGCCCAGCCGGTCATTGCCGAGGTCGCGCCTGAACCGCAACCCATTCCACAGCCTGCCCCCGCTCCCGGCAAGGTGACGGTTGCCAAGAAGGTCGAACAGAAAGCCGAGCAGCAGAAGGCGCCGGAGCCGGCGCCGAGGCGGTCCTGGTTCCAGCGCATGCGGGACGGGCTTGCCCGGTCTTCGCGCGAGCTGACCGGCAACATTGCCGGCGTCTTCACCAAGCGCAAGCTGGACGAGGAGACGCTGCAGGACCTGGAGGACGTGCTGATCCGCGCCGATCTTGGCGTGGAAACGGCGCTGCGCGTCACCGATTCACTGGCCTCAAGCCGCTACGGCAAGGATGTTTCCGATACCGAAGTGCGCGCCGTCATGGCGGCCGAGGTGGAGAAGGTGCTCGCCCCGGTCGCAAAATCGCTCGAGCTCGATCTCTCGCACAAGCCGCATGTCATCCTGGTGGTCGGCGTCAACGGCACCGGCAAGACCACGACCATCGGCAAGCTCGCCGCCAAGCTGACCGATGGCGGCCTGTCGGTGATGCTGGCCGCCGGCGACACGTTCCGCGCCGCCGCCATCGAACAGTTGAAGATCTGGGGCGAACGCACGAAATCGCCCGTCATTGCCTCCAAGCTCGGCGCCGATGCCGCCGGCCTTGCCTACGACGCCTTCGAGAAGGCGAAGGAGGCGGGCTCCGACGTGCTGATCATCGACACTGCCGGCCGGCTGCAGAACAAGACCGAACTGATGGCCGAGCTGGAAAAGATCGTTCGCGTGCTTGGCAAGCTCGACCCGGAAGCGCCTCACACCGTGCTGCAGACGGTCGACGCCACCACCGGCCAGAACGCGCTCAACCAGGTCGAGATCTTCCGCAATGTCGCGGGCGTCAACGGCCTGGTGATGACCAAGCTGGACGGGACCGCGCGCGGCGGTATTCTGGTGGCGATCGCGGCAAAGCATAAATTGCCGGTCTATTTCATCGGCGTCGGCGAGCAAGTCGACGACCTCGAACCGTTTTCCGCAAGCGAATTCGCCAGGGCGATCGCTGGAGTGGCTTGAACAGGCACGATGCCGGAAGTGAGGCTTCCGGATTGGATCGTGCGTAAGAAGGAAACCATGAACCCACCCATTCTCGAACGCGATCCGTCCGACCCGCAGAAAGAGAAGAAGGAAGGCATCAACCCCCTGCTCAAGCTGGCGCTGGAGCTGGGGCCGCTGCTCGTCTTTTTCTTCGCCAATGCGCGCGGCGAGTGGCTGACGCAGAAATTTCCCGTGCTGGCCGAATTCGGCGGTCCGATCTTCGTCGCCACCGGCCTGTTCATGGCCGCGACCGCGATCGCGTTGATCGCCTCATGGCTGCTGACCCGCACCTTGCCGATCATGCCGATGGTGTCGGGCGTCGTCGTTTTCATCTTCGGCGCGCTGACGCTCTATCTGCAGGACGACATCTTCATCAAGATGAAGCCGACCATCGTCAACACGCTGTTCGGCGGCGTGCTGCTCGGCGGCCTGTATTTCGGCCGCTCGCTGCTCGGCTATGTCTTCGAGTCCGCCTTCAAACTCGATGCCGAAGGCTGGCGCAAGCTCACCTTCCGCTGGGGCCTGTTCTTCCTGTTCCTGGCCATCGTCAACGAAGTGGTCTGGCGCAATTTTTCCACCGACGCCTGGGTTACCTTCAAGGTCTGGGGCATCATGCCGATCACGCTTCTGTTCACCTTCAGCCAGATGCCGCTCATCCTGCGCCATTCGCTCGACGACAAAGCCGGCGGGGAAGAGAAAGCCGGCAAATAAGGCAGGGAATAAAGGGGAGAGCCATGGAATTCGTCACCACCCAGGAAGAGCTGCGGACGATCTACAAGACGCCGCGCCCGACCGATGGTTCGATCCGCAAGGAATTGAAGGCGCTCGACGGCCATTGCCGCTCCTTCATCGGCAAGAGCCCGTTCGTGCTGATCGGCTCGTCCGATGGCGAAGGCAATGCCGACGTAACCCCGAAAGGCGACAAGCCCGGCTTCACCGCCATTCTCGACGAAAAGACCATCGCCATCCCCGACCGACCCGGCAACAACCGGCTGGATACGCTGGAGAACATCCTGCGCAATCCCCCGGTCGGGCTGCTCTTCCTCATCCCGGGCATGAACGAGACGCTGCGCGTCAATGGCGAGGCCCGCATCACTGTGGATGCCACTTTGCGCGAGCGCCTTGCGGTTGACGGCAAGGAGCCGCAAAGCGTCATCGTCGTCGCCGTCAAGGCCGCCTACATGCATTGCGCCAAGGCCTTCATGCGCTCCGATCTGTGGAAGCCCGACAGCTGGTATGACCGCGCCACGCTGCCGACGCTCGGCCAGATCCTGCGCGACCAGCTGGCATTGGCCGATTCGGCCGAGGCGACCGACCGCTGGCTGGACGACGAGTACAAGCAGACGATGTGGTAGGGTTTTCGGCCACGATTCGCCCGGACCTATCCATCTTGCTCCATCTTCTTGCCATCTCAGGCAGCCTGCGGGCGGCCTCCACCAATTCGGCCCTGGTCGCGGCACTGGCGCTGAACGCGCCCGAGGGCTGTCGTATCACCGTCTATGACGGACTTCGCGGCCTGCCGATCTTCAACCCCGACGACGAGGGCGAGCGAACACCGGGCGAAGCCTCCGACCTGATCGACGCCGTCACCCGCGCCGACGGCGTCATCGTCTCCTGCCCCGAATATGCGCATGGCGTGCCGGGCGGACTGAAGAACGCGCTCGACTGGCTAGTCTCGCGCGACGCCGCCGTCGACAAGCCGGCCATGCTGGCCCACGCCTCGCCGCGTTCGCTGTTTGCCCGAGCCGCTTTGGCCGAGATCATGCGGACCATGTCGTTCGCGCTGCATGATGGTGGGTTGGAGATCGCCCTGCTCGGGAAGAAGCCAGCGGAGATGGAGGCCATTTTGGCTGAGCCGGAAAAGGTGCTGGCAATGCGCAATGCGCTGTCCGGTTTCGCAGATTTCATACGCTCGCCTTGATCCTTTAGCGGCCAACCATGCGACTTCGTCATTCTAGGGCGGAGCAAGGAGCGCAGCGACGCGGCGCAGACCCTAGAATCCATGCCGTGACATTTGCCAAAGAATGCAGCGGTTCAGAACAGGCACCCCGACGTGGCTAGTACACTGACCGTATCACAGACGGAAACTGCACCGCCGCGACGTTCGAAAGGCCCGGCATGGATCCTAGGGTCTCCGCGACGTCGCTTCGCGACTGCTTCGCCCTAGGATGACGAAGTGGAAAGGACTTCGCCTTCCTTCGATCTACCCCTTCCGCAAGGTCTCGACATCGGTCTTGCCGACATACCAGTCGCGGGCGTTGACTTCCTCAAAGACTACCCAGACGTCGTCATTGCCGAGTCCGGTGGCGTCCATGATGGCCGCCGTGACTTTCCTGGCGATGTCAGCCTTCTTGCCTGCCGGATCGGCGGCGATCACTTCCTTGACGATGCGGATGTTGACGAATGGCATGACGTCCTCCCATTGATTTGTGCCTGATACCATCGGCGGACTGCTTCGAACTCCGCTCCGGCGGAGCAAATAATGGCGGCTGCGGAAGCCGCGGCGAAGCGGGTGCCGCGGCTATCCGCAGAAGCGCCAACAAGGGCCGCCAGAGAAAAGTTGCGAGCAGCCTCAAAAAGTCTTGGCCCCATTCACCATCAGCCGCACCGAATAGAGCGAGGTGGTGCCGGCGATGTAGAGGCAGTTCAGCTTGGTGCCGCCGAACACGCAATTGGCGGTCACCTCCGGCACCTTGACCTTGCCGATCAGCGTGCCGTCCGGATCGTAGCAGTGGATGCCGTCGGCAGCGCTGGTCCAGATGCGTCCGTCGGCGTCGAGCCGGAACCCGTCGAACAGGCCTGATGTGCAGTCGGCGAAGACCTTGCCGCCGGAAACCTTCTTGCCGTGCTTGCCGACGTTGAACACCCGCATATGCGCCGGGTTCTCAGCGCCATGCGTGCGGCCGGTGTCGACGACATAGAGCAGGCTTTCGTCGAGCGAGAAGGCAAGCCCGTTCGGCCTGACCATGTCGGTGATCACGGCCTCGACCTCGCCCGTGTCGGGATCCACCCGGTAGACGTTGCAGGCGCCGATCTCGCTCTCGGCCTTGTCGCCCTCATAGTCGGTGTCGATGCCGTAGCTGGGGTCGGTGAACCAGACCGAGCCGTCGGATTTCACCACCGCGTCGTTGGGCGAGTTCAGCCGCTTGCCCTTCCATTTGGCGGCGATGGTGGTGACCGAGCCATCATGCTCGGTGCGGCTGACGCGGCGGCCCGAATGCTCGCAGGTGACGAGCCGGCCCTGCCGGTCGACGGTGTTGCCGTTGGAATTGCCCGAGGGCTGGCGGAACACGCTGACGCTGCCGTCGGTTTCGTCATAACGCAGCATGCGGTTGTTCGGAATGTCCGACCACACGACATAGCGGCCGGCAGCGAACCAGGCCGGCCCTTCGGCCCAGTGGCAGCCGGTGAACAGTTTCTCCACTTGCGCGCTGCCATTGAACAGGCGCGCGAAACGCGGATCGAGAATTTCGTAATAGTCTGCGGCCGCCATGCATTTCCTCCCGGCATCACGTGACGCCGGATCAAGCCAGCCCGCGATCGATCTGGCAAGACGGGGTATCAGCAATTTGTAAGACAAAACGGCGGGACGTTCCTTAGGATGCCATTAACCGGCTATGCGCGCAGTGCAATGGTGCATTGCAACATCTTCTTTTTGCAATGCACCATTACTATGTCATGCTCCGTATCGATCAAGGGAGGAAGAACCCGCCGCGAGTATGCGGCACAGAAGGAACCTTGCTATGATCTTGAATGACCTGATGACCCGCGCTCGCAGCAGCATCGCCAAGCGCAAGCACTACAACCGCCTCGTCGCCGAAATCGACAGCTTCTCCAGCCGCGACCTCGCCGACATGCGCGCCGACCGCTCGGAAATGCTCTACCAGATCCACAAGCAGATCTACGGCTGAGCCCCACCGCGTTTCGTCATCCTCGGGCTTGACCCGAGGATCCATGCCGCGACTTCAAACGAAGCATGCAGCGGCTCGGAATAGCGGTTCTATCAGCGGCGAAGAGTCCCTTATCCTGATCCGCCTTGCCTTTCACTAATATCACGGCATGGATCCCTTGGGCTGCAAAGCAGCTCCTAGGGTCTGCGCCGCGTCGCTTCGCTCCTTGCTTCGCCCTAGGATGACGAAGGCGAGCTGGAGTTGTCAGTTCGGTACGGCCAGCGCTTTTTCAATCTGTGGCAGCAAGAGATCCCTCGCCGACTCCGCCGTCAGCGGGCCGACATGCTTGTAGGCTATCTTGCCATCCTTGCCGATGACGAAGGTTTCCGGCACGCCATAGACGCCCCAGTCGATCGCCGTGCGGCCGGCTTCGTCGACGCCGATCGCCTGGAACGGATTGCCGAGGTCGCCGAGGAAGCGGCGGGCGTTTTCCGGCCGGTCCTTGTAATTCAGCGCCGCCATCGTGAACCGCTTGTCCTGCGCCAGCGCCAACAGAACCGGGTGCTCTTCCCGGCACGGCGCGCACCACGACGCAAAGACGTTGACCAGAGTGACCTTGCCGGCGAAGGCTTTCGAATCGAGCCCCGGCAGGTTTGACCCCTCCAGCGCCGGCAGACTGGTCTGCGGCGCCGGCAGGCCGATGAGCGCCGATGGCACTTCCGAGACATCGCGTCCCGACAGAAGCTGCGACAGGAACAGGCCGGCCAGGCCGAGGAAAACCAGCAGCGGCAAGAACACGAACAGGCGGCGACGCGTCGGCGTTTCGATTTCGCTGCTCACGGCTTTCCCGCCCCGGTCTTGTCGGAGCGCCGCCGCACCCCGGCCGCCTCGAGTTCGGCGAGTTCGCGCTTGCGTGCCCGCTGGTCAAGCAGGATCCAGCCGATCAGCCCGGCCAGCACGATCGCGGTGATGGCATAGGCGGCGGTGACGTAGAGTGCGTGCGGGCTCATGCCGGCCGCCTCCCTGGCATGCCGCTCGCCAACCCGGTCCGTTCGCTGCGCTCGCTCATGCCTTCCCTTAACCTCGCGCCACGGGCCGCGCAATCTGCCGCCGCGCCGCAGCCTCTGCCGCTCGCGGCCGCCTCAATCCGTGCCATGGCGCAGCGCCAGCGCCGCGGCCACGGGGCCCAGCACCGCAAGAAACAACGTCAGCGCGGCAAGAATGAGGAAAGGCTGCAGGAACGGATCGGGATTCGCCGTCGCCCCGTAGCTTGCCGAAACACCGAAGATCAACACCGGAATGGTCAGCGGCAGCACCAGCACCGAGATCAACAGCCCGCCGCGCGGCAGCGCCACCGCCACCGCGGCGCCGACGGCGCCGATGAAGGTGATGGCCGGCGTGCCGACCAGAAGCGTCAGTGCCGTGGCGCCGATGGCGACCGGTTCCATGTTCATGAACAGGCCGAGCAGGGGCGCGGCGACCACCAGCGGCAAGACGCTTCCCGCCCAATGCGCGACGCATTTCACCAGCACCGTCAGCGCCAGCATGTGCCGGTCGTGGCCGAGCACCAGCAGATCGAGCGCGCCGTCCTCGCGGTCGGCCTGGAACAGCCGGTCGAGGCCGAGCAGGCAGGCAAGCAAGGCGCCGATCCACAGGATCGCAGGGCCGATGCGGGCCAAGAGCTTGAGGTCCGGCCCGACGCCGAAGGGGATGGTGGCGATGACGGCAAGGAAGAAGATGACGCCGGTCAGCGCGCCACCGCCGGCACGGATATTGAGGCGGATGTCGCGGGCTAAGAGCGACCACATTACGATGTGGTCCCCGGTTGAAGAAGGCGTTCCGTCACGCCCCCCTCTGTCCTGCCGGACATCTCCCCCACGAGGGGGGAGATCAGCCGTCGGTTCGGCTTTCGCCAATCACTAGCGTCGCCAAGATGAGCGAGGCGCCGAAGCCACCAATCTCCCCCCTCGTGGGGGAGATGGCCGGCAGGCCAGAGGGGGGCGCCGTAGAGCACGGAAATCAATGGCCTACCCTCATTTGCAGCTCGCGCGCCCCTTCCAATCCCAGCGGCAGATGCGTCGCCGCGACAATCATCCCGCCTTCCGCGCAATGCCCGCTCATCAACCGCGCGAACCTTCCCTCCGAAGCCTTGTCCAGGCCCGCCGTCGGCTCGTCCAGCAGCCACAGCGGCCTATGGCTGACCAAAAGCTTGGCGATCGCCGCGCGGCGCCTTTGCCCGGTCGAGAGATAGCCGAACGGCAAATGACCGATGCCGCCCAGCCCGACCGTTTCCAGCGCCTCCTCGACACCGAGCCGGCCTTCGCCATGGAACTCCCGCCAGAAGCGCAAATTCTCCGCCACGCTCAGCGCCGTCTTCATTGCATTCTGATGGCCGAGATAGTGGCAGGCCGACGCGATCGACGGGAATTCGTCGCCGCCGCCTTCGAGCAGCAGGCGGCCTGCGGCTTTCGGCAGCAGCCCGGCGACCACCCTGAGCAAGGTCGATTTGCCCGAGCCGTTCGGCCCGGTGACGACCAGCGCCTGCCCCGTCTCCAGGGCAAACCCGATGCCGGAAAACACCGCCTCGCCGCCGCGCTCGCCGCCCAGATTTTCGGCGATCAGCCGCATCCCTTGCCTGTCCCTCGAACGAAGCGGCACGGCCGCTGCCGCATCGCACAAATTTGCTTTGCAACTGTCTAGAACTATTCCAGAAAATTCTCTATATGCGGGTCATCCGTGCCAGCGGTCGGCACGGGAACAGAATTAGCGCCGAACCAGCGCACGCGCCGCCTTGAACGGCTCGGGTTGCTTGGGAGCGGACAGCGGAAATGGCCGTACCCGCACCTTTGCGCGTGATTGCATGCCATCGGCGTCCGTTCCCTTTCAGGCTGAACAGACAAGGATCGCACGTGTCAAAATCCCTCGACAGTTTCAATTGCCGCCGCACGCTGAAAGCGGGCGACGCCGAGTATGTCTATTTCGACCTCGTCGAGGCCGAGAAGAACGGCCTCACCGGCATTGCCCAGCTGCCCTATTCGATGAAGGTGCTGCTGGAAAACCTGCTGCGCAACGAGGACGGCCGCTCCGTCACCAAGCAGTCTATCCAGGCGGTGGCCGGCTGGCTGACCGACAAGGGCACCGCCGGCGTCGAGATCGCCTATCGCCCGGCCCGCGTCCTGATGCAGGATTTCACCGGCGTCCCGGCCGTGGTCGATCTCGCCGCCATGCGTGACGCCATGGCTTCGCTCGGCGGCGATCCGCAGAAGATCAATCCGCTGGTCCCGGTCGACCTCGTCATCGACCATTCTGTCATCGTTGACGAGTTCGGCACGCCGATGGCCTTCGCCCGCAATGTCGAGCTCGAATATGAGCGCAACGAAGAGCGCTACAAGTTCCTGAAATGGGGCCAGCAGGCGTTCCGCAACTTCCGCGTCGTGCCGCCCGGCACCGGCATCTGTCACCAGGTCAACCTCGAATATCTCGGCCAGGTCGTGTGGACCAGCACCGAGGACGGCGAAACCACAGCCTATCCCGACACCTGCGTCGGCACCGATTCGCACACCACCATGATCAACGGCCTTGGCGTGCTCGGCTGGGGCGTCGGCGGCATCGAGGCCGAGGCGGCCATGCTCGGCCAGCCGGTTTCCATGCTGTTGCCCGAAGTCATCGGCTTCCGCCTCACCGGCAAGCTCAAGGAGGGCGTCACCGCCACCGACCTCGTGCTCACCGTCACCCAGATGCTGCGCAAGAAGGGCGTCGTCGGCAAGTTCGTCGAGTTCTTCGGGCCGGGCCTTTCCAACATGACGCTGGCCGACCGCGCCACCATCGGCAACATGGCGCCCGAATACGGCGCCACCTGCGGTTTCTTCCCGGTCGATTCGGAAACCATCCGCTACCTCACAATGTCGGGCCGCAGCGAGGACCGCATCGCTTTGGTCGAGGCCTATTCCAAGGCGCAAGGCATGTGGCGCGAGGCCGGTTCCGCCGATCCGGTGTTCACCGACCTGCTCGAACTGGAACTCGACAGCGTCGTGCCGTCCATGGCCGGCCCCAAGCGTCCGGAAGGCCGTGTCGCGCTCGAAGGCATTCCGGCCGGCTTCGCCAAGGCGATGGACACCGAGTACAAGAAGGCTGCGGAAATCTCCAAGCGCTACGCGGTTGAAGGCACCGACCATGACCTCGGCCATGGCGACGTCGTCATCGCCGCCATCACGTCGTGCACCAACACCTCGAATCCGAGCGTGCTGATCGGCGCCGGCTTGCTTGCCCGCAACGCCAACCGCCTCGGTTTGAAGCAGAAGCCGTGGGTAAAAACCTCGCTGGCCCCCGGCAGTCAGGTGGTGGCCGAATATCTGGAAAAGTCGGGCCTGCAGAAGGAGCTCGACCAGATCGGCTTCAACCTGGTGGGCTTCGGCTGCACCACCTGTATCGGCAATTCCGGCCCACTGCCGGCGCCGATCTCCAAGACCATCAACGACAAAGGCCTGATCGCCGCCGCCGTGCTCTCCGGCAACCGCAACTTCGAAGGCCGCGTCTCTCCCGACGTGCAGGCGAACTACCTCGCCTCGCCACCGCTGGTCGTGGCCCACGCGCTCGCCGGCACCGTCACCAAGGACCTGACATCAGAGCCGCTCGGCGACGACAAGAATGGCAATCCGGTTTATCTCAAGGATATCTGGCCAAGCTCGGCCGAGATCCAGGAGTTCATCGAGAAGAACGTCACCCGCGAGCTGTTCGCCCGCAAATATGCCGACGTCTTCAAGGGCGACGAGTACTGGCAGAACGTCAAGGCGCCGGAAGGCCAGACCTATGCCTGGGACAACAATTCGACCTATGTGCAGAACCCGCCCTACTTCGCCGGCATGACATCAGGTTTTGGCAAGATCAGCGACATCAAGGGAGCCCGCGTGCTCGGCCTGTTCGGCGACAAGATCACCACCGATCACATCTCGCCCGCCGGGTCGATCAAGGCCGCCTCGCCGGCCGGCAAATACCTCACCGACCATGGCGTCGGCGTCGCCGACTTCAACCAGTACGGCACGCGGCGCGGCAACCATGAGGTGATGATGCGCGGCACCTTCGCCAACATCCGCATCCGCAACCACATGCTGGGCGAGAATGGCCGCGAGGGCGGTTACACCATCCACTATCCCACGAAGGAAGAGGAATCGATCTACGACGCGGCGATGGAATACAAGAAGGAAGGCGTGCCGCTGGTCATCTTCGCCGGCGTCGAATACGGCAACGGCTCGTCGCGCGACTGGGCGGCCAAGGGCACGAACCTGCTTGGTGTCCGCGCCGTCATCGCCCAGTCCTTCGAGCGCATCCACCGCTCGAACCTGGTCGGCATGGGCGTCATCCCCTTCGTCTTCGAGGAAGGCACCTCCTGGGCCTCGCTCAACCTCAAGGGCGACGAGCTGGTCGAGATCGATGGCTTGAGCGCCATCAAGCCGCGCCAGACGATGACCGCCAAGATCACCTATGGCGACGGCACGGTGAAGAACGTGCCGATCATCTGCCGCATCGATACGCTGGATGAGCTCGACTACTTCAAGAACGGCGGCATCCTGCAATACGTGCTGCGCGATCTGGCAGCGTAGAAAGTAGGGGAGTAGGGAACTAGCTGGGGATGGGTAACCTACTCCCCTACTCCCCTACTCCCCTACTCCCCTACTCCCCTACTCCCCTACTCCCCTACTCCCCTACTCCCCTACTCCCCTACTCCCCTACTCCCCTACTCCCCCGTCCTGCGGCGATGAAGGCAAGGTTCGTCAAAGCATTGACCGGCTCGGACCAAAGTCCACGGCCGGTTCGCTCGCAATAGAGATCGACGGGGGTGAGGAGAACCTGCCACATGGGATGATGCCGCCGCCGAATCGAACCACGCCCTGAAATGCAGTGGCTTCCCCTATTGCGGCCTTACCCCACGGTTGCAGCGGTAAAATTTCACCGCAACGTGACTTCCCGTTGACTTCCCGTTCTGCCACATATTTCGGCAAAGCAGAACAAAGCCGGCATCACCGGCGGGAATTGGAATGGTCATGGCCTCGCGACGATCATTGTGGCTGGCAGCCTTCGCGCTGGCCTTCCCGGCTTTTGCCGGCGCTGGCCATGCCGGCGAGACCGAGAGGGCCCAGGCAGACAAGCCCCAGCTGGAGAAGCCGCTCGGCGTGGTTGAGCTTTTCACCAGCCAGGGCTGCAGTTCCTGTCCGCCGGCCGATGCCTTCTTCGCCGAACTTGCTGTCCAGGAAGACCTCGTCGCGCTCTCCTATCACGTCGACTATTGGGACTATCTCGGCTGGCGGGACACGCTGAGCCACAAAGAGAATACCGAGCGCCAGAACGACTATATGCGCGCCTTCGGCAGCCGCTCCGTGTACACGCCGCAAGCGGTCATCAATGGCCGTGTCCACGTCAACGGCGCCAACCGCGGCGAAGTCGACGGCGCGCTTGCACGCATGGCGCGGGGTGGCGAAGGCATGCGCGTCGCCATCAAGGTCAGCCGGACCAGCGACCGCGTGATCATAGACGCCGGCGATGCCGGGGCGGGCCCCAGCGACGCCCATGTCGTCATCGTCTATTTCGAGCCTCCGCAGACGGTCAAGATCGCCGAGGGTGAGAACTCCGGCCGCAAGATGACCTACTGGAACGCGGTGACCGGGATCCAGACCGCCGGCATGTGGCACGGCAAGGCGCAGCGCTACGAATTGCCGCTGAGCGAGATCACCAAGAAGGGCGGCTGCGCCGTGCTTCTGCAGTCGGTCGGCAAGGATGGCCTGCCAGGTCCCATCCTGGGTGCGGCTTTCATCCACAAGCCCGGATCCGAGACCTCTCTCGATCGAAAACTGTAACGTCACGCGGTTCGGCGCGGTTCCAGACGGAAACCGCTGCACATCGTCAGTGCCCGGTCAGGCGATCGGCAAAGGCCGCAAGGCGTGAGGTCCGGCCCAGGCCGTTTGCTTCACGCCGGTCGGCGATGCGATAGAGCTGGTACATGGTGTGCACACCGAGCCAGCGCAGCGGTTCCGGCTCCCATTTCTTGACCGTACGGTTGACCCAGGGCAGCCGGGTCAACTCGGTGTCGTGGCCGAGCACCAGGTCGCACAAGGTGCGGCCCGACAGGTTGGAGCTCGACACACCGAGCCCGACATAGCCGCCGGCCCAGCCGATGCCGCTTTCCCTATCGAAACCCGAAGTCGTGCACCAGTCGCGCGGCACGCCGAGCGTGCCGCACCAGGCATGGTCGAGACGCGCGCCCTTGGTCTGCGGCAACAGCCTGGTCAGCACCTCCTGCAGCTGGTCTATGGTCGCCTGCTGGGTCCGGCCCCGCACATCGGTGCGTGAACCGAAGCGGTAGGGCACGCCGCGGCCACCCATGGCGATGCGGCCTTCGCGCGTGCGCTGCGCGTAGCAATAGGTGTGGGCGGCATCGCCCAGCACCTCGTAGCCGTTCCAGCCGATCGCGTCCCAGAGCTTCTGCGGCAGCTTCTCCGTCACCACGATGGCGCTGTTGAGCGGCAGCCAGAGACGCTCATAGCCGGGAATGCCCGCCGTGAAGCCTTCGGTGGCGCGGACGATCTTCTGCGCCCGCACGATGCCCCTGGCGGTGGTGACCTTGCCCTTCTCGATCGCCAGCACCTGTGTCTGCTCGTAGATCGGCACGCCGAGCCGCACGACCGCCGCCGCCAGACCCTGGACCAGCTTGGCCGGCTGCACGCGCGCGACGTTGCGCACGACGAAAGCACCCAGCACCTTGTCGATGGCGATGCGCTGGCGCGCCTCCCGCGCGTCGAGGAAGGCCAGCCGCTCCGGCGGCATCTCCCAGCTCAGCAGCTCCTCGTATTCGGCCCTGGCGCGCTGCAATTGCGCGGCGTTGGTGGCGACGGTGATGTTGTCGACACGGCGGATATCGGCGTCGATGCCCTCGGCTTCCGTCACCGCGATCACCTCGTCGACCGTGCCGAACATGGCCCGCTGCATGTCGATCACCGCGCCGCGCGACGAGGTTTTTGCGTATTTCTCGCGCGACCAGCTGAAGCCGCCCGACAGCCAGCCGCCATTGCGGCCCGAAGCGCCGAAGCCGGCGAACTCCTTCTCGACGATGGCGATGCGCAGCGCGGGCTGCGCCTTCTTCAGATAGTAGGCGGTCCACAGGCCGGTGTAGCCGGCGCCGACGATACAGACATCGGCCTCGATGTCGCCGGGCAGGGACGGGCGATAGGCCGGCACGCCGCCGATATCGGCATACCAGAACGACACGTCGCCATTGTGCTTGGCTTGCATTTTTTGAAATCCGTTCCGAAATCAGGTGAGCGTAAGGTCGGCCTTGTCGTCATCGGCGAGCAGCTTCACGTCGGCGCCGGCGAACAGCACATCGACCTCGTCGCCGATGGCAAAACTGTCTGCTTCCAGCGTCGAGCGCACGATCGCTTTCGACCCGTCGGCCAGATCGACCTCGTATTTGGAGCCCGAACCGAGGTAGATCGCTTCGCCGATGCGCCCCGTGAGCCGGTTGCGGCCGTCACCGGCAACGCCGCGACGGGCGCGCGCCAGTTTTTCCATTGCAGAACTCGCTTTTGATTTCATTCACCCGGATGCGAGCGGTTTCCGGGCCTGTATTGATCGAGTTCGAACGCGCCGGCGGTCGGCGGGGCGATGATCCACAGCACCTCCGCCGGCGTGTCGCCGACATTGACCGTGCGATGCGGCACCGAGGTCGCGTATTCGACGCTGTCGCCTTCGTGCATGACGTGGCGCTCATCGGCGAGTGTCAGTTCAACGGTGCCCTTGAGCACCATGAACATTTCGTGCTCGCCGCTATGGGCATAGGTCTCGTCGCCGGTCGAGCCGCCCACCTCGAAATGGCCGGCATAGGCCTCGAATTGGTGGATCGGCCGCCGCGACAGGAGCATCTTGCGGCCGTACCTGCCGACCGGGACGACCGGCCGTTCCTCACGCCGCAGCACCTTGTGCAAGGGGCGGGCATTGTCCTCGAACAGATCGTTGATGCCAAGGTCTAGAGCGCCGGCGATCTTGAGCAGCGTGCCGGTGTTGGCGCCGCACAGATTGCGCTCGAGCTGGCTGATGAAGCTCGCCGTCGTGCCGGTCATGTCGGCGAGCTGCCGCAGCGAGACGCGCCGTGCCGTGCGCAACGCCTTGATGCGAGGGCCGACGCCGCCGGCCTCCGGCGCGGCCGCTACACCATCCAACTGTTTTGCCGTGGAATCCGATGCGCGTGGCATTGCTGTCTCCGTTCCACTTAACACCCTATTAAGTGAGACGGCAGATGGCAAGCAGGGTCGGCGGAATTGAGTCGCGATGTGAGGGCTGGCCGCTTCGAGCCTGCGCCGGCTTCCCACGCTCGCCACGGTCCGGAGTGAAAAAAGGTCCAAAAACGAAAAAACCGACGTCAGCTTGCTTCTGACGCCGGTCATTTAGGTTTTGGGATCGTCGCACCTGGTTTTTCCGAGGAAAAGACCGAGGTTGGTTCGATCCGACGCAGACCCGTGGGCGGGGGGCTTGGGGTTTACGAGCCGGTGCCGGACCGAACCGTCTCAGGCAACGCCGGTAAATTCGTCGGACATTGGGGCATGAGCGCGGATAAAAAAAGGCAGAAATGTGGCGAAGCATCACCAATTCCAACATGCGTTTCACAAACGTGACTGGACGCAACGGAAACGGCGCACCGCCGCCTCCGCTTCGCCGGCTCTTGCAATTGCGGTGCGAAGGGGCCAACTTTGGTTGGCAAAGATTCATTTCGAGGGATCGAGGCATGACTGATGACGGCGGCGGGATGGGGGATGGAGACGCATCCGCAATATTGATCCCGCTACACGAGGCGCGACGAGAACGCCTCGACCAGCCGGTCCGCTTCGATCGGCGTGAACTGGATCTGATCCTGAGGCTCTACGGACGCATGGTCGCCGCCAATGAATGGCGCGACTACGCCATCGATCATCTCACCGACCGCGCCGTCTTTTCCGTCTTTCGCCGCGCCAGCGAAGTGCCGCTGTTCCAGATCGTCAAGGATCCGAAACTGGCACGCAAACAGGGCGCCTTCGCCGTCATCGCGGCGGGCGGCCGTATCCTCAAACGCGGCCAGGAGCTTGGCCGCGTGCTTGGCGTCTTCGATCCGAAGCTGAAGGTGGTCGAGGCGTGAAGGGGAACTGAGGAATTGAAGAAATGAGGAATTGGAGAAAGAGCGCTAAGCGCCTGACATTTCTCCAGTTCTTCAATTCCTCAATTCTTCAATTCCCATTCTTCTCATTTCCCTCCGAGCCTGAACCTCCGCTCCGGCAGCGAATCCGGATCGGGCGCGACCAATGCCCCGCCGTTCAGCGATAGCTGCATGAACACCGTGTCCAGCCAGCGCCCATGCTTATAGCCGGAGCCTTCGAGGCGGCCGGAATGGCGAAAGCCGAGCTTCTCGTGCAACCTGACCGAGGCGCTGTCGGCGCGGCCGTCGCCGATCACCGCGACGATCTGGCGAAAGCCCGCCCCCTCGACCGCGGCGACCAGGCTTTGCATCAGCTTGAGACCGACGCCCTGGCCCTTGGCGTCAGGCGCGACATAGACCGAATCCTCGACGATGAAGCGATAGGCCGGGCGCGGCCGGAAGGGGCCGGCATAGGCATAGCCGAGAACGGCGCCGTCCTTCTCCGCCACCAGATAGGGAAAGCCGCCGGCCGCGAGCGTGGCGAATCGCGTCCCCATCTCGGCACGGCTGGGCGGCTCCAGTTCATAGCTCGCCGTGCCGTTGGCGACGGCGTCGGCATAGATTTCGGTGATGGTGTCGAGGTCGGCCGGGGTCGCCGGCCTGATCACGATGTTGCTCATTCTTTATGCAAACCTCTTTTGTGCCTCCAACAACAGCAGAGGCCCGCACAAAAGAAAAGGGCGGCCATTGGGCCGCCCTTGCGAAAGTTGATGGTCCAATACCCTTAGCGGCGGTCGCCCATGAACTGGAGCAGGAACATGAACAGGTTGATGAAGTCGAGGTAGAGCGACAGCGCGCCCATGATCGCCTTGCGGCCGGCGACATCGGAAGCGTCGCCTTCGAAATACATCTCCTTGATCTTCTGCGTGTCGTAGGCGGTGAGGCCGGCGAACACCAGCACGCCGATCGCCGATACGGCGAAGGTGAGCGCCGACGACTGCAGGAAGATGTTGATCACCGAGGCGATGATGATGCCGAACACGCCCATGATCAGGAACGAGCCCATCGCCGACAGGTCGCGCTTGGTGGTGTAGCCGAACAGCGACAGCGCCCCGAAAGCGGCGGCGGTGGCGAAGAAGGTCTGCGAGATGCTTGCCGTGGTGTATACCAGGAAGATCGAAGACAGCGACAGGCCGACCAGGCCGGCATAGACCCAGAAGGTCGTCTGCGCGGCGGCGACGCTCATCGACCGGATCCTGAACGACAGGAAGAACACGGCGGCCAGCGGGGCCAGCATGACAACCCAGCGCAGCGGCGAACCGAAGATCGCGTAGCCGAACGAGGTCAGCATCTCGCCGCTCGGCAGCGTCGCGACGGCCGAGGCCGGGTCGGTGGTGGTGGCCAGCATGATCGTGCCGATGGCGGCGAGGCCGGTGATGAGCAGACCGAGCCCCATCAGATTGTAGACCTTGATCATATACGCGCGCAGACCCTGGTCGATGTCGGCACGGACGCCGGGCACCGCCGACGTCTGATAATTGCGAATGGGATCAGCCATTGGAAATCCTCTGTTGCTTCTGCCCCGTCCGGTGTCGGGCCTCTTGCGGACCCAGGCGCCGCTGGCGGGGCTCCAGCATGCCTGCGCGGAATATGATGGTTCTTGGCGTCAAGAACAAGTCCGTAACCTGTTGTAACGGTTCGTGACAGGCTAAAATGCCGCTTCGCCGGCCGTTTCGGACGGTATTCTTACCAAGATTTAACCCGGGGCAGGCGCGCCGGACCGGCGAATCAGAGGTTGCGCAGCACGGGCGCCGCCTTGTGGCCGAGCACCCGCCAGGTGCCGGCAAGGCCGATGCCGACCGTGATCACCAGCGAAAAGGCGATCGTGGCGACCGCGACCTCCGGCATGAAATGCGACGGCAAGGCCATGATGCGCGCGACGATGTACCAGGCGGCTGCACCGCCGGCGGCGAGCGCGAAGATGGCGGTGGCGAGCCCGATCAGCATGTATTCCAGCGAGAAGGCCGATATCAGCGTCGTGCGCGTCGCGCCGAGCGTTTTCAGCACCACTGCGTCGTGGATGCGCGCCCGGTTGCCGGCGGCAAGCGCGCCGGCAAGCACCAGAACCGAGGCGATCAGCGCCACGCCGGCCGCCGCCCGGATCGCCGTGCCGAGCTGGCCGACCAGCCGGTTGACGATGTCGAGCGCGTCCTTGACCCGCACCGTCGTCACGGCCGGAAAAGCGCGGGTGACGGCGTTGAGGACGCGCGCGTCATCGGCCGTCGACGCGCTCTTTTCTGTGAGCGTCGCTATCCAGCCATGTGGGGCGCCCGCGAATGTGTTGGGCGAAAACACCATGACGAAGTTGATGCCCATCGTCTCCCATTCGACCTGGCGGAAATTGGCGATCCGGGCCGTGACGTTGCGGCCAAGCACATTGACGGTGACGGTGTCGCCGAGCTTCAGCCCGATTTCCTTGCCTTCCTTGTCGGAAAACGAAACCAGCGGCTCGCCGGCATAATTGTCCGGCCACCATTTGCCCTCGGTCAGCGTCGTGTTTTCCGGCTGCCTGGCGTCATAGGTCAAGCCGCGATCGCCCTTCAGCACCCAGGCGCCCTCGGCCGGCACCTTGACCTTGTCGACATCGACGCCGTTGAGCGCCATCACCCGGCCACGCAGCATCGGCACCCTGGCCAGCGCTCCCCGCGGCGCCTCCTTTGCGATCAGCGCGGAGAAGGCATCGACCTCGCTGCCCTGGATGTCGACGAAGAAGAAGTTGGGCGCCCGCGCCGGCAGGTTGCCGGAGATCTGGCGCCTGAGATTCCCGTCGATCAGCGCCAGCGTCACCAGGAGTGTCAGCCCAAGCCCCAGCGACAGCACCACGGACGGCGTCAGCGCACCGGGCCGGTGGATGTTGCCGATGGCGAGCCTGAGCGCGACAAAGCGCACGCGCGGACTTTTCCTGGCCGCCCATTGCACCAGCGCGCCGACGAGACGCAGCACCAGGAAAGCAAAAATCGTGGCGCCGACGAAGATCGAGGCGATGCGCTGGTCGCCCGAAAACAGGATCGCCAGCGCCGCCAGGAAAAGCGCGATGCCGAGCGCGCAGACGACATAGACGGCGCGCGGCAGGCCACGGCCTTCCAGCCCCATCTCCCGGAACAGCGCGGTCGCCGGCACATCACGGGCGCGGCCGAGCGGCAGCAGCGCGAAAGCGAGCGTCACCAGCAGGCCGAACAGAGCCGCCATGGCGAGCGCGCCGGGATAGAAGCCGCCTTGCGCCGGCACCGGAATGACGGACTGCAGGGCCGCACTTGCGGCAAAGGGCATCAGCGCGCCCAGCACCAGGCCGGCGCCGATGCCGATCAGGGCGATGATCAGGATCTGCACGAGGTAGACGGCAAAGACGAAGCCGCCGGATGCCCCCAGGCTCTTGAAAGTGGCGATGACGCCGCGCTTGCCGTCGAGATAGGCACGCACCGCGTTGGCGACGCCGACGCCGCCGACCACCAGCGCGGTGAGCCCGACCAGCGTCAGGAACTGCGAGAAGCGTTCGATGTTGGAAGACAACGCCGGGGCGGCATTGCCGCGCGTGCGGATCGACCAGCCGGCCTCCGGAAAATCCCTGGCCGCCTGGTCCTGGATGGCCTTGAGCCGCGCCTCGTCGGCATCGGCGGGCAGCCGGACCTTGTAGGCATTCTCGACCAGGCTGCCCGGCTGGATCAGCCCTGTGGCGGTCAGGCCCTCTGTCGAGATCATCAGCCTTGGCGCGAAGCCGAAGCCGTCGGAGACCGCGTCGGGCTCGGTCACCAGCCTGGCGCGCAGTTCGAAGATGGCGGTGCCGAGCTTCAGCCGGTCGCCGATCTTGAGATGCAGCCGTTCGAACAGAAGGTCGGGTGCCGCAGCGCCGAAAACGCCGAACTGCCCGCCGAACAGTTCCTGCTTCGTCAGCGCCGGTTCGGTTTCCAGCGCGCCATAGAGCGGATAGGCATCGTCGACCGCCTTGGCCTCGACCAGCGCCTGGTCGGATCCGTCGGCCAGCCGCGCCATCGAGCGCATGCCGGCGGTGTGCGAAACGACGCCCAGCCCGTCGAGAAAGCCAAGTTCGGCCTGGCTGGCGTCGCGCTGGTTGATCTGGAAGCGAAGGTCGCCGCCAAGCAGCGTCTGGCCCTGATCGGCGACACCGGCGGTGATGGAGCGGGCCACCGAATTGACGCCGCCGATGGCCGCGACGCCGAGTGCTATGCAGGCGAGGAAGATGAGAAACCCGGACAGGCCGCCGCGCATCTCGCGCAGCGAGAAACGGATGGCGAGCTTCAATGTCCGCGCCAGCGGCATCAGGCAATGACCTTGATCGGCGCCGGCGCTTCGATCCTGCCGGAGCGCATCGACACCTGGCGCGAACAGCGCGCCGCGAGCGCCGGATCATGGGTGACCAGCACCAGCGTCATGCCGCGCTCGGCCGCCTTGGCAAACAGCAGGTCGGCGACCTGCCGCCCCGTCGCCTGGTCGAGATTGCCGGTCGGCTCGTCGGCGATCAGGATGCGCGGCGACGGCGCCAGCGCCCGCGCGATCGCCACGCGCTGCTGCTCGCCACCGGAGAGCTCGCCGGGGTAGTGGGTGACGCGGTCGCTGAGGCCCACGGCCGCCAGTTCCCGCTCCGCCACCGAAAACGGATCCGCGTGGCCGGCCAATTCCAGCGGCACCGCGACATTTTCGAGCGCCGTCATGTTGGGGATAAGGTGGAAGGACTGAAACACGATGCCAATGTTTCGGCCACGAAACGAAGCGATTTGATCCTCGGTCTTGCCGTTGAGCAGTTCGCGGGCGATTCGTACCGTACCCGAATCGACCCGCTCCAGCCCTGCCAGAACCATCAGCAATGTGGACTTGCCGGACCCCGACGGGCCGACGATACCAGTCGCCTCGCCGCGCGCCACCTCGAGGCTGACGCCCTTCAGCACATGGACGGACGAAGCGCCTTCGCCGAGTGTCAGGGATACATCTTTCAGCGCGATGACGGCTTCTGTCAAAATGAAAGCGTCCTATATGGGGAGGGAGGCTCTGCCTGTCGCAAGCCATCGCCGGAAGAATTCTCTGTCATATGGGGCTTGCCGCATGTCTTTCAAACGCCGCTTTGCCGCAGGCCTGATCGTTTTCCTCGCCATTTGCGGCGCCATTTCGTCGGCGCGCGCCGAGCCATTCAAGATCGTCGGCTTCGGTGACAGCCTGATGGCGGGGTTCGGTCTTGGCC
The DNA here is from genome assembly GCF_004791315.1 of Mesorhizobium sp. M8A.F.Ca.ET.208.01.1.1. Taxonomy (NCBI): domain Bacteria; kingdom Pseudomonadati; phylum Pseudomonadota; class Alphaproteobacteria; order Hyphomicrobiales; family Phyllobacteriaceae; genus Mesorhizobium; species Mesorhizobium sp. M8A.F.Ca.ET.208.01.1.1. The sequence goes on from NZ_SRUT01000004.1 coordinate 393,275, forward strand.
CGGGCCAGGGTTTTACAGACAAATTGCAGGCCGCCCTTCGCGCCAGGGGCCACGACGTCACCGTCGCCGATGCCGGCGTCTCCGGCGACACCTCCAGCGGCGGCCTGGCGCGGCTCGACTGGTCGGTGCCCGACGGCACGCAACTGGTGATCCTCGAACTCGGTGCCAACGACATGCTGCGCGGCGTTTCGCCCGACATCACCCGGAAGAACCTTGACGCCATGCTGGGCAAGCTCAAGGAGCGCAAGATCGCCGTGCTCCTGGCCGGCATGCGCGCCGCGCCCAATCTCGGCGCCGACTACCAGAACGCCTTCGACGCCATCTTTCCGGACCTGGCCGGCAAATACGCTGTGCCGCTCTACCCGTTCTTCCTCGAGGGCGTCGCCGGCCAGCCCACCCTGCAGCTCGAGGATGGGCTGCATCCGAACGCCGGGGGTGTCGACCTGATGGTCGAGCGCATCCTGCCGACGGTCGAGAAGGCCATCGCCGCGGCCCCGGGAGGGTCGTGAGGCCGCCAGGAATCGCTTTCCGTTAGGGAAGTTTTTAGCAATGACTGTGACCAATAAACCTCTTGCTCGATCAGGCTATCGATGATTCGCTACAGGTGACAGTTCGATTCGAGGAAGGGAGGCTCTTCATGCCGCGTCTTTTCACCGCCCTCGAAATTCCGCGTGATGCTGCCCTTTCGCTGTCCCTGCTCCGGGGCGGCCTGCCCGGGGCCCGCTGGATCGACGTTGAAAACTACCATCTGACGCTGCGCTTCATCGGCGATGTCGAGGGTCATGTCGCCGACGAGATCGCCAACGCGCTGGACCGGGTGCACCGCCCGTCCTTCTCGCTGACGCTGTCGGGTGTCGGCGCTTTCGGCCAGAAGAAGCCGCACGCCGTGTGGGCCGGCGTCGCCCCATCACCGGATCTGAGCGCCCTGCAGGGCGAGATCGACCGCATCTGCCAGCGGCTCGGCTTGGCCGCCGATCCGCGCAAGTTCACTCCGCACATCACCCTGGCGAGGCTGCGCAATTCGAGCCCGCTCGACGTCGCCCAATATCTGTCGGCGCGCGGCAATTTCTCGACGCTGCCCTTCCGCATCGGCCGCTTCGTGCTGATGTCGTCGCGCGATTCGGTCGGCGGCGGCCCCTATATCGTCGAGGAAGCCTGGCCGCTGTCAGGCGTCGATACCCGCGCCGCCAGCCGTGTCGCCAGCGCCTCGGACGCCTCGCGGATCATGCGGTAGACCGAAGCAAACGCTTCCTGGTCCTCATAATAGGGATCCGGCACATCGCGCGGCTCTCCCTCGGCGAATTCCAGAAACAGGTGGACGCGGTCGCGCACCGCCGCCGGCGCCAGCGCCTTCAGATCGGCGACGTTGGACCGGTCCATGCCGAGGATCAGGTCGAAGCGGTGAAAATCCGCCGGTGTGATCCTGCGCGCCCGCTGCCGCGAGATGTCGATACCCTGGCGCACCGCGACCGCGATCGATCGCGGATCCGGGGCGGAGCCGACCTCCCAGCCGCTGGTGGCGGCCGAGTCGAGCACCATATCCCCGCCGTATCCGCGCTCCGCCAGCACGGCGCGAAGGACGCCTTCGGCCAGAGGCGACCGGCAGATGTTGCCGAGGCAGACGAAAAGAATGGAATTTATGGGCTTTGCGATCATGGATCCGGCGCTATGGTGGCGACTTCAGCGCATGCGCAATAGCACGGGAAGCGGACATGACGAGAGAGAAACTGGGTAGGGAAGCCGCCGAAGCAGCGCTGACTGGACTTGACGGCTGGGCGCTGGCACAGGACGGCGCCTCGATCGGCCGCACCTTTACCTTCAATAATTTCTCCGAGGCCTTCGCCTTCATGACCCGCGTCGCGCTCGCCGCCGAGAAGATGGACCATCATCCCGACTGGTCGAATGTCTACAAGACGGTCGACGTGACCTTGAACACGCATGACGCCGGCGGCGTGACGGCGCTCGATATCGAGCTGGCCAAGAAGATGAACCGCTATTTCGGCGGCTGAACACCGGCTGTCCATGCTCTGGGCCGGGCGCGGACCCGCCAAATCGGCGCCCGCATCTTGCAGCCGGGTTCGGCTTTCACCACATTTTGATCCGCGAGCATGCGCCAGTCCGCGCATGGGACCCGCAAGGAGAGATTGATGGCGCAACAACCCGGTTTTGACTTTTTCGGCTTTGGCGACAGGCTGGGCGGCGAGGGCGAAGTGCGCGAAAAGTTCTGGCGCACGGCCAAGAAGGCCGCGCGGCAGATACCGTTCATGGAAGACGTCGTCGCCGCCTATTACTGCGCCATGGACAAGAACACGCCGCTGCGCGCCAAGGGCATATTGGTGGCCGCGCTCGGCTATTTCGTCCTGCCGGTCGACCTCATCCCCGACTTCATCTTCGGTCTCGGCTTCACCGATGACATCGCCGTGCTGACCGCCGCGATCACCGCCGTCAGCGCCCATATCACGCCCGCGCACCGGCAGGCCGCCAAGGACGCCATCGCCGACAAGGGCTGAAGTCCCGCCGCGTCGGCCCGGCTTCTGGATCGGGCGTTCAGCGGCGCGTCAAAAGTCAAACTCTTGCCGTTTTCGTGGCCTCCAAGTCACCAAAGGGACGCCGTGCCGGCCGCTGACAAGGCGGCGGCGCGGAAATGGCGGCGGTTTCCTGGGGTGAGGGTCCTTTTCTCTTGGGAACTTCACCGTTTGGTAACCCAGATTAAATCAAAATGAACCGACGGCAGGACGCCATGCGTCCCGCCTCCGCACCATTTGGAATACGGGAAAAACGATGCGCGGATTGATTGCACTAGTTTCGAGCCTGGTCCTGGCCGCCTCGGCAGCGCCGGCGCTGGCGCAGCAGGCGACCAAGATCGGCCAGCACAATGCCTGGGGCACCTACAGTTACCAGGCGTCGGGCGGCAAGGTCTGCTACGTGCTGACCGTGCCGACCGACAAGCAGCCGCCGACGCTCGACCATGGCGACATGTTCTTCTTCGTCAGCCAGCGGCCCGGCCAGCAGGTATCCTATGAGCCGCAGTTCATCGCCGGCTACAATTTCCAGGAAGGCTCCAAGGCCACCGTCACCATCGACAAGAAGACCTTCTCGATGTTCACGCGCGGAAAATCGGCCTGGGTCGAGAACGCCGCCGAGGAGCCGGTGCTGATCGCGGCGATGAAGACCGGCACCGACATGAAGGTGTCGGCGAAATCGGGCCGCGGCAATCCCACGAACTATGTCTTCTCGCTGAAGGGTATTTCGGCGGCGCTGTCCTCGATCGCCAAGTGCAAATAGGCTATCTTCGTTTTTGAACCAAGGCCGGGCCGCAACGCCCGGCTTTTTGCTTTTTCAGCCCAGGCCTGATTCCGATGCGGCCTCCGCCCGCCGCCGCCGGATTGCCTCGGCGATGAAGACCCGCGACAGCGCGTGATAGAGCGGCTCGTGCGAAATCAGGCGCGCCGTGCCGTAGCCCAGCATCGAGGCCAGCATCAGGCCGATGACATTGTCGTGATTGCCGGTCATTTCGAGGATGATGACGAAGGCCGTCATCGGCGCCTGCACGACCCCGGCGAAATAGCCGGCCATGCCGAGCAGCGCCGCGACGCCGGCGCTGCCGCCGAACACCAGGCCGAGCGAACTGCCGATGCCGGCGCCGACCGCCAGCGAGGGCGCGAAGATACCGCCAGGAATTCCTGAAATCATCGATAGCAGGCCGGCTGCGAATTTCTCGGCAAAGAAGAACCAGGGCAGGGGCGTGCCTTCGACGGCGCTGCGCGCCTGCACGTAGCCGGTGCCGAAGGTCAGCCCGCCCGAGACGATGCCGATCACCGCCACGGCCAGCCCGCAGACGGCCGCCACCAGCAGCGCGCGCCACAGCGGCTGCAGCGCGTTCCAGCGCCGGATGCGCCGCGTCGCCTTCAGCGCCAGCAACGAGAACAGGGCGCCAAAGCCGCCGCCGATGACGCCGCAGACGATCACCAGCGGCCAGTCGGCGGCAAACGAGATCGTGTCCTTGGACACGCCGAAATAGGTGTAGTTGCCGAGCACGCCAAGCGAGGCGAGGCCGGCCAGGATGACCGCCGTCAGCACCAGCCCGTTGGTGCGCGCCTCATAGGTGCGGCCCATCTCCTCGATGGCGAAGACGATGCCGGCGAGCGGCGTGTTGAACGCTGCGGCGATGCCGGCGGCCGATCCGGCCAGGATCAGGCCGCGCGCCTGCGCCATGCCGCCCCAGCGTGCCGCCTGCAGCATCAGCGAGGCGCCGACCTGCACGGTCGGCCCCTCGCGGCCGATGGAAGCGCCGCAGAACAGGCCGACCAGCGTGAGGGCTATCTTGCCCACCACCAGCCGCAGCGACAGGATATGGCTGCGGTCGTCATCGTCGCGCAGGTGCCGGGCGGCGATCGCTTGCGGAATGCCGCTGCCTTGCGAGCCCGGAAAGAAGGCGTGCGCGAGCCATGCGCATAAGACAAAGCCGAGCGGCGTGATCGCCAGCGGCAGATACGAACGCCAGCCACCATCATTGCCGATCACCACATGGAACAGCGCCTGTGCCTTGTCGGCCAGCACGGCAAACAACACGCTGATCAGGCCGATCGAGATCGCACCCGCCCAGAACACCAGGCGCGGCTGCCAGACACGCCGCGATGCCCACATGGCGCGCGAACGCCGCAGCATGGGATGTCTTCGCGATTGGCCGGCCATGTCTGTCCTCGTGGGGAAACCCCAGCCGTAACACAGGCACGATGCCAATCAAGCAATAGTCTGATGATCGGACCGGGACCAAAGGGCCGCGATGTTGGGCGTCCGCTCGCGGGCATGGTTCACAAAGCGCATAAGCCCCCGTTCCATCGAAGTGAGAACTGCCCGTCCCGCCGGCCTCCAAGCCGGCGGGCAAGCGCTCGCGAGATCGTCACATGGCCATTTTTTCACATTCGGCCTGGGCCTTCTTGGTCGACGTATCGATCATGTAGGCCTTGCCCTTGGCGTCGGTCATCATCATCATGCAATGCTTGATGGGCTTGGCCATTTTCATCATGTCGGCGCTCATCTTCGCGTCCGGCATCATGGTGCCCATGTGCCCGTCCGGCATGATCGCCGTCACCTGGCCACCTTTCATCATGGTCATGGTGCCCATCGTATCTTCAGCAAACGCCTGCGAGGCGCAAAGAGCGGCGACGCCGGCAATGACGGCGAGTTTGATCGATTTCATTCTGCATACTCCCATTGTGCGGGGGCACAGTTGCCCCATTTCAGGGTTCGCCGATGGCTCGCCAGCCGTTACGCCAACACGAATATGTGATCGATCGCGCGCCGGCAAACAGCACCAGCCAGGCGCGGCTTGTCCACCGCGACCCGGCGGCGGGACAGGCCGCCCGATCGCCCGCGGCATGACTCTGCCGCCAAGCTGTGCTATGCGCCGCGCTTGACATCGGGCCGATGGATGAAATCGGCCGTAAACCGCTTATATCAGTGGAACCATGACCCTTTCACTCGACCTTACCGCCGAAGGCGCCCGCGACGCCTTGCGCGCTCGCCCCGTGCAGACAGAAAAGCCCTCGCTGATTGGCCTGACACGAGCCGAACTCGGCGAGGCTCTCGTCGCTTCAGGCATCGTGCCGGAGCGTCAGGCAAAAATGCGCGCCCAGCAGCTCTGGCACTGGATGTATGTGCGCGGCGTTTCAGACTTTGCCGGCATGTTCAACATCTCCAAGGACCTGCGCGCCGAGCTCGACAGGCATTTCACCGTCGCCCGGCCAGAAATCGTCGAGGAGCAGATTTCCGCCGACGGCACCAGAAAGTGGCTGCTCCGCTTCCCGCCGCGCGGCGCCGGGCGACCGGTCGAGATCGAAACCGTCTATATCCCCGAGGAAGGCCGAGGCACGCTCTGCATCTCCTCGCAGGTCGGCTGTACCTTGACCTGCTCGTTCTGCCACACCGGCACGCAGAAGCTGGTGCGCAACCTGACGGCGGAAGAAATCCTGGCGCAGTTGCTCACCGCGCGCGACCGGCTCGGCGACTTCCCCGACCGCGACACGCCCGACGGCGCCATCGTGCCGGCCGAAGGGCGCAAAGTCTCCAACATCGTCATGATGGGCATGGGCGAGCCGCTCTACAATTTCGAGGCGGTGAAGAAGGCGCTGCTGATCGCCTCCGACGGCGACGGCCTGTCCCTGTCGAAGCGCCGCATCACGCTGTCGACCTCCGGCGTCGTGCCCGAGATTTTCCGCACCGGCGAGGAGATCGGCGTCATGCTGGCGATCTCGCTGCATGCCACCAATGACGATCTGCGCGACTTGCTGGTGCCGATCAACAAGAAGTATCCGCTGAAGGAGCTGATCGCCGCCTGCCGCGCCTATCCCGGCCTGTCGAACGCCAGGCGCATCACTTTCGAATATGTGATGCTGAAGGACGTCAACGATTCCATCGAGGACGCCAAGGGCCTGATCAAGCTGCTCAAGGGCATTCCGGCCAAGATCAACCTGATCCCCTTCAACCCGTGGCCGGGCACCAACTACCAGTGCTCGGACTGGGAGACGATCGAGAAATTCGCCGACTACATCAACAATGCCGGCTATGCCTCGCCGATCCGCACGCCGCGCGGCCGCGACATCCTGGCCGCCTGCGGCCAGCTGAAGTCGGAATCGGAGCGCATGCGCAAGGTCGACCGGCTGGCGCTGGAGGCCATGATGATCGCGGGGCACGGCGAGGTGTGAGCCGTCTCGTCGCCGGCCTCACGCGCCTCGCCATAATAGCAGTCGGCTACGTCGCCGCCGTGCTGACCTCTATCCTGGTGCCCGTGCTGCTGATCGTTCTTCTGGCCGGGATCGAGGACGGCAACTGGTCGATCATTTTCACATTCGACTGGCTGGCCTCCTTCCCGCTCGCCGTGCTGACCGTGGCGATCTGCGCGCTGCTGATCGTCGGTCCCGCGATCTTCCTCGCCGAACGGCTGGCGCTGCGAGGATGGTTCTACTTCGCCGTCACGGGTGCGGTCACGTCGATCGCCTTCGGTGTTTTTGTCCCTGGCTCGGCAGGAGGCTTCGTTTTCAACCCGGGCTTCCTCGGTTTTCTGGCCGCGGCCGGTGTTGCCGCCGGCTGGGTCTACTGGCTTCTGGCTGGACACAAGTCCGGGCATCTCACGGGACGCGACCCCCCATGACCCGTCTCGTCGCCTATATCGTGCGCTTCGCCGTCATCCTGTTCGGCTACGCCGTCGCCGCGCTGGCGGCGAGCGCCTTCCTCAACGTCCTGTTCCTGGCCTCGCTCGGCTACGCGCCGGCGCAAGCCCATCCGGCGGCGACGGCATCGCTCTATTTTTCCATTCCTTTCGTCGCCCTGTTCGTTGCTTATTTTGGCTTCATGCCGGCCGCCGTCGTCATCCTGATTGCCGAAATCCTGGGCCGGCGCGACTGGCTGTTCTACGCGCTGGCGGGCGCGCTGGTGGCGGGGGTTTTCCTCGGCCTCGTCGACAATGTCCGCGAATCGGCTTTCGCGGTCACCGAGACCAGCGCCATCTTGGCCGTCATTGGCGGCGGCATGGTCGGCGGCATCTTCTACTGGCTCAGCGCCGGGCGCTGGGCGGGAAGCTGGTGGGAGGTCGAGAAAGCCCCTACTTCGCCTGGGCAGTCAGGATCTTGAGCGCGAAGGCCGAGAACACGCCGGCGAAGAGATAGTCGACCACCCGCGTCACGCGCGGGCTGGCCTTCATCGCCGCCGAGAATTTTTCCGCCGCCAGCACCATCGGCACCGTCACCGGGATCGACAGGACGATGAACATGGCGCCGAGGAAGAACAGCTTCCCGGGCGCGTTCGGATCGTGCGCGGAGACGAATTGCGGCAGGAAGGTCATGAAGAACAGAATGACCTTCGGGTTGAGCAGGTTGACGCCGATCCCCGCCGCCCAACTGCGCAGCAGCGAAATCCGCGGGCCTGTCTTCTTCTCCGGCGAGAAGGCCGAGCCCTTGGCGATCGCCTGCCAGGCCAGGAAGACGAGATAGCCGGCGCCAAAGATCTTCAGCACGAAGAAAGCCATCGGCGAGGCGACGATCAGCGCCGAGACGCCGACCACCACCAGCGTGGTGTGGATCAGCGTGCCGCACAACGCGCCGGCCATCGAGGCAAAGCCGGTGGCGCGGCCCTGGCTCAGCGTGCGCGAGACGAACAGCGTCATGTCGGGGCCCGGCGTGATCGCCAGGATCACGGTGGCGATCGCGAACTGGATCAGCGTGGTCGTATCGGGAATGAAGGACATGCAAGGCCTCGGGAAGGTCCCGAGCCTATACAAGATACGCCGCGCCGACGCCAGATGCGCAGGCGGGAGTATCCTCCCGCGGCGGGGTTTTCTAAGCCGCCGACAGATCGATCTCGGCCAGCGAATGGGCGGCCGCTCCGGTCAGCAAAATCTGGTCGATCGGCTTGGGGCGGCCGAGGAAGTAGCCTTGCGCCTCGTTGCAGCCTTCCACTTGCAGGATGGTGAGCTGGACATGCGTCTCGACACCTTCGGCAAGCACCGGAATGTCAAGGCTGCGCCCCAGTGTCAGCACCGCGCGGATGATCGCCTTGGCCTGCGGGCTGCGCTCGACATCGGCCATGAAGGAACGGTCGAGCTTGATCTTGTCGAACGGAAACGAGCGCAGCGTGTCGAGCGACGAATAGCCGGTGCCGAAATCGTCGATCGCGATCGTCACGCCCAGCGCCTTGATCTGGCGCAGCACGTGCAGCGTGCGGACCTTGTCGGCGACGATCGTCGATTCGGTCAGCTCCAGTTCGAGGCGCCTCGGCGACAGGCCGGTTTCGACCAGGATCTGGTGGACGAGCTTGGCGAGATCGGCATGGGCGAGCTGCACCGGCGACAGGTTGACCGCGATCTTGTGACCCTTGTCCCAGGACGCTGCCTGGCGGCACGCGGTGCGCAGCACCCATTCGCCGATCGCCAGGATCGAGCCGTTCTCCTCGGCGATCGGAATGAATTCGGCGGGCGGGATCATGCCATGCACCGGATGGGTCCAGCGCAGCAGCGCCTCGTAGCCGCAGGTGGCGCGGGTCGAAACCGAAGTCTGCACTTGGTAGTGGAGCGTGAGTTCGCCACGTTCGATGGCCTGGCGAAGGTCGGTGGCCAGGGCGCGCCGTGCCCGCGCCGTCTCGTCCATGGCCGATTCGTAGAAACAGACGGCCCGCGCCACGTCGTTCTTGGCCCGGTACATGGCCAGATCCGCATTGCTGACCAGCCTCTCCCGGTCGGCCCCGTCACGCGGATAGACGGCGACGCCGATGCTGGCGCCGGTAACGGTCTCGAAATCGTCGAGCAGCAGCGGCTCGAACAGGGACTTCTCCAGGCGTGAAACCAGGCCGAGCAGCTCGTTCTGGTCCTTGAATTGCTTGATGGCGGCGAATTCGTCGCCGCCGAGCCTGGCGACGAACTCGCCGTCGCCGGTCAGTTTCGCCAGCCTGCGGGCGATGATCTTGAGTGCCTGGTCGCCGGCCGCATGGCCCCTGAGATCGTTGATCTCCTTGAAGCGGTCGAGATCGATGACGATGACGGCCGTCATCGCGCCTCCCTCGCGTGCCCGCTCGATCTCATGGTCGAGGCGGTCGTTGAAGGAGACCCGGTTGGCGAGACCTGTCAGCGCATCGTTGAGGGCAAGGTGCTGCAGTCGCTCGAAGCTCTCGAGCCGGCCGCGTTCGTCGATCAGGTAGCTGGCAAAGCCTGTGGCCGCGACGATCAGGCCGACCACGGCGACGGCGACGGCCATCGCTTCGAGGATATCGGGATTGGTGCCCGTGGTGATGAAGGAGAGCGGCGTCACCGCCACCGCGGCCATGGCCGTGAAATGCAGGCCGACGATCGCCAGCACCAGCAATCCAATGCCGAGATAGTGCGACCAGCGATATGGCCGGCGCTCCGCCTGGCCGATCGCCACGGCGGAGAACGCCATCGCGATCAGCAGCGAAGCGACCACATAGCGGGCGTCCCATTCGACGATGCCGGCCACGTGATAGGCGATCATTCCGGTATAATGCATGGCACAGATTGCCAGCCCAACAAGGCATCCGCCCCATTCCGGCGCCAGGCCGCGGCTTTTGTCGAGGGCAAGACCGAAACCCGCCCCGGTTCCAACCATGGCGATGACCAGGGATATCATGGTGAGCGCCGGATCGAAGGTGATCGGCGCGCCGGGCTGATAGGCCAGCATGGCGATGAAATGCGTACACCAGATCGAAGAGCCGGCCGCGACCGCGGTCAGGAACAGCCAGCCCCGCATCTGCATGCCGACGGTCTTCCTGGCGCGATCCAGGAGACCGATCGTCACCCAGCAGCCGGTGACGCACATCAGCGCGGCCAGCAGGACAAGCCACAGATTATGCTCCGTGACGATGCAGGATATAACGCGCATCGAGGATGACCCAAGCCCGAGGATACCCGCGACGAACGGGCAAAAGCCGCTTCGGCGCCAACATGCGGCCAGGCGGCTCTGTCTTGGTTGTTTAGCGGCTGGGGGTGAAAACTTGATTAAATACGGCATATAAATGCAGCCACTGATTGTAGCAGGTTGTTTCCCCAACCCGTTCGGCTGCCCCGCCATTGGCTGGATCAGAAGGCTGGCGCCGCCTGCGCTTGCTCGCTTTGCGGTTCCTGCTAAAAGGCGCTCCGACAATCCGTGACGCCATTGCCTCAAGCGTCCGCTTTTCGACGGAGCAGAAATGTCCAAGACCAAAGACGTCAAGAAGGTCGTGCTCGCCTATTCCGGCGGCCTCGACACATCCATCATCCTGAAATGGCTGCAGACCGAACTCGGCGCCGAAGTCGTCACCTTCACCGCCGATCTCGGCCAGGGCGGCGAATTGGAGCCGGCGCGCAAGAAGGCCGAGATGATGGGCATCAAGGACATCCGCATCGTCGACGTGCGCGAGGAATTCGTCGCCGACTTCGTCTTCCCGATGTTCCGCGCCAACACCGTCTACGAAGGCACCTATCTCTTGGGAACCTCGATCGCGCGGCCGCTGATCTCCAAGCACCTGGTCGACATCGCCAGGGAGACCGGCGCCGACGCCATCGCGCATGGCGCCACCGGCAAGGGCAACGACCAGGTCCGCTTCGAGCTTTCGGCCTATGCGCTCAACCCCGACATCAAGGTGATCGCGCCATGGCGCGACTGGTCGTTCAAGTCGCGCACCGACCTGATCAACTTCGCCGAACAGCATCAGATTCCCGTGGCCAAGGACAAGCGCGGCGACGCGCCGTTCTCGGTCGACGCCAATCTTCTGCACTCCTCTTCCGAGGGCAAGGTGCTGGAAGATCCATGGAGCGAGCCGCCGGAATTCGTCCACCAGCGCACCGTGTCGCCGATGGACGCCCCGGATGCCGTCACCGAGATCGAAATCGAGTTCCTCAAGGGCGATCCGGTCGCGCTCAACGGCAAGAAGCTGTCGCCGGCCACCATGCTGGCCGCCCTCAACGATCTCGGCCGCGACAATGGCATCGGCCGACTCGACCTGGTCGAGAACCGTTTCGTCGGCATGAAATCGCGGGGCGTGTATGAAACGCCCGGCGGCGCCATCCTGATCGTGGCCCATCGCGCCATCGAATCGATTACGCTCGACCGGGGTGCGGCGCACCTCAAGGACGAGTTCATGCCGCGCTACGCGGAACTCATCTACAACGGCTTCTGGTTCTCGCCCGAGCGTCTGATGCTGCAGGCGATGATCGACAAGAGCCAGGAAGACGTCGAAGGCACGGTGCGGCTGAAGCTCTACAAGGGCAACGTCATGGTCACCGGCCGCAAGTCGAAGAAGACGCTCTATTCCGACGCGCTGGTCACCTTCGAGGACGACCGTGGCGCCTACGACCAGAAGGACGCCGCCGGCTTCATCCGCCTCAACGCGCTGAGGCTGCGGACTTTGGCCGCGCGCAACCGCAACAGCTAGACGGAATGCGCTGTCCCGGCCGATGCCTGGTGCCGCTGGTCCTTCTGGCGGCCCCAGCCATGGCCGGGGATTTCGACCCTGGCCCGCTCGACCTTGCCGCGCTGATCGAGTGCCGGGTCGACGTGCCCAGCTACAACGGCTTTGCCCTCTGGCTGGCAGGCGAGCCCAGCGTGGCGGACACGCTCGGCTGGAAAGAAGTTCCGTCAGGCAATCCGTTCCTGCGCCAATACAGCTTGCCCGCCCCGGTCCACGTCTTCGGGCGCGAGACCGGAGCGATCGTCTTTACCGCGACGGGCCCGATGGCGGTGCTTGACGGCATCGCCGCACCGGACCTCGCCCGCCAGCTCGACGTCCCGGCGACGGTCTCGACGCCTGGCAAATTCCTCGGCGAGAAGGTCGTGGCCGAAAACACCGAGGAAGCCGGCGGCGTGAGCCTTGTCACGCGCATCACGCTCAACGTCTCGACGGTCGAGTCCCATCCCGGCAAGGCGCTGGCCGGCTGCTCCTATGCGCTCGACGTGAAATGAAAAACCCAGCGCGGAGGCCGGGTTCTTCGTTCAATACCGCATGTTCGATCAGTTGGCGTCGATCGCGTCGGCGATGCGGGCGATGGCTTGCTGATAGACGTTTGCCGAATTCCAGCCGGCAATCGCGCCCATATTGGCGCTCGCGCTCGCGCCGGCCCGCCAGCCATGACCCTTGAGGTAGTTGGCGGTGGAAGCCAGCGCGGTGGCCTTGTCGCGCAGGTTTCCGTTGCCGACCGCATATTTCAAGACATTTCCGGGCAGGAACTGCGTGTGGCCGACCTCGCCATGCATGGCGCCGACCGACGAGGAGGTCAACGCGCCGCGGTCAACCAGCTTCAGGGCCGCGATGGCATGCGGGTGGAAATAGTCCGGACGGCGGCAATCATAGGCAAGCGTCAAAATCGCTGAGACCGTGTTCTGGTTGCCCATCGAGGCACCGAAGCCGGTTTCCATGCCCCAGATGGCGAGCAACACGCCCGGCGACACGCCGTAATTGGCTTCGATCTGGTTGAACAGCGCCGCGTTCGACTTCTTCAGCGAACGGCCCTTGGAAATGATCGCCGACCCGCCACGGCGTTTCATGAAATCGTCCACCGAGCCGCTGAAAGCCTTGTGGATGGCGCGGTCCGCGGAGATCGTCCTCGTTGCGTAGGTCGCGCCCGCCAGAGCGGCCAGGCCCCTCGACCCGACACCCTCGGACTTGGCCTCGGCGGCGAAATCCTGCTTCCAGGCGTCGAAGCCGGCGCCGGTCTTGCCGCAACTGGCCGCCGCCTGCGCGCCCGTTGCCAGCCCAAGCACCGCCACCATTGCGGCCGCTAAAATCCTACCCTTGGCAAGAAATGCCATGTTGTTCTCCTGATTGCCTGATTCACGTCCCGATTGCGAATTTGCCAGCGAAACGCGCATTTGTCACCGTCTGTGGCGCGATGCTGGCGAATGCCGGGGAATTTGCCTACGATCAAGTGATTATTATGGCGAGGCCAGGCATGAGAGACGTTGATGCCGGCCGTGGACAGCATCGGCGGGGCGGCCGGACCGGCGAAGCGAAATAGTCTCGATGGAGTGCGGAACGCCGGCCGGTGGTTCGCGTTTGGGCACGGGCCGCCATGCATCCTATGCCTTCCTGATGAATTGAGATCGACATGAAACTTTTCGACTGCCCGCATTGCGGCCACCGTCTCTATTTCGAGAACGCCCAATGCCTGAACTGCCGCAGTCTCGTGCTCTACGATCCCGAGGGCGCGCACTTTGTCTTGTCCGGCGTCGATGGCGCCATCCAGTGCACCAACGCCGACGAATGCGCCTGCAACTGGATGGCCGAGCCGGGGCAGGTCTTCTGCCGTGCCTGCGTGCTGAACCAGCTGATCCCCGACCTCTCCGTCGACGGCAACCGCCGCCGCTGGATCCGTGTCGAGGCGGCGAAGAAGCGCGCCATCTATTCGCTGCTCGCCTTCGGCCTGCCGGTCGCGCCCAAGCAGAGCCCGACGGACGAAATCGGGCTGGCCTTCGACTTCCTCGCCGATCCGATCGGTGGCGGCCCGGGCGGCGAACGGATTCTCACCGGTCACGACAACGGCCTGATCACGCTGAACGTCGCGGAGGCCGATTCAGCCGAGCGTGAAAGACGTCGCATCGAGATGGGCGAGAACTACCGCACCTTGCTCGGCCATTTCCGCCACGAGCTCGGCCATTATTACTGGGACCGGCTGATCCGCGACGATCCGCAAAGGCTGGAGGCCTTCCGCGCTCTGTTCGGCGACGAACGCGCCGACTACGAACAGGCGCTGAAGGTTTACTACGCCAACGGCGCCGCGCCCGACTGGCAGCAAAACCACATCTCGGCCTACGCCACCTCGCACCCATGGGAGGACTGGGCCGAGACCTGGGCCCACCACCTGCATATCACCGACACGCTGGAGATGGTCCATGCCCTGAACTTCCCGCTCGGCCGGCTGGAAACGGTGGAGGCGAACGAACTGCCACGGGGCGACACCGGCGGTGAACTGCAGGCAGCGCCTTCGGAGCCTGCAAACACGCCCGAGCCTTTCGACAGGATCCTTGTCCGCTGGCTGGTGCTGTCGGAAGCCTCCAATTCGATCAACCGCTGCATGGGCCTGCCCGATCTCTACCCCTTCGTCATTTCGGACGTGACGGCGCAAAAACTCGCCTTTGTTCACGACCTTGTGACCGATTTGCCGAAAGGCGCGGGAACAAATCGTGAGTTGGCTCGCGCACTTTAGCCGGAACGCATGCGCCGCTGCCCCGTTTTCACAGCCGAGGGGTCACGAAAACGGAGAGTACCCATGAAATCCTTATTGTTTCCCGCAATAGCCGGGATGCTGACCGCAATGTCTGGCGCCGCATTGGCCGATACCGCTGTCTCGGCGGTCACCGATCTCAATGTGCGCGCCGGTCCGGGTCCGCAATATCCGGTGATCGGCGTGCTCGCCGCGGGCCAGTCGGCGACGCTCAACGGCTGCATCGAAAACAGCAAATGGTGCACCATCGCCGAAGCCGGCGGCCAGGGCTGGGTTTATTCCGACTACGTCACCGCCGATTTCGGCGGCAGCCGTGTGGTGCTAACGCAGCGCCGCTCCGCTGTCGCCGTCGTCTCGCCGCCGGAGGACATCGGCAACTACTCCACCGACTATACCGGCGCGATCATTTCCAGTGATCCTGTCGTAGGCGAGTTCCCCGCGCCGCCGGCCGCGGTGCGGACCTATGTCGACACCCACCGGCTGGACCCCGTCTATCTCGACGGCGAGGTGGTCACCGGCGCGACCCTGCCAGACACGGTCGAGCTGCGCGAAATTCCTGACTACAACTACCGTTATGTCTATGTGAACGGCCAGCGCGCGCTGATCGATCCGCAGACACGGCGCATCATGTACGTGGTGCGTTGATAGACGCCGGCGGTCGCCGTCGCGGCCGCTGGCGACACCTGGGTTGGCGATCGGGGCAAGCCGGCCAGCGCCGGGTGTCGCGGCCGCCAGTTTGCGCCTGTCCCTGCTGATATCGATTCCGATTCCCGAGGCCATCGGCTAGATCAAGCAGCTATGGATTGGGATCGAGGACAAGCGTGACAATCGACGACACTGCCTTCGAGCGGTATCGCAACAGCCCGAACGCCAGGACGACCTTGCCGCGCCTGTTGCTGGGAACGCTGATCGTCGTCCTGTTCTGGGGCGCCACCACCGCGGCGGTGCTGTTCGGCGGCAGCCATGTTTACTTCGCCTGGCAGGCGGCGGCTTCGCCATACGGCATGGAGGGCTTCCTTGCCTCGCCGATCGGCATCCTCAGCGCGCTCACCTCTTTCGGCGGGATCTGGATCGGCCTGTGGATCGCCATGCGCTGGGTGCATGGCGAGCCGCTGTCGGCCCTCCTCGGCACTGGCCGCCGCGTATCGCGACCGGACTTCCTCAAGGGGCTGATCGCGGTGCTGATCACCTCGGCTTTGTCCGAAATCCTGCTCTATCTGCTGGAGCCGGGGATCGCTCGCGGCACGATCAGCCTGTCGTCCTGGCTGTTGTTCGCGATCCCGATCGTCGCGCTCGTCTTGCTGCAGACCTCGTCGGAAGAGGTGCTGTTTCGTGGCTACCTGCTGCGCGGCCTGGCCAACCGGTTCCGCAACCCTTTCATCTGGGGGCTGCTGCCCGGCCTGCTGTTCACCTCGCTGCACTGGAGCGGCGGCTCCTCGGCCGCCATCAACGCCTGCGTCCTGGTCTCGATCGCCGCTTTCGCGCTGCTTCTGACGCTCGTGGTCTATGCCACCGGCAATCTCGGCGCGGCACTTGGCGCTCATCTCGGCAACAACCTGACCGGCTTCCTGCTGATCTCGCATCAGGAGAGCTACAATTCCTTCGCCTTGTTCACCGCCAAGCCGCTCGAAGGGCCGGGCTGGATGATGTCGGATGCCATTCTCATTGCCCTCATCGGCATCGCCTGCAGCCTGCTGACGATTGTCTTGCTGCTGCATCCGCGCTCGCCGCTGAGGGTTACGGCCGAGGTTACGGACGGCGCGGGTGCGGCCTGATCGCGGCCCGGGAACGGCGTGACGCGGGCCTTGCCTTGACTCTCGCGCCGATTTCCTGTCTACAGCCCCCGAATTCCGCGACGAGTATCCCTCCGAGCAAGCCGACCAGGACGCCGAAGCCTCTTTGAGGCCAAGTGCTGTAAACAGATCCTGGAGGCCAACACCCGGCAGCGCTGTGCGCCCCCGGGTGCTTTTTGGTTTTGGGCTTTTGCTTGGACTGGCTTTTGCTTGGAGACTGGGCGCGAACGCATTACCTCTCGGGTCGAATGAACCGGGATCGAAGGAAGCAAGATGTTTGAATCGCTGCAGGAGCGCCTTGGCTCCATCCTGAACGGCCTGACTGGCCGCGGCGCGCTGTCGGAGGCTGATGTCTCGGCGGCGTTGCGCGAGGTGCGCCGTGCGCTGCTCGAGGCCGACGTGGCGCTGGAAGTGGTCCGCTCCTTCACCGACAAGGTGCGCGAGAAGGCCGTCGGCGCGGCGGTGCTCAAGTCGATCAAGCCGGGACAGATGGTCGTCAAGATCGTCCATGACGAGCTGGTCGACATGCTCGGCGCCGAGGGCGTCGCCGTCGATCTCAACGCGCCGGCGCCGGTCGTCGTCATGATGGTCGGCCTGCAGGGCTCCGGCAAGACGACGACTTCGGCCAAGATCGCCAAGCGCCTGACCGAGCGGCAGAACAAGAAGGTCCTGATGGCCTCGCTCGACACGCGGCGCCCCGCCGCGCAGGAGCAGCTGCGCCAGCTCGGCGAGCAGGTCAAGGTCGCGACGCTGCCTGTGATATCAGGCCAGAACCCGGTCGATATCGCAAAGCGCGCCGTGCAGGCGGCCAAGCTCGGCGGCCATGACGTCGTCATCCTCGACACCGCCGGCCGCACCCATATCGACGAGCCGCTGATGGTCGAGATGGCCGACATCAAGAAGGTGTCGAGCCCGCACGAAATCCTGCTGGTCGCCGACTCCCTGACCGGCCAGGACGCCGTCAACCTGGCGAAAAGCTTCGACGAGCGCGTCGGCATCACCGGCCTGGTGCTGACCCGTATGGACGGCGACGGCCGTGGCGGCGCCGCGCTTTCGATGCGCGCCGTCACCGGCAAGCCGATCAAGCTGATCGGCACCGGCGAGAAGATGGACGGGCTGGAGGAATTCCACCCCAAGCGCATCGCCGACCGCATCCTGGGCATGGGCGACATCGTCTCGCTCGTCGAGAAGGCGGCGGAAAACATCGACGCCGAGCAGGCGGCGGCGATGGCCAAGAAAATGCAGTCGGGCAAGTTCGACCTGAACGATCTAGCCCAGCAGCTTCAGCAGATGTCGAAAATGGGCGGCATGGGCGGCATCATGGGCATGATGCCCGGCATGGGCAAGATGAAGGACCAGATGGCCGCGGCCGGCCTCGACGACAAGATGTTCGGCCGCCAGCTCGCCATCATCTCCTCGATGACCAAGGCCGAGCGCGCCAATCCCGACATGCTGAAACACTCGCGCAAGAAGCGCATCGCCGCCGGCTCCGGCACCGATGCCGCCGAGATCAACAAGCTGCTCAAGATGCATCGCGGCATGGCCGACATGATGAAGGCGATGGGCGGCAAGGGCAAAGGCGGCGGC
The DNA here is from genome assembly GCF_004791315.1 of Mesorhizobium sp. M8A.F.Ca.ET.208.01.1.1. Classification (NCBI taxonomy): domain Bacteria; kingdom Pseudomonadati; phylum Pseudomonadota; class Alphaproteobacteria; order Hyphomicrobiales; family Phyllobacteriaceae; genus Mesorhizobium; species Mesorhizobium sp. M8A.F.Ca.ET.208.01.1.1. The sequence continues at coordinate 411,359 of NZ_SRUT01000004.1, forward strand.
TTGATGCGCGGCATGATGGGCGGTCTTGCCTCCAAGATGGGCCTCGGCGGCATGATGCCTGGTGGCATGGGCGGCATGATGGGCGGCGGCATGCCCGATCTGTCGAAGATGGACCCCAAGCAGCTCGAAGCCTTGCAGAAGCAGGCGCAGGCCGCCGGCCTCGGCGGCATGAAGGGCTTGCCCGCCCCGGGCGGCGCTGGCCTGCCGGGCTTGCCCGGCGGCATGAAACTTCCGGGGCTGCCCGGCCTTGGCGGCGGTGGCGGTCTGCCGGGTCTGGGCAAGAAGAAGTGAGGACAAGGATGAACGAAGAAAAGGACATGGCCGACGCCCGCATCATCCTGGCCGGCTACCGCGCCTCGATCGACAACATCGATGCAGCCCTCATCCATATGCTGGCCGAGCGCTTCCGCTGCACCAAGGCGGTCGGCGTGCTCAAGGCCGAGCATGGCCTGCCGCCAGCCGACCCGGCGCGCGAGCAGCAGCAGATCGCGCGTCTCCGCCAGCTGGCGCATGACGCGCATCTCGACCCCGATTTCGCGGAGAAATTCCTCAACTTCGTCGTCCGCGAAGTGATCCGCCACCACGAACAGATCGCCGCTTCGAGCAGCGGCGGGTCAAAAAACTCGCTGCCAACGGCGTGACGAAAACCGGCTGATGACCAGCCTCGATTAATCAACGAAATCAGAGCTTTTAGGAGAAAAGAAAATGGCACTGAAGATCCGACTGGCCCGTGCGGGCTCGAAGAAGCGTCCTTACTACCACGTCGTCGTCGCCGACGCCCGTTCGCCCCGCGACGGCCGGTTCATCGAGTCGCTCGGCTCGTGGAACCCGCTGCTGCCGAAGGACGGCGAGCGCATCAAGGTCGACGCCGACCGCGTCAAGCATTGGCTGTCGCACGGCGCCCAGCCGACCGACCGCGTGCTGCGCTTCCTCGACGAAGCCGGCCTTGCCAAGCGCGAAGCCCGCTCCAACCCGAAGAAGGCCGAGCCCGGCAAGAAGGCGCAGGAACGCGCCGCGCTGCTGAAGAAGGCCCAGGAAGACGCCGCTGCCGCCGTCGCCGCGGCCACTGCCGCACCGGCCGAAGCGGAAGCCGCCACGGCGGAATAATCGCTTCCTATTCCTTGTGGAAACAGAACGGCGGGCCTGTGCCCGCCGTTTTGCTGTGTTCAATCTTGGTCGCCGATCAATAGCCGCTCGGGCAACGATCGACATAGGTACGACCGTAGCGGTCGCGGTACCGGCATTGGCCGCTTTCGCTGGCATGGCCGATCAGCGCCCCGGCCACCGCGCCGACAGCGCCGCCGACGACTGCGCCCTGCACCGGGTCACCAGCCACCGCTGCGCCGACCGCGGCGCCGCCAAGACCACCGACGGCCGCGCCTTTCTCCGTTTGCGAACAGGCGCCGAGCGCCGTCGTCAGCACCAGAATGGTCAGGATTTTCTTCATTTGTCGTTCCTCTCACATGCGGGTCGCCGTCTCGCCGCCAAGGGCTTAACTCTCAGGCGGCTAATTTGATCCCGAGAGAATCAAGATCGCCATGGCAGCCAGCAGCGGGTGGCGCGGAACTGCTATCGGCTGAGCGGGATCAGAGCGCGCACCCTGGGATCGCGCAGATAGAGGCCGCCCCACAGGATGATGCCGAGATAAACGCCGAACAGCGTGTGCGAAAACAGCGGATTGCCGATACGCGCATTGGTGGCGATGGCGCCGCCCATATAGGCGGTGAGCAGGATGGCGCCGAGCACGGAGGTGCGCGGCAGTGCGTAGAGCGCGGTCGAGACCAGGCCGATAGCACCCAGCATGCGCGCGACGTTGGCGTCGGCCGGCCAGCCGAGCGGCACCATCGTCTGGGTGACGATATCGAGCGGCGGCAGCTTGATGGCGCCGTCGAAGATCATGAACAGGACGATGAGGCCGCTGAGCACGCGGCCGGTCCACAAGGCGCCGGATGAGACGGGCGCGATTTCGGAAATGCTCATTGGTTTCCCTCCGGTTGGTCAGCCCCTTTTCAGCGGGGTCGAACCAAGGACGTGCCGTGAGGCGTCGGTCCGACAAGTGTCCGGATTCTTTGACGCTGCGGCCTTACGAAAAATAGAACTTTTCGGCCGGCAGCATCTTTGGCGGCGTTTCGCCCAGGGCCTCGAACACAGAGATTTCACAGACCCGGCACAGGCCGTCGAGCGCGAGGTCGTTGGCTTCGGTGCCGAACGGATCCTCGAGTTCTTCCGAAAGCGCGTCGAGGCCGAAGAAGGTGTAGGCGATCAGCGCGGTGAACAATGGCGTCGCCCAGCCGGTGGTCGAGATCAGGCCGATCGGCAACAGCAGGCACACGATGTAGGCCGTGCGGTGCACCAGCAGCGTGTAGGCGAAGGGCAAGGGCGTGCCGGCGATCCGCTCGCAGCCGGCCTGGATGGCGGTGATTGATGCCAGCCTCTCATCCAGGATGCGGAAACCAATCGTGTCGAACTCGCCAATTTGGCGCTGCGCGTTGGCACGGCGGCCCATGCGCCTGACCATCTCGTCCGCCGGATTGGCGAAACGCGCCGCCGTCTCGGCTTCTGCCTCGATGAAGGCACGGACGTCCTTGACGCTGTCGATCCTGCGCAACTGGCCGCGCAGGAAATGACAGAAGGCCAACGCCTCCATCAGCAGGGCGCGTTGCTCGGTCCGATCGGGGATGAGGCTGGTCGTGGCGCGGGCCAGATTGCGGATTTCGAAGACCAGCGCGCCCCACAGCTTGCGCGCCTCCCACCAGCGGTCATAGGCGGCGTTGTTGCGAAACGACAGATAGATCGACAAAGTCACGCCGACCAGGCCGAAGGGTGTGATGTTGAAGACGCCGAGATCGAGCTGGAACCAGCGCGCCAGGACAAGGATGACCGCCGAATAGATCGCGAAGCCGAAAATCTGCGGCAGGATGCGTGGCACCACCGAGCCGCGCATGATGAAGAACAACTGCAGGAAGGTGGGGCGCGGGCGAACGATCATTCGGAGCCTTTCACGGGCCGGCGTCGGCCCTCAGATCCTCTATTGTGCGATGCGCCAGATGCGCAAGCGCAGCCGCCAACGACATCGCCATGTCGTCCACACGGTGTGCGGACTACCGGTGTGTGCTGGTTGCGGATATTGAGAAGCCCGCGGCCGTCCCGATACAGGCGAGAAAAATGACCGGCGAGACCGATCTGAGGACTCTGTTGGCGTCGATGACGCCGGAATTGCTTGATGGCACCTATGTCTTTGCCACGCTGAAGCCCGGCATTCCGCGGCCCGAAGGCCTGGAGCCGGTGATGGTGTTTCGCGAGCGCGAAGGCACGACCCTGATCGTGACCGAGGAAGCCGCGCAGACCATGGGGCTGGCGGCCTCGTTCCGCTGCCGGATGATCACGCTGAACATCCACTCCTCGCTGGAAGCGGTCGGCTTCCTTGCCGCCATCACCGCGCGCCTCGCCGCCGCCGGCATGGGCGTCAATCCGGTCTCGGCTTTTTATCACGACCATCTGTTCGTGCCGGCCGAGCGGGCGGAAGAGGCGATGGCATTGTTGCTCAGGCTGGCGGAGGACAGCGCGACCTGAAATCAGCGCCTGCGGACATAAAGAATGTCCGGCAGCCCTTCCTCGTTGGTCGTGCCGTCGCCGAACGCCTCCGCCTGGAACCCATGGCGCTCATAGAACCGCCGGGCGCCGGTATTGGCCTGGAAGCAATGGAGTTTGACTTGAGGCAGCGCGGCGGTCGCGTCCATCAGCAGCCGGCTGCCGATGCCTTGCCCGGTCGATGCCGGGTCGAGATAGAGCTGTTCCACCCAATCGCCGATGACGGCGATGAAGCCGACAATGTCGGCGCCGTCCTCAGCGACCGTGACCTGCTGGTTGGGCAACACGATATCGCGGATGAAGGCGAGGTCCTCGGCCGGGGTGTGAATGACCGGCATCCAATCGAAGGAGTTGAGCGCCGCCCGAAATATTCTGGCGATGGCGGCTGCATCGGAAGCGACGGCCGGGCGCAGAGCAATTTTGGCGCTATTAATCATACCAAGCCCCGCGACGAAAGCGGATTTCGCGGCCGGCGCCGCCCCTCATCCGCCTGGGCACCTTCTCCCCGTATAGTGACGGGGAGAAGGGAGCTAACGGCCGAAGGCCGAGCCCGCGACCGCGGGCAGCGGTCGTCCGGCGCCCCCGCGGAGGGCCAGCCGCGGCAGCGGCGGTGCGGCCCGTGAGCGAAAAATTATGCCGCCTTCTTCTTCGGCTGGATCAGGCCGCGCTCGACCAGCAGCTCGGCGATCTGCACCGCGTTCAGGGCCGCGCCTTTGCGCAGATTGTCGGAGACGATCCACATCGACAGGCCGTTGTCGATGGTCGAATCCTCGCGGATGCGCGAGATGAAGGTGGCGTCCTCGCCGGCCGATTCCAGCGGCGTGATGTAGCCGCCGTCCTCGCGCTTGTCCAAGACCTGGCAGCCCGGCGCCTCGCGCAGGATGTCGCGCGCCTCGTCGGCGGTGATCGGCTTTTCGAACTCGATGTTGACCGCTTCCGAATGGCCGATGAACACCGGCACGCGCACGCAGGTCGCCGTCAGCTTGATCTTGGGGTCGAGCATCTTCTTGGTCTCGGCGACCATCTTCCATTCTTCCTTGGTGGAACCGTCGTCGAGGAAGACGTCGATATGCGGAATGACGTTGAAGGCGATGCGCTTGGTGAACTTCTTGACGTCGACCTGGTCGGCGACGAACACCGCGCGTGTCTGCGTGAACAGTTCGTCCATGCCTTCCTTGCCGGCGCCCGACACCGACTGGTAGGTGGCGACGACGACGCGCTTGATGGTGGCGGCGTCATGCAGCGGCTTCAGCGCCACGACTAGCTGCGCCGTCGAGCAGTTCGGGTTGGCGATGATGTTCTTGCGCGTGAACAGCGAGATCGCGTCCGGATTCACTTCCGGCACGATCAGCGGCACGTCCTGGTCGTAGCGGAAGGCCGACGAATTATCGATGACGACGCAGCCCTGCTTGCCGATCTTCGGCGACCATTCCTTGGAGACGTTGCCGCCGGCCGACATGATACAGATGTCCGTGTCGGAAAAATCATACTGGTCGAGCGGCCTGACCTTCAGCGTGCGGTCACCGAACGACACTTCCGTGCCCATGCTTCGCCGCGAGGCCAGCGCCACGACTTCGCTGACCGGAAAGCCGCGCTCTTCCAGTATGTTGAGCATTTCCCGGCCCACATTGCCCGTGGCGCCGACGACTGCAACCTTGAAACTCATAGAAATCTCCTGTCCCTCTCCGCTTGGTTTTTGGAGAAAACCCGCCGGCCAAGTGCGGGTTCCGTCCCCCGGGCCGGACCCGGGAGAGGGTGGTTAGGCCAAGGGAATCACACCGTTTTGGTGGTGGTTTTTTTGGCCATGGTTTTGCTGGAACGAGCGGACGCGCCGACACGCCCGGCCCAATGGTTCACATTGAGGCTGGGGGCATCGAATGCAAGATGAGCCATCAAAAGGCCGCGCATCGAAAAACGATCCCGTTCGAAGCGGGCTTTTACGCGGTTTCGATAAAGAGTCAATTGGCGCGCCCTTCCTTCTCCCCGTCACTATACGGGGAGAAGGTGCCCGAAGGGAGGATGAGGGGCGGCGCTGACGTTGGCAGATAGCTCGTCCGGAGTGAGCCTCCTCGCCTTACCTATCAGCATTCGCGCCGCCCCTCACCTGCCTGCCGGCACCCTCTCCCCGTATAGTGACGGGGAGAGGGGCGCTCCCGCCAGCGGTTTCGCCAATCGCCGTGCTACGCAGCACCCTGTACAAGAAGGGCGGCAGGAAGTACGAACGGCCAAGATTGTTCGGCTGGCGCGGCGCCAGCCCCGTCATGTGCTCCATGATGAGCGCAGAACCCTGAATTCCGAAAGAACGAGATGTCCAACTTCGATGGTATTGTTCCCGCGCTGGCCCAAGCGCTGGAAAAACGCGGCTATTCCGACCTGACGCCGGTGCAGAAGGCGGTACTGGAACTCGGCCAGGCCGACGCGCTGGTGTCGGCCCAGACCGGCTCGGGCAAGACCGTGGCCTTCGGCCTTGCCATGGCGCCGACGCTGCTCGACGGCGCGGAACGGTTCGGCCCGGCCGCGGCGCCGCTGGCATTGGCGGTGGCGCCGACGCGCGAGCTGGCGCTGCAGGTGACGCGCGAGCTCGAATGGCTCTACGAGCCGACCGGCGCCACGGTGGCGTCCTGCGTCGGCGGCATGGACATGCGCACCGAACGGCGCGCGCTGGAGCGCGGCGCCCATATCGTCGTCGGTACGCCCGGCAGGCTGCGCGACCACATCACCCGCAATTCGCTCGACATGTCGACGCTCAAGGCCGTGGTTCTCGACGAGGCCGACGAGATGCTCGATCTTGGCTTTCGCGAAGACCTCGAATTCATCCTCGACGCCGCGCCGGCCGACCGTCGCACGCTGATGTTCTCGGCCACCGTGCCGCGCTCCATCGCCACGCTCGCCCAGGGCTATCAGCGCGATGCCGTACGCATCTCGGCCGCCGGCGAGGAAAAGCAGCATCTCGACATCGAGTACCGGGCGCTGAATGTCGCCCAGGCCGACCGCGAGAACGCCATCATCAACGTTCTGCGCTTCTACGAGGCCAAGAACGCGCTGGTGTTCTGCAACACCCGCGCCGCCGTCAACCATCTGACCGCGCGCTTCAACAACCGCAATTTTTCGGTCGTGGCGCTTTCGGGCGAGCTCAGCCAGAACGAACGCAGCCACGCGCTGCAGGCGATGCGCGACGGCCGCGCCAAAGTCTGCATCGCCACTGATGTCGCGGCGCGCGGCATCGACCTGCCCAACCTCGAGCTGGTGATTCACGCCGACCTGCCGACCAATCCGGAAACGCTCCTGCACCGCAGCGGCCGCACCGGGCGTGCCGGGCGCAAGGGCGTCAGCGCACTGATTGTGCCGGGCAGCGCCCGCAGGCGCACCGAGCGGCTGCTGCAAAGCGCCAAGCTGACGGCGACATGGGCGAGCCCGCCCTCGGCCGACGACGTGATGCGGCGCGACGACGAGCGCATCCTTGCCGATCCGGCTTTCGACGAACCGGTGAAGGATGACGAGCGTGCATTCATCGACGCGCTGCTCGCCAGGCACGGCGCCGAACAGGTCGCGGCCGCCTTCGTGCGCCAGTGCCGCTCCAGCCGCTCGGCGCCCGAGGACCTCATGGACGTCGCGCCGTTCACACCTTCGCGCGAAAGACTGGCGGGCGAGAAGTTCGCGCACCGCGACGAGGCGCCCAGCCGCCGGGACGATTTCGGCGCCAGCGTCTGGTTCTCGCTCTCGGTGGGGCGCCGGCAGAATGCCGAGCCGCGCTGGCTGATCCCGATGCTGTGCCGTGCGGGCAGCATCTCGAAGCGCGAGATCGGCGCCATCAAGATGCAGCCGGAAGAGACGTTCGTGCAGATCGCCGCCGACTGGGCGGACCGGTTCGTGGCGGCAATCGGCCCCGACCGCAAATTGCAGGGCACCATCCTGGTGAAGCGGCTGGACGGCACGCCGGACCTGTCGCGGGCCGGCTATCAGCCGCCGAGCCCGGACAAGAAGCCGCATCGCGGCAAGGCGCCGTTCGATCCGAACGCGCCGAAGCGCAAATTCGACAAGCGTGCTCCGGCCTCGGTCGACCAGCGCCCGGCCGCCGCGCATGAGGCAAAGCCGTGGGCGAAAAAACCCAACAAGCCGAAATTCGAAAATACCGGCGCGCCGAAGCACAAGAAGACGAAGAAGCGACCGTCGTAAGACCGACGCGATGGCGGGGCCGCTGATTTCGCGTCAGGGTGCGGCAGTCTCGGAATGCTGGCGGGCCGCGCTCTCCTTCAGGCCGGCCTTGATGGCGGCCCAGCTTGCCGATGCCGGCGTCGGCCGGTGGTTTTGGGCGATGCGCCCCGCCAGTGCGGATCGCCAGGCATGGTCTTCCGCCATTTTGCGGATCGCAGCGTACCAGCCGGCCTGGTCGTCGGGGTCGATCGCCGGCATCATTCCGCCGGTCGCCTCGATCAGTGACGGCGCGGTCGAGACGATGACCGGAACGCCGAAATCGAGACATTCCGAAGCGCCGTAGCCCCAGCCCTCTATATGCGAGGGAAAGACGCCGAAAGCGGCGCTGCGATAATAGCCGATGAGCTCCTCGTCGCTGACCAGCCCGGTGAACGTGACCGACTGGAGCAGCTCGGGATGCGCCGCGAGATAGGCGCGCAGCGGCTCGATCATCCAGCCCCAGCGCCCGGCGCAGACAAGCCGCGGCAGTTTTACGCCTTCTTCCAGCGCCTGCTGCCAGATCCGCGCCAGCAATATGTGGTTCTTGCGCACCTCGATGGTCGAACAATAGATGACGAACGGTTCGCCGGTCTCGATGCGCGAGGTCGCGCCCATGCGCGAAGCGGTTTCGTGCAGGATCGAAGGCATCGGAAAGCGGTACACCACAGGCGCGGAGACGCCGGCCTTGCGCATGTGATCGGTCAGCGTCGCGCCAACCTCGTCGGAAGCGCAGAACGCCGGCGCGCCGCTGCGCACCAGCTGTTCGAGATAAGAGCCGAAACGGGTTTCGCCGATGCCCGAACCGACCAGGTCCGGGCGCAGCGCCGGGATGAGATCATGGCAAAGCAAGGCAAGCTTGCCGGCGGCGCTTGAAACCGCGGAGCGGTCTTGCTGGGTCAGGACATGATGGCTGATCAGCACCAAGCCCGGCTCCAGCTCGGTGCTCCGGCCCGGCGCATCGGGCTCCACGCGCAGCCGGATCCGTGCCCGCTGGTACAGGCGATAGGCGCGGATCAGCAGCTGCGTCGCCTGGTAGGCAGCCCCTTTGCGGCCGCTTGTCACCGTCTTGGCAAGATGGCGGTCCGTCTCGCGCTTGTTCCATGGCTGTTGCCTCACCGCAGCCAAAGCCTGCGACAGGGCCGTGCGACTTCCCGGCCACCGTTTGGCGCGGTGCGGTGAAATCCGGCCCGTCGCGACGTGATCCAGTTCATAGGGGGCAAGCGGCCGAAACTTGCCCTCGTTCGGCCTGAACGCCACCACCTCCACGCAAGGATCGGGATCCGCCAGCGCCGCGTTGACGAGAAAGCTCTCCACGCGCGGAATGCCCGCCAGGCCCTTGCCGGCCGGCCACAACATCAGCCCGGTGGCGTCGATGGCCAATGTGGGGGAGGCCGATGTCGAAGGCGTCGCGGTCTTACCGTCCTCGATCACAGCGCCGGCATCGGAACGTTCGACTGTCATTGTCTGCTTTGGCGAAACGGTTGCACTCGATGTCTTATGCTTCATTTGCCGGGGAAGCGGTAGCCTGGGAACACGGCTTGCCCCCAGGCTCAGCCCTGTGCCACACCTTCACTGGGACGCGGCGACAAGCGGGTGGGTCATGCGCGGCGAAGTGCTTCACTACGACGAGGTCCAGGGCTTCGGTTTCATCACCGGAGCCGATGGCAACCGCTACACTTTCACCCGGGAGAACCTTCGCCGGCAAACCACGATGCCCACCGGCACGCTGGTCGAATTCCAGGCCAGCGGCGGCCAGGCGCGTGACGTTTTTTCGATCTCCGCCCGGGCGGCCAGCCCGGCCGCCGACGCCGGCGCAAGTCCCGCACCGGCTCAAACTGGTCCCGCGCCTGCGGCTGCCGCATCGCACGCGCAGCATTTCGGCCGGATGTCCGAGCCAACCGAACCCAGTGATCTCTGGAGCTATTTCTGGCGTGGTCTGACGCAGAACTACTTCAACTTCGCCGGCCGCGCCCGCCGCAAGGAATATTGGGGCTACTGCCTGTTCTGGATGGTCTGCCTGCTGATCATCTTCGCATCGGCATCTTCACCGATATCGAGATGGGCAATTTCGACACCGACGTCTCGGCGGCGGTCACCGTTGGCTTGTGCGGCACCTTCCTGCTGGCGACATTCCTGCCCGGCCTCGGCATGACCGTACGCCGGCTGCACGACATCGGCCTGTCGGGCTGGCTCTATCTGCTGATCCTCATTCCGAGCATCGGCAGCCTGATCATCCTGGTCTTCGCGCTGATCCCGACGCAGGAGCGGGAAAACCAGTGGGGTCCGGTGCCGGCTGGTGTCAGAGTCTAGCCCAGCACGCATATTGCGAAGGATTAAGTCATTCCCAGGATCCCACCGTGGGGCCAGAGGTCATCATGGCTGAAGATTTCTCTTGCATTTTAATCTGTGCACAGATAGTCTGTGCACGGATCGAAGGATCGATCACGCAAGACGGATGGAGCAAGACGATGTGGACCAATGAATACACCGCGACTTCCCCGCTTCCGGCGCAAGCCATCTGGAACGCGCTCAAGGCATTGCATGAAGGCCGCCTGACCTATGAGGGCTCCGACACCTTCGTGCTGCACGGGCCGTTCGCCAAGGGCACCCGCGTCTCGGTGACACCGGTCGGTCAGGACACATTCGAATCGGTCATCGTCGATCTCGTCGACAACGTGACCTATGCCGACGAAACCTCGTTCGGCGACACGACGCTGCTGTTCCGGCACACGCTGGTGCCGGTCGAAGGCGGCACGCAGGTGACGCACCGGCTCGATATCTCGGGCCCTTCGGCCGCCGAGGTCGGCCCGGAACTCGGGCCGCAGATCAGCGGCGATTTCGACGTCTCGATGGCCAAGCTGTTCGAGCAAGCGGAGGCGTTGGCGAAGAATGGCTGACGGTCAGGATTTGAACACCCGCTTCAGCGGACCTTCGGAGAGCCCCGGCTTGTTGCTCTGGCGAACCACCATGCGCTGGCAGCGCGTCATGACGGCGGCGCTGGCGCCGCTCGACCTGACGCATGTCCAGTTCGTGCTGCTCGCATCGGCGATGTGGCTCGGCCGCGATGGCGAGCCGCCCAACCAGGTGCAGCTCGCCGCCCAGGCCGGCACTGAGGTGAAGATGACCTCGGATGTCGTCGCCCGGCTGGAAGCCAAGGGATTGATCGCACGCGAGGCTGATCCCCGGGATTCCCGGGCCAAGGTGATCCGCGTCACATCAGCCGGGGCGGCGGCGGCGCAGCGCGCCATTGTCGCCGTCGAGGCCGCCGACGCGGCCTTCTTCGAACCGGTGGACGAGGCGAGGCTCGTCGGCCTGCTGCGTCAGCTTGCCGGCGAGATCCGCTGAGGCCGAACGAGCGTTACGCCAGGAATTTGGCGATGATCGCGTCACCCATGGCAACAGTGCCAACCTCGGTCATGCCGGGGGAGAAGATATCCTTGGTGCGCAGGCCCTGGTCGAGCACGGCGGCGATTGAAGCTTCGAGCTTGTCGGCTTCATCGACCATGCCGAAGGAATAGCGCAGGCACATGGCGAAGGAGGCGATCATGGCGATCGGGTTGGCGATGCCCTTGCCGGCAATGTCGGGCGCCGAGCCGTGCACCGGCTCGTAGAGCGCCTTGCGCTTCTTGGTCTTCACGTCGGGCGCGCCGAGCGAGGCCGACGGCAGCATGCCGATCGAGCCGGTCAGCATGGCGGCGATGTCGGACAGCATGTCGCCGAACAGATTGTCGGTGACGATGACGTCGAACTGCTTTGGCCAGCGCACCAGCTGCATGCCGCCGGCGTCCGCCAGCATATGGTCGAGCTTGACGTCGGAATAGCGCGCCTTGTGGGTCTGGGTGACGACTTCGTTCCACAGCACGCCAGACTTCATGACGTTGCGCTTTTCCATTGAGGTGACGTGGTTCTTGCGGGTCCGCGCCAGCTCGAAGGCGACGCCCGAAATGCGCTCGATCTCGAACGTGTCGTAGACCTGCGTGTCGATGCCGCGCTTCTGGCCGTTGCCGAGATCGATGATCTGCTTGGGCTCGCCGAAATAGACGCCGCCGGTCAGCTCGCGCACGATGAGGATGTCGAGGCCTTCGACCACTTCCTGCTTCAACGAGGAAGATGCCGCCAGCGCCGGATAGCAGATTGCGGGCCTGAGATTGGCGAACAGCTCCATGTCCTTGCGCAGGCGCAAGAGTCCGGCCTCGGGGCGCACCTCGTAAGGCACCGCATCCCACTTCGGCCCGCCGACGGCGCCGAACAGCACCGCGTCCGCCGCCATCGCCTTTTCCATGTCGGCATCGGAGATCGCCGCGCCATGCGCATCGTAGGCACAGCCGCCGACAAGGCCCTCTTCGGTGACGAAGCCGCTGCCGAGCTTTTCGTTCATCGCCGCGATCAGCTTCTTGACCTCGGCCATGGCCTCGGGGCCGATGCCGTCGCCGGGGAGCAGGAAAAGATGCTTCGTTGCCATGGAGAAAACCGTCCCAGAAAGATTTGAACCGCGGCCTTGCTAAACGCCAAGTGGTTGCAGCGCAAGCCGTATCGGGGAGGGAGAACGCCGCGATGCGAACAAGGGCATCGTCGGCGATCCTTCGCGCCCCCCTCTGTCCTGCCGGACATCTCCCCCACGAGGGGGGACATTGGCTATCATATCGGCCTTCGCAAATGTCAGGCGTTTACAGATAGCGCCGTTAGCAAAGCTGCCGATCTCCCCCCTCGTGGGAGATGCCCGGCAGGGCAGAGGGGGGCGCTGCCCCGCCGGGATGCCCAAGTTACTGCCCCATGGAAGATGCCATCACCGGTGCGAGAGAATGTTGACCAGCCGGCCAAGGGGATCGCGCACATAGAAGCGCCGCACGCCCCAGGGTTCGTCGGCAGGCCCATATTCGATGGCGAAACCGGCGGCCTGCATCGCTTCGAGCGCCGCATCGACATCGTCGACTTCGATCGACAGGTCCGGCACCGGCGTGCCGGACCCGCCTTGCGCCATGAAGCTGACCTGCACCTGCATCGTCTCCCCGGAGCCGTAGGTTGCGATCCAGCCCTGGTCCATGAGCAGATCGAGGCCGAGCACATCGTGGTAGAAACGGCTGGCCGCCGCCGCGTCCCGTGTCTCGATATTGGCCACGATGCGCCGGACCTTCATCGCCTTGGTCTCTCAGGCGGTACGCCGCAGCGCCGTCACCTCGATCTCGATCTTCATTTCCGGTTTGTTCAGCTGGCACACGATCATCGTCGCCGCCGGCCTGATGTCGCCGAACGTCTCGCCGAGTATCGGGAAGACGACATCCACGAAGGCCTGATCGGTGATGTAGTAATGCGCCCGCACCACATCCGCCATTTCGAAGCCGCCATCCCCGAGCGCCTTGCCGATCGTCGCCAGGCAGTTGCGCGTCTGCGCCTCGACCGTCTCCGGCATCGTCATGGTCGCATAATCATAGCCGGTCGTCCCGGACACGAAGCACCAGTCGCCCTGCACCACGGCACGCGAATAGCCGGCGGTCTTTTCGAAGGGTGAGCCGGTGGAGATGAGTTTGCGCATGAGGAGCCTCGCCATGATTGCAACCATTCTGTGGCGAAAACGCCGACCCTGCCATGGGCCAATACGAATGGATCGGCAGTGCAGAATCTGTGGCGTCGACGTGCCCGCCCTGTCCGCCTCCGCGCCCTGTTGGCCTCCGCGAGGACGGGAATCCGTGAAGTATGCCGCCATTGCAATTTCTGCTTGCATTCCGGAACAAAAACAGAACTAATATGAAACAGCCGCGAGACCCGTCGCGGCAGCTCCGGGGGGAGGATCAGAGCCATGTCAGGCGGCACCGACGCGCTTGCGCGCGCATTCGTTGGTTCTTTGCGCGTCTGGCTGTCGTTGGCTGGGATGGGAGCCATTATCGGTCTCGCCACGCCGGCGTTCGCGGCCGGCGCCGACCATGCAACCTGTTTCAGCCGTGGCAAGGTCGACCCCGACCAGCGGATCGCTGCCTGTACCCGAGCGATCGCGCTAACGCCGGGCGACGCCGGCCTCTATGTCAATCGCGCCAAGGCTTTCAGCAGGAAAGGCGAGCACGACCGCGCCATCGTCGACTGCGACGAAGCGATCGAGATCGACCCCGCCAACGCAAGGGGTTACGGCGTGCGCGGCATTGCCTGGCAGGACAAGGGCGACCACACCCGCGCCATTGCTTCGTTCGACGAGGCGATCCGGCTGGACCCGGCAAATTCCGCTTTCCGCTTTAACCGCGCCAAGAGCTGGGGCTTGAAGGGCGACTATGCCCGGACTCTCGCCGATCTGGATGAAGCGATCCGCCTCGACCCGGCCGACGCCCAGGCTTACCGGGTACGCGGCATGACGATGGCCCGGATCGGCAAGGCAAAAGAAGCATTTGCCGATCTCGACAAAGCCATCTCCTTGAAGCCGACCGATCCAGGGTCTTACTTTATCCGGGCATTGGTCTGGAAGACGATCGATCCCGACAAGGCCATCGCCGATCTGGACAAGGCCATCGCGCTCGATCCGGCCAACCCTAAATACGCCGAGGAAAGGCTGAGCCTCCAAGCCACCCGACGGCCCCCCGACCCCGCGCCCAGTCCGGCTTATGAAGCAGCCGAAGAGCCTGCCGCGCCGCGCGTATACGAGCCGCTTCAACTCTACCCCAGGAAAGAGGACCATTCCGAGCGCGTTGCCTGGGAACTGAAGCGGGGATTGGAGCAGCAGGTGCAGGGCTACGTCGCCGGCGCAATCGAAAGTTTCAGCTCTGCCATTCAGCTCGATCCCTACAATGCCGAGGCCTTTTACGATCGGTCGCTCGCCGAGGCATCGCAGGGCAACTACGCCGCTGCCGCCAATGATTGCCGACGCGCCGTTGAGCTGGACCCCGGGCGCGCGGGCTCGTGCAACGAGCATGCGCCCGGCGCACCGGACCAGTCGGCAGCCGGGAATGTGAGGGACCCGGCCGCCGCAAAAGTCCTGGTCGAACGCGCTGAGGCGCGGCTGGCGGATTATAGCGTCGGTGGCGCGCTTCTCGATCTTTCCAAGGCGATCAGCCTCGACCCTAACAATGCCGAGGCCTATCTCGTACGCGGCCGCGCTAGGGCGCTGAGTGGCGACAAGGCCGGCGCCGCGGCGGATTGCCGGCGCGCCGTCGAACTCGATCCGCGGCGGGCTGGAATCTGCGACAAGCAGGTCACGGGCGACAGCGTCGAATTGGCGCCACCGACGGACGCACCAGCGGCGGAGCCCGAGAAGCCGCCATCGGCCATTCCGGAGATGACGGCCGCGCAAGGCAAGGCGCTGACAGAGAGGGCGCTGGCCGCAAAGGATCCGCGCGCCCTGGAGGCCGTCCTTGGTGGCGACGCCTTTCTCGACATGGGCAAGTATGACCAGGCGATCGGCGCCTACGACAAGGCGATCGAGCTCGATCCCGAAAACCGCTTTGCCCATTTCGGCCGCGGCCGGGCCTGGGCCGCCAAACGCGATTACGGCAAGGCGATCGCGGACTACGACAAGGCCATACGGACCAGTCCCGACTTTGGCGCGGCGCTTTCGCACCGGGGTCTGGCCAAGGCCACCTCGGGTGATGCCGATGGTGCGCTTGCCGACTGCGGCCGCGCCGCCGACCTCGACCCGAAGGCGCGCGACGCCTTCTACTGCAAGGGCGTGGCCTGGCACGCCAAGGGCGACGCCGGGCGTGCGATCGCCGCCTATTCCGTCGCGATCGGGATCGATGCGAAGGATGACGCCAGCTATTATGCGCGCGGCATGGCGCGGGCCGACCGGAAGGACTATGCCGGCGCCGTCGTCGACTTCGACGAGGCACTGCAGCTCGACCCCGGCAATCCCGACTATGCCATCGCCCGCAAGGCGGCGGCCAACGCCGGCCGGGAGCCAGCGGCGAAAGCCAAGGCCGCGGCAACCAAGCCCGCCGGCCAGGCGCGAACCAAGATCGTCGAGGACGCTATCGAGCAGGGAACGATCTGGCGCGCCCAAAATCAGTTCGACCGGGCGATCGAGCAGTACGACATAGCGGTCGCCGCCGACCCATCCAATGCCGGCGCCCACACCTTGCGCGGCTTCACCTATGCTTTGAAAGGCGACCCCGACCGGGCCATGGCCGACTACGACAAGGCGACAAAGCTCGATCCAAAGTCGACCGACGCCTATTTCTACCGTTCCGCCATCTGGCTGCAGAGAGGCAAGATCGACCGCGCCATCGCCGATCTGAGCACCATCATTTCGTTGCAGCCGGCCAATGCCGACGCTTATGTGCTGCGCAGCCGGGCCCGCGCCGTGAAACACGATTGCGATGGCATCATCGCCGATTCGACGGAGGTGATCCGACTGCGGCCAACGGATGCCGAAGCATGGTTCAATCGCGGATTCTGCTGGAACAGGGAGCAGCGATACGACCGCGCCATCGCCGACCTGGATGAGGCTTTACGCCTTGATCCAAACCACGCCAATGCCAGCAAGGAGCGCGACGATGCGGCCATGGCGAGAGCGGCAAACAAGCAGGCGCCAACGACAGGGGGCGCGGCGGCAACGACGCGCGACATCAAGAAGAGTGGCATAGCCCTCTACAACAAGGGTCGATACGACCTTGCGATCGCCAAATTCGATCAGGCGTTGGCGCTCGATTCCAACGATGCCGAGGCTTTCTTATATCGCGGTCTCGCCTGGGGGCAGAAGGGCAATTACGATCGCGCCATAACGGACTACGGCAGCGCGATTGCGCTCGAGCCAAAGAACGGCAGCTATTATTCCGCCCGTGGCTTTGCCTGGACCGCCAAGAACGACCACAAACGTGCCATCGACGATTTCAGCAAGGCGATCGAGTTCGATCCCACCTACCCCCTGCATTTCCACGCTCGGGGGATCAGCCGGATGACCATAGGCGATTACGACGGCGCCATAGCAGACTATGACGAAGCCATCGGCCTTAGTCCGGGCGTCGCCAAAATGCGTGTCGATCGCGGTATCGTCTGGATGGCCAAGGGCGATGCGAAGCGCGCCCTGACGGATTTCGACATGGCGATCCAGATCGATCGGAACAGTCCGGGCGGCTACTTCGGCAGAGGTCTGGTGCAGGCGCGCGCGGGCGATCATGACGGCGCGATCGCCAATTTCACTCACGCCATCAAGCTCTACCCCAACTATGCCGATGCCTACACTTTCCGGCGCCGTTCCTGGGAGGCAAAAGGCAATCACAAGCGTGCCGAGGCAGACCGCAAGAGGCGCTGAGCCTGGGAGCAAATTAAAGCTTGTCCGATCGGGATTGCAAGCAGTTCCGGCTGGCCCATGGCCGGCTCCGAGCGGTACACGCCGCTATGGATTTTGACGTTGAAGACCTCGTGCGCCGGCTACCGTGAGGTGCTCTGCGGCACCGGTTCAGGGGTCTGCATTGCCCGCCATGCGTCAGCCGGGTTGGTCCTTGGCCGATTCAGCCGTTTCTCCGGTGAAGACAACCCTTGTGCCTTTGTGCACCTCAAGGGCGAGATCTTCGGCATCCCAATTGGTCAACCTGATGCAACCATGCGAAAAGGTCTTCCCGATCTTGCCTGGTTCGGGCGTGCCGTGAATCCCGTAACTTTCAATGGACAGATCGATCCAGACCGATCCGACAGGATTGTTAGGTCCGGCAGCGATGGTGAAGGGCCTTTTGGTTCTTACCCCCTTGAAGGCGAAGTGGGGATCATAATGATAGGTGGGATTGTGGACCACGCGCGTGACTTGTGCCTCGCCGCTCGGCGCCGGCTTCTCTTCGCTTCCAATCGAGGCGGGGTAGACCGCAACCACTTTGCCGGAATTGTCGAGAACGCGAACTTCGCGCGCAGCCTTGTCGACTTCGACGCTGGCAACGGCTGAGGACGGATCGCCTCGGGCGATAGCCGGCACCAGCAACTTTGCGCCCGTCGTCCTGAAGCTGATGCCCGGGTTGAGCCTTCGCAGCAATTGTTCGCTGATGTGGAAGCGCTCTGCGATCCGTTCCAGCGAACTGCGATAGCCGAGGCTGCGCAGGTGAGCCATTCTCTCCATGCTGGCCGGAATGCGCTTGGTGAACGGTCCACGCACGTCCTTGCGCGTCAGCTCGTAGTTCACAAGAACCGCGCCTTGTGAGGTTGCGACCAGCTTGTCCCAGGTCTCCCGGTTGAGCTTGCCATCGGCGGGCAGAGCGTTGGCCGCCTGAAATGCCCGCACCGCCTTGGTGAAGTTCTCCGCCTGGTGGCCGTCAATGAGGCCCGGCGAGAACCGCGCGCGATCCAAAAGGATCTGTGCCTTCAGCACGGTCGCGTCGACGCCCTTCGTTGCGGCGTCGCCGAATTGAGCATTGTTGACGGTGGCTGCGTCCAGCTTTGCCGCCTCTGTGGCGCCAGCCGCGAAGGCGAACAAAACAAGCGCCAGAAGAACGAGTCTGACCATCAATGTTACTCCAGGCACTGCCGCGCGAAGCTGCTTCTATGACGCCGCGCGGCCGATCTGGTTCCATTTGTCCCAGCGAATATCGCCGTTGAGTCTGGTTGGGCAGAAGGCCATCCTTGATCTCCGTGCCGGCGACCGGCGGCGCTCAAAGGAAAGAACGGCGTATAAACCGCGGTCCCGCGCGTCGGCATCCGCGGTGGCCGCATGTGGTGCGAATTTGACCTGCTTGATCGGCTTGGCGTCTGATTCGCCTGCTGCGTAGAAACAAAGGGACAGAGACTGGAGTGCGCCGTGTTTTCGCCGGAAATGCCCCGGTTAGTTCGCCGACCCCAGCGCCTTGTCCAGCGCTTTCTTCACATCGGCCGGCCATGTCGCCACCGGCGGCCAGGCGTTCGGTTGGCCATTGTCGCCGCGACGGGCGAAGTAGAGCTGGTGCTTGGCCGGGTCAACCGCCATGAAGCCGTCATTGCCGCCGCAATCATGCGGTACGCAGCCGCTGGCGTAGAAGGCGCCGGACGCGGTCTTTTCCGTGCCGCCGCCGACCAGCAGGCTGGTCGCCATGTCGGGCATGTCCTTGCCGAGCAGTTTCTGGGCTTCCTTGTAGACGGCCTCATTGTGGAAGGCGTCGATGATGTTGTCGTATTTCGACGGGTCGATATCCTTCCAGTCCGTGCCGGGCTCCGGCATGTAGGCCAGATTGCCCGAAATGGTCAGTCCGCTCGCTGGCGACCATTGCAAAGCCGGCTTTTCATCGCCGGGCAAAAGATACGGCACGAAATAGATGGCGTTGTCGGACACCGCCGAGGGCGGCGCGCCGCACTCGTCCTGCTCGACCGTGATGCTCTGGATGGTGCCACCCTCCGGCTTCCAGACGATCACCTTGGCCGGGCCGCACTGGTTGCCGCCATCGCCGACATCGACCAGCGCCACATTGACGTCGCCGATCTTGACGATCTTGTCGAAAAAGACGTCATAGTTGCTGGCCAGCTGTTTGCCGTCATAGGACAGCACCTTCTCGCCGTCCTGCTCCGGCTGCGTGATGGTGAGTTGGCCGCCTTCGAACGGGATCGGCGCCTGCTTGTCGTCCTCGGAAGCGTCGGCAGCGTTCGTTCCCGTGTCCTGGTCGGTGGCTGGCTTTTCGGCCGCCGGCGCCTGCTCCGCGGCGGGCGTCTGGGTCTGGGTTTGCGCAAACGCGGTGGGTGCCAACAACAAGGCCACCCCGCAGGCGCCGGCCAGAAGCTGGTGTCTCATGACTGTCCCTCCCTCAGTCGCGTCCCGGCCCGAAAGGCCGGGCCTATCGGCCGCTCAGGCCCAGGGGCGCAGTTCGGCGTTCTTCTTCTCGAACGAGGCGATGGCGCCGGCCTTTTCCATGGTCAGGCCGATGTCGTCGAGCCCGTTGAGCATGCAATGCCGCTTGAAGTCGTCGAGATCGAAGGTCACGACGCCGCCGTCCGGGCCACGGATTTCCTTGGCTTCGAGATCGACCGACAGAGTTGCGTTGGAGCCGCGCGAGGCGTCGTCCATGAGCTTCTCCAGGTCCTCGGGGCTGACGGTGATCGGCAGCACGCCGTTCTTGAAGCAGTTGTTGTAGAAGATGTCGGCGAACGAGGTCGAGATGACGCAGCGTATCCCGAAATCGAGCAGCGCCCATGGCGCGTGCTCCCTGCTCGAGCCGCAGCCGAAATTGTCGCCGGCGACCAGGATCTGCGCCTTGCGGTAGGCCGGCTTGTTGAGCACGAAGTCCGGATTTTCCGAACCGTCGTCCTTGTAGCGCATCTCGGCAAACAGGCCGGTGCCAAGCCCCGTGCGCTTGATCGTCTTGAGATAATCCTTCGGGATGATCATGTCGGTGTCGACATTGACGATCGGCATGGGGGCGGCGACGCCGGTGAGCTTGGTGAATTTTTCCATGGCTTTGGCCCGTGTTTTCGTTGCGGGGGATTTTCTGGAGCCCGGTTTACACAAAGCCGCGGGCAAATAAAAGGCAGCTGTTCGTGCGCGCCGGCGCCAGGGTGCCGACGAAACGGCTTCGAATTCACCGCCCGATGGTGCACTCTGGCTGTGATGGCAGAAAATTCCCACGTCCTCTACGCCCGCGAGGCATCGCTCGATACCGCGCAGTTCCGCCGCGTGCTGG
The DNA here is from genome assembly GCF_004791315.1 of Mesorhizobium sp. M8A.F.Ca.ET.208.01.1.1. Lineage (NCBI taxonomy): Bacteria > Pseudomonadati > Pseudomonadota > Alphaproteobacteria > Hyphomicrobiales > Phyllobacteriaceae > Mesorhizobium > Mesorhizobium sp. M8A.F.Ca.ET.208.01.1.1. The sequence continues at coordinate 431,689 of NZ_SRUT01000004.1, forward strand.
CCGAATCCGGCCTCGGCGAAGTCAGGCCCGTCGATGACGAGGCCAGACTGAAGGCGATGCTGGAGGGCGCCGACCTGATCGTGACCGCCCGTCTCGACATGGAAGGCAAGCCGCTGATTGGCGTTGCCCGCTGCCTGACCGACTTTTCCTGGGTCTGCTACATCTCCGACCTCGCCGTCTCGGCCAAGGCGCAGGGACTTGGCATCGGCAAGGGGCTGATGGACGAGGTGGCCCGGCAGCTCGGACCGTCGGTCGCCATCAGCCTGATTTCGATGCCCGATGCCGTCGGCTTCTACGAACGCATCGGCATGAAGCGCATGCCGGACGCCTTCTGGATCTCCCGCAAGCGCTGATTCTTTATCTGCCGCGATCTATCCGGTCGCCAACGGCGTGCGATCTTGCCGCTTGACATGCAACCAAATGGTTGCATATTAGAGCAATGAGCATGGATGCAGTCTTTCGCGCCCTGGCGGACCCGACACGCCGGCAATTGCTGGACAGCCTCCATGCCAGGAATGGGCAGACGCTGAATGCGCTGTGCGCCGAGATGGCCATGACCCGCCAGGCGGTGACCAAGCACCTGGCGATCCTGGAGGAAGCAAACCTCGTCACCACCATCCGCCGGGGTCGAGAGAAGGAGCACTACCTCAATCCGGTTCCGATCAACGAGATCGCCGACCGCTGGATTGGCAAATTCGAGCGGGGGCGGCTGACCGCCCTCAGCGACCTGAAGAAACGCCTCGAAAGGGAAGACTGATGAGCAACAGCTTCGTTTATGTGACCTATATTCGCACCACGGCCGAAAAGCTCTGGGAAGCGTTGACCGACCCGGAGTTCAACCGGCAGTTCTTCCTCTGCTCCTATCAGGAGAGCGAATGGAAGGTGGGCTCCAGCTGGAAGCTGATCTTCCCCGACGGGCGGGTCGCCGACAGCGGCGAGATCCTCGAGATCGATCCGCCGCGGCGCCTGGTCATCAAATGGCGCAATGAATGGATGCCCGAGCTCAGGGAAGACGGCTACACGCGCTGCACCTTCACCATCGAGCCGGACGGCGAGCTGATGAAGCTTGCCGTAACCCATGAAGCGGACGGGCCGCACAGGCTGATCGGCAACGTCGCCAAGGGCTGGCCGCTGGTGCTGGCCAGCCTGAAGAGCCTGCTTGAGACCGGCAAGGGCTTCGAGCGTCCGCCATCAAAGGGCTAAAGGCTCGTTTCGTCAACGAAACAAATTTGATGTGGAGGCATCCATGATCCACGCTCCCAGGGTACGGAGCATGACCAATGGCGACACCGTCATGGCATCGGCCGAGATCGAAGCGCCTCCGGAACGCATCTTCGAGGCACTGGTCGGCGAGGAAATCGGGCAATGGTGGGGGTCGGCCGACACCGAACGGATGGTCGACTGGTCGGCCGACCTGCGAGTCGGCGGCCATTGGACCGCTATTGTCCGAACGGCCGACGGCACGGACCTGCCGGCCAGCGGCGAATTCCTCGAGATCGAGGTGCCGCGCCGGATCGTGCAGACGCGGGCCTATGCATGGGACCATCCCACGCTTGGCCGGCGGCAAACCACGGTAGCCTGGCTGCTGCAGCCGACTGCCAGGGGCACGCGCCTTACCATCTGCCATGGCGGTTTTGCCGGGCTGCACGAAGCGGCGGCGGAACATGCAGAGGGCTGGGCGCGGGTGCTTGCCTGGCTGCAGGCACATGTCGAGGCTGGAAGACTGGCCGCGGCCTGAGCGGCGGGCCGTTGCTTTGCGCAGCCTCTCTCCGCCTTGACCCACACCTCATCCGGCCCACATCCCATGCATGGGAAAACAGGCATGTTTCATAGGCACGGCCGGTTGGGGCGTTCCGACACGATACAGCCAAGACTTCCCGCAACCCGGATCGCATCTCGAACGCTATTCCAGGCACTTTCCGATCGTCGAGATCGACACATCCTTCTACAAGCCGCACCGCCGCGAGACCTATGAGCGCTGGGCACGCGCCGTGCCGGAGCACTTCCGCTTCGCCGTCAAGCTGCCGAAGGCCATCACCCATGAGCACCGCCTCGCCGGCTGCGACGACCTCCTTGAGAGCTTTCTCCTGCAGGCCGAAGGTCTCGGCGCAAAGCTGAGCGTGCTTCTGGTGCAGCTGCCTCCGAGCCTATCCTTCGAGCCGGATGTCGCGAGCGGTTTCTTCGACATGGTCGGCAAGCGAACCCAAGCAAGGCTGGTTTGCGAACCGCGCCATCCCAGCTGGTTCGAAGCCGACGCTGAAGCGCTTCTGGCCGATCGCCGGATCGCGCATGTCGCCGCCGACCCCGCTCCGGTGCCATCTGCTGCGGCGCCGGCAGGCTGGCCCGGCCTCGCCTATTTCCGCTGGCACGGCGCGCCGCGCGCCTATTACTCCGACTACGATGCCGATAGCCTCGCCAGATTTGGCCGGCAAATGGAGGCGGCGGCGGCCTCCGGTGCCGAGGTCTGGGGCATCTTCGACAACACGGCCGCCGGCCATGCGCTGGGCAACGCGCTTGCCGTCGAATCGATGATCGCCCAGACGCTTCTTCCTTCTCCCCTTGTGGGAGAAGGTGTCGCCGAAGGCGACGGATGAGGGGTGTTCCAGCTTGGCAAGGACGGAGATCTGTCACGCACCCCTCAACCGTCTCGGCGCTGCGCGCCGATCCACCTTCTCCCACAACAAGGGGAGAAGGGAGAGGCAGGCCCAGGCCAGGCGCCTCAAATCACATTCAATTCCCGGAACGCCCGGCCCTCGGCCACCCGTTCGTAGCCAAACGCCGAGCAATCGATCGTCCGGTAGCCGCCATGCGCGATCAGTTCCGCCAGTGCCTTGCCGACCGCCGGCGCTTGCTGCAGGCCGTGGCCGGAAAATCCGTTGGCGAAGAGGAAATTCGTCACCTCGGGGTGCGGGCCGATCACCGCGTTCTGGTCGAGCGTGTTATAGTCATAATGCCCGGCCCAGGCACGCGTCGGCTTGATCGCCTCGAAGGCCGGGATGCGGGTTGCCAGCACCGGCCAGATCACCTCTTCGAACAGCGGCCAGTCGACGTCGAAATCGCCGGGATCGGCCGGGCCGTCGCCCTCTTCCGGTTCGGCGCCGCCGGTCAGGTAGACCGAGCCTTCCGGCCTGACATAGATGCCCGAGGGATCGACCAGCAGCGGCATGTCGGCATATTTCTCGCGCGCCTCGAAGACGAAGACGTTGCGCTTGCGCGGCTCGACCGGCAGCGCCAGCCCGGCAAGGGCGGCGACCTTGCCGGCGTTCGGCCCGGCGGCGTTGATGACGGTGCCGGCCTCGATCCGGTCGCCATTATCGAGGCTGACGCCGGTGACGCGGTCGCCCTGCCGCTCGATACCGGTGACCGAAGCGCTGATGAAGTCGATCTTCTTCTGCCGCAGCGCCTTGCGGAACAGCGTCAGCATCGCATGCGCGTCGAACCAGCCTTCGCCGGTGCGGCCATAGGCGCCGGCGGTGATGCCTTCCGCCGACAGCCAAGGGAAGCGGCGCGTCAGCTGGTCGGCGTCCTCGAGCAGTATGTCGGCGCCTTCGGCGACCTGCGCCTCGTGGTTGGCCCTGAGGATCGGCAGCCCGGCCTCGCCGGCAAGGATGAGATAGCCGCCCTCGCGAAAACCGATATCGGCGTCAGTGCCGAATTCTTCCTTCAGCCGCCGGAACAGTTTCAGCGTGAATTGCGACAGGCGGATGTTTTCCGAAATCGAGAATTGCTGGCGGATCGAGGCCATGGATAGCGTCGTCGCCGCATGGGCGAATTGCGGGTCGCGCTCGATCAGCGCGATCGAGCCGGAAAACCCTTCCTCGCGCAGATAGTAGGCGACCGAGGAGCCGACGATGGCTCCGCCGATGATGACGATGTCGTAGCGCACTTTTTTCTCCGATCCGCCGTCCACACTCTACGCGACCGGCAAAGTGATCTCGAAGCGCGTGCCGCGCTCGGAGTCAACCAACCTGATCGTACCATCATGCGCTTTCAGGAGGGCCAGCACGATGCCGAGGCCCATGCCGGTGCCGCCGGTAGAGCGCCGCGTGGTGAAGAACGGCTCGAAGATGCGCGCCTGGTTGCTTGGCGAAATGCCGGCGCCGTCGTCGCTGACCAACACCGTCGCCTTGCCGCCGGCGCTTGCGGCAGTGATCGAAACCAGCGTCGCGCCGTGCCTGGCCGAGTTGTCGATGAGATTGCCAAGCACGATTGCTCCGTTCTCGGCCGAGATGCGCAAGGCCAGATCGCCGCCGGCCTCGACGCCAACCGCCAGCCTGGTGTCGACGGGAAGCAGCGCCAGCGCCGACCTGACCGAGGTGCTTTCGCCGCTGGGCGCGAGGTTTTCGGCCCGCGCCAGGTCGAGCAGCCGCCGGACCAGCAGGTTGAGCCGCCCGGCATCGGTGACGATATTGTTGGAGAAGCGCCGCCGCTCGTCATCGTCCATCGCCGAGCCGGAATCGCGCAGCAGTTCGGCCGCGCCCTGGATCGCCGTCAGCGGCGATTTGAGTTCATGCGAGACGTGGGTGGCGAAGGTCTGGATGCTATCCGATCGCGCCTGCAGTTTCTCCGCCATGTCGAGAAACGCGGCGGACAGTTCGGCCATTTCGCGCGTGCCGTGATGATCGAGCGGCCGGATCGCGTCGCGCTCGCCGGCGGCGATGCGCTGGGTGCGGTCGATCAGCGCGTAGATCGGCCGGCTGACAGTGCGCAGGAAGACGAGGCCGATGAGCAGCGTGCCGCCGAGGATGGCGATCGCCGCCGCCGTCACCTTGCCTCGTTCGCCATAGAGATGTTTTATGATGTTGTTGGGCGTCCGCGAGACATAGACCACGCCGGCGACCTTGCCGTTGACGGCAACCGGCAGGGCGACGAAGACGCGCACCTTGGTGCCGCGGCTGACCGAATAGAGCGGCGGCGCCGGCTGGTTGGGGATGCGCAGCCGGAGCGCGCTGGCATAGCGCCCGGCAAGTGCGGCACGCACCTCCTCGACCCCGGCAAGCGACTGCCCGATTTCGTCGCGCCCGGCAATGACGACACCTGCGGGATCGAGCAGCCGGAAACCGGCCAGCGTGGTCTTCTGCGTCGCATCGAGAATGCCGGTCAGGCGCGCGCCGATCGCGGCGAAAGCGGGATCGGCCGTGGCGGGCATCCCGGCAGGCCGGGTCGCAAGCACGTAATCCGAGGCGAGATCGAGCTGCGGCTCGATCGGCCGATAGGGCGATTCGGGATTGGCGCTTCGGCTCGCGCCGCCATTGGCCCCAGGCATCGGCGCGCCGAGCTTTTCCGGCAAAATGCCGGCGTCGCGCACCTCCTGCGCATAGATGGCGGCGATGGCGGCACCCTGCGCGATCAGCTCCGCCTCGGTCTGGCGGATCAGCTGGTTCTCATAGAGGCGGAAGAAGAACAGGCCGACCAGCGGCAGCGCCATCACCAAGATCAGGATGGCAACGACGACCGTGGCGAGACGAGGCCGCCATTTGCGGCCGATCCACTTGCTGCCAATCCATTTGCTTGACGTCGTCAGCCGCATCGGCCGAGCCGGAAGCCGACGCCATGCACCGTCTCGATGACCTCCGGGCAACCCACCGCCGCCAACTTGGCGCGGATGTTGCGGATATGGCTGTCGACGGTGCGGTCGGCGACATGGATCTTGCCCGCATAGGCACTGGCCATCACCGCCTCACGGTCGAGCACATGGGTGGGCCGCGCCAGAAACCCTTTCAGGATCGAGAACTCGATCCCCGTCAGGGCCAGCGGCTTGCCGTCGAAGGCGGCCGCGTGGCTGGCCGGCGCCAAGGTGAGCTTGCCCTGCGCGAACTGCCTGTCGTCGGCGGGTTCGGGCGCGACGGGGCGGGCGCGCCGCAGGATGACGTTGACGCGGGCGACCAGCTCGCGCGGGCTGAACGGTTTGGTGACGTAATCGTCGCCACCCATTTCGAGCCCAAGGATCCGGTCGATCTCCTCATCTCGCGCGGACAGGAACAGCACCGGCACGTCTGATGTGTGGCGCAGCAGCCGGCAGACCTCCAGCCCGTCCATCTCAGGCATGCCGATGTCGAGCACGACAAGGTCGGGCGTGCGCCGTTCGATCGCCTGCAGGGCGGCGGCGCCGTCGGCCACGGCAGCCGTTTTCATGCCGGCCTTTTCCAGCGCGAAGCAGATCACTTCGCGGATATGCGGGTCGTCGTCGGCGACGAGGATGTGATGCGGCATGGCTCAGCGATCCGGCACGGGTTCTGCGACACCAGGAACAATGATCGGCTGCCTGCTGTCGAGATAGCGAAGCAGGCGCCAGTCGCGAAAGCTCCAGCTCCGCCAGTTTTCCTGCATGCTGCGATACCAGCCTTCATCGACACCGCGCAACCTTGCCAGTTCGCCGACGGCGCCGGCATCGGCCGTCTTGCCCTGACGATCGTAGAAGCGGTCGAGCGCCGGAAACGCGCCCGGGCCGAGCGAGCGCAGATACCAGGCGTCGAGGGGAATGCCCTGGCCGGTCATGTCAAGGGAATGGGCGACATTGTAATTGGCGATCAGCGCGGCGAAGTTGATGAAACAGCAGGCATAAAGCGCCAGGGATAACGTCAGAAGATTGGCGGAGAGCAGCCATTCGTTGGATTTTTCGAGCGCGATGCGGGCGATGATCAGCGCAAGCCCGGCCGCCACCAGCCCCATCCAGGCGAAAGCGGCGACGCGCCAGTAGGTCAGCGCATAGATGCCGACATAGAGGTCGAGCCGCAGGATCGACGAGGCGACCAGCATGATGTTCTGCGCTACCCAGGCATAGACCAGGCGGCGGATAAGCGGATCGTTCGATGCCTCGCTGCCGGGCCTCAGCGCCGCAAGGACAAAACCGGCGGCAAGCAGCGCGGTGACAACAAGCGGATAGGCGCCGCGATGCGCGTAAGCGGCGTAGCTCAAGCCATCGGGAAGCGCGACCCCGCCCCACAGATAGGTGGCGTCGAGCCCGCTCTGCATCGCGAACAGGATGTTGAAGACAACGAGCGCTCGAAGGATAGCCGCCTTGCCGAAGACGATGTCCTCGACAACATGCCTGTCCGGGCCAGCCGCCGGCTGGGCATCGGCAGGGGGATGATCTGGCCGGAAAATACGCCGCCGGAATCGCGGCAGGCGCGGCCGCAGAAAGGCCCAGACGCCGGCAAGCACGAACAGCCAGAAGGCAATCCGCGTCAGCTGGATCAGGTCGAGCAGCTTGATGAGATCGATCAGCGACAGCCAGTATTCGATGACCGGGTTGGCGGCCCCGAACAGGGCGACGAAGACGGCGCCCAGCGTCAGCGGCATCACCCAGACCGCGATCGCCGCCAGCCTTATGCGATGCCCGCCGAACCGCCGCGCCACCCTTCGCCATTGGAGAAAATCGCCGAGGAACCGCACCGGCGCCGCCAGCCCGAACAGCACGACCTGGCCGGTAATGCGCGCCATGCGGTGCCGCAGCCGGCCACTCAGCGAAAGCGCGAACGCCACCAGGGCCGCGAGCGCGATCGAGACGGACAAGGGGCTGACAGTCTCGGCCAGCGGCAGCAGCGCGACAAGCAAGGCGGCTGACTTGAGCCACACCTTGCCATCGTTGAACGCGGCGGGATGCACGGCCACCACCGCCGCGGCAATCAGGATGGCGAACAGGAGAACCGTGATGCCGGCGGGCTGGCCGTAGAACAGGAAATCGGCGATCGCGACCAACAGCAGGGCAACGCCGAAGCGGCTGCAATAGCTTGGCGCCGAGGTGAGCAACACTGTCATGACCTGATCGTCCCCATGGCTTCCAGTCGGGCCGTCGGAGGGCGTCTGCGGACGAAAGGGATGAGGGTTGCCGTCGCACGTGGTGGATCGGCCAGCCACCAGCCTTCGCTGCGCAGCCTGTGGGGCAGGGACCAACGGGGTTTTGCTCGCTTTTGCATGCCGCCTTGTGGCGGGCCGGCATGAAGTTGGCGGGGCAGATACGAGGAGGTTTTCGGCAGGCGTGTGCAGTTTTCGTGCAGGGCTGGTGCGCTGCCCGCCATTCTTTGCGGACGCGTTGGCGTACCCCAGCCAGGCTCCTTTCCTCTCCCTCCGGAGGGGGGAGAGGTGGCTCGGCGAAGCCGAGACGGAGTGGGGGAACCACCTGGCAACCGCCGCAAACGGACATAGGAAAGGGCACCGGGCGCAAGCATCGCATCGCCTTGCGCCCAAAGGTCGACCCCCACTCCGTCGAGCTTCGCTCGACACCTCTCCCCCGATCGACGGGGGAGAGGAAGGCCGCTTGCCTCCACCCGCCGCAACCGGCATAGAACAGGCATGACCGAAACCTACCGTCCGCGCAGCTCAGTGCTCTATATCCCGGCCTCCAACGACAAGGCGCTGGCCAAGATCGCGCAGCTTGCCTGTGACGCCGTCATCATCGATCTGGAGGACGCCGTCGCCCCCGCCGACAAGATCGCCGCGCGCGAAAAACTGGCCGGCATTTTCGCCAATCGCCCTGGTGCCGACCACAATGGCCGGCGCTGCGAGATGGTGGTGCGTGTCAATGCGTTATCCAGCGAATGGGGCGCCGACGACCTTGCCGCCGTGGCCAAGGCGGAACCGGACGGCATCCTGCTGCCCAAGGTCGACACGCCGCGCGACGTGCTCGAGGTCGGCGATGTGCTGGACGATAATTTTGCTCCCGACAGCGTGAAACTATGGGCGATGATCGAGACGCCCAAGGCCATGCTCAACATCGGCGCCATCGCCGAGCTCGGCCGCGACCCCGCCTCGCGGCTGGATTGTTTCATTGCCGGAACGAATGATCTGATCAAGGATACCGGCGTCCAGGCGACGCCCGACCGCGCCTATCTCCTGCCATGGCTGATGCAGATGCTGCTGGCGGCACGCGCCGGCGGCCTCGACATGCTCGATGGGGTGTTCAACGATTTTCGCGACCTGGACGCGTTCGCCCGCGAATGCACGCAGGCCGCCGCCATGGGCTTTGACGGCAAGACGCTGATCCATCCATCGCAGATCGAGGCCGCCAACCGCGCCTTTGCCCCGTCGGCGCAGGCTCTGGCCGAGGCGCGCGCGGTGAAGGATGCCTTCGCGCTGGCGCAAAACAGCGGCAAGGGCGTCATCGCGCTGAATGGCAGGATGGTCGAGCGGCTGCACCTGGCGCAGGCCGAAAAACTGCTGGCGAAGGCGGCCGCCATCGGGGCATGATATTCGCCGACTTGGGATACACGACAGGAATTGGACGATGAAACTCTACCGCTTTCTCACCGCCCCGGACGACGCCAGCTTCTGCCACAAGGTGACGGCGGCGCTGAACAAGGGCTGGCACCTGTTCGGCTCGCCGACCTATGCCTATGACAAGAAAGCCAAGACCATGCGCTGCGGCCAGGCCGTGGTGAAGGATGTCGACGGCCAGGAATACGGGCCGGATACCAAGCTCAGCGACTGGTAGGGGAAAGCGCCGCGGCCCTCTCTCTTCGTCATCCTAGGGCGAAGCAAGGAGCGAAGCGACGGGGCGCAGACCCTAGGATGACGAAGGCACAGCCTATTCAGCAGCCTCTTCGATTTTCTCCATATCATCGTCCGACAGGCCGAAATGGTGGCCGATCTCGTGGATCAGCACGTGGGTGACGATGTCGCCTAGCGATTCCTCGTTCTCGGCCCAGTAGTCGAGCATGGCGCGGCGATAGAGCGTGATGCGGTTGGGGCCTTCCCCGGTTTGCGGGTTCCAGCGTTCGGCGATGCCGCGCCCCTCGAACAGGCCGAGCAGGTCGAACGGCGTCTCCAACGACAAATCGTCCATGATCTCGTCGGTCGGGAATTCGGCGATCTGGATGACGATCTCGCCGGTCAGCTTGCGAAAATCCTCCGGCAGATGGGCGTAGGCCTCCAGGGCCAGGAACTCCAATTCTTCCATCGAGGGCGCAAGTTCGCCATGCCAGGTGCGGGTCTTGTAGATGCGGGCCATGCTTTGTCCTTTAATCCCGGCATATAGGTGTTCGCACCGGTCGAGGCAAATGACGCCTATACGCCGGCGTCGCGCCGGGAGAGGAATAAATTCCTTATGACTCTGCTTGACTCTTCCAGCGCCCTCTGGAATCAATAGGAACATAACAGGAACAATTGTGAGTGGAAGCTGACCGTCATGGCGATGACCGCCGTGGCGCGGGAGACTGTTTTTGCCCTGCGCCGCCAGATCGCGAAGATCGAGGGAACGCTGCCCGAGCGCCTGCAGGCGCCGGCGGCGGCGCCCCTTGATGCCGGCACCGGCACTGGCAACGATCTGACGATTGTCCGGCGCGGGCTTGCCGCGGCCTTGCCGGATGCCTTTCTGCCCATCGGTGTCGAGCGGCTCGATGCCGCGCTCGGCGGCGGCCTGCCGAAAGCCGCCCTGACCGAAATCCATGGCCTGGAAACCCGCGATGCGGGAGCCGTGGCCGGCTTCGCCCTGTCGCTCGTCAGCCTGATCCTCAACCAGGCGCAGGGGCTGCCAATCTTATGGATCGGGACATCGGAAATTTTCCACGAGGCCGGCTTTCCCTATGCCAGGGGGCTGCATGCCGCCTTCGGCATCGAGCCCGGGCAATTGCTGTTTTCCGAGGCGCCCAGGCTTGTCGATGCGCTGTGGATCGCCGAGGAGGCGGCACGCATGACGGCGCTTGCCACCGTCATTCTGGAAATCCGCGGCAATCCGCAGCGGTTGGACCTGACCGCGACACGCCGCCTGCATGCGCGGGCGCAAGGTGCCGGCCGGCCGGTGTTCCTGCTGCGGCAGGCGGCCGAGCCGGAACCGACGGCGGCGCCTATCCGCCTCATCGCCGCGTCGGCGCCGGCCGTGCCGCGCGCCACGGTCGCCGGGCCGCTCGCCGGTTCGATCGGCCACCCCGCCTTCACCATCAGCATCGGCAAGAGCCGCACGGCCCTGCCTGGACAATTCATACTGGAGTGGAACCCCGATGAACGCGTATTCGACGAAAGAAGGGGCGAGGAAAGACGGGAGCGGGCAGAGAATCCTGTCCCTGTGGTTTCCCTATCTGGCGGCCGAAAGGATCCTGCGGCAGCGTCTGGGGAAATCCTGGCGTTCCCGACCCTCGGATCATCCGTCGCCATCTCACCCACCGCTCGTGATCAGCCACCGCCAGGGCAACGCGCAGCGCATCTCAGCCCTCGACGAGCGGGCTGAGGCGCTGCACCTGAAGCGCGACATGGGGATTGCCGATGCGCGCGCCATGCATCCGTCGATCGACATCGTCGAAGCCGATCCGGAGGCCGACCGGCGCCTGCTCGAGGGCCTTGCCGACTGGTGCGACCGCTATACGCCGCTGGTGGCGCTGGACAGCATCGACGGCCTGTTCCTCGACGTCACCGGCTGCACCCATCTGTTCGGCGGCGAACGCGCCATGCTCGACGAAATCCTGTCGCGCTTCTTGCATCAGGGTTTCGACGTCCGCGCCGGGCTTGCCGGCACGCCCGGGGCGGCCTGGGCGGCGGCACGCTTTTGCGGCGACCGCATCGTTCTATCGGGCGAGGAGGAAGCCTTGCTTGCTCCCTTGCCGCTGGCCGCCCTTCGCATAGCGCCGGAAACCCGTGCCAGCCTGGAAAGCGTCGGGCTGCGCACGGCGGGCGCCGTCATGGCCGCGCCGCGCGCGCCGCTTGCCCGCCGCTTCGGCGCCTTGCTGCTCCAGCGCCTCGACCAGGCGCTTGGCCGTCTCGACGAAGCGATCTCGCCGCGCCTTCCCGTCGCGCCGCTTTCGGTCGAACGCCATCTCGCCGAACCCGTCACGCTGACGGAGGAGATAGAGCGGCTGGTGGGCATGCTGGCGACGACCTTGAAGACCGACCTCGAACGCCGCGGCGAAGGCGCCCGGACGCTGGCGCTGCTGCTCTTTCGCGTCGACGGCGCCGTCAGCCGCATCGCGCTCGGCACCTCGCGGCCGATGCGCGAACCCTTGCTGATCCGGAAATTGTTCCATGAAAGGCTGGCAGCACTCGAGCAGCATATCGATGCCGGCTATGGCTTCGACCTGGTGCGCCTCTCGGTGCTGGCTGTCGCCGCTTTCGACACGCAGCAGACCGATCTGACCGGTGAAGCGGCCGACGACGGTGCCGACATCGCCCTGTTCGCCGACCGTATCCGCGCCCGCCTCGGCGAGAGCGCGGTTCTCCAGCCTGTGCCTGTGGAAAGCCATCTGCCCGAACGCGCCGTCGCCATCGTCCCCTTCAGCGAGGCGCCGCGCCGGACCACGCCGCCGAAGAAGCCGGACAGGATGCAGGCGCCGATGACCATCTTCCCGCCGGAACGCCCAATCCGGCTGTTCCGCGCGCCCGAGCCCATCGATGTGCCGGCCACCGAAATGCCGGAGGGACCGCCGCTGCATTTTCGTTGGCGCCGCGCGCTCTACCGCGTCACCCGTGCCGAGGGTCCGGAGCGCATCGCCGCCGAATGGTGGCGCGAGGCGCCGGGCGATCCGGCGGCATCGACACGAGACTATTTCCGCATCGAGGATGCCGATGGCCGCCGCTACTGGCTCTACCGGCAAGGCCTTTACGGCAGCGCCTCGCAGATCCCGCCGCGCTGGTTCATGCACGGGGTCTTCGCATGAACGCGCTGACCGTCATTCCCTATGCCGAGTTCGGCATCCAGTCGAATTTCTCCTTCCTGCGCGGCGCTTCCAAGCCGGAGGAACTGGTGGTCGCGGCCAAGCTCATGGGTTTCTCCGCGATCGGGCTCGCCGACCGCAACAGCGTGGCCGGCGTGGTGCGCGCCTGGCAGCAGGCCAAGGTCGAAAAGCTTGCCTATCATCCTGGCTGCCGGCTGGTTTTTGGCGACGGCACGCCGGACATTCTCGCCTATCCCAGGGACCGCACGGGCTGGGGGCATCTGTGCCGCATGCTCACCCAGGCCAATCTGCGCGACGAGACCGAAAAGGGCGCCACCTTGCTCCAGCGCGGCGACTTGCTCGAATGGGGGGACCGGATGTCGCTGGCGGTCTTGCCCGATCTGGCGCAGGACGCGCAGGACAGTCTGGCCTTGCTGCGGGAACTCGAGGGCCGGTTCGGCAGCGCCCTGCGGCTCGGCGTCTCGCCCTGTTATGCCGGCCATGACCGCTTCAGGATCGAGCAGTCGGCGGCGTTTGCCGAAAGCACCGGCATTCCGCTGATGGCGACCAACGACGTGCTCTACCACACGGCCGAACGCCGCCCCTTACAGGATGTGCTGACCGCGATCCGCCTCAATGTTCCGGTCGCCGAGGTAGGGCTGGAGCTGACCGCCAATGCCGAACGCCATCTGAAGCCGCCGCTGGAGATGGCGCGCCTGTTCCGCAGGCATCCGCGGGCGCTGGCCGAGACGCTGCGTTTCGGCGAAGAGCTGACCTTCTCGCTCGGCGACCTTCAGTACAATTATCCCGATGAGCCGACGGAATCGGGCCTCGGCCCGCAGGCGGAGCTGGAGCGCCTGGCCCGGGAGGGAGCGGCCCGGCGCTTTCCCGCTGGTGTCCCCTCCAGCGTCATAAAACGCATTCAGGAAGAACTCGCCCTGATCGAGCGGTTGAATTACGCCCGCTATTTCCTGACCGTCCATGACATCATCAAATTCGCCCGCGGCGAAGGCATTCTCTGCCAGGGCCGTGGTTCCGCCGCCAATTCGATCATCTGCTTCTGCATCGGCATCACCGAGGTGGGACCGGACAAGATCGACACGCTCTTCGAGCGTTTCATCTCGGAGGAACGCAACGAGCCACCGGATATCGATGTCGATTTCGAGCATGAGCGGCGCGAAGAGGTGATGCAGTACATCTATACGAAATACAGCTCCAAGCGCACGGCGCTCGCCGCCGCCGTCATCAGCTATCGCGGCCGTTCGGCGCTGCGCGAAGTGTCGAAGGCGATGGGCCTGTCGGAGGATGTCCGGGCGTCGCTTTCCGGCTCGATCTGGGGCTGGTCGACCTCGGAGCTCGGCGAGAAGGAAGCCAGGGCCGGCGGCCTCGACCGCAGCGATCCCATATCGCGGCATGTGATGGAACGCGCCAACGAGATCATGGGCTTCCCCCGCCATCTCTCCCAGCATGTCGGCGGCTTCGTCATCACCAGGGACCGGCTCGACGAAATCGTCCCCATCGTCAAGACGGCGATGGACGAGCGCAAGATGGTCGAATGGGACAAGGACGATCTCGACGCGGTGAAGATCCTCAAGGTGGATATACTGGCGCTCGGCATGCTGACCTGCCTCCAGCGCGCTTTCACCTTGCTCGAAACCCAATACGGCGTCAGAGACGACTATGGCAGGCCATTGACCTTGGATACGATCGCCAAGGAGGATCCCCGCGTCTACGACATGATCTGCCGCGCCGATACGCTCGGCGTCTTCCAGATCGAATCGCGCGCCCAGATGTCGATGCTGCCACGGCTGAAGCCGCGCGAATTCTACGATCTTGTCATCGAGGTGGCGATCGTGCGGCCAGGCCCGATCCAGGGCGATATGGTGCATCCCTATCTGCGCCGCCGCCAAGGCAAGGAAAAAGCCGAATATCCCAAGCCGGAGCTGGAAAAAATACTCGGCAAGACGCTGGGCGTGCCGCTGTTCCAGGAGCAGGCGATGAAGATCGCCATCGTCGCCGGCGGCTTCAGGCCGGGCGAGGCCGATGAACTGCGCCGCGCCATGGCCACCTTCAAGCGCACCGGCACCATCGGCAATTACCGCCAGCGCATGATCGACGGCATGACAGGCCGAGGCTACGAAAAGGACTTCGCCGAGCGCTGCTTCAAGCAGATCGAGGGTTTTGGCGAATATGGCTTTCCCGAGAGCCACGCCGCCTCCTTCGCGCTGCTCGTCTATGCCTCCTGCTGGTTCAAGACCTTCTATCCCGACGTGTTCTGCGCCGCGATCCTGAACTCGCAGCCGATGGGCTTCTACCAGCCGGCGCAGCTGGTGCGCGACGCCCGCGACCATGGCGTCGACATCCGCGAGGTCGACGCCAATTTCTCCGTCTGGGACTGCACTTTGGAAAAGGCGCCTTTCGACCCGGCCCGCATCCTGCCGCGTCATGCCGGGATGCGCGGCGTCATCGAGACAAGCCATGCGCTGCGGCTCGGCTTCAGGCAAATCAAGGGACTTTCCAAGGAACGCATGGAGGCTTTCGTCGCCCGGCGCGGCGCCGGCTACTCGACCGTCCGGGATGTCTGGCTGCGCTCCGGCCTCAATGTCGACGAGATCGAGAAGCTGGCGCAGGCCGACGCCTTTCGGTCCATCGGCCTCGACCGCCGCGCGGCACTGTGGGAGGTCCGCGCGCTCGACGGCAAGAGCGCCGCCGAGAAACTGCCGCTGTTCGACCAGCCGGCACTCAGCCTACGCGAGCTGGAGCCCGAGACGAGACTGCCGAAAATGCCGCTCGGCGAGCATGTCATCCACGATTACCGCTCGCTCGGCCTGTCGCTGAAGGCGCATCCGGTCGCCTTCCTGCGCGAGCGGCTCGACCGCGCCGGCGTCACCCCCAATGCCAGCCTGCCTTCCGTGCGCGACGGCAGGCGGGTCTCCGTTGCCGGCCTGGTGCTGGTGCGCCAGCGCCCCGGCAAGGGCAACGCGATCTTTCTCACGCTGGAAGACGACAAGGCCGTCGCCAATGTCATCTTCTGGGAAAGGACCTTCACCCGCTTCCGGCCCATCGTCATGGGCGCCCGGTTTGTGAAGGTCACCGGGAAGCTGCAGTCGGAATCAGGTGTCGTCCATATCGTCGCCGAGAAGATCGAGGATCTGACGCCCTGGCTGACCGTGCTGCTGGAAAAGGTCGGTGCGGCCGCACCGCCAGCAGCCGGTCCTCCGCGCCGCTCCAGCCAACCCGCAATAGGGAAAGACGGACAGGATCTTGCGATGCTGTCGGAAGAGGCGGAAAGGGTCATGCCCAAAGGGCGCAATTTTCAGTAGGCACCGAGACCGGATCCACGCGCCTTCGTCATCCACGGGCGAAGCAGGAGCGAAGCGCCGTCGCGAAGACCCGGGGATCCATGCCGCTACATCGGCCAAGGAATGCGACGGTCCGGAATGGTGCCTGTCCTGGAGAAAGGCTGCTGGTCTTGGCCCGCTTTCACACGTCACATACGTCGCGGCATGGATCCCAGGGTCTCCGCGACGCCGCTTCGCGGCTGCTCCGCCCTGGGATGACGAAGCGATGATGCTCCGCGCCCCGCGCTCAGCCCGCCCCACCCAGCTTCGGCGGCGACAGCACATCCTCGGCCGAGATGGTCCGCGCCTCCGAAGGCAGCATGATCGGGATGCCGTCGCGCACGGGATAAGCGAGCTTGGCGACCCGCGAGACCAGCTCGCCACGCTCGGGGTCCCAGGCCAGCGGCCCCTTGGTCAGCGGGCAGGCCAGCAGTTCCAGCAGCTTCGGGTCGACGCTGGTTTTCTTTCCGTCACGCCCATCCGCCGCCATCAGGTCCTCTTCCGGTTTCACGCCGACAATATGTTGAGATTCAGGTCAGGCCGGCTGAATATCGGCACATCCTACTGCAGGCTCGAGCCAAAATCCTCATTCTCGCGCGCCAGCGTCATCTCGGTGATGGCGATCAGCGTCTCGGCACGCGTCTTCAGGTCCGCGGCTTCCAGCAACGCCTGCTTCTCGGCCGGTCCATAGGGCGCCATCATCGACAGCGCGTTGACCAGCATGGCGTTTTCGGCCCGGCTGACGCTTTCCCAGTCGGCTTCCAGATCGTTGGCCTGCAGATAGGCGCGAAAGGCCCGCAGCAACGCAGGCCGGTCGATTTCATCAGCCGCCTGCTCCTCGTCGAGATCGGCCAGGAAGGGTGCCGGTTTGCACTGGCGGAACGGCGTCTTGACCGTCAGCTCGTGGGCGATGCGGAACCGGCACACGCCCTGCAGCGAAATCAGGTAGCGGCCGTCGCCGGTCTCTGAAAAGGCGATGATGCGACCTATGCAGCCGACATTGCAAAGCTCCGGCTCGCCATCCTCGCGCAATGCGCCATTGAGACCGGGCTGGATGATGCCGATGAGACGCGAGCCGGCGACCGCCTCGTCCACCATCTGCAGGTAGCGCGGCTCGAAGATGTTGAGCGGCATGCGGCCGCCCGGCAAAAGGAGCGCGCCCTCGAGCGGAAAGATCGGGATCGTCAACGGCAAATCCTTGGCGAGCCGGTAATGCGCGTTTCCCGCTTGCACCTCATTCCTCCGATCGCTTCGATTGCGAAGCGTCAACCCTGCCCTGTCCTATCTGGCGCTCAGGCCCGACGCCGCAAGCCTGTGCGACAAAACAACCGATAACCGGCTCAGGAAAACAGCAACGCCGACAATTTGCGGCGCGCGGCAAGCGTCGCCTCGTCGGTCATGCCCCAAGCCTCGAACAGTTGCAGCAACTGCGTCCTGGCGCCGTCCTCGTTCCAGGCGCGGTCGGCCTTGATGATGGCCAGCAGATTGTCGGCGGCCGCGGTGCGATCGCCCCTGGCGTTCTGGATCATGGCCAGATCGAAACGCGCCTGATGGTCCTTGGGATTTTCTGCAAGCCGGCGTTCGAATTCGGCCGGGTTGCCGAGTTCGGCCGCCTGCGCGGCAAGCGCCATCTTGGCGCGCAGGGCGGCGAGCGCCGGCGCGTCCTTCTTGGCCTCGGGCGCCGTTGCCAGCAACGCCTCGGCGCCTGCGGTGTCGCCGGCTTCGAACAGCAGCTCGCCCAGCCCGCCAATCGCCTCGACCGTCTCCGGCGCCTGCGCCAGGATGGCGTCATAAATGTCGGCGGCGGCCTGCATGTCGCCGGCGTCGCGCGCTTCCACGGCCGCCGCCAGCGCCTCTGCCACCGGCGGCGCGCCATTGCCCTGGCCGCCGACCTTGGTGATGAATTCGTTGATCTGGCTCTCGGGAATGGCGCCCATGAAGCCGTCGACCGGTTGGCCGTCCTTGAAGGCGATGACCGCCGGAATCGACTGGATGCCGAGCTGGCCGGCGATCGAGGGATGGTCGTCTATGTTCATCTTGACCAGCTTGACCTTGCCGCCAGCGGCCTTGACCGCCTTTTCCAGCTGCGGCGTGAGCTGCTTGCAAGGGCCGCACCACGGCGCCCAGAAATCGACCAGCACCGGCTGGCGGCGCGATTCCTGGATGACGTCGGCGGCGAAGGCGGCGGTCGTCGTGTCCTTGATGACATCGCCGGCGCGGGCGCCCGCGGGCGCATCGCCAAGCGCTGCCTTCGCCGGCGCCGTGGCCGTTCCGCCATACTGCACCGTGGTGGCATACTGGCCGCCATTGTTTCCGAATGATCCGCCAAACGGATTGTTGTCGCTCATCTCGTCACCCTTTCGGTCGCGCTGCCGGCCCGCGGCTCGGCGCCATGTCTCAATTGGAAATCGGCTTCGCCATCCATGTGGCGATCATGCCGAGACTTTCAAGATAGCAGCATCGTGCCCGGTTGCCTCGACGAATCTGATGAGATCGGCCGCCGCGATCGACGTCGTCGCTTCGTTGGTCAGCGGATGCGCGTTGATGACGGCATGCGCCATCAAATCCTTGTCGAGCACCAGCTTGACCCTGTTTTCCCTGTCATTGATGACGCCGAAGACGGTGACGGCGCCCGGCGTGACGCCCAAAAGCTCCATCAGCATTTCCGGCTTGCCGAAGGAAACCCGGCTGGCGGCGCCGATCGACTGATGGATCTGCTTGAGATCGACGACCGCGTCCTCGCCGACGGTGACCAGGAAGAAATTGTCCTTCTTGTCCTTCAGGAACAGGTTCTTGGTGTGTCCGCCGGCGATTTCGCCGCGCAGCGCCTGCGAATCGGCCACCGTATAGAGCGGCGGGTGGCGTTTCGTCGAAACGGCGATGCCCAGTTCGGCGAGAAAGGCGAAAAGCTCGGCTTCGGTCTTCGGCATTGGATTTCTTCTTCGGCTGGTTTGCGGCCATGCCGTTTATCGCATCGGCCACGGAATCGGAATCATTTTTGCGCAAGCCTGGTGCGCGCCGCCGCGAAAGCCGGTTATTCCCATGCACGCGGCGATGGTGCGTGCCGCGACGAGGCGGCAATGGTCGGGCCGCCGCCCAACACGGCCCCCAGATCCGGCGAGAAGCCTTGTCACGGGCGGCTTGCCTGCATCATGGCGCCGGGCAGAAAAAAGCCTGTTATTTCCCTGTTGCAATCGCCGCGCTCTTCAGCCATATAGGCCCGGCTTGCGGCCAAGACGCCGTGTGAGCGGGTGTAGCTCAGGGGTAGAGCACAACCTTGCCAAGGTTGGGGTCGAGCGTTCGAATCGCTTCACCCGCTCCAATTTCCTTCAGGGGATCAAGCATCGAAAAGCCGCGGTTCGCCGCGGCTTTTTCGTTTTCTGTGGCGGTTGAAGCGCAGCCACCTCAAGCCTGCGAAGGGCGGTGGCGCCGGCAAATCGGATGGGCCTGGGCTTCCGCCGGCATGAGCCGACGCAGCGGCAGCGCGTCCATGTCGCGGAGGCCCATCCAGCATCAGGAGCCTGCCGTCCCGGGAGGCCGGGTCATGGTCGAGCTGATCAACGTGGCGGCCAGACGAGCTCACGCGGCAATGGATCGCGTTGGTATTGGCTATCGCTGCCGTGAGCGTCGCTCTCTTCAAAAATGACCGACCGGTGACAGGCCGTCAAACTATTCATCGGTGGCGGCGCAAGTCGCGGCCTCGTCGCCCCAGTCGGTTCATGGCCTGCAGATGTCGGTAGGAACGGTCGGTCAGCTCTTGCATATCCATATCATTGGGCCAGCCATGCCGAAATACGAGCTGATTTACTCTGACTGCGCCTTGTTCACGCCACGCCGCGCTTTCTGCTCCTCGAGCAGCGTATAAGCCACAAAATATTTGTAGATATTTCCGACATACTGAACCGTTTCGCGCCCAACCACCTTCGCGGCGCCGTTCTCCACATTGCCGAACCATAGATCGGGGTTGAGGCCCATCGTCTTCGCGGCACTGCGAAATTTGCGCAAGTTGCCGGGCCCGGCATTGTAGGCGGCAAGCGTCAACAGCGCCCTGTTGACTGGGTCGAGTTCGGCATCGTTCACATAGGTTGCCGACAAATAACGCATGTATTTTGCGCCCGCTTCTATATTGCGATCCGAGCTTTCCGCTATGCCGCTGATGCCTATCGCCTTATCGGCAGCAGTCGACGGCAACATTTGCATGATGCCGACGGCGCCCCGAGAGCTGCGTTCGCTCTGGTCGAAACGCGATTCCTGGTATCCCTGCGCGGCCAGCAGCAACGCATTGAGTTTGTAGGCAGCGCTATATTTCTCGAAGGCGTCGCGCAGAGCCTGGAATTTATCGACCTCGGACTGCTCGTAGGCGGAACGCACCATCTTGTCATCCTGGTAGTAGCGCTTCTTCAAAATGTTGCCGAAGGTCGTCCCGACCTTGTATTGCTTGACGAAAGCGTTGAGCCTTTTCATCAGTTCCGGGCTGTTCTTACGGACCGCCCAGGCGATTTCCCCGTCCTGCGCTATCGCAATGTCATCGTGCAGTTCGATGTTATCGAAGACCCTGGACCAGATCCGCGCCTTGTGGCCGTCGACCACGCACCAGGGCAGCAGGCCGGCATTGACCATCTCCAGAAGATCCTCATCCTCGAGATTTTCGTCGATCGGCGCGATGCCGATCTCGGCTTGGCCCGCCGCGCGCCGGTCGCTGTTGAGCTTTTGCAGATGCTCGAAATAGCTGCTGCTCGCGCGAACGCGGATTTCCTTGCCGCCGAGATCGTCGATGGCGGCGATTTTCGGCGCGGCCGGGCCGGTGACCAGGATTTCTTTCACGCCGCTCGCCAGGGGATCCGTGAAGTCGACGATCTGCTGCCGTGATGGGGTAATCGTCAGATTTGCCGCGACAATGTCTCCGCGCCCTTCGATGAGCGCGGGAAGCAGCCGGTCCCGGGCCACCGGCACGAAGGCCACACGAATTTTTTCGATTTCCTTTTTCTTGTTCTTGTTGATCTGCCGCTCAAGCGCCTGGCCAAACTCGACCGCCGTGCCAAGTTGCTCACCACGGTCGATGAAGTAGATCGTCTTGCTGTAAGGGACCAGGATTCGGATAAGACGTCTCTTTTCCATTCCGCCGTAGTCGCCGGTCCAGGCGTCAAATCCGGGGCGCAAAGCGGCCTCTTTGGACTGTGAGAGATTGGGGAAAAGCAGCGAGGCCAGGGCAAGCACGATGAGGGCCGGCACGATGCGCGCTACGGCCCTCCGGAAGATCAAAGCCGCGCCACGGCTGTTTCGCCTTGTCACCAGAAGGAAGAACTGAAAAGTATCGAGTATCAAGTCGGCCATTATCATCCCGGTTCACCCCTCTGCTTCGCCGAGCCATCAGATCATGGATCGAACGTCATCCTGAGCCAACTGTTGCTGGAGTATGGTATTCGAGTTTTCTTGTGCACGACAAAAGCCCGCATCTTGGCCAAGTCAAGCCAGGTGGCGGAAACTCGGCCAGGAGCATGTGTTCTCCATTGAGGCATGCTCATTGGAAGCGATCGGCCATTTGCCACGGAACAAAGAAACGCCAGCCCGCCAACCGGCGCGATCCACGCGCAATGAAGTTGACATTGCCCCCAGCCTCCACGACCCTTGCACCGGCGTACCCACCGATGCCACCCGCTCCTTCATTGCGATCCGCATGGCGGTGCCTGGTCGCCAGCTTGCGGTTCGCTGCCCTAAATAGCAGTTTTGGCGTTGCAGCGCCACGCCCACGGGCGGCCCGCAAGACCGTCGCGGCGATGGAACTGCTTTCGGACAAGATCATGCTGCAGCAAGAACTGGATCACGACGACGTTTCGACAGTCACACTGACCTGAAGGCATGAAAGCCGCCGCATGTAGGGGGAATTGCGGCGAAAACAACCAGTTGATGCATGTCGCCCGGAAGTGTCCTCGTTCCGGAACCACGACATGGACAAATCAGAACCTTGAGGCAAGATGGCGATGGAGCAGGCCGAGCGCGCCGGTTTTGCGCAGGTCGAGGAACGATGTTCTGGGTCACTCCCCGTTCGTTGCTATTCCCGTGAACGACGTCGACCGTACGGCCGGACCGCTTGGATTGCGACTGGCGCCGCGCCAACCGGCGCGAGCGACCGTTCAGCGACGTTGGCGCCGAGGAGGTAAATCAGTTAAAACTAATTCAGACGGAACTATTGTCTGCGATTTCAGGAGACGACATGTCCGAGGAGCATGTTGAGCGTCGGCTGGCGGCGATCCTGGCGGCTGATGTGGTCGGCTATAGCCGTCTTATGGAGGCCGACGAGGAGCACACGCTCAATCTCCTTCGGCAGCATCGACGGGAGTTCTTCGATCCGACCGTCACCAAGCACGGTGGGCGCATCTTTAAAGTGATGGGTGACGGCTTCCTGGTGGAGTTCGGCAGCGTAATCAATGCGGCGCGCTGCGCGGTCGAGATCCAACGCGGCATGTCCGAGCGGAATGCCGGCATCCCCGAGGCCCGGCATTTCAAATTCCGCATTGGCATCAACCTTGGCGACATCATCGTCGACGGTGATGATTTCCATGGCGACGGCGTCAATCTTGCGGTGCGGCTGCAGGGGCTCGCAATACCCGGCGGCATCGCCTGCTCGGAAGTGGTGCGCCATGAGGTCGGCAACAAGCTGGGCGTCGACTTCGCCGATCAGGGCGCCAGGACCGTCAAGAACATTGCTCAGCCGGTGCACGTCTATTTCGCCAATTGGGACCAGGGCGTTTCGCAAGTCGAGACGCATATTGCGGCCGAGAGCGTCCAGCCACTGGTGCGGTCGGACAAGCCGTCGGTGGCGATCCTGCCCTTCGCCAATCTGAGCAATGATCCCGACCAGCAGTATTTCAGCGACGGCATCACGGAAGATATCATAACCGACCTCTCGAACGTCTCCGGCCTGTTCGTGCTCAGCCGCAATACGGTGTTCGCCTTCAAGGGCAGGACCGACAAGATGGAACGCATCGTCAGGGAACTTGGCGTCGGCTACATTGTCGAGGGCAGCGTCCGCAAGGCGGGAAACCGGGTCAGGATCAATGCCGAGCTGATCGAGGGCGCCACGGACGGACACGTCTGGGCTGCCCGCTTCGACCGCGACCTCACCGACATCTTCGCCGTGCAGGACGAAATCGCCAAGGCGGTCGTGGCGCAGCTCAGGGTCAGGCTCCTGCCCGAGGAGAAGAAGGCTATCGAGCTGGCACCGACGGACAGTGTCGAAGCCTATACGCATTATCTTCGAGGCCGCGATTACAGCCACATCGCGACCAGAGCGAACCACCTGATGGCCAGACAGAGCTATATCAGGGCCATCGAGCTTGATCCGGGATATGCCCGCGCCTATGCAGGCTTGGCGGTCTGTGACGTACGCCTTCAGTCGATCTACGGCTCCTCGATCCAGGTAGACGACATTCTCGCCACCGCCGACAAGACCCTGGCTCTGGACCCGAATCTGGCCGAGGCGCATTCAGCAAGGGGCTTTGCCCTGTCCCTTGCCGACCGGCGTTCCGAGGCCGCGGCGGCGTTCGAACAGGCTCTGACGCTCGACCCCAACTGCCACGAGGCCAACCGCTACTATGCCGAGTTCTGCGTGACCGGCGGCCAGTTCGAGCTCGCCGCGACGTACTTCCTGCGCGCGATGGAGATCAAACCGACCGACTACGGCGCACCGGTCATGCTGGTGAACGTCTTCCGCACTCTCGGCCAACAGAACGACGCGGAGCTTTATGCGCGGATCGCATTGGAGAGAGCGGAAGAGGAACTCCGCCTGCATCCGGAGAACGCCAATTGTGCCTGCCTGGGAGCGATCGTGCTGGCCTTCCTTGGTGAACGCGAGAAGGCCGCGAAGTGGCTTGGCCGGTCTCTGGAAATCGACCCTGGCGATATCAACGTCCAATACAACGCCGCTTGTACCTATGCGTTGCTGGGAGAATTCGAACGCTCGATCGACCTTTTGGAAGTGTGGCTACCGCAGGCTGGCGCCGAGATGAGACTCTGGTTCAAGAACGATTCCGATTTCGCCTCTGTTCGCAGTCATCCCCGCTACCAGAAGTTGCTCCAGCTCCTGCAGTAGCGATACGCATTGTTCTTGGGGCAATTTTGTTGCCGACAATCAAGAACCGTCCTTCAGGAAGAATTAACCCGACAAACCAACGCCCTCGCCATCTCACGGATATTATGTTATGTTACTAATATAACCGAGAGGTGGGGAATGGGTACCCGGTTCAGGCTGTTTGTTCAGCCTCCGTTCGAAGACCCTACGTCAAGCCCCGAGATCATTACGGTTTCTTCCCCGCGAGGCAGCGTCGGAGCTGGCCCGTCCGACGATCGTATGTATGTCGTCGAGCCGGTCGACAAGACGCGGCCCTATGGCGTCAACCACGGCCCGTTGGGTACGCCCGTTATCTCCCTGCCGCCCTGGACGCGAGCGATCCTCGATCCGGCCGTTCCCGATGAGGAAGGCAATTTCGATCATTATCAGCCCTCGACGCCCGGCTTCGAAGCAGCCCACGCGTTCGGGTGCGCGCGCTTCACCCTAGACGTTTGGGAGCGTTACATCGGCCAGCCGCTCACCTGGCATTTCCACGATCACTACGATCGCCTGGAAATCTCGATCCTGCCGGGTTGGGACAACGCCCAATACGGCTATGGCTTCCTTGAGCTCGGCAGCCAATTCGTGAAGGACGGACGCACGCTCCCGTTCAGCCTCGACTTCGATATTATCGCGCACGAGGTTGGCCATGCATTCGTCTACAGCGTCCTTGGCATACCGAACCCGGGCGCTGAGTTCCCCGAATATCTGGGCTTTCAGGAGGCCTTTTCGGACTGCGTTTCGTTGATCGCGGCCATGCATTTTCCCTCCGTGATCGATAATGTCCTGACGGTGACGCGTGGGAACCTCTACATCGCCAACCAACTCTCTCGATTCTCGGAATTCTCGCCGCACCGCCAGATACGCGAGGCCAACAACAAGCGGACGATGGCCGACTTTGCCGACGGCTGGACCGACGAGCACGCACTGTCACAACCTCTCACGGGCGCCGTCTTCGACATTCTGGTCGATGTCTTTCACGAGAGCTTGGTGGCTCGAGGACTGATCTCGCCGGAGGCCGAAAATCTTGCCGACCTCGCCGAGATCGATCCAGCCGCCGAGCTGCCGATCCAGGAAGTCTTTGACCGCGATTTCGCTCGCAACCCGGAAGGTTTCGTCGAAGCGCTGCTCGACGCGCGGGATATCGTGGGTACCTATCTCGCCGAGACGCTTTGGGCTCTCGCCCCGGATTTCCTGGACTACCGTGACGTGGCGAGAACGATGCTCGCGGTCGACGACAGCATGACCGGAGGAGAACTATCGAGGATCATCTTCCGGGATTTCGACCGAAGAGGGATTTTTCGCTACCGTGCCGGGCCTCGCCTGACGAAGCCAAACCGAAAGAGCCATGTTCATGAGGGCCGAATCGCCCGTCCACTAGACCAGGCGCGCCTGCCGGACATGAGCTATTTCGAGAAATATTGGATGTCCAGAAGTGGCGCCGACCTTTGACCGACATGCAGATGATGGGGTGATCCATGACGACTGAAACCATTCTAAGTACCTCAACCATACATTTGTTCGGTAGAGTTCTTGAAGATTTGAAGCTCAAGAAGAGGATCGATGGGGGACGGCCTCCAAGGCTTGGCAACAATAGATTCCTGCAGAACCAGATCGACGCTTCCGGTAGCCTGCTAGCAAGGATCTATGCGTTCACCTTTGAAGCGCAGTTCTACGAGCTGGCCCGACCGACCATACTTCTTGTCCATGGGCCTGGCACTGTCGTTGATTATCCGGCCCCGGGGGACACCGATCTCAAGGTCATGAGCCGCGGTCCAAGCGACCCTGCCTATACCGGACTGTCATCACAGATAGGCTCGTTCGCGCGCGGAATGCAGGTCTGGGTCTACGACAAGAGTGACCTGACAATGCGGCTGGAACTCGACACCGGAACGCTCGAGGATGTCCTGCTGAGTGCGGAGCTGGACCCGCGTTCGTTTGGTCGATCGGGTGGAGCAATGGGCAGATCCGGCGGTGCGATGGGGCGATCCGGCGGCGCCATGGGCAGGTCTGGCGGTGCGATGGGACGGTCCGGTGGCGCCATGAACCGCGGCGGGCGCGGCGATATGGACTAGCGTTTTCGATCGTTAATTGAGAAGGCCGAAGGGAGATGGGCCATGGCGAGAGTAGATATAGTACGTGTCGATACACCTGAAGGGAATGCTGTAAGAGGCGGAGATCCGGTTACGGTCAGTGTGACGGTAGCCCCAGACCGTGGTTGGTTTAACGACACGGAATACCTGGTAATTGACTTTATCGATGCTGGCACTTTAAAGAGCGAGCCATATCTAGTGGTATTCGACAACGACGTAACCATCGAAGATACGACGACAATTACCTTTAAAGTTAAAGCACAAGACGGGGCTTCACCCGGGGAATACTATGTTCGCATCAAGAATGAAACTTTCGAGGAAACCATCGTAAGCGGCTCTGAGGATGGAACCATCACTGTGTCCCTGAAGTTGGTCACTTCCAAGCAAAAAAGCTGTGACTAGCCGTAAAGTCACAAGTCACATCGGTATCAACGGCTCTGCCCTCATGCCGGCGAAATCTTGCCGGGGTTCATGATGTCCGCGGGCCAAGCATCTACTTGATCATGCGGCTTCCGCGGCGGCCTCCCCCAAGTCTTTCAGCTCGCTCCTTGTTACGGACGAACCCCGGCTCCCGGAAGGCCGTTCGACTTTGGGCGTTCTTGAGAGCCCCAACCATGAGCGCCAGAAATCAGCCCTTCGCCCCCTCCGCCTTGCGGACCGACGCCTGGTGCACCAGCGAGGTCCAGCTGTTGGTCGAGGCGAGGTGGCAATAGAGCAGGCCGAGCGCGCCTGACTTTCTGAGGTCGAGGAAAGCCTCGTCGCTCAATTTGTTGAAGGCCGCTTCGTCGATCACCTGGAAATCGGTGAGGTTGAGCACTTCGCCGCCTTCCAGCGTCACCTTGCTCTGGCGCGGCGAAAACAGGCCGTGCGCGTCGATCTTGTCGACCATCTCGCGGGTGGCCCTGAAGTCGATCTGGAACTGGTTGCAGAAGGCGAGCGCCTGCTTGGTGGCCTCGGTCGGTTCGTTGCCGCTGAAGAACGGCAGCACCTTGTCGTCACGGAACGGTGCCACGAGCTGGTCGACGACACGCTCGCTCGCCCGGTCGACGCACAGCGTCAGCCGGCCGGCCGACGTCGGGTCCTCGGCCAGGATGAAGGGATAGCGGCGGACATAGGCCGGGATGTAATGCGGCGCGTTCCACATGCCGTCGGCATCGACGAACAGATTTTCGTCCTGGCGCACGCCGGTGATGATGACAGGCGCCTTGCCGGCGCCGATGAAGACGATCGGGTAGGAGCGCATCGCCGCCGGCATCTCCGACGCCACCACCGGAATGGCGTGCGCCGAGCGCGCGAAGGAAAAATCGCTGCGCGCGGTCAGCCCCAACGAGCCGTGCCGGATCGGGTTGAGCGCCTCTGGCCTCGTATAGAACAACGGCATGGCGTCACCCCCATTTGCCGGCGCCGTCCCTGTTTTCGCACCACTCTCAGCCATCGTCCGTCCTTTTCTCCCGCAAGCCGGTCAAGCCGGCCAATCAGCGTCCGGCGTCGCTGCCGAAGCCCTGTCTTGTCGCGCCAGGCGCGTATCGAAACAAAGTACTACAGCGTCGCCGGCACGCGCAAAAGGACATGGGCTGCTGTATTTTGCGGTTTGCGGCGATGAATTGTCTTGGGCGCCGAGCGCTCCGCGCGATGGCGCACAATCCCAGGAAAGTGTTCGACGTTCTTTCGTCCTGGACTCCGGAAATAATGAGTTCTGGACAGCTCGCGGCGAAGCGGCGACAGTGCTGCAAACGGCTTTGAGGCGAGCGCAATGGCGGCGGCGGCGGATTTCGAACAAGCGATCGGGCAGGCGTTCATCGTCGAGACCGGAGGCGGGCGCATCTCGCTCGAACTGAGCGCCGTCAACCGCATCGCGGCCAGCCCGCGCCCGGGCGGCGGTTTTTCCCTGCTGTTCCGGGGACCGCGCGAGATCGCGCTGCCGCAGGCGACCTACAGCCTTGCCGGCACCAGCGGGGTCCACGACATCTTCATCGTGCCGGTTGCGGCCGACGCGGCCGGCCGGACCTACGAAGCGGTGTTCAATTAACGCCGGTTTTGAGCTGCAGGGCCGAAAGCGACAATCTTAGCCGTCGGCGCCGCCCCTCACTGTCCTGCCGGACATCTCTCCCCGTAAACGGGGCGAGAGCGGCTGGCCGCAACGCCGGCGCATTTTCTGCAACGCTTGTGATTGGCGAAAGCGGCGATGACAGCGTCCCTCGCCCCGTTTACGGGGAGAGGATGCCGGCAGGCAGGTGAGGGGCAGCGCCAACCAACGATCATGGATCCGCCGGCGAACAGGCCATCAGATCATAGACGCCCTTGTCCTCGACGACGACAAAGCCGAGATCGAAATAGAGCCGCCTTGCTGGGTTGTTCTTCTCGACATGGATCGATATTAGTTTGCCGGCTAAGCATGCCTCGTCTATCAGGTCGCGCAACAGGGCGCCACCATAGCCCTTGCGGCGATGGGCGAGCAAAAAAGCTATGTCGATGATGCGGTGTTGGCTTGGCCAGCGCTCTACATAGAGCCGGCCGATGTCTTGCCCGGCATGGCTCACCACCAGCCAGTCGGCCTGCGGATAATGCTTGCGATAATGCGCGTGCTGCGCCTGGAACTGCATGTCGAGGAACGCTGCTTTCTGCGCCTCGCTCCAGTCCGTCACGGCGAGCTCTTCCATGCGGGTCGAGGCATAGAGCCGCGACAGGAAGGCAATGTCCGCCTCCGCGGCGGCACGGAAAGCGAGTCCGGCCTGCCGCGACCGGGACCACGCCGGAGCGGGATAGACCAAAGCCACGCCGCTTGCGGTCAACGTCAAACCGGCGGCGTCAGGTCGCGCACCACCGCGATCTGCTTGAGGTTGCCGGTGGCCAGAGCCGTCCAGCTCCACTCCCATTCGGAACTGTCCATGGCCATCTGGTTGATCGTCCACAGACCATTGGTCCCATCGTTCGTGATCATCATGCTGAACAAGGCAAGGCGACCATCGGCATTGTAGTCGAGCGACAGCCGTGTGTTGGCGCCGGAGGCGCTGAAATCACGCCATCCAGACCAGTTTTGGGTGGCCGCGTCGTATTGGGCGTTGAAGGAGTGGACATGCTGCTGGTCGGAGGCGACCAGCATGATGTCACCGTCCCCCTGGATGCCGGCGCAGAGCGTGTATCTGGGAACCCTGCTGTAACCGGGCGTCGCCCAGTTCGTCCAGGTGTCGGAGCCCGCCGGCAGTTGCTTGGTATGCAGGACCTGGCCCGGCTGCGTCATGGCAAAAAGATTGGTGGCGCCCAGCGGGCCGACGATCGGCGCCATTTCCGTGAAAGGATAGCCGGCGTCGATCTGCACCCATGGCGTCCAGTCGGCCACCGTCAGCGCTTGGGCCTTGGCCTGCTGGCAGCGATAGAGATGAAGGGCTGAGTTGATGCCGAAGAGCGCAATGCGGCCGTCCGCCTGGCGCAGCGCCGTGACCGCCACGAGCTGGCCGGTCAGTTGTATCCAGGCGCTCCAGGGCTGTGCGGGCGGCCTGAGCTCGTCGACGGTGACGACGATCGGCGTCGTGGTGCCGGGCGGCGTGATGGTTTTCTGAACCTGAACGATCACGTCCGGGTTCTGGTAGATCCACCAGATGCGGCCCTGATTGTCGGTGAGGAAGATTTCGACGCGGCCGTCAGCGTCGCGCGCCATCGAGAGTTTCTGGTAGCTTGTTGCGCCGGGCGGGGCGCCAATGCCAACCGGCGGATTCCATTTTTCGACCGGGCCGACCTGGTTGGCGTCCTCCGTGATGAAAGACAGGTTGGTGGTGCCGGTCGGTTGGGCCACCACGGCGACGCGCCCGTCCTTGGTGAGACCCGCGGTCATGATCACCCAGGCGCCGGCGGCGATGGGAGACCATGCGGCAGGCCACGCCCCGTTGGGCGCGACTTGAGCCTTCTGGATCAGCCGTCCCGCCGCGGAATCGATGCCGACGACCATCAGCCGCGACAGTTCGAAGAACGACACGCCTGGCACGTGCCCGGTTGGCGCCGCATGGGAGGGTAAGTGAGCGTCTTCGTTAGCCATGGTAACGGCCCCGCCTTGTTGGCTCGAAAATCAGGTTCTCGGTGGGAACACGCCCTGCAGGGCGATGCAGAAATTGCAGGTGAGATAAGGCTGCAGATTGTTGTGCGGCTGGTCACCGCCGGCAGGCGCGAGCATGTTGTCGTTCATTGGCGTCAGCGCGGGTATCGGCGTCCCTGGAACATAGGCGAAAGCGCCACCCGACTTGCCGAGAATTCTCGACGGGCTGGGCACCTGGACGTCGGCGACGTCCTGGGTTCCGACCATAACGTTGTGCGCATGGATCGGCATTTCGCTTTGGAGCAGCGTCACCGTCTCCGAGCCGCTACTCTCTCCGAGATCGTGCAGTGACAAGCCAGGTCCCTGACCGGGGTGCATTGGCGCGCTGCCCTGGAGATTGGGCAGCGCGAAGTTCGACTTGCCGTCGCCGCCATAAGTCGTGCCGAGCAACGAGAACAACGCCGTGTTCTGCGACAGCGGCAAAATCTGCCCGTCGCACAGCGCCCAGCCCTTGGGCGCGAAATTGAACGGGAAAATGCGGATTTCCGCAACGAACGGATCGGCCATGACGGTCCTCTCAGGTCTGCGACGGGAAAATGCCGAACAGCGAGATGATGAAGTTGATGCATAGATACGGCTGGAAATTGCTATGCGGCTGGCTGCCGCCGACGGGTGACACCATGGTCGCGGCCATCGGCCCATCGGGCGCCTGGCCATCGATGTACATGAAGATCGTCCCCGTCGTCTGGTCGAGGACATTCCCGCCCGGATTGGTCCCGGTGCCGGTTTGGCCCGATGCCAGCATGGGATGCGAATGAGCCGGGATCTGCTGGATCGACAGCGTGATTTCCTCCGCGCCGCCAGTCTCGGCCAGGGTGAAGCCGTTGCCCTGATGGAGCGGTAGTCGCCCACGCAGGTCGGGCAGCGCAAAAGTGCTTTCGCCGTCGCCGCCATAGGTGGTGCCGATCAGTTGGAACAGCGTCTCGTTTTCCGAGATAGGCAGCAGTTGCCCTTCGCAGAACATCCACCCGGCCGGCGCGAAATTGCCGGCAAACATGCGAACTTCGCCAACATAGGGTTGTGCCATGATCGCGTTTCCTCAGGTCTGCGACGGGAAAATGCCCTGCAGGGCGATGCAGAAGTTCAATGTCAGGAAAGGCTGCATGTTGAGGTGCGCCTGCGAACCGCCAACATTGGCGATGCTGGCAGGGTGCAACGAGGTCAGGTTGGTAGCCTGCGCATAGCCATTGTTGAAAGCCCCCAGGAAATTCCCGGAGTTCAGGGGCACCGTGCCGTTGGCGTTCGTCGCTCTCGCCTGGTGAACATGGGTCGGCAATTCCGCAATCGACAGCGTGTGGGACTGCTCGCCGCCCCGCCCGCCGAGATCATGCCCGTTGCCGGCATGGATCGGGACCCTGCCCCGGAAATCCGGCAAGGCGAAATTTACCCGGCCGTCGCCGCCAAAGGTGGTGCCGAGCAGTGAAAACAGAGCCTGGTTCTGATTTATGGGAAGCAGTTGGCCGTCGCAGAACGCCCACCCCTTGGGCGGGAAACCGAAGGACATGATGCGGATTTCGGACAGAAACGGCTCTGACATGCGATACCCTCCCACTGCCGCTTCGGACTATACACATCACGAATTATAAGTCTACTGGTAATACTTATTCCGGATAAATTTTCATAAATATCCACCGGATCGCTTACTGGAAACTTCAAGTATATTGTTAACTATATACTTTACAAGCCTCGATTGAGGCGTATGTAAGAATCGCCTGGCGAGTTCGTCGCCCGTTCAGACTATGGCGTCGAATAGAAGCCCGCCGTACCACCGGTGCCGATCGTGACACTGACGGTGCCGCTGTTGATGGCTTGCACATAGCTCATGACAGCCGCGGCATCGGTTGCCGCGCCCGCGTAAGCCGCGGCGCCGCCATGCAAGCCAACATGGACATCGAACCGCGTGCGGAGACGGATGTCTGTGCCACCATTGGCACCCGAACCTGTGAAATTGTTGGCCAGGCCGCCAGCACCGCCGAGGGTCAGCGAGACCGTCTGGGCGTCTCCAGCAACCGTGCCGGCGTTCAGTTCGAAACCGTGGTTGCCGAATGTGCCTGGATTGCTGGCGGTGTTGCCTTGTACCACGGCCGTCAGCTTGTGGTTGCCGCCATCGACCGCATCACCCGTCTGCAGCAGAATGCCATCATTGTTGTACTGATAGAGCAGGTTGTTGGTGATCGTCACGCTGGAATCGGCGCCGCCCAACGTGACGAAGCCGATATCGCTGCCCTGGGCCGATCCGCTGTTCGCCACGCCGGCGACGCCGATCGTGTTCGAATCGATCGTGCCGTTGAACGAGCTGGCGCCGGAGCCGGTGCTGATGCCCAGAGCCGTGCCGAGCGCATCGCGCATCGTATTGTGGGCGATGTTGAAGGTCAGGTTCGCCACGTCGCCGGCGCCGCCCGAACTGATCGTGATGCCGCCGCCGCCCGAGACGATGTTCTGGTTGTTGTTCGACAGCGTGTTGCCGAGCGCTCCAGTGGCGCCGCCGAACACCAGATCCGACTGGACGTTGCCGTGCAGATCAAGCTGGAACAGGTCGCCGCGCGCGGAGGTGAATGTCGAGCTCTGGACGGTCGCGTTGAAGACGCCGTTCGTCGCCTGGAACACCAGCGCGTCGCCTGACGAGTTTCCTGCGGCGGCGTCGGTCGCGAAGGTCGAACCGGTGATGGTGATCCGGTTGAGAGTCTCGCCATTGTTGTTAAAGACGTGGAATGCGTCCAGCGCCGCGCCGGTGAAGGTGGAATTCGAAACCGTAGCGGTGCCCTTGAGGCCGGTGAAATAGGCATTGCCTTCGCCGACTCCGGCAACGCTGGTGCCATTGCTGCCGTTGATGATCGTATGGTCCAGCGTGAAGCCGGTGACGTTGTTGCCCAGAATGCCGTAATTCTGGAAGTCGTTCATCTGCAGGCCGTTGAGCTGCACATCCGTCGTGCCGTTCAGGTAGATGCCGACGCCTTGCGCGGTGCTGCCATCTGCGCCTGTCTTGCTGGAGATGACGCCGCCGCCCGAGGCGCCGACCGTTGCACCATTGCCGGTCACATGCAGGCCACCCAGGGCACCCGTGGTGTCGAGGATAATGCCGGTGGCACTGCCGCCGCTGGAACTGATGCGCTGGAACGTCAGGTCGCTCGCACCGATCGTCGTGTTGGCGACGTTGAGTGCTGTGGCCGTGCCCGAGCTGATCACGCTGCCAGTGCCGGTCGCACTCACGGTGCCGCCGCCCGTCGCGCTGAAGCCGGCGACGTTCGAGCCGGTCAGCGTCAGCGTGCTGGTGAAATTGATCGTCGATCCGCCGTTGCTGGAAAGCGCTATGCCGGCGCTGGAGCCGGTTGCCGACACCGTGCCGCTGAAGGTGGCCGTGCCGCCGGTGCGGCCTGCGATGCTGATGACGTTGCCGACGGCGCTCGTCTTGGCGATCGACCCGCCATAGGTGATGGCCGCGGTGCCGCCGCTGACATCGAACGCGGTGCCCGAGGCGCCGCTCAGCGCACCGGTGCCCAGGTTCACCGTGCCCGTGACGTTGGTCAGGGCGACATTGTTGACGCCGCCGCCCGAAGTGGTCGAGGTGAAATTGATGCCGGCCGCGATGCCGTTGAGGTTGATCGCTTGGGCGGCACTCGCGCTGATCGAGCCGGTGGTGACATTGACCGTCCCGCCATTGGTCGCGGTGAAGGCCGTGTTGGAGCCGCCCGTTGTGACCACGAGGTTGGCGAAGCTAACGGTCGAGGCCTGGCCGCCATTGTTGATCGAGACGGCGGCGCCGGTGGCATTATTGTGGGTGACGGCGCCGGTGAAGCTGACTGTGTTGGCTGCCGTCGCGCCGGAGATGACGACGCCGCTGGCGCCGATGTTCGACGTCACCGCGCCGGCAAAGCCGAAGCTGCCGCCGGTGCGGTTGGTGATGCTGACCGCGGTGCCGATAACGCTGGTGACCGAGCTCGTGCTGTCGAAGCCGAACGCCGCATTGCCGCCGATCACGGACAGGCCGCTGCCGCCCGTGGTATCGACATTGGTGGCGGTGACCGTTCCGGAGGCCGCGCCGAATTTGATGCCGGTCGCGGCCGAGGCCGCGATGAGGGAGACATTGGTCAGCGTCGTCGTGCCGGTTGCACCGGCGCCGAAGTCGATGTCGGCGGCCGTGACGTTCCTGATCGTCATGTTGCTGATCGTGGCATTCGCCGTCGCGCCGCTGATGCCGATCGCGGCATTCACGCCCGCGCCGTCGTCGCCGTTGATGGTAAAGCCGTCGATGATGTTGCCGCTGGCCGAAAGCGTGATGACGCTGCTGCCATCGGCGCTTGTCAGCGTGGTGGTGCCGCCCGGCGTCTGATCGGCGATGGAGATGGTGTTGCTGGCCAGCTGGATTGTCGACGGCACCGTCAGCGCCAGGTTGATGTTGCCATTGTCGAAGCCGCGCACCTGCTGGCCGGTCAGCAGGTTCAGCGTGTCGTTGCCATTGGTGCCCTGTGCGGTGATGGTGCCGCCATCGTTGACGAGGACGATGATGTCCGTTGCGGCCGCGTTGAATTCGGCGTCGGCCAGCGTCGCCAGATTATTCTGGTCGCGGCCGCTGCCGTCGCCGGTCGACGCCGCGCCGACGAAATAAACCTTGCCGACACCGAAGCCGAGGCCAGGCGTGGCCTGGAAGTTCACATCCTTGAAATTGTAGGTGCCCGCGGCCGGCGCGACGGAAGCGTCGATGCCGACACTGGCACTGATGGTCGACAACTGGTCGGCGGTATCGCCGTCGCCAAAGGTGAAGGCGACGTTCGTCGTGCCGTTCAGGAACACGCCGGTGTTGACGCCCGCGATGCTCGAACTGTTGCCGGCGAGGTTCGCATCGCCGAGCCGCACCGTCTGGCCGCCGGTGGCGCCTCGCAGGTCGACGCCGATCGAGGTGCCGGCGGCGGCGGCATTGGTGACGTCGAAATCGTTGGCCGTGATCGCCGCGTTGATCGTCGAACCGTTGAGGTCGAAAGCCACGGCCGCGTTATCGTTCAGGCCGATGTCGAGACCGTTGAAGGAAAGCGCCGCACCCTGCGTGCCGGTGACGTCGACGCCGCGAGAGGTGATGCCCTGCAGATTGACCGTGCCGAGCGCTATGGCGCCGCCGCCCGAGGAGGCGACATTGGCCAGCGAAATGCCGGTCGTGGCGCTGGTGGTGGATACCGAGGAGAAGTTGAGCCCCGCCGCGCCGATCGTGATGCCGCTGAGGTTCAGTGCGGTGCCGCCGCTGGTGGTGGCGATCGTGTTGCCGCTTCCGCCGGCGGTAACAGTGCCGGCGCCCG
The DNA here is from genome assembly GCF_004791315.1 of Mesorhizobium sp. M8A.F.Ca.ET.208.01.1.1. Lineage (NCBI taxonomy): Bacteria > Pseudomonadati > Pseudomonadota > Alphaproteobacteria > Hyphomicrobiales > Phyllobacteriaceae > Mesorhizobium > Mesorhizobium sp. M8A.F.Ca.ET.208.01.1.1. The sequence continues at coordinate 467,192 of NZ_SRUT01000004.1, forward strand.
TGGCGCTGAACCCCGTGCCCGCCGCCGTGGTGATCGCCAGCCCACCGCCGCCGAAATTGATCGCCACAGGGGCGCTGTTGCCGCTGATCGCGACGCCCGCGCCGGTCGAGCTCATAGCGATGGTATAGCTTGCGCCGTTGATGTTGAAGGTGCCGCCGGTGTTGTTGACTATCGTAACGCCGGAACCCGCACCGGTGAAATTGTTGGATGCCCCCGAGGCGGTCACTGTGCCCCCGGTATTGTTGTTCAGGTAGATACCGTTGCCATTGGACGTCAGGTTGCCGCTCAGCGAGACGAGCCCGGCCCCGGCCAATCGGTTCTGGACTTCAAGGGCTGTGCCGGCGGCGGCCGACATGGTGGCGCTGCCCGAATAGCTGACTGCCGCCGTGCCGCCGCTCACGATGAACGAGACAGCCGCGGCGCCGGTCAGCGCGCCCGAGCCAAGGTTAACCGTGCCGCTGGTGTTGACAAGGTTCACATTGGTGCTGCCGCCGCCGGACGAGGTCGAATCCAGGGCGATGGTTGCAGCGACGTTGGACAAGGCGATCGCCGTGCCGCTGGTTGAATTCACGCTTTCGGCGCCGCCAGTGGCGGTGATGCCCATCGTGGCGCCACCCCCTCCGGAAATGCCGACGCCGGTCGTGGTATCGATCGTCACGCCGCCGGTGAAGCTGGTCGTGCCGCCGGTCTGCGTAAGGCCCGCGCCGCTCGTCGTGTCGATGTCGGCGAGGCCGCCGACGTTGAGCGTACCACTGGCCCAACCGATGCCGCCGCCGGTCGACAGTACGTTGTTGACCGTCACCGTGTTGAAGTTGAAGGTGCCGGCATTGGTGTTTACCGCGCTGATGCCGGCGTCCGCCATGCCGGAGATGTTGGTGGCGCCGGTGACGGTGAAGGTCCCGGCGACGCCGTCGAAGATGATGCCGCTCGCGCCGCCGGTCGCGGTGACGCTGCCGATCGTCATGCCAACCGTCAACGGGTCGAGATCGATGGCGGTGCCACTGGTGGTGTCGACCGAGCCGCCGCTGCTGTTGAGCGCAAAAGTGGTGGCTGGCGGACCCTTGGCATCGACCAGCAGGCCGGTGCCGTTGTTGTTGAAGACAGTGAACGTGCCGAGATCAAGCGTGCCGCTGGTGCTGGTCAGGCTGAGGCCGTCGCCCTGGACCCGCGCGCCTGTCGTGCCGATGTCGAGCGTACCCACCGAGACCGTGCCGCCGGCGCCGGTCGAATCGAAGGTGACATTGCTGAAGGCGAGGCCGCCGCCGGTACCGCCGGTGACCGTGTTGCCGGCAAAAGATCTGACAGCGATCGAATTCTGCGTCGCGTTGATGTTCTGGCCGACGAACGACGCTGCCAGCGCCGATCCCGTCGATTTCAGCGTGTTTCCGTCGATCGACAGCAGCAGCTTGTCGGCCGTTGCGCCGCCGCTGGTGATGAAATCGAGCGCCCTGCCGCCGGCGGCGATGTCGTTGTTCCTCAGGAAGAAACTGGAGGCGGCCGACGCGCTGCCGGAAATACCGGCGCCGGTGCCGGTGTTGCTGATGATGAGGTTCTGGACGCCACCGGTGATCAGGCCCGAGCCTGATGTCGCCAGGCTGACGACCGATCCGGCGTTGTTGCTCTGCAGGACAGGCCGCAGCGTATCGATGCCGGCGGGGGCCGAGACGACCGTCGAGTTCTGCACGGTGGTGAAATGGAACGACGCCCCGGCGCCGCCGCTGGCGTCGACGCCGAGCTGCGAGACATCGACGGCAGCGTCGCCGCTCTTGAAGGCGAGCAGCACCTGTCCGTCGTCGAGCTGGAACGACGTCCCGCTGAGATCGATGGTTTCCTGGCTGCCGTTGACGTTCTTGTCGATCAGCACCACGACGTTGGCGGTGGACGCCTGGGCGCCGATATAGCTACCCGGATTGGCAAGGCTGCCGTCGCCGGTGCCGCCTTCAACGACGTAGTAGACGCTGATCGTCGACAGGTTCGAAATGTCGCCGGTGAAATTGACGTCGTTGAAATTGTAGTTGCCATTGGTCGGCAGCGTGTCGGTGGCGTGGATGACCTGGCCGCCGGTGGTGGCGATCGACGATTCGGCCGGACCCTGGCCGTCGCCGAAGACCAGCTTGGCGTTGGTGGTGCTGGAGAACTGCACGCCATAGCCGACATTGGCGATGGTCGAGGTCTGGCCACTCGGACCGGGGTTGTTGTTGACGAGGTCGCCGAGCTGGATCGTGCCGGTGCCGGTCGTGCCGGCCATGTCGATGCCGATCGTGCCGGCGAAGCTGCCGCCATCGACGTCGAAATCGCCAGCCGTGATGTTGCTGGCGCCGAGCGCGGCGCCGCTGAGGTCGAGGCCGATCGCGTTGGTGGCGCCGAGCCCGATGTTGAGGCTGGTGAAATCAAGCGTCGAGCCGATCGTGCCGGAAATGTCGACGCCACGCGAGGTGATGCCTTCCAGGTCGACCGCGCCGAGGCTGACGGCGCCGCCGCTGACATTGTTCAGCGCAATGCCGGTCGCCGCCCCGGCGACCGTGATGGAATCGAAGGTGACGCCGCCGGCGCCGACTGTCGCGTTGCCGAGGTCGAGCGCGGTGCCGGTCGTCGTGGTGATGGTGTTGCCGCTGCCGCTGACGCTGACCGTGTCGGCGGAGGCTACATGGAAGCCCGTTGCGGTCGTTGTCGTAATGGCAAGGCCACCATTGCTGAAGTCAATCGTGCCGTTCGGATTGCCAGTCAGGCTGACGCCGTCGGTCGCGCCCGAGCTGATCTGCTTGGTGGCGCCGGAGAAGGCAACGGTCGCCGCCGTGCCGTTGTCGATAGCGGCAACGATGATGTTGCCGCCGGCTGCCGCGTTGTTGTCGGTGAGGTTGCCCGACAGCGTCACCGAGCCGCCGGTCAGTTCCTGGATCGAAACCGCCGCGCCCGTGCCGTTGCTGGCGATGGTGCCGCCATAGGAGATAACGGCGTTGCCGCCGCTCTGATCGGTCGCCGAGCCGATATTGAAGGACGTGCCCGCGCCGGTGTTGGTCAGCGTGCCGGTGCCGAAAGCGGCTGTGCCGCTGAGAGCCTGCAGGTCGATGCCGTTGCCCGAGCCGAACGTGGCGTTGGTCGAGGCGAAGTTGATACCAGCGGTGATGCCGTCGAGCGCCGCCGCTTGGGCGCCCGTGGCACTGATCGTGCCCGTCGTGACATTGACCGTGCCGCCGCCAGTGGCGGTGAAAGCCGTCGCGCCATTGGTGGTGATGTCCACATCCGCGAAGGTAATGGTGGAGCCGGTGTTGCTGGTCAGCGAAACGCCGTTGCCGCCGATGGTCGCCTTGTCGGTAAAATTGACCAGGCCGCCGGTGCGGTTGGAGATCGTGACACCGCCGCCGGTCAGCGTGCCGGCCGGGCCGCTGTTGGGCAAATTGCCGCGCGTGAGCGTGATGTTGCCATTGCCGCCATCGGCGGCGAGCAGCGTGCCGGCGACGTTGATGTTGTTGTTGGTGATCGACACGTTGGTGGTGAGGCCGTCGACCTTGAAGGCGGTCTGGCCAACGGCGACATTGCTGACCGTGACGCCGTCAACGACGATGCCGCCGGCATTGCCGAAGCCGACCGCGCTCTCGTCGATGAGGAAGACCGAGCCGCTGCCGCCGCTGAAGTCGAAAGCGGTGTTCTTCACCTGATTGCTGCCGAGCAGGTGCAGGGTATCGCTGCCCGTGCTCTTGACCACGCCCTCGTCGCCGGTGACGTTGCCGCCGGTTGCCCCGAGATTGCCCTGGACGTTGATCGGCTGGACCGTGCCGGAGGTGAGGATCGAGTTGCCGTTGCCGAAGCCGGTGATCGACTGGCCCGAATCGAGCGTGAACGGCGTGCCGCTGAGATCGACCGTGCCGACAAAGGCGAAGACCACACCGCTGCCGCTCATGGCGTCGGCGGCGGTCACCGAAATGGTGCTCACATCCGCGCTCAGCCCGTCCGTGCCGGCGGCGATGACGCCGCCGTTCTGCGAGACCATGATGGTCCCACCAACCGCGCTGGCCAGATGCGCGCTGCCGGTGAAGGCGACATCGTTGAAATTGTAATTGCCGAGCGCCGGATTGAGCCCGATGGTGTTGACCGTGTAGCCGCCGGCTGCCGCACTGATGGAGGACTGCAGGCCATTGCCCGCATTGCCGTCGCCGAAGGTGAAGTTGGCATTGGCCGATGTCGCCGTGGTGCCGCCCGACGACAGTTCGACGCCGACGCCGACATTGGAAATGCTGGAGCCGGCCTGGAAGGTGATGGTCTTGTCGGCTTGCGTCGACGACAGGTCGATGCCGCGCGAGGTCAGGTCGCCGTTGCCGGTGATATGAGTCACGCCGAAATCGGCCGTGGCAAAGGCGCCGCTGAAGTTGATGCCGGTCTGGTTGGCGCCAGCGCCCATTGTCACGGTGGTTGCCCCGAAGCTGGCATCGGCACTGGCAGTTGCGAAGCTGATGCCGCTCTGGTTGGCGCCGGCGCCCATCGTCACGATGGTCGTGCCGAAGCTGACATCGGCATTGGTGAATGAGAAGTTGATGCCGGCCACGTTGGCGGCAGAGCCCAGCGTGACCTGGGTCGTGCCGAAGGTGACTGAACCGGCAGTGTTGGCGATGGCGATGCCGGGGCCGGCGCCCGTCACCGTGACCGCTCCGAAGGTTGCCGATGCGGTGCTGTCGACACTGCCGACAACCAGGCCGGTGCTCGCGGCATTGGTGATCGACAGCGGAGCGGTAACGTTCAACTTGGCCGTGCCGATGAGGTCGATGGCAGACGCTCCACCGCCGCCTGTCGCCGACAGTGACGGGCCTGTGAAGCTGATCGTGCCGCCGCTCAGGAAAGCCGCCGAGCCGATCTCGAAAAGCCTACCGGTGCTGGTCGAACTGATCGCGCCGCTGAAGGTCACCGAGCCGCCGGTGATGCCATCGACCTTGACCGCCGTACCCGGTGCTGTGGCTGAGCTGGAGATATCGGCCGAGACCGTGATCGCAGCGCTGCCGCCGGAGACGACGACGCCGTTGCCGGTACCGGAGTTGGTGATCGTGCCGCCGATGCCGATGGTACCGGTGTTGTTGGTCAGGCTGACATCGGCGCCGGCGATATTCGTGGTGACGAGATTGTTGACGCTGACGGTCGCGGCACTGTTTTGAACCAGCAAGCCGGGGCCTCCGCCGACCACCGTGTCGATCTTCGTCGTGCCGTTGAAGCTGTAGACGCCGCTGGCGACATTGTTGAGGCTGATGGCGACGCCGCTGATACGGTATAGGTCGACGCCACCGAAGGTGACGTTGCCGCCGCTGGTGTTGCTGATGGCGATACCGGTCGAAACGCCGCCGCCGGAACCATCCACGGTGACGCTGGAGAAGTTCACCCCGGCAGTCCCGATCGTCATGCCGGCGATCTGGATGCCCTTCTCGTCCGGTCCGAGACCGGTCGCTACCGTGTTGCCGGAGCCAGTTACCGTCAGCGTACCGCCATTGACGGCGCTGAAGGCGAAGCCGCCATCCGCGGTCAGGTCGAGCCCGCCGGTGAAGTTGATCGTGCCGCCGGTGTTGCCGGTCAGGTCGATCGCATTGGCCGCGCCGGTGCTGGCGGTGATCGTGCCGCCGAAGGTGGCGGTGCCGCCGGTCATGTTGGAGATTGTCACCGCGCTTGCGGCAGCGGTCTGATTGATGGTGCCGTTGAAGGTGACGTTGGGCGTGGAGCTGCTGATCGAGAAGGCGTTGCTGCTCGTGCCGGTGATGGAACTGCCGGCCCCGAAAGTCAGGGTTCCACTCGAGTCGTTGACGATAGAGACGCCTATGCCGCCGCCGGTAATATCGAGGTCGTCGAAAGTGGCGGTGCCGTCGAAATTCTTGGCGGACAGCCCGACATTGGTGGCATTGCCGATCGTCGTGTTGCCGGTGAAATTGACGGTCGCGCTCGAGGCGACAAGCTCGATGCCGGTTTGGCTCGCATTCTGGACATTGAGATCGTGGACCGAAACCGTGCCGGTCACGCTGCCGAGGAAAAGACCTGTGTCGACATTGCTGAGGGTCACGCCCTGGATCGTCAGGCCGTTGATCAAGGTTGCGTTGATGCCCGCGTCGCTGCCGCCCGAAATGTTGAAGTCGAGCAGCGAATTGCCGTTGGCCACTGTCACGACACCGCCGGAGCCGGAATTGGTCAGCGTCGCCGCGCCGCCGCCCGGATCCGAAACGACCTGGTCGTGCTGGACATTGTTGCCGGTGATGTTGACCGGAATGCCGCCGAGCGAGAAGGAGCGGCCATTGCCGAACGAGGCCAGCGTCTGGCCGTCGCTGAGCGAGAAGCCTCCGGCCGCATCGATGGGAGATCCTTCGTTGACCAGCACGAAGATCGCATTGTTCTGGGTGTTGGCGTCGGCCAGGTTGATCGCGAGCAGGCTCGATGTCGAAGAACCGTCACCCGACGAGCCGACGCCGCCGACGAAGATCACATTCTGCTGGTCGAACAGCTGCGGGCCGCTGAAGGTGGTCGAGCCGAACGCGTAGTGGCCGAGCGTCTGGTTGAGGCCGCGCGCGTCGAGCGAAGCGGTGCTGCCGGCAATCGAACCGCCGCCAAAGCTGAATTCGGCATTGGCCGAATGGGCCAGCGAGCCCGCTATGCCGAAGCGCACACCGGTGTCGACACCCGAAATGGAACCGCCATCGGTGATGATGATCGAGGCGCCGCCGGTGGTGTCGGCGAGGTCGATGCCGATGGTGCCGGCGGCGCCCGGGCCGGTGATGTTGAGCGACTGCGCGGTGAAATTGGTCTGGCTGCCGGAGAAGTCGAGACCAGAGCCGACGCCCAGCCCGGAAATGACGATGTTGCCGGCCACTACGGCGGCGTTGACGCCGCTGAACGACATGCCGCCGGCGCCGGGATTGGTGATTTTGATGTCGCCGAAGCGGATTGTCGCCGGCGAATCCGTGATCTGGATCGCCGCTCCGGTCGTGTTGGAAATCGTCGTCGAACCGTTGACGGTGAAGCTGCCCGAGACGTGGTCGAGCACCACGCCCGACGTGCCGCCGGTCTGGCTGATCGAATCCAGCACCACATGCGCGGTGATCGGGTCGATGTAGACGCCGACGCCGCCATTGCCGGAGATAGTGCCGCCGGTGGTGGTGAAGCTGCCGCCGCTCGACGTGCCCTGCACGGTGATGCCGCGGTCGGTATTATCAAGCGCATTGACCGTCGCGAAGGTGTAGGTGCCCTGGCCGGTGATATCGAGGCCGTCGTCGAGATTGCCCGACAGCAGCGTCGTGCCAGTGAAATTGTAGGTGCCGTTGTCCTCGATGTGCAGGCCGTCGAGACCGTTATTCGTGGACGTGAAATCGGACGCCTTGACGTTGGTAGAATTGCCGGTGAACTCGGCGCCGTTGCCGCCGGCGCCCGTCACCGTGACCTTGGTCAGCGTCGTGCCGGTGACGTTGTTGCCGAAGATGCCGTCGGCGCCGCCGGTGATGGTGATGCCGTTCAGCGTGTTGCCGGTGCCGAGCGTGATGACGTTGTTGGCGACGTTGGTGCCCTGGATCGTGCCGTCGCTGCCGCCCAGATTGAAGGTGGCGGTGCCGCCGCCGGACAGTTTCGCGGTGACGCTTTGGCCACCGCCGATCACGGTCTGGCCAGTGGCAAGTGTCACGCCGGCAGTCGTCAGATTGCCACTGCCACCCAGGGCAACGACAAAACCGCCATTGCCGGCCTTGGTGACCGCGTCGTCCAGTGTCGTCGGGTCGGCCTGCGTGCCGGCGCCGGCCAAACCGCCATCGGCGAAATAGAACTTGCCGAACGCGGCATTGGTGGCGGCGTTGATGGCGACGCGCGTCGTCGAGCCGCCGATCTTGTCCTGCGACTGGACCCTGACGCCGATATCGCCGCGCACCCGCTCGTTGACGCGCTTGCGCAGGCCTTCGCTGGCCGGATAGACCGGGTCCGTGCCGATGGCCCCGGTGCTGTCCGAGCCGTGGCCCGGATTGAACGGGATGTTCAGCCGCACGCTGCCGGCGAACTGGGTGTCGTCGCGGTTGTCGTTGCGCACCTCGCCGGTGAAGGTCAGCGACGTTCCGGTGCCGAAGACATCACCGATCTCATATTCGATGCCGGCCTTGGCGCCGGTGACGCTGCCGTCATCGCCGTGCGGATCCTCGAAATGATAACCGCCAATATCCAGCCGCAGCGAATGCTTGTCGGGCAGGTTGAGCGGCACCTTTGCCCCGACCTCGCCCTCGATGCCCCAGGCCGCGTAATCGCGATGGTCGAGCACCGAGATCTGCTCGATCAGCTGGTTGGAGACCATCGACAGGGTCGAGCTGGTCGACTGGTCGGTCGAGTCGCCCTTGATCGGCACGAAGACGTTCACATGCGCGTCGAAATTCGGCGTGATCGCCTCGACGCCCAGCGTGCCGCCGGTGAACTGAGTGCCGCCGTAGCTCTCGGCATTGAAATAGGCGTAGCCGCCGAGCATAAGGTCGGGGTTGACGATGCGGCGGATGCCAAGGCCGATATCCTGGCCGAAGGCGTCCTTGAAATCGTGCTTGGCCCGGACATCCAGGAACAGCACCGATTCGGCGGTCTGCTTGATCGGGATGAAGCCTTCGAGCGCAGCGTTGCCGCCATTGTTGTCGGCGCCGATAATGGCCCGGATCTGCGGCTGCCAGAGACCGGCATCGTCGCCATAGGCAGCCGCGCCCGAGAGCGCCAGTGCCAGCGACGTAAGCGCCGTCGTCTTCCAGAGATGCCTGGCAATACTCGAACGGCGATAGCCGGCGCGCACGTGGAAACCCTCCCCACGCGCCGCCATCCCACCAACTTGCCGAGACTTCTCGGTAGTTCCCATCCCCTGGCGAGCCCTTCTGGGACTACACGTCCCGCGTGCCGATATTTACTGGAATTCTATTGTATAGCGAGTCCCTAAAGATCCGGCTGCTGTGGTCGTCCGCCAAAGTTCTTCCCTGTGGCAATATGGACACAGTAAATTTGCCGGCTTGCTTGGCTGGACTCGCGGCTTCCAGGCCGGGTTGGAGTGTTGTATCAAGCCGTACTGCGGGAATACCAGCCGGGGCACAAGGAATATGACAGTTGCTTTAGCGAGAGCTAATATTTCAGGCTTGGCCGTAGGTATTGTCACTCTGTGGCTCATCCTGTCGGTCGCTGGACCCGCACTTGCCGAGGACGCGGCCAAGCCGGCCCAGCCCCAACCGGCCCAGCCCCAATCGGCCCCGCCCAAGCCGGCCGACGCCAATCCCTGGGCGGTGAACTGCTCCAGCGGCTCGGCGAACGCCGAGCTTCAATGCCAGCTGTCGCAGAACCTGACCGAAGCCAAGACAGGACAGCGCGTGCTCACCGTGACGGTGCGCCGCGACAATGCCAATGGCAGCCTTGCCATGCTGCTCGCTTTGCCGCACGGCCTGTTCCTGCCGTCCGGCGCCAGCTATCAGGTCGACCAGGGCCAGAAGACGACCATCGCCATCCAGACCAGCGACCAGAACGGCGCCTATGCCGCCACGCCGCTGCCGCCGGATCTGGTCAAGGCGATGAAATCGGGAACCAATCTGAACATCGGCATGGAATCCGTCACCCGCAAGCCGGTCACCATCCCGGTATCGCTGGCCGGCTTCACCGCCGCGCTGACCAAGCTGGAATCGATCAAGTAGCCATTGTCGGCCGCTTGATTGTCCGCACCCTTAATGCTCCGTTGCCGGTTCGGGCATATGGAGAAATTTCATGACGGGCTTTGTCGATCGCCAGCGCGCCACACATTTGATGCAACGCGCCGGCATCGCGGCGCTGGTGCTCTGCGCGCCCGAGGCCTTCCATTATGCGACCGGCGCGTCGATCGGCCCGGCCGGCCTGTTCCGGCGCGCCGGCGCCGGCTTCGTCGTCATCCCCGCCCGTCAGGACCTGCCGATCGGCGTCGTGGTCGCGGACTTCAACGCGGCGCAGCTGCGGACCTCGGCGCCCGAAATGGTTGTGCGTTCGCACCCGATCTGGATCGAATCCGCGCCGGTCGAGACAGGGCCTCACGGCCTTCCTCTGGCGGAGCGTATCGAGGCCGGCCTGGCTTCGCTCGACCGCGCGCCGGATTTCTCGCGGCCCGCCACTTTCGATCTCGCCGGCTCGGTGCGCCAGCTGCAAGCCATTCTCCTCGATTTCGGGCTGGGGCGCGCCACGCTCGGCCTCGACCTCGACTTCATTGCCGCCGCCGATTTTGCCGCCATCCAGGCGTTGCTGCCTGATTGCCCTGTTGTCGACGGCTCGCCCGTGCTGGACCGGCTGCGCGCCGTCAAGTCGCAGCGCGAGATCGACCTCCTGCGGCAAGGCATCCTCCTGTCCGAGGCCGGCCTCGAGCGGTTGCAGGTCGATGCCATGGCCGGCATGCGCCTGGGCGACCTCGTCGCGCTCTACCGGCAGGGCGTCGCCACTGCGGCGGCCGGCTTGTCCCACCTGGTCGCCACAGCCGAATATATGACGCTCGGTGCCAAGGCCAAGGGCGCGGACGCCGGGGCCGTGGCTGGCGATCCGCTGAAATGCGACATGGTCTGCACGGTTGGCGGCTACGCCTCCGACATGTCGCGCAACTTCACCTTCGGCCCGCCTTCCGCCGATCAGTCCGAACTGCACGCCATCGCCGAGCGCGCCTTCGAGGATGGCCTGGCCGAGCTGGTCCCCGGTAACACGCTCGCCCATGTGCATCGCGTCGCCACCGATAGCCTGGCGCGGCAAGGCCTGCGCTCCTACCGCCGCGGCCATTTCGGCCACGGCGTCGGCCAGTCGGTGTTTTCCGAACAATGGCCGTTCATCGCGGCCGGCAGCGATGTCGTGATCGAGCCAGGCATGGTGCTGGCCTTCGAGATCCCGCTCTACATCGACGGCCTCGCCAGCTTCAACCTGGAGGACCAGTTCCTGATCACGCCGGATGGACCGGTCGCCATGAACCGGCTGCCGAGGCGGCTGGAGGTGATTGGGTAGCGGTCCCTATCGCCGTTGGCACTCTACGGCGCCCCCCTCTGCCCTACCGGGCATCTCCCCCACGAGGGGGGAGATCGACTGTCGTAGCCGCCGTCGCCAATCTTCAACATGGCAAGAAGAGGAGCCGGCGCCGAAGCCGCCAATCTCCCCACCCGTGGGGGAGATGGCCGGCAGGCCAGAGGGGGGCGCCGTAGAGCGCGAACGCCGATGCTTAGGCCCTTGGCTGCTAAGCACTCACCGGCGGCCGCCTGTCCCTCCAAGGCATTTCCTCTTCGAGCTGCGCCGACGCCGCCAGCACTGTCGCCTCGTCGCCGTAGCGGCCGACCAGCTGCACGCCGATCGGCACGCCGCCTTTCGACCAGCCGAGCGGCAGCGAGATCGCTGGCTGGCCTGAAATGTTGAACGGGAAGGCAAAGACGGCGTCCGTCCATTTGGCGTTGTAGCGGTCGATGTCCGTCTCCGACATGTCGTAATAGCCGAACGGGCGCGGCAATTGCGTCAAGGTGGGCGTGACGAAAAGATCATAGCCATTGAGGTCGCCGACAATGTCGCGGCCGACCTGCCTGAGCTGCTCGACATCGCAGATGTGCCTGATGCCGCTGGTGGCGCGGCCGCGCTCGATGATCGCCCAGGTCACCGCCTCGACATCGCCAGGCGTTACCGGCCGGCCGATCACCGTTTCGAGATAGTCGAAGGTCGCCGCCGTCTGCACGCAGGTCATGTTGGTGTAGGTCGTCCACACGCCGTTGGCATCGAGCGGCATGTCGTGCTCGTCGACATCATGGCCAAGCCGCTCCAACGTCGCCACGGTCGCCAGCACCGCAGCCTTCACCTCCGGATCCATGGCCGTGCCGTTGGGCGGCGTGACGGTGAAGCCGATGCGCAATCTCTTCGGCGCGCTCCCCGACAGGCTGAGCCAGGACGCATCCGGCACCGGCGGCGTATAGGGCTCGCCGGGCAACGCGCCGGCGACGGCGTCGAGATAGGCCGCCGTGTCGCGCACCGTGCGCGAGCAGCAGAGAAAATAGGCGCCGCCATACCAATAGTCGCCGAATGGCGCGAGGCTGACGCGGCCACGCGACGGCTTCAGGCCCACAATGCCACAACAGGAGGCGGGAATGCGGATCGAGCCGGCGCCGTCGCTTGCTTCCGCGATCGGCACCATGCGCGAGGCGATGGCCGCCGCCGCGCCGCCGCTCGATCCACCGGGCGTGATGCCTTCCTTCCACGGGTTCTTCGTCGTGCCGTAGAGTTTTGGCTCCGTCGTGATCGACCAGCCATTTTCGGGCGCGTTCGACTTGCCGACCAGCACCAGTCCCGCCGCCTTCATGCGGCGAACGACTTCGGTGTCGAAGTCGGCGACGACGTCTTTCAGATAGAGGCAGGAATTGGTGTTCGGCGCGCCTGTCCAGGAGGAGGCCAGTTCCTTGAGCAGGAATGGTACGCCGGCAAAGGGAGCCGATCTGTCGACTGTGCGCGCCTGCGCGCGCGCCATGTCGTAGAGGCGGTGGATGACCGCGTTGAGCGACGGATTCAACCGCTCGACCAGCGTGATCGCCGCCTCGACCAGCTCCGCCGGCGAAACCTGGCCGCCACGCACCAGCGCGGCCAGGTCAAGCGCGTCTGAGTCAGCGTAGGTTTTCAACAGACTGTCGGTGATCATGTCTCTCTCCCAATTCTCGACGCCAATTGCCGACGTTGACACTGCCCCTCATCCGCCTGCCGGCCCCTTCTCCCCGTATAGTGACGGGGAGAAGGGGCTGTCGCGATCGTCGGCGCTCCTTCTGCAACGCTGGTGATTGGCGAAATCATCAGCGACCGCGTCTTTCTCCCCGTCACTATACGGGGAGAAATGCCCGGCAGGGCAATGAGGGGCTGCGCGAACCTGAAACGATTGTCCTGTGGAGGCTCCAATCTTTGCCCTGGAAGATCAGGCCGCGCCGGCGCCTCCTCCAGCGCCAGCGGCCGGATTGCATCAGCCCAGTTCCACCGTCCGCCCCAGCTCGATGCTCTGTTCGGCCGCGAGCACGATGCGCAGGCTGTTGACCGCCGCGTCCATCTGCTCGGTCAGATCGAGGTCCTCGCGGATGGCGCGCAGGAAGAAGGCCTGCTCGCGGTCGCACAATTCCTGATGGCCGGGCTCGTCCTCCATGCTGACGATCTCGTCCGGTTTCTTGAAGTTCTTGTCGCCGTCGACCGCGGCATAGTGGATCTTCAGCGCATCGGTCTTGGTGTGGCGATCGATGTCGGCGGAGTTCGACACTTCAGCGTCGGAAGCGGTGCTGGCGGCTTGTCCGGCGACGATCGACACCGCACCCTTCGGCCCGACGACGTCCTTCACGAAATAGGCCGTCTCGCTCATCATCGGCCCCCAGCCGGCCTCGTACCAGCCGACCGAGCCGTCGTCGAAGGTGACGTGCAGGTGGCCGTAATTCTGCTTGTCGGCCTCTGCCCACAATTTGGCGCCGATGCCGTGCACGCGGACCGGCTTCGCGCCGGTCAGCTGGCACATGACGTCGACATAATGCACGCCGCAATCGACGATCGGGATCAGCGAATCGATCAGGTTCTTGTGCCAGTGCCACGCGCTGCCGCTGCTCTGCTGGTTGAGGTTGAGCCGCATCACCAGCGGCTTTCCCAACGTTTTGCCGACCTCGATGAATTTGATCCATGAGGGATGGACGCGCAGGATATAGCCGAGCACCAGCTTGCGGTTTTTCGCCCGCGCGGCGGCCACCACTTTCTCCGCATCCTGGATGTTGGTCGCGAGCGGCTTTTCCATGAACACATGGCAGTTGGCCGCGATCGCCTTCAGCGCGTATTCGGCATGCGTGTTGGGCCAGCTGTTGATCGAGACGGCGTCCGGCTTGGTCTCCTTCAGCGCCACGTCGAAATCTTCGTAGAGCGGATAGCCGGCAAGTTCGGCTGGGATCTTGGTGTTGCTCTTGATCGAGCGGCTCATGATGCCGACGATCTGAAAACCCTCGGAGCGGTGATAGGCGCTGGCGTGCGACGCACCCATATTGCCGAGACCCACCACCAGCACTTTTACCTTGTCGGCCACTACTGCCTCCCGTTCCTGATTGAATCGTGCGCGGCGCGCTGCCGCCCTTGTTGCTTCGTCCAGAGCAAATCACGCCAGGTTGGCGCCGCCCCTCATTGCCCTGCCGGGCATTTCTCCCCGTATAGTGACGGGGAGAAAGTAGCTGGCCGCAACGTTAGCGATTGGCGAAATCATCGACGCGAGCGCCCCTCTCCCCGTCACTATACGGGGAGAGGATGCCGGCAGGCAGGTGAGGGGCGGCGCCGACTTCGGCAATTGCCGGTGCTACTTCACCGCCGAATCGAACAGATGCGCCTTGATCTTCTCGACATCGAGCGCGGCGAAGCCTTCCGACAGTTTGACGCCGTCGGCGTCGGCCTTCACCTTGGCCTTGTCGAAGTCGTTGGCTGGGGGAATGAGATCGTTGGTGCAGACATCCTCGGCCTTCACCGGATTGGTGATCTGGCCGATCTTGTGGATCTCGTCGAAGAAGCCCTGCCAGCTCGCCATGTCGTGCGAGCCCCAGCCGCCGCGCTTGTCCATGTCGCCACGGAAGACGTTGATCTGCTGCAGGATCGAGGTGGTGCCGAGCTCCGGCCCGAGGTTCTTGGCCAAAGTCGGGAACTGTTCGAACACCGCCTCGACCGCCGCGCGCGGATTTTGATACCCGAACTCCAGGCCCATCGCCCAACCGCGCAGGTATTTTTCCAGGAACGCTTTCTTGTCGGGATCGGCAAGGTCGGCGGCGCGCACGACGAAGGTGTTCGCCGGCAGCTTGGAGTTCTTCACGCCGAGCCAGTATTCGAAGTCGAGACCCTTGGCGATCCATTCGGCGCGCAAGCCTTCCCATGACAGCGCCGCGTCGCCCTGGCCGCCGGCAAGCGCGGTGCCCCAGGTCGGCCAGCCGGCCTCGACATATTTGACCTTCTTGATGTCGACGCCTTGCGCGGCCAGCAGCGGATCGGTGATCGACTGCCAGGCGGCGGAACCGAGCAGGATGGTCTTGCCTTCGAGCTTCTTCAGGTCGTTCGAGCCCTCGCCCTTGCGGAAGGCGATGGAGAACGTGTCGCGCGCGCCCATGTGGAACACCGACTTCAGCTTCATGCCGTTCTGGATGGCGAAGGAGAACACGCCGGGCGAGGGAAAGCCCATGTCGGCCTGGCCGACATCGACGAACTTCACCGTTGCCGTGCCGTCGGACGGTCCCGGCTGCATGTCGGTGTCGAGCCCGTCGAAATAGCCGGCCTTCTTGGCCGCCCAGTAGGGATAGTCGTCGAGCACTTCGAGCGTGCCGCGCGGCGAGATCCAGGTGAATTTTCCATAGGCCTCGGCTCTGGCCTCGAGGCCCGACGCGCCTAGCGCGGTCGCCGTCACCAACCCGGCGCCGGTGACCTGCAGGAAGGTACGGCGGCTCATTCCCGCCTTGTGGATGAAATTGTCGTTGGTCATGGCATTCCCCTTTTTGTTTGATGTTGGTCAGTCGCCCGTCTCCGGGGCGCGGTCATTGCCCTCTGCTTCAAGCCTCCCAGCTCGCCCATTTCTTGCCGATGAGGAAGAACAGCACGTAGATCAGGATGCCCAGCATCGACAGGATCAGCACCACGGCGAAGAATTGCGGCATCTGGATCATCGACGAATAGGTGGTGAGCCGGTTGCCGAGGCCGAAGCCGCCGCCGACCATCTCGGCGCCGACCGCCGTGAGCAGGCCGAAGATGGCGCCGATCATCAGCCCGACCAGGATCATCGGCAGCGCCATCGGCGCGCGGATCTTCCAGAAGATCTGCAAGGTGCTGGCGCCGTAGGATCGTGCCAGCGCGATCTTGGCGCTGTCGACGCGGCGGAAGCCGGTGGCGGCGTTGATCATCACCATCGGCCCGGCTGCCAGCGCCACCGCGATGATACGCGGCGTGTAGCCGAAACCGAAGCGCAGGATCAAAAGCGGCACCAGCGCCAGCATCGGCGTGGTGACGAGCAGCAATATGTAGGGCGCGACGATCTTTTCCGCGAAGGGGAACTGGGTGATGACGGCGGCCAGCACCAGCCCGATCACCGCGCCGATGGCAAAGCCGGACACCAGCTCGACCAGCGTGTAGCCAAGATGCGGCGCGATCAGCGGAAACTCGTCGAACAGCGCATAGCCGATCGAGCTCGGCGGCGGCATGATGTAGAGCGGCACGTGAAACAGCCGCAGCGCCAGTTCGATGCCGCCGATGATGATGACGGCGACGGCGAGGATGGCCGCCACCTCTTTCCCGGACTTGATGCCGGGGCCACTGGCGAAGGCCGAGAGGTTGGTCAGGCTGACGTCCTGTCCATCACCTGATTTCGACTTGGAGAATTCGGGAATGGCGTCGCTCACGGCCTGATCCTCACGATCTCGGCGCTCGGGCGTTCCGGCGCCTTCGGCCTGGTGCGCTCGCCGACAATGTCCATCTTGATCCGGTTGGTGAGGTCGAAAACCTCCTTCGTCGCCATGATCTCCAGCGAACGCGGCCGCGCGAACGGCACGCGATATTCCTTGGCGACTTTGCCCGGCCGCGCGCTCAGCACCACCACGCGGTCGGAGAGAAAAATCGCTTCCTCGATCGAGTGGGTGATGAAGACGATGGTGGTCTTGGTGTCGAGCCAGATCTCCTCGACCAGCCGGTTCATCTCCTCGCGGGTAAAGCTGTCGAGCGCGCCGAACGGCTCGTCCATCAACAGCACCGAAGGCTTCAGCGCCAGCGCCCGCACGATCGCCGCGCGCTGCTGCATGCCGCCCGAGAGCTCGCGCGGGAACTTGCCGCCGAAACCGTCGAGGCCGACCCGGTTCAGGAGATGCGCGATCCAGGCGCGGTCGGGTTTTTCGCCCTTGATCTCGAAGGGAAAGCGGATGTTGGCGTCGAGATTGCGCCACGGCAGAAGGTTGGCTTCCTGGAACACGATGCCGATATCGGGATGCGGCCCGGTGATCGCCTTGCCGTCGAGCCGGATCTCGCCGCCGGTCAGGCCGTGCAGGCCCGACATCGACCACAGAAGCGTGGTCTTGCCGCAACCCGACGGGCCGACGATCGAGACGATTTCATTGGCCCTGACGTCAAGGCTGCAGCGGTCCAGCGCCAGGAGGTCGCCGGACGCCGTGTGATAGATCTTGGTCGCTGCCTGCACGCCAAGCTTCGGCGTTGTTGCTTCGCCCGCGTTCATCCGCCCCTCGGAGATTGCGTGATGATCCAATAGGTCATCCGACTGCCAGAAATCAGTGTGTAACTATCCTACTTTGCTGTCAAGCGCCGGTGGTGGTAAGCGTATCATCAGAATCTAGGATATGTGTTAGCCGGTTGTTTTTATAATATTTTCTTTGCCTTGAAATCCGTGTTGCTTTCCTACATAGTTAGACAAGCGCACGCGGTGCCGTCCTTGCGGCACGCATCGGTTGCAACAGTGCCGGGCGCATGGAACGACGGCGTGCAAACATGATAAGAGGTCAGGTCGAAAACGGGCTAGGGAAGACCGCCTTCATGACCGAAGCTGCCAGCCATCCGATCGTGGACGAAGGGGGGGCCGGGGACGAGCCTGTCCGGCGCATTCCCGACATCATCTCGCTCGTCAAGGATTCCTACGCGGAATTGCGCCCGGCCGAACGCCGCGTCGCCGATGTCGTGCTCGAAAACGTCAAATACGCGGTCGACGCCTCCAACGCCGCCCTTGCCCAGCGCGCCGGCGTCAGCGAGCCGACGGTGACCCGTTTCTGCCGCGCCATCGGCTGCGAGGGCGTGCGCGACTTCAAGCTGAAGCTGGCACAGAGCCTCGTCGTCGGCGCGCTCTATCTGGACACCTCGCCGGCCAGGGAGGGCGATACCGGCATGCCGTTCTGGAACGCCGTGTTCGGCGAAGCGCGCCGGGCATTGCAGGAGGCCGAGCGGCAGCTCGATCCGGGTGAGCTGGAAAAGGCGGCCGAGCTGATCGCCCGGGCCCGGCAGGTCACCGTGTTCGGGCTCGGCGGCAGCTCTTCGGCGCTGGCGCAGGAAACCCAGTACCGGCTGTTTCGCTATGGCATCTCGATCAGCGCCCAGTGCGATCCCTACCTGATGCGCATGACCGCCTCGACGCTGAAGCCTGGCGACCTGGTGATCGCCATCTCGGCGACCGGGCGCACGCGCGAAGTGATCGAGGCCGTCGAACTCGCCAAGCACTACCGCGCCAACGGGATCGCCGTGACGGCGCCCGACACCGAGCTCGCCCGCGCCTGCGACGTCAGGCTGACGGTCGCCGTGCCCGAATATCCCGACACGCTGAAGCCGACCGCCTCGCGCTATGCCTTCCTGGCAATGATCGACCTTTTGGCGGTGGCCTCGGCCTACAAGCTCGACGGCTCCGCCCGCGAGACGGTCCGCCGCATCAAATACAACGCCCAGATTCACCGCACGGGCAAGGAAATGGAGCCGCTCGGGGATTGATGAGGCGTTCTTCCTTCTCCCCTTGTGGGAGAAGGTGTCGCCGAAGGCGACGGATGAGGGGTGTTCCAGCTTGGCACCGACGGCACCCCGTGGCGCACCCCTCATCCGTCTCGGCGCTGCGCGCCGATCCACCTTCTCCCACAAGGGGAGAAGGAAGAAGAAAGAGGGAAGACATGCTCGAAATGGCACCGACGAAACAGGCAGCCGCATGGCTCGCATCCCTGGCGCAGGCGCTCGCAGCCGGCGATGTGACCGCCGCAAGCAACCTCTTCGTCGACGATTGCTACTGGCGCGACCTGCTGACCTTCACCTGGAACGTCACCACCATGGAAGGCCGCGAGGCCATCGCCGGCATGCTGAAGTCGACTTTGGCGACGACCAGGCCAACCGGCTGGCGGATCACCGGCGAAGCGACCTCGGATGAAGGCACCATCGAAGCCTGGTTCACGTTCGAAACGGCGGTGGCCACGGGACAAGGCATCATGCGGCTGCGCGATGGGCGCTGCCGCACCCTGTTCACGGCGATGACCGACCTCAGGGGGTTTGAGGAGCGCAAGGGACCGGCGCGGCCGCTCGGCGTGCGCCACAAGGCCGACCCCGAGCGCGAGACCTGGTCGGAGGCGCGGGCACGCGAGACGCGCGAGCTCGGCGTCTCGGAGCAGCCCTATTGCCTGGTCATCGGCGGCGGCCAGGGCGGCATCATGCTCGGCGCACGGCTGCGTCAGCTCGGCGTGCCCACCATTGTCATCGAGAAGAATGCAAGGCCGGGCGATTCCTGGCGCAACCGCTATCGCACCCTCGTGCTGCACGATCCGGTCTGGTACGACCATCTGCCTTACATTCCCTTCCCCGACAACTGGCCCGTCTTCACGCCCAAGGACAAGATGGGCGACTGGCTGGAGATGTACACGCGCGTCATGGAGCTGAATTACTGGGTCGCCACCAGGTGCCTCAGCGCCAGTTACGACGAGGCGGAGAAAGAATGGACCGTGGTGGTCGATCGCGTCGGCCAGCGCATCACGCTGAAGCCGAAGCATATCGTCTTTGCCACCGGCGCCTATGGTCCGCCGCGCAAGATCGAGCTGCCCGGCGCGGACCAGTTCAAGGGCGAGCTGCTGCATTCCAGCCAGTATGCCAGTGGCGAGAAATTCCGCGGCAAAAAGGTCGCCGTCATCGGCGCGGCCAGCTCCGGGCACGACGTCTGCGTCGATCTCTGGGAGAGCGGCGCCGACGTCACCATGATCCAGCGCTCGCCGACCACCGTGGTCAAGTCGGACACGCTGATGCAGGTCGGCTTCGAAATCTTCTCCGAAGATGCGCTGGCGCGCGGCATCACCACGGAAAAGGCCGACATGATCGTCGCCTCGACGCCGTTCGCGCTGGTGCCCAAGGGCCAGCGCGCGCTCTACGACGTCATCCGCGCGCGCGACGCCGATTTCTATGAACGGCTCGCCGCCTCCGGCTTCGCGTTGGATTTCGGCGACGACGAAACCGGGCTGCTGATGAAGGCCTACCGCACCGGCTCGGGCTATTACATCGATGTCGGCGCCTCGGACCTGATCATCGACGGCAAGGTCGGCATCCGCAGCGGCGTCGCCATCAAATCACTGACGCCGAAAGGCATCCTGTTCGAGGACGGCAGCGAGCTCGAGGCCGACGCCATCGTCGCCTGCACCGGCTACCAGTCGATGAACGAGAATGTGGCGGCGCTTGTCTCGCGCGAAGTCGCCGACAAGGTCGGCCCGTGCTGGGGCCTCGGCTCCGGCGTCAAGGGCGACCCCGGCCCCTGGCAAGGCGAATTGCGCAACATGTGGAAACCGACGGCGCAGGAAGCGCTGTGGTTCCACGGCGGCAATCTGGCGCTGTCGCGGTTTTATTCGAAGTACGTAGCCCTGCAGATCAAGGCGCGGATGGAAGGGATCGATACGCCGGTTTATGGCAAGCCTAGTAACGCTAGGCAGTGAAGCTGCTGATCTCCCCCCTCGTGGGGGAGATGGCCGGCAGGCCAGAGGGGGGGCGCTGTCCCGCCGGCCTCTCAGCCGATTGCGATTGCGCTTGGCACAGGTTCTTTGCAGGTCGCAGGATGGCCAGGGTTTGCGTTCCTTCGCGCCCCCCTCTGCCCTGCCGGGCATCTCCCCCACGAGGGGGGAGATTGGCTGATCATTCATGCCGGTGCCCGAAATGCCGGGCCGCCACCTCGACATGCGTATGTCGCGCATGCGCCGCGAAACGCTCGGTCTCGCCGACATCGTTGGCCGCTTCGTTCGGCCACCAGGTGCCGCCGATGACGATGCCTTCCGATACCAGCCGCTGATCGGCGGTGAGCGAGGCGCCAACCGCATCGACGAAGGTGAAGCGGCCTGGGCGTTGCCGCAGCACGGCGACGTCGCCGACGGTACCGACCGCCAGCGTGCCGAGGTCCGGCCGGGCGATCGCCCGCGCCGGCGCTTGCGTCGCCGCGCGCAAGACCTCGGCCACCGGCATGCCGAGCGCCATCAGCTTCGACATGCAGACCAGAATGTCGAAGGCCGGCCCGTCGACGCAATAGAGATGCACATCGCTCGAAATGACGTCGGGCGCCAGCCCTTCGGCCAGCATCGCGCGCGCGACGTCGAAGTCGAACGAGCCCATGCCGTGGCCGAGATCGAAGATGACGCCGCGCTCGCGCGCCAGCCGCATGTCGGGCCGCACCGCGCCGGAAGCGAAGACCGGCGCGTTGGGAAACGGCCGGAAGCAATGGGTGAGGATGTCGCCCCGGCGCAGGCGCGGCAGCACTTCGGAGCGGCCGGGTGGCGGCTCATCTATATGCGCCATCAGCGGCAGTCCGGCTTTGTCGGCGGCCTCCAGCGCCAGATCCACCGGCGCGATGCCGCTGGTGCCGCCTGCATGCTTGCCGGAGCGGACCTTGACGCCGACCACGACGTCGGCGTGCTCGCGCGCCGCGGCCACCACCTCGCGCGGCTCGCAAAGCCGGAGATCGCTGCATTCGCCGACCGACACCGTCTGCGAGAAGCCGAAAATGCCGGCAAAGGAAACGTTGACATAGGCCAGGATGCGCACCTTCGAGCGCTCCATGACATGGCGGCGGAAGCCGAGAAAATTGCCCGCACCGGCGCTGCCGGCATCGATGAAGGTGGTGGTTCCGCTTTTCGCTGCGAGCCGGTCGGCATCGACGCCGAGCGAGGTGCCGCCCCAATAGACGTGGCTGTGCAGGTCGACGAGGCCGGGCGCGACGATGCAACCGGTCGCATCGACCACCTGCGCGGCGCTGGTCACGGGGATGTCGGCGTCGACCGCGGCGACACGGCCATTGGCGATAGCGACATCGCGTGGTGCGTCGATGCCGGACGCCGGATCGATCAGCCGTCCGCCCTTCAGCAGGAGGTCGAATTGCATGGAGATGCCTCCGCCTTGTTGCTTCGTCTTTCAGGCCGGCCTGTACGCGACGGCCTCGACTTCGATCTTGATGTCGATCATCAGCCGCGATTCGACCGTGGTGCGCGCCGGCGGATTTTTGGGAAAATGCCTGGCATAGACCGCGTTGAAGGCACCGAAGTCGCGCGCGTCTTCCAGCCAGACAGTGGTCTTGACCACGTCGTCCATCGTGCAGCCGGCCAGCGCCAGCGCGGCCTTGACGTTGGCGAGCACCTGCTCGGTCTGTTCCGTGATGCCACCCTTGACCACGATGCCGTTGCCGCCGACCGGAACCTGGCCCGAGATAAAGACGAAATCGCCGGCCCGCACGGCGGGCGATAGCGGCACGTGGGACGTTCCAAAAGTCTGCTTGGGCACGGGATGGCTCCTCCGATGACGCGGCGAGGCACCGAGGCGGCACCCGCTTTGGGGGAGATTTACCGCGATCGGGGCGATCCCGATAGGGGCCTTGTTGGAAAGCAACATTCTTCGAAATCCGTGTTGCTTTATTACAGAAGCGCTTGCATCGTACGCGCTTGCCGGACGGGCTCGACGCCACGACGGACAGACGCCCTTGCGAGACGGAGACCCCGACAATGACCTTCGACAAGAACCCGTTTCCTTCAGGCGACGCCGACCGCCACGCGCTGTGGGAGATGCTGGTGCGGCGCGACATCGACGCCTTCATCGGCCAGGACTGGTCCATGGTCGAGAACGACTTCGTCGCCGAAAGCTTCTTTGGCATGCACGCGCATTTCCTGGCCAACGCCGATGCCTGGCGGCTGCAATTCCCCAGGCTGGAAATCTATCGCGACGAGTGGCTGCGCCAGGCCAAGGAGACGGCGGCGACCAAATTCGCCGAGCCGCTGCGCGAGGCGCTGTTTCGCGTCACCAATCTGCGCGACATCGATGTCGACGGCGACCGCGCCGTGCTGCACAAGAAGTTCGACGGCAGCGTCGCCAAGGCGGATGGCAGCGTCGACCGGCTGAAATGGCAGACGCTGTATTTTTGCCGGAAGGTCGGGGCGAACTGGAAGATATCAGGCTTCGTCGGCTACATGCCCTATCCGCTGGGCGGCTAGCCGATCAGTAAAGCGTGACGAAGGCCGGGAACATCACGCCGGTCTCCCGCAAATACTCGATAAGCTCGATGGCCGGGAAGATGGCGAGGAAATAGAGTCCGTCAAAGAAGGTGCGCCGCAGCGCGCGCGTCGAGAACTGCAGCTCGTCATTGTCGCGGTAGAGCAGCGGGTTCGGCCAGAACCGGGGCGTCGCCTTGATATAGGCTGTATAGGCCGCGCCGAACTTGCCCAGGAGATATTCGGCTTCCTTGCGCGCCGTGACGCGGAAGATGAGGAAGCTGGCAACGCCAAGGGCGGCGGCGGCCACCAGCGAGCCGTAGAGCAGGCCGATGCCGACCGCGCCGACCGTCGAGAAGAAGTAGAGCGGGTTCTGGCTCATCGAGAACGGTCCCGTCGAAACCAGCTCCTCATTCTTCTTGCCGCCGACATAGAGGATGCTCCACAGCCGGCCGACGACGCAGATCAGCACCAGGCAGAAGCCGACCAGTTCGAGCGTTTCGTGCCCATCCGAGCCTTCGCTGAGCGCCGGTTTGGTCAGGAACAGGAGCAGCACCGCCAGCGCCGCCGCGATGCGGATGAAAATCAGCCGCTTGCGCTGATCGAAAGCCTTCGAAACCGGCTTGAGGGAGGCGTAGGTCATTCGGGTTTTCCTGGGGCGCTCCGTGCGAGCCCGGCCACTGGGGCACGCCATTGATGGCGGATACAAGGCGCTCGCCCTCTATCAGCGCACCGCGAGGCTTTCGTAAAGGCCTTTTGCGTCAACGACAGCGATCCTTACGAATTTGTATGCCAGCGGACAGGCTGGGGTGAAGCCGTTTGCCTATTGTCCGGATGCCGGATCGCCACCGCAACCATCGACATCGGGATATCTGCCATGCTCGCGCTTCCCACCGCACCAAACCAAAACAGGGTTCCCGACGTCACTCTCGATTTCTGGCTGATCAAGCTGATGGCCGTCACCATGGGCGAGACGGCGGCCGACTATCTCGCCGTCAATCTCGGGCTCGGACTGACCGTCACCTCGCTGATCATGACCGGCGTCCTCGTCGTCGCCCTTGTCGCCCAGTTCGCGCAGAAGCGCTACGTGCCCTGGGCCTACTGGCTGGCGGTGGTGCTGATCAGCGTCGTCGGCACGCTGATCACCGACAATCTCGTCGACACTTTCGGCGTGCGTCTCGAAACGACCACGATTGCTTTCAGCGTCGTGCTCGCGGCGACGTTCGCGGTCTGGTACGCAGCCGAACGGACGCTGTCGATCCACACCATTTTCACGACCCGGCGCGAGATCTTCTACTGGCTGGCGATCCTCTTCACCTTCTCGCTCGGCACCGCCGCCGGCGATCTGGTCGCCGAGAGCTTCGACATGGGCTATCTGACCACGGGCCTGCTGTTCGGCGGCGTCATCGCGCTCATCGCTCTCGCCTACTATCTGCTCCGTCTGGACGGCATCCTGGCCTTCTGGCTCGCCTACATCCTGACGCGGCCGCTTGGCGCGTCCTTCGGCGATTGGCTGTCGCAGCCCGTCGAATATGGCGGCCTCGGCTTCGGCACCACCTTCACCAGCCTGGTCTTCCTCGGCTGCATCGTCGCCCTGGTTCTCTACATGACGCTGAGAAAGAATGCCGACGAGCTCGACGAGATGTTGCTGGACTCGGATTGAACCCAGGCGGCGAGCGCCGCGGGATCGGCCAGCTTCACCGCGGTCCTAGGAACCAACCCGTGCCGGTGATAGCCTGCCCCCGACATCGGCAATCAACCGGAACAGCGATGCGACTTCTTCTTGTCGAGGACGACCAAAGGACGGCCGATTACGTCGTCAGGGGGCTGACCGAGGCCGGCCATGTCTGCGACCTCCTGCGCGACGGTCATGACGCGCTTTTCGCGGCGACCAGCGGCGCCTACGACGTGATCATCGCCGACCGCATGATCCCCGGCCTCGACGGCCTGTCGATGGTCAAGGCGGTTCGCGCCGCGGGCGTGCGCACGCCGGCGATCTTCCTCACCTCCGTCGGCGGCATCGACGACCGCGTCGAGGGCCTCGAGGCCGGCGGCGACGACTATCTGGTCAAGCCCTTCGCCTTTTCCGAGCTGCTCGCCCGCATCAATGCGCTCGGCCGGCGGCCGGCGGCGCAGGAGCAGAAGACGGTGTTGAAGGTTGCCGACCTGGAGATGGACCTCATCATGCGGCGCGTCGTCAGGCAGGGCCAGCCGATCGACCTGCAGCCGAGGGAGTTCAGCCTGCTGGAGGTGCTGATGCGCGGCGAGGGCCGCGTCATCACCCGCACCATGCTTCTGGAGCGCGTCTGGGATTTTCATTTCGATCCCAAGACCAGTGTCGTCGAAACCCATATCAGCCGGTTGCGGGCCAAGGTCGACAAGCCGTTCGAAACCCAGCTCATCCATACCATCCGCAACACCGGCTACAGTCTGCACGCGCCGCTTTCCGCATGACGGAGGCATGGACCCGCCTGCTGCGCAGCACGCCGTTCCGGCTCGCCCTGACGTTCGCCTTCCTGTTCATGCTGGCCTTCGTGCTGGCGGGCGCGATCGTCTACCAGATGATGAGCGCCGATCTCGCCGAGCAGCTTGACGACACCATCAAGGAAACCTACGCCGTCATCGCCTCAGCCTATGCCGACAACGATCCCAAGGAGCTGGTCGAGACCGTGGAGAGCCACGCCACGCGCAGCCCGAAGAAGGAGCAGCTCTTTTCGCTGACCGACGCGGCCGGTAACCGCCTGGCCGGCAACTTCACCGCGGCGGGACTTCCCGACGGCTTCTCGATGTTCGGCGCCGAGATGCCCGGCCTGCCCCCGGACACCGAATACCGCGCCTATTCCGGTTCGGTCGGCGCCGACACCTTGACCGTCGCCTTCAGCCTCTCCGAGACGGAGGAGCTGGAAACGATCATGCTGATGAGCTTCGGCTGGGCGACCCTGATCATCACCGGCCTGGCCGTCACCGGCGGCGCCCTGCTCGCCTCGCGCGTCCAGCGCCGTCTCGACGGCATTGCCGCCACCATGGTCGACGTCTCGCATGGCCGGCTGGACACCCGCATCCCGCTGACCGGCAAGGACGATGACATCGACATCGTCTCCAGCCAGGTCAACGCCGCGCTCGATCGCCTGTCGGCGCTGGTCGAAGGCATGAAGCAGGTCAGCGCCGACATCGCGCACGATTTGAAGACGCCGCTCAACCGGCTGCAGATGATCCTGGAGAGCGCCGCCGACAAGGCCGCGCGGCGCCAAGACGTCTCCGACGATCTGGCCGACGCGCGTTCCGAAGGCCACCAGATCAACGAGACTTTCGATGCGCTGCTGCGGATCGCCCAGATCGAGGCCGGCGCGCGCAAGGCGCGCTTCACCGATGTCGATCTCGGCGAGATCCTGCGGACCATTGCCGAGATCTACACCGAAGTGGCCGAGGATGACGGGAAGGTGCTGTCGCCCACGCAGCTGAACGAAATGGTGGACCGGGTCCATGGCGACCGGGAACTGTTGACGCAGATGTTCGCCAATCTGGTCGAGAACGCGCTGCGCCATTGCCCTCCCGGCACGACCATCAACCTGACGGTGACGCGTCGGGGCGAGCGTGTCCTTGCCAGCGTCGCCGACAATGGCCCCGGTATTCCTCCGGGCGAGCGCGAAAAAGTGTTTCAGCGGCTCTACCGGCTGGATCACAGCCGGTCGACGCCCGGCAGCGGCCTTGGCCTCAGCCTCGTCCGGGCCATCGCCGATCTGCACGGCGCGACCATCGCGCTTGAGGACCGTAAGCCCGGCCTCGCCGTGGTGGTGAGTTTTCCCGTAGCTACGGCTTAGCCGACAAATTGCCGGTGCTGGCCAGGCCAGCTTGGGTTCCTCGCCCCCGCTTTGGCTACGCTATGAACACATCTTCTGTGACTGGCGTGATCGGCCCGAGGCTTGATTGCCACGTGGTTCCCCCAATCCGTCGCTGCTTCGCAGCGCCACCTTTCCCCCCTCCGGAGGGAAAGGAAGGGAGCGTTGCTGGACGCGAGTTGACGGCTAAAAAGGCCTGGCGCCTTTCCTCTCCCCCGTCGATCGGGGGAGAGCGACTATCTGGGGTGTCAAGTTGCATTTGCGAATTCGCTTCTCGCGTCGCGTGCTTTTGCGTTGAGGATGACGAGAAGTTTTCTGGCGAGTGCGATGCGGATGAGCATTTTGGGCTTTCC
>NZ_SRUT01000049.1:0-480 GCF_004791315.1 Mesorhizobium sp. M8A.F.Ca.ET.208.01.1.1
GGCAGCTCGTCGGGCTTGAGGCTGTAGTTGGGGGCCTCGCCCGGCGAGTTCCTTGCGAAACCGGTGGAAAAGGCATAAAAATGTATATTAATGCAAGGATGCTAATTTAGCCTCTACGTTAGCCGACTCTCCGCACCGAGTCGGTTAGGCCCGGCGGTTCAAACTCAACGCCCCCAACGCGGAACTGTCGGGCCACTGCTACGGACACGGCGTCCACCCCTTCCGCTGCTCGGCGTCATCGCATGGTTGGTGAACTGCAGGTTCCGATCATTGATCAGCCCCCAATGCGAGCCGCTCTATCAACTCGGCGACGTCGAGAACGGCGCGGCGCGTGCACTGAAAGATATTTTTGCCAAGGGTGTCTTCAACGAACGGATATTTATTGCCCATGGCGATCTCCAAAGAGGTCGCCCCATCCGAGTTCGAAATAAGGCCTCGGGTGCGCCTGCCAAGGGGCTTACGCGATCGCACCATGTCGAT
>NZ_SRUT01000050.1:0-477 GCF_004791315.1 Mesorhizobium sp. M8A.F.Ca.ET.208.01.1.1
GCCTGGTTGCCCTTGAACACAGCCGGCGGCAGCGGCTCGCGGCCGAGGATCAGGTCGGCGCCCTTTTCGCCGACCATGATGGTCGGCGCGTTGGTGTTGGAGGACGGGACGCGCGGCATCACCGAAGCGTCGCCTGCGCATCTACGCGCTCGACCCTTCCATCGCCAAGCAACTGGATTCCGTATCTGTCTTTCAGGCGACCCTTTCCGTTCCCTGGGACGACGGGCCGCCGCCTGCAAAGGCGCTGTTGCCCGGCCCGATCGGCGAATATCTCGAAGTCGTCGACGTCGATCCGGCGTCCAACCGCGTCTACGATCCGGTCGACCTCAATGACAAGATCTTGCTCGCCCAGGATGGCCTGACGCCGTCGGAAGGCAATCCGCAGTTCCACCAGCAGATGGTCTACGCCGTTGCCATGACCACGATTGGCCATTTCGAGCGCGCGTTGGGACGCCGCGCGCTGTGGGCTCCCCACTA
>NZ_SRUT01000051.1:0-450 GCF_004791315.1 Mesorhizobium sp. M8A.F.Ca.ET.208.01.1.1
GCCGCGCAGGCCGCCACCGCTCGGTTCAGCGACATCCGCGGGCACCAGCCAGGCGATGGCAGCGACCGAGATAAGGCCGATGCCGACCACGGCCAAGAAGGTGGCCCGCCAGCCGAAAGCCTCGCCGAGCGCCGTGCCAGCGGGAACGCCGAGGATGTTGGAAAGCGTCAGCCCGGCAAACATCAGCGCCATGGCGCTGGCGCGTTTGTTGCGCGGGACCAGGCTGGCCGCAACGACCGAGCCGATGCCGAAGAAAGCCCCGTGCCCAAGAGCGGTGAAGACACGCGCGGCCATCAGCGTCCAGTAATCAGGCGCGATGGCGCAGAACAGGTTGCCGACGACGAATGAAGCCGTGAGCCCGACCAACACCGGCTTGCGGGGCAATTGCGCAGTGGCCATGGCAACGATCGGCGCGCCGAAGACGACGCCCAGCGCGTAGCCGGTGACCAG
>NZ_SRUT01000052.1:0-445 GCF_004791315.1 Mesorhizobium sp. M8A.F.Ca.ET.208.01.1.1
AAAAAAATCAGCCCCATGATCCATTAGATGACGCGCTATTTTCACACTGCCAAGCCCATAAGCATTTGCTTTTACGATTGGCATCACCGTTTTATTTGGATGTAATTTTTGAAAAACTTGAAAATTTGCCACAATTGCATTTAAATCTAAGTTTAAATAGGTGGATCTATAATACTTATCAGTCATGAAACGAGACCTCCATTTCAAAAAATAAAATTACGCTTTGACATACATTAAGTTAAGTTTATAACAATTAAATAAAGATAGCCAAATCTTTATATTAAAATAGTTTTATTTTTCTATAATGACTTGACTCACCGCGTAGTATTCTGTGTGTGAAATACTTACATGAACTATAAAACCATCATAATTGATACATGGTTTACCAAGTTCATCATTAAAACAGTCAATTTCATTTAATGCAATCTCTTTTCCAAGTCCGGTA
>NZ_SRUT01000053.1:0-443 GCF_004791315.1 Mesorhizobium sp. M8A.F.Ca.ET.208.01.1.1
AATTCTTCACGGTTTTTCGAAGCGCGGGTGAAAACCCGGGAAGCCTGTCTTCCGCCGCAGCAGAACCGCGCGGCCGCATCGTTCCCGGCAGGACTTTGGGAGCCGGCCAAGGCCGGCCATTCTGGACACGGGCGCATCGATGAACACCAAGCGGTCCTATCTCGATACACTCAACGCCGGCAGACAACGTCTGCCGCACACCTCGCTGGAGGAGCTGAACCGCTCGCTCGAAACGCTTGAGCAGCGGCTGGAACGGACCCGCACCGATACGCCCGAGCGCCCCGATCCGCGGCGACCGGCCGCCGAGCCACGCTATGCCGCCGCGCAGCCTTATGGGTCGCCCCGCTGGTACGAGGACCCCTACACCACGCAGAGGGAGCAAAATCGGGGACAGCACAACCCGGCGCCCGCCGACTTCGGCCCCAACTACCAGGCCATCGCCC
>NZ_SRUT01000054.1:0-442 GCF_004791315.1 Mesorhizobium sp. M8A.F.Ca.ET.208.01.1.1
GGGCGCTCAGCCGCCCGCCGCGACCCTTTGCGCGGCGCCGCCTCGCTGCCGCTCGACATAGTCGCGGAAGCTGATGCACTCGACCTGCTGCATGACGCAGACCTCGTCGGCAAAGCGCTCCAGCGCGTTCCAGTAGGCGCCGTCATTCATCTGGGTGAAGTGAAAGCCCAACTCCAGCGGCATGCGCTTGCCATTGTACTGGGCGTCGAAGGCGGCGCGGAACGCGTCGTAGGTGCGGCCGGCGAACACGTTCGCCATGGACGGCCTCTCGAAGCCGCCCGAATGCCGGACATAGAGATTGTAGTCCATCGCGACCACCGGCCTCGCTTCCGGCCCTTCCGGAACCAGCGGCAGCGAGAAGCGCGTGATGCCGTTCTTGCTCGGCGGCGAGGCGGGGGCTTTCGACACACCGCTCGCGTCGTACCGGAAGCCGGCTTCGGGC
>NZ_SRUT01000055.1:0-441 GCF_004791315.1 Mesorhizobium sp. M8A.F.Ca.ET.208.01.1.1
ATTACCCTCGTTATCAGCGCTGCAAATGGGCTAGTGTTCGACAAAAGGCCAGAGAGGATATCTCCTGGGCCGAGCACCACATTGTCCTTATCGACTGCCGCATCGCCCGTACCGGTTCGAGTCGTGCCCCTGCTATTCGTGCTTCTGAACGACACCCCAAGATCTCGGCCAGCATTGCGCTTGGCTTCCAGGATGCGGACGGACAGATTGACCTGCTCGCTGTCGTCGATAGTGACGGCGTTAATGATCGCGTCTGGACCATATTGCTGGGTGACCTCGACGATGGACGCCAGCGTTGCAGCATCCTTGACGTGGCCGGAAAGCCGGATCTTGCCGTTGATGGAGCCGATCTCGATGCGAGCCTTCGGCGCCACCTGGCGGATCGCTACCGCCATGTCACTGACGTCCTGGCCGACTTCGATCTGGATCGCGCCCAGCGAT
>NZ_SRUT01000056.1:0-438 GCF_004791315.1 Mesorhizobium sp. M8A.F.Ca.ET.208.01.1.1
CTGGAACGCTTAGCGCAGGAATGGCGGCTCCTCAGCAGCGTTCCTCGATCGACCGGATCACCTCCTCGACACCTCGCAGTCGGTCTCGATTTCGACTGACGCTTGGCCAGGATGGTGAGCTTGCCGGTGAGACGGTCGCCGGCCAGA
The DNA here is from genome assembly GCF_004791315.1 of Mesorhizobium sp. M8A.F.Ca.ET.208.01.1.1. NCBI lineage: Bacteria > Pseudomonadati > Pseudomonadota > Alphaproteobacteria > Hyphomicrobiales > Phyllobacteriaceae > Mesorhizobium > Mesorhizobium sp. M8A.F.Ca.ET.208.01.1.1. The sequence continues at coordinate 148 of NZ_SRUT01000056.1, forward strand.
ACCGGCTTCTTCCATTTCACATGCTCGATGCCTGGCGAGCCCTGCGAGGTCGAGTCCAGCAGGAAGGCGTCGCACAGCATGCGCATGAACATCGCGCAGGTGTGCCAGCCCGAAGCCGAAAGCCCGCCTAGGATGCTCGCCTTGCCGGCTTCCTCGTCGAGATGCATCGGCTGCGGGGCGAACTCCTCGGCGAATTCGATGATTTCGGCAGCACTGACGTCCTTGCTGCCGAGGTCGAGCGAGGCGCCCTCGACGAAATCCTCATAGGCCCAGGTTTTTCCGGTCATGTCG
>NZ_SRUT01000057.1:0-434 GCF_004791315.1 Mesorhizobium sp. M8A.F.Ca.ET.208.01.1.1
AGCTGGCGGTGCGCGACAATCTCGGCTCGGCGCTGAAGCAACTCGGCCAGTTCGAGGGCGCCGAAGACATCTATCGCGGCACGATCGGCCGCAATCCGTTCCATGTGCGCGCCCGCATCGGGCTGGCCGAGACGCTGCAGGAGGCGGGGCGGCTGGACGAGGCGATCGCGGTGTTCCGCGAGGCGCTGGCGATCCGGCCGAAGGACGCCGACCTGCTGTACGGACTGGGCGTCGGCATGATGGAGAAGGGCAAGCTGGACGAGGCGGCCGACCTCGCCCGGCAGGCGCTGGCGATCGCTCCCGCCATGGCAAGGGCATGGCTGCTGCTGACGCAGGTCAAGCGCCAGACCGAGCGCGACGCCGAACTCGTCGGCATGGAGGCGCAACACGCCAAGGCGCCGCAGGGAAGCCTGGCGCGCATGCAGCTTTCCTTC
>NZ_SRUT01000058.1:0-434 GCF_004791315.1 Mesorhizobium sp. M8A.F.Ca.ET.208.01.1.1
TTGAGATGCGATGCGGTAAGCATACGCTTCTGTTCGACGCGGGCTCTGGCCTGCGGCCTGCCGGCCGAGCGCTTCGGGCGTCGGGCGTAACCGATTTCGACCTGTCCTTCACCCACTGCCATTACGACCACATCATCGGGCTGCCGGCTTTTAAGCCGATCTACGACCGTAGCGTCAAAGTCAGGCTTTGGTCCGGGCATCTTGCAGGACGCATGACGACCCGGCAGATTGTCGATGAGTTCATGCGGCCGCCTTGGTTTCCGGTGCGACTGGACGTCTGCAAGGCAAGCCTCGACTACCGCGATTTCGTATCAGGAGACGTGCTTCGGCCGCGCGAAGGGGTGGTGATCCGGACCGGCAGTCTCACCCATCCCGGTGGCTGTATAGGCTATCGGGTCGAATGGGGCGGCCGTGTCGTGGCAGTGATCACAGAC
>NZ_SRUT01000005.1:0-104808 GCF_004791315.1 Mesorhizobium sp. M8A.F.Ca.ET.208.01.1.1
TCCCAAGCTCTCCCGCGGCTGTAACCTCAGGTGGTACGGGCGACTTCGCCAAGCCAAGGTCCGGGCGGCCGCCCGGACCTTGGCTCAATCGCTTCAATCCCACGAAATCTCTCTCGTGTAGATACAAAGGTGGCCGAAGGCCGGATGAGGGGCGGCGCCGACCTTGCCAGGTGTCGCACTGCCCTCACTTCTCGAAACGTCCCTTGTGCCCGCTGCCATTGATGTCCCACACCAGGCTGCGGCCTGAAATGCTCAGCACAAGGCCGCTGAAACCGCTGTCGTCGGGCGTATGATGCGTCGATGCCGAACTGCGTCCGGCGGGGATGACCTCGACCGTCGAGCCCTTTTTCACCCAACAGCCCTTACCGTACTGGTCATTGGCGCCATAGGCGAGCATGAACTCGAAGCTGCCGTCCTTCTTCAGCAGCAGTTCGGAGCCGACCTCCATGACGCCGCGCAGGTAGTAATGGCCGGCAAGGCCCGCGTCCCCCGGCTTGCAGCCTGCGGCGCTGGCCGGATTGGCCGCCCCAAGTAAAAACGCGCAGCCAAGCGCGTATGCGTAGCCCAGTCGCATGCTCAATCCCCTGATCAAGAATGAAAATCGCATCCAGCGAAACGGACGGTTTCAGGTGCCGTTGGCGCCGGCCAGGAACAGCCCGGCGACGATTGCCGCCACGGTGGCCACTGTCGGATAGATCACCAGCAGGCCGGTCACCAGGGCGTCGCGCAGGGAAGATCCCTTGCCGGTGTCGGCGGGTACATCGAACGGCCCGGCCGCCTGGCCAGCCATTTTCGGTGCATGGGTGCCCGCAGGGCGCAAGCGTGTGGGCAGTTCACCGGCCTCGCCGTTGGCCTGGAATTCCGTTGCACTGGTCATGTCCCGAACCCCTTCGTTTCGATGCGCTGTATCGGCCGCGATTGTGTCGGCGCGATGCCGCGCTCATGGCGGCATTGTTTCACTTCTGGCGTGTTTTTGTTTCAGAGGGTTTCGATTTTTCCTGATCTCGTCGGGTGCGCCGCGGGGCGCCAACCCTTGCCGCTCCCGGCTTCATCGGTTAGGAAACGCGCGCTGTGGAACGCGGTAGATTTACCGCGCCACGAAGTCATGAACCATCGGGTGCCCAGATTATGGCCGACAAATCGGAAAAGACGAAAGCGCGGCTGCCGCGCGGGTTTGCCGACCGCGGCGCCGAGGACATCCGCGCCGTCGAGAAGATGATGGCGACGATCCGCTCGGTCTATGAGCTCTATGGCTTCGAACCGGCCGACCAGCCGCTGATCGAATACACCGATGCGCTCGGCAAATTCCTGCCCGACCAGGACCGGCCGAACGAAGGCGTGTTCTCCTTCCAGGACGATGACGACCAGTGGCTGTCGCTGCGCTACGACCTAACAGCGCCGACGGCACGCTTCGTCGCCGAGAATTTCGAACGCCTGCCCAAGCCATACCGCAGCTACCGGTCCGGCTGGGTGTTCCGCAACGAAAAGCCCGGCCCCGGCCGCTTCCGCCAGTTCATGCAGTTCGACGCCGATACGATCGGCACGCCGGGCGTTGCGGCGGATGCAGAGATGGCGATGATGATGGCCGACGTCATGGAAGCGCTCGGCATCAAGCGCGGCGACTATGTCATCCGCGTCAACAACCGCAAGGTGCTGGACGGCGTGCTGGAAGCAATCGGCCTTGGCGGCGAGGAGAATGCCGGTCGTCGGCTGACCGTGCTGCGTGCCATCGACAAGCTGGACAAGCTCGGCGCGGAAGGTGTCCGGCTTCTGCTTGGCCCAGGGCGTTGGGATGGCGGCAAGGAAGGCGAGGGCGACTTCGCCAAGGGCGCCGGGCTGAACGATACTCAAGCCCAGGCCGTCCTTCTGGCGACGGCGCGCAATGCGCAGGCCGGCCAGGATGCCAGCGTCAGCGGGAACACGGTCTACCAGGAGGGCGTCGGCGAACTCGCGACGATCGAAGCCTTGGTCAGGGCCGCCGGATACGGCGAGGACCGCATCGCCATGGACCGTTCCGTCGTGCGCGGCCTGGAATATTACACGGGTCCCGTCTTCGAGGCCGAACTGCTGGCCGAGATCCCCAATGAGGACGGCCAGATCGTACGCTTCGGCTCGGTCGGTGGCGGCGGCCGCTATGACGGATTGGTCTCACGCTTCCGCGGTGAGCCGGTGCCGGCGACGGGCTTTTCCATCGGCGTCTCCAGGCTGATGACGGCGCTGAAGAACCTTGGCAAGCTCGGAAGCGCCGACGTGATCGCGCCGGTTGTCGTGCTGGTCATGGACAAGGACACGGAAAGCCTCGGCCGCTACCAGAAGATGGTGGCGGAACTGCGCGCCGCCGGCATCCGCTCCGAAATGTACCTCGGCGGCGCCGGCATGAAGGCGCAGCTCAAATATGCCGACCGTCGCGGCTGTCCGGTCGCCATCATTCAGGGCGGCGACGAGCGCGCCAAGGGTGAACTGCAGATCAAGGACCTGATCGAAGGCGCGCGCATGTCCGCCGAAATCACCGACAATGCCGAATGGCGCGCCGCGCGCCCGGCGCAGGTGACGGTGGCGGAAAGCGAGCTGGTCGCCGAAGTGAAGAAGATCTTGGCGGCGCAGGCCCAGGAGCGGACCAAGTGACGAGCGCCGCGCGCTCTTGTCCTTCTCCCCTTGTGGGAGAAGGTGGCCTCGCGAAGCGAGGTCGGATGAGGGGTGTTCCAGGGAACGCAAACGCTTCATTCCGACACGCACCCCTCAACCGTCTCGGCGCTGCGCGCCGATCCACCTTCTCCCACAGGGGGAGAAGGGAAGGGCGCGGCATATGACCTCCCGCTACCCCGCCATATCAACCGACATCATCGCGCTCTTCGCAACCCGCAACACGCATGCGGTGGAAGTTGCCGTGCTGCAGCCGGCCGATCCGTTCCTCGACATGGCCGGCGAGGACCTGCGTCGCCGCATCTTCCTGACCGAGAGCGAGACCGGGCAGACGCTCTGCCTGCGGCCTGAATTCACCATTCCGGTCTGTCTCGACCACATAACCAGCCAGGCCGGCACGCCGCGCCGCTATTCCTATCTCGGCGAGGTGTTTCGCCAGCGCCGCGAGGGCGGCAACGAATTCTTCCAGGCCGGCATCGAGGATCTCGGCGACCGCGACACGGCTGAAGCGGATGCCCGCTCTGTCGCTGACGCGCACGCCCTGCTTTCGCTGGTGCTGCCCGGCAGGCCGCTGGTGGTCACGCTCGGTGATCAGGGCATCTTCGAGGCGGTGCTGGCGGCGCTTGGGCTCCCGCGCGGATGGCGCATGCGGCTCGCCCGCGCCTTCGGCTCGGCGCCGATGCTGGAGGCGGCACTCGCCGATCTCGCCAACCCGCCGCGCAACGGCCAGCTCTCCGGCCCGGTCGCGGCGCTTGTCCTCGACGGCGATCTGGACGGCCTTTCCCAGCACATTGCCGGCGGCATGGAGGAGGCCGGCCTGTCGGCATCGGCCGGGCGCGCGCCGTCGGACATCGCGCGGCGGCTGATCGAGAAAGCCGAGTTGCGCAGCGTGCGGCTGTCGAACGAGGCCTTCGCGGCGTTGAAAGGTTTTCTGGCCATCGACGTGCCGCTCGATGGCGCGGCCCAGGCATTGGAAACCTTCGCCGCCGGCGCCGGACTTTCATTGGGTGCGGCGCTGGAAAAATTCGCGGCCCGCGCCAAGGCGATCGAGGCGCATGGCTTGCCGTCGGGAAAAATCCGCTACGACGCCGCCTTCGGCCGTCCGCTCGATTATTACACCGGTGTGGTCTTCGAAGTCGCGGCCGCAAGTGGCGAGCGTCCCCTGGCCGGTGGCGGCCGCTATGACAGATTGCTGACGCTGCTCGGCGCCAAGACCGCGATCCCCGGTGTCGGCTTCTCGGTGTGGCTCGACCGCATCGAGGCGTTGCGGGAGACGGCACCATGATCACGCTGGCGATCCCGTCCAAGGGCCGGCTCAAGGAGCAGGCGCTGGAGGTGCTGGCCAAGGCCGGCCTCGCCGTCAGCCTGCCCGGCGACGAGCGCAAATATCACGCCCGCGTCGAGGGCATGGACAATGTCGAAGTGGTCTTCCTGTCGGCTTCCGAAATATCGGGCGAAATAGGGCAGGGCGCGGTCGATCTCGGCATCACCGGCGAGGACCTTGTGCGGGAAAATCTCGCCGACTGGGAAGCGCGGGCCGAGATCGTCGCCCGTCTCGGCTTCGGCCATGCCGATGTCGTGGTCGCGGTGCCCGAGATCTGGCTCGATGTCGACACCATGGCCGATCTCGATGACGTCGCCGCAGATTTCCGCCAGCGCCATGGCCGGCGGCTCAGGATCGCCACCAAATACTGGCGGCTGACGCAGCAGTTCTTTTCGCTCAAGCACGGCATCCAGGTCTATCGCATCGTCGAAAGCCTCGGCGCCACCGAAGGCGCGCCGGCGGCCGGCCTTGCCGACGTCATCGTCGACATCACCACCACGGGCTCGACGCTGCGCGCCAACCATCTCAAGGTGCTGGGCGATGGCGTCGTGCTGAAGTCGCAGGCCTGCCTGGTGGCCTCGAAGAAAGATCGTTCCGCCGCCGATGAGGCCATCTTCCGGGATATAGCCGCGAAAATGACGGCGACGGTCGGATAGCCTGCTTTCCCTGGCGGGAGGGGTGTCACTACCATCGGCGGGATTTCCACCGTTCCGGCAGGCTGATAGGCTAGGTCCGTGCTGGGAGGAGAGAGCGATGCCGGTCAATCTCGACGAGCTGAAGAACGCCACCAATCTGCGCGGACGCGGCGCGCGCTCCGGCATTGTCTTTGTCGCGCCCGTCCACGGCAAGGCGCATGTCTCGGGCGAGCGCAAGGTGCCGTTGCTGGAGGAGACCATTCCGGCCCTGTTCTCCGATACCGTCAGCAAATACGGCACGCTCGATGCCGCAATCTTCGTCGGCCAGGACAAGCGCTTCTCCTGGAGCGAACTGTCGGACACCGTCGATGCGCTGGCCGCCGGCTTCCTGGCGCTCGGCCTGCGCAAGGGCGATCGCGTCGGCATCTGGTCGCCCAACCGCTGGGAATGGCTGGTGACGCAATTCGCCACCGCCCGCATCGGCCTGATTCTGGTCAACATCAACCCGGCCTATCGGCTGACCGAGCTGGAATATGCCCTGAACAAGGTCAGCTGCAAGGCTCTGGTGACGGCGGCGAGCTTCAAGACCTCGGACTATCTCGGCATGATCGAGACGCTGGCGCCGGAAATCGCCACGGCGACGCCGGGCAAGCTGAAGGCCGCCAAATTGCCGGCGCTGAGGATCGTCATCCGCATGGGCGAGGAGAACTCGCCAGGCATGTTCAATTTCGGCGACGTGCTGGCCATGGCCGGCCGCGACGAGCATGACAGCCTCGACCGCATCTCCGAGGGTCTGAAGCCGGGCGACGCGATCAACATCCAGTTCACCTCAGGCACGACAGGCGCTCCCAAGGGCGCGACGCTCACTCATCTGAACATCGTCAACAACGGCAACTTCGTCACTTCGGCCATCAAGCTCACTGTCGACGACCGGCTCTGCATCCCGGTGCCGCTCTATCATTGCTTCGGCATGTCGATGGGCACGATGGGTTGTGTGTCGAAAGGCGCGACCATGGTTTTCCCTTGCGAGGGTTTTGATCCCGGCCTGACGCTGAAAGCGATCGCGCAGGAGCGCTGCACGGGCCTCTACGGCGTTCCGACCATGTTCGTCGGCATGCTCGACCATCCGGATTTCTCATCCTTCGATCTCTCCAGCCTGCGCACCGGCATCATGGCCGGCTCGCCATGCCCGATCGAGGTGATGAAGAAAGTGGTGTCGCTGATGCATATGTCGGAGGTGACCATCGCCTACGGCATGACCGAGACCAGTCCGGTCTCGTTCCAGAGCAGCACCGACGATCCGCTGGAAAAGCGCGTGTCGACCGTCGGGCGCATCCATCCGCATGTCGAGGTCAAGGCGGTCGATGCCGATGGCGCCACCGTTGCCGTCGGCGCGCCGGGCGAGCTTTGCACGCGCGGCTACTCGGTGATGAAAGGCTATTGGGACGACGACGAAAAGACCCGTGAGGCAATCGACACCGACGGCTGGATGCACACTGGCGACCTCGCCACCATCGACGCCGAGGGCTATTGCAACATTGTCGGCCGCGTCAAGGACATGGTCATCCGCGGCGGTGAGAACGTCTATCCCAGGGAGGTCGAGGAATTCCTCTACCGTCATCCCAAGGTGCGGGAAGTGCAGGTCTTCGGCATCCCGGATGCCAAATATGGCGAGGAGTTGTGCGCCTGGATCGTGCTCAAACCCGGCCAGGTCGCCACCGAACAGGAAATCAAGGCCTTCTGTGCGGGCCAGATCGCCCATTACAAGATACCGCGCCACATTCGCTTCCGCACCGAATTGCCGATGACGGTGACCGGCAAGCCGCAGAAATTCCTGATGCGTCAGGCGATGGTGGAAGAGTTGGGGCTGGAGGCGCAGAAAACGGCGTGAGGCGGGATCAGCCGCGTCGTACGAAGGCACTGATGCTGTCGAGCAGGGACTGCCGGTCGCCGACCCAGAACCAGTGGTCGTCGCCGTCGACCTCGATGAACCGGGCGCCCGGAATCCTGGACGCGAGGAACCGCCCGGCCTCGATGCGCACGGCGCGGTCGCCTGAACGGTGGAGGACCATCGTCGGGGCGGAGACTTTTGCCAGGAGGTGACGGACATCTGCATCCCGTAATGCCTCGAGCAGGCCCGCGACCGCGCCCGGGCTGGAGGCTGCCCTGAGCAATCCGGCCCACCAGGTCCTCGCCTGACGGTCGCCAGTGAGGCTTGGGGCGAAGGTTTCGATTTCCGCTGGGCCACCCCAACCCGCGAGCAGGCGTTGCTTCCACAGATCATACTGCGCGACGGTCAAGGCGTAGGGATAGTCGGGGGCGCGGCTGCCCTTCGCCAGCGAGCCCCAGAGAACAAGGCCGCTCAGCCGGTCGCTATGCTCGACTGCAAAACGGATGCAGCCCGGCCCGCCCTCCGACGCACCGACCAGCAAGGCCCGGCCGCTGCCGGCCGCGTTCATGACCGCCAGAATATCCTGCGCCGTCGCCTCGACCGTGGGGCGGGCGCCGACGCGGTCTGAAAGCCCCATGCCGCGCCGGTCGAAGAGGATCAGGCGACCCAGGCGCGAAACCGCGGTCAGCCAGACGCGGCAGCCCGGGTCTTCCCAGATACGCTCGACATGCGAAATGAAGCCGGGAACAAGCACGATGTCCGTCGGGCCGCTACCGACGATCTGGTACGCGATGTGAATGCCGTCCACTGCGACGTAGCACGTCCTGGGCACGTCCACGGTAGCGTCCTGAGTTGGCTCGCGCAGCATGGCTAGCGTGGCGGGGTCCGGCGCTACGCCGAGTTCGTCCCGCAAGAGCCGGATGCACGTCTCAATCTTGCGCTCGGCCGCGGCCCTGTCCCCGGCGGCCAGGTGGACATGGATCAGGTGGCGGTGCGCGCTTTCGCTCAAAGGGTCGAGCGCCGTCAACCGTGTCGCATGAACGACCGCGCCGCGCGGCTCGCCGCCGGCGATCTTGGCTTCGACGAGCCGCTCCAGCGCCTGCACCAGCCGGCCGCGCAAGGTCTCTCGCCGGAAGAAGATCCATTCCTCGAATTCCGGACTGTCCGGCAGCGAGAAGCCGGCGAGATAATCGTCGTTGTAGATGTCGGCTGCCTCGTCGAGAGAGCGGGAATTGCAGGCCTGCTCGAAAACCCTGGTGTCGATCTCGGCGGACAAGGCCGGGTGCAGGCTCAGCGAGGCGCCTGTGGCGGCGATGATCTCTCTGCCGAACGCGATGCGGATTTTATAGAGTGTCCGCCGAAGGCGGGCGCGAGCGGCCTGTTCGTCGGTCTCGGGCCACAGAAGCGTGGCGACGACATCGCGCGCCACCGGTCCGCCGGCCTCGGCCAGGTAGATGAGGAGCGCCGCCGCCTTGCGCAAGGCAAGTTCCACCCGCCGGCCGCTCAAGCGGAACTCCGGAAAACCCAGAAATCGGAATTCCAATCGCTCCATCGATCCGACCACGGCCATGCGGGGACGCTGAGGGGACGCCGGCCTTCTATCCATTCCCACGACATCGGGCCGATCGGGCCCGATCATGAGACTCCCTTGGAGCGAGAAATGTCACTGGTCAATACTCTCATCCACCATTGCACTGCAGGGCCTGTTGCCGCCGGTGGCGCCTCTATTGGTGCTGCCGGCGCAGGGCAAGGAGGCTGAGACATGTGCCAATCCTGTCTCTCCTGGTACGCGCGCTGCATGGCTCCCTACTTCGTCCACGTCGGCTGTTCGGCCCGCGCTTTCACGCATATGCGACGGCGCCTGATCCCACGGGCAGATGGCGTTGTCGTCGAGGTCGGTTTCGGGTCTGGCCTGAACCTTCCCTATTACGACGCCGGCAGGGTGAAGCGGCTGGTCGGCGTCGATCCCGACGGCACGATGCTCGGCCTGGCCGAACCGAAGAGCCGTTCCTTGCCATTCAAGGTCGACTGTATCCGGGCCAGCGGTGAAAGACTGCCGTTGATCGACACCTTCGCCGACACGGTCGTCGTCACCTATGCCTTCTGCACCATTCCGGATCCCGAGGCGGCGCTGACCGAGATCCGGCGCATCCTGAAGCCCACGGGCCGGCTGATCTTCATCGAGCATGGCCAGGCCGAGGGGCCGCGCTGCCGCAAATGGCAGGAGCGTCTGAACCGGTCCTGGGGCCGACTCGCCGGCGGCTGCCACCTCAACCGCGATCCATTGCACCTGATCCGGGCGGCGGGCTTCCATGTCGTCGAAGCGGAGCGTGAACGGTTCCGGCTACCCTTCTGGCAGTTGGGAAGTCACCATGCCGGCATCGCGATACCCCCAACGGGCTGATGCGCCTTCGCCCTGCTATCGCCGTCCGCCGCGTATTTCCACCGGCCTCGGCGCTGAACCCGGCTCCTGGACCAGCGGGCCGAGCAGCACTTCGCCGAACAGCGGCTGGTAGCTCCGGCGCACCGCCGGGTCCTCTTTGAAGGACAGAGCGTATTGGCCGATCTGGTGGAAATAGGTGATGCGGGCCCTGACCAAGCTCTCGTCCTCGGGATAACCCATGGCGCGGAAGGAGCGGATCAGGAGCTCGATACGCAGATCGTCGATATCCTTGACCTCCCGCGCCAGCTTTTTCGAAGTTCGCGACCAGTCGCGCACGGCGAGGTCGAGCAGGGGACTGAACGGGGCCTCGTCGACCCAGACATGCACGATGTCGGTGAAGAACTGCAGGCCATCTATATCTAGTATCTCGCGCATCGCCCAGAAGGGCTGGCAATTGATGTCCCGCCATTCCTGCAGCAGTCCGTCGCGAAGATCGGCCAGGCTGGTGAAATGGAAATAAAAGCTGCCGCGCGTCACCTTGAATTGCTTGGCGAGGCGGTCGATCTTGACCTCGCCGATGCCGTGTTTCTCCAGCACCTTGCGCGCCGCCGATATCCAGGCCTCGCGGCTCAGCGTCTGCCGCGCCGCCTTCGCGGGCGCGGCGGCTTTGGGCGGTCTCTTGCCTCTGGCAGGGGCGCTGTCGACTTTCATGTGGTCAAGACCTTCATCGCCATGCTCAACGCCAGCAATCCGTTCGCCGGCTCCGATGCGCTTCGCGACTCATCAAGTGTCCATCTATCGCGGAAGGCGCAACTCAGGGCAATGCGCTTATCCGCTCCAGCATGAGTTCGAAGAACGGCGCCGGATCGATGCGCCGCAGCACATTGCAGTTCTTGCGCCGGCCGGTGACATGCCACCAGTCGACGACCGTCATGCCGATCGTCTCCGGCGAGACAATGTCGACCGTCACCGCGCACTGGCGCTGTTCATAGATTTGCGGCGCCAGGAGATAACCTGTCACGCAGGCATCGTGGATGGGGCGCGCCGGCGTCTCGAATTTGTGGGTGCCGTACTGGCGGTAGAAGTCGGCCAGGTTCGCAGCCTCGATCGCGGCGCGGCTGCCGGTGGCGCGCAGGCGGTCCAGCCATTCGGGCGTCATCAGTGCGGTGTAGGTGCAGTCGATACCCGCCATGGTCACCGGCACGCCGCTGGCGAACACCTTGTGCGCGGCGTGCGGGTCGACGAAGATGTTGAACTCGGCGGCCGGCGTGGCGTTGCCGCCCTGGAAGAAGCCGCCGCCCATCAGCACCACTTCGCGCAGCCGAGGCACGATCCTCGGCTCCATGGTCATCGCCATGGCCAGATTGGTCATCGGCCCGAGCGTGCAGACGGTCAATTCGCCTTCAGGCGCGTCCATGATCGCGCGCACCAGGTAGTTGACCGCGTGTTCGTCCTGTAGCGGCGTCACCGGTTCGGCAAGGTCGGCGCCGTCGAGGCCGGTTTCGCCGTGGACATATTCGGCGGTGATCAGCGTGCGCACCATCGGCGCCGGGCAGCCGGCATAAACAGGCACATCCGGCCGCCCTGCAAGCTCGACGACCTTGAGCGCGTTCTTCGAGGTCAGTGCAAGCGGCACGTTACCGCCGACCGTGGTGATGCCGACCACGTCGAGTTCATCGGGCGACCCCAGTGCGAAGAGGATGGCGAAGGCGTCATCCTGGCCGGGATCGGTGTCGATGATGATCTTGCGTGGTGCCATGATGCCGCGTCCTTCGTTTTGCGATCGAAAGCCTATTGATGAGGCCGTTCGGATGTGTAGAAATACAGTACTGTATCTTATGTTCAAGACAGGGTGTTCGAAAATGGATGGACAAGAGCGCGGCGATTTTTCCGAAATTCCGATCCTCGACGTCTCGGCGCTCTATGGCGACGACGAAGCCGCGATCCGGGCAACGGCAGCGACACTGCGCCGCTATCTCGAGACGATCGGCTTCCTCTATGTCACCGGCCACCCCATTCCGCGCGCCGATGTCGAAGCGGTCCGCGAGGCCTCCAAGCGTTTCTTCGCCTTGCCCGAGGAGGAGAAGGCCAAGCTGAAGATCGACAAGAATTTCCGCGGCTTCCTGCCCTTTGCCGGCTCGACCATCGTGACCTCGTCCGTGGCGGCGGTCAGCAAGCCGAACCAGAGCGAATCGATCTTCTTCATGCACGAGGTCGGCGCCGACGATCCCCGGGCTTTGGCCGGCAAGCCGCTGCAAGGCCCCAACCAATGGCCTGACGAGGCCGCTCTTGCCGGCTTCAGGGAGACCCTCGAGCGCTATGTCCAGGAGATGGGCACGCTCGCCCGCAAGATGGTGCGCGCCATCGCGCTCTCGCTCGGGCTGCCCTCCGACAGCCTCGACCGCTATTTCGAGCAGCCGACGACCTTCCTGCGGCTGCTGCACTATCCGACGCAGCCCCAGGAAGAGGGCCTGTTCGGCTCGGCCCCCCACACCGACTATGGCTTCATCACCCTGTTGGCGCAGGACAATGTCGGCGGCCTCGAGGTCAAGAACAAGGCCGGTGACTGGGTTCCAGCACCTCCGGTTCCGGATTCCTTCGTCATGAATGTCGGCGACATCCTGGCGCGCTGGTCCAACGACCAGTTCGTCTCGACGCCGCACCGCGTCATCAACCGCTCCGGACGCGAGCGCTATTCGCAGCCCTTCTTCTTCGATCCGTCCATGGATGAAACGATCGCCGCACTTCCGGTCTGCGTGCCGGCCGGCACACAGCCGAAATACGAGCCGGTGCTCTATGGCGATTACCTGATGGAGCGCATCGACAAGAATTATCACTACCGCAAGAAGAAGGCGGCCGAAGCCGCTGCTTCGTAAGGAATGCCGAGCCCGCGCCGGCCACCGGCTCGGGCTCTGCCACAAAGATCGTAAACAAGCACAAGAAAGGGGAACAGCAATGAACAGATATCTGCGAATGACCAGTCTCGCGCTGGCGGTCTCCGCCACCGTCTGGGGTGGGGTTTCCAAAGCCGCCGATGTGCCGAAATCGGCTGAGGTGAAACAGAGCGGAACGCTCGCCGTCGCCAACACGCTGGACTTCGCGCCGTTCGAATATCTCGACGCCGACGGCAAGCAGACCGGCATCATCATCGAACTCGCTGGCGAGGTGGCCAAGCTCGTCGACGCCAAGCTCGATATCCAGCGCACGCCGTTTCCGTCGACGATCCCGGGCCTCGCGGCCGGCCGCTTTAAGATCGCCTGGGAGACCTTCTCGGCCACGCCGGAGCGCCTGAAGCAGGTCGATTTCGTCATGTTCCTGAAAGCGGGCCTCGCCGTATCGACGTCACCCGACAAGAAGGCGAGCTTCAGCGGCGACACGCCGCTTTGTGGCAAGCGCATAGGCGTCTCGGCCGGCAGTGCTTCGGATTTCCTGGTCGACAAGCTCGGCAAGGAATGCACCGACAAGGGCCAGAAGGCGATCGAAAAGTCGGTGTTCAATTCCTCTACCGATATCGTCCAGGCTGTGCTTTCGGACCGCGTCGACGGGCGTATGGACGATGCCACGGCATCGAGCTATTTCGAGGTGACGAGCAAAGGGCAACTGGTGGTCCTGCCGACGCTTTATGAAGTCGCGCCACTCGGCATGGCGATCGCCAAGGACGACAAGGAGACCGCCGGCATGATGGTGGCGGCACTTGCCGAGCTGTTCAAGAACGGCACGTACAAGGCTATCCTAGAGAAGTACGGCATGGGTGCCTACGCGATCAAGGAACCGTATTTCGTTGGCTCCATGGACGCGCTTCGCGCCGAATAGAGACTACCGGCGTCTGATGCTTCATCAGGCGCCGGCCCGCAACCTGGAGACATCCGATGGGCGTGGCCCACCCGACCGAGATCGGCATCGAGCCGGGCGCCGCCGCCGCCGTGTCACGGCTGATCGTCGTGCCGCAGCGCCGCTATGGCATCTGGATCGGCACGGCGTTCGCCCTGCTGCTGGCCTTCCTGATCATTCGCGCTTTCGCCAGCAACCCGGCCTTTGCCTGGGGCACGGCAGCCGGCTACCTGTTCCATCCCTCGATCATGCGCGGCCTCGGCAACACGCTGATGCTTACCGTCATCATCATGGTGCTGGCGATCGTGGTCGGCACCGTCATCGCCATCATGCGGGTGTCGCCGAGCCCGGTGCTGCGCGCCTTTTCCGGCGTCTATGTCTGGTTCTTCCGCGGCGTGCCCGCGCTGATCCAGCTGATCTTTTGGTTCAACCTGTCGCTGCTGGTGCGCGAGATCTCGCTGACGCTGCCGTTCCTGGGCACGCTGTTTTCCGTGCGCACCAATGATTTCATGACCCCGTTCTTCTCTGCCGTCGTCGCGCTTTCGCTGTGCGAGGCCGGCTACATGGCCGAGATCATCCGCGCCGGCATCAAGTCGGTGCCGTCCGGCCAGTCGGAAGCGGCGAGCGCGCTCGGCATGCCTTATCGCATGATCCTGAAGCGCATCACCTTGCCGCAAGCCATGCGCTTCGTGCTGCCGCCGACCGGCAATGAAGCGATCAACCTCCTGAAGATGACCTCGCTGGTGACGTTCATCGCCGTCGATGACCTGTTCTACACCGCGCAGAGCATCTACGCGCGCACCTTCGAGACGATCCCGCTGCTGATCGTGGTCGCCTTCTGGTATCTCGCCGTGGTCAGCATCATGTCGGTCGGGCAGCATTTCCTGGAGCGCCATTTCGGCCGCAGCGATATCCGCCGCGACCCCCTGACGATGCGCGCCTTGCTCAACGCCATCAGCCTGCGCGGCCTTGCCCGATGAGCGATGTGAAATCCGAAAATCGTGCCCGCTTCGGCGTGCCGGCCGATTCCATGGTGTTCGCGCGCGGCGTGCGCAAAACCTATGGCCAGCTTGAAGTTCTCAAAGGCGTCGACCTCGATGTGCCGGAGGGATCGGTCGCCTGCATCATTGGTCCGTCCGGATCCGGCAAGAGCACGTTCCTGCGCTGCATCAACCATTTGGAAAAGCTCAGCGGCGGCATCCTGCTCGTCGACAGCCAGTTCGTCGGCTACGACCTCCAGGGCGACAAGCTCTATGAGGTGAAGGACGATCTTCTGTGCCGGCGCCGCGCCGAGATCGGCATGCTGTTCCAGTCGTTCAACCTGTTCTCGCACATGACCGTGATGGAGAACCTGATCGAGGCGCCGACGCAGGTGCGGCGAATCCCGCTGGACCAGGCGAAGGCCGAGGCGGAGGTGCTGCTGCGGCGTGTCGGCCTCGCCGACAAGGTCGACCGCTATCCGCGCGAACTGTCCGGCGGTCAGCAGCAGCGTGTCGCGATCGCGCGCGCCATGGCGATGAAGCCCAAGGTGCTGCTCTTCGACGAGCCGACCTCGGCGCTCGATCCGGAACTGGTCGGCGAAGTTCTGCAGGTCATGCGCGACCTTGCCGAGAGCGGCATGACGATGGTCGTCGTCACCCATGAGATCGGCTTCGCCCGTGAGATCGGCGACCAGCTCGTTTTCATGGACGGCGGCGTGATCGTCGAACGCGGCGCGCCGCGCGAGATGATCGCCAATCCGACATCGCCGCGCACCCGCGAGTTCCTGTCCAGGGTTCTGTAGCGCCGGTTAGACCGGCTCTCAGCCAGCCAGCACCGCCGCGCCGAGGCCCCGGATAATCTTCGCCAGCTCGACGCATTCGCCATGCCGCGCATTGTTGCGCCGCCAGGCAAGGCAGATCATGCGCTGCGGCATCGGCTCCTGGAACGGCACGATCTTGAGGTCGGGGATAGTGCCGGCGGGGACGACCGCCATTTCGGGGATGAGTGTGACGCCGAGCCCGTGCGCCACCATCTGCAGGAGCGTCGTCAGGCTGGTGGCGCCGTAGCTTGCCATCGCCACCGGCCGCACATTGCCGCAGACGGCCAGCGCCTGTTCGCGCAGGCAATGGCCTTCTTCCAGCAGCATCAGTCTCTCCAGCGCCGGGCTCTCGGGTGGAACCGGCGGCGAGGCAAAGGCTGGATCGCCTGATGGCACGGCCAGGAAGAACCGGTCGGGAAACAGCGCCTCGGTGATCAGCCCGGGATGGTCGAGCGGAAGTGCGGCGATGAAGGCATCGAGTTTTCGCGATGCGGTGTCCTCGACCAGGGAGGTGGTGACCGCCTCGCGCAATTCGAGCAGCAAGGCCGGGAAATGTTTCTTCAGTTCGGGCAGGGCGCGCGGCAGAAGATAGGGCGCGACGGTCGGGATGATGCCCAGCCGGAAGCGTCCCTCCATCGCCGTGCGGCCGCGCCGGGCCGTCGTTTCCACGTCACGTATGTCAGCCAGGATGCGCTCGATGCGCGGCAACAGAGTGATCGCTTCGTCCGTCATGCGCACCGACCTGCCCCCGCGTTCGAACAGCCGGCAGTTCAGCCGTTGCTCCATTTCGGCGATCTGGGAAGACAGCGCCGGCTGGCTGACGCCGGCAAGTTTCGCCGCGCGCCCGAAATGCAGCGTTTGCGCCAGCGCGTCGAAATAGTGCATCTGGCGAACTGTCAATCCGATCATGCAGTCAAGCCTGTCATAAGAAAATCCTATCGAAATAAACAGGAAAGGCAATTTGTTTTTATCGCCAGTGTGGCCTAGTCTCGAACCGTTCCAGATTGGCGCGGGCCGCCGGCCGCCCCCAAAATCTCGGCAAAAATCAACCTCGGCAAAATCAAACCTCGGCAAAATTGGAGTGAGAGATGGACGCGAAAACCGACGATAACAGCGCGGGCAAATGCCCCGTGGCGCATGGATCCGCCGGCCGGACCAACCGTGACTGGTGGCCGAACCAGCTTGACCTCGGCGTTCTCCACCAGCAGTCGAACCTGTCCGACCCGATGGGCGAGGACTTCGACTATGCCAAGGAATTCGCAAGCCTCGATCTCGATGCGGTCATCAAGGATCTGCACCATGTGATGACGGACTCGCAGGATTGGTGGCCGGCTGACTTTGGCCATTACGGGCCGCTGTTCATCCGCATGGCCTGGCACAGCGCCGGAACCTACCGCATTGGCGACGGCCGCGGCGGCGCCGGAGCGGGCCAGCAGCGTTTCGCGCCGCTCAACAGCTGGCCGGATAATGCCAATCTCGACAAGGCGCGCCGCCTGCTCTGGCCGGTCAAGCAGAAATATGGCCGCAAGATTTCCTGGGCCGACCTGTTGATCCTCACCGGCAACGTCGCCCTGGAATCGATGGGCTTCAAGACCTTCGGCTTCGCCGGCGGCCGCGCCGATGTCTGGGAGCCAGAGCAGGACGTGGACTGGGGTTCCGAAACCAAGTGGCTCGGCGACGAGCGCTATTCGGGCGACCGTGAGCTTCGCGGCCATCTCGGCGCCGTGCAGATGGGCCTGATCTACGTCAATCCGGAAGGCCCGAACGGCAAGCCCGATCCGCTGGCCTCGGCCCGCGACATCAGGGAAACCTTCGCGCGCATGGCCATGAACGACGAGGAAACCGTGGCGCTGATCGCCGGCGGTCACACTTTCGGCAAGACCCATGGCGCCGGCGATGCCTCGCTGGTCGGTGCCGAACCCGAAGGCGCCGGCATCGAGGCGCAGGGTCTCGGCTGGTCGAGCAAGCATGCCTCAGGCATTGCCGGCGACGCCATCACCTCGGGCCTCGAAGTCACCTGGACGACGACGCCGACCAAGTGGAGCAACAACTTCTTCAACAATTTGTTCAACTATGAATGGGAACTGACCAAGAGTCCGGCCGGCGCCCATCAGTGGACGCCGAAGGCTGGCGCCGGTGCCGGCACGGTGCCGGATGCGCACAATCCCTCGAAGCGTCACGCGCCGGCCATGCTGACCACCGACCTCGCGCTGCGGGCGGACCCGGCCTACGAGAAGATCTCGCGTCGTTTCCACGAGCATCCGGACCAGTTCGCCGATGCCTTCGCCCGCGCCTGGTTCAAGCTGACCCACCGCGACATGGGTCCGGTCGTGCGCTATCTCGGCCCGTTGGTGCCGAAGGAAGAGCTGATCTGGCAGGACCCGATCCCCGCGATCGATCATGAACTGGTCAGCGACCAGGACATCGCATCGCTGAAGGCCAAGATCCTGGCCTCCGGCCTGTCGGTTTCCGAACTGGTCTCGACAGCCTGGGCCTCGGCTTCGACCTTCCGCAACTCCGACAAGCGCGGCGGCGCCAACGGCGCCCGCATCCGGTTGGCACCGCAGAAGGACTGGGCCGTCAATGAGCCGGCCCAATTGTCGAAGGTGCTGGCCAAGCTCGAAGCCATCCAGAAGGAGTTCAATGCCGGTGGCAAGAAGGTCTCGCTGGCCGACCTGATCGTGCTCGGTGGCGTTGCCGCGGTCGAGAAGGCCGCGAAGGATGGCGGCAACGACGTGAAGGTGCCGTTCACGCCAGGCCGCATGGATGCCTCGCAGGAGCAGACGGACGTCCACTCCTTTGCCCCGCTGGAGCCGAAAGTCGACGGCTTCCGCAACTATGTCAGGGGCAAGCAGCCCATGTCGGTCGAAGCCATGCTGGTCGACCGGGCGCAGTTGCTGGGCCTGACGGCGCCGGAGCTGACGGTGCTTGTCGGCGGTCTGAGGGTGCTTGGTGCCAACACCGGGCAGTCAAAGCACGGCGTGTTCACCGACAGGCCGGGTACGCTGACCAACGACTTCTTCGTCAACCTGCTCAGCATGAGCACGGTGTGGGATCCGGCTGCCGGCTCCGAGCCGGGCTCGGAAGAGGTCTACGAGGCGCGCGACCGCAAGACCAAGGCGGTCAGGTGGACCGGCACCCGTGCCGATCTGATCTTCGGCTCGCACGCACAATTGCGTGCATTGGCCGAAGTCTATGGATCCGGGGATGCCGGGCAGAAATTCGCCCGGGATTTCGTTGCGGCATGGACCAAGGTGATGAACGCCGATCGCTTTGATATCGCTGCCTGATCCGAACTTAAGGACCTACAAAAAAGGCGCGGGCCATGGCCCGCGCCTTTTGCATTCGGGCTTTGGAAATCAATCCTTCTCGAAGATACGCGCCTTGGCGACGACGCCGGCAATGGCGCCACCGATCAACGGCGCGACGATGAACAGCCAGAGCTGGCTGAGCGCGGCACCGCCGGTAAAAAGCGCCGGACCGATGGAGCGCGCCGGATTGACCGAGGTGCCGGTGACCGGGATCATGGCGAAGTGAATGCCCGCCAGCGTCAGGCCGATGACCAGACCGGCAAAAGCCGTCGAGTGCTTTTCAGCGGTAACGCCGAGGATCACCGTGACGAAGGTGAAGGTGCCGATCAGCTCCCACAGGAACGCCGAGCTCATGCCCCATTTCGTCTCGTCCCAGCCATTGGCGCCGAAGCCGCCGGTGTGGCCGCCGGTCTGGCCGGAAACGATGATCCACAACGCCAGCGAGGCGATGATGGCCCCGATTATCTGCGCGATCCAATAGGGGATGACGTCCTTGGCGGGCAGCCGGCCGGCAAGGAAGACGCCGAGCGTCACCGCCGGATTGAGATGCGCGCCCGAAATCGGGCCGATCGCATAGGCCGCTGCGATGAGGCCGATGCCGAATGCCAGGCCGATGCCTTCCTGACCAAGCGGCAGCGCGCCGCCGAAGCCGCCCGTCACCACGGACGCCGTACCGATGAACACCAACAGAAATGTGCCTAGAACTTCCGCCAGATAAGTCTTCATTGCCCTCTCCTCGTGACGATCCGCCGGTCCACGGTTTCCGCGCCGCGAATCATGGCGGCAAGAGTATTCCCAACCGAAAAACTTGGAAAGCAGAGCGGTTGCGCCACAAGCCGTGCTTGCAGTCACCAGTTGCGAACATTAGAGACCTTTCATCTATTGATCGATCTGCTTTCGCGGACCGGGGAGATTTATTGGTCGGCTAGATCCGCTGGGCCTGGTCGGCAGTATCTCGGCGGTGCGCGACGGAGCGGGGTTCAATCCGGGCGTGAAAGGCTCTAAGAGCAGGCCCTGGGATTCATGTGCTCGATTTGATGGAATGACGAATGCGACTGGGCGGACGGCTGGCTGCGGCCATCGAAGTGCTGGAGGACATTGGTCGGCGTCACCGGCCGGTGGCCGATGCGCTGAAGGATTGGGGCCTGTCACATCGCTTCGCCGGCGGTGGTGATCGCGCCGCGATCGGCAACATCGTCTACGACGCGCTGCGCCACAAACGCTCCGCCGGCTGGTTGCTGGGCGAAGACACGCCGCGCGCCATCGGCTTCGGGGCGCTGCTGCTCGAATGGAGCCAGACGGGGCAGTCGCTCAACGCTGCGCTCGAAGGTGACAAGTTCGCGCCGCCGCTGCTCAGCGCAACGGAACTCCAGGCAATCGCAGACCGCCGGCTTGCCGATGCGCCGCCTGCGGTTCGCGCCGACATCCCCGATTGGTGCGAACCGCTATTCGAACGGGCCTTTGGCGGGACATGGGTCGAGGAGGGCGCAGCACTTGCCACGCGTCCGCCGCTCGACATCCGGGTCAACACCCTGCAGGCCGATCGCGCCAAGGTCTTGGCCGAACTGGAGCAGACCGGTGCCAGCGCCGCACGGATCGCACCCTACGGCATCCGCATCCCGCCGATCGACGGTGACGGCCGACACCCGAACGTGCAGGCCGAGCCGGCCTTCCAGAAAGGCTGGTTCGAGGTCCAGGACGAGGGGTCGCAGATTGCGGCAGCGCTTGCCGGCGCGACGGCTGGCATGCAGGTACTCGACTTTTGCGCCGGCGCCGGCGGCAAGACGCTGGCGCTGTCGGCTGCGATGGGCAATCACGGTCAGATCTTCGCTCACGATGCCGAAAAGGCGCGGCTGGCGCCGATCTTCGACCGTATCCGCCGCTCGGAAAACCGCAATGTGCAGGTCGCCACCAAGCCGGCCGAGCTTGCCCCGCTCGCCAATCATATGGACATCGTGCTGGTCGACGCTCCCTGCACCGGCAGCGGCACCTGGCGGCGGCGTCCCGACGCCAAATGGCGGCTGACGCAGAGACAGCTCGACGCCCGCAAGGGCGAGCAGTCGACGATCCTCGATGCCGCCAGAACCTATGTCAAACCCGGCGGCCTGCTGGTCTACATCACCTGTTCCGTGTTCGACGAGGAAAATGGCGAACAGGTCGCCGCGTTTCGCGAGCGGCACGGCGGCTTTGCCTCGGTCGATCATCGCCAGCTTTGGGACAGCCACTTTCCAGGCCATGCCGCCGCGATGCGGATCGGTGCCCTGGGTGGCATTTCGCTCTCTCCGGCGCTGAGTGGCACTGACGGATTTTACTTCTGCGCCATGCGCCGGGTGAACTGACGCCGTTGACAGGTGCCGGCAACGCCCCTGGTTGCGTGACCCGGCGGCCACCGCGATGAAGATCTGGGGCACCCAGCAACGGCGATCGGCTTTCCGGCCGGCTGTTCGCGCCCTATGCGGCATGGGTGGCGTTCGCCACTCCGCTCGCCGCTTCGTTTCTCTGGTTGAACTAGTTTTTCGTATAGTCAGGCCCAAACCGTGTCGGCAGACCGTCGGCGAGTTTCAACCAAGGCAGCTTCTCCTCAAAAGCGACATGCAGCGTTGGTGCGAATTTTTCCGGCTCCTCCATCGCTGCCGAGAAAAAATGCATGACATTGGACATCTTCTTTGAGCGGAAGGACAGCGGCGTGCCACAGTGATCGCAAAATGTTCTTTCCACACCGGGAGAAGAGTTGAACAGCTTTGGCGGCTTGCTTAGCCATCGCCATTGGCCGTTCAGGACGCCAATGTAGGCGGTCATCGGCGCGGAACATTGCCGCCGACAGCTTTCACAATGACAGACCACGCATGCTTGTGCCGGGCCGTCGACTTCAAAAGCAATAGCGCCACATAAGCAATGACCACGCATGCAAGGTCTCCCTGCCAACTGACCTGACCAATAATTTGTACCGGGCGTAGCGAGAGGTCGCCATGAGATGCGCCGAGCTGGCGCTCAAATGCGACATTCGGCGTTAGCGATTGTGCTCGCGTGCGCGAGCATGGCCTTGGCGGCCATCAGCTTCGCATTTACGAGTCCGTAGCCCAGGACGCCTCGATGTCGTTTTGTTGCAGTGCAGCAAAAGCATTTGCCTGCCGCCCATGCCTCTGCGATAAGCTTTCCCGGCAAACGTGAAGGCAATGGCGATGGCAGCGAAGATCGTACCGGCTCCGGACTATGAGGATCGCGTCAGGGCGTCCTTCGCGCGCCAGCAGGCGATGGCGACGATCGGCGCCGAACTGACATTGGTGACGCCCGGCATCATCGAGATCGAGATGCCCTATTCGGCGGCGCTGACCCAGCAGCATGGCTTCCTGCATGCGGGGGTCATCTCGACGGCGCTGGACTCGGCTTGCGGCTATGCGGCGTTCTCGCTGATGCCGGAAAATTCCGGCGTGCTGACCATCGAGTTCAAGGTCAACCTTTTGGCACCGGGCCGGGGCGAGCGCTTTCTGTTCCGCGGGTCGGTGACCAAACCCGGCCGCACCATCATCGTTGCCGACGGCCAGGCCTATGCCTTCGCCGCCGACGGCGAGGCCAAGCTGATCGCAACCATGACCGGGACGATGATGACGGTGGTTGGGCGTGACGGGATAGCTGGCTGATCCGATGAGCAACGTCGTGCGAATTGGTGGCAAGGATGTCCTCTTCGTCATGGCGGCGAAGGCCGAATACGGCCCGCATTTGCAGCGGCTGTTCACCCCGCTGATGACGGGTGTCGGGCCGGTCGAAGCCGGCGTACGGCTGGGTGCCGAGCTTTCCTGGTTGAAATCCGCAAAAGCATTGCCGGACCTTGTCGTATCGCTCGGCTCGGCCGGCAGCCGGACCCTGGAACAGACGGAAATCTACCAGGCGGTCTCGGCCGCCTATCGTGACATCGATGCCTCGCCGCTGGGCTTCGAGAAGGGCGCCACGCCGTTTCTCGACCTGCCGGTGACCGTACCGCTGCCGCTGCGTATTCCCGAAATCAAGCAGGCGACACTGTCGACCGGCGGCGCCATCATTACCGGCTCGGCGTACGAAGCGATCGCCGCCGACATGGTCGACATGGAAACCTTCGCCTGCTTGCGTGCCAGCCAGCTGTTCGACATTCCTCTCATTGGGCTGCGCGGCATTTCCGACGGCGCGGCTGATCTGAGGCACGTCGGCGACTGGACCGAATATCTCCATGTCATCGACGAGAAGCTGGCCGACGCCGTCATGCGCCTCGAACAGGCGATCGGTTCGGGTTTGCTGCGGGCGGCTTCATCCGACGATCAGCCCAGACCAGTCTGAAAGTCAGGCTACGCAACCCATTGCGCAGACTCGTTTCTTTCTCTAAACGCTCGCCATGACAACAGCCAATCACCCCGACACCGTCCTGATTGTCGATTTCGGCAGCCAGTTTACGCAGCTCATCGCCCGCCGCATCCGTGAGGCCGGCGTGTTTTCCGAGATCGTGCCGTTCCAGTCGGCCGAGGCGGCCTTCAAGCGCATCAATCCGAAAGCGGTGATCCTGTCCGGCGGTCCGGCCTCGACATCCGATATCGGCAGCCCGCGCGCGCCCCAGATCGTCTTCGATGCCGGCGTGCCGGTGCTTGGCATCTGCTATGGCCAGATGGCCATGTGCGTGCAGATGGGCGGCGTCGCCGAAAGCTCCAACCATCGCGAATTCGGCCGCGCCTTCGTCGAGATCGAGAAGGACAGCCCGCTGTTCGAGGGTCTGTGGGCGACCGGCCAGCGCCATCAGGTGTGGATGAGCCATGGTGACCGCGTCATCGCCCTGCCACCGGGTTTCGAGGTGTTCGGCAAATCGGAAAGCTCGCCCTTCGCCATCTTCGGCAATGTCGAGCGCAGGATGTACGGCATCATGTTCCATCCGGAGGTGGTGCACACGCCGGACGGCGCGAGGCTGCTGAGGAATTTCGTCCACAACATCGCCGGCATCGAAGGCGACTGGACGATGCGCGCCTACCGCGAGCACGCGGTCGAGGCGATCCGCAAGCAGGTCGGCAAGGGCAAGGTCATCTGCGCGCTCTCGGGCGGCGTGGATTCCTCGGTCGCCGCCCTTCTGATCCACGAGGCGGTCGGCGATCAGCTCACCTGCATCCTCGTCGACCACGGCCTGATGCGCAAGGACGAGGCCGCCGGTGTGGTGGCGATGTTCCGCCAGCACTATAATCTGCCGCTGATCCTGGTCGATGCTTCGGAAAAGTTCATCACCGCGCTGGAAGGCGAGTCGGACCCGGAAAAGAAGCGCAAGACGATCGGCCGGCTGTTCATCGAGGTGTTCGAGGAAGAGGCGAAAAAGCTCGGCGGTGCCGATTTCCTGGCGCAGGGCACGCTCTATCCAGACGTCATCGAGAGCGTCTCCTTCACCGGCGGCCCGTCGGTGACGATCAAGTCGCACCACAATGTCGGCGGTCTGCCGGAGCGCATGAACATGCAGCTGGTCGAGCCGCTGCGCGAACTGTTCAAGGACGAGGTGAGGGCGCTGGGCAAGGAGCTCGGCCTGCCCGAAAGCTTCATAGGCCGCCATCCGTTTCCAGGCCCCGGTCTTGCCATACGCTGTCCCGGTGGCATCACGCGCGAGAAGCTGGAGATCCTGCGCGAGGCCGACGCCATCTATCTCGACGAGATCCGCAAGGCCGGCCTCTATGACGCCATCTGGCAAGCCTTCGCCGTGTTGTTGCCGGTGCAGACCGTCGGCGTGATGGGCGACGGCCGCACCTACGAATTCGTCTGTGCGCTGCGCGCCGTCACCTCGGTCGACGGCATGACGGCCGATTTCTACCACTACGACATGGCCTTCCTGGGTGCCGCCGCAACCCGCATCATCAACGAAGTGCGCGGCATTAACCGCGTGGTCTATGACGTCACCTCGAAGCCGCCTGGGACAATCGAGTGGGAATGATTCAGGCCTATCCGAACGCCGCCGAAAATACGCTGTAGTTCGACGCAAGCCATTGAAATCAAAAATAAATCCTCTCTAAGACATTCGGCATCTATCGGCAGGCAGGTTTTGGCGCTGGCGGTCCGCCTGACGGACCTCGCCCATTATTGCTCCCACCAATTTTTCAAAGTACCGTCACGACCAATGAGGCTCGTGACGGTACTTTTTTCGTTTTAACCTATTGAAGACAATAGGAAATCCCTGCCAAGAGCCCCCGAAATTGCGCTGACGGTACTTTTCAGGAGGCAGCAGGAATGCTGACGGACACAGCCCTCAAGGCATTGAAACCAAAAGATAAAATCTACAAGATTGCGGACCGCGATGGCATGTACATTCGCGTCATGCCGAGTGGCGCGATCTCGTTCCGGCTGGATTACAGGCTCAACGGCCGTCGGGAGACTGTCTACCTAGGCAAATACGGACGCGACGGCATCTCACTTGCCCTGGCGCGAGAGCGGTGCCTCGATGCAAGACGAGACATTCGCGACGGCCGATCTCCTGCGATTGAGAAGCAGCGGGAGAAGCGCCGTATCAAGGAGGCAAAGAGCTTCGGCGAGTTCGGTGAAAAGTGGTTGACTGCCGGACCCATGGCCGACAGCACGCGCGCGATGCGGCGTTCAATCTTCGAACGTGAACTGCTCCCGGTCTGGAGGAACCGCCTTCTGACGGAAATCACGCCTGACGACCTCAGGGTACTTTGCGGCAAGATCGTTGATCGTGGTGCTCCTGCCACAGCGATCCACGTGCGCGATATCCTCAAGCAGATCTACAGCTTCGCGGTTCTTCATGGCGAGAAGGTCGCCAATCCGGCTGACGACGTAGGGCCGGCCTCCATCGCCAACTTCGTTCCACGGGATCGCTCACTCACCCCTTCAGAAATTCGAGTGATGCTGAAGCAACTCGAGCATGTCGCAACGCTTCCGACCATCCGCTTGGGGATGCGCCTCTACCTCCTGACCATGGTGCGCAAGAGCGAGCTGCAGGACGCCGTCTGGGACGAAGTCGATTTTGAGAACGCAGTCTGGACGATCCCGAAGGAGAGGATGAAGCGTTCGAAGGCGCACAACGTCTATCTGTCGCGCCAGACGCTCGACATCATGATCGCCTTGAAGACCTGTGCAGGCAATTCAAGATATCTGCTGCCGTCTCGATATGACGCGGATGCATCGATGTCGCGCGCGACCTTCAACCGCGTGACCTATGCTGTCGTCGAACGGGCCAAGATGGAGGGGCTGCCCCTTGAGCCGTTTACGGTTCACGACCTGCGACGGACAGGTTCGACGCTGCTGAACGAACTTGGTTTCAACAGCGACTGGATAGAAAAGTGCTTGGCGCACGAAGACGGACGCTCGTCGCGTGGCGTTTACAACAAAGCCGAATATGAGGTGCAGCGCCGCCATATGATGCAGGAATGGTCGGACATCATTGATGCCTGGGTGGATGGCAAGAGGTACCTGCCGACGCTCGTTCCGCCGTCGCTGCCGATCCTGGCGCCCGATCCGGCGCTT
Organism: Mesorhizobium sp. M8A.F.Ca.ET.208.01.1.1; assembly: GCF_004791315.1. Classification (NCBI taxonomy): domain Bacteria; kingdom Pseudomonadati; phylum Pseudomonadota; class Alphaproteobacteria; order Hyphomicrobiales; family Phyllobacteriaceae; genus Mesorhizobium; species Mesorhizobium sp. M8A.F.Ca.ET.208.01.1.1. Next base: position 25,296 of record NZ_SRUT01000005.1, read on the forward strand.
TGACTGAACGAGCCCGTGCCGGTCTGAATGCGCGGAGAATTGGTTTTGGCGATGGACTGCAAGCCAGCGGTGGAATCTAGAGCACCTCGGTCTGAACAGCTTAAATACTAGCTATTATATTCTGATTTTCCTGAAAGAGCTGATATTTTAGTCGTTTGCTCGTGTTTCGTCCAAAACCCCCATCATGTGGATCGTCTTTCCCTGGCAAAGCGAGCGCACTCCGGCCTGCCATTCCCTAAGCATGTCTTCGCCGACCTCAGGGAAGCGGGATCCTTCAAAATAGGCCTTCACCCTTCCCGAAACGTCTGAGAGCGAGTCGCAGGTCTGCTCCACGATCTCTGCTACGCGCCCCGGTCGGAGGTTCGCGCGGGTGACGCCCAACCGGTCAAGCCTCTTTCGGTCGGGCCAGGCAGTGGTGCCGTCGAGGGTAAGCGCCATGGCATCGTTCTTGATGTAGGCCCTAGTCGTGATGAGGTCATACACGGGAGCCAGCCGTACCGGACTTTCCGCGTCTTTGTAGACGACGCCGAAATTCTTCAGGTGGGCATCGCCATTGCGGATGGCGCAGTTAATCACAAACAGGCGGAAAGCGGCTTCCAATGACCCGACGGCATTTTCGGGAGAGACGAACTCCCTGATCCGCTTGAAGAGCTTTGTTTCATACCCTCCGTTGTATTTGTCCTTGCTGGTTACGCCGTTCAGCGCACAGAAGTCCTCATATCCGAAGTACGATTCGTCGGTCAGGTCGAATCGCTCGACCACTAGGGCAAGCCCATCCTCGGATAGCCGGAAATCCGGCACCTCGAGGCCAACTTCCCGAGCTGCCATAAGACAGAAGAACTCATTTGCAGCCAATTCGGGATACTCGTCGGGATCCCACATTTTGACGATGTGGGTAGCTCCGCGGACGCTGAGCGACTGGCGTCCGTCCGACGGACCATCCTCCCTGGCTCGCACCAGGACCTTCGGCTGCACTCCGGCGACCCCTGAATGGACTGCGTATGTTTCCAGGAGTTCGTTATAGAGATCACCCGCCCGACGGGCACGCAGCAAGTCGTCAATGCTTCGGAAAGGGACGTCCTCCACCAGCTCCTCTTCCATGCCAGTGAAGCGGATACGGCCGATCTGCGACCGGCCGACTACGGCCAGCAGGTCGATGTCGTCGAACCGGCCCAATGCCTTCGCGAAGGCCGTCCTGATCTTCCCTTCAAGTGCCCCCTCAGGAAGGTTCATGTCGAAAATGGGAAGGAGCCCGAACTCCGAATTCCACGATTCGGTCCGCTTGGGCATTGTGAGCGACACGGCGTCACGACCATCGGTCTTCACATCGTACACGAAAGTCGAACCACGCTTGCCGGATCTGTCCAGGACGCCGACTGGCTTGCTACCTACCCAAACGCGCAGCATCGTCTTCCTCCATGATGTCTTCCAGTGTGGGGCGCTTGTTGTTGAAGGTCGTCAGTCGGAAATCGAGCCCTACAATGTTCATGAGCGTGAGCACGCCTTTGAACCCCATGTCGGATACCCTGCCGTTTTCAAACGCCTCGATCCTCGCCCGACTGACCCCGGAAAGTTCTGCGAGCTTTTCGCGTGTCAGCTTACGCTGCTTTCTGGCATTCTTGATCTCATTGCCAAGATCGTTCAGGTCGATCATTTTCGCCTCACAAATTAGCTGTTTATAGCTATAATGAGGAAAATAGCTTATATACTGGCTGTTTTCAAGGGTGCAATGACCGTAACCTTGAAACGGCATCATGCCTATCGTAAGCAGCAAGCCGTACGAGCTTTCCTGATCTTCGCCATCATCATCGGCATCATGCCGGCGACACGATCGTGCCGACATGACCATCGCTGATCTTCGGCAGGATGGATGGCCATGCGTCCGCGGCAACGGCAAATGTGCCCGAACGGATTGATCATCGACACCGTACCGTGGCGCTCGTCCCCCCTCAGCTTACGGTATTTGTGCCCGATCTCGCGCTCTGACACGAGAGGTTTTCCGTAAACGCACATCAGGAGGACTCGCACGGGAGATCGGAACCGCCCTGCGAGCCTGGAGCCAGGCTTCTACTTCGGCCAGATCCCAAACCACGCACCGAGGGGTGAGAGCGAAGCGTCGTGGAAATTGCCCGCGTTGTTCCATTTCATAGATTGTGCTGTCGGCCAGAGGCACGATTTCGCGCAGTTCCTTGCGGCGGATCGTCCGCTTTAGTGCACTTTCCCTGGGACCTGTCATAGCGCGATTCCTCCTTCGGTAAGCAGACGATTGAAGCCGATAGTCTTCACCGGTGGAAAGGGCGAAAGCCGGCAAGCGTATGCCGGGCGGTGATTTCGTATATATCGGCCGGCGAGGGATAGCCGTGGCCCGGATCGACCATGCGTCATGCGCGACGGCTTGCTCCCTGCTCTGCGCTCAAGTTTCATATGGCGCCCTTCGCCGGGGGCTGTCGGTCCCGCATCCCGCCTCACGGCGGCGCTATGCTGATGCTCCTTCGGCCGCCCTGTTGAACCGGTCTCAGGGCCACGAACCTGCTCCAGCACCGAACTGACTTATTCCCGCTGACGGACATTTCGCTGCTTCCGCCTTGTACGCCCTTTTTTTCACACTGGTCGGGAGAGCAGAGGGCTCTCCCGACGGAGAGTGAGAGGAGGGTCGGGTTTTTCGCGACGGGTTGAAAGCGGAAGGAAAGGCCTTCGGCGCCCGTCGCGGAGAACCGCGATGTCTGTCCGGAGCAATCGAAACCATGCCGTCGCCGACCGGTCTAATCTCTACGACGAGATCACCGGCAAGATAATTGCCGAGCTGGAAGCGGGTCGTTTTCCTTGGGTTCAGCCATGGGGGACTTCCGCGGCAAAAGCGTCGCTTTCCCTGCCGAAGAATGCCAGCACGCATCGCACGTACAGCGGGATCAACGTCCTTATCCTCTGGGGTGCCGTCGTCGAACGCGGGTTCCCAACGCAGAGTTGGCTAACCTATCGACAGTCTGCCGCGCTCGGCGGGAACGTCCGTAGAGGCGAGCGTGGGACAACGGTCGTTTATGCCGATCGTTTTGTCCCGGATCATGAGAGGAAGCGCGCTCGCGAGACAGGCGAGGATGCCCAGGCGATCCCTTTCCTCAAGCGCTTCACCGTTTTCAATATCGAGCAATGTGAAGGGCTGCCTGATGAAGTCGCAGTTTCGGCTCCGCTGCCGGTGGCAAGCTTGATCGAACCGCGGGTCGAGGCTCTGATCAAGGCCACCGGTATCGACTTCCGTATTGGTGGCGACAGGGCGTTCTATATGCCTGGCCGCGATTATATACAGGTGCCTCCGCCCCAAGCTTATTTCGAGCCGATCAACTGGCACCGGACGGCCTTGCATGAACTCGGTCATGCCACCGGTCACAGTTCACGCTTGGCCCGCGACTGCTCCGGTTCCACCGGCTCCAGGAAATATGCGTTCGAGGAACTCGTGGCAGAGATCAACGCTGCCTTCTGCTGCGCCGCCTTGGGCATCATGCCCACCGTTAGGCATGCCGACTATATCGGCTCATGGCTAGAGGTTCTGCGCGAGGACAATCGCGCTATTGTGCGTGCCGCCAGCCAGGCAAGCAAGGCAGCTGAGTGGCTTCTCGGTCACCTGCCGGAGGAGGTCGAAGCATCCGTCGAGTTGGATGAAGGCAAGGAAAGAAGGGCAGCATAACCTTCTTTGTCCGGAGCAGCGCAAGCGTCTTCCTGTCCATTGCGGCTCGGCTGTCGATCAACGGCGTGCCGGATCGCGCGGGGCGGGAGAGGAAGAGGGTTGGAGGGGGTTTCATGACGGGTTCAGGACCGAGAGAGAGGCTCTCGGCGGCCCGTCGCGGAGAAACCTCAATGACCATTGCCGTTCAAAAGATCACGCTGTCGTCCTCGCGCGATATTCCTTTCAATAAGCTGGTGCTTGCCCAGACCAACGTGCGGCGCATAAAGGCTGGCGTCTCGATCGAGGACCTGGCTGAATCAATCGCCCGCCGCGGACTGATCCAGGGCATACACGTTCGCCCCTTGGTCGGTGCAGACGGCCAGGAGACCGGGATGTTCGAGGTGCCGGCCGGCGGCCGTCGCTACCGCGCCCTCGAAATGCTCGTCAAACAGAAGCGGCTTGCCAAGGTAGCGCCTGTCCCCTGTGTCATCGGGAGTTCGTCCAGCACGGTTCTCGCCGAGGAGGTGTCCTTGGCGGAAAACATCGAACGTGCGCCGCTTCATCCTTTGGATCAGTATCGCGCCTTCAAAGTTCTCTGCGACCAGGGCATGGCCGAGGAAGAGATTGCCGCCGCATTCTTCATCTCGGTCAACATCGTCAAGCAGCGTCTGAAGCTCACAACCGTATCGCCGGCGCTTCTCGATGTTTACGCCGAGGACGGCATGACGATCGCCCAACTGGAGGCATTTTCCGTCAGCACCGACCACACCCGACAGGAGCAGGTCTGGGAGGCGATCAAGAACAGCTGGTCGAAAGAGCCATACCAGATCCGCCGCATGCTGACCGAGAATACCGTCCGCGCCTCCGACAAGCGGGCCGTGTTCGTCGGCCTCGAGAGCTATGAGGCGGCAGGCGGCGAAGTGCTGCGTGATCTGTTCCAGTCGGATGATGGCGGTTGGCTACAGGACATTCCGCTGCTTGAGCGGCTCGTCATTGAGAAGCTGCAGATGATGGTTGACGAAATCGCCAACGAAGGTTGGAAGTGGATCGAGGTCGCGGTGAGTTTCCCTTATGGCGCGGCGGACGGTTTGCGTGAGCTCGAGGGCGCGCCAATCGACCTCGGCAGTGATGAGCAGGCAACGCTCGACGCGCTGCGCAATGAATTTGACCAGCTCCAGGCGCAGTATGAGGAGGCCGACGAGTTGCCTGACGAGGTCGACCAGCGGTTTGGCGAGATTGAAACCGCTATCAAGTCGATCGAGGCGCGCCCCGTCCGCTTCAATCCGGTCGAAATCGCGTGTGCGGGTGTCTTCGTCAGCGTCGACACGGACGGAGCGCTTCTCGTCGAACGCGGTTACGTGAAGCCGGAGGATGAGGCGCTCGTTCCGTCCGACGGCAACAACGATCCCGGCGTCGACGGATCCGGCGTCTCAGCCACAGGCCCGGGTCAGCGGGCCGTCATCACCATCGGTGGCCAACCGGCCGACACGCAGGATGATGACGACGATGGCATCAAGCCATTGCCCGATCGCCTGATCATGGAGCTGACCGCGGATCGCACGCTGGCTCTGCGCGACAAGCTCGCCAACGATCCCGCGACCGCCTTCCTGGCCGTGCTCAACAAATTCGTCCGCGACGCTTTCTCTCGCTACAGCGCGCAAGGCGTGGCGATGGAAGTCCTTGTCCGCGGCACGGTCTTTCCCGTCCAGTCCGAAGGGCTTCGGGATACGATTTATGCGCGCTCGATCCAGGCCCGCCACGAGGCCTGGGAAAAGCGTCTTCCAACTGACGTCGCCGACCTGTGGAACGCGCTCTCTGCACTGACGGGCACCGAGCAGACTGAGCTGTTCGCCCATTGCGCATCCTTGGGTGTCAACGCCCTCTACGAAAGGGCCGATCGCTACGGCAACGGCGCTATCTCCACACACGGTGTGCAACAGCGCCTTGCCGACGCCGATAATCTCGCCAGGGCAGTCGGACTCGACATGATTGATGCCGGGTGGCGACCCACTGTCGGCAACTATCTCGGCCGTGTCACCAAGGCGCGCATCCTGGAAGCCGTTCGCGAGGGCGCCGGCGAGCGCGCCTCCCAGCTCATTGACCACCTCAAGAAGGGCGACATGGCCAAGGAAGCCGAACGCCTGCTCGCCGATAGTGGCTGGCTGCCTGAGCCTCTGCGGCTTGTCGACGTTGATGTGGAAGCAGTGGACACCAACGCTGGCGACGAAGATGAAGCTTTGCCTGAATTCCTGGCAGGTGACAACGATGTCGCCTTGGTCGACCAGGATGAAAAACAGCTAGACGCCGCCGAATAGGCCGTCTCCTTCCGCGTCCCATCGCCCGGCTCTCGCAAGAGGGCCGGGCGTTTTTGCGTTCTGTCGTGAGAGTGAGTGTCCGGCCGGGACGAGTTGAGCCCGTGCGGTCAGAGAGAGCGCCGATGGGCTTTTCCTGGCCTCGCTCTCCAGAGGATCTCCAATGAACTTTTTGTCACCCGCAGTAATCGGCGGTTCGGCCTCTTCCGCCACGCCTCTCGATCCAGCCGCAGCCGTCTACGCGGCAGCCCTGGTTCTTCTCCCCCACATCGAATGCGGCCGGCGCGTAGATGCCGTTGTCCTGCGAGCGGCGATGGAAGCCTCATTCGGGGCGTCCGACACAAGCGGCGCCTGGGACTGGAAGACGGCCTATGAAGCCTGCGAAGCCGCGACCGTTCTGTTCCTTCGCAAATACGGCAGGTCGCTTCTGCGCAAAGCCGGTTCCGCGACATCCGTCTTGCCGCTTCTCAGCCGGATTGCGGACCTGCTGCCCACGCATACCCGCCGCTCCGAGGAAAGCCAGGCGCTGCAGCAATTCTCGACACCCATCCCGCTCGGCCTCGCGGCCGTCACGGCTGCGGCCATAACGTCGGCTGACCGGGTGCTTGAACCTTCTGCCGGCACCGGTCTGCTTGCGATCCTTGCTGAGATTGCCGGCGGCTCGCTTGTGCTAAACGAGCTCGCGGAGACGCGTGCCGGCCTTCTGTCCAATCTCTTCCCGGGCGTCACGGTCACACGCTTCGACGCGGCGCAGATCCACGACCATCTTGATCCGGCGCGCTTGCCCACCATCGTGCTGATGAACCCGCCGTTCTCGGTCCTCGCCAACGTGCGGGGGCGGGTCGCGGACGCAACCTATCGCCATATCGCCTCGGCACTCGCGCGGCTCGCCGACGGTGGTCGGCTGGTCACCATCACCAGCGCGGGCTTCGGACCGGAGATGCCGGCGTGGCGCAATTCATTCGAGCGCCTGCAGGAGCATGGCCGCGTCGTCTTCACCGCCACGATCAGTGGCGCCGTCTACGCCAGGCATGGCACGGCGATCGACACCCGACTGACGGTCATCGACAAGACATTGGCTGGCGATCCGTCATTCATTCCGGCCTCGCCTGGCTTTGCGCCGGATGTCGCCACATTGCTCAGCTGGATCGAGAAGCACGTTCCCGCACGGCCGCCGATCGCCGAAGCTGCCAGGGTCGTTCCGGCCATCACCGCGCCCAGGACGGTCCGCGGTTATCTCGCCCGCACTGTCGCAAGCCCGGCTCAGCGGCAGCTATCCGAGCCGGTCGGCGTTGAACTGTCGTACGAGACGGTCGATTGGACGCCCGACGACGGAGCACGGCTGACCGACGCGATTTACGAGGAATACGGATTGCAGACGATCCGTATTCCGGGCTCCCAGGCGCACCCGACAACGCTGGTCCAGTCCGCGGCAATGGCGTCTGTCGCGCCACCGAGGCCCAGCTATCGGCCGACCCTGCCCGGCGACATCCTGACATCGCTCTCCGACGCCCAGCTCGAAACGGTGATCATGGCCGGCGAGGCCCATTGCGGGTTTCTCGCCGGATCGTGGTCAGTCGACCACACGCTTGATGTTGTCAAAGCGGCACCCGAGGACGCGCCAGGGGCCGTGCGCTTCCGGCGTGGCTTCTTCATCGGCGACGGGACCGGCGTCGGCAAGGGCCGGCAGTCGGCGAGCATCATGCTCGACAACTGGCTGCAAGGTCGACGCAAGGCCGTGTGGATCTCCAAGTCAGACAGGCTGCTTGAGGACGCGCAGCGCGACTGGGCCGCGCTCGGCATGGAGCGTCTGCTGGTCACGCCGCTGTCGCGCTTCCCGCAAGGGCGCACCATCACGCTTCCAGAAGGCATCCTGTTTACAACCTATGCCACGCTACGCTCCGACGACCGTGGCGAGAAGGTTTCGCGCGTCAGGCAGATCGTCGAATGGTTGGGTCCGGATTTCGACGGAGTGCTTATATTCGACGAGGCGCACGCCATGCAGAATGCCGGCGGCGGCAAGGGAGAGCGTGGCGATGTCGCGCCCTCACAGCAAGGCCGCGCCGGTTTGCGTTTGCAACAAGCGCTGCCTAGCGCCCGTGTCGTCTATGTCTCCGCCACCGGCGCGACCACGGTCGCCAATCTCGCCTACGCCCAGAGGCTTGGCCTGTGGGGCGGCGAGGACTTCCCGTTCTCGACCCGCGCGGAGTTCGTCGAGGCGATCGAGGCGGGTGGCGTGGCGGCAATGGAGGTGCTCGCCCGGGACCTTCGAGCGCTTGGCCTCTACACGGCACGCTCGCTCTCCTTCGACGGCGTCGAATATGAACTGGTCGAGCACGAACTGACGCTTGAGCAGCGGCGGATCTACGATGCCTATGCCGGCGCCTTTGCCGTCATTCACAACAATCTCGACGCGGCCATGCAGGCCGCCAACATCACCGGCGACAGCGGCACCCTGAACCGCCAGGCCAAGTCCGCCGCGCGCTCGGCTTTCGAAAGCGCCAAGCAGCGCTTTTTCGGTCACCTGCTGACGTCGATGAAGACGCCGACACTGATCCGCTCGATCGAGCAGGATCTCCAGTCCGGGCATTCGGCCGTGGTTCAGATCGTCTCCACCGGCGAGGCACTGATGGAACGCCGGCTGGCGGAGGTGCCAACGCAGGAATGGAACGACGTCCGCGTCGACATCACGCCGCGCGAATATGTGCTCGATTACCTCGAGCATTCCTTCCCAGTGCAGCTCTACGAGCCCTTCACGGATTCGGAAGGCAACCTGTCGTCGAGGCCGGTGTTTCGCGACGGTCAACCCGTTGAAAGTCGTGAGGCGGTCGCGCGCCGCACGGCCCTGATCGAGAAGCTGGCGAGCCTGCCACCGGTCCCTGGCGCGCTCGACCAGATCGTCCAGCGCTTCGGCACCGACATGGTAGCGGAGGTGACGGGCCGGTCGCGACGCATCGTCAGGAAGGGCGAACGCCTGATGGTCGAGGGCCGCGCGGCCTCGGCCAATCTCGCCGAGACGCAGGCCTTCATGGATGACGTCAAGCGTATCCTGGTGTTCAGCGATGCCGGTGGGACAGGCCGCAGCTACCATGCGGAGCTTTCCGCGCGTAACACGCGCCTGCGCGTCCACTATCTCCTCGAACCTGGCTGGAAGGCCGACGCAGCCATCCAGGGACTTGGCCGCACGCATCGGACAAATCAGGCGCAGCCACCGCTGTTTCGACCGATCGCCACCAATGTGAAAGCCGAGAAACGCTTCCTCTCGACGATTGCCCGACGCCTCGACACGCTGGGCGCGATCACGCGTGGCCAGCGCCAGACCGGCGGGCAGGGTCTGTTTCGGCCAGAGGACAATCTGGAATCGCATCATGCGCGCGATGCGCTGCGGCAACTCTATCTGCTGATCGTCCGCGGCAAGGTGGAGGGCTGCTCACTCGAGCTGTTCGAGCAGACCACGGGGCTGAGGCTGACGGACGAGAACGGCATCAAGGACGAGCTGCCGCCGATCACCACTTTCCTTAATCGCCTGCTGGCGCTCACCATCGAACTGCAGAACATCCTGTTCGCGGCTTTCGAGCAGTTGCTCACCGCGAAGGTGGAAGGCGCCATCGCGGCTGGGGTCTACGACCTCGGGCTCGAAACGCTGCGAGCGGAGAGTTTCGTCGTCACCGATAGGCGGGCTATCTACACCCATCCTGGCACCGGCGCCGAGACACAGCTTCTCACTATCGATCAGCGCCAGCGCAACCGGCCGATGCCCGTCGAGGAAGCTGTCGCCGAGCTCGACGATCAGCGCGCCATCCTGTTGGTCAACGAACGCTCAGGACGTGCGGCCGTCCAGGTTCCCGCGCCATCGTTTATGCTCGACGATGGCGAGATCGAGCGGCGGGTCCGGCTGATCCGGCCGATGGAGCAACACCATGCCTCGCTGCGCATGATGGAGGACAGTCATTGGCAGCATGTTGATCGAGAGACCTTCAGCGCTGCCTGGAGCGCCGAGGTCGCGGGCGTCCCGGCATTCTCGGACTCGACCATCCACATCGTCGCAGGACTGCTGCTGCCGATCTGGAAGCGTCTTCCAAACGAATCGAGCCGGGTCTATCGGCTTCAGACCGATGCGGGAGAGCGCATCATAGGACGCAGGGTCTCAGTCGCCTGGGCCGCCGGCGCGCTGGCAACCGGCATCAGCACGCTGACAGCGCAAGATGCCTTCAACGCTCTTGTGGATGGACGAACGATGCTCGACCTCGCGGAAGGTCTTGATCTGCGCCGCGTCCGCGTCATGGGCGCCAATCGCATCGAGCTGTCGGGCTTCACCGATACCATGCGCGAGCGGCTCACGGCCTACGGACTTTTCCACGAGATCATATCCTGGAAGCTGCGCATGTTCGTGCCCGCGGACGCGAGCGGGCCTACGGTGCTCGCCAAGGTCATCGAGCGTTATCCGGTGCAGCGCATCAGCGAGCGGGAGGCCAGCTGATGGCGCCGCACGATGCGTCCGTACTGGCAAGCCGTCTCGCCCGACGGGCGGAGGCGGTGTGCCGCCAATACCTGTCCAATGGTCGCCGCGTCGGCAATTACTGGCTGGTGGGTGATGTCAGCAATGCGCCGGGGCGTTCGATGTTTGTCCGCCTCAAGGGATCGGATTCCGGCAAGGGCGCCGCCGGGAAATGGACCGACGCCGCCACCGGCGAGCACGGCGACCTTCTGGACGTTATTCGGGAGTCGCTTGGCCTTGTCGATTTCAAGGACGTTTCCGACGAGGCGCGCAGCTTTCTGTCCATGCCCCGGGCGACGAGCGAACCGGACGAACACAGGGTGCCAGCCGTTCCCGCTGCCGGCGGCTCCCCCGAAGCGGCCCGGCGTTTGGTCTCCATTTCGCAACCCATTGGGAGAACGCTTGTTGAGACGTATCTGCGTGGACGCGGGATCACAGCCTTGCATGCGACCGGGAGCCTTCGGTTTCATCCGCGCTGCTATTACAGTGCCGAGCACGGCCCGACCGAAACATGGCCGGCAATGATCGCGTCGGTCACCGACCTCAAAGGCAAGCTCACCGGCGCCCACCGCACCTGGCTCGATCCTGGCGGTTTCACCGAGGCCCATCTCGGCCGCGCTCCAATCGACACGCCGAGACGGGCCATGGGCGAACTGCTCGGTCACGCCGTCCGCTTCGGCTGCTGCTGCGATGTCATGGTCGCCGGCGAAGGCATCGAGACCATGCTGTCGCACCGCACTGTCCTGCCCGCCCTGCCGGCACTCGCGGCCCTGTCGGCGGCCCATCTGTCCGCAATCCTGTTTCCCGACACATTGCGGCGGCTCTATATCGCCCGCGACAATGATCCCGCCGGCGACGCAGCTGTGGCAACCCTCATTGAACGCACCAAAGCGGCCGGTATCGAGGCGATGGTCCTGGCGCCGCAACTCGGCGACTTCAACGAGGATCTGCGCCTGCTCGGTGCCGATGCCCTCAGGGCGATCCTGCGGATCCAGATCGCGCCACAGGATGTGGCTCGCTTCATGGCACTGGCGGCCTGACCGGAAAGGGGGAAGAGAGGGGCGGCATGCCAGGATGCGTGGCCCGAGTGCTTAAGGTGGACCTTCGCTGGGGCGAGGGCCGGCCCACGGCCTTCCAGAGGGCGATCGGGCGCCGGCCGATCCGGACAGGCAATGGCTGCGCCCGGCTATTTTCCGGCGGCCCTTGCCACCCCACGCGGCGGGCCGCGCGAGGCCCCGTCTTCGGGCCTTTCCATCGCGAGACAAAATAGCCGGGCTTCGCCATCCTCCACTTCCGTTCCGGCCCTGCGCTGGCGCTGCGGGTGCAAGTCCGGATCATCCATCGCCTTCGTCGCCATGAAGGCCGCGATGGGCGCGGCCGATCCCACGAAGGCAAGCCGCCATGAGCACCGAGCACGATACCGACTTCGAGCCGCAACCCGCATCATCACCCACCGACTACGTCCTTCAAGAGCTTCAGCTCTACGGCTACCGTCCCTTCGACGACGAGCCCGATCCGCGCCCGCTGCCCGAAGGCCGGGTCATAGCGGCCAGTATCGCCGACATATTCGATGCTCTCGTGGTGGCGATGGCCGACACACGCCTTGAACCAGACCTCGAGGAACTGCTGTGGGGGACGGTCAACCTGTTCCACCGCGCGACCAAGCGGATTGAACGCGAGCTCGATGAAAACGAGCTTTGCCAGCAACGGCTGCAGCGCGAACAGGACGGATCCGAGGTCAAGTCGGTCGAACTCGAGCGGCAGATCGCCCAAGGTCAGACACTGCTCGAACGCCGCAACGCCTTCGAATTGATGCGTGACCAGTCCGCCGAGCACTACGAGCGGCACACCCACTCGATCTGGCGTCCGCGTTCGGGTTCTGTCGTCAACCATCGTCACCTCACCGCGGCCATGATCGACAGTCGGGACTTCGTCGCCGCGAGGAAGCATGCGGACAGCCAGGTGCTGTTGCCACCCGGACCCAAAGTCGCCTTCACCGGGGGGCTCGATTTCAACGATCATCGGCTAATCTGGGCCAAGCTCGACCAGGTCCATACCAAGCATCCGGACATGGTCCTGCTACACGGCGGATCACCAAAAGGTGCCGAGTTGATCGCGGCCAAATGGGCTCATAGCCGCAAGGTGCCACAAATCGCCTTCAAACCGGACTGGACGGGGCACGCCAAGGCTGCGCCCTTCAAGCGCAACGATGCCATGCTCGACACCTTGCCGATTGGCGTCATTCATTTCCCCGGCTCTGGCATTCAGGACAACCTCGCCGACAAGGCACGCAAGCTGGGCATCCCGGTCATGAAATTCGGCGCCTTTTAAGGGGGCAGCACTCCGCGGCCAAGCCGACGAAGGCAACTTCGTTGGCATCTCTTCGAGACTTGGGACCGGCCGTGGCAAAGCTGGTTCGGCTGGGATGAATGCGAGGGAGCGTGCTCCGAGCGACGGATTTCGCCGGCTGCTATTCTGGAAACGGGGAGCGATCCCCGCGTTCATGGGCGCAATTCCTTGATCCGGTCCGTGGGCCTGATGCCATCAACCCGTAAAGGGTCGGACTACACAAAGCGTGCCGCCGCTCGGCTTCGCCTTCACGGTGATTGCGGCCCTCGGCCGGACACATAGGGCGCCTGTCACGCGGGATCGCTCCCCGCTTCCAGAACAGGAGCCGGAACGATGTCGCTCATGGAAGCCAACGCCTTCGCCTTCAGCCTCGCCACCAGCCTGATGGTCAGCATCGTCATCTTCCGCGCCGGCGACGGTACGCTGACCGTCGTGCCAGCCGACGAGTATGAAGGAGAAGCCTCCGAGATCGTCCGCGAAATCGATCCACACGCGCGCTGATCCGGAGAGCCTGCAGCCGGGCTATCCCCCCGGCGTAGAGACACCCTACAATTCGAACCGCAGCTGACGCCGATCGGGCGGTAGCACATCGCCGAGCGACGAAAGCGTGACACCCAACAGGCGGATTCCCTTCTGTACCGGAAATACCGGCCGCAGGAGATCGGCTGCAAGCGCCTCGAAATCAGGGAGTTCGATCGGCACGGCCACCGTGCGGCTGCGCGTGATCTGCTGGAAGTCGGCGAATTTGATCTTCAGCGTGACGGTCCGGCCCCGGATGCCTTTGCCTTCACAGTATCCCCAGACCTTGGCGACCAGCGGCTTGAGTTCGGCGAGCGATGCATCGAGATCGATAATGTCGGCTGCGAACGTATCCTCGGCGCCGATTGATTTGCGTGGCCGATCCGGGTCGACCGCGCGTTCGTCGATGGCGCGCGCGATCTGATAGTACCAGAGCCCGGACTTGCCGAAATGCTGCTGCAGGAAGGGGAGCGACCTGTCCTTGAGATCGGCGCCGGTCTCGATGCCGAGCGCTTCCATCTTCGCGGCTGTCGCGGGGCCGACACCGTGAAACTTCTTGACTGGCAAAGTCTCCACGAAGGCGGGGCCGTGGCGCGGCGTGATGACGAACTGACCGTTCGGCTTGTTCTGGTCGGACGCCATCTTGGCGAGAAATTTGTTGTACGAAATGCCGGCGGACGCGGTGAGACCGGTCACCAGCAGGATCTTTGCCCTGATCATCTCGGCGATCGTCGTGGCAGACGCAATGTCGAGCCGGTTCTGCGTCACGTCGAGATAGGCCTCGTCGAGCGACAGCGGCTCAATGAGGTCGGTATGTTCGGCAAACACCTCGCGGATCTGAGCCGAGACTGCCCGGTAGACCTCGAAGCGGGGCGGCACGAATATCAGCTCGGGGCATTTGCGCTTTGCCGTGACCGAAGGCATCGCGGAGCGAACGCCGAAGGCGCGGGCCTCGTAGCTCGCGGCCGCCACAACGCCGCGGGCAGCCGCTCCACCAACGGCAAGCGGCTTACCGCGGAGTTCCGGATCGTCGCGCTGTTCGACCGACGCGTAGAACGCATCCATGTCGACATGGATGATCTTGCGCGGGTCGGCGCTGTGTTCAGGGGCCATTTGCTTGCAATGTCATTTCGGCATGGTCTGAGCTTCGTGCTGAAGGATGCTACAATCTTCAGATCGCAAATTCAGCCTGCATACGACCCTGACGGAGACGCGAAATCGCAAAGCTTCTCCCGGGAAGGGGACGAAGGACTTCATGTTCCGGATGCGTCATGTCGAGCCAAGCCGTGCGCTCGTCCCGGCGCAGCACCGCCATCTGGCGGTCATGGTAGGGCGCAATATCATCGTTGGCCTGGATCGTGAGGGTTGCGTAGGCTTCCGGCCAATCGCGCGTCGCTGGCCGCCAGATGCCGGCGAAGTAGAACCAGTCACCGTTTGCGAGGCGAAAGCTGTAGTTCTTCCCCTGGCTGCGGTGCCGGAATTCGGACGCCGGCACCAGGCAGCGATGGCTCGGAAACGATCGGTCTTCTGTGCGCACGACCGTGAAGGGTCGCCCGCCCGGGTCCCTGGGTTGAAGTCCCCACGGCAGCTCTAGCATCTCAACATCGCCGCCGTAGCGTCTTATGATGACGCGGCGTTCGTCGAGCGGTGCGTCGGAATCAAAAACTCTTGCGCTCATAGCCAAAAGAACATAACAGGAACATAATTGCCGCGCAACGCCGGGAAACAGGTGACACATGTGCAATGATTATCGGCTGATGGTGGATGTCGCCTCGATCGTCGAGGACTTCGCCGATCTCAAGATCAAGATCCGCTTCAGCGACGGCGCGCCGAACATCGAGGCACGCGAGGACATCAAGATAACGGATATCGGGCCGATTATCCGCGCGGTCGACGGCGCGAGCGGCGAGGGTGACCTGATTCAGCGCCGGTGGAGCTGGCCCGGACAGAACAAACGGCCGGTCTACAACTTCCGCTCGGATGGTCGCGAGTTCGCAGCGAACCGCTGCCTGATCCCTGCCGATGGCTTTTACGAATTCACCGATCCAACGGAGAAGGGCAAGAAGCGCAAGGACAAGTGGCTCTTCACCAAGCGCGACGAGCCGATCTTCTGCATCGCCGGAATCTGGCGCCAGACCAATGATGTCGGTGAAGCGTTTACGATGCTTACGATGGAACCCGGTCCGGACATCGCCCCCTATCATGACCGGCAGATCGTGATACTAGACCGGAAGGACTGGGCGAGCTGGCTCGATCCGCTGGTCTCGGCAAAGTCGTTGATCAGGTCGCTCCAAGCTGGCTCGCTCACCGTCGAGCAGGTCGGCTAACGTCGAGTCGGGGTTGGCTACGGCAGCTCATCTGCGGCGGGCTGCAGCGCTGGGTGCAAAATCATGAACGGACGCCACGCGCTTGTGATCGGAGCAATCGCTTATCCGGGTCAGGAGTTGGAGAACGCGACAAGCGATGCAGGTCACGCCGCTGACGCGCTGCGCGATCGCGGCTTTGCCGTGACGACCGTCTTTGACCCTAGCCTGGCGGCTATAGACGCCGCCCTCACCAACTTTAAGGAGTTGGCGCAGACAGCGGAACTCGCGGTGATCTTTTTGGCCGGGCATGCCGTCGAACGCCATGGTCGGGGCTATTTCCTCCCGATCGACTTCTGTTTCCCGCCAACCGCCGCTGGCCTGCGCTACACCGCCACAAGTTTGAACACCTTCGTGGAGGCCACGGGCGGCGCTGCGTCCCGCATAATCGTGCTCGATGCGTGCCGGAACTGGCCGCACGATCCCGACGAAGCCAGGCGCACGTCGAACGATCTGGAGGAGCTGGTCGCTGACGAACGCAGTTGGTCAAACCTTCTGCTGGCCTATGCTACGAGCGCCACGAGGGACGCTGGCGACGGCGCCAAAGGGATGGGCAGCGCATTCTCAAACGCTCTCTGCCGCCATCTGCTGGATCACAGCCTCACTGTGGATGAGTGCTTCCGGCGCGTGTCGCAGGACGTCGTCGCTCAACGAAATGATCAGCAGCCCTGGACCTATTCCAGCCTCGCACGAACCCTTTCATTTACCGACCTGCCGCGTTTCGCAGCGATCCAACGACATGGCGTGCCCAACCCCGAGCATTTCAGTGTCGGCGCCTGGGCAGCGGCCGACACTACGCGCCGTACCCTCATCGTTGGAGTTGGCGACGCAATGTCCTGGAGCGTTGGCATCGGTGGCTTTGCGAAAGTTCGATATCACGGCAAGGACCACCTCATGGGGGCGGCATATTGCGACAAGCTGCTTCTGCTCGCCGGCTCAAGCGGCGCGCTGTACGTAGCGGGCGCTGGCAATAAACCTCTACTGGACCTCCAAATGGAGCATTCGTTCGGGTTGACTGCCTCCCCGTCGGCGAATGGCATTACCTACTTCGGCAACGGTATTGTCAGTTGCCTCAGAGTTGATATCCACCATATCGAGGAGGTCGCTCGCTATGAGGTAGGCTTTGACGTCTACTGCTGCACTTACATGCCTGGTGGTCTTGTCTGGGTCGCTGGCGGCGATGGCAGAATCTGCGAAATCGATCCGCAAAATCTGAACACACCCATAAGCGAGATCGCTACGGTCAGGCATCATGTCAACGCGATGGCGGTCGCCCCAGACGGCGACTGCGTTTTTGTTGTAGGCCAAGGGGGCGTCGCATTGAAGCTGGACCGGTCGGGGCAGGTGATTGCGGAACTCCTTCCAGACCGGGGTTTCAAAACTGCCGCAGGCATTCGTGCGCGGTTGCTTAACTTCGCGGAGGACGAGGCTATCCGCCTGTTCATCTTCGAGCCGTCGAAATTAAAGCGGCGCGTGCACAGGGCACTCACCGAGAGTTTGAAAGTCCCGGACTATCACGCGTGCGCCCACGCGCCCACGCTGCCGATCCTTGCGATCGCGACGCAAGAGAGCAGCGTGGTTCTGCTCGACACGCGCGATCTTCAAGTGATTCAAGAACTCGATGTCGGCTCCGGTAATTCAACGATCGTGTCTGGCGTCCATTTTTTCTCCGATCACGAGCTCGCGGTGGTCGGCGGCAGCGGCGATGTCACCTTCTTCGAAGCTTGATCCGGCAAAGGCTTGAATTGGTTCCGGTCCGATACAATCCCGCTTGATATGCAATCCAGCTGGGAGAGGAGCTTCGTCTGTCGGGCAAAAGATCGTTAGAATCTAACCCGGGATTCCAACGCCTTCAAATGATCCCGAGCTGTCGGACCCAGCCTACCTGAAATCCCGCGTTTTGACCTTGATGTTGTCGATGTGAAGATCGGGAATATAGATATCGCGGCTGCGCAGCCCCTTGGGCGGTAGCTCGCGCGGATCGGGCCCGGAGCCGCCATTGGGTATCTGGTCGCCGCGGGCGTACGGCACCGGAAAGCTGCCCTCGCGTTCGCCGACGCTGGCGAGCTCGGTTGATAGATCGCTGATCTTGCGAGCGACGAGGTGGACCACCCCGCCTTCGCGCTGGATGCGCCCCCGGACCGCGACCATGCCCGCCGACAGCACCGTGCGCCGGTGCTGCTCGAACACTTTCGCCCAGACGACGAGGTTCGCGATTCCGGTCTCGTCCTCTATCGTGATGAACATCACACCCTTTGCCGAGCCCGGGCGCTGCCGGACAAGCACTATGCCCGCCGCTTCCAGCCATCGACCGTCGCGGGCTTCCATCGCCTCTGCGCAGGAAACTATGCTGCGGCGGCGCAGGTCATTAGGAAGGAAAGAGATCGGATGGCTGCGCAGCGTCAGGCCGATGTGGCGGTAGTCTTCCACGACCTCGCCGCCGGCGGTCATCGGTCGCAGCGCCACCGCCGGTTCGTTGATCTCGGGCACGATCTTGGCCTCTTTGGCCGACGCAGCAGCGAATAGAGGCAGGGGTTCGTCGCGCAGTGCCTTGATCGCCCACAGCGCCTCGCGCCGCGCGAGACCAAGTGCTGGCCGGAACGCGTCGGCCTCCGCGAGCTGGACAAGTGCGGCCTGCGGCACGCCGGCGCGGCGCCAGAGATCGTCGACGGAGGCAAACGGCTGATCGGCGCGTGTCGTGACGATCTTGCTGGCGTGGGTGTTGGCAAGTCCGCGCACCATACGCAGCCCAAGCCGAACGGCGAAGCCTGCGTCATCGGAAACAGGCTCGAGCGTGCACTCCCAGCGCGAGGCGTTGACGCAGGCCGGCCGGATGTCGATGCCGTGCGCGGCCGCGTCGCGCACGATCTGCGCCGGTGCGTAGAAGCCCATCGGTTGGCTGTTCAGGAGTGCAGCGCAGAAAACGTCCGGGTGCCAGCATTTGAGCCAGGCCGAGGCATAGGCGATCAGCGCGAATGAGGCGGCGTGGCTCTCAGGAAAACCATAAGAGCCGAAACCTTCGAGCTGCCTGAAGGTCTGCTCGGCGAACCCCCGCTCATAGCCATTGTCTACCATGCCCTCAATCAGCTTCGTCTTGAATGACGAAACCCCGCCCGTGAACTTGAAGGTGGCCATCGATTTGCGAAGCATGTCCGCTTCACCCGGCGTGAAGCCGGCGCATTCGATGGCGACGCGCATTGCTTGCTCCTGGAACAGCGGCACGCCGAGCGTCTTGCCGAGCACCTTTTCGAGCTCCGGCTTCGGATAATGCACCGGCTCCAGGCCTTCCCGCCGGCGCAGATAGGGATGGACCATATCGCCCTGTATCGGCCCGGGACGAACGATCGCGACCTGCACCACCAGATCGTAGAAGGTCCTCGGCTTCAGCCGCGGCAGCATGGACATCTGCGCCCGGCTCTCGATCTGGAAGGTGCCGAGCGTATCGGCCTTGCGGATCATGGCATAGGTGCGCGGATCCTCCGCCGGGATGGTCGCAAGGTCGAGCCGGATGTCCTTGCAGTCAGCGAGAAGATCAAGGCCCTTCTTCATACAGGTCAGCATGCCGAGCGCCAGCACGTCGACCTTCATGAATTTGAGCGCGTCGATATCGTCCTTGTCCCATTCGATCACCTGGCGGTCCTTCATGCTGGCCGGTTCGATAGGCACCAGGTCGTCGAGGCGGTCGTGGGTAAGCACGAAGCCGCCGGGATGCTGGCTGAGATGGCGGGGGGCGCCCATCAACTGACGGGCGAGGTCGAGCGTCAGCCGCAGGCGGCGATCGGCGAGGTTGAGGTTTAGATCCTCGACATGGCGTTCCTCGACGCCCTCTTCAGACCAGCCCCAAACTTGGCCGGACAAAGTGCGGATGAGATCTTCCGGCAGGCCGAGCGCCTTGCCGACATCGCGCAGCGCGCCCTTGGTGCGATAGCGGACCACCGTCGAGCACAATGCCGCGTGGTCACGGCCATAGGTGTCGAACACCCACTGCATGACGATCTCGCGCCGCTCGTGCTCGAAATCGACGTCGATATCCGGGGGCTCGCGGCG
This sequence comes from Mesorhizobium sp. M8A.F.Ca.ET.208.01.1.1, assembly GCF_004791315.1. Taxonomy (NCBI): domain Bacteria; kingdom Pseudomonadati; phylum Pseudomonadota; class Alphaproteobacteria; order Hyphomicrobiales; family Phyllobacteriaceae; genus Mesorhizobium; species Mesorhizobium sp. M8A.F.Ca.ET.208.01.1.1. Next base: position 45,045 of record NZ_SRUT01000005.1, read on the forward strand.
TTCCTCGGAGACGAAACGCTCGAACAAGAGATCGTTGCGGCCGGGATCGATCGAGGTGATGCCGAGCACATAGCAGACCGCGGAGTTGGCGGCCGAGCCACGGCCTTGGCAAAGGATGTCCTTCGACCGCGCGAAGCGAACGATGGCGTTCACGGTCAGGAAGTAGGGCGCATAATCGAGCTTCTCGATCAGCCGCAATTCGTGGCGCAGTGACGCGATGACGCTGTCAGGCAAACCCTCGGGGTAACGGGAGTCGGCGCCCTGCCAGGTCAGCTTTTCGAGCGCCTGCTGCGGTGTCAAAGACGGGTCGTCGCGCTCCTCCGGATATTGGTAGGCGAGTTCGTCGAGCGAAAAGCGGCAGCGGTTGGCGATCTCGATGGTGCGCGCCAGCGCCTCCGGGTAGCGCGCGAAAAGCCGGTGCATCTCCTGCGGCGGCTTGAGATGGCGGTCTGCATGCCGCTCGCGGCGGTCGCCGAGCGCGTCAATGGTAACATTGTGCCGGATCGCGGTGACAACGTCCTGCATGGTGCGGCGGCCTGGCTCGTGGAAGAGCACGTCGTTGGTGACGACCCACGCCACCTTCATCTTGAGGGCAAGTGCCGCCAGGTCGTGGATGCGAAGCTGATCGTTGGGCCGGCGCCTGAGCGTCAGCGCCATGTACGCCCGATCGCCGAATGCCTCGCGCAGGTGCCTGAGGCGCAGCGCCAGGGTCTCATCGGCCAGATCGGGCAGGAGAACGGCGATGAGGCCGGCGCCATAGGCGACGACGTCGCTCCACGCCAGCCGGCATTTCGCTTTTCCGGCGCGTCCCTTGCCAAGCGAGAGCAGCCGACACAGCCTGGAATAGGCGTCGCGATCCGTTGGGTAGACAAGCAGCGACGTGCCGTCATCGAGGTCAAGCCGGCAGCCGACGATGAGCCGCACGCCAGTCGTCCTGGCGGCCTCATGGGCACGCACGATGCCGGCGAGGCTGTTGCGATCAGCGACGGCCAGCGCCTCGATGCCGAGCAGCGCTGCCTGCGAAAACAACTCCTCGGCCGAGGAGGCGCCGCGCAGGAAGCTGAAATGCGAGGTGACCTGCAATTCGGCATAACGGACCTCGCTCATCCGAACACTCCGTGCAGGAACCAGCGGTGCGAGCCCGTTGCCGCATCCTCGCCGTCGCCGGCGCGGTAGAGCCAGTAGCGCTCGCCGGCTTCGTCCTCGACCCTGAAATAGTCGCGCACCGCGACAAGCTCGGCGTCGCGCTTCCACCATTCGCCGAAGACCCGCTCCGGACCGTCCGCGCGCTTCACGCGTCGGCGCACCCCTCGCCAGGTGAAGGACACTGGCGGATGGTCGGGCAACAGCGCCACCGTCTCGACCGGATCCGGCTGCGCCAGCAAGCGCGAGGGCCGCGGCCAGTGACCGGGCCAGCTCGCGCCGGTGTCGGCCGCCATCGCCGGAATCTTGCCAACCGAACGCTCCGGCACGTCGCTGGCGACGGGTGCAAGCCGATAGACGGCGCGCTCGCCGACGCGGTTCATCAGCGTATCGATGAGTTCGGAGACGTCGGGCACGGTCTCCTCGACGAGGGAACTCACGGCCTGGCTGCGCTCCAGAGGCTCAGCCGCCGTCGCCGCCAAGATCATCATCTCGATGCCGAAGCCGGCCGCGATGGTCTCGATCTTGTCCAGAGCAGCCGCGTCAACCGTTTGGCATCGCGAACGGGCATCGCCATGCCGACACGGATCGCCTGGGCATGGCTGTCGACGCGCCGGCAGATGAGATCGAGACGGCGCGCGCCGATGCCGCGCTGTTCCATCAGGTTGCAGAGCTGGGCGACGAGCTTGCCGATGTAGCGCGCGATTGTCTCGGCCGCGCCGATAGGCTCGGCGAAGGCGCGGCGGACTTCGATGATGTCCGGCGGACGAACCGGGTCGATCGGCTCGGCGACGGCGCCAAGGGCCTGATCGATACGACGGCCGATCTCCGGACCGAAGCGCAACGCAAGCGGGGCGCGCGGCTGTTTCAGGAGATCGCCGATCCGTTGGAAGCCTAGCTTGCGCAGTTCGGCCGCCGTCGAAGGCGCGATCCGCAACGCCTCGAGCGCGAGCGGTTCGAGGATCGATTGACCATGGCCGGCCGGTGCGATGCGGATGGGATGGCCGCCATAGCGGGCCATTGCATGCGCCGCACCCCAGCTGTCCGCGATCGCGGCGCGGGCGACGATGCCGGACATGGCCAGACGTCCGACCATGCCCTCGAGCATCATGGCCTCGCCGCCATGGAGATGGTCGGCGCCGGTCGTGTCGATGACGATCCCGTCGGGAGGGTCGGGCGCTAGGATCGGTGCAAATCGAAGCATCCAGACGGCGAGCCGCTCGAGCGCCTTGGCATCCGCTTGCGGATCGGCGTCCTGGATCGCGAGGCCCGGCACCAGCACCTGCGCCTTCGTCACGGGCATGCCGGGGCGCAGGCCGGCGACGAGTGCGGCGGCGTCGGCGGCGAGCACCAAGCGCCTGTTTTTATCGCGGCCGATCAGGACGAGCGGAGCCTCAGCTGGAGGCGCCCCATCGCCGGCCTTGCGCCGCACCCTGTCGGTCGGCCAGGTCGGCAGGAACAGCGAGACAACCCGTGCCATCGCACGCCTCCAATTCGAAATCGGCACTTTCGCCCGCGCGGGCGCGGATCAATTCGACCAGCCATCGGTGACGGCCGACGCCAGGTACAGGCAATGGCGCCGATGGCAGGACCGAGACGCGCCAGCGTGTCATGGCTGCCGTCGGCTGCCCGAAATCGGCCGCCTCCGCCTGCCGCCGCCATCTCCGCAGCGCGATGCCGATCGTGTGCGCTTCCTCGGCGGCAAGCTGCAGCCGCCGCGAAGCGGTCATGGTCAGGCGCGCGACCTCGCCGACGACCGCGCCCAGCCCGCCATGCCGGATGCCTTCCTCCATGCAGGCGAGGATCGTCTTGTCGTCGCCGGCCTCAACATAGATGACCCGGTCAGGTTTGAGGCCGGCCTGCGCCAGCGCCGGGGCGAACAAGTCTGGGCGGGTGATGCACCACAAGACCTTGCCCCGCGTTCGCGCCGCCACACCGCCGGCGAACAGCGCTGCTGCCGCACCATCGATGGCGCCATTGCCGCCGCCTGCGATTTCATGCAGCGCGCCGAGCGCCAGTCCGCCGCCCGGGAGTCGTGCGTCGATTTCGGCTATTCCGAAAGGAAGTACAGATATGGCGCGCCGGCCTCGGCCCTCGATCTTCTCGATCCGCGCGCGCAATGACTCTATGGCGGGCTCCGGCCGCAAGATGGTGGTTGACCTCCAAGAAAGCGTATATAAGCGTGTTCTCTATTTGTTCTACGATTGGTGAACGAGAGTCAAGTGGGCATCAGCGAGCCGCTGGCGTGTTTCGCGGCGCCGCTTGCGAAATTACAGGCTGCTTCGACAACACAAGGGCGGCGTTAAGCCTCATCTCAGCCGTTCAGCCCGTCATAGCGCGACTCCAGAAGCAGACGATCGTTCAGTATTCCTGCCGCATTCACTCGTTCACTGTTTTTTTGGGCGTTCCCAATCGTAGCTTTGGGCCGATTGACGTGTGAAGCCGTAGTCGCAGCATAATCTGATCGATTTCTCCTCCATTTCGAGAGTACGCATCATTCCACTGAAAGCGCGACTCAATTGCTTTGCCAACGATGTGCAATTCGCTACAAACTCTCCAGGGGGAGATTCCGTGCGCGAGACGATATTTGAACATGTTACGGTGTGGTGCCGATGAACCTGCTCGGCCTGCGCCTTATTGCGCAAATCATGAACTGGACCGATGACGGCGTGGCGACGGCCGAGTATACTTGGCTGCGGCTAATGGCCTCGACTAAATATGACGGCTACAGCGATTTCCGAGCGGGATCCCGCTTTATCGAAAACCTGGCAATCTGGCTGAAACAGTTCGATGCCGAGGACCGCCAGACGGCCTATGATTTCATTAAGCACCGGCTCGTCTACATCTCCAATGCAGAGCTTTATCGCGTGATCGAGGCCTTTTATCCAGAAACGGTGACGCCGCATCTGCGGCGCCTTGCCGCCAAGCAGGCCGGCATCCCACCCCATGAGGTTTGGGGCAGCAGCGATGGGGTCGCAGCCTTCAAGCGGATTAAGCGACGCTCGCTATTCATAGGCATGAGCGACGGCAGCCGCATCGACATCATGCGGCGCGCCAACAGCGGCCGCATCACCCAGGAGCAGGTCGTGCCGATGATGAATATCGGCATCGAGAAATGGCTCGATCTTGCGAAGAAAATCAAGGAAGCCGACGCTGGCGACGAGCAGTTCGAGCATGTCTACCTGATCGACGATTTCACCGGCTCAGGTACGACCTTCATTCGCTTCAAGGATGGCGAGTGGAAGGGCAAGCTGCAAAAATTCAACGACATGCTGATCGGTGCGCGCAAGGCGGTTGAGGCACAGGGAAAGACCTTTCCGATCGTCGAGAATTACGCGCTGCATATTCATCATTATATCTCGACCACCCAGGCGCACGAGGCGCTACTCCAACGCACCAAATTGGCCAATCTCGAATGGGCGGACCGAACCTTCGGGTCAATCGATGTGACCCAGGGCACCTTGCTGCCCGCCTCGCTCAAACTCAATCCAGGCGCTGACGACGCCGTCATCGCGCTTTGCGAAAAGTACTATAATCACGCTCTCTACCTTCGGCTGATCGAACATGCTGGCGAGGCAGAGCAGGCCGATCTCAAGATGGGTTATGCCGACTGCGCCTTGCCGCTTATCCTTGAGCACAACACACCTAACAACAGCATTCCACTACTCTGGGCGGAAACGACCAATGAAAATGGTCACGCGATGCAGCCCTTGTTTCGTCGGCGTGATAGGCACGGCTGACCATGGCAAATCCATTTCTCCGCCGCGCCACCGAATACATTCGTGACGACACTACTTTCCTGGAGATCGTGAGTCCGGCGCCACTCACCACATTCCTGGCCGAGCATCCTCGCAAGGCCGACATTTTTGATCTGCCCATCCGCATTGTCGGCGCGCCGGGAAGCGGCAAAACCATGCTGGCCATGCTGGCCGAGTTTCGCCTCGTCGAAACGATCCTGCGCGACCCCACCAACGACACTAACAAGCAGCTTTCCATAGCCCTCGCCGGCGCTGGGTTTCTGCAAGACGGGAAACCCGGGGTCGCAGCTGTCCGCATTCCTATGGAATCCGAGTATCGCGACTTCTGGGAGTTGCCCTATGAGGACAGCGTCAAAACCAAACTCGCCCTGTGGCTGGTCCAGGCGCGCACTATGCTCGCTCTGCTGCGCGGCCTAACCAATGGCGACCATCGCCGGCTCGAGGAGATTCGCTTCATCGCCCGGGACGCATCGGAAGCGCACCTCGAGCAGATCGGCGGGCTGACCGCGACCGGCATTCGCGACCGCGCGCTCGAAGTGCAGCGCGCCATCTATTCAATCGGAGCGAGCTTGCTGCCGCCCGACATCGACAAATTGCCGAAGGCAGCGACTGAACCCTATCAGCCTTTCGAATGCATCCAGGAGATCGATATTCCGTGGATGGGAGAGCGTCTGACGGTCAAGCCGCTCGCTATCCTAGACGACGTACACGCGCTTCACCCAGACCAGTTCGAGCAGATCTTCACCGCGCTCGCGCGACGAGAGATCAAATTCGGACGCTGGCTGATGATGCGGCTCGACGCCCTCAGCCCTGGCGCCGTGTTCCGGTCGGCTCGTAGTGTCGCCACGCATAATCTCAAGCCCGACCGCGACTATGTCGATATCTTCATGCAGGGCGGCGAAAGCCGCGACAAGGAGCGGCGGCGCTTCCGCGACATGGCGGCGGACATGGCAGACCGCTACCTCCCGCGCGTCACCGCCTTCCGCAATCGCAACCTTCCGCCATTTCGACGGCTTGTCCCCGACGAACCACCACGCCTGTCTGAGGCGAAGCTGCGCGAACTCGCGGCTCTCGTCGAGCGCGACCAGCAGCGCTTCGACGTAACTCCGGCGCGGCGCATCTCGATCGAGGAACTGGTGGCCGGCTATCTTGCGGGGACGCAATCTGGCGACCGTGAGCCGGAGGTCGCCCTTGCCATGGTCCGAGTCCTGATGGCGCGTTACGCCAACCGCGTTTCCGATCAGCAGGTATCACTGTTCGAGGACTTTGATCCAGAGCCGCGGACACCGCTCAAGGCGAATGCGCCGGTCGCCGAGGCCGCCAGGCTGCACCTCCACGCGCTGAGCGGGCGTGCCTTCCACTACGGTTTCGACACGCTGTGCGACGCAAGCAACGAAAATGCCGAGCTGTTCCTCCAACTCGCCGGCGCGTTAGTCGCACGCATGGAAACCCAAGCGATCCGGGGACGAGCGCTGGCGCTCCCGGCGAGTGCACAACAGGATGTGCTGAGCGCCAAGGCTGTAGAAATAATGGATGGTTGGGCGTTCCCCTTCGCACGCCGTGTCCGCGCGATGGTCGATGGCATCGCGTCGGACTGCCGTGAAGTCTCGCTGCTGCCCCACGCCCGTCTCGGTGCCGGCGCGAATGCGGTTGGTGTTCTGGAAGAGGAGATGGCCAAGCTTCTACTCTCAAACGACGAGCTTGCGCTCATCCTCAAATATGCCGTCGCCCATGGCGCGATCGAGGTCACTCGGGACTATGGCCAAGGAAGCAAGAACTGGTGCCTCATCGAGCTCAGCGGCGTGGTCGCACTCTCGCATGGGCTGACCTTGCACCGGGGCGGCTTCCTCGAGCGCGATGTTGGCTATCTGCGCGAGCAGGGGGGCTAGGATGGCGCATAACCATTGGGAAAACTGCATCGCCCACTTCGATGCGCAGGTCGACGTGTTCGCAGGGGAATACTTTGGGCGCACAGACGTCCATTGCTTGCTGGTGGCCGCCGCGGGCTTCGACCCCCGATCGCTCGGTATCGCGACGCTTCTCGCCGGTCATCTTGGTGAACGTCTCAAGGGCCTATTCATCCGGGAGGAGCGAGGTACCCCGGACGCGAGTCTCGTCGCGGCGGCCGATCAGAACGCTGTACTACTTAGAGGCCTAGTGCCCGGTTGCGAAATTGCCACGGTTGATATTTTCGGCAACGATAATGCGCCGATCGCCGGAGCGCGCATCGCTTCGGTCATCCGTGGTCACAGCATCGCCGCTGAAACCACCGACATCGTGCTCGACATGACAGCGCTCTCGATCGGCGTCGCGTTTCCCGCCGCGCGCCTCCTGCTCGACTATTGTGAGAGCTGCGGCATCGCTTTCCACATCATGATCGCGTCTAACCCAGAGCTGGACGATGCCATTGCGAGCGAACCGGGTGATCGTCCGATTGCCGTTCGTGGCTTTGCCGGCACCGACCAAAGCGACGCGAAGCTGGAGATCGCGCGAATCTGGGTCCCACAACTGGCCAAAGGGCGCACACGCGCGCTCACTGATATCGGCCGTTCGATCCGCGGCACCTATAAGATCTGTCCGGTAGTGCCGTTCCCGGCACGCGATCCGCGCCGGGCGGACGCGCTGATCGCCGAATATGAGGCTCAGCTCGTAGACGAGTGGCAGGTGGACCCGCGTGATCTCGTATATGTCTCCGAATCCAACCCGTTGGATTGCTATCGGACCTTGAGCATACTCACCAAACGCTACTCCGACGCGGTCGAGCAGGTATTCGTACCGTCGATCATCCTCTCCCCCGTCGGCAGCCGTGTAATGGCCGCAGGGGCGCTCATGGCCGCGATCGAACATGACCTTCCCGTCCAGTATATCGAGACTGTGCGCTACGACTTCGATCCGGAAAAGCCCGCGGTCGCGGCGACACCCGACATGCGCGTCCACCTGCTCCTGTCCGGCCCTGCCTATAGCGAACTTGGCGCTGCATCCGCCGCACCGGCGCCAGATACCGCTGAGACAGTGAGGGACAAAGCAGTATGACCCGATTCGCCGAAAAGCTCGACACGCTGCTGCGCACCGCCGAGTTGGTCGCGAGCGCGGATTTGCGCGTGCTGGCCGAGGCGCTTCGGCAAAGTCGGCACCGCCAGGTGGTCGCGATTGGGTCCGGTGGCTCGGCGATCACAGCGCAGTACTTCGCGCGGTGTAGGGAAACGCTGTTCGAAGCAGCAACCCACGTAGTGACCCCAGCCGAATTCGTCCTCGCCAACGACGAACTTAAGCAGAGTGATGTCTGGTTATTCAGCGCCGGCGCCGACAATGCCGATAGCATCGCCAGTGTGGCCGCCGCTCGCTCGCGCGGTGCCGCACAAATCCATCTACTGACGCGCAACGCCACTGGCGCTGCGGTTCAGGCCATCTCCGCAGACCCTGGCAACACAGTGACCAGCATTCCGGTCGCCGATGCGAAGGACGGGTTTCTCGCCACCCATTCGCTCATTGGTTCGGTCCTCGCACTCTTGTTCGCCAGCGATCTGGTATCGGCCGATCCATTGGGCGAGGCGCTCGTTGCAGCTGTAATCAAACGTCTGCGCGAGTGGATGCACCCAGCAACCCGGCAGGCCATGCAGGCTCAACTCGCCGATGTGCGGAGTGACGATGTCCTGCTGATCGTCGCCGATCCCCAGCTTCGTGCCGTCGCCGAGCTTATCGAGACCTCCGCCTGGGAGGCTGCGCTGTGCCCGATCCAGCGAACCGACCTCCGCAACTTCGCCCATGGTCGCCACACCTGGCTGCATCATAGAGGCGAACGAACCGTCATCCTCGGGCTGATCGGCGATGATAGCCGCGAGATATGGGAGCGCGCGATCTCCCTGTTGCCACAGGCGCTACGGCGCCATGTCTTCGACTTCGGCAATGCCGGGCGCATGCGCACAGCGGCCGGGATTGTCGAAGGCCTAGTAATCGTCGAGGCGATCGGGGCCGCGACCGGCATCGATCCAGGAAAGCCGGGTATCGGCGATTTTGGCCGAAACCTCTACGAGGAAGACGGATTACTCGCTCTTGCGCGTGAGCTTGGGCCAGCGGTCCGACAAAAGCGCTCGGCCGCACTCGAGCGCGATGATGTGACCGACAATCACGTCTGTATCCGGGCTGCCTGCGCCGCGCGACGCGGCGTGCTTGCGGACGCTCGGGTCGGCGCGATCGTCCTCGACTATGACGGCACGATCATTTCTGATGACGAGCGTTTCGGACATCCCCGGACTGCTATCGTCGATGAGCTTGTACGCCTCCATGCGATTGGCGTGCGCATTGCGATCGCCACCGGGCGCGGCGGGTCGGGTGGCAAGGCGCTGAGCGCCGTACTTCCGGTGACGATGCGCGATCACGTGCTCGTCGGCTATTACAACGGTGCTTATATACAGCCTCTCAGCATCGACATCGAGGTGGATCGACCAGCGTCCGATCCAGACCTGGCGCAAAGCTACGCTTGGCTCGAATCACATCCCGAATTATTCTCTGGAGCTTTCGAGGGGCGGTTCAGCGACGTGCAAATTTCGATCAAGCTCGATAATCTCGCTGATCGCTTGGCCTTTCCGGCGGCTCTCGCAGACTGTCCGTCCATCGCGTCCGGCGCCGTTCGGTTTAGGCGCTCAGGCCACAGCATCGATTTCTTTGCGGCCGGCACCAGCAAGCTCAGCGTCGTCGACCGCGTGCGGCAGACGTTGCCGAACGACTTAGCAATTTTGTGCATCGGCGATAGTGGCGGGCGCGATGGTAATGACAATGAGTTGCTATCGCACGCCCATGGGATCAGCGTTGGAACGGTCTGCGACCGCCACGACGGTTGCTGGACTCTGTTCGGCAAGACGCTAACCGGTCCCGAGGCGCTGCTGCGCCTGCTCCAGGCCTTGGAACGTGATGGTGACGGATGCGTTCGTATAGATGTGTCTTCATTGGGACTCGACAGCTTTGCCGAAATAAGTGCAATTGCAGAACATTATGATCCCACAACGTGACGTGATTGATGTCGTCGGCACCGGTTTTACGGTGCTCGATCGGCTTTACGCCGACGGCGATCTTACCGCCGAGGCGCTTGGCGGGTCGTGTGGCAACGTGCTCGTGTCGCTTGCCATGCTTCAAAGGCAGGTCACGCCGGTTTTGGCACTTGGGCTGGATGAGATCGGTGAGCAGTTGCTTGCCGAGTTTGAGATCGCCGGCGCCGATACACGCTACATCCATCGTCATCCTGGACGCCGCTCTCCGGTCTTGCGCCAGGAACTCGACACCCGTTCAGGCCATCACAGCTTCAGTTTCACCTGCTGCGACACTTTCGAGGAATATCCGCGCTATCAGCCGATCGGCCACGAGGAGCTGCAATCTGCGATGGTCGCGTTAGAAAATTGCACACTCTTTTACACTGATCGCCTGTCGCCGGCGATCCTCGACGCGATGGCGCAGGCTTACCATGGCGGTGCGATAATCTATTTCGAACCGTCCGACATCGATCACGCGCTATTCGACGAAGCGCTCGCGATCACTAGCGTGCTTAAATATTCCTCGGATCGTTTGGGCCCCGAGCTCGACGATAAGGTAGCTGCCAGCGCGGCAATGGCGATCGTTACTTACGGCGCCGATGGCCTCGAACTCCGTCACGGTCGTGAGCGGATCTGGTGTGCGGCCTATCCTGCCAAGCAGGTGACGGACACTTGCGGATCAGGCGACATGGTGAGCGTCGGGCTGATCGACTGGCTATTGGCCCGAGCCACGCCGCGGCTCGCGGCCCTGGATATCCATGACCTGATGGGCGGCGTAGTCGCCGGCCAGCGGCTCGCGGCGGAAAATTGCGCATTTGCCGGCGCGCGGGGCGTGTTCCGGCAGCGCGACGTCTCTTATGTGCGGTCCATCCTAGAGCATGCGCGTCGCGATTTCCCGACCTAGGCCGCCGCCGCCACCGGCGTTTCGCGGCGGAACTCCGCGCGCAACTCCATCAACAGCACGCCGAGCATATTCTTGCCGACCCCGTTCACTTCGCCCCAAAGGCGATTGACATCATTGTCGACGGTGGCGCTCTCCACCAAACGAGCATCGCCTGTAGAGAGCAGCAGATTGCGCAGGTCGGGATGCTGCTCGAACTTGGCCCGGAGCACCCCGCGCATTCGGTCGAATTTGCCGACCGACCAGCCTGGCGCGACATCCCAATAATACAGGCCGTGCGCGGCCATCGCTAGTAATGCCGGGGACGGCGCACTCATCAGCCAGTCGCGGACAGCCTTCTTGCGCGGCTTCCCCGCCTGGTAGGCATGCTCGCTCGTGGCGAAGCGCTGACCCTCAAACTCGATTTCGCACCGATAAAGATTGCTGAACGCACCGTAGGGCCGCTCGCTGGCTCGATAGAAGCGGATTTCATCTGCCATCATGTGCCTCTTGCAAATTTGCACATTTTGTTACATGCAAATCTGCATGAAGGCAAATGAAAATCAGATTTCTGTACTCCGCGCAAGAATCGTCGCAGCGCGCACCGATTGCGCACTCACTGACACGCAGATCGGCGCTGTAGTTGGGGTGCATGCCAGCCAGGTCGGCCGCATCACGCGTGGCAAGTTTCGCCGCATCAGCGAAAGCGTGGTGCAAATTTGCAAGGTATTGGGGCTGGAAATGGACTCAACCGTGATCGAGCCCAACGCCGAAACTGCCGCCTGGACGAAGTTGCAGGCGAGCTTACGCGGCCTATGGGACAAGACCCCTGAGGGTGCCGACAAGATCGTACGAGTGCTCGATACCATCGGGGCGCTTCGCGAGCGCTAACCTCTTGCTGTCGCTCGTCTGGGATTCGGTGAGATAGATCAGCCTGCGCCATCTGTGCGGACGTTTGGTCTCGCTGCGTCTTTCCGAAATCTGCCAAGCAGCTTCCGGCCCCAAACGAGACATTCGCTGTATACGACCGTGTGCGGCTGGTGCCGGATCGGCGCAAGCTTTCTTTTAGATCTCGCCAAATCGCCTTCGGTGGAGATATGGGCCACTAACGCGCTTCATATCTCTTGATGGCCAGTGCTGCCGTCGCCTCTCTCCCTCATTTCATAGAGCTCACCAACGACCTCTCGAACTGGCTGATCTGGCCCAAGGACGGCTGAAGCCTCGACCGCCTATGCCGCAACGGTGCGTCGCGCGTTTCTTCCCCTGGGCAAGGCCATTCCTCGCGGAACCAAGAAACGCGCGCCTGCGCCATCCTCCGCTTTGCTGCGGTCGCAAGCGATGCGGCGGCGGTCGCCTTCGGCCTCTCGATCGCCATCGAGGTCGCATGGTGCGGGCTCGGAAACGAAGAACGGAGACTGAAAATGGCTACCATCGGCACTTTCAAGAAGACCAATGCGAACGAGTTCACCGGCGAGATCGTCACCCTCAGCGTCCAGGCCAAGGGCGTGCGCATCATTCCCGACACCCGGGCCAGCGGCGAGAATGCTCCAAGCCACCGCGTGGTGGTCGGCAAGGCCGAAATCGGCGCCGCCTGGTCCAAGCGCTCCAACGAGGGTCGCGACTATCTCGGGCTCAAGCTCGACGATCCGAGCTTCACCGCTCCGATCTACGCCAACCTCTTCGCCGACGAAGAAGGCGAGGGCCACAGCCTCATCTGGTCCCGCCCCAACCGCCGCAACGGCGAGTAAATCGGCAGACGCCTCGCCCGGTACCGGGCGAGGCGTCTCCTGCCGGAGATCGCGGAAGTTTGCCTATGAATAATCGGAACGGCGGGAGAGGCGCACGCCCACACCGCCACCATTCTCTGGGATAAACTGAATACCTGCGGATTCGAATGCGCGTCGTAACGCGTCAATAGTGACTCTGTTTGCTCTTATCGGGCCGGCCTGAGGCTCTAGTCGCTTGATTGTCGCGAGGGAAACCTTCGACTGTTCCGCAAGCGTTTTTTGATCCCATTGAAGCAAAGCGCGTGCGGCTCGCATTTGTCCGCTTGTAAGTTCATCTATACCAAAAGTATCATTTGATGCCATGGGGCTTGATTTTTTGTCCGCGTTCATCTAAATCACCACTGTTACCGACGCATGTGGCCCGGGAGGGTGACCTCCAAGGTCTGCAATGCTGCGGCGAAACGGTCGAGCAGAGTGCAGGAACACCCGTGCCCGACCTGACCAAAACCAAGCTGTGTAGAGCTCGGATCATGGCTGATTCCGACATTACCACGACTTTGCCTTCCGTCACGCGTGGACGGAAATCGCGCAGTTCGTTGACCGCAGGGCATCCTAAGCCTTTGGCTGGCCATGGAGCCGAAAATCAGCCGTCAGCCGATCCCGCCCTCGTTCTGTCCCTTGCCTGGATTGAAGCGCACGTTGCGATGCTGGCTTCTTGTGTCCGGCAGCAGCAGGCGGACGAGGGGCTCTTAAGGCGCGGCGCGATCTTGTCTTCCGACGAAGTCATTGGGCGCGAGGAGGGGGCTGACGCCGACTGTGGCGGTCTCGATGCCCGGACGACGGAGCAGGATGACGCTGAAAAGGCAGACGCCTTGCTGGCTGAGATTGTGGCGACGCCAGCGCAGTCCTTGGCGGGCGTGGTCGCCAAGCTCGCGGTCATCCTTCGGGAGGCGACTGACAACACCGACCTTTGCGAATTTCCGCTGCCGCACATCCGCTCGGCCTTGGCCGATCTGCGGCGCCTCACGCATGAAACGATAAGCGACGAGCCTACCGGCTGGCCCGCAGGCGATCAGTCTATCGGCGTGCTGTTCGAGCAGCCTGCATCATCTTTCGCCGCCTGGCGCGCCTTCAGCGCTTGGAGCCAGGGCGATGATGACGCGTATCGCGCCTGGACGGACACTTTCAAGACACTGCAAGGCGCGAGCCAGTAGGCACCGCAAGTCTAGGCCTGACTGCTCGGCGCCGAGATCGCTCTTTGTTCATTCGTCAATGACGGAATCCAAGGATTTCGCTCAACGCCGCGTCCCCCTATCAAATCCTTGAGAAGGGAAGGATACGGATGAAGCCGGATACATCGCAGTGGCGTGACCCACAGGCATATGCGTTCGTTAAAGGGGCCGCCGCCGATGCGATTGCATGGGAGTTCCTGCGACGCAATCCCCAGTATCAGCAGGACTTCGCGGTCTCCCGCTCGGCCAAGGCGATGCGCGCATTGCGCAAGCGCTGGGGTTTGCAGTTTCGCCGCCAGGCCTGACCAATCCGCAGTCGAGCAGCCCGTATATTGGGCGCCTCAGATCGATCCTGGGGTCGTGAACCTAGTCGAAGTTCCGCCGGATCTGCGAGCGCGGGAGGTCCTCGACGTTCCGCTGGCCACGGGTCAGCGTGATGAAATCGGCCTTCACGTGCGCTCTACGTCAGGCGCTACGCAACTGGCGCTTCTCGGCGATGCGCAGGCAGGCGAACCGTTGGCCGCCATAATTCCACTCGATGACATGGCGCACGAAAGGCTTCAGGCGATCGAGCGGTTCATCCGCTCGATCCATAGGCAGCACCTTCCCGATGCCCGCTTGACCGGGGCACAGCGCCGGCGTCTTGGCCTGATGCTGCGATGCCTTGACGGCCGTGAGGAGCAGGCATCTCATTTCGACGTCGCAACCGCCTTGTTTGGCCGTCGGCTAGTCAGCGTCGCCGACTGGCACGACTCGGCCTTTCGCTATCAGACGCAACGCCTTGTGCGGGACGGCCTGAAAATGGTCGAGCGCGGCTATCGCCAGTTGCTGCGCGTTCGACGGCGCCTTTCCTGAAGAGGCTCCGTCCGGCGCCTGGTCCACTTATTGCGCTATCGGCAGGCGTACGATCCTGGAGTGAACGGCTGCTCAGCGCCAATCTCGGTCACTGCTTCCGATTTGACCACCCGCCGAATGCAGACGGGTGGTTAGCGATGCTGGCGCTGGGATCGCCGTTTGTGTTGGCCGTGAGATCAGTCTCGCGGTTTACTAAAGCCAGCATTGTCGGAATTTGGTGGGTGGGTCTTTCCGCCGAAGAATGAGGGGGCGCCAGTGCGGGGTAGTGCCGCTGTCTGTAAATACGAATCATTTCGGTGAAATTAATCCGCTGTAATGCGCAAGGCGTTCAGTGTCTCCGGCGTAATGGTGCCTGTTACCTTGAGATTGTAATCCGACTGCATTGTCAGGAGCCCAGATCGCATCGCAGGGCTCATCTTTCCATCCAACTCGCCATTGTAATAGCCGAACGATAGCATCGCGAACTGAACCTGGAGGACGATCTCCTTGAATTTGGCAGCGGTCCCTGGAAGCACGACCAGCGGCGACGCCGCAGCCGGCGGAGCGGCGGTCGGCGCCTGGTAGGTCGGCGCGGGCGCCTGATAGACTGGCGCCGGAGCTTGATAGACAGGCGCTGGAGATTGATAGACCGGGGCACGCGGCAAATAGGTGCCGCCCGTCGATGATCGATGGCTGCTGTGAGAGCTGTGACTGCTGTGGCTGGAGTGAGATCTGTGACCGGCCAAGGTGAACTTGTGGTCAAGCTTGAAAATGTCGAACAATGATTTCGACTTGCCTCCGTCAATGAACGGAGCAATCGGCATTGCGATACTTTCAATCGGCATGAAGCCGGCAGCGAGCAACGACGGGATCGTAAAGAGCCGCTTTTTCACGCGAGACCGAACCTTTCGTACCCATGCGTTTTCGGGTGCCATTCGAAGAAACCGCCGCAGTCGTCACGCAGTACGCAGCCAGCGCATTCCGAGAGGTAAGTTCGCTTCCAATCTGAAATCGTCGACGGGGCCAGCGTCCGATAGTTGGGCGGAAGCGTGCACAGCGGAAAATTGTACAGTATGGCGTCAATTCCGCGGCTGATGGCGAGATCGAGGGCCTTGCCAACCACGTCGAAACCTGTGGAGCTGTCGAAGAACAACGAGTGCCAGTTCTGCCTGCCGTAGCCGATGTTCTCGAGCTGCATGATCGCCCATTTGTCGATGAAGGGCAGCGATGTCGTCACAAACTTGGCCAAATCCGCCAGACCGAGGGCGTTCGGCTTCATAAGCACCGTACGCAATTCGATTTTTGCGCCGGCCTGGCAAAGGATTGACAGGCCTTCTCTAACTTTGTCGAACGCACCTGGCTTTGCCACGATCCGGTCATGAACCTCGGGGTCGCTCGAGTAGACGGGAACACCCCAAAGGACACGATTTAAATTCAGCTCGCCGAGCTTAGCCAGATCAACGCGGTCAAAGTGTTGCGCATTGGTCAGAACGTGGAAATCAATGTCGGGCCGCGCTGCCAGCATTCGCCCCAGGAACTCGAGCAGTTCCGATTTGAAGAGCGTCGGCTCTCCGCCAGATAGACCGATCGTTGCGTTTTCTGGCGAGAGAAGGACTGCCGTCTCAAAAAACGGAAACATGTCTACGTGGTGCGCTTTCGGCGGCTGCGAACACATCAGACAAAGCTGGTCGCATCGTTCGGTAACCAGCAGCGTGTTGTGACGGGAATTTGCCCGGATGAGACGGTGTGCAGTCCCCCGTCGAGGCACAACAAACAGCACGTCGCCATTTACGTCACTGGGGTCGATTCCGTAGACACGGAGCGTTCCCTCTCCGCCCGAAAAGTCTGCACTTTCGCCGGATGCGTTACCCAGCACCGCATCGAACGAGCTGAGCGTTGGCGTGTCGTGGGCAACGCCCTCGAAGGACCGGAGTCGAACCACATATGGATCGATCGCGTTAGTCTCAATTTTGAGGCGAAGCGGGATCATGCGTGGACCGGGACCATGTGATCTCCCCAGGAGGGAACTCCGGCCCATTTGGCGACGGATTGCCGAGCTGCGTCGTCGCAACGCGTCATCACCTCTACGACTTTGTCGAATAGAGAAATATGCCGTCTGCAGAACCACGTCTCACTGCGAATGAGATCGATATGGCCGTCGCGAGACAGATCGTCGACGACGTCCGTGCCGCAAAAAGGCTGATAAACACAGTGGATGCAATCGGCATCGAAGTTGTTCATCGATGCTTGATTGAGTAGCTGCACCTTTTGCTGATTGATGCCGTCGGCCACTGTTCCAATCGAGAGATCGACACGTCCGATCCGCGACAGCATCCTGGCTTCGTCCGTCGGGTATAACTGCCCATCGTGATCGACAACGATGTAGTCGGACGCGAAGAAATTCGGATTGCGAAGATCGACATGATCATCGGTGCCTGATCTCAAGAATCGCCGCAGGCACTGGCTGAAATAGTACTCTTCAACGTATCGGCCGGTGCGGTGATTACGTTCGATGAGATAATCGATGAAACCTGAATGGAGCGCATTCCATCGAGCGATCGCATTGGCATCGCTCTTGCGCCGGCGCGCAAAGCCTTGGTGGTTTATCGGACGGAGATATATCGACGGTATGCCATGCCGCTCGAAGTTACCGATGAGATCCTCAAAATTCGGCGGACGCTCAACGTCGATGGTTGGCAGGGCGGAAACCTTGCCGGGGCCGAGACGCCTGACAGCTTCAGCCAAATTTCCGAGGAATGTATCGGTCGCCAGACTGTCGCCAGTCCGCTGCCGGGTGTGTGTCTCGTGGTTCCCATCCAGTGACGTGCTGACGAACGTGTCCGGCTGATCAAGAAAAGCCCACTCCACCTCACCCATGCGCTGGAGGTTGGTGCAAACGACAAACTGGCTGCGCGGAAATCTTGTGCGGGTGAAAGCTCTGATCTGCTCGAGCAGATCAACGCGAAGCAAAGGCTCCCCGCCCTGAAACTCGATCTTGATATCAGGACCATTCAAATTGCCGATGAAGTCGAGCGCCGCGTTCAATGTTTCGTTGGACCAGTCGAAGCCCCGTGCGGCCTCAGGGGCCCGGGAAACCTGGCAATAGCTGCAAGTCAGATTGCAACGCAAAGTCGGAACGAGAATGAGATACGACAGCTCTTGCTGCTTCGACTGCCTGCCCGCCCAACGATAGGCAAAGGATGTCCAATCAGGATCGCCTTCGCGTTCAAACGTATGTCCATTGCCACGAAGAAATCTCTGGTCGTCGGCCGAGAGCGCATCGCGTGCGTATCTCCCTAGAAACTCGTCGCTACCGAGAAAGAACCCACCGGCATCGTCGCTAAACAGAAGCTTTCCGTCCGGGCGATCTCTGAATTTGAGCGGCCATACGGTCATCTGGCGGTGACCGCCCCGATCAACGCTTGTCGCAGCGGAAGCGTTTCCGAGTAGATCTTCTCACGATAGATGGCGTGAAGGACATTCTTTCGCAAATCGTCCAGCCTCTCCGGCGGAATCTCTTCTACCGCTACGCCGTGACCCGAGGCCGAAAACCGTAGCGACGGATACTGGACTTGTAGTCGAATTAATGCGCCTTCCACAAAACACTGAAAGTTCTGCGGAATCTCGATTGTAGCCTGTCCGAGAAAGCGCGACGCCCCCACGTACCAAGTCCTCCCTCCCAACAAACTATACCCAAAACTGGATTATGGGAATTAGTGCAGTTGAACTTCGATTTTCAGTGACCACCGAAATCACTGATGGTTGGGCTTGTTGCTGAACGGACGGCAGTTTTGCGCCTATTTTCGGTCATTCAGGTTCGCTTGACGATTACCTAAACCTGTCATTCGGGGCCGATGTCCGCTCAGGTCCCTAAAGCTGGTTCCGCCATGTTCCGGGATCGGGCCACCTATTGTAGGCGGGTACAGTCCTTCTACCTGATCAGATGCAGGTGTGAATCTCGACTTCAATAAGCTTGGTGGCCGCCCACGTCGCGAAGCTTGCTCCTCCGACACCGATGAGACCAACTACCACGAAAACCACGCGGTGCCAGAAGGCACGATTCGTCAGCTGCTCGAACGCCGTGTTGAAGTCACCCCTTACCTCGGCAAAATCCTTGACCAGCCGATCTTGTTGGCGCCCGAACTCAAACGCTATGGCCTTGAGAGTCAGCCATTGGTTCACGATGCTCGCGAGAAGGAACAGGACGAATATCCAGGCGCCGGCTATCACCGCGATGTTCGTCCATACCTCAACTCCACAAGCCTTTGCGACCTTGAGTTGCGAAGCGACGACGATCGTGGCGATAGGGATGCCGAGTATCTGACCTTGAAGGTCCACGAAAGTCTTGTGGATGCGGGTGATGAATTCGGCCTGCGCGGTTTCGACCTCTCGCCGGATCTTGGAATAGGTGAAGCTGGAGGCGAATAGCCGGTAGCCTGCGGCCACCTTTTCGACGATCTCCCCGACCCCACGCATGACATGGCGGAACCTCTGTCCGGTCGGCAGACCTGCGACTAGGTCTATGACGGCCTCCGACAGGATCGTGAGCTTCTGCTCGAGATGCACTGGATCCGCGAACAGTCCGACGAGTTTTGCGACTTGGTCAGCCTTGAGGCTGGTCAGGTCCTTCTCATCGTAGTTTACCGGGATTGCTATGCGGCCATCGCGAAAGAAGACGAGTTCCTGCTGAACTCCATCGAGGAAGGCGGCAGCCCGCGCCAGCAATGCCACCAGCGAAAGAACTGATCGGTATCTCAGTTGTAGGTCCGACGGTGGTTGAGAGTGCCGGGTCAACCTGCCGTCCACGACGAAGTAATTGGCCGGCTCTTCCACACGGGCTTTCGGTCCAGCAATCAGGTTGGCGAAGGACAATGCGAACCTGCCGTGCGACGTCCGCGGCGCATTGAACTGGACATGCGCTTGCTTGCCCAGCTCGACCTGATCTCTTTCGGTGAGCAACGCCATGCCGGCATCGGCGGCTGCGTCCTCGTCCTGGTCAATCAGCAGAAGGGCGTTCAGTATGGGCTGCGTAGTGATGGTCAGCGTGCCGGTGCCATCATCGGCGAAGGCCGTGACGGCATAGATGGGCTCGATGTCTTGCCAACCGAGCCTAGGCATCTTCGAATTCACCGCTCAACCTGTCCTTCAATTCAGCAGGCAGATTGCGCAAGGTGAGCGTCTGCTTCTCTGGATCGTAGGTCACCTCGCCTTCCTGGATCGCCTTGCGGTCGAACTCAAGTGACCAGTGGTCCGTGCGCCCTTTGAAACGGACTAGGGTGTTCAGCACTGCCCTGTTGGGTATGAACCAGTCATTGAGCTTCAGGTCCGGGTTGGCGAGGTAATCGCGGAGGCTCCCTGGATCCTCGGGCAGCAACTCGTTGGTGAGTGCGTCGAATGAGAGTTCCTCCCGCTTGAACGCAGCGCGGTCGCAAATTTCCTTGGCTTTGGTCAGGAAGGCCGTCTTCGCCTCGGGCTTCAGGCTCTTATCGTCGGCGAAGGACATCAAGGCCTCCACCAGGTTCTTGGTGTCGGCCTTCTCCTGCACGGAGTCGATGCAGCCGAGGAAAGCCTGAAAATATTCGGCGACGTTCCCTTTGCCCTTGAGGAACCCTATGTAGCGATCCTCCTTGTTCGCCCATCCGGTGATGTTGATGCGCCCGGCGAACCTGAATCCTTCGATGTCGAGATGAGCCACATCGTGTACGTCGTTCTGCTGGGTAAGCGCAGCGCTGAGCGTATCGGTGACGATAGCGACCATGAGATAGTGCCGCTCGTCCCGGGTGAAGTGCGCGAAGAAAACGTGACCACCAGTGGCAGCCGCTTTGGTCTGGGCGTTTACCGCCAACGTCTTCATCAGCGATTCCGTAAGGGTAGCGAAATCCTTCTCCTCGGCCTCCACGTATTCTCGAAGATGCCGTTGAGTGGGGTAGTTGTCCTCATCATCGGAGAATTTACCATGGGACTTGGACGTGCGGCGGCCATAGAGCTTGTCCAGTACGTCCACGAGTCGCTGGACCGGTTCGGTGACCTTCAAATTCGATTTGCCCAACGCGATGTCGAACTTGTCGGCGTCCTTCTTCAGGTCATGCACGGCAACGCTGATGATGCTGTTTTCTGCCAATGGTCTCTCCCCCGTAGGCGACCAGATTACTTACACCGCCGACAACATGATAGTGGTAGACGGCGGCGTCCACTACGGGCGCCAGATAAAACTCCAGGAGGCGACCCAGTCCTACCAACTCGCCAACGTGGCTTTTCGGCGGCGCATCATAGACGGGCTCTTCCGCCTTCTCCGCAGCCCGTGCCGTAGTAGACTTGAAATAGAATGGGCCTTACGTAAGCGTTACTGTAAATGGAGTTTGTGGTGCGCAAGATTGGAGAAATTGCGATCGAAGGCAACGAGACGCTATGGAAGTATTTTCGTTTCGAGCGCTTCCTTTCAACGCTCGCGGAAAGCAGACTCTATTTTGCATCGGCCAATCAGTTTATCGATCCTTTCGAAGGCGCCGTCGCTGTCCAATTGAACGTGCCGCCGCCTGATCCGCGCTACGCCGAAGTGGAGGGCGTGGAGCGCGCCTTCTTCCAACTTAAACGGTTGACCAAGATAAGCTGCTGGCACCGTGCCGTCTATGAGAGTGACGCGATGTGGAAGCTCTACTCCGGTGAGCACAAGGGCATCGCGATCTGCACGACGCCCGATCGCATGCGCGCCGCCTTCAAACCCTTTCGGCTCAAACCGGAATATGGCGTCGAAGATCTGTGGGGCGGTCCGGTCCAATATGTAGACTTGACTCAGGTTCGGATGCGCGGCATCGGCATGCTCGACCGGTTCTTTTTCAAGCACCGAGCTTTTGAATGGGAGCGGGAATATCGGCTCGCCATTTCCGTTAGAATGGCTGAGGAATTTGGCGTCCGAGTTCCCGAACACGGCATCCTCGTCGACGTCGATCTTCCCACTCTGATTGAACGCATCGTGCTCGGCTCAACCACAACCGAAGCCGAGCGCGCCACCGTGTCTCAACATGTGGCTGCCGCCGGGCTAAGCGATCGCCTTGAGCTTTCCACCCTTCTCGGTCGACCTCGCTATGTCTAAGGCCCAGCAAGCAGGCGCCAGCGCAAGGCGAGGCTCGGCAGAATGATATCGTACTCGGACACCGCACTCACGATCTCGGAACCGCTGCAGACCAACGCGGTCGTCTGGATTCACTCGCTACCGGAACAGGAGATGGGCCCCAGCCGGCGTATCCTAGAAGACCTTGAGGGCCTCTCCACCGCCGGTGGTTTCCCCGTGTTCGAATATGCGGTTCGAGATCGTAGCGAACTGAGCGAGCTGTTCAGCCAGTTGACGACGAAGGCCGAGCAGGGATTGAGGCCGGTGCTCCATGTCGATGCTCACGGAACAATTGACGAGGGGCTCCTGCTAGCGCCGAGCGGCGAACGCGTCGGCTGGGCTGAGATCATCGAAGATCTCCGTGCCCTCAACGTTGCGGCGGCCAACAATCTCACCTGCATCTTCGCTCTTTGCTTCGGGTTGCATCTCTACAAACAAGTGAGCCTGAGGCGTCCCGTGCCGTCCTATCTCTTCTTCGCACCGCCCGCTGAAATCAGCGTCGGCTTCCTCGAGGCGCAAACGTTGGACTTCTATCGAGAGATGAACCGCACCTCGAATGTGACAGCCGCATTCGAGCAGACCCTGGGCGGCGTCATGCAGTCATTTCACTGCCAGGGTTTGTTCCTGCAGTCGCTGTTGCGATACATTCGAACCTACTGCATCGGGCGCATGCGGCAGGATCGCCTGGAGCGCATGGTCACGGCCGTTCTGCAACGCGACGGCATCGCAAATCCTTCCGGCGCACAACTGAAACAAGTCAGGCGCAAGATACGTGAATCTCTGAAACCCGGTCAGAAGGTGATCGATCTGTTCGCGCCGTCCTTCCTGATCGGCCGCGCCCCCGCCTTCACCTACGCCGATCTCGACCGGATCCTGAAGCGCTCTGTCCGCTCCGGGCGATCTCAACGGCGCTCGGCATCGAGCTGAAGGCCGAGCGATCTCAAGCTCGCGTCGCGATGGACAACCCGAAACCAGCCGGACGCCGGTTCGCCAAAACGCTCCACCATCACTTGGCCCATTCCACGCCTCACCCGCCGATCGACATACAGCTCGACCCGCAACATCGCCTTGTCGGCGGCGACCTGGGCGAGCAGATCGATCTGCCTGGTTCGTGCCGTCAAGCCTTCGCCGCTCTTGTCGATCTCTTCAATTGCCAGCGTGCAGTGATCGAGGGGACCAAAGATGACGAGGTGCGTCCCTGCGGGCATGCCCGGTCGCGGTGGAGGCGCATGCCCCATCTCGCCGAGCTCGACATGGGTCTCGACGCTCCGCAGGTCCTCGTCCTCCCCTAGAATCTCGCGTGCGAAGTCGAACGCATCGGTATCGGCATAAAGATAGCCAGCGCTTTGCGAGACCTGGAGACCATTGAGGTAGCGCACCATGTTGCCATCGATAGCGATCGGCTCACCGGACCGCAGGCCGTCCCGATAGCGGATCATTCTTGTCTTGCGTTCGGGCTCGATATCTGCGCTCGCCGCCAGTTCGTAACGTTGGACGATCGTCTGGCAATGCAGGGCAAGCGTCAGGCCAGGTGAAACCGGCAGCATCACCACTAGGCCCGGCGAAGTGAGCCCGACATTCCCATAGGGGAATGCGTTGATCCGGCTGACCGGATGGTCCGAGATGATGAAGCGATGCTCGCCGTCGCTCGCATAGATGGCGGGATGAAGATCAAGTAGCGCAACGGTGTGACCTTCCCGTTCAAGGAACGCCTTGACGGCGCCAAGTCTCACTGACGCATCAGATGGCATAGCCATGTGCGGATCGGCATCCCGGTCATAGCCGACCTGGCGCATCATCTCCCGCAATTGGCCCGCCAGATGCTTTGGTCCCGTTCGGCTAAAATGCGTCCGCAGCATCTGGGTCGCGAAGAAATCGGCCAGTGCAATACGGTCATCCGCCGTCATCCACGCGAGCGAACGTCGCGAGACGATTTCGACGACGAGGCGCGCGGAGCGCGCATCGACCTCCTGGAACAGATCCTCGAAGTTCCATTTGGTATCGCCCAGGCTCACCACATTGAAGTCATTCTCGGAGCCAGCATTGGCAATCGACGTCAGAAAAGATCGGTCGGACCGCTTGGCGAAAACGTAGATGGAGCGTCGTTCTGGATCGGCCGCAAAGTGCCGAAGCTGGGCCTGAGGAACAAAGTGATGCTTTCTGGATGGCCGGTTCATCGTTCCCTGCAGTGATGCGGTGCTTCGGCGCCGTTGAAAGTGCGGAGGTATTTCGTCGGGCACCACATGGCGGCAAGCCCGTCAGATTTTGTCCACTTGTGATATCCGACCGCAACTAACTCCTACGTGCACGGAATGTTAGCTTCTGTAAACGACTCAGCCAAAGTCAGAGTCGCCGTCAATTTGGGTCAACGGATGGCAAGTTTCGTGTATTCGCAAATTCGCTCCGAATGACTACGATGGAGTCGTAGACGGACGGCAAATTTTGCCGAACGACCGCTATCCGCGGTACGCTCACCACATTCGGACCGTCCGGAGACGGCCCAAAATGAGACATTCGCGGTACTTCACCGTGTGCTGCTGGCAGCGGATGGCTCAAGCATTCATTCAGGTCATGCCAAGCTGTTGTCGGCTGACATCTCGGCCACCAATTCGCTTCATCTTTTTTGAAAACCAGTGGTGCCCTTGCCTCCACGTCGGCCATTTCGCGGAGCGCACCAACGACCTCTCGAACGGGCTGATCTGGCCGAAGGACGGCTGAAGCCTCAACCGCCTATGCCGCAATGGCGCGTCGCGCGTTTCTTCCCCTTGGCAAAGCCCATTCCTCGCGAAACCAAGAAACGCGCGCCTGCGCCATCCTCCGCTTTGCTGCGGTCGCAAGCGATGCGGCGGCGGTCGCCTTCGGCCCCACGATCGCCATCGAGGTCGCATGGTGCGGGCTCGGAAACGAGAAAACGGAGACTGAAAATGGCTACCATCGGCACCTTCAAGAAGAACAATGCGAACGAGTTCACCGGCGAGATCGTCACCCTCAGCGTCCAGGCCAAGGGCGTGCGCATCGTCCCCGACACAAGGGCCAGCGGCGAGAACGCTCCAAGCCACCGCGTCGTGGTCGGCAAGGCCGAGATCGGCGCCGCCTGGTCCAAGCGCTCCAACGAGGGTCGCGACTATCTCGGTCTCAAGCTCGACGATCCAAGCTTCACCGCTCCGATCTACGCCAACCTCTTCGCCGACGAGGAAGGCGAGGGCCACAGCCTCATCTGGTCCCGCCCCAACCGCCGCAACGGCGAGTAAGGTGGCAGACGCCTCGCCCCGGTACCGGGCGAGGCGTCTTCTGCCGGTGACCGCGGAAGCTCTCCGCACCGCCGGCCGCCATAGCCCGGCCTCTTGTCATCGGATGCGTTTCTGGATGCGCGATGGCGTGAAGATGGCGGAGCGCGGCCACCACCAATTGCTGCGCGCGCCGACGCACATCCTGAAGACCATCGGCGGTGCGAAATAGCGCCCCTCAATTGCGCACCTGATCACCGTCCCCACGCTCCTCCATCCTGGCCATCTATCGCCGTTCAACCGCAACGGCCGGAAGGAGAGACCTCATGAACGCCGACGCCGCGCCATTGCCGCCGCGCTACCTGCGCACTTCGGAAGCCGCGCATTTCCTCAGTCTTTCCGCGCGCACGCTAGAAAAACACCGCACCTACGGCACCGGGCCTGCCTATCGCAAACTTGGCGGCCGCGTCGTCTACGCGGTCGACGACCTCCAGGCCTGGGCGCAGCGCGGCGCCATGACATCGACATCCGATCCGCATGGCTCGGTGCTGCCCGCCAAGCCTCAGGCGGCGCGCCTGATCGCCTATGCCGGGCGCGAGAGGCGCTGAGCCCGCTGATCTCTCCTATGTCTGGACGCACACGCCAACCGTCAGAACGCCGACAGCTTGATCTGTTCCACGCGCTGCCCGGTGTCGTCGCGCCACGCGATGCGCAGGACCTCATGGCCTATCCCTTCTTCTCGCTTGCCAAATCCAGGCGCATCGCGCCGATCGATTTTCGCGCCGGCGATGTCGTTATCTGCGTCGAAGCGATGCCCGACCACGGCATGGCGACGATCTGGGACGCCGATATCCTGATCTGGGCCGCGAGCCAGATCGTCAGCGCGCGGGATGCCGGATTGCGCACCTCGCGCCTGATGGCCGCGACGCCATACGAAATCCTTACCTTCATCGGCCGCGGCGTCTCGAAGCGGGACTATCTGCGCCTCAAGGCGGCGCTCGACCGCCTGCAGTCGACAAGCGTCGTCACCTCCATTCGCCAGCCCGCGGAAGGCCGGCGCCATCGCTTCTCGTGGATCAATGAATGGCAGGAACTGTCCGGTCGAAACGGCCGCCCGCTCGGCGTCGAACTGGTCCTGCCTGACTGGTTCTATCGCGCCGTCATGGACGATGCGCTGATCCTGACCATCGACCGCGCCTATTTCGGGCTGACGGGCGGCCTGGAGCGCTGGCTTTATCGGCTGGTGCGCAAGCATGGCGGACGCCAGCGCGCCGGCTGGCGTTTCGACATCAGCCACCTGCATCGCAAGTCCGGCAGCCTCTCGCCGCTCAAGCGCTTCGCCTTCGAGCTGCGTGACATCGTGCGCCGCCAACCTTTGCCGGGATATCTGCTGTTCACGGAGGTCGAAGCCAGCGGTCGCGTGCTGTTGGCTTTCGAACCGGCGCCCGCGCCTGTTGACAGGATCGTGCCATCGGGAACCCGAACTATCGTGCCATCGGGAACCGCAGCCTCGTGCTTTCGGGAACCGCGACCGGCCTTAAGGGACGGGCCCGGAACGGAAAATCGCGCTCCTAACTTAGAGTCTAACTCACAAACTAACCTTCTTGCGCGCGAGACGCGGGCCGGCGATGGCGACCAGAAATGGCGGTGGGTTGGCCGGCGCGAGGGAGACGACACATGACGTCGTCTACCCGATCGACGCCGCGCAGCAACTTCACGACGGTCGAGTTGATCTGGATCGAGAAGCGGATCGAGCACTGGATACGCTTCGGACGCCATGCACATGAGACAATCGTCGACGAGCGGCGCCGCGTCGTCGGATTTGCGCCGGGCAGTGTTTTTGCGTTCGTGCGCTGGGCGGCGAATGACTTTGGCACCATCGTTTCGCGCGTCGACATCGTGCGCGCCGTCTTGCCCGCTGAACCATATCAGACGCTGCCCTATATCCGGCCAGGCGGCGAGTCCCTGCTCAAGATCGCAGGCTGGGACAAGGTCGAGCGGGTTCTCCAACTGATCGATGCGATCGAGGCGATCGGCCTCGATCCAGTCGAGGCCGCACCGGACTATTGGCGTCAAACCAACAACCGTCTGGTCGCCGGCGGAACGCCGCGCGCCTATTCGCTCGAGCAGCACCAAGCCTTCCTGCTGCGCAAGCGAGCCACATCATGAGCCGCGCCGCTTGCCTAGCCGCGGCCCTTGCGGCGGTCATCGCGACGGTCGCTCCGGCTGTCATGGAGATGCCGCCGCTGCTGCTATGGAACGCATCGGCCAGCACGCCGATCGGGCTCTATGCGATCAGGGAAATAGGCGCTCCGACGGCTGGCGTGCTCACTGTCATCGAACCGCCAGAGGCGGTCGCCCGGTTCACCGCCGAGCGTGGCTACCTTCCGCTCGGTGTGCCGATGCTGAAGCACGTCGAGGGACTTCCTGGAGAAGAAGTCTGCCGCGTCGGTCGCGTCATCACGGTGAACGGGCTTGCGGTGGGTGCCGCACTCGAGCGCGACCGCATTGGTCGCGCGCTGCCCGACTGGCAGGGCTGCCGCATCATCGCGGCCGACGAAATCTTCGTCATGAATCCAAAGGTCCAGGACAGTCTCGACGGCCGCTATTTCGGCCCGTTCCCGGCGAGTTCGATCGTCGGTCGCGCGCTGCCGCTTTGGACCGACGAGGGGGGCGATGGCCACTACGCCTGGCTCGCGCCAGTGAACTGAATTCACCCAGCCAACAAGAAAAAGGAGCTACTTCATGGCCGAGATCGGCGTCTTCCAGGAAACAGAATCCGGTTACTCCGGGCGCATTCGAACGTTGCTCGTGGATGCCGAACTGGTGCTCGTCCCCACCAGCGCGTCCGACGGCAAGGCGCCGGATTTTCGCATCCACATCGGCGACGGCAGCGGCCCCGAGGTCGGCGCGGCCTGGAAGGAAACCGGACAGACGGCTGGCGACTATCTGTCTTGCCGATTGGAAGATCCGCTGTTTGGCCGGCGCTTTCGCGCCAGTCTCTTCCGATCCGATGACGGCTCCTGGTCGCTGCGCTGGATGCGGCCGAAATCGCGGCCGGAGCGCGCTCGATGAGTGGGCCATCGGCGCCGAAATGTGCGGAAGAAAGCCGCCCCGTCTGTTGGTTGCCTGCGCGGCGTGAGACACTTTTCCTTATCGGTGGCATGCTGATCTTCTGTCACGCAATGACAGGAGCGCTCGCACAATCCGCGCCGGTCTCCCGCAAATCCGCGGACGATCCTTATGCCGCGCATATCGCCGAGGCTTCGCATCGCTTCCGCGTTCCTGAGCGCTGGATACGGGCAATCATGCACCTCGAAAGCGCCCGCGACGCGCGCGCGATCTCGCGAAAGGGGGCAGTGGGTTTGATGCAGATCATGCCCGGAACCTTTGCCGAGCTGCGCCTTCGCCATCAACTCGGCCGCGATCCTTATGATCCGCACGACAACATCCTTGCCGGCACCGCCTATCTTCGCGAGCTCTATGATCGATACGGCTCACCGGGCTTCCTTGCCGCCTACAATGCCGGGCCAGGACGCTACGAAGCCTCCTTGAAGGGCCGACGGCTGCCGGCCGAGACGCGGGACTATGTTGCGAAGCTTCGCCCTTTCTGGGGCGGCGGTGATGTTCCCGGCCCGCTCACCGCCGGCTATGCCAAGGCCGTCACTTGGAAGGCCGCGCCGCTGTTCGTAGAGCGGTCCGGGTCCATGGCCGCTTCCCGTCTTTCGTCCGGCGATGACGCTTCCGTCGAGGGCTGGTCGTCACCTTTGGTGCGCGAACTTTTCGCTGCCGGTTCGCAGCCGCGCCGACTGTTCATGGGGTCCGACGTCGCGACATCGCAGCGATGACGAAGTCTCCGTCAAATCGCGCCCTGGCGTCTCTTTGGACGTCGCGGCCTGCGGGGCGCGTCGGGCACAGGGCAACAACCGAGGGATGGCAAGATAAAAGGGGGCACATTGTGCTGATGTCGGTTGGTTGTTTTTGCTGGGTTTTTCGCCGCTTCCCGCACATTGCAGCGCCTCGGCGCAATGTGCTGGGACCATGCAAATCATTGTGTTTGTTTCGCTTTTGGCAGTGTGTGCGGCGTTGCCATGGCCGATGAGCGCGAATTCCGCGTCCGTCCGGGGCGCATTCGCTCGACGCGATCCCAATCGTCGCGGCCTTTCATCGCCCAGGCGCTCGCGGCCGCCCAGAAGGCTGGCGGCGGCGTGTCGCGGGCCGGCAGGATCAGTTCAGGCAAGCGCTCGCAATTCGGACGCGGCAGGGCAGCGAGCGTTCAGGCCAACCGTTTGCTTACCGGCCGCTCCCGCTTCGCCACGATCAAGACCCGGGTGGTTCGCCATTCGAAGCGTGGCGCGCCGCTGGCTACCCACCTCCACTATCTGCGCCGCGAGGGTGTCACGCGCGACGACGCCAAAGCCCGCATGTTCGGACCGGAGGGTGACGATGCGTCGACCGAGGATTTCGTCGCACGCTGCAAGGACGACCGGCATCATTTCCGCTTCATCGTCTCGCCCGAGGATGCGCTCGAGATGGCCGATCTGAAATCCTTCACCCGTGATCTCATGGATCGCATGCAGAAGGATCTCGGCACGCCGCTCGACTGGGTCGCGGTCGAGCACTGGAACACCGACAATCCGCACGTCCACGTCATCCTGCGCGGCCGGGCCGACGACGGCCAGGACCTAGTGATCTCACGCGACTACATTAGCCGCGGCATGCGCGATCGCGCCAGCGATCTCGTCACGCAGGAACTCGGCCCGCGGTCTGATCTTGAAATCCGCCGGCATGTCGAGCGGCAGGTCGAGGCCGAGCGGTGGACCGGGCTCGACCGCCAGATGCTCCGCGACGCACGCGACAACGGTGTCATCGATCTCGCGCCGCATGCCGATCGCCAGCCTGATGAATTTATCGCGCTCAAGGTGGGTCGGCTGCGCAGACTGGAAACGCTCGGCCTCGCCGATCAGATCGGGCCTGGCCAATGGATCGTCAGCGACAGAGCCGAGGCCACGCTGCGCGAAATGGGTGAGCGCGGCGATATCATCAGACGCATGCATCGCGCCCTCTCGGCCCGCGACATTGAACGCGCGAGCGCCAGCTATGTGCTGGCCGCCGAGAGCGTCGATGAGAAGATTATCGGCCGTCTGATCGAGCGCGGACTGGATGACGAACTCAAGGGCACGGCCTATGCGGTCATCGATGGCATCGACGGTCGTTGCCACCACGTCCGGCTCGCCGACCTCGAGGCGGCGGGCGACGGCGCGCCGGGCTCGATCGTCGAATTGCGCAAATTTGACGACGCGCAGGGACGCCGTCGACTGGCGCTTGCCGTGCGCTCGGATCTCGACATCGAACGTCAGGTCGTTGCGGAAGGGGCGACCTGGCTCGACCGGCAGGCTCTCGTCCGTCCTGCGGTGGCACTATCGGATGGCGGCTTCGGCGCCGAGGTGCGCCAGGCGCTTGATCGGCGCGCCGAGCACCTGGTCGGATTGGGGCTGGCAGAGCGGCAGCCGCGCGGAACTGTCTTTGCCGGCAACTTGATCGGCACGCTGCGCCAAAGGGAACTCGACGCGCTGGGAAACAGGCTGTCGGTCCAAACCGGCCGGTCGTTCAACCGTGCCGGCAAAGGCGAATTCGTGGCCGGCACCTATAGCCAACGCCTTGCGCTTGCGTCCGGCCGTTTCGCGATGATCGATGACGGGCTCGGCTTCCAGCTCGTACCCTGGACGCCGTCGTTGGAGCGCCATCTCGGCAACCACGTCTCCGGTGTTGTTCGCGGTGATGGCGGCGCCGATTGGAGCTTCGGCCGCAAGCCCGGTCTCGGCTTGTGAGAGTGCTGCCCATGGATCTGGAATCTTGGGTTGCCGATCGCCTGTTTTCCTTGCCGGCAGTGCGAGACGACACGATCAGCGTCAGCCCGCTGTTGAACCTCACTTCGACCTTGCCGACCTCTCGGCACAAAGGAGAAACGAATGTCGGGAACGAAAGTCCTTTGGGGGCAGATTGTTGCTGTCTTCCTGATCGTGCTCTTCACCATCTGGGGATCGACGCAATGGTCGGCGTGGCAGCTGGGTTATCAGGAGGGGCTGGGGGCGCCTTGGTTCGTCATCGGCGGCCTTCCAGTCTATTATCCGCCGGCCATCTTCTGGTGGTGGTATTTCTACGACGCCTATGCGCCTGGCATCTTCATGCGCGGCGGTCTGATTGCCGCCTCGGGCGGCTTCATCGCGATCGCCGTGGCGATCGGCATGTCGCTCTGGCGTGCGCGCGAGGCGACGAAGGTCGCGACCTATGGCTCTGCGCGCTGGGCCGACAGGAGCGAGGTGCAGGCGGCAGGCCTGCTTGCCCCCGACGGCGTGGTGCTGGGTCGGTACGGACCACACTATCTGCGCCACGATGGGCCCGAGCATGTGCTTTGCTTTGCGCCGACGCGTTCGGGAAAGGGTGTCGGCTTGGTCGTGCCGTCGCTGCTCACCTGGCCTGGCTCGGCGATCGTCCATGACATCAAGGGCGAGAACTGGGGCCTCACCGCCGGGTTTCGCGCCCGCCACGGCCGGGTGCTGCTGTTTGATCCGACCAATGCCAGATCGGACGCATACAATCCTTTGCTCGAGGTTCGCCGCGGGGAATGGGAGGTCCGCGACGTGCAGAACATCGCCGATATCCTTGTCGACCCGGAAGGCTCGCTTGAACGACGCAATCATTGGGAAAAGACGAGCCACGCGCTTCTGGTTGGCGCGATCCTGCATGTGCTTTATGCCGGACCGGACAAGACCCTGGCCGGCGTCGCCGCATTCCTGTCCGATCCGAAGCGACCGATCGAATCGACCTTGGCAGCCATGATGACGACGCCGCATCTGGGCGAGGGCGGTCCGCACCCGGTCATTGCAAGTGCTGCCCGTGAGTTGCTGAACAAGTCCGACAACGAACGTTCCGGCGTGCTCTCGACGGCGATGTCCTTCCTTGGGCTCTATCGCGATCCGGTGGTGGCGCAGGTGACCCGCGCCTGCGGCTGGCGCATCGCCGATTTGGTCGGGGATACCCGTCCGGCGACGCTCTATCTGGTCGTTCCGCCCTCCGACATCAGTCGCACCAAACCGCTGATCCGTCTCATCCTCAACCAGATCGGCCGCCGTCTGACCGAGGATCTGCAGGCGAGGGCGGAACGCCATCGCCTGCTTCTGATGCTGGACGAGTTCCCGGCGCTCGGGCGGCTCGACTTCTTCGAATCCGCGCTCGCTTTCATGGCCGGCTATGGGTTGAAGGCTTTCCTGATCGCGCAGTCTCTCAATCAGATCGAGAAGGCCTATGGGCCGAACAATTCAATTCTGGACAACTGCCATGTGCGCGTCAGCTTCGCGACCAATGACGAACGCACCGCAAAGCGCGTGTCGGATGCCCTTGGCACGGCAACCGAGCTGAAGGCGATGAAGAACTATGCCGGCCACCGGCTCTCGCCATGGCTCGGTCATCTCATGGTTTCGCGCTCCGAAACGGCTCGGCCATTGCTGACGCCAGGCGAGATCATGCAATTGCCGGCTGGCGACGAGATCGTCATGCTGGCGGGCACGCCGCCGATCCGGGCGAAGAAGGCGCGTTACTTCGAAGACCCGCGATTGTTTAAGCGCATTCTGCCGCCGCCGGCTCTTGCCGATCGAACCGAGCCGGAGCCTGACGATTGGACGGCGCTTCCGCTGCCGCTTCCGTCAGGGAGTGCGGCTGCCGCGACGGTGGTGGCACAAACCCAGCAGGAATCGACCGAGACCGAGTTGCGGCGTCAGCCCGAACTCGATCCCTTTCTTCCTGCTGCGGCGGCGCCGCCGCTTGTCAACGAGTTCGAGCCCGACGTGCCTGACGACGCTGATGATCTGGCTGCGAGCAGCAGCCGGATGGCGCGCCTTGCGCGCGGCGTGGCGCGGCAGATCGCGCTCGATCCGGATGACGGTATGGGGTTGTGAAGGTGGTGACGGCAGGAAAGAAAAAGGTTCAGATCTCCGTCTATCTCGATCCTGCTGTCATGGCGATGCTGGTCGACTACGCTGCCAGGCGCGACCGCTCTCAGTCGCTTATCGCTGAAGCGGCGATCGCGTCTTTCCTCTCGCCCGATGCCGACACCCAACGCGAGGCGGCTGTCTCAACGCGCCTCGACCGTAGCGACCGCCGGCTTGCGCGTCTTGAGCGCGATGTCGGCATCTCGATTGAGACGCTGGCCGTGTTCATTCGCTTCTGGCTGGCGACCACCCCGGCGCTGCCTGAGCCGATGGCCCAGGCAGCGCGCGCCAAGGCGAGCGAGCGTTATGAGGCTTTCGTCTCCGCGCTTGGCAGGCGCCTGGCCAAGGGGCCGAACTTGCGGCAGGAAATCCCCGAAGACGTCGAGGCTTCCCGCGATCCGGAACAGACGTGAACTCGACACGTCTGTCCGCGGACCGTGGGCGCCGCCCGATTTCGCGCGACGCCTTCAATCCTGTTGACGCCAGCGCCTTCGGCCGGCGAGTGCGGGTCAGTTGGCGGCGCCGCACAGTTGCGACGTCGTCAATCCCGGCGGCACGTCTTCGGTGGGGCCAAATCCATACTTTGCCATGATGGTGGCGATGGTGCCGCTCGACATGACTTTCGCCAGACCCTGATTGTAGAGATCGCGGAGATCGCCATCGTCCTTCCTGAACGCGATCGCGATATAGCTGATCGACTTCTCACTCGTCGTGAAAGGGCTGGCGCGCTCGAGATCGGGGCTCTTGTTGCCGGCCAGCAGCCCGATCACCGTCGGGGAAGAGAACACCGCGGCATCGATGCGGCCGGCGCGCAGTGCGGCGATGTTGGTCTCGATGTCGGGGAACTGCAGGATGCGGTCCTGCGGCACGCCCTCGGCGATGGCATTCGTGATGACATTGCTGCCGCGGCCGCCGCCCATGATCACCTCGGATTTCTTGGCAAGATCCGCATAGCTGTGGATCGCCTTGGGGTTGCCGGTGAGCACGATCGCCGCGTCGTCGGACCTCAGGTCGGGAGCGCCGAAGGCGACCTGCTGGCATCGCGGTGGCGTTATCGACAGACCGGACGCGACGGCATCGAAACGCCCGGCCATCAGGCCCGGGATCAAGGCGCCGAACTCGGTGACCTCGAAGTCGACCTGCTTGACGCCGAGATCGGCGAACGCAGCTCTGAGCAGGTCCGGGTGCCAGCCGAGCAATTCGCCGGTTCCCTCCTTCTTGTAGCCCCATGGCGCACGGTTATGGATGCCGATGACGATCCTGCCTTCCTTCAAGACGCGTTCTTTTGTCGTCTCCGCCATTGCCGGCAACACGGATCCGACAATGGCGGCATAAGCGATGCAGGCCAGGCCAATGGCGGCCGATCGGGCTCGAAATTTCATCGGTGCAGTCCTCCCGTGAGATTGAGTTGTTGCGTGCAGGCGTTCCGCCTCAGCCGCGCGACGCTACGTTTGAAGATGGCAGTCCGTCAATATAGATGTATAAAATATGTACGAAATATTGCGAATTCAGCAATGAGAGGCTCTCGCTCGTGGAGGGAATCCGTTTGTTCGTGAGTTGCGATTGGGTCGATGGTGGAATTCGCGGCGTTGATCTACGCGGCCTGTTGCGTATTTCCTCCAGGGTGGCCGTTGCCAACCCTGAAGGCGACGAAACGCCCTCCAAAGGGCTCCCGCGCAATCGTGACAAGGCAGCCTCGCTCTTCGGCACTTTTCAACAAGGTGCTCACCAACAAGGAACTGCTGCCGACATCGGAGCATAAACTCTACAGCCTGCGGCACACTTTCGAGGATCGGCTGACGGCAGTTGAGGCGCCGGAGGAAGCAATCGCTCCCTTGATGGGCCGCAAATGCGTGCGGCCGAAATACGCGCCGCACCATCCTTGGCGCAGAAGCGCCTGTGTGGCTTCAAAGAATCGCCTCGATTCGACCCGCGAGTATCAGACTGATGGAAACGTAGGGTTTATCGTCTTCTTGTTTGTCATCTGCCAGCTTGCTCTGAGGACCATTTGACCCGTTTCGCCAGGAATTCGGCGAAAGGCTTTACATTCATCCCAACGCTAGCCTGTTCAAGCCCAGCGAGGTATGCCTTCCGGTCCTCCACTCTCACCACTGTCCAGGGATAGCCGCCTGATGCCAGCATGGCATTCATCAGAAAGCGGGCCACGCGTCCGTTTCCGTCAGGATAAGGGTGAACATAGCCGAGAAGCCAATGCCCCAGAACAGCGCGAACGGCCGGGTCTACTTCGGCTTCCAGTAGATCGAATAGCGCATCCATGCCGTCGAGTACCGCCTCCACACGCGGCGGTACGTGAGATGACCCCTTGAGATACACAGGGTGGTTTCGATAACCGGCGAGCGCGCTCGCTTTCAATATGCCTGCACTCACTGAGGGCGCGAAGAGCTCCCTATACCATTCCCGATGCACATCCCTTGTCAGGTTACTCGCGGGTGCGCCGTCGATAATCGCGGCAACCGCATCCTTGACCTTTTGGAACGCCTGATAGTAGCCGCGGGCGGCCAGCGCATCGCGGTTCTTTCGATCTGCTTCATCGATCTCTGGATTCCAGCCGCCATCGCGCACGCGGTCGATCAGTTCTGGCGTAACGGTGTAGCCTTCGATCGACAACGAATGATAGGCATCGCTCTCATAAATATCTTCCACGAATTTCATGTAGCTATCCTTGTCGGACGGCAGCCCGGGTGCTTTCGGGAAAATTTCAGCCACCGCATCGCGCTGTGATTCCCAGATGGCGTGGAGCCTTGTCACGATCGGTGGCGCGCCTGACGTGATGGCAGTAACGCCGACCTGCCCGTCGAAAGGATCGGACTCTCGAATGTCATAGCTTGCAGCCTTGAACGCGCCGACGATCTCGTCAGAGAAGGCATCGCGCCCTATGCGCCGAAACGCGCCGGCAAGCCGCCCGGCGATAGACGAATGGCCTCCATCGAGCAAAAGCCCTAGCACGCCTGAAACACTGCGTAATGAAGCCATAGCAACCTGGGCTTCGATTGGGTAACGCTGGAAAAATGCCTCGGGCACACGGACGAGGGCGGCATTGACGGGAAACAGGCGCAATCCGTTCTTCTCCGTCAGGTTTTCAGGCATATCCTTGATTTTGAGGTCGTATAGCGATGTGCCAAACAGCAGGCCGATTTTATTGTTGCCTCCGTAAGGGCTGCTGATCACCACCTGCGGTGGGATCGCAGTAGCCTCTGCGTGCAGGAGCAATGATTGCTCGGGAGAAAGGTACCACGCCTTCCCGAAACGCTCGTTGCAATACATCGCGCAAAACTCCCAGAAGCTGGCATACCAAGGCGTCGTGTCTTGCTCCTGCGCTTGTGGTCCGGTGGACATCAACCACCCTTTGATCACCTCACGGAGGAATCCGTTTTGGAGTAGGCGCTCACGATGGACCCGGGTGATCTCTTGAGATTTGAAAATGCGGCGCCCTCCTGCCTGCAGGCCTTGAAGGATGGCGAGGGATTCCGCGAGTTTTTCGTGAGGCTTAGCCATGGCTGTGCCCTTGCAAGTTTCTTGTGCCGTTCAAACGCAAGTATATAGAGCTGTGTTATTGCAAGTCAATTGTGCTGTGCAAAGGCAAGTTTTTGATGGTGTTTTATCGCAAGTTTTTGACACGAAATAGCCGAAAAAATCTTAAATCTCAATGAGATATATGGATATATCGCTGCCGGCGTCACCATGAAAAACCGGATTTGTGGGAGGCGGCTACAAAGCTTACGTTCCATGATGGCAACAGGGATTCGCAACATCGAGCTTACCGGCATCGGTTCACATTTGCCTTTCGGAACAAATATCATATCGACCCGACAGGCCGCCCCATCCCATCACAGTGAGGTCGCGATGGCCCTAAGGGACTTTCTGTCAAAGAATATGAGCTTGCTTTCGTCGAGCACAATGTGAGTTCCGTACCGACAACCTGACCGTCGCAGACTACCCGATCGGTTAGATAGGCAGCACTTCCGAGCGCTTAACCTGGCCAAGCGCGAAGCTGCTTTCGATCGAAGCGATGTTGTCCAGCCGCGTCAGCTTGTCCTTGATGAACCGCTCATAGGCCTCGAGGTCGCGCACCACGATGCGCATCAGGTAATCCCGCTGGCCGGTCATCAGATAGCAGTCGACCACCTCCGGCCAGCGCAGCACCGCCTGGGAGAAGCGGTCGAGATCGTCCTCGCGTTGCCGTTCAAGCTTGATCGACGCGAAAGCGCTGATCGGCAGGCCGAGCTTCTTCTGGTCGAGGATCACGGTATAACCTTTGATGACGCCGGCGCTCTCCAGGAGCCTCACGCGCCGGGCGCAAGGTGAAGGCGAAAGACCGACGGCTTCAGCGAGGTCGTTCGTTGTCGCCTTTGCGTTCTTCTGCAGCGCGGCGATGATTTTAAGGTCGATTGCATCGAGCGTCGGATTTGGCACGTTTCCCTCGTCTGGGCGTCATTGTTGGCTGGATCAGCCAATATCATCGATAGGATTACATAAGAATAGCCACTTTTGAGAGACGTTGGCTGCTATCGTTGAGCCGATTTCACGGGAGCCGACGATGACGATCCTTTCCGAACTTGAACGCAAGGTTCTGTGGCTGGCTGTTTGGATGATCCATCATGCCAATCATGTTCGCGGGTCGGAGGACGGCCTCAAGGTGGGCGGACATCAGGCGTCCTCGGCGTCCGCCTCGACCTTGATGACGGCGCTCTACTTCCAGATCCTCAGGCCTGAAGACCGCGTTGCCGTCAAGCCGCATGCCAGCCCGGTTTTCCATGCCATCCAGTATCTGTTCGGCAGGCAGACGCTCGAGCAGCTGCAGAATTTTCGCGGCTATCGCGGCGCGCAGTCCTACCCGTCACGAACCAAGGATATCGACGATGTCGATTTCTCGACCGGGTCGGTCGGACTGGGCGTGGCGCAGACCCTGTTCTCCTCCCTGGTCCAGGATTATGTCAGGGCAAAAGGCTGGAATGCGGACCAGCCGGAAGGCCGGATGATCGCCCTTCTCGGCGACGCCGAAATGGATGAAGGCAACATCTTCGAGGCTCTTCTCGAAGGCTGGAAGCACGGCCTGCGCAACACTTGGTGGATCGTCGACTACAACAGGCAAAGCCTTGATGCGGTGGTGCGCGAAGGCCTGTGGCAGCGCTTCGAGTCCATCTTTCGCAACTTCGGCTGGGATGTGGTGATCCTGAAACATGGGACATTGCAACAGGCGGCCTTCGAGGAAGAGGGCGGCGAAAAGCTGCGGTCCTGGATCGATGCATGCCCCAATCAGCTCTATTCCGCGCTGGCCTTCCAGGGCGGCGGCGCATGGCGCCGGCGCCTTCTGGACGACCTTGGTGATCAGGGACCGGTCACCCGCCTGATCGAGAAGCGCAGCGACGAAGACCTTGCCGCCTTGATGGCAAATCTCGGCGGCCATGATCTGGCAAGCATCGTCGATGCCTTTGAGGCAGCGCGCGGGCATGATCGTCCGACGTGCTTCATCGCCTACACGATCAAGGGCTTCGGCCTGCCGCTCGCCGGCCACAAGGACAATCACGCCGGATTGATGACACCGGCGCAAGTCGACGCGCTGCGGCAAGGCATGGGTGTCGGCCAGGGGCGTGAATGGGAGATGTTCGAGGGCCTTGCATACGATGAGGCCGCGATCCGGTCCTATCTGGCGTCGTCGCCTTTCGCCCAGGCAGCCACCCGTCGCCATAAAGCCCCAGCCGTACCCGTGCCGGCACAGATACCTTGGAGCGCACAGGTCTCGATGTCGACACAACAAGGTTTCGGCCTTTTGATGCACGAGATCGCAAAATCAAACAGCGATTTTGCCAAGCGTGTCGTCACCACGTCTCCCGACGTCACGGTCTCGACCAATCTTGGCGCCTGGGTGAACAAGCGCGGTCTGTTCGCGCGCGCTGGTCGGGCAGACATTTTCCGAGAGGAGCGCATACCCTCCACCTTCAACTGGACATTCTCGCCGTCGGGACAGCACATCGAACTTGGCATCTCCGAGATGAACCTTTTCACGATGCTTTCGGCGCTGGGTCTGTCGCACTCGCTCAACGGCCAACGTCTGCTTCCAGTCGGAACCCTCTACGATCCGTTCATCGAGCGTGGCCTCGATGCGCTCAACTATGCCTGCTATCAGGATGCACGCTTTATCCTGGCGGCGACGCCTTCCGGTGTGACGCTGGCGCCCGAGGGAGGCGCGCATCAGTCGATCGCCACGCCGCTGATCGGCATGGCGCAGGATGGGCTGGCGACGTTCGAGCCGGCCTATGTCGATGAGCTGGCCGTCATCCTGCGTTGGGCATTCGACTATATGCAGCGTTCCGGCGAGGCCGAGCCCGACGACCATAGCTGGCTGCGCGATCAGACTGGAGGTTCGGTCTACCTCAGGCTCTCGACGCGGTCGATCGAGCAACCGACGCGCCAGGCCAAGGGACCGCCCGCGCGCGACATCGTGGATGGCGCCTACTGGCTGCGCAAACCAGGGCCGAACGCCGAAGTGGTCATCGCCTTTTCGGGGGCGGTCGCGCCGGAGGCAGTGCAGGCACTGGGGCTGATGGCCGGCGACCGGCGCGATGTCGGGCTTCTGGCCGTGACCTCGGCAGATCGATTGAACGCTGGCTGGTCAGCCGCGAGCCGGGCGCGCCAGTATGGCAATCCGGGTGCCACCAGTCATGTTGAGCGCCTGCTGGCCGGTCTTCCGGCCTCCTGCGCCATCGTGACGGTGTTGGACGGGCATCCCGCGACGCTGGCCTGGCTGGGGTCGGTTTATGGCCACCGCACGCGCGCCCTCGGCGTCGAGCATTTTGGCCAGACCGGCACGATCGCGGATCTCTACCGGCACTACGGGATCGATGCGCAAGGGATCATGGCAGCAGTGCAATCGGTTTCGGCAGGCCGGCCGCTTCGGCACCTGGGCTCCGCCGCCTGACGAACCCATCACGCATCGCTCGATAGGACGCTGTCAATACCGGAATTCCTTGAGGGCAGGTACCAGCTGTCGGCGCCATCCTCCCGCGCTTCGAGAAAGCGTGGGGGAGGAGAAATGGCTGGGACCGGCGATCTTACGAGGCATGAAACGCTGCGGTCGACGGTGGGTACGGCAGCGGCGATTGCGCATCACGGCGAACTCATCCAGGGCGTCTTCAAGGATGATGGCGGGCGCCTGCATCGCGGGCTCGTCACGCTGCCGCTTGCCGGGTTGAGATCGGAGGCGAGCTTTGCCAGGAGCGACGGCGATGCGATCGTTGTCCACCCCGATCACAAGGTCAAGGCGGCGACCGCCGCGCGGCTCACGCTCGAATTCCTGAAGGTCGACGGCGGTGGCGTGCTGACGCTCCAAAGCTCGATCCCTGTGGGGCACGGCTACGGCTCATCGACTGCGGACGTCGTCGCTTCCATTCGCGCAGTCGCCGCAGCGCTCAATATCCACCTGCGGCCGTCGAGCATCGGTCGTCTCGCCGTTGCCGCTGAGCGCGCCAGCGACGCCATCGCCTTCGACGACCACGCGGTGCTGTTCGCGCAACGAGAAGGCACGGTGATCGAGAATTTCGGAGGCTCCCTGCCGCCGCTGCTTCTGGTCGGCTTCAAGGCAAATGACGGGGTTCCGGTCGACACATTGCAGCTGCCACCGGCGCGCTACGACAGTGCCGAAATCCAGGAATTCGGCGTGCTTCGGGCGATGGTGGCACGGGCGGTTCGTCTTCAGGATCCCAATCTTCTCGGACGCGCCGCATCGGCAAGCGCCGTGATCAGTCAACGGCACCTGCCGAAACAGGGGTTAGACGAGATCGCCGAAATTGCCAGGAGAACCGGGGCCTGCGGCGTGCAAGTCGCCCATAGCGGCTCGCTGTTTGGTCTGATTTTCGATCTGTTCACACCCAATCTGAAGCGTCGGGCGGCCTTGGTCGCGCAGCAGATAAGGCGTGCCGGCTTCAAGGACGTTGAAGTCCATCACGTCAATGCGGAGGGTTGGACATGGTAAGCCTCGACGTGGACTATTTCAGGGACCTTGAGACCCCGCGCCTTGCGCGCCTGGCACCAAATCTCGTCGCCGCTGCGTTCCCGCTGATGAAACTCATGCCGGCCCGCTACATTCTGGATCGGGCAGCGTCTAATAGGGAACTGAAGGCAGGCTCCCACATTGTCGAGACCACGTCGGGCACATTTGGCATGGCGGTGGCGCTGCTGGCGGCGGCGCGTGACTATCGCCTTACGCTCGTCACCGCTTCAACGCTGATCGATGCCAAATACAAAGCCCGCCTGGAGCGCATCGGCGCCACGGTTATCGCCCTTGACGATCCGCGCGGCGACGGCAATCAGCCAGGCCGGCTGGAGCGCCTCCAGGAAATCCTGGCCAACGAGCCGGACGGCTTCTGGACACGCCAATACGACAGTCCGGGCAACTGGCTTGCGTATGCACGGCTGGCCGAACTCTTCATCCGGGCGATCGGCAAGGTCGACTGCCTGGTCGGCTGCGTCGGTACGGGCGGCTCGCTCTGCGGCACCGCGTCTTTTTTGCGAACGGTCTTTCCGCATCTGACGGTGTTTGCCGTCGATACCCATCGCAGCATCCTGTTTGGACAGCCCGTCGGCAAACGCATGCTGCGGGGCCTGGGCAACAGCGTTCTGCCGAAAAATGTCAGGCATGAGCTCGTCGACGAGATCCATTGGGTTGGCGCCTATCCGGCGTACAGGACCGCGCATCGTTTGCTGCGCGAGC
The DNA here is from genome assembly GCF_004791315.1 of Mesorhizobium sp. M8A.F.Ca.ET.208.01.1.1. Lineage (NCBI taxonomy): Bacteria > Pseudomonadati > Pseudomonadota > Alphaproteobacteria > Hyphomicrobiales > Phyllobacteriaceae > Mesorhizobium > Mesorhizobium sp. M8A.F.Ca.ET.208.01.1.1. The sequence goes on from NZ_SRUT01000005.1 coordinate 86,706, forward strand.
ACGGCCTCTTCATGGGGCCGACCAGCGGCGCCGCCGCGTTGGTGGCGCAATGGGTTGCAACGACCCTTCCGGATGCGCAAGTGGCGGTCATCATGCCTGACGAAGGCCATCGCCATGCCGAGACCGTCTACAATGACGACTGGCTTGCGGCTCTGCCTGGCTGGCCCTGCAAGGAACTGGCCGAGCCAAGGACTCTGACCACCATCGCACCGGCCGCGGAGACGCAATGGACGCGCTTTCTTTGGCTGCGTCGCAGTCTCGACGATGTGCTGAAAACGCAGGCAGCAAACGAGGTGCCACCGTCTGTCGGCGCGCCGGAAAATCTATGAGACGAGATCAAGCCCGCTTTTGTCGAGCCAGCGCCAGGTATCTTCCGTCGTCTGGAACACCTGATCGTGTTCGTTCGATCCGGCGGACCGATCGAGGTCCTTGAGGCCGCTGGCTGTCACGACGGCCACGACACGGTCTGTGGCTGCGATGACACCTTGGTCCTTCAATGTCGATATCGCCATCAGCGGCGTGACCGACGCCAGTTCGGCAAAGATCCCTTCGTCCCGCGCAAGGCGCTCCTGCATCGCGATCAGGCCGTGATTGCTGACGGGGACGGCGTGCCCGCCGGATTCTCGCAGCGCCTTCAGCGCCTGAAAGGTGCTGCGCGGCGTGCCGATCGATACGGCAAGGCTGTCGAAAAGCATCTTGCGTTCACTCAACGCGTCGGCGCCGCTGGCCAGAGCGTCCGCCAGCGACCCATGCACCTCCGCCGCGACGAGACGAGGCAGGCGCGTGATCGACCCTTGCGCGAACAGCTCGCAAAAGCCAGCCCACACACCGGACAAGGCATCGCCGTAGCAGACGGGCAGGACGCACCAGTCTGGCGCCATGCCATCCGATTGCTCGACGATCTCATAGGCGATCGTCTTATAGCCCTCGATGCCGAGTGGATGGCTGCCGACGACCGGACCGTGATAGGGCGATGCGATGAACCAGTCGTAACGGGCCGCTGCCTGTTCAAGCAGCGACCATCGGTCCATTTTGCTGACCAAGGGCAGGACCGTCGCACCATATTTGCGGATCTGCGCCAACATCGCGCCGGCCGATCCCGCGAAAGTGGTGACGACGCATTTGAGGCCGGCTCGGGCAGCGTAGGCCGCCAGCGAAGCGCCGGCGTTCCCCGACGAGGCGGTGGCGACGACTTTAGAACCACGTGCGCGCGCCACGCTGACCGCGATGGTCGAGAAGCGGTCCTTGTGCGACCAGGTCGGATTTCTGCCTTCATCCTTGATTGCTAGATCCGGCACGCCGAGAAACGCGCCGATGCGCGGCGTGGCAAGCAACGGCGTCAGACCCTCGCCGAGGCTCACCGCCTCGGCTTCTGTGCAAGGCAGCATATGCGCAAAACGCCAGAGCGAGCGCGAGCTGGTGGCGCCGGTTAAAGGGTGAGGCTGCGGAGTTGCATAGACGGGCGCAAGATTTGCCGGCGCGGTGTCTTGGCAGCGCGCGCATCCCCTGGAGTCGATGGTGACTTCGGCGGGGTAGGAAGCGCCGCATCGGATGCAGACGAATTCCAGGACCCGGCTTTTGTCCATCCCGGGACGGCTGATCTCGCCTGAGGAATGCACGGACATATCGTGCGCGAGGTCGCGAAACGGCCGGCTCGTCATGGCTATTCCTTGTCCAGGAAACGATGAATTCGCATGTTGTTTCAAACAGTCCGCAGCACGGCTGTCAATGCGGAATGTGCACTATAGTGTGTCGCACCATAGTGCGCGCCGTAGCATCCCTTGTTTGATGAAACTTCGCGGCGTTTTTGGTCTGAACGTGCAGCGGCTTCGAAGAGAGAGAAAACTCTCTCAGGAGCAGTTGTCTTTCGTTTCGGGCCGCACGCGCGCCTATATCAGCAGCGTCGAGGCCGGGCGGCGCAACGCCACGCTGGATACAGTCGAAATTCTGGCCAAGGCGTTGAATGTCGAACCACAAGAGTTGGTTTCAGCGAGCCCGGCAAACAAGCGAGCTATTCGGGTGACGAAGCAGGCGACTTCAAAGTTGAATGGATGAAGCCGCACGTCCTCGATGCAGTACTGGTAAGATTTTCACTTATCTCGTCTTTGTGATACGCGATTGACTCCTTTAGTGTACATTCGATGCTTGTCCCATTGAAGATGGTGTCTAGACAGCCATAGGTTGTTCCGCGGGGTAGGGCCTGACTGTGGTTGAGGTCTACCGATGGAGAACGAAACTGTTATCGACCTTTTTGCGGCGATCACGAAGATCGACACCGCGCGGTCGGCTGATGCAATCCTTCAGGCGTTCCGCTTAGCCATGGAGCGCTACGGATTGCGCAATTTTCTGATCACCGGACTGCCTGTGCCGCACGGTACGGACTGGCAGCGTGAGATCCTTGCTGATGGCTGGTCTCCTGAATGGCATCGTCGCTATGTCACCGAGGAATATTTCTTGCACGATCCTTGTGTCGCCCAGTGCCGGCACTCGCCGGAGCCTTTCCGATGGGGCGAGCTGCCGTCCGCAAGGCTGGTTGCACGCGCGACGCTGGTGATGGACGAGGCGGCCGAGTTCGGGATGAAAGAAGGTATCTGCGTCCCGATTCATGTCCCATTGGCCGGGCCCGGCGTCGTCACGATGGCGAGTGACCGGATGGACGTTCCGCCAAGCGCCATGCCCCTTATCGAAACGCTTTGCGTGCACACCTTTCGCAGCCTCTCAGGGCTCGGAACGCCCGGCGATGGCGATGAGCCCACGCCCTTGACGGCGCGCGAGCGCGAACTCCTGGAGTGGAGCGCACAAGGCAAATCCACAGAGGATATCGCTTGTATCCTCGGTGTTACCAGGAACACGGTTGAAAGCCATCAGCGCAACATTCGAGCAAAGCTCGACGCGATCAATGTCGCGCACGCCATCGTCAAGGCGCTGCGACGGCAGGAAATCCAGATTTAGCAATACCTGAATACCGTCATACGTACCGCAAGTTCATTTTCCTACGACCCTCCGCCTGGAGGCGTCATGGTTCGTATGCATCTGGTCACTTGGGATAACAGGAAGCGCTACCGGAAAGTTCTGGAACGCTACTTTCGGATACGGTACGAGATTTACGTCAAGCAGAGGCGTTGGCGCGACGTCGCACGGCCCATCAACATCGAGATCGACGCCTTCGACAACGAGCATACGCTTTATGTTCTCGCGCTTGACACCAACGGCAAGATCGTAGGCGGCTCCCGTCTCTTGCCGACGCTGGAGCCGCATCTCATGAGCGAGGTCTTCCCGGGTCTCGCCGGCGGCAGGCCTCCGAGAGCAGCTGGAATCTTCGAATGGACGCGTTTCTTCGTCGTTCCATCGCTTCGCACACAAGGCGCCCCGTCGCCGATCGCCGGCATTGTTCTTTGCGGCCTGCTCGAGACCGCGCAAAGCCTTGGGATTCGACAGATCAGCGTGGTTTGCGAGACATTCTGGCCAAAACGGCTGCGCGCGCTTGGCTGGACGCTGATCGAGCTCGGCGAAGCTCTTGAACATCCCGACGGCGATATCATCGCGCTGCTGATCGATGTCACGCCCGAGGCTGTTGAACAGACGCGCCGCGCTTACGGCATCAGCGGCGTCATACTTGCCGACAACATCTAGGCTCATAACCAGGCACTTGCGGAAAGCCCGCGAGGCGTCGATCGTCAGGGTATATTGTCATCGCGCCCATTTGCGCGGTAGTCAGCCTTATGATGTGTCGAATCCGGTTGATGGACTCATGAAGCCGCTGGTCCTGATCTCCTCGAAGGACCCGGATTTTTTCCTGGTTTTCGGCCACATACTGTCGGTAGCTGGCTTCGAGATTCAACTGATTACGGGAGACCGGGAAATCGCACGCGCCATCGAGGCGGCATCCCCGCTTGCCGTGATCATGGACTGCCATCCAGGCGACCGTGCAGTGGTCAAACAGTGCGCCTGGCTGAAGTCTGGCGCTGCGACCAAAGGGACTCCGGTCGTGAGCCTGGTTGCCCCGCGTTCTGGCAAGCTGCATCTCGACTTGATCAAGGCTGGCGTCGACGAGATATTTTCGCGGCCGTTCGCCCCCGAACAGCTTCTGGCCTGGCTGCATGGCAAAGCGGGCCTTGCGAAGCTATCGCGCGAAACGGACTCGGGTGATTTGGTTCAGGGCGATTTCCGGCTGGAGCGGCAGACCCACCGGACATTCTTCCGGCAAAAGGAAATCGTGATGCCACCGATCGAGTTCAAGCTTTTGCGCAGCCTTATGGCGCGGCCTGGCAAGGTCTTCAGCCGCGAGGAACTGGTCGCGACCGCGTGGCCTGAACATGCCGCCGCAACCGACGTGCGGGGCGTCGACGTTCATATAGCCAGGCTGCGCAAAAGGCTTCGGGCGTCCGTGGGAACCGATGTGATCCGGACGGTCCGCTCGGCTGGCTACGCCTTCGCGCCGGAGTGGTGACGTGCTCGGCAATTCCGGCATGTGGCGCGCTTGCGCGCCGATTGCCGGCACGCGGGGTCCACACGCGTCGGCTCTCAATGGCTCAAGATGGTATCCAGGAACAGCCGGGCGCGTGGGTGAGCGGCCGCTGAGAAAAAGTCTTTGGACGAGGCATGCTCGAGGATGCGGCCGTCGTCCATGAAAACGATCTCATCCGCGACTTCGCGTGCGAAGCCCATCTCGTGCGTCACGCAGACCATGGTCATGCCGCTTCCCGCCAGCGCGATCATGACGTCGAGGACTTCCTTGATCATTTCCGGGTCGAGCGCCGAGGTGGGTTCGTCGAACAGCATGATGCGGGGATTGAGGCAAAGCGCGCGCGCGATCGCCACCCGTTGTTGTTGACCGCCCGAGAGCTGGGCCGGGTAGGCCTGCGCCTTTTCGGGGATGTGCACCGCTGTCAGATGCTGCATGGCGATCTCTTCGGCCTCCCGTGCCGGTTTCAGGAGAACCCGGCGCAGCGCCAGCGTGCAGTTGGCGAGCACGGTGAGGTGCGGAAACAGGTTGAAGCTCTGAAATACCATGCCTGTCTGCCGGCGCGCCTTCGTGGTATCGCGGCCATCCTTGTCCAGAATTGCTGCTTCGAACTGAATCGTTCCCTTCTGGAAAGGCTCGAGACCGTTGATGCAGCGGATCAAGGTCGACTTGCCGGAACCGGACGGTCCGCAAACGACGATCCGTGCGCCCGCTCCTACCGTCAGATCGATGTCTTTCAAAACCTGCAGGGCGCCGAACCATTTGTTGAGGCCGTCGATCCGGACGTGAGGAATGGATTGAACGGCCGGGACGGGATGTGGGGCTTGAGCGAGCATCAGCGACGTCCAACTGCAAGCAGGCGCTGCTCGACGCGTTTCACGCCATAAGAGATGAGCAAGGCCAAGGCGAGAAACAGTATGCCGGCAATCGTCAGCGGCTCCGCGTATCGATAGGTCTCGGACGCGATATCGAAGGCGCGCCCGAGCATTTCGGGCACGGCCAGAATCGCGAGATAAGGCGTCGCCTTGAGGATCGAAACAAGATAGTTGCCCAGCGGTGCGGCGACGTTGCGCAACATCTGCGGCGCGATGACGAACACGACCGTGTCGCGGCGGCTAAGCGACAAGGCTCTGGCCGCTTCCTGCTGGCCTTTCGGGATCGCGTCGATGCCCGCTTTGAACACCTCCGCCAGATAGCCGCTGTAGTACAGGCTCAGCCCCAGTATGCCGACAGTCATGGAGCCAAGCTTGATCCCGTAGAAGGGCAGGACGAAATACAGGAAATAGAGCCAGGCCAGAACCGGCGTCGAGCGGATGAAGTCGATCAGGAAGCGGACGGCGAGACCAGTCGCACCGCCGCCGCGGCGGATCATCTCGAAAGTGAAGCCAAGCACTGATGCGCCGAGGCAACTCAAGACCGTTGCGAGCAGGGTCGTTCCGATCGCCCCGATGATCGTTGGGACGGTCGATAGTGCGAAATCGAAGTTAAATCCCACGCGGCGTTCCTCTTTCAGGATTGACCCGCGCCTCGAGCCAGCGGCCGGCAAGTGCGATCGGATAACAGACGACGAAGAAGGCCAGCAGCAGCGCCGAATAGATCGTTACCGGGTCGTAGTCGGTCTGCGCGATTTCCTTGGCGCGGAAGGTCATGTCCGTCAGCGTGACCAGCGAGACGAGGGAAGTCGCCTTGACGAGCTGGATAAGGTTGTTGACGAAGGTCGGGCTCATCGCGACCAGCGCCTGCGGCAGCTCGATCAGGAGCAGGATCGCCGGGCGCGGGAGGCCGAGCGCCATGCCGGCCTCGCGTTGGCCGGCAGGCACAGACTGCAGCCCGGCGCGAACCGCCTGGCTGGCATAGCCGCCGGTGTTGAGACCGAGCACCAATGCACTGACGGTCAGCGCCGACAGAGTGACCCCCATCACCGGCAGCACGTAATAAAAGAAGAAGAGCAGGACGACGACCGCTGAGCTGCGCCAGAATTCGATCACGGCGGTAACCAGAAAGCGCGTCATGCCGGTGGTCAAAAACTGCGCGACGCCGAAGACGAGCGCGAAGGGGATCGCAAAGACCAGGCCATAGGCGGTGACCTCTGCGGTGATGCCCAGCCCTTGCAGAATGCCCAGCCAGATCTCGAGCATGCTCACGGGGTGCCACCATTCTTTGTTGAGGCGGGCGGCGACGATGTCAGTATAGTGTCGGCGTACCTGAGGAGGGCGGTTTTGCGCTGAGAAATCGCGCCCTCCGGACCGGACCTCATGACACCCTCCGCTCCGTGGAAAGAACGATGCCTGTAGGAGCAGGCCATCGGTGGTTCCCTCATAAACCCGGCAGGAGTCGCGTGTCAATAAAGATGTACTTATTATTGACAAAGTTCATATTATGTCGCCGCGGCCAGCGGCGCCGCCGTTGGCCGGTAATTGCACGCTACGCTACGATGACGGCTGAAACCCGTTGAATCGGCCCGCTTCAGGGCTGTTTTGATCGTCCCCGACCGGGCGTTGTTTGACGCGCTCCCGGCTTGAACGGGGACAGGATGGCCATCTCGCACAATGATACCGAGGGACGCGCGCGCAGCTCGCGCATGCTCCGCACCGCGCTCGGACCCGCCATCGCCCGATTTCTCGACGATCCCGCGATCGTTGAAATCATGATGAACCCGGATGGCCGGATCTGGGTGGATCGGCTTTCGGAAGGTCTGGCCGATACGGGGGAAATGCTGACGCCTGCCGCTGGCGAGCGGATTGTGCGCCTGGTCGCCCATCATGTCGGCGCCGAGGTCCATTCCCGTTCCCCGCGTGTCTCCGCTGAGTTGCCGCAAGCCGGCGAGCGTTTCGAGGGCTTGTTGCCGCCCGTCGTCGCAGCACCCGCCTTCGCGATCCGCAAACCCGCCGTCGCCGTGTTCAGCCTCGATGACTACGTCGCGGCAGGCATAATGTCGGCCGGTCAGGCCGCGATATTGCGCGCCGCGGTTGCCGGTCGCGCGAACATCCTTGTCGCTGGCGGCACGTCGACTGGCAAGACCACCCTCACCAACGCGCTGCTCGCCGAAGTGGCGAAAGGGATGGATCGGGTCGTCATTATCGAGGACACCCGCGAACTGCAGTGCGCCGCGCCCAACCTCGTCGCGATGCGCACCAAGGATGGCGTCGCCACGCTCGCTGACCTGGTTCGCTCTTCGCTGCGCCTGCGGCCCGATCGCATTCCCATAGGCGAGGTGCGCGGCTCCGAGGCCCTCGACCTCTTGAAGGCATGGGGAACCGGGCACCCCGGCGGCATCGGCACCCTTCATGCGGGCTCCGGCATCGGCGCCCTGCGCCGCCTGGAGCAGCTTATCCAGGAAGCCGTCGTCACTGTCCCGCGGGCGTTGATCGCCGACACGATCGGCATCGTCGCCGTCCTGTCGGGACGTGGCGCCGCGCGACGGCTGAGCGAACTCGTCCGGGTCGAGGGCCTGGGTCCCGACGGCGATTATCGCATTGCTGAAGCCACACCGATCAACCCAGGAGAAACCCCATGATCCGCCTCCTTGCACGCTGCCACTGCCACCTGGCCGCGGGGGCCACCGCCCTTGCTGTCAATCTCCTGGTCGCGTCGAGCGCCCATGCGTCAGGCTCCTCGATGCCGTGGGAACAGCCACTCGAAAAGATCCTGCAGTCGGTCGAAGGACCGGTCTCCAAGATCATGGCCGTCATCATCATCATCGTCACCGGCCTGACGCTGGCCTTCGGCGACAGTTCGGGCGGTTTCAGGCGGCTCATCCAGATCGTTTTTGGCCTCTCGATCGCCTTTGCGGCATCGAGTTTCTTCCTGTCGTTCTTCTCGTTCGGCGGCGGAGCGTTGATCTGATGACAACCGCTCTTGAACAACTCGACGCGGTGCCGGGGTGGACGGTGCCCGTCCACCGGGCGCTGACGGAGCAGATCCTGCTCGGCGGCGCGCCACGCGCAATCGCGATCCTGAATGGCACGCTGGCGGGCGCTGTCGGCCTTGGGCTGCGGCTGTGGCTGGTCGGTCTCCTCGTCTGGGCAATCGGACATCTCACGGCGGTATGGGCCGCCAGGCGCGATCCGCTGTTTTTCGAGGTTGGGCGCAGGCACCTGCGGCTGCCTGGACATCTTTTGGTTTGAGGGCGCCGCCATGATGAGCCTTGCCGAATACCGCCGGACCGCTGCTCGCCTTGCCGACTATCTGCCTTGGGCAGCACTCGTCGCGCCGGGCGTCGTGCTTAACAAGGATGGCAGCTTTCAGCGCACAGCGCGGTTTCGCGGCCCCGATCTCGACTCCGCCGTCGCGGCCGAGCTGGTTGCGGTGGCGTCGCGCATCAACAATGCCCTTCGTCGCCTCGGCTCGGGCTGGAGCGTCTTTGTCGAAGCGCAGCGGCACGAAGCCGCCTCCTATCCCGAGAGCCAGTTTCACAATGCGGCCTCCAGCCTGCTCGATGCCGAGCGCAAAGCCGATTTTGACGAGGAGGGGGTTCATTTCGTATCGAGCTACTTTCTTACATTCCTGTTTTTGCCACCGCCCGAAGACGCCACACGTGCCGAGGGGTGGCTTTATGAGGGTCGCGACCAGTCGGACGCGGATCCGGGCGAGATCGTGCGCGCCTTTGTCGACCGGACGGAGCGCGTACTGTCCCTGCTCGACGGGTTCATGCCGGAATGCCACTGGCTCGATGACGGCGAAACGCTCACCTACCTGCATTCGACGATCTCGACCAAACGCCATAAGGTTCGTGTTCCCGAGACGCCGATCTATCTCGATACACTGCTGGCCGATGAACCGCTCGCCGGCGGGCTCGAGCCGCGACTTGGCGACAAGCATCTTCGTGTGCTCTCGATTGTCGGCTTCCCGACCGCCACGACACCCGGCCTGCTTGATGACCTTAATCGGCTGGCCTTCCCCTACCGCTGGTCGACCCGCGCGATCCTGCTCGACAAGGTCGACGCTGTCCGCCTGTTGACCAGGATACGGCGGCAATGGTTTGCAAAGCGCAAGAGCATCGCCTCGATCCTCAAGGAGGTGATGACCAACGAAGCGTCAGCCCTCCTCGACACCGACGCCGCCAACAAGGCGGCCGACGCCGACACGGCGTTGCAGGAGCTCGGCGCCGACATGGCGGGCATGGCCTATGTCACCGCGACCGTCGCCATATGGGATTACGACCCGCGCGTGGCCGACGAGAAATTACGGCTTGTCGAGAAGGTCATCCAGGGCCGCGACTTCACGGCGATTGCCGAGACAGTCAACGCCGTCGACGCCTGGCTCGGTTCCTTGCCCGGGCACGCCTACGGCAACGTCCGTCAGCCTCCCATCTCAACGCTCAATCTCGCCCACATGATGCCGCTGTCCGCCGTGTGGGCGGGGCCGGAACGGGACGAGCATCTGGTCAGTCCTCCCTTGCTTTACGGCAAGACCGAAGGCTCGACCCCGTTCCGGTTGGTCCTTCATGTCGGCGACGTCGGTCATACGCTGGTCGTCGGCCCCACTGGCGCTGGCAAGTCGGTGCTGCTCGCGCTGATGGCGCTGCAGTTCTGCCGCTACCGCAACGCTCAGATATTCGCCTTCGACTTCGGTGGCTCTATCCGCGCCGCGGCACTCGCCATGGGTGGCGACTGGCACGATCTCGGGGGGCAGCTCACCGAAGGCGTGGACGCCTCCGTTTCGCTGCAGCCGCTCGCCCGGGTTCATGACACATACGAGCGCGCCTGGGCGGCTGACTGGATCGTCGCGATCCTGATGCGCGAGGGCATCCAGATCACCCCCGACGCAAAGGAGCATATCTGGGCGGCGCTGACGTCGCTTGCCTCGGCTCCCGTCGAGGAGCGCACCATCACTGGGCTCAGTGTGCTCTTGCAAGCCAATGACCTGAAACAGGCATTGCGCCCATACTGTGTCGGAGGCGCTCACGGCCGATTGCTCGACGCCGAGGCCGAACACCTCGGCCAGGCATCCGTGCAGGCCTTCGAGATCGAAGGGCTGGTGGGCACGCAAGCCGCGCCGGCTGTCCTGTCCTATCTGTTCCATCGCATCGGCGACCGGCTCGACGGGCGTCCAACGCTGCTCATCATCGACGAAGGCTGGCTTGCCCTCGATGACGAGGGGTTTGCCGGGCAGTTGCGCGAGTGGCTGAAGACGCTGCGCAAGAAGAACGCCAGCGTCGTCTTCGCCACCCAGTCACTTGCCGATATCGACAATTCGACCATTGCGCCGGCGATCATCGAAAGCTGTCCAACCCGGCTGCTGTTGCCCAATGAGCGCGCGGTTGAGCCACAGATTACCGCCATCTATCGGCGCTTCGGCCTGAACGACCGCCAGATCGAAATCCTGGCACGAGCGACACCCAAACGCGACTACTACTGCCAGTCCCGTCGCGGCAACCGTCTCTTCGAGCTCGGCCTGTCCGCGGTCGGGCTGGCACTTTGCGCCGCGTCCTCGAAGAGCGATCAGGCCCTGATCGGCAGCATCATCGCCGAGCATGGCCGCGAGGGCTTCCTGGCGGCCTGGCTGCGTGCCCGTGACGTCGGCTGGGCCGCCGACCTCATTCCCAACCTCATCTTTCCCGAACCTGAAGAGGATTCCCAACCATGACTGTTCATCAAAGCCGACCGCGCGTCATCTTTCTGGTCGTGGCGATGCTTGCCGCGCCGGTCGCCATCTCACCGATGATGACCGCGCCAGCTTATGCCTTCATCGTGTTTGATCCATCGAACTATTCCCAGAATGTTCTGACGGCCGCGCGGTCGCTGCAGCAGATAACAAACCAGATCACCTCGCTGCAGAACCAGGCCCAGATGCTGATCAACCAGGCGCGCAACCTGGCGAGCCTGCCTTTGTCCTCGCTGCAGCAACTGCAGCAGTCGGTGCAACGCACGCAACAGCTTCTTGGCCAAGCACAAAACATCGCCTTCGACGTCCAGCAGGTCGACAAGGCCTTTCAGCAGCAATATGGCAGCGTCTCGCTCTCCGCATCCGACCAGGATCTCGTCACGGACGCGCGCTCGCGCTGGCAAAACACGGTGGGCGGCCTTCAGGACGCGATGCGCATCCAGGCGGGCGTCGTTGGAAACATCGAGACCGGCCGCGCGCAGATGTCGGCGCTGGTCGGCGCCAGTCAATCGGCGACGGGAGCGCTGCAGGCGACGCAAGCTGGCAATCAGCTGCTTGCGCTCCAGGGCCAGCAGCTCGCGGACCTGACCGCTGTGGTCGCCGCCAACGGCCGCGCCCAGGCTCTAAGTGAGGCCGAACGTGCCGCCGCGGTCGATCAGGGCCGCGAGCAACGCCGCCGCTTCCTGGCGCCAGGCTCCGGCTACGAGGCCGGCTCGGCCCAGATGTTCAACCGCTGAGATCGAAGGCCATGGACGGCAACACGCTCGCTCGCATTGTAGCTGTCATCTTTGTCGCGGCCGCCGTTACGGCGGCCGCGCTCGGTACGAGCCGGAAGGAGACCAGGCCGGCGGGCGAGCGCGCGTACACAACCGCAGGCTTGATGCCGAACCCGCTTCGCGATGGTCTGCGCCGCTGCCAGGTCCTCGGTGAGGCTGCCCTGCGTGACGATGGATGCCCGCGGCTGTGGGCCGAACAGCGCGATCGCTTCCTCGGTCTCAAAGAGCCGTCGGGGCGCTCGATAGGCGAGCCTGACGCGCCGGATGCTGTCCTGCACGAGGCCCGATAGATATGGGCAATACCGGTGTCATCGACCAGTTCCTGGCCACCTTCACCCGCTACATCGACAGCGGTTTCGGCCTGCTCGGCGGCGAGGTCGCCTTCGTCGCCACCACGCTGATCGTCATCGACGTGACGCTTGCCGCGCTCTTCTGGAGCTGGGCCGCTGATGACGACATTCTTGCTCGGCTCGTCAAGAAGACACTCTTCGTCGGTGTCTTCGCCTATCTGATATCCAACTGGAACGGTCTCGCTCAAATCGTATTCGAGAGTTTCTCCGGTCTTGGTCTGAAGGCGAGTGGAACCGGTTTCTCGGCACAGGACCTGCTGCACCCCGGCAAGGTGGCGCAAACCGGTCTCGATGCGGGACGACCATTGCTTGAGGCGATCTCCGGTTTGATGGGCTACGTCTCCTTCTTTGAAAACTTCATCCAGATCGCTTGCCTGCTCTTTGCCTGGGCGCTCGTCCTGCTCGCCTTCTTCATCTTGGCGGTGCAGCTCTTTGTGACGCTGATCGAGTTCAAGCTGGCGACGCTGGCCGGCTTCGTGCTGATCCCCTTCGGTCTCTTCGGCAAGACGGCCTTCATGGCCGAGCGCGTGCTCGGCAACGTCATCTCGTCGGGCATCAAGGTTCTGGTGCTTGCCGTCGTCATCGGCATCGGATCGACGCTCTTCGGCGAATTCACCCAAGGCTTCGGCGGTGAGAGCCCCACCATCGACCAAGCCATGGCGATCGTATTGGCGGCGCTGTCGCTGCTTGGCCTCGGCATCTTCGGCCCCGGCATCGCCAACGGCCTCGTCTCGGGTGGACCGCAGCTCGGCGCGGGTGCGGCTGTCGGCACTGGCCTTGCCGCGGGGGGCATGGCGGTTGCGGGCCATGGCGCAGCCGGCCTGGCGGCGCGAGGTGGGACAGCCGCATTCTCCGGCGCGATGTCAGCCGCGCGTGGCGGGACGTCACTCGCTGGCGGCGCCTCGGCCGCTTATACGCTTGGCGCCACCGGCCAAGCTGGCGCGGCAGGCATCGCCTCCGGCTTGGGCGGCATTGCGCGTGCTGGCGCTGCGGCAGCCTCCTCTCCTCTCAAGCGCGCTGCCGCAAACACCGGTCAATCGTTTAAGTCCAGCTTCGCCTCCGGCGCCAGTTCGGCGGCTGAAATCCACGGCGGTTCGTCGACCACCATGGGAACGATCGGCGGCGCCGCGTTGTCAGCCGCGGCGCCTGCGTCCGGCGTGGGCAAGCCGTCCGCCGCCGACGGACAGCCGGAATGGGCCAGACGCTTGCAGCGCTCTCAACGCCTCTCTCATGGCGCCCAGACCGCCGCCCACGCGGTGCGTGCCGGCGACAGCCATGGCGGCGGAGCTTCGATTTCTCTTTCTGAAGGCAAATGACAAGATGAATATCTTTAGGCGACCCGACGTCCACTACGGCAAGACTCCTCGACCGGAAACCCCGTATCAGAAGGCGGAGCAGATCTGGGATGAGCGCATCGGGTCTGCTCGCGTGCAGGCACGCAACTGGCGCGCCATGGCGTTCGGGTCGCTCATCTTGTCGGCAGGCCTTTCCACGTCACTGGTCTGGCAATTGGGCCGCGGCACTGTCGTGCCCTGGGTCGTGCAGGTCGACAAGATGGGCCAGGTTCAAGCGACCGCGCCCGCGATCGCGGATTATAAGCCGACTGATCCTCAGATAGCGTGGCATCTCGCCCGCTTTGTCGAACAGGTGCGCTCCGTCCCCGCCGATCCGATCATCCTGCGCCAGGACTGGCTGCGCGCCTATGATTGGACCACCGACCAGGGCGCCGCGGCGCTCAACGATTACGCCCGCGCCAACGACCCTTTCTCCAGGGTCGGCAAGCAGCAGGTCGCGGTGGATATCTCTTCGGTCATCAGGGCTTCACCGGGCTCCTTTCGTGTTGCCTGGATCGAGCACCATTACGAAAACGGCCAGCTTTCCGGCACCGAGCGCTGGACCGCGATCCTGACGATCGTGACACAAATGCCAAACGACGCCGAACGTCTTCGGGCCAATCCGCTCGGCATCTACGTCAACGCCATCAACTGGTCCCGGGAGATGAGCCAATGAACCTGCCATTGTGTGTCATCGCCACTCCGGCTTTGACAAGGTCGGCGTTTGCCGTGGTGTTGTTATCGGGCTCCATACTTGCCGGTTGCGCCACACCTCAGAAACCACCTCAGATCTCCTATGATGCCTACGTGCCGCCTTTGCCCGCCGCTCCGGCAGCCGGGCTCGATGAAAGGCCAAAGCCGCTGCACGTTCCACCAGGGTGGGTCCCGGCCCGCGGCGGTGTCGCCGGCAGCACGCCGGTGGCGCGCGTCGAGAACGCAAACGCGGCGGCGCGAGTCCAACCGCGTCGTGAGGGCTATTACAACGCCATTCAGATTTATCCCTGGAGTGAAGGAGCCCTTTATCAGGTCTATGCCGCTCCAGGACAGATAACGGACATCGCGCTTGAGCCTGGCGAAAGCCTGACCGGCGAAGGTCCGATCGCGGCGGGCGATACCGCGCGCTGGATCATCGGCGACACCGAAAGCGGAGCGGGCGTCACCAGGCGCGTCCACGTGCTGGTCAAGCCTTCACGCTCGGACATCAACACCAATCTCGTCATCACCACCGACCGGCGCAGCTACATGATCGAGCTGCGATCGGGCGAGAAGCCGTACATGCCCGCCGTGTCATGGGCCTATCCGGCGCCGCCGGCCGGACAAGCGCGGGCGATCCCCGCGACACCGGTGATTCCCGCCATCACCGCACGCAACTACCGCTATGGTCTCACCGGCGACGCGCCCCCCTGGAGACCCGTCACCGTCTATGACGACGGCAGGCGGGTCTATGTCGAGTTTCCACGCGGGATCGTGCAAGGCGAGATGCCGCCCATCTTCGTCATCGGCCCGGACGGCGAGGCCGAGATTGCCAACAGCCGCGTCTACCAGAACACCCTGATCGTCGACCGACTCTTTGGCGCCGGGGAATTGCGGCTTGGCAGTGGCAAGCGGCAACAGACCGTCAGGATCGTCCGCACCGATGCCACGAGGAGAGGCCTGTGGATGTCAGGCGCCAACGCCGTGCCGAATGCAAAGAACGCATTTCGTCAAAGGGGAGGGGAGCACTCGTGAACGAGAACGAAATACCGGCTGCGCCGATGCAGCTTCGCGCCGATCCGCCGCGTGTCACCCGCCTGTCGCGCAAAGTGCTCGCCGGCATCAGCTTATGTGCATCGCTTGGCGTCGGCGGCGCGCTGATCTACGCGCTTCAGACGAGCGAAACCGGCAGGCATGGCGACGAGCTCTACTCGACGTCCAACAGGCAGCCCGCCGACGGACTGGCCAGCCTGCCGCGCGACTATACCGGCCCTGTTCTTGGACCGCCACTGCCTGGCGATCTTGGCCGGCCGATGCTTGATGCCCAGAACAAGGGACAGCCCGTCGTGCCGCCAACGATCGCGACACCCATGGTCGATGAGGCTGAACAGCGCCGGCGGGCCGAAGAGGAGGCGGCCCGAACCTCGCGCGTCTTCTTCCAGACAGGGCAGTCAACCGCGGCGATGGCCGAAACCCCGCCCGGGGGAACTTCTCCGGCGAACCTTGGCGGCCCCGAGCTTGCCGGTCAGGTCGGCCAGTCGACCACACAAGACCGCCAGCTTGGCTTTCTGAATGCGGCCGCTGATCGGCGCACCGTGACGCCGGATCGCGTCACGCCGCCGGCATCGCCCTATGTGCTCCAGGCAGGGGCCGTCATCCCGGCGGCCCTCATCACCGGTATCCGTTCCGATCTGCCTGGTCAGATCACCGCGCAGGTGACCGAAAATGTCTATGACAGTCCGACGGGTCGCTCGCTGCTGATCCCGCAAGGCACGCGTGTCATTGGCCAGTATGACAATGGGGTCGGCTTCGGCCAGCGGCGCGTGCTGCTTGTCTGGAGCAGGCTGGTCTTTCCCAACGGACGCTCCATTGTTCTTGAACGCCAGCCCGGCACTGACGCCCAAGGCTATGCCGGCCTTGAGGACGGCGTCGACTACCATTGGGCCGAGCTGTTCAAGGCGGCCGCACTCACCACCATCCTCAGCGTTGGCGCGGAGGCCGGCTCGTCCGGCCAGGAAAGTGACATCGTGCGCGCCTTGCGCGGCGGCGCCTCCGACAGCCTCAGCCAGGTGGGCCAGCAAATCGTCCAGCGCCAACTCAACATCGCACCGACGCTGACGATACGGCCAGGCTTCAATGTGCGTGTCGTCGTTACGCGCGATCTCGTGCTCGAACCCTACGGAGGCTGAAAATGGCCAAGCTGAAACTCGGTCCGATTGCAGACGACAAGCCGGTCAAGGTCACAGTGGAACTGCCGGCGCCGCTGCACCGCGATCTGTCCAGATATGCTGAGATCCTTGGCCGCGACGCGGGTCAGCCTTCCGCCGATCCCCTTCGCCTGATTGTGCCCATGCTTGAGCGATTTATCGCGACGGATCGGGGCTTTGCCAGAGCCAAGCAGGAGCGAAAAGGTTGAGGGTCACCTCGCCGCAAGGCGAAACGAGCAATGCCAAGGGCAGCACGGTTCACTGCTCTGACCGGTTCCTCCCGTAGGCAGCCAACTTTGCCCGTAGCTCAAGACCCTCAAGGTCTGACACCCTACGAGTTCATCTGCAACGCGTGGACTTTCGCAACCTGACCACGGCCGTTCTCGCGAGCTTTGAGAAACCAAGAACTTACGCTAGTATCTGGTTCTGGCTCACTTATAGGAAGTTTTGGCACAAGGGATGGTATTGAAACCGAAATGACCACAAATGCCGGCCATGGTTTGCATTCTCGGATGATATCTTACTTCCGCCGGCCCGCTGGCGGTTTGCTCATCGGGCTCTTCGTAATTATTGTCATTATTTATATCGCGATCAATATATCATTGACGCTCTAACCACGGCATAAGGCCGGAACTGCCGCCCGGCGGCTATCGCGTGGCGCGCCCCGACTAACGAGCTCCCATCTCTTAGGCCAAGCCCATCACGTCGGTGCGAGCACCAGCGAGGGAAAGGTGCCTTCGGGCCGCTTCTTGACGAAAAAGATCGCGCCTTCGCTGTTTGAAACCACCTTCGCGAAGAAGTTGCGGACCGAGTCGATTTCCGATCGTGTGACACCTGCAAAGAGCAAATCGTTAGCTGTGCGAATGAAGGGGGTGAGTCGGGCCACCGCATCGCGACCGCTGTCGGAGAGACTGACCTGCACGGACCGTCGGTCGTTCGAGCTTGGCTTCTTTTTAAGAAGGCCAATGCGAACGAGGCGACCGACCTCGGTCGTCACGTGCGTCTGGGCTAGATGAACGTGTTCTGAAAGCTTCCTTATGGTCACGCCGTCGCAGCCCTCACAATATGCGGTGCCGAGAAGAACAGCGAACTGCGACCCCGTAAGGTTGGCCCGTCTTCCAAACGCATCGCGACAGATCAGAAGGCGACCAATCGCGAGTGTCATCAGATGGATCGTATCTCGAAACTCATAATCGCTACCATCGCGCAGGAGGTCGGGGTGCGAAACGGTCGCAGCTGGAACGAAACGCTCGGATCGGCGGTCACTGGGTCCGGCGCTGCCCTGCTGGAGTGCATGTGTATGCCTTGAATTGGTCATGAGCGCTGCGCTCCTCGCCTCGAAATTTGCGTTTGCCAAACGCGTTAGAAAGGTACACAGTGTAGGTATATATTGTACCTAAAATGCTCCGCAACGGAGCTTCGATCAGGGAGAGCAGTCGATGAACGCCAGCGCCGCCTCTTCAGCTTCCGTGTCGACGCCAGGTGCCGCTTTTTGCCACTGCTGTACAGGAAAACATGCGAGGTCGACTTCCATGCCCTGGTTATCGAGCGCCTCGATGAACCCTCTCAGGTCTGCGTAACTCACGAGAAACGTCTCCTCTGTGCGCAGTTCCCCGCGGCTCGCGCTCATCGATGCGCTTCGCCCGGGAGCAATCATTGAGTGAATTAAACA
>NZ_SRUT01000005.1:104907-278471 GCF_004791315.1 Mesorhizobium sp. M8A.F.Ca.ET.208.01.1.1
TCGAGCGCCTCGATGAACCCTCTCAGGTCTGCGTAACTCACGAGAAACGTCTCCTCTGTGCGCAGTTCCCCGCGGCTCGCGCTCATCGATGCGCTTCGCCCGGGAGCAATCATTGAGTGAATTAAACACACTTGACTACCTATTGTCTATAGCAATATTCTATGTGTAGGGAGGAACGCTCATGTCGAAAATACGCATGCTTCGGAACACACTGGACCGCCGTCAGCTGATGGGTGGCGCGATTGCCGCGATGGCTCTTGGTTATGCGGGCTCCGCACTTGGGCAGAGCAGCCCAAACCCCCAGAAGGGTGGGTCTCTGCGCGTCGGCATCGCCGGCGGCGGCCCCATCGACTCACTTGACCCGCATTCCCCGATTACCCCGGCTGACATCGCCCGTGTTCTCAATCTCTACGACGGTTTGGGGGATGATAACGAACAGGCCGAGTATCGACCGCTTCTGGCTGAGGAGTTCGAGGTAAATCCCTCGGCAACCGAGTGGACGATTCGGATCAAGCAGGGAGCTGAATTTCACAACGGCAAGACGATCGGCGCGGATGACGTCGCCTATACGATTCGACGGATCATCGATCCGAAGAACCCTCGCAATGCAGCTCCGGTTATGCGCTCCATCGATCCAGCGCAGATCGTCAAGCTGGACGACCGTACGATCCGTCTTAAGCTTCGCCGTCCCGATGCGGCGCTGCGGGATGCTTTCCGCATTCTGAACACCGGTGTTGTGCCCGTCGATTTCGACCCCAAGAATCCTGTTGGTTCAGGCCCCTTCAAGCTCGACCAATTTGTTCCCGGTGAGCAATCGACTTTCAAGCGCTTCGAGAACTATCATGGACAAGCGCCTTACGTAGACGAACTGGTCCTCATCGATCTCCCCGACGATGTTGCGCGGGTGAATGCTCTTCTCGGAGGGCAGGTTCACGCGATCGAGGGTCTTCCCTACTCCCAGATACCGGTGGTGAGTGCCAACAGTAGCTTCAAGGTCCTGACGAGCAAAGCGGGGTCGTTTCGGCCATTCACGATGCGGGTCGACAAGCCTCCTTTCGACGACGTCAGGGTGCGGCAGGCTCTGCGGTTGCTGGTCGATCGCGAGCAACTCGTAAAACTGGCCTTCTCCGGCCACGGGCGTGTCGCATACGACGCGTACTCGCCCAATGATCCCTGTTTCGACACATCTCTGGTTCGGGAGCGCGACGTCAAAGAGGCTCGGTCGCTGCTTGCCCGCGCGGGTCATTCCAATCTGCAGTTGGAATTGGCCACGACCGCGGCCGCACCGGGTCTGCTCGAAGCTTCACAGATCTTTGCCGAACAGGCGCGGGAAGGGGATGTGACAATCAACGTCAAGCGGCTCGACCAGGGCGGCTTCTTCGCGGAGTATACCAACTGGCCCTTCGCGGTAGATTACTGGACCCACAATCCTTACCTGAACCAGGTTGCCTTGGGGGAACTCGCCACTTCACCCCTCAACCCGACCCGGTTCTCCGACGAAGAGTTCACGCGTCTTAACGACCTTGCCCGCGCCGAACTTGATCAGAACCGCCGGTGCGAGCTTGTGCATCAGATGCAGCGGATTTCCTTTGAGCGGGGCGGGCTGATCATCTGGGGCTACCCCGACACTATCGATGCTCACTCGGCCCAGATTGGAGGCTTGGAGCCCGACCTTACGGGTTGGGGTCTGAACCGTTACAAGTTCAAGAAAGCATACTTCGTCGCCTAGTGACGCTGGCGAGGCCGACCTTCAGAATAGGAAATGACGTGATGCTGTATCGTTCCGCGATGAGCACAGAGGACGCTGATGTTGCACCGGCAGACCTGCCGGTGCCGTCCGCCCCATCGCGCTGGGCCTGGATCTTGCGGCGGTTGGGTTTCGGACTTCTGGCTCTATGGCTTGTCTCCGTCTTGGTATTTGCCGCTACTCAGGTGCTTCCAGGTGATCCGGCCCAGATTATCCTGGGCCGGGATGCGACACCTGCGCGCCTGGCCGCCCTTAGGGAGGAACTTGGCCTGAATGCCGCGCCGCTAGACCAATATATACAGTGGATGAAGGGCGTTCTCACGTTCGACCTTGGGCAGTCGTTGGCCACCCGTCAGCCCGTAGCCGATCTCATCAGCCGGCGAGCCGCGAACACGATGATCCTGGCCGGTGCGGCCGCCATTCTAAGTCTCCTGATTTCAGTAGGCCTGGGGCTGCTCGCGGCAACGAGGCAGAAGGGAGTGTTCGATGGAGTGTTCAACGTTACTGCTATGGTACTGACAGCGTTGCCGGAGTTCGTTGTCGGTATCGGCCTCGTCCTGGTCTTCTCGACCGCAGTGTTCCATCTGCTTCCTGCGATCTCGATTGTGACGCCTGGGATGAGCCCTCTCAAGGTGCCCGAGGTCCTGGTCCTCCCTGTTGCTACTCTGGTTCTGGTGACAGTTCCTTACCTGGGCCGTTTCGTACGTGCCACGATGCTGGCTGTGCTCGAAACAGATTACGTTCAGATGGCGCGCCTGAAAGGCTTGTCCGAGTGGCGCGTCATCTTCGTGCACGCGTTCCCCAATGTGCTTGTTCCCACGATCCAAGTAGCTGCCGCAACACTGGCGTATCTGGCGGGCGGTGTGGTCGTGATCGAATACCTGTTCAGCTATCCAGGGTTGGGTCAAACCCTCGTTGAAGCCGTCGCATCTCGCGACCTTCCCGTACTCCAGGCAGCCACATTGTTGCTGGCCAGCGTCTACGTGGCCCTCAACCTTATCGCAGATATACTCAGCGCGTTTGCGAACCCGCACATGAGGGGGGCATCATGACATCCAACGTTCTAACGGCACCACAGCGCCGTAAAAGGCCCAGACGTTTACCCGACGCCGGAATGGGCTTTGGAGTGGTCCTCGTCGGTTTTGTCCTCGCCCTCGTTCTGCTTGGCCCCTGGCTCGCTCCCCATACATCGACGGCGCTCTTGGCTGCGCCCTTCGAGCAGCCGTCCGGTGAGTTATGGTTCGGCGCCGATTTTCTTGGGCGCGACGTTCTCAGCCGCACTCTGTGGGGTGGTCAAACGGTGCTTGGACTGAGCTTGACGGCGACGGTTCTGGCACTCGTCGCCGGGGTAGCTGTCGGCCTCGCGGCGGGTGCGTCGAACAGCTGGGTCAGCGACGTCATTATGGCAGCGATGGATCTGATCCTCGCCTTTCCGCAGATTGTTCTTGTCGTCCTTTTCGTTTCGATGCTCGGTCCGCAACTGTGGCTGATCACCCTCGTTACGGCGATTTCGCACGCCCCGCGGATCGCACGGGTGACCCGCGGCCTAACTGCCGAGCTCATGCAGCATGAATTCATTCAAGCAGCTCAAGTGATTGGAACGCCGAGCCGGGTTGTCCTGACCCGCGAAGTTCTACCGAGCCTGCTTACGCCGCTGGCCGTGGAGTTTACGACCCGACTGACGTGGTCGGTCGGCCTCATTTCCGGCCTTAGTTTCATTGGCTTCGGACTACAACCGCCGCAAGCCGACTGGGGGCTGATGCTCAATGAAAACCGCAATGGGCTACTCATCCAGCCCTGGGCCGTCGTGCTCCCGGCGTTCATGATCGCGGTCCTGACAATCGGCGCCGGGCTCATCGCCGATTCTCTGGCGCGAAGAGCATCCGGATCGGGCCAGCAAGGACGTTGACGATGTTAGCTGCAGAAGTAGTCAAGCTAAAGGTTGAGACGATTGGTCGACGCGACGAAATCGTGGACGATATCAGTTTCACGCTCCGCCCTGGTGAAATTGTCGGCCTGGTCGGTGAGTCAGGATCCGGCAAGAGTACGGTTGCCCTCTCTCTTCTGGCATACGCGCGAAGGGGAGCGACCATTGCCAGCGGTCGGGTCATCATCGACGGAAAAGACATTCTGTCGATGCATCGGAGCTCATTGCAGGGGATCAGGGGGCGTCTCGTCGCTTATATACCTCAGGATCCCGCTGCAGCCATCAACCCCTTCCTCAGCATTGGCACCCAGCTCAGAGAGGTTTTGGCGGCTCACCGCGACAAACTGACCGGGACCGAACGTAATGAGCTGGTCGGTACGGCGATGCGCGACGTTCAACTGCCCGGCGATGCCGCCTTTCTTTCACGCCTTCCGCATCAACTATCGGGAGGACAGCTCCAACGGGTCGCCATCGCGATGGCATTCATGTGCCAACCCAAGTTGATCGTTCTCGATGAGCCGACCACAGGGCTCGACGTGAGTACCCAGGCCTACGTCCTTCGCACCGTTGCGAGGCTCTGCCAGCAGAGCAATGCAGCTGCGCTCTACGTGACGCATGACTTGGCGGTCGTCTCATCTCTCGCTGATCGGATTTTGGTCATGTACGGAGGGCGGATCGTCGAGGCGGGTCGATGCGAGGATGTTTTCACGCGTCCGCGTCATCCGTACACACGCAAGCTTCTTCGGGCGACTCCCGATCGCCATGCGCGTTATGCTCTTGAAACCATGCCGGGGCGAGCCCCGCGTCCGGGGTCTCGTGTTCCCGGCTGTCGCTTCGCTCCGCGCTGTGCACAGGCCCAAGAGCGCTGCCATGTCGAGGAACCATCGCTCGACTTGGTCGCCGAGGCTCATCAAACCCGGTGCTTCTTCCCAACCGAAAACCTGCACCAGGCGCGTGTAACTGCAACGATTGGACCCGAGGTGAACGGCACCGAGCTCCTCAATGTGTCTGGTCTCTCGGCAAGCTATGGCAACATGCGCGTCCTGGATGGCGTGAGCCTTTCCGTTCGCGAGGGCGAGTGTGTTGCGCTCCTGGGCGGCTCAGGATCCGGCAAAACCACCCTGGCGCGGTGCATCATGGGCTTGGTCGCAGCCTCTGACGGAACGGTCCGGTTTGCAGGACAGGTTCAGGCCCGTGATGCGCGAGGTCGACCCGCCTCCGTTCGGCAGCAGCTTCAGTACATCTTTCAAAGCCCATTCCGGTCGCTCAACCCTCGCCGTACGATCGGCGACATTGTTGCTTCACCCCTTGAAACGCTCTTTAACATTCGAGGAGCGCGGGCACGTCAAGAGGTCCTGACAGCGCTCGAGAGAGTATCTTTGACCCCCGCGGTGCTCGGACAGTATCCGGGAGAACTCTCGGGCGGAGAGCGCCAACGCGTCGCGATTGCCCGTGCGCTCGTGTGTCGACCCAAGCTCCTCATTTGTGATGAGATTACGTCAGCTTTGGACGTATCGGTGCAAGCGAACGTTGTCGATCTGCTACGGCGATTGCAGCGAGAAGATCGACTCGGGCTCTTGTTCGTCACTCACGATATTGCGCTCGTGCGCAACATCGCCGACTCCGTGCTGGTGATCAACCAGGGACGGGTCGTCGAGAGTGGTCGCGCGGCAGACGTCATCGACCGGCCGAGTGACGGCTACACCAAGTTCCTCGTCAATGCCACGCCGTCGATTGAAATACCTGTGCCGGCACATGCCGGCAGCGGAATGTAGGGGGCACAGATGGACCAATCGTTTGAGGTAGATGCGGATGTCATTATCATCGGCGGCGGTTTCGCCGGTGCTGTCGCACTGCGAGAGCTTTCTTCACGGGGTGTAAACTGCATCCTGCTTGAGGCTCGCGACTGCCTCGGCGGTAGAACAAGGACGATCGAATGGCACGGGCGTGTCACGGAGGTGGGAGGACAATGGCTGCACTGGCTCCAGCCGCACGTCTGGTCCGAAGTCACGCGGTATGGTTTGGAGCTCTACGAACGAAAGCCAATTCAACGAGTTCGCTACGCTAGCGGCGGCGCTATTCGCGAGTGCTCGGTGGGTGAGTTCCACGATCTTTATTCGGGAGCTTGGCAGACCCTTTATGCCGGCGCAACCGATGTTTTCCCCCGCCCGCATGACCCACTTTATGCTCAAGCGAAGCTCGCAGAGATCGATAAGTTGTCAATCCGGGACAAGCTCACCGCCGACGGCGTGGAAGGTGAGGTGCTCGACGCGGTCAGGGGGCTGGCGTCGGTCTCCTTCAACGCGCCTCCCGACGATGGAGCGCTGTCCCAGGGGATGCGCCGTCTTGCGATGGTTGGCGGAGATCCTGATCTTCTCGCTCAGACCCTCCAGCAGTTCCGATTGCGTGACGGAACGCGGCGGCTTCACTCGGCGATCCTGTCGGAAGGCAAGGGAAGCATTGAACTTAATGCAGTGGTCTCGCAAATTCGCCAGAATCCCCAGGCCGTCGAGATCCTTCTGGCCGATGGTCGTACCTTCACCTCACGCGCGGCTGTGGTTACCGTTCCGTTATCGACGCTTGGGGACATCGAGTTCTCTCCACCACTCGCGAAAGGCAAATCTGCCTTCGTGAGCGAGGGCCAGATGACACAGGGAAGCATGTTCTGGTTGCGGTTGCGGAACATGCCTCAGGAGGCCTTGCTCGCCCTGGCGCCGCCGGAGCACCCGCTGTCTTATTTGCGTGTCGACGATGAGGAGAAGGACGGCACCGTCATTGCAAATGGCTTTTCGCCATCCCGAAAGGCACTTGATCCGTCTGACCGCTCCGCGATCGAGAAAGCGGTGCGGCTCTGGGTGCCGAAGGCGCAACTTGTCGAGCATGTTTACCATGACTGGGCGACCGACCCATTCTCGAAGCAGACGTGGACGATGCTGAAGCCTGGGCAGCTCTCAAGCTACTTTGATGATCTTCAGCGGCCCGAAGGATCTGTCTTCTTTGCCGGAGCGGACTACGCGAGTGGTTGGTTCGGTTTCATCGATGGCGCTATTCAATCGGCGCACGTGGCAAGCCGCCAGGTCGCGGCATACTTGCAGGAGAAAGGACTCGAACATTCGGGTTCGTTGAACAAGGTTGACAAACAGCAGAGGGTCGCATGAGCACAAACACAAAACGGATAGAGAAGAGAGCCCTCGGTCGGGTTCACGTCGCGGGCCAGCCGATGCCATGGCTGAAGGGCGTGGTTGCTGGCGATTTCGTGTTCTTGGCGGGTACTGCTGGCGAGACAGATGATGCGGGCCAACCCGTGAGATCGATCGAGGAGCAGACCGCTTTGGCTTTCGCGAGGGCTCAAGAAGCTTTGTTGGAAGCCGGAAGCACACTCGAACGAGCCGTTCGGATCAACCAGTACCTGTCCGACCGCACGTTGAGGACACGTTATGTGGCTGCTCGCCAATCCTGGCTCGAGGCGAATGTTCCGGCACTCATGAGGGAGCCGTCATTCGCTTCGCTGCTCGTCATTCAGGAACTAGCGGACGAGGAAATGCTCATCGAGGTAGAGGTAACGGCGCTGGTCGGCTGATGAACCGCCGTGCTCCCGGCCCCGTGAAAACCGCGTCGATATCTGTGGGAAACCGAGTAGTGATCGCTTGCGATCCGCAGTCCTTCGTATATTGAGTATAGCAATAAAAAAGGGAGCTCCGGTGGCTAGATCGTTCGATTTTGCCGACAAAAGGACGACGGTAGGACCGTCGTCCCGGGTGAAGAAGCCAAAATCTTCAAATCAGCTAAGTACGCGGCCGACCCTGACTTTGCCGGAACTGCTGGAAGGAGGCGACAGTCAAGAGTTTAGGCACATGATGGCTTTGCTGTTCGCCTCCGTCAGCCGGTTGCAATCCATGCGTCGGGCCTTGGCAGGTGAACTCGGAGTAAGTTCCACCGAGTTTGCCGTCATAATGGCGCTGTACCACATAGAGGGTGAGAGCGGCGTACGCATAAAACAGATAGCGGACTACCTCCACAGTGCCGGTGCGAATGTCACAGCCACAGTCGGTCGCCTGCAATCCGAGGGTTGGGTCACCAAAGTTGAGGACAGCGAGGACAGCCGCGCAATGCTGGTGAAGCTCACCCGTAAGTCGAGAAATACACTCGATAAATCGATGCCTTCGATTTCCGCGATCAACGATGTCTGGTTCAAAGGTCTCCGAAAGGATGACGTTCGGGTTGTGACCCAGTTCCTGGAACGATTGATCGAGCAATACGGTGCTGCCGCTGCGGTTGCAAACAACCTCTCGATACTGACGGAATCCACCGACTAGATTCTGCCCCGTAGGGATGCAAGTCGTTCACCGGGCAAGATCCGGGCTGCGGCTTGGCATACGAATACGCGTCGAGTGGCCTTGACCAGCCTTGCATGGCAATTGTCACATGCTGGCGTCCAGCGCTTGTTTTATGCAATTTCCTCTATTTCTGCTGCCTGCAAGATATCCGGTGCGCTTGTCTCCATGAGAACCTGGACACGCCAAGCGTAGCATGTGTGCAGGATGCGCTACCCGGTCTTTGCATAGATCGGCCGGATCCGACTCTGGGCTAGCGATGTCCAAGCGGGTAGAGCAGCTCCTGCATTCTTCTATGCGAAGAACTGAAGCCGTCGTCAGCATTTTGTCCTAGAGTTAACGGGTGAGCAGGGTCGACACCTGCTCGAAGGAGAGGCTTTGCAACGCGGACATCAACCGTGTCGCAATGCCCTGAAACGATGTGTTCGACCCGGCCCGGAAGGGCGGACGCCAACTGTCCGGAAGAACCGAAGTAACACGTGTCCACCGCGTATCTCGATCATCGAAGTCTCCGGATTTGAGCTAACTCCTTGCAGGCCCTCTCTCACTCGCTCGTCACCAGTCGCGCGGAGGAAAAGTGTGCTGTCTGGTGAATGGCTCCCTTGACCAAGAAAGCTATTAAATATATGTATAATAAGATAGACACACCGCTAGCGATTTAGATTCAGGAGGAAGCTATGAACATCGAGACGCAGGTCACGAGTGCGCCGTCCGCCAAGGGCGCTGCAGGAGCACAGGAGACGGCTGCTGAGGCTATCGTCGATGCTCTGGTCAAGGAGGGGGTTCCATTCGTTTTCGGCATGACGGGGGACACGATCCTGCCGATCATCGACGGCCTCCACGCTCGATCGAGCGAAATTCGCTATATCACGACGCGGCTTGAGATGAGCGCTGTGGCTATGGCGGACGGCTATTCCCGCGTCACAGGGAAGCTCGGCGTCGTGACGATGCACGTTGGACCAGCCGTCGCGAATGCAGTTCTTGGCACCTGGACGGCTCATAAAGACAATGTGCCCGTCATGGTTCTCTCAGCCAACCTAGACCGTTTTCGACTTGGGCGAGACATCTGGCACGAGTTCGATGTCGTGGGGGTTTTCAGCAAGTTCACGAAGTTCTCCGATCAGATGATTGAAGCGAAGGACGCGAGGCGCCTGATGCGCACTGCGATGCACGTGGCCCAGTCGGGGCTTCCGGGCTGCGTCCATCTGGACTTCCCCAAAGATCTGCTGGCCCAGCCTGCCGACACAGAAACGTTCGATCTTTCGCTTCGTGGCGGCGCCCACATGGGCTTTGTTGCCCGTGCGCCGCGGCCAGAAGAGGAGGCTGTCGAGCGTGCTTTGGACATCCTGGCCGAAGCGAAAAGTCCCGTTATCATTGCGGGGCGGGGCGTTGCTTGGTCGAAAGCCGATTCGGAACTGAGATCCCTGGCCGAAGCACTCGGAATTCCCGTGGTGGCGACTGAGATGGGCCGGGGAACATTTCCTGAGGACCACGCCCTCGCGGGCGGACTTCTCGGCCACTTTGGTCACACCGCAGCGAACACGATCGTAGCGGAGGCGGACGCGATCCTTGGGCTGGGATGCCAGTTCCATAACGTGAACACGATTAACTGGCAGCTTATCCAGCCCGAGGCCAAGATCATCCAGGTTGAGAGCGAACCGCTCGAAATCGGTCGACAGTATGCCGTGGCCCTTGGGGTGCATGCTGACACTGGGTCGTTCCTCCGCGATGTCCTGAATCGGATGCGCGATCGTTCTACAACCCGGCCATCCGAGTACAAGGATGCGGCGATCGCAAGGCTCTCGGAGTTGAAGCGTCAGGAGAGAGAGACGTTCTACTCGGTCGACCTCGACTCGAAGCCCATCAAGCCACAGCTTGTAGCATCTCTTCTTGAGGAACTCGCCGACGACGACGCGATCTTTGTCATCGGCTCTGGTCACAACACCCACTTCTCAAACTACATCAAGATCCTGCATCCCGGACAGTACCATTACAGCATCGGTTCAGGCTCTATGGCTTGGGCTGTTGCTGCCGGCATGGGCATGAAGCTGGCTCAACCGCACCGACAGGTTATCGTTCCGATCGGCGATGGCGATTTCAGCATGAATGCCCAAGAGCTTGAAACGGCTGTTCGCGAGAACATTCCAATCACCGTGGTCATCTATAACGATGTCTCCTTCGGCGCGCTCAGGATCTTCCAGCAGAGGCAATACGGGGACCGCCAACTCGGGTCGACCTATGGGGACACCGATTTCGTCAAGCTCGCCGAGGCGTATGGTGCGCGAGGAATTCGAGTGGAAGATCCAAAGGACCTGAAGGCAGCGCTTGAACAGGCCCTGGCGGCCGATGTCGTGACTGTAGTCGACGTGCGAATCGATCCTTGGGAGCTTGCTCACCGAACCCCTGAGTTCAAGGAGTTCCATAGGTTCTGATGGAATGCGTTGCCGCCTCCTGTTCAAAGGAGGCGGCAGACTCAGAAGTAATGGAGGCGGCGATGCAGGAACGGCCCTTACAGGGAGTGCGAGTGGTCGAATGTACAACGATGATTACCGGACCACTTGCAGGCATGATGCTGGCGGACCTTGGTGCCGATGTAATCAAGGTAGAACATCCGGAAGGTGGTGACCCGTTTAGAAGTTTCCGTGGGGGATCCGTCAGCCCTTATTTCTTGGCCTACAATCGTAACAAGAGGTCAATCGCGTTGGATCTCAAATCCGAAAGCGGTCGGCGCGTTCTGGAAAAACTTCTTGGGACTGCCGACGTTCTGATCGAGAACTTTCGTCCTGGTGTCCTCGACCGTCTTGGGTTCGGCAAAGATCGGTTGCAGAAGATCAATCCCAATTTGATCCTCTGCTCGATCAGCGGCTTCGGCACGAGCGGCCCTTACCGCGATCGACCTGCCTATGATGCTGTCGCACAAGCCGTAAGCGGCCTTTCCAGCTTGTTCTTCACGCCCGAGGAGCCTCGGATCACCGGGCCAACCATCGCTGACAACTTAACAGGTATCTACGCCTGTTACGGGTTGTTGGCCGCCCTCCATGCTCGGATGGCACACGGTCGGGTGAGCAGTGTTGAAGTGAACATGCTCGACTCCGCGATCGCGTTCACGCCCGACACGTTCCTGGCCCACACCCTCCTTGGTCTCGAGCCGGGCCCTTTCATGCGGGTGCAGGCTTCTCAGTCCTATGCTCTTCGCTGCCGGGATGGAGCAATGCTGTCGGTCCACCTGTCATCGCAGGAGAAATTCTGGCGGGCCTGCCTGGAAGCATTGATGATCCCGGAACTCGCCGATGATCAGCGATTCAGCACAAGGGCAGCGCGCGTCGATAATTATCTCGAACTCGCCCGTGAGTTGAATGCGGCGGCGCGTTCGCAGGATAGAGCGTACTGGCTTGATCGCCTGGCTGCGCTGGACGTGCCGCATGCGCCTGTCAATTCGCTCGCAGAGGTGATCGACGACGAACAGGTGAAGCACCTCGGCGTTTTCGCGCAGATGCAGCATCCGATTCTGGGACCGCACATTGCCCCGCGCCGGCCGGTTACCTTCAACGGGTCACGTGAGGATCAGCCGCTGGTGGTGGCGCCTGAGATGAATGCGCATGGTGAGGAGATCGTGCAGGAACTGGAGCTTAGCGAGGCTGACGTTCTGAGCTGGCGTGAGAACCTTACGGCTAAGGGAGTTAGTGAGGGAATTGGAGCACCTGCGGGGTCTACCGCGCCGGAACCGGCTTCAACTCCAGAACGAGTGACAGGGTAGGGGGGTATATGAGCACTCGAACAGACCAGGTCGAAGGACCCGTCACGCGGATCGGTACATCGCCTTTCGACGTTGACCGCCTGCGCTTGCGCGGTCGGGACGTTCTGACTGAGGTTCTTGACCATGTCACGTTCTCAGAGGCGTTCTTTCTCGCTGTCACCGGGACAATACCAGACGGCGTGCAGCGCCGCGTTCTCGACGCGGCCCTCGTCATTCTGATGGATCATGGTTTAACGCCAACGGCCCTCGTTTCGCGCCTTGTCGGCGACTCTGTTGCCGATCAACCCCAGGTCGCGGTGGCGGCTGGCCTGATGATGGTCGGGGACAAGTACGCGGGTACGATGGTAGGCGTCGGCACTTTTCTCAAGGCCGGCATCGACGTTGCCGATCACACTGCCTGGGCGCAGGATCTCGTGAACCAGTATCGAAGTACTGGACGACGTTTGCCGGGGTTTGGTCACCCGTTCTACCGAGGAACGGATCCACGAGCAGAGAAGCTTTTGGAAATCGCTGTGGAAGCTGGGGTGCAAGGGAAGTACATCAAGCTTCTTAGGATCGTTCAAACGGAGCTTAGCTCAAGCCTCAGCCAGCCGGCTCTCCTGAACGTAACGGGGGCACTCGGCGCAGTCCTCTGTGAGATCGGCTTTCCCGTGCGGGCGATGAGGGGTCTCGCCGTGGTCAGTCGGGCGGCAGGTTTGGCAGCTCATGTGGCCGAGGAGGCCACGCATCCGATCTCCCCGGCCCTTATAAAGTTTGCTGCAACCGTGCCCTACCACGAGGATGACGGCAACGGCATCAACGGCTAGACAGCCGGTCGAGTTCGGGCGTGCCTCTGACGATGAACGAGACCGACTGATCGAAGAGCCCCGGGGTGCCTGAGTGCGGCAAATCTTGCTGGCCGGTTCGGCAGCGGGCTATGAACGGGCGTCGATATCGTCTCGCGTGTGGAGAGCCACCAGCGTTGAGTAGAGGCACGTTGGCCGCATACCTGCCGCAGCTTCGACGATCTCTTCAGCCAACAGCGCCTCCTGCTCATACGTTCGTCCTCCTGATGGCACATAACCATGGATCAAACGGCCACCTCAGCGGGGGCAGGCAGATTGTCGAAGCTGTCGAGATTGAAATCGTGCCAACATGGACAAGCAAGCGAAACGTCCACGCGGCCTAGATCACCGTGTGCGGGTCGTCGTACGGGAGGGTCGGATCCATTGGGACAGGGGCATTGCGCGACCCTCCCGGAGAGCGGATGGCTATGTTGTTTGGGATGAGCTCGTGATCGATGTCACGCGCGAGGTGGAGGCTGAAGCCAATTTCCGCATGGCGAAAGATTAAACCAGCCGGGCGCACGTGGCAGCCACGCAAGGTGTTGCTGGGGTCGTTGAACAATTGAGGCCATTACGGAGTTGCGGCAGGTAGCAGATTCACCCGCTGATGCCATGATTAAGGGCAATGTGACGGCGGCCCCAAGGGGACTGCACGCCTGGTGGCGCCATTACGGGCTTGGCCGCGTTGGCTACGACCGTCATGACTAGTCTCCTTGTCTCTCAGGAGCGACGAGATCGATCATTCGCGCGACGTCCTCGTCTCCGTAACCACGCTCCATCGCCTCCCGATAGCGAGGAATGGCTGCGCTCAGGAGATTGGGAGAGAGCCCACCCGCCCGCGCAACCCTGTCAATGATCTCAAGATCTTTGAGCAGGATGCGCGGAGTCCCCAAGGGCTTTGTTGGCTCCCGCGCCGCCATGATCGGACCGCGTGCATCGAACTGGGCGGACGAAGCAGCGCTGCCACGTAAGGTCTTTGCGACGAAAAGTGAGTCGAGACCAAGGATTTCCGCTAGAGCAACAGCCTCCGCGGCGGCTTGAATATGGACACCGACGAGGAAATTCGCGACGTACTTCACCCGCAATCCATTGCCAAAATCTCCACAGTAAACAACGCTGTCGAGCATGTCTTCGAGAACGGAACGCCAGCGTTCGACTACAGCGAGTTCCCCGCTCGCGAGCATCAAACCCTTTCGAGCCGCGACGGCAGTCGGAATACCTGAGATCGGGCAGTCCAGCATGACGCCGCCGTGAGCGGCGTACTGGCGCGCCGTATGCATTTTCACGTCGATGTCAAGTGTGCTCATTTCGACAAGCACCGGGAGCAAGCCGCCGCGCGACAGAAATCCATTCGGACCGGCCACGACCTCGGTCAGGGCTTCAGGTGTCGGCAGGCAGGTCATGAGCACGTCCGATCCGGCGGCGGCCGCCGCCGGCGAAGCCGCAGGCGTGCCACCAATACCTGAGAGCGGCTCAAGCGACCCGCGCCGATAGCCGACGACGCGGTGACCACGTTCTATCAGGTTGCCTGCCAGTACCAAACCGAGACTGCCAAGGCCGACAAAGCCGACCTGGACGGATCGCGCGATCGGCTCGGTTGGGGCAGGTCTGTCAGAAACGCTCACGACGAGACCCCCGGAAGGGAGGCTGTCGCCGTCGACAGAGACAATCGGATGCGTAGTGCGCCTTCGTTGAGAGTCCAGATGGCAAAGTGCGCGTCGCGAAGCCCAGCTTTAAAAAAGGGCTCATCGCACCAGAGGGCTTGAGCTTCGGAGAGATCAACACCCTGAAGGATAGTCAGACCCTCATAGGGAGGCACCTCCGGGCCCGCTACAGGACCAGACCCAAACAGCACGCCGCGGCGCTCCAGTTCAATGAGGTAGGCGAAGTGATCGGGCAGGAGCCGGCGTATCGCGTCGGGATCGCGGGCATTGACATGGCGGATCACGACAAATGGTGCTGCCATCATTCGCTCTGTTAGGAGTTTGAGGTCGTTACCCTCGTTCGGCATTTCCGTCTCCCCCGTTGTCATGCCAGGTTGAACGAGCGGTCGGAGAAATGCACAGAGAGGTCTAGCGCTCCTTTATTGATCAGCCAGGGACGGACTCGGTAGGTCCGGTACTTCAAGACATGAAAGATGTCCCCTTGTGCAATTTCGTGCGCCTCCGCTTCTGAGGCAACCTTTAGCAGGATCATTCCATCGGGGTGGTCTGGATCATCAACGAAAGGCCCAGCCAAGAAGACTTTGTTCTGGCGCTCCAACTCGGCATAGTACCCAATATGCTCACCAATACGTGCGATGCGCCCGCCAGCATCTTCGTTCCATAGGGGCGTCTTCTCTAGAAGGAGGGCATAGACCAGAAGCCCAAGCATGCCTTGGGTGCTCTCCTGCTCGCTGGCGTGTACCGCCTCGCGGAAGGTACTCATCGCATGCTCTCCCTAAGTGTGGTCGGCCTCGGGCACTGCCGCATAACAGCACCACAAAAGCAGGCTGGCAGACATTCATATTTTCTATAGCTATTTTTAACAGGCGTTTGCAAGACCTGCAATCGACATTGTGAATCTGGCTTCGGCTAAACCGCCGGATGGAGATTGATGCCGTATTGGGCCCAAATAGCCCAAACGTGTCAGCAGCCCCCTGGCTCCCGGCCCCGACACAGCGCACCTCGTGCCCGACCGGAATGCGCTCGAGCTATTGCGGAGAATGGGTGACGACGGAGGCGTGAAGGCGGCGTATCGAGGCGGGTGTCCAAGCCTGTCAACCTCTCAAAGAGAGCGACACGCCATGCACACACCTGCCAGCATCGTCCGACTGCGTTGGCCCGACAAGATCGACGATCACCTGACTGAGGTGCTCCGCACAGGAGTCTGCCGTCTCCTGGCCCTAGCTGTCGAGATGGAGGCTGAAGCGCATGCGGTGTTCTAAGGCCCACGACCTTGAGCGGCTAGGCGCATAGGCAGCAGGTCGTTGATCTGGCTCTGCGGGTGGCAGGCGACGATGCGGGCGATGACGTCGGCGAGGTAAGATTGTGGGTCAACGCCGCTGAGCTTGTAGTTTCGATGACCTAGCGATGACCGTCCAGCGCTCGCCGCCGCCGTCGCTGCGGGTAGAGGGCGCATTTTGCGATTGAGCGCGATTGGTCGGATAGCGCGTTCGACGACGTTGGAGTCGATCTCGGCGCGGCCGTCGTCGATGAAGCGACTGAGGCCTATCCATCGCGAGAGTGCGTGGCGGATGGCCTCGGCGAGTTTGCTCTTCTGGCTGATGAGGGCGAGTCGACGATGATGCGGCTTCTCGCCAGGCGGATGTCGCGGCGTTCCTCGGCCGAACCGCCGCGGACCTCACTGTCGATCCGGTAGAGTTCGGCGATCCGCGCGAGCGCTTCCGTGGCGATCCGCGCCGGACCGCTCGGCGCGAGATCGTGTAACTTGTGCCGCACGTGGCTCCCGCAGAAGGCCACGCCCACGGTATTGCGGTCGGCCAGAACCTTATAGCCTGCGTAGCCATCGACCTGCAGCGTGCCGACGAAGCCTTGAAGGTGCTGGACCGCCTGCTCGGACTTGCGATCAGGCGCGTAGAGATAAGCGACGCACGGCGGATCGACGCCCCCAGGGTCGTTCGTCACGAACGTAGGCGAAGAGCTGGCCGGTCTTGGTTCGGCCGCGACCGGGATCGAACACCGGCGCCGTGGTCTCGTCGACAAAGAGCTTGGTCGACGCCTTCAAGCGCTCGATCAGACGTTCAAGCAGCTATGCCGCCGCCCAACCAAGTATCGCCTTCACTTCCAGATACTCTTCCAGTCCGAACACACCGTTCTCGCGTCCGTTGCCCGACTGCCGGTACCCTCCAAAGGGCGCGACGGTATCTGACGTTGCCATGTTGATGTAAGCGCGTCCGGCACGGAGCTTTCGCGCAACAGCCTGCGCGCGCAGGAGGTTAGATGAATGGACGTACGCGGCTAGACCGAAAACCGTTCCATTCGCGATCTCCACGGCTTCGTCCTCGTCCTCATAGCCGATGATGGACAGAACAGGCCCAAAGATCTCCTCCTGTGCGATCCTCATTCCGGGCGCCACATCAGCGAAGATCGTGGGACGAACATAATAACCGCGATTGAGACCGTTAGGGCGACCAAGACCGCCGCCTACCAATTGAGCGCCTTCGTCGATCCCAAGCTGAATATAGGTTTGCACACGGTCGAACTGTGCCTGGCTGATAAGCGGCCCGAGTCGGGTGCCTGCGTCATCCGGGTGGCCGACCACAACCTTGTCGAGGGCACGACGTGCGATTTCGACAACGCGAGGCATCTGATCACGTTGTACCAGCATGCGGGTCGGCGCAACGCAGGCCTGTCCGGAATTTGTGAAGGCCCGCAACACCCCAGCTGGAATTGCCTCGTCGAGATCCGCGTCAGGCAGGATGATGTTGGCCGACTTGCCACCAAGCTCCTGATGAACGCGCTTCACCGTATCGGCCGCCGTTTTGGCGATTTGAATGCCAGCACCGGTGGATCCCGTGAAGGACACCATGTCGACATCCGGGTGGGAGCAGATTGCGTGACCGACCACCGGCCCAGTCCCGTTCACGAGGTTGAAAACGCCCGCCGGGACGCCTGCGTCATGTAACACCTCGGCGAGCAGTATCGAGCTCAAGGGCGCTACCTCGCTCGGCTTGAGGACGACGCAGCACCCTGCGGCCAATGCGTAGGCAAGCTTCGAGGCAACAAGTCCAAGCGGCCAGTTCCAGGCGGTTATCAACCCGCAGACGCCGATCGACTCCCTCACAATCCGACTCGTCCCAAGCGGGGCCTCGAAATCGTAGGCCTGCAAGACACGTCGGGCTTCCCGGAAGTGGGATAACGCCATCGTCACCTGCACTTGGCGTGAGAACCAAGCCGGCGCTCCCATTTCCAAGGTGATGATCTTGGCAAACTCATCAAGACGCTGCTCGTAGATGTTTGCAATCTGGTCGAGGAGTTCTACGCGTTCAGCTACCGAAGTCGCACTATAGGCTGGAAAAGCCCGTCGAGCAGCGAGCACGGCCTTATCAACGTCCGCCGCCCCCCCCAAACTGATCTGCGCGAAAGGCTCCTCCGTCGCCGGATTGATCACGTCCATCGTTTGCGGGGCGACGGGGTCAACCCATTCGCCCGAGATATAGAATTTGTGATGATGCATCTCTTCCCTCGCAGATGGCGCCCGTTTTGCGGCGCCGGATGTCTTAGAACGTAAAATCTGGGTTTGTAGGTTCAGGGCGCCTGTCATTTTTTCTCCAGCCCTTGCTCGATGAGTCTCTGGCCTGATTGCAAGAGACGGTCGCGCAGGCCGTGGGCTGCAGAATTGACGAGACGCCCTTGCCATTTCTGTGCTTTGCCGTTCACGAACACCGATTCGACTTGCGCTGCCGTCGAGTAGAACACAACGCTTTCAGCTGGGTTCTGTGCCTGCCCAAGATCGCGGGGTGATTTCCTGATCAGCTGAATATCGGCAGCCTTTCCTTTTGTGATCGAGCCGATCTCCCGATCAAGACCAAGGGCTCTGGCACCCGCCATGGTCGCCCATTCCAGAGCCTCATGTACGGTGATGGTGAGCTCCTTTGGATCCTGACCCTCTCGAAGAAGGCGATCGTTGTCGAGCGCGCGCTGCATCTGCAGCGCGATCCTGATCTGGGTAGTCATATCCGGACCGACGTTGGTGGGGATGTCCGTCCCAACCGCAGGTCGTCCCCCGGCCAGCCGAACATGTCCGGTGGCTGGGAAGCCCATTCCCATTTGCATTTCGACTTCCGGTGTCACCGTGATCGTCGCACCCGAGTCGACGACGGCCTTGTACTCGCTGGCGGTGAAGGAGTTTGCGTGAACGAGGTTGATGTCAGGGCCAAGCAGTCCCGCGTCCGCCAGCTGGCGAGCCGCCTTGTTCTTCGGTCCGACCGTGCCCCATCCTGTGTGCATCGTAACGATGACGCCAAGGCGGCGCGCCATGGCGATATCGCGCGTCGTGGCCGGGAGGGTTGATTCATCCGGCCCACGGATAGCAAGAGCCATTCGTACAAGCCCGCTGTCAGACGATAGACGCTCCTTCCGCAGCCGGGCCGCATCTTCGGGATGGTCCCGGTTAGGGTCGGCATACCAGTCCCAATCGCCTGGCGGGCCGTATCCGAAAACGCTACGGACGCCCGACTCAAGGAGAGCGTCAACGGCACGGTCCGCATGAGCCGGCGTATTGATCGCATGACAGTAATCGAACACAGTGGTGGTCCCGGCGCTCACTTGCTCGAAGCACCCAGCCAAGTTCGCCAGGTACAAGTCTTCGGCGCTGATGTGGGGTCCGATTCCACCCAGAATACGCTGAACATACTGGTCCAGGCTCCAATCGCCTGCGATACCAGCCATAGCGCTTTGCCAAAGATGGATATGAGCATTCACGAAGCCTGGCAGAGCTATCAAGTCGCTTGCATCTATGACTTCGGCATCTGGCGCGTCGATGGAGTGATCGACGGCTGCGATTCGACCGGACCGGATGAGGATGTCACCACGCTCAAAAATCGGGTTCTGCGGATCCATTGTCAGGATCGAGGCGCCGCGGATCAGAATGTCGTCCCGAGTTGGTGCCGGCCGAGATTGTGTCGGCTGGTCAGCGCTGCGCGCGCCCTGGACGCCCGCCAGCACCGCTACTCCGGCAAGAGCTGGCAAGATCTGTCTGCGATTCAAGGAAAACAGGTGTCTATCATTGTTCATGAGTGTTCCTCCGTTGAAAATTTCTCTCAGAGCCCGTTCTTCGGTGCGCGCGCTGTCGTGCCGGTGGTTCCTGCCCGATTGATCGCTGGACCTTCTTCCTCGGTGCGCGTGGTCTGATCGCGCAAGACCGTGGCCCACTTATCGCTGACGGCCTTAGCCTCTGCTGGATGAAGCGCGGTGCTGGGCGGAAAGCGCGAGGACCAGGCATAAGGCCGACAAGCATCGATGATGGCTTTGGAATGCGCTGTCACACCAAGCTCCTTCGCCTCGGGCGGGATGCGCGGGTCGAGGGCGGAACTCCAGCCATTTCTGATGATATCGATCGAGTCCGAGGGCTCGCAGCGCGTAGCGACCGCCCACAGAACATCGTCCATGTTGGACGGATCGATATCGTCATCGACGAGAATGATCAGGCGTCCCATGTAGCTATTGGCGGCCGCTATCAGGCCAGCTCGCTTCGCATGCCCATCATAGCGTTGCTTGACAGCGACAACCGTAACGAGTGACGAGACATGCTGCCAAACACCGGCGACATCGGTAACACCGGCGTTTTCGAACAGTGTCCAAAGGGTTGCAGCCTTCAATGGCAGCCCAAAATGGTGGAGCGGAGGCCTCAACGGAGGCGAGGCAAACAGGATCGGATTGTGCCTGAAATGCACCGCGTCGACCTGCATTACCGGTTGCGGTCGGCGATCCGCCGCATAGTATCCGGTGAACTCTCCGAATGGACCTTCCTCCGCCATCACCGTCTTCGGATCAAGCAGGTAGCCTTCGAGAATACTTTCGGCCAGTGCCGGAACCAACAGTTGTGTCAGCGGCGCTCTTGCCAGCGGAATCGCTTCGCCCTTGACGGCTCCGGCAAAATCATACTCCGAATAACCGGCTGGGAGAGCTTCGAAACCTGCTAAGAAGAGTGACGGATCCTGGCCGTTGACGATGGCGACCGGACAGCTTTTACCCTGGTCCCAGAACTTCTTTGCAAGGATGGCTCCGTGCCGTCCCAAGTGATCGAACTGAATCGTGACCGTATTCGCTGTTTGAACCTGGACTCGGTAGATCGATGCGTTCACCCAGTCGCTGTCAGGATCGCCCATGACGACGAGGCTGCCCGATCCGATATAGCGGCCGCCGTCGTCCGCATGCCACTGCGGTACAGGAAAGCATGCGAGGTCGACTTCGTGGCCCGCCATCGTGTTCTCTAGAAACAGAGGTTCGGTGAGGCGCTGCGGCAAGGGGCCACTCCGCTGGAAGGCGGACCGTTTCTCTTTCCATCGCTTGAGAGCTTCCAGAGGGGCGAGCGATGGATCAAGGCCGAGTGCAATGGCCGCTTTGACGGAACTGTTTGTCGCGTTGGTGAAGACGCGAAAGCCCGCGGGATAGCCGTCGAATTCGTCAAACAGAAGGGCAGGGCATTCGGGTAGGTTGGCCGCGACCTCGGTAACAGCTCCAACCTCTAGATGCGGATCAGCACCGGGAACTCTTCTGAGCATGCCCTGGTTGTCGAGCGCCTCGATGAACCCTCTCAGGTCTGCGTAACTCACGAGAAACGTCTCCTCTGTGCGCAGTTCCCCGCGGCTCGCGCTCATCGATGCGCTTCGCCCGGGAGCAATCATTGAGTGAATTAAACACACTTGACTACCTATTGTCTATAGCAATATTCTATGTGTAGGGAGGAACGCTCATGTCGAAAATACGCATGCTTCGGAACACACTGGACCGCCGTCAGCTGATGGGTGGCGCGATTGCCGCGATGGCTCTTGGTTATGCGGGCTCCGCACTTGGGCAGAGCAGCCCAAACCCCCAGAAGGGTGGGTCTCTGCGCGTCGGCATCGCCGGCGGCGGCCCCATCGACTCACTTGACCCGCATTCCCCGATTACCCCGGCTGACATCGCCCGTGTTCTCAATCTCTACGACGGTTTGGGGGATGATAACGAACAGGCCGAGTATCGACCGCTTCTGGCTGAGGAGTTCGAGGTAAATCCCTCGGCAACCGAGTGGACGATTCGGATCAAGCAGGGAGCTGAATTTCACAACGGCAAGACGATCGGCGCGGATGACGTCGCCTATACGATTCGACGGATCATCGATCCGAAGAACCCTCGCAATGCAGCTCCGGTTATGCGCTCCATCGATCCAGCGCAGATCGTCAAGCTGGACGACCGTACGATCCGTCTTAAGCTTCGCCGTCCCGATGCGGCGCTGCGGGATGCTTTCCGCATTCTGAACACCGGTGTTGTGCCCGTCGATTTCGACCCCAAGAATCCTGTTGGTTCAGGCCCCTTCAAGCTCGACCAATTTGTTCCCGGTGAGCAATCGACTTTCAAGCGCTTCGAGAACTATCATGGACAAGCGCCTTACGTAGACGAACTGGTCCTCATCGATCTCCCCGACGATGTTGCGCGGGTGAATGCTCTTCTCGGAGGGCAGGTTCACGCGATCGAGGGTCTTCCCTACTCCCAGATACCGGTGGTGAGTGCCAACAGTAGCTTCAAGGTCCTGACGAGCAAAGCGGGGTCGTTTCGGCCATTCACGATGCGGGTCGACAAGCCTCCTTTCGACGACGTCAGGGTGCGGCAGGCTCTGCGGTTGCTGGTCGATCGCGAGCAACTCGTAAAACTGGCCTTCTCCGGCCACGGGCGTGTCGCATACGACGCGTACTCGCCCAATGATCCCTGTTTCGACACATCTCTGGTTCGGGAGCGCGACGTCAAAGAGGCTCGGTCGCTGCTTGCCCGCGCGGGTCATTCCAATCTGCAGTTGGAATTGGCCACGACCGCGGCCGCACCGGGTCTGCTCGAAGCTT
Source organism: Mesorhizobium sp. M8A.F.Ca.ET.208.01.1.1 (assembly GCF_004791315.1). NCBI lineage: Bacteria > Pseudomonadati > Pseudomonadota > Alphaproteobacteria > Hyphomicrobiales > Phyllobacteriaceae > Mesorhizobium > Mesorhizobium sp. M8A.F.Ca.ET.208.01.1.1. Next base: position 127,038 of record NZ_SRUT01000005.1, read on the forward strand.
CACAGATCTTTGCCGAACAGGCGCGGGAAGGGGATGTGACAATCAACGTCAAGCGGCTCGACCAGGGCGGCTTCTTCGCGGAGTATACCAACTGGCCCTTTGCGGTAGATTACTGGACCCACAATCCTTACCTGAACCAGGTTGCCTTGGGGGAACTCGCCACTTCACCCCTCAACCCGACCCGGTTCTCCGACGAAGAGTTCACGCGTCTTAACGACCTTGCCCGCGCCGAACTTGATCAGAACCGCCGGTGCGAGCTTGTGCATCAGATGCAGCGGATTTCCTTTGAGCGGGGCGGGCTGATCATCTGGGGCTACCCCGACACTATCGATGCTCACTCGGCCCAGATTGGAGGCTTGGAGCCCGACCTTACGGGTTGGGGTCTGAACCGTTACAAGTTCAAGAAAGCATACTTCGTCGCCTAGTGACGCTGGCGAGGCCGACCTTCAGAATAGGAAATGACGTGATGCTGTATCGTTCCGCGATGAGCACAGAGGACGCTGATGCTGCACCGGCAGACCTGCCGGTGCTGTCCGCCCCATCTGGACGCGATTGCCAGCGCCCAGAAGGCTGGGCGGATCGGGCGCCAGGATTTTAGTTGTCATACCGCCTTTGGTGCGGCCTATGCCCCGGCTTCCAGTCCCCTATTTGCGCCCTGGCCGTATCAATTGACCTTGACGATGGTGGCATCGACCGTGATCCGGCTCATTGGGAGCAGGCCTTGAAAGCCGAATGAAAATATCGGCTTTGACCCAGTCCCGGTATCGTTTGAAAACCGTGTTCCAGCTCCCGAAAAAGGCTGGAGGGTCGCACCACTGCTTCCTGTCCGCACGATCCAAAGCAACGCTTCGATGAAGCGGCGATTGTCGCCACCACTTCGTCACGGATCGGCTGGCTTACCCAGACAATGCGGTTCCATCTTCGCCCATTGGGCGTCCGTTAGCACAACCGTTCCATCCAAAGCTTGAATCACAATCGAGCCAAAAGTGGAGTTCTGAATCTCAACAAGCCTTAGTCCATGATTGCCTTTGTCTCCAGGAATTCCTCGAGACCAAAAACACCAACCTCTCGGCCGTTGCCCGATTGCTTATAGCCGCCAAAAGGCGCTTCGTACTCTGTGTCGTCTTCGCTCGGTCCATTGTTAAGATATATGCGGCCGGCACGAATCCGTCGGCCAACTCTCCTGGCTTCACCGACGTCATCGGCAAAGACATGACCCGCAAGGCCGAAGATCGAATCGTTGGCGATGTCGATCGCTTCGTCTTCGTCCCGATAGGTCATCACCGAAAGGACCGGTCCGAAGATCTCCTGCTGGGCGATGGTCATTTCGCGTGTGACGCCGGCGAACACGGTCGGCCGCACAAAATAGCCCCGGTTGAGGCCTTCCGGCCGACCAAGACCACCCACGACGAGGCGAGCGCCTTCTTTTATGCCGGTCTCGATAAACGACTGCACGCGATCGAACTGTTGTTTGTTGACCAGCGGCCCATGCGTGGTCCTGTCCGCGCGCGGGTCGCCCACGACCATTGCAGCCACCGTGGACTTGGCGAGGTCAAGGCACTCATCAAGTTGGTTCTCGTGAACCAGCATGCGGGTCGGCGCCTGGCACGACTGTCCGCTGTTACGGAAAGCACGTATGACACCAGCAGGCACCGACCTGCCGAGGTGATTGCCGGGAAGCAGGATGTTGGCAGACTTGCCGCCCAACTCCTGGTGCACCCTCTTGACGGTTGCAGCAGCGTCGATGGCCACTTGGATCCCCGCGCGCGTCGAGCCCGTGAACGACACCATATCGACGTCTGGATGTGTGGAAATAGCATGCCCGACGGTAGGACCGTCACCGTTGACGAGATTGAAGACGCCGGCCGGAGTGCCTGCTTCGTGAAGGATTTCGGCGAGAATGATCGCGCTCAAAGGCGAAAACTCGCTCGGCTTTACCACCGAGGTGCACCCTGCAGCAAGCGCGCTCGCGAGCTTCGCCATGATTTGGTTGAGCGGCCAGTTCCATGGGGTGATGAAACCGCACACACCGATCGGCTCGCGCACGATCAGCGCCTTGTCCAGCATCTGCTCGAACTCGTAGGTTTTCAGCACTTTGACTGCCGATTTTAGATGGCTGAGCGAAGAGGCTGCCTGGAGCTCGCGTGAGAAATTGATCGGAGAGCCCATCTCCAGCATCATAGCCTGCGAGACGTCCTCGAACCGGCGCCGATATTCATCGGTTATCGCATTAAGGAGGTCGATGCGCTCGGCCTTGCTCCGCCGCGAAAACGCTGGAAATGCCTTTCGCGCCGCCTTGACGGCTCGATCGACGTCTTCGGCCGTGCCCAGATTGATGCGCGCAACTGGCTCTTCTGTCGCTGGGTCGATCACGTCAACTGCGTTGCGGGCGACCGGGTCAACCCACTTCCCGTCTATGTAGAATCTAAGATTGTTGTCCATAAAGACCTCCATTGCGCCGCCGTCGCTGCGGGCAGATCCAGCGGTGGTCGACGTTTCCCTCGGTCGATATTGCTACATGTTAAACCTATCTTATCAACATATATTTCCTCGGGTGCCACCGAATTCTTACGGTCTAATCCAACAACAATGAATGTGCCTGTCTTATGGATTGCCGGATCGCGATGGCTCCAGCCGCACTTCCGACGGAGGCTCATCTATGGCGCGTCAGGCGCCAGACACGCGCTCGCAATAATTGTCGAGCGTCGCGTTTTTGTTAGGGCGTGTTGGAAACGCTCGCTAAACCTGCTGGCCGGCATCCTTCTGTTTGCCCTGCCATCTAATGAGGCCAATTCATCGCGAAACGCTCCAAGCGGTTGTCGGATGCGCCCTTGCGTACGCTGAAGCCTGTCGATTGTGCGTCGAGCTGATCGTTTGTCGCTCCACTACGTGGCGGAAGACAGACTCCAAGATCGAGTTTGCTTGAAAAGTGCTGCGCCTCGTTCAAGAAGCTAGCAGGTTTTCCTTAGAAAATTTTTCCCAACCTGGATTTACGTTGTTCCGCACCAGCCCATGCTCAAAAAAATCTTTGAGCATGCCGGCTGACAGCCTACGACGGTCACTCGTCGAGGCGTCAGAATAGGACGCGGCATGGGGCGTCAACGCCAGGCGCCCGGCAATCCAGGGCTCACGGTCCAACCATGCCTTGAACAAAGGCTGTGAAGGGTCCGGAGGCTCCGATGGCAGGACGTCGAATCCCGCAGCTCCCAAACGGCCGCTTAGCAGCGCGTCGTAAACCGCGTCGATATCGACCAGCTTGCCACGAGCAATGTTTATGAGAATGGCGCCTGGCTTCATTTCACCAAGCCGGTTGGCGTCCAGTAGTCGAAGCGTGGTATCATTGAGGGGCATGTGGAGACTGACCACATCTGATACGGAAAGCACTTCCGAAAGGGACTTGGCACGCCGAAAACCCATGCCCAGCTCATGCCCTTCGGGCAAGAGTGGATCAAAATACAGGACGCTCATGTCTAGAGCGGAAGCTCTCCTGACCACTGCGGTTCCTATCCGGCCCAAGCCAACGGCACCGAAGATGCCGCCGCGGAGACGCCGCACGACTGGCACATTTTCACCGTTGAAGTTACCAGTTAGATCCGCCCTCAAGCGTTCGTCATACGAGCCAAGGCCCCTCGCTAAGTAGAGCAGCAGCCCAATCGCGTGGTCTGCAATTTCGGTCGTACCGTAGTTCGGCACGTTGCAAACCGGAATGCCGGCTTCGGCACATGCACCTATGTCGATGTTGTCATAGCCAACACCTGCTCTGACGATAATCCGACACCTCGAAAGCTTGCCGATTGTAGAACGATCAAGGACGATGCGATTCCGCATCAGGACGGCATCGCAGTCGCCCCAATCTTCCGCACTTATGGCGCTCACATGTTGCACGCCACGAACGTCGAAAGACAAGTTTGGGCCGGCCACGTCGGCGGCAACCTCTTCGACGTCCATATCGGGCACCAGAACTTTGATAGTCGACATGTTAGGAGACTCACCCGTTAAACTTATCGGAGATAATGTGAATGACGATTGGTCGAACGTTCAGCCGCGCGACATCATCGAGGGAGGGGCGTAGGTCGCGCCAACGAGCACATCGATGAGATAAGGCCGTCCTTCTCTCACTGCATCGAGCCCTCGCGCGATCGCACTCTCGAGATCTTCGATGGATTCAACTGGGCCTTCTGCCTGCACACCTTGGCTGCGCGCCATTGCACTGAGGTCAACGGCAGGATCATCGATGCGCTGACCAATCCAGCGGTTTGCGGTTTCACGTGACCTGACCTTCGCAACCGCCTCCTGGTGCAGCTCATCATTGAAGTTCGATCGATTGTTGCTGACGATAAAGAGCGCCGGCAGCTGATAATGTGCAGCGGTCCAAAGAGCCGTAACACCTTGGAGAAAATCGCCGTCGCCCAGGACGCCCACAACCAGTCTGCTCGTATCTTTCAACGCGAGCGCGGCTCCAACCGTCAGGCCGGGGCCTGCAGCCAGGCCGCCGCCTCCGTCGTGACCAAGAAAATCCAGCGGCCCACGAAGATCGAAAACGTCTCCAACCCAGCTCAGATTTGAGTGGGCCAGCGTCAATTCGCGATCACCTCGAGCGCGTTGCAGGGCAACTTCGATATCGTGGGGATGTATTCCCGGGCCGGGGGAGTAGTCCCCTGATGGCGACGTGGACGCGGGATAGCTGACGGAGCTTCCTCGGGTCAGGGAGCGCGTGGCGTCGAGCAGTTGCTCGACAAATCTGTCAGAGTTTGCCAGCACCGGCGCATCGACAGGGGGAAGCCCGAAATAATCCATGCTCCAGCCCCGATGTAGATGGCTGTCCAGTGATACGTTAATGATCGTCGCCTGTATCTTGTGGGTTTCAGAACTTACGCCGCGCAACAGGCCGTTGAGGTCCGGCCAGTCCAAGCTCAAGATCACATCCGCGGCCGCAACCTCATCCTTGAAATTTCCGCCCAAAATCGAGATCGGCGGCAAGACATGAAGCGGATGCGATGTCGGGAAGACAGCACGCTCTAGAACCGACGTCACCACCGTTGCGCCAAAGAATTCGGCGAGTTTGACACGGCGGTCCCAGTCCGCTTGAGAGCGCGATCCACGTCCGATGAGGAAGAGCGGGTGTGTTGCGCCGTTCAGGAGATTGGCGACCCTGCTCACCGTGGCCGCATCCGCAACGGCAGCTGGCGCCGTGCCGTAGCGCGTCGGAGGAAGCTCCACCTGCTTTGTCAGACGGCTTTCCTGCATACCCGCATCGAGGCAGATGTAGACCGGCGCCTTTGGTTCAGTCTGCGTTAACTGCATGCCCCGGAGAAATGCCTCGATTGTGCCGTTCGTAGACCGCGGCTCGTCGTCCCATTTCACATAATCCCGTAGGAGTGCTCCTTGATCCTTCGCCGTATGGATCCAGTCGATCCAGGGTCGCCGTTTCTCGGGTTCAATGGGGCCGGTAGCGCCCACGACGATCATGGGCATACGGTCGCAATAGGCGTTGAAAATGCCCATGAGGCCGTGCATCAGGCCGACGTTGCTATGGAGAATGGCCCCCATAGGCCTATCGTGCACTTTCGCGTAGCCGTGAGCGATTGAGATTACATGATCCTCATGCAGGCAAAGCAACATTTTCGGCCGCTCATCACCAAGGAAATTGACAAGGCTGTCGTGCAACCCCCGATAGCTGGCCCCCGGGTTCATGGTCACATACTCAATCCCGAGATGTCGCAGCATGGCAGCGGCGACATCGCTTCCCCACTCGGGGCTCGGCTCGGAAACGATCCCCGTTTGCAACTCCGACTGGCGCACCTAGTGCCCTCCCAAAAAAAGGTTATTTATGAAGCTAAATTTCATATGCATTATGATAGCTTTCTATCGTCCTAATGTGCAATAGCGGTGTGCATTCCATCGATCAGCGGCCGCCGTTTGGTTGCATCGACAGGACTCGTGCTACGGATAAGCAGCATCGGAGACCTGTCGATCCAACTGTCGAACACTCCGATCCGCCGACGCTATATTCGGCATCGGCGCTGTCTTCATCGTCGCGGGGCTCCGTCCATAGCACCGGTGCCGACGACCTCAGCACCGCACTCCCCCGGTCACATGCTGGCGTCACACGTGGCCTGGTCTGCTCCACCTATTGGCTGGTATTTATCTGCCGTTGACATGTTGCGAAATAGCATAGTTAAGTAGGTAATTAGCCAATGTCGGCTGCCCTCGCGGGGGGCATTATTTTTATGCTCGAAGTTGCCATAAGGGTGCATAAGGGTGAGAGGAAACCGATATGCGTTTGACGGAATGCCTCTCCGTTTCGGATTTCAGGCTAGCCGCGAAGCGCCGATTGCCAAGATTTCTGTTTGAATTCATTGACTTAGGGTCTGAAGACGGGGTTGCGCTTAACGACAACATCGAATCTTTCAGAAAGATCAAGCTGCAGACTAGGTTTCTGGTCGACCTCTCCAAGCGCGATATGAGCACCCAGTTGTTTGGGAAGCCACTTTCGCTACCCCTCGCCACTGCTCCAACCGGTATGGGAGGTTTTTGTTGGTACAGCGGCGAGGTTGCTATTGCGAAAGCTGCGGCAGAGGCTGGGATTCCGTTCACGCTCGCGTCGACGTCTGATGCCAGTATGGAGACCGTCGCGAGAGAAGCCGGCGGCCGACTTTGGTTTCAAATATATATGTGGAGGGAGACACACTATTGTTACGAGATGATCGCGCGCGCGCGTGACCTCGGATTCGAGGCATTGGTGGTCACTATCGATCAGGCGCTGGGGCGATCGAGAGAACATAATGAACGAAACAAATTCTCAATACCGTTCCGATTTAGCACCCGCACCAGCATTGATGCTGTTCGCCGGCCGCGCTGGTTGTTGGGCGTTGCGGCACAGCAATTAGCAAAGAAAGGAATTTGGTATCACGCCAATCATCCGCAACGGTATCAATCAATTTTAGGCAATGCAGCGATACCAGACCGACATGAGGCGATGACCTGGGATGAGATTGCTAAAATTAGAGATGTATGGCCGGGAAGACTAATTGTTAAAAGCGTTCTCAGTCGCCAGGACGCTCAAAAAGCGATTGCCTGTGGCGCCGACGCGATTGTGGTCTCCAATCATGGAGGGCGAGCTCTCGATTCAGCCGTCTCCTCAGTCGAGATGCTTCCGGAAATCGCTGCTGAAGTGGGCAAGCGTATACCTATACTTGTTGACGGCGGAGTGCGGCGTGGAAGTGATATTGCAAAGGCTTTGGGCCTTGGCGCGGCTATGGTTCTTATTGGTCGCGCTCCGCTCTACGGCGCTGCCGTTGCTGGGCAGCCCGGCGTCGCAAAAGTCTTCAGGCTCTTGGCTGACGAGTTTGAAAAAACTTTGGCCTATCTTGGATGTCGTACGCCGGCTGAGGTGGATAAATTCATTTTTGCAGATAACGCATTGCGGAATGCCCTCTCTACGGGCCAGGACCAGCGTCGGTAGCGTCGCATCTCGTGGTGAATGAACACCCGGATATGGGCCGGCCAGCGTCGCACAACGCTCTCCGCGCCAATCACCCGGCCTATTGTCTGTGGCGGAGCTGCCATACGCGCGCTGCTTTCCTGGAAGATCCCGAGTAGCGGATCGAAGCTCGTTGGTTCTTTGCGCCAACGCAACGTCAAGCGATGTGAAACGAGGTTGTGCCAGCGCAGAGAGCGCCCCGCGAAGCACGCTGTCGGTCCTCTGGAACCGATAGGGCTGGCTCAAGAAAGACTGAGGGACAGATCCGATGAACAGAGCACTTTCGATCTCACCGTGGCAGCCGCATGCGGTGGCGACATGTCGGGCAAGCATCAAGTGCAGATGCTGAACAAGGGAACCACCGGGCAGGCTCTGCACTTCGAGCCGGAGTTCCTGAGGGTAGCACCCGGCGACACGGTGACATTCGGGGCAACCGACAAAAGGCCATATCTCGGAGGAAGGTAGCATGCAGACGCTTCGAATTGGGGACGTAACAATTACCAGCATAATAGAACGGGACGGCCCTTGGCGCCGACCCGAGGACATGTTCCCAGCTTATGATCCGGAGATCGGGCGGCGTCACATCGCCGAACTAGACCCGGTCGTTTTCGACAAGGCATCTGGCCGAATGGTTATCACGTATCAGAGCTTCGTCGTGCGCACGCCGAAGCACACCATTTTGGTGGACACCTGCACCGGCGACCACAAGGGCTACTCGGCTCCAATGGACTTTCCGAAACAGCCCTGGCTGGACGGTTTCCGTGGCGCGGGCCTGCGCTTCGAGGACGTCGACTACGTTTTTTGCACTCATCTCGACATCGATCACTGCGGCTGGAACACCGTCCTCAAGGACGCGCGCTGGGTACCGACATTTCCGAATGCCAAATACGTCTTCCACAAGGGCGAGTACGCCGCCAGGGAAGCTGAGACCCGGCAAGGCGACAATACGCTCGACAACGTCTGGCGTTTCAACTGCGAGCCGATCGTTGAGGCGGGGCAGGCACTTCTGGTGGACGAAAACTATGAGCTCGACAATACCGTGTCTCTGACGCTGACACCCGGCCATTCTCCTTGCCATTGCTGCGTCAATATCCGCTCGAGGGGCCAAAGTGCCGTAGTCACCGGCGACCTGTTCCACCACGCCCTGCAATGCCGCGAACCGGAATGGTCGACAAACTTCGACTGGGACCCAAAGGCTGGCATCCGCTCGCGCCGAAACTTCCTGGCATCGGTTGCCGGAACCGGCACCTTGGTTCTGCCGATCCATTTCCCAAATCCGACGGTTGGACGAATCGAGGCGGACGGCGACCGGTTTCGCTATTCTTTCGTGCGTTAGAAGTGACACCGCGACCCAGCGGAACTCTGTTCCGAGCGACACCAGGCGGAGGCATTTCAGGAGGAAAGGCTCCATGTGCATATTCGCCTAGGATGTGTGGGTTCCGATAGCGGACGCTTCCCCGAATGCCTGTAACGAGCGCACTCGAGAGTTCCTTCCTTTGATTAAGATTGGTCCCTCCTCGATGTGCAGCTCGACGTATGCGCGCACTTTGCCATCGTCAATCTGTGGTATTCCCACTCGAACGGCCTCGAGCTTCAGTCCGAGCGCCGTGACGTGTGGTCGGTTAATGTCTCAGCCCTGTCAGATTGTCGGATCTCCAGTGCATCAACGGGGAAAAGGGCAGCAGGTACCAGAGGTTGGAGCCGGCAGCCTTGCTTATCTGCCGAATGCGTGTCGGCCAAATCCTGCCATCCTGCCTTCTTCATCTGAGCCTACGACCGACGGTTAGATGGTCGGCGCCGGAAAAAGCTAGACAGACTGCCGGCAACAGGATTATGTTCATTAGGTATGTATGTTCCTATGTAAAATTTAGAGATATCGAGGTCTCCAATGGATCGGAAGTGCGCTGCGGTCGAGCGGCTAGACCGGGCGATTGCCGCCATCGGGGACCCAAATCTAGACGGCATGGTGGCTTGCCCCACCGTGTACTCCGACGGTGCGCGCGCCGCGGCAACGGCAGCGGATGCGCGTGCCAAGGCTGGTATCAGTCTCGGGCCGCTCGACGGGGCGATCGTCACAATCAAGGATCTTTTTGATGTCGCCGGCGAGGTGACCCGCGCAGGTTCTGTGGTTCTCGCCGGCGAGGGCAAGGTTGCGACCCGTGATGCGGTTGCTGTGAACCGAATGCGGGCAGCGGGCGTGATCATCGTCGCGAAGACCAACATGAGCGAGTTCGCATTCTCGGGCGTCGGCACCAATCCGCATCTGGGAACGCCACGCAATCCACTCGACACCAGCCGGGTCCCGGGAGGGTCCTCGTCAGGCGCCGCCGTGGCGGTAGCCCGCGATTTCTGCGAGATCGGGATTGGCACTGATACCGGAGGCTCGACACGGATACCGGCCGCCCTATGTCGCCTGGTCGGCTTCAAGCCGACCAGCAACCGGATTTCCACCCGAGGTGCTTTTCCTTTGTCGGAAAGTCTGGACTGTGTGGGTCCGATCGCCCGCACGGTCGACGCATGCGCTTCGGCGGACGCGGTTCTGGCCGGCGTCGAAGACGACCAGGCTGCGGTGCCGCTGGCGGGGCTGCGCGTCGGCGTCGTCCAAGGTTTGCCCTTCGAGGGCATAGATGCGGCGATTGCCGAGTCGTTCGATCGCGCCTTGCAGGCGTTGGCGGCCGCTGGTTGTCGCGTGACAGATGTCATGCTGACTGAACTCGACGGCATGCGCGAGGTCAATGCCAAGGGCGGAATTGCAACCGCCGAAGCCTTCGCCTTGCACCGCCACAGGCTGAGCCAGGCTTCCCGCATAGATCCGAACATATTGGTGCGGATCGAACGCGGCAAGACGATCGGCGCCGCCGATTACATCGATATGATCCGTGGACGTGGCGCGCTTGCCGCTTCAGTCGGCCGGAGCGCGGCCGACTGTGATGTGCTCGTCATGCCAACTGTTCCGATCGTGGCACCGACGCTGGAGCAAGTAGCAAGTGCGGCAGGTTTCACGGAGCGCAATGCACTCCTGTTGCGCAACACGGCGATCGCGAATTTCTTCGATCTGCCCGCCATTTCGTTGCCTGTCGAAGGCCTGCCTGGCGCTGCTCTCATGATGATCGGGCAATCTGGCCGGGACAGGCGACTGCTGGCCATGGCCCGATCGGTCGAGGCATGTCTAGGCGAATAATGACCGCGTTGAAACAGAAGGAGGGGGTCACTTGATCCAAACGAGAACGCTCGATCCGAGGGATGTCAAAGATCTGACGATCGCCGGATGGACTGGCAGAAACCGTGATGCCGTCGAAAAACACATCCACGAACTAGAGGCGATCGGCGTTGCCAGGCCCACCTCCACGCCGATTTTCTACCGGGTTTCTGCCTCGCTCTTGACCGTCAGTCACTCGATCGAAGTGATGGGTGATGCCTCGAGCGGGGAGGTGGAGCCGGTGCTGGTCACACTCGGTGGCCAGCTTTGGGTCGGCGTCGGTTCCGATCATACCGACCGCAAGGCAGAAACAATCGGCGTGACCCTCTCGAAGCAACTTTGCGCGAAACCAGTAAGTTCGACACTCTGGCGCTTCGCCGACATCAAAGACAGATGGGATGACATCGAAATCCGCTCGCATATTAATGTCGACGGCGAACGGCGTCTCTACCAGGAGGGTACGCTGAGCACCATGCGCCCACCTGGGGAACTGGTGGTGCTTGGGTTCGGCGGTCAGGGTCTGAGCGAAGGGTCTGCCATGTTCTGCGGCACGCTCCCTGTTCGTGGCGGCTTGCAGCCGTCCCAGCGGTTCGAGATGGAGATGCGCGATCCATTAACCGGTGAGACAATCACCGCTGCCTACGACGTAATCACGCTGCCTGTGCGAGGATGAGATGACAGAAAAGCTTCACGAGGAATTTGCCATCGTCGACCTTGAAGAGGGTTGGCACACCCCGGATGGCTACCCATCGGGCATCAAGCAGAAGATTCTCTCCGGCGGACTTGACGAGGTGGCGCGAAAGGGTAATCGGACCCGGCTGCTGCGTTTCGACCCCGGCGTCTATACGACCTCGCCATTCGTCCACATTTACTGGGAGGAAGTCTTCCTCGTTTCAGGGGATCTCATTGTCGGTAACGACACGGACGGGAAGGGGGGGGAGAAATTCGAGGGCTATACTTACGCAGTTCGGCCGCCGGGCGTCTATCACGGCCCCTTCAAGTCGGATGGCGGCTGTCTCCTGCTTGAAACGCACTGGTTCCAATAAGGAGTTTATTGCCATGCTTAAGCTTGCTGTGCCCGACATGGTGTCGAACTCCTACTTTCCGGCGGAAGCCGCGATAGAGCTTGGCCATTTCCGCGATAACGGGTTGGACGTTTCCCTGGACCTGATGTTCCCGGTAGACCGTTCCTACAAGGCGCTGCGGGACGGCGAGATCGACATAGTCGCCGGATCCGCACATTCGGCCCTGGCCGCCTTTCCGAACTTCAAGGGCGTGAAACTCCTCTGCGCGCAAGCGCAGGGCATGTACTGGTTCCTGGTCATGCACGCCGACTATGCCGCGCAACGCGGCGACCTTTCGGTATTGAAAGGCAAAAGGATCGGCGCGGCGCCGTGGGTGGAAACCGGATTGCGTGGGTTGCTCGCTGAAGCGGGTATCGACATCGAACGCGACGGGGTAACGATCGCTCCGGTTCCATCGCAGCCCGGCCAAACCGTCAACTTCGGTCTCAATGCCGCCAAGGCGCTCGAGGCTCGCCTGATCGACGGATTCTGGGCTAATGGCATGGCAGCCGAGATCGCTACAACCAGGGGCATCGGCAAGGTCATTCTTGACGTGAGGCGGGGTGACGGTCCTTCCGAGGCCTTCGATTATACTTTCGCCTCGATCGCCGTTCGCGACGAGTTCGTCGCGGAAGACCCGAAACGCGCACAGGCGATCGTGCAGGCGATCGTCGATACCCACGCCCATCTGCATAAAAATCCGGATGTGGCGGCCCAGGTCGGCGCAGCGCTGTTCCCGGCAAACGAAGCCGGCCTCATTACAACGCTGATCAAGCGCGATCTGCCATTCTACGATCACCGCATCTCCCGCAAGACCGTCGCGGGAATGAGCAGGTTCGCACGGCACATGAATCTGGCTTCGCAGGATCTCGCCTACGAGGATGTGGTGGCGAGCCGGACAAGCGCCTTCAGCGACGTCTGACCGCTGGCGGATGGCTGCTCAGTCGATCGGGTTTTCCCGCTCCGCGACCTTGAGTTGCGCCAGCGCCAACTCGCTGTTGCGAGAAAGACGAGTGAAGAGCGATTCGGCCGAAGCAAGATCGGCCGCCGTCATTCCTTCAAACAGAACGTCGTTAACTTTGGTGACGAAAGGTGCGACAGATTTAACCGTCTTTTCGCCTTCCGCGGTCAGACTGACAAGCACGCTGCGCCTGTCGTCATCCGACGAGCGCTTCACGAGCAGGCCACCGCGAATCAAGCGGCCCACCTCGGTCGTCACGTGCGTTGGTGCCAGATGAACATACTGCGCCAGCCGCTTTATGGTGACGCCCTGCTCACCTTGTCGATAGGCCACTCCGAACAAGACGGCAAACTGGGAACCGGTCAGCCCGATCTGCCGACCGAACGCCTCTCGGCAAACAGTCAATTTTCCGAGAACCTCGGCAAACAGGTATATGACATGACGGAAGCTGTCATCGCTGCCGTCAACGAGTAAAGTGGGGTTGGAGACTGTCAACGGCGCAGAAAACTCAGTCTGCTTGATGCTGGCAACGGTCTTCGTCTTTGCCGCAACTCCGGTTGTAGCCAACTTCTGCTTGATCTCTGGCACTCATGTCCTCCGGATAAACCACCCCGAACCTTCTTGCCCAAGCGCCAACGACGGCAGACCAGAGCGAGTCAGGTTCTAGGAACTGGTACCTGAAAGGTATCTTGATATCAAATCTGGAAACTTTTCTGGCAGCTATTGAACGGTATCCGGTGCGTGGCTTTCTGCTGTGGCAACAACGGACAACGCAACAATGCGCCCTGTATCCAACTCCCCATTCCCAGAGCTTTCGTAAAGCTTCTGAATTAATGTTAAACATTCTCCAAATTAGAAAGGTATTGAAGTCCTGGTCAAGAGGGAATCGGGCAGGCGCACCGTCAGCGGCGGCGAGGGCTGCGGCAAGCAGTTGCGTCAGTGGAATTTAGTGGCAACGAGCTTGGCGTCGAAGGGGGGAGGTTCCGCCCCCTTTATGCGGTCAGATCTCCTGCATTGCTAGCATCGGCATTGGTTTCTTCGATCTGTCACGCTGGGGATCTGCCCGATTGGCTTGATCTGATGAACTGATGCCTCCCAGGCATAGTGTTGAGCCAAAGCCCCGTTGTGGGCTCGTGAATGTCCCAGCGCAGTCCGATTATAATCACACTGTGCGCTTCCAAAGCTCGATGCCATCTCATGTCACGTGGTGTGCAAGCCGGTCGCAATGTCATGACGCGGTGCCAGACGTGGCGCAGAGGTTAAGCGCTTCACCTGTTTCAACGAGCGGCATCAGCCAGGGAAATTGCTAGTTGACAAAACATCAAAATGATATGTTAGTTATGGATATAACAGTTGGTGTTTTGGAGGAGATTTCATTCAGATGGTTCGCGATTCCGCAGTTTTTGAAGCGTCAGAACCAACGCTGTCGTCAACCGCATCGATGGTCGGTGCACGAAAGTGGGGGTTGGTGATAGACGGTAAGATCACTGGCGCGTTGGAAGGGCAGGAGTTTGAGAACTTCAGTCCCGTCACCGGCGCCATGATATGCCAACTGCCCGATGCGCGTGAGCGCGATGTCGAAGCTGCGGTTGCGAGCGCGGCCAAAGCTCAGGTTGATTGGGGCCGCATGCCCGTCAAGGAGCGCTCTTCCATTGTAAGGAAGCTTGCGACGGTACTCCGCGAGCACCGCAAGGAGCTCGCTGCGCTCGACGCCATTGATGTCGGAAACGTGTATTCCTTTATGCTTGCGGACGTGGATGCCGCAGCCGACACGCTAGAGATGATGGCGAATTTCGGCCTGAGCCTGACTGGACGGACTTACCCGGTCGCGGATACGCACCTTTGCTATTCCCGGTATGAGCCCTACGGTGTGGTCGCACGCATCAACGCGTTCAACCATCCAGTGTTGTTCGCGGGTCAAAAGATCGGCGCGCCTCTGGTCGCGGGCAACGCCCTTATCATGAAGCCTTCAGAGAACGCGGCTCTTTCGGCTTTGCGTATGGGCGAATTGTTTGCAGAACATCTTCCGCCGGGATTGCTCAATGTGATCGTCGGGAAGGGGGCGGAGTGTCCGCAAGCGATTGTCCGACATCCGGCAGTCAAGAGAATTGGCTTCATCGGCAGCTCACAAGTCGGGATGGCCATTCAGCGCGACGCCGCCGCTGTTGCAGTAAAGAATATCACGTTGGAACTTGGCGGCAAGAATGCACTGATCGTTGCTCCAGACGCCGACTTCGAAGCCGCTGCAGTCGGCGTCGTAAAAGGAATGAATTTCGTGGGCTGGCAGAGCCAGTCCTGCATGTCGACGACCCGTGCAATCGTGCCCCGTTCCGAGCAGGAGCGGTTCGCCTCTCTGGTTAAGGCGGAGGTTGAATCTATTGTGATCGGGGATCCATTTGAGCCCACCACTAGGATGGGAACGCTCGCCTCTCAGGCGCAGTTCGAAAAGACACGGATGTACGTGGACATCGCCAAAAGCGAGGGCGCCGAACTCGTGACCGGTGGTGAGCCTCACACGGGCTGCGGGCCTGGCCTCTATCACAAGCCAACCGTTTTCACCAACGTTCGTCCCGAAAGTCGCCTGGCCCGCGAAGAGGTCTTTGGACCAGTTCTATCGATAATAGGTTACGACACCCTCGATGAGGCAGTCCAGATCGCTAACTCCGTGACCTTCGGGCTCACTGGGTCCGTCTGGAGTCGCGATATCGGGACCGCTCATCGGCTCGCGCACGCATTACAGGCCGGTTACGTGTGGATCAACGATTCCTCCTCGCAATTCGAAGGCGTTCCGTTCGGCGGCTACAAAAACTCCGGCATCGGACACGAGGATGGATTGGAGGAGCTGTTTAGCTATGCGCAGCTCAAGGCGCTCAACGTTCGCATCGGAGGATAGATCGTGACTGAAGTTGGCATTTTGCCCAAAGGGCTTGGACCGTTCCGCATAGGCCGCGACACGATGCCTTGGAGCAGCGGGTGCGTATCTGGCGGCTTCGTTTTTCTCTCAGGCATCGTCGGGCACGTCGACGACGATGGCAATCCAGTTCCCGGACTCGAAGAGCAGACGGAACTCGCCTTCGCCCGTCTAATCTCGGAACTCGAAAGGGCTGGAAGCTCGTTCGATAATCTGGTTCGGCTGAACCAATATATCACCAACGCCTCTGAGCGAGAACCTTACGTGGGCCGCCGGGAGGCCTTTCTCAGGAGTAAAGTAGACAAGTACCCGGAACGTCGGGCTTTTGCGTCAACTCTCCTTATCACCACCCTTGCAGACCCCGCTATCCGGTTGGAATTGGAAGCGACTGCGGCAGTCGGGGCAAAGTGAATTGACGCGACCAAATGCTTGACAGCTACGAAATTCATATTAATATTGTATGTTAATTATCTCGTCGGAAGGGATGAGCATGCGGCGAGACGGTAGGTAGATATTGCACCTTGGCATACGACGAGCGGAGAGGTTGAGACCATGAAGGCTTCTTCGCTTGATGTTTGAAGAGGCGCTTGAGTCCTCTCCCGGCTGGATCGAGCGAGCCCAGATGTCGCCTCTGCAGGCAAGAGATGAAGTTGAGTTAGATAGCGCCCGACAGTTACTACTACTGTGATCGTCTGTTCGATAAGATTGGAAAGTTAGTACAAATGGCAAGTCCAAACGGTCAAGCTGTAACACCTTTGACGCTGCGCGCCCCTAGTGTTATCGATCTGGGAAAGCGCCGCCCGCTTTGGCTTGACCAAGCTTTTGGCGACGATTTTCCTGGCAATGCCCCTCTTAGCGGCAATCATAAAGCCGACGTTGTAATCGTAGGCGGCGGTTATGTCGGCTTGTGGACGGCTCTAGAGCTGAAGCGGCTTCAACCGTCGCTCGACGTAGCGCTTGTGGAGCGCAAGACGTGCGGCTCCGGCGCCTCGGGGCGCAATGCCGGGTTTGCCATGCCGTGGTGGCTCAAGATCTTAACGCTGGAAGAGGTCCTTGGTCGGGAGGAGGCGTTAAAGCTTTGCATAGCGAGCGAAGATGCGGTGGCGCAGGTCATAAGTTTCTGTGAAACGCATTGCCCGGAGGCACAACCGCGGAAAGATGGCTGGATGTGGGCTGCGTCCACGCCAGCACATGTAGGACGTTGGGAGGCAACGGTCCGCAAGCTTGAAGAGCTCGGCAAGCAGAGGTTTACACTCTTAGGCGCGAAAGAGATTCAGGAGCGGATCGGGACCAATACCCACCTTTCTGGCGTCTATGATCCGAACGCAGCTACTCTTCACCCCGGTTATCTGGTTCGCGGACTCCGTAGACGGGCAATCGAATTGGGAGTGAGGGTATATGAAAATTCGCCCATGCTCGAGATCAGAGACGCTAACCCGGCTGTGGTCGTCACGAAAAACGGCACGATCTCGGCACCCCAGGTTGTGTTGGCCAACAATGCCTGGTCAGCAAACCACCCCGCAGTCAAGGGAAGAATCGTAGTTATTGCGGCTGACCTGCTTGCTACCAGCCCGATTCCGCAAAGGTTGGCGCAGTTGGGATGGACTAACGGCACCGGCGTTATTAACGCGCGCCAGCGCATCCAGGTTTATCGCACCACCCCGGACGGCAGAATTTACTTCGGTCGCGGTGGGGGAGGACTTGCATTCGGAGGTTGGTTCGGCGACCGCTACGACTCGTCCCCAAAACATTCTCGTGAAACCGCGGAAGCCTTCCAAAAAATATTCCCGATGTTGGCTGACGTAAAGATCTCTCACAATTGGACCGCGCCGATAGACATGACGCCGACGGGGCTTCCCTTCTTCGGCCGCTTTGGGAAGTACAAGAATGTATCCTATGGCGTTGGCTGGAGCGGCTATGGAGTCGCATTGTCCCATATTGGCGGACGCATCCTGTCTTCGATGGCCTTGGAGCTAAAGAACGAGTGGTCGGAATGCGGCCTTGTAGACCGCCCGGCCGAGAAATTTCCACCCGAACCTTTCCGCTATCTCGGCGGCAAGCTCGTACAGGCGGCGGTGACGGCTAAAGAGAAATCGGACGATTCACAGAAGAAGCCCACTAAGTTTGTGTCTCTTCTGAGTCGTCTTGCGCCAAAGCATTGACGTTCCGCTCTGGGCAATCGGGACTACCGGACAGAGGATGCAGATGCGAGCATTAAGCGAAACATTGAAGCAGGTCGGTTCGGCTTTGCTTGCGCTACTTATAATCAGTATCGTGACATTTGCCGCGACCAGTATTCGTTCGCCTGAAGCAGTGGCAATGAATGCGCTGGGCCGCGAAGCGAGCACCGACGCAATCAACAATTTCATCATCCAGAACGGGCTTGACCAGCCATTGGTATTCAGGTTCCTGACGTGGCTCTGGCACTTCGTCCGCCTCGACTGGGGAATGTCCGCGGTGAACAACCGGCCGGTGAGCGAGGTTGTCATCCCTTGGATCAGCAACACCCTTGCGCTTTCAGTTGTCGCACTCGCTCTCGCCCTGCCCATATCCGTTTGGCTGGGGCTCTTGATGGCTAAGAAGTGGGGTACTGCCACGGACGTGGGTCTTCTCTCCCTGACAGTGATCCTGGCCGGCATCCCAGAATTCGTCGTGGCCATTATATTGATGTTCGTATTTGCTCTGTGCCTAGGCCTGGTGCCGGTCGACAGCACGCTCGCAGACCACGGGACTGTTCTGGAGCGTATCCAAGCCTATGTTTTGCCGACTTTGACCTTGGTCGTTGTGATGGTGCCGCATATGAGTCGTATCGCGCGCGCATCCGCTGCCGAAGCTCTACGCGCGCCTTTTATCAAGGCCGCAATCCTGCGCGGCATGAGTCGCAGCATTGTCTTGTGGGACTATGCGATGCGCAGCGCGGCTGTGCCCTTCGTCAACGCCGTGGGCATCAATGTCGTCTATCTGCTTAGCGGGGTAGTCGTCATCGAGAATGTGTTCGCATTTCCTGGCATTGGGCGGCTGCTCGTCCAGGCTGTGGCTTCCGGCGACACCAACGTGGTGCAGGCGATAGCAGTCGTCATGGGCACGCTTTTCCTCGCCATCAGCTTCGTTTGCGATCTTCTGGTGATCTATTTCAATCCGAAACTGCGCAGGCGGAAAGGGAGTGCATGAGCACGATTATAGTGGGCGGCGCTGTCACGGGTTCCCTGGACGCACCAGCCAAGCCGTCTTCCATTTTCAAACACGCGCTGCTCCACACGGTGCAGGGGCGTGTTGGAATAGCATCGCTCACATTGATCTTCCTGGTTATTCTGCTTGGCCCGCTGTTCGCTCCCTATTCGTACAGCGAACTCGGCGTCGGTGCGCCGCTTGAGCGCGCGTCGTTGGCTCATCTCTTTGGGACTGATCAGTTAGGTCGGGATATCCTGAGCCGGCTCCTCTTCGGCGGCGGGACAGTTGTGCTCGTGCCTTTGGTTGCCGTCACCCTGGCGTTTTGCATTGGAGGCGGTGTCGGCACCTACGGCGCCTACAAAGGGGGCAAAACAGATCTACTCATAACTCGCACATTTGATCTGTTTCTCGCTGTTCCGCCCCTGCTGCTAGCACTTGTTATAATTAGTGCCCTGGGAACTTCGCCAATGGTCCTCGTGGCTGTGGTGACGATTGTTTATATCCCTCGCATTGGCCGAGTGATACGCGGAGCCACACAGGGCATCATTACGAACGACTACGTTGCGGCGGCCGAGGCGCGCGGCGAATCTACTCTCGCGATTCTACTTCGTGAGGTCTTCCCAAATGTTATGGGTCTTGCCTCAGCAGAGTATGCTCTCAGACTTACCTATTCAATTCTGTTTGTGGCTACCCTGAGTTTTCTGGGCCTCGGCGCTCAACCGCCGAGCTCTGATTGGGGATTGATGGTCGCCGAATCCAGAGGGTTCATCTCCATCAATCCATGGGCAACCCTGGCCCCCAGTTTGGCTATCGCCATCCTCTCGGTCGGGTTCAACCTTGTCGCGGATGCACTGGCGAGCGTCGTCGGAGCCTCCGAAAACGGAAGAGTAGTGATTTGACAGCGGTCCTTGACGTCCGAAATTTGTCTGTTGCCTACCGGCAATCATCGGGGACACTGAACCACGTCGTCGAGAAGGTCGACCTGAAGCTATTTGCGGGTCAAGTTCTTGGTCTGGCTGGAGAATCAGGTTCGGGCAAATCAACCACTGCACTCGCTGCTATAGGTTATAAAAGCAGCAACGTGGCAATCACGTCTGGAGAGGCACTCCTGGGCGATCGCGACCTTCTCGTGCTGCCTCGAGAGGATCTGCGCGCTATCTGGGGCAAGGAGATCGCTTACGTCTCCCAAGACTCATATGGCGCCCTCAGCCCGGCTACAACCATCGGTCACCAATTCATTCAAACGATCCGGCGGCACTTCGCGATCTCCCATGCCGACGCTGTCGCTCGATGCATTGAGTTGTTGAGATCTGTTGCTATCCCAGATCCCGAGAGCGCTGTTGGTCGCTATTCTTATGAATTCAGTGGCGGACAACTCCAGCGCATCTGCATTGCGATGGCCATGGCCTGCAAACCCCGCCTGCTGCTCCTTGATGAGCCAACGTCGGGTCTGGATGTTACGACCCAGGCTCGGATTTCGGCGCTCATCCGAGAGTTGGTCTCGGAGAATAACGTCGCCACTCTCTACGTCAGCCATGATTTAGCTTTGCTGCGCGAATGCTCTGACGAGTTGGCGGTAATGTACAACGGGCGTGTGGTTGAATACGGGCCGACTGCAGCGATCGTTGACCGTCCGCAACACCCGTATACCAGCGCTTTGATCCGAGCAGTTCCAAGCGTTCGCATACCCGCAAAGATCGAAGGGATTTCAGGTCAGACACCCCCCAGCGTTGTTCTGGGTCGGTGCTCATTCTCTGATCGCTGCGCCTACAAACGCGAGGCTTGCGAACAGACAGACATTCCCGATCTTTTGCGCAATGACGGCGGCGTTGTAAAATGCCTGTTCCCGCTGAAAGGCCAGCAGGCTAGGGCGCGGATCGATACTGGACGCGCAACAGGCCTGAGCTCAACTGCACCGGTCCTGAAGGTAAGTAACATTTCGTGCCATTATCTCTTCAAAAAAGAACCAGCAGTAAACAACGTCTCGCTTACGCTACGGCCAAAGGAAATCATTGGCATCGTTGGAGAGAGCGGGAGCGGAAAATCCACACTGCTGCGGGCAATCGCAGGTCTTCAACCTTTTTCCGGCTCGATCGAGTTTGATGGAGAGGTCCTTGCGGCCTCCGCCCGCAAGCGTTCGAAGATCGCCAAGTTCGGCATTCAGGTCATCTTTCAGAATCCTGATACTTCGTTGAACCCAAGGCACACCATTTTTGACTTGATCCGGCGTCCGCTGGTCCTCGCCCGAGAAGGCAAGATCAGCCGATCTGACCAGCATGACATCGTGGTGGAGACAATGCGATCGGTCTCCCTCCCAACTAGCATCCTGGATCGATACCCTTCGGAGCTTTCCGGTGGGCAGAAGCAACGTGTTGCAATTGCTAGAGCCTTCGCACCGAAGCCCAAGGTCGTCTTGTGCGATGAAATCACGTCTGCCCTGGACGTATCGGTTCAGGCCCACGTCTTGCAGCTTCTGAGAGATCTCTCGGACAAAAGCGGCACCGCCATTGTTTTTGTCAGTCACAACTTGGCTGTTATCAGATCTCTCGCTGACAAGTGCATGGTGATGCATTTGGGAAAAGATATTGAACAGCAGCCGACAGAACAGCTGTTCAATTCCCCATTGCAGGAATACTCGCGAGAGCTATTGCGGGCTATTCCTGATCTGCAGTGTGGAGATAATGAGAATGCGTTCTCGCCAATGCGTGTATCGGTCAAAGGGGAAATAAATTGACGGGAACATCTGTTGAATATGGGTCGGATTTGGTGATGTCGCTTCTTCTTGAGGCGGGCATCGATACAATTACCTTCAATCCCGGGTTCAGTGTAAAAGGGATCACCGACTCGCTCGCCCATTTCGGGTCCGAATTCAGGGCAATCATGTGTCCCCAGGAGGGCGTCGCGGTTGCTGCCGCACACGCTTATGCGAAGGCGACGGGCAAGCCGATGGCCGTCATTCTGCATAACATCGTCGGTCTACAGAACGGGACCATGGCCATCTTCGACGCCTGGTGCGACCGAGTGCCGATGATCGTGCTTGGTGGTACCGGCCCGCTCTCGAAGGAGGACCGTAGACCATGGATCGACTGGATCCATTCAGCGCATGATCAGGGTGCGCAAATCAGAGAATACACAAAATGGGATGATCAGCCGCTCGACGTTGAGTCGGTGCCGGAGAGCTTTTGGCGGGCGTGGCAGACCTCGGTAGCCGTCCCGCAAGGTCCGGTCTACGTGTGCTTCGACACTTCCGTGCAGGACGCCCCAATCGGAAGTTCGGCGTCTACCCACTGGCGCAAGCTAAATAACGCACCGACGTCGCCGGCCCTCAGTCGGGAGCATGCGCAATCTGTTGCGAGCCGTCTTGCAAGCGCTACGCTACCCGTAATCGTTACCGATTTCGCTGGCGAGACACTTGAAGGTTTCAACTCGATTCGTGAGCTTTCTGAGTTACTGGAGTGTCCGGTAGTCGATTGCGGAGCGAGGTTCAACTTCCCGACCAATCACCGGCTCAATTTCAGCTATCTGGAAGAAAAAGTAGTGCCGCAAGCTGATCTGATCTTGGCGATCGACGTCGAAGATCGCGACGGCCGCGTTCTACCCCATATCCGTCCCGAGACGGAAGTGATCTGGATAAGCCCGGCGCACTTACGCATCCGTTCGTGGTCGCAGGACTACCTAAAGCTTCCGCGCGCCAGCGAGCAGATCACCTCCGCGGCTGCGCCTGCCTTGAAGGCCATCCTCCAGGAGATCGTTCACTTTCCTGATGTCGCCGAGCAATCCGGGCGCCGGCGCGCGCAGATCGAGGGCGTAGTCGATCAGGCGAGAGCGCAATGGCGCCAGGATGTGTCTACACAGACGGGCATCTCACTGGCGACTCTGGCCGCAACTATGAAAACGGTCCTCTCTGAACTCGATTGGACCCTGGTTACTGGGTCAATGTACGGGTGGGACAAAAAGCTGATCGACATGACCAAGCACCGCGCGCATCTGGGCGGCGAGGGCGGAGGGGGCTGTGGCTATATGCCAGGAGCCGCGATAGGCGGCGCTATTGGACTTAGCGACGGCAGTGTCCCAGTTGCAGTTATCTCCGACGGTGACCTTCTTTTCTGCCCGTCGGCTTTATGGACAATCGCAAATCAAAATCTTCCCATGCTGATTATCATGGACAACAACCGAGCTTACAAAAATACGCTGGCCCACGGACAGCGCGTTGCGACCCGACGAGGCCGCGCTGAAGCAAATGCGTTGCTGGGCAATGTTTTCACCGATCCGAAAATCGATTTCGCTGCTATGGCGCGATCATACGGGTTGGAGGCGTTCGGCCCGATAGAACGGCTGGAGGATCTAGAGAGCACTTTGAGAAAAGCAATGGATATCGTTCGTAGCGGACGCCCCGCTCTTGTCGATGTTGTGACAGAGCTTGTCATCTGACGCTTGTGGCCCCCGCGCGGCCAACGCGTTTCCCGACAGAATATGTACGATTTTAGGTGCTATTTTAGATGACAGAGATATGTTAATCTGGTAGATTAATATTGGCGGCGTTTCGGCCGTCCTAAAACAGGGGAACTGGTCATGAAGAAGCAGCAGGAAGCTGTCGGCTGGAACATCAGTCGACGCCACGCTATGATGCTTGCGCTAGGTGCTCTAGCGCCTTTGAGCATCGTAGATTCACTAATCTCTCAGGCGCACGCTGCCGGCAAAACAGAGATCAAACTCGCCATTGGCGATGCCCAGGTCAAAGAAACGCTTGATCCAGCGCTGTCTGAAATAACCAATTCACATGTCGTCGTCGGCGTGGTTTACGATCATCTGGTTCGTTATGATGCGACATATAAGCTAACGCCACATCTTGCGGAGCGCTGGGAGCCCAACAGCGACGCGACCGAATGGACATTCTATCTTCGAAAGGACGTCAAGTGGCATGACGGCCGCCCGTTCACCGCTGCGGATGTCGAGTATACGATCCGCCGCTTGATTGATAAAAATGTCGGCTCAGATCTTTTTGCGCGGCTTGCGCCCTCGATTGATCCCAAGCGTATCGTGGTGAAAAACGATCACGAGATCTCGATCGGCCTGTTGCGACCCGACGCGTTCCTTCCGCTTACTTTCGGCACGAGGCAGTCAGCGATCGTTCCGACCGGCTTCGAAACGCGGACAACGGACCTGAGCAAAGCCATCGGATGCGGTCCATTTAAGCTTGTCAGTTATTCGCCTGGCAAGGGCTGGGAAGCTGTAAGGAATGACGAGTATTATGGTGGAGCGTCGAAGATTGAGCGTATTCGCGTTTCTGTAATCCCGGAGCAGGCGACTAAGTTGCAGGCAGTGGTTGCCGGCGATTTCGACGCGTGTGATGCGATACAACCTTCGCTCGCTCGGACGATTGAGGGCAACAGCAAGGTAAAGCTGGCACGGCTCACCGCTGATCGAATGATGTGCATTGCCATGGATTCGACTCAGAAGCCGTTCAATGATCCGCGTGTTCAAATGGCAATCAAGCGCGCTATAGACCGCAAGAAGCTACTAGACCTTTCCTATCTAGGCTATGGCGAAGTCAGCAACGACATTCCCGTGCCTCCAACGGATCCCTTATATCCTTCAGACGTAGATCACTCGCAGGATATTGAACTGTCGAAAAAGCTGCTCGCGGAAGCCGGATATCCCAACGGTATCGATATCGAATTGGGAACGTCGGAATCGTTCGGAGGAATGGTTGATCTTGCCGTTGCCTTTGCGGGCATCGTTGCCCCGGCTGGAATTAGAGTAACCGTCAAGCAGCACCCGCCTTCGACTTATTGGGATCAAGTCTGGCTGCATGGGGCGATGTATGTGACCTACTGGACAACCCGCCACGCAGCAGACCGGCTTCCGATCACCTACGGCGAGGACTCCCATGTGAACGAATCTCGGTTCAAAAGCCCCAAGTTGCATGAGCTGGTTGCCGGGGCCCTGGCTACGCTGGATGAAGCGAAGCAAAAAAGCCTTTTTCAGGAGGCTTTGCGCCTCGTCGCCGAAGAATCCGGACTGATCGTGCCGTTCTTTATCGACAAGCTGTGGGTGGCTCAGTCGGCATTCGACCTTCGTGTGTCGCTGGAAACCCAGGTTGATCTGGCAAACTCGAGCTTTAGTTAGTCATTGCTTTTTAGGTATGTAGATAGGTTTTAACGTGCAAAAAACTATAATGCTTGAGTCCGTCATCAAGTCCGGCCCGTCGAAAGACGGGCCGGAGTGGGGGTCGGATGTCGTCGCTGCAATGCTGCACCGAATGGACATCGAATACGTTGCTGTAATGCCCGGTGCATCCTTCCGGGGAATGCAAGACTCGTTCGTCAACCACATAGGGAATAAGGATCCAGGTCTTCTTCTGTGCATTCATGAGAATTCCGCCGTGGGCATCGCCCGCGGTTACGCCAGGGCCTCCGGCAAGCCCATGGGGGTCATCTTGCATAATGTCGTCGGTCTCTTGGCCGGCTCCATGGGAATTTTCGACAGTTGGATCGACCGGAGCCCTATGCTCATCATCGGCAGCACGGGACCCGTAGACGCCGCGAAGCGACGGCCGCTGATTGACGGCATGCATACGGCAAACGTTCAGGGCAATCTGGTCCGCGACTTCACGAAATGGGATGATCAGCCCGCCTCGTTCGCAGCTCTTACAGAAGCTCTTCTCAGGGCAAATCGCATTGCGCGGCAGGAACCGCCAGGCCCTGTCTATGTCTGTGTTTCCACTGATATTCAGGAGGCACCGGTCCCAAGTGATTTTGTTCTGCCGGATCAGACCCGTTTCGCGCCCGCTGCATCGCCGTTTCCACCTCCTGAACTGGTTGAACAAGCAGCCTCTTGGCTCTGCAAGAGTCGATTTCCCGTCGCTATTGCCGACCGGTCCGGACGAGACGAGACTTCGAGCAAGGCGTTGGTGGATCTTGCGGAGATGCTCGCCATGCCTGTCCTTGACCAGGGCTGGGCATGGAGGAGCTTTCCTAGTCCGCACGACCTTGATTTCACCGGAGACGAGAAGGCGATTTTGTCGAAGGCGGACGTCGTTCTTGCGCTCGATTGTACGGATTTGGCCGGCGAAACGGCCGACCTGCCCGCAGGTGTTAAGATCATCAACATCTCGAGCGATGAGCTGCTACATCGCGGCTTTACCGCCGAATATCAAGCCCTGCCAGCTGTAGACCTACCTATCCTCGCTTCTCCGGCAACGGCCCTCCCAGAGCTCCTGCGATGCTGTAAAGCCAAAATTGAAGCCGATACGTCGTCGGGATCTCGGGTAGAGGGCCGGCGTACTCAACTAAGGGCGTTCAAGGCCGAGCTATCTGCACGACAAGCGGCGCTAATAGCCTCGAACCGTGCAGGGCAACGGCTGACCGAGACATCACTTTGGACGGGCTTGGCGGAACAGCTGGCGAATGAACCGTACTGTATCACTGTCGGCAATTCGCGTCGCCAAGCGCCTGGTGTGATGAAACTCGGGACGGGTTTGAGCCTCGACCTGTCCGGAGAAGCTGGCGGCGCCGTCGGCATGATGGTTCCCGTAGCGATCGGTAGTGCGATCGTTGTAAGCAAAAATGGCCAGCTCCCAGTCGCAGTCATAGGTGACGGAGAATTTCTTGCAGGCTCCTCGGCGATTTGGACGGCCGCCAAATACCGCATTCCAAGCCTGATTGTGGTCAACAACAACAGAAGTTTCCTCAGCGATGAGCATCATCAAGTCCGAATGGCGGAACTTCGTAATCGTCCCACGGAGAACGCCGGCGTGGCAATGAGCCTGGTGGACCCGTCGTGCGAGATTGTTTCTGTTGCGAAAGGCTTCGGAGCAATAGGTATTGGACCCATTACTAGCTACGACGAGTATCTGGCAGCGCTGAGTGAGGCGATCCCAATGGTTCGCGATGGTAAATGCGTCGTGGTGGAGTGCCTTACTGAGTATCGCAAGCTCAATGTCTTCAAAGAGCGGGATTCCGGGCGAACCTGACAGGCGAGTCCTATTTGCAATCAGGGCACCCCGCAGACCGAGAGATAGGAAAGCGGGTCGCCAAAGATTCTGCTTGACCAAAATAGCTACAATATGTATGTATCTAATTAGATCAATCAAGTAGGAGTGCATTCGATGAATCCTGGTCTCCATGCCATCGACGCCGCAAAGGCTCAGTCTTCAAGGAGCATGCGAACGGGTGAGGAGTATCTAAACTCGCTTCGGGACGGTCGCGCCGTCTTCGTTGATGGCGAACGTGTTCGTGACGTCACGACGCATCCTGCTTTCGCGGAAGGGGCAAGGTCGGCTGCTCGGCTATTCGACATCGCCTCTGACCCTGCGATGGAGGAGCGGATGACTTTCGTGTCGCCGACCTCTGGCAACCGCGTGTTGCGCGCTTATCAAATTCCTAAGAGCCACGCGGATCTTAAGGCACGGCGATTGGCGTCTGAAACGTGGTCTGAGGCCTCGTTTGGGATGATCGGCAGGTCACCCGACCACGTATCTGGTTTCTTCTGCGGCTATGCGGCACTTCCGGAAGTTTTCGCAGCCGGCGGCAAGGAATACGGCGAGCGCGTGGTTTCTTTCTACGAAAAGCTGCGCGAAAATCACCTTTGGGCGACCTATGCCATTGTGCCGCCGCAGATCGACCGGTCTAAGCCGGCGCACAAACAAAGTGATCCCACTCTCTACGCAGGTGTCGTGAAGGAGAAGGATGGCGGGATCGTGATTTCCGGCGCCCAGCAATTGGCTACTGCCGGGGTTTATTCTGACTACCTTTACCTAAGCTGCATTCACCCACTTCAGGCGGGTGACGAGAACTACGCCATTGGCGTCGCCATACCCATGAACGCTCCAGGTCTGAAGCTCTATCCTCGGCGTCCCTTCGCTCTGCAAGCTACCAATACCTTCGACTATCCGCTTACGAGCCGGTTCGATGAATCTGATTGTTTTGTGGTGTTGGACAACGTGTTCGTGCCGTGGGAAGAAGTGTTCATCTATCGCAACATTGAGGTGTGTCGCGACCAGTGGTGGAAGACACCCTCGCATCTTTATGGCAACCTTCAGGCGCAGGCTCGCTACGCGACCAAGCTCCGCTTTATGGTCGGCTTGCTGCAGCGAATGAACGAAACTACCGGTAACTCAGGGCTTCCGCCTGTGATGGTACAGATGGGAGAACTGACAGCCCTGGTGTCGATCGTGGAGAAGATGCTGGAAGCGCAGGAGACCACAGCGACCTATGATGAGCGCGGTTTCATGTGGCCTGATCCAGCGGCGCTTTATTCAGTGATGGCGCTTCAATCTGAGATCAACCCCCGCATGATAGAGGTGGTGAAAGAGCTGACCGGTGCAGCGATGATCACCATGCCTTCCTCGGTGAAAGATCTCGACAGCCCGGAGACTGCCTCCGATATTGAGCGCTACATGGCGTCCGGAATAACGTCTGCTCGCGATCGCATTCGGCTAATGCGGCTGGCGTGGGACTTCGTCGGCTCTGAGTTTGGTAACCGGCATCAACAGTACGAGAAGTTCTACGGCGGCGCGTCGTTCATTGTTAAGCAGAATATGCTGCGAAGCTACGACATGCGCCGCGCAACTAACTTGGTGGACAAAGCCCTTGCCCTCGATTAGTTCACTCCAGGCCTCAGGGCCTTCGCACAAACGAAGCGGCCAGCCCGTCACGTTAGAGGACGGCCGGGAACTTCGGAATGCTTTCGCGACGTTCGCGACGGGTGTTGCGATCGTTACCACCTGCGTCGGCGACGAGATGATCGGTGCGACTGTTAGTTCGTTCAACTCGGTTTCGCTTGTCCCTCCGCTTGTGTCGTTCAGCATTGCGCGGACGGCTCGGGCATTGGAAGCCTGGAACGCGACTGACCGGTTCGGCGTAAGCATCTTGGCGCGGGCGCAGTCCGAGCTTTCTAGCCGGTTTGCCAGGAGCATGGCGGATAAATGGAGCGGAGTCGAAATCCGTGAGGCTAATGTGATCAACGTTCCCCTGATCGGGGGAGCGCTGATGTGGTTTGAATGCGAAGTCTACGCGCGCTACGATGGAGGGGACCATATTATCCTTCTCGGGCGTGTTCTTGCCGCAACTCGCAACTCCGAAGCCGGGACCGATCCCCTCCTTTTCCACGGCGGTACTTATCGGCATCTCGCGCCCCCAGTGGGTTCGGAAACAATTCCAGACAACGCGATGTGGCCGCACGGATGGTAGGTACGCGACACGCTGCCCACCATAGCCGCCAACGCGGTGTCTGCTGTGCCCCGCCAACGGGACTGCCACATCATTGTCTTTCAATGCGGCTTGGGGAGTCGACGCGTCGCCGTTGCAGGTTGACCCTGCCAAATAGGGCATCTGAACCACTGCACATGCATCATTTGTCTGATAGGGGCTCGCCATGAATGTTGCCTACCGAGATCTTCGCGAATTCATTGGGTTGGTGGACGACATAGGCGATCTCCGGCGCGTTTCAGGCGCATCCCTTATGCATGAGATAGGCGCTATCACCGAAGTCGCTGCCGGCGACGCAAGCTGTCCAGCCCTTTTGTTCAACGACATTCCCGGCCAGGCGACTGGCAACCGCGTTTTCACCAACGCAACGGTCAGTGCGCGGAGAGCAGCGCTGGCCCTTGGCATAGATTACAACCTGCCAGCACTGGAAGCACTGAAGCTTTGGAAAACTCGACGCACGAGCTTGGAGCCGATCGCGCCTGTAGAGACTAAAGACATCCCAGTTCTGGAAAACGAAGCGCGTGGCCAGGATGTTGACCTCTCTCGTTTCCCAAGCCCAGTCTGGCACAAGCTGGACGGGGGCCCCTATATCGGGTCTGGCAGCGTCGTCCTGACGCAAGACCCCGATACTGGCTGGGTCAACTGCTCGATCTACCGCGTCCAAGTCCACAGTCGAAATCGCGTCACTATTCAATTCGATCACAACGGACGTCATGGTGCGATCATTTCGAAGAAATATTGGGATCGCGGCCAGGCCTGCCCCGTGGCCGTCGTCAATGGCCAGGACCCATCACTGTTTATCGCTGGCTTTGAGTATCTCCCGGAGGGAGCATCAGAACTTGACTTTGCGGGCGCCATCCGCGGAGCGCCGGTAGAGGTGTTCAAGGGGCCGCTTACTGGCCTTCCGATCCCCGCGCGGGCGGAGATAGTCCTTGAAGGGCGATTACTGCCGATGGCTGTTGAAAGCCTTCCAGAAGGGCCGTTCGGGGAGTTCACCGGCTACTACGCGGCCGATTCTCGACCAGGCCCGGTGATGGAGGTGGACGCCACTTACTTTCGCAACGATCCAATACTTTTCGGCTCTCCGCCTTTGAAGCCACCACGCTTCCATTTCGGATTGTCGTTCCGTGCTGCCAGCATCTGGAGCAACCTGGAAGCAGCTGGTGTCACCGACGTAGTAGGAGCTTGGCAGCACGTTTCGCAACTGATGACAGTCGTCGCAATCCGGCAGCGCTACGCCGGTCATGCTAAGCGCGCAGCGCTCATTGCGGCCGCGCATAGCTATATGGGGCGTCTAGTGGTCGTGGTCGATGAAGATATCGATCCCACAAGTCTCAATGACGTAATGTGGGCCATAACCACGAGAGCCGAACCGTCTGAGGATGTGGACATTATCCGGAACGCTTGGAGCTCTTCGCTCGATCCTCGCATCCCCCCAGCGCATCGGGATATTGGTTTGACCTCACATTCGAAAATGATCATCGATGCCTGCATTCCGTTTCAGCAGCTGGGCACCTACGCGCCCACCACAGCGCTTGGCATCCAAGAGGCCCAAGGAATCCGGCAGAAGTGGCCGCAGGTATTCAAGTAGAAGGGCGGCCTCCAATCCCATGCGAAGGCCGGCGCCGATAACCGGAGTGAGGTCTGGGTATAATTTATTCGCACAGACCCTGAGCCGACGTGCCCTTTCCGTAGCGGTCGTTGCCGATTAGTCATCGTGCTGGTGATCGGCGCTGTTGGAGGCTCACTGCCAACTTCGCGAACTGTTCACATTCCTCGTCATTTTCCTCGGTCGCGCCTGCACGGCTCCAGCTGACCAGCAAAGCAGTCGACCGTGGCATCGGCAAATTGCACAGTACGCCAGCTTCTGAACACGGATGATTTGCACTGCCGTTAGGGTGCCTGCATCCATCTTGGCGACTTCGCTCTCACCGGAGGCACGGGATCCCGGTCGGCGTCGCCTTGAACAGTGCTGCCGTCCCTTGCCAGACCGAGTGAGCAAATGGGGCCGAGGCGCTGCGGACAACAATGTCAGTTTGTATCCGAAGTTTATCCAGGTCGATTGGCGACGGACATTCAACCAAGGACGCTGACATGTCGTCGCGATTTGGACCCATTGTCGAGCACCATCAAATCACCGTGGAAGTGAACGTGCGTTGATTTGTCGGCGTTCGTAGGAAGACCCGCATCTACGTTGCGGGCCGCCCCCGAACCCATCAGAAAGCAATGTTGACATTCTTGAGCTGAGTGCATGCAAGAAGTTCCTCGATGGATTCCTCCCGTCCGAGGCCCGACTGCTTGTAGCCACCGAATGGCGCGCCAAGGAAATGCGTGCTCGAGCCGTTGACCCAAATATACCCAGCCTCGACCCTTGCGGCCGCACGGTGGGCGGTACTCAGGTTTTCGGTCCAGATCGAGGCGGTCAACCCCAGCTCGGATTCGTTTACAGCCTGGAACAGGCTCTCTTCGTCAGACCAGCGAATGATGGACATTACCGGACCAAAAATCTCTTCGCGCGCAATTCGCATAGACGGCGAGACATCTTTGAAAATTGTCGGAAGGTAGAAGAAGCCTCCAGAAAGACGGGGATCCTCTGGCCTCTTACCACCGAAGATCAGCGTCGCTCCGTCCTCCTTGCCGTACTCAACGTAACGCTCTGTCTTTGCCAATTGCTCTGCACTGACGAGGCATCCCATGTCCGTGTCCGGGTCGGATGGAATGCCGGCCGTGAGTTTCGACACGGATGCCACGATGTGCCCAATGACCTCGTCGTAAATACTCTCATGCAGGAAAACACGAGATGTCGATCCGCAGGACTGGCCACACCATGTAAAATTCATGCCCTGGACCGCGCCAGCTGCGACCTTCGCGGGGTCTGCATCGGGAAAGGCTATCAAAGCATTTTTGCCCCCTAGTTCGAGACTGAGTTTCTTTAACGTCCCGGCCGCGGAGCGAGCGATGGCCTTTCCTGTGGCGACTGACCCGATCAAGCCAACCATGGCGACTTTCGGGTGCTCGACAAGCGCTTGGCCGCATTCGAGTCCTCCCGGCAAAACAGTGAATACGCCGGGTGGAAACAGGTCGCCGACCAGTTCTGCAAACAGCAGCGTAGACAGC
The DNA here is from genome assembly GCF_004791315.1 of Mesorhizobium sp. M8A.F.Ca.ET.208.01.1.1. Lineage (NCBI taxonomy): Bacteria > Pseudomonadati > Pseudomonadota > Alphaproteobacteria > Hyphomicrobiales > Phyllobacteriaceae > Mesorhizobium > Mesorhizobium sp. M8A.F.Ca.ET.208.01.1.1. Next base: position 159,155 of record NZ_SRUT01000005.1, read on the forward strand.
GGCGCCTGGGCGGGCGGTTTCATAACGATTACGTTACCCGAAACGAGCGGGGCGGCTGCACGTTGGGCGGCAAACAGAAATGGATGGTTATACGCATTGATACGCACAACCACGCCGAGGGGCTCCCTCACCGTGTAGTTGATTGAATCTGCAGTGAAGGGGATCGTGGTTCCCTTTGCTTCCGTAGCAAGTCCTGCGAAGAACTCGAAGGTGGCGGCTCCGGATTCGGCGTCCTTAATCATCCGCTTGTATGGGCCACCAGAATCGACAGAATCTGTCAGAGTTATCCGCTCGGCATTGGCTCTGATGATTGCTGCCGCCTTGCGCAACAGTGCGACCCGATCTTGCAACTTTGTTTGTCGCCACTCTCGGAAGCCTGCCTGTGCGGCGTCTACAGCGGCGTCAACATCCGCCTTACCTGCAATCGCGGTGATGCCGAGACTTGCTCCGGTAGCAGGATCGAAAACCTCTTCGCTCAAACCCGTCAGAGACTCGTGCCATCCGCCACCATAATAAAGCTTGCGGTGCGAGGGGAGGGCAGCCTGGATCTTGGATTGCATGAAGGGTCCTCGTGACGAGCGTTCAATCTAGAAGTTATAACTACAAAATGTACGTTTCTTATCAAGCTTTTTTTGGAACGAGAACGGAAGGATCGCAAGGGGGAACACAAATGTCGCGGATATGAGTGTCCTGCGGAAATCCCCAATCCCCTCTTTGATTGAGTTAGCTTTGTGATGTAACTAGTGCTCCTTGGGATTGTAGGCTTATCCCCTACGGCTGCGCAGATAGAGGTATATGGATGGCGAAAGTGACAACGACCAAGGAACTCGCTCAAGGGGGAGTACGAAAACGCAAGTCGCAGCCAGCGCCCTTTTCTCCCCCGTTAACCGTTTCACACCGCGAGCTCTTGTACAAAGGTAGCGACGACCGCTTTCGACAGGTGATTTACCTTTTCGTTGAGGTGCTGGGACGCTTTTCGGTCTGCCGAGATGCGTTTGGTCGCTCGATCGGTCTGACCGGTTCGCAGTTCGCCGTCCTCGCCGGCGTTGCATACCGGCAAGGTGAGCAGGGCGTCACGATAAAGCGTTTAGCTCAATACATTCATCTCGCGCCGACGCACGTAACGACGGAGGTCGGCCGGCTTATCCGTATGGGCCTCCTGCAAAAATTCGCTGCTGACGATGACCGCAGAAGTGTGCTTGTCAGTTTGACTGCGGTTGGCGAGGAGACGGTCGCAACTGTCAACCACTTCGTCCGCCGCGTAAACGACGTCTTGTTTGAAGGTGTGTCCGCAGAGGATCTGGAGCGCGCGGAGGGCGTTTTCAACCGTCTGTCGCGCAACAGCGAGTTCGCCATAGCCGAGCTTAGAGTGGCCGAGCGTGAGAGCGCTGAAAGTGATAGTAGGTGGGGCATGGGCCGGTAAGGGGGATACAGCGCCCGTGCGCCCAGCACATTTGAGCCTGCAAGCGTTTCAAAATTCCCAACAAGTCGACCTGATAATTCCAGCATTCGACATTGCCGCATCTAGCCGAATTTGCGTTCACCTCTTGTTGTTGGTGACGCTGACGTCCAGCACCACCATTTACCGCGATCGAACGATGCGCTTGAAGGCACCTGTCGATGCCAGCCATGAGGGCAACCCGAACGCCGTGGCCTGGCGCGTAAGAACCGCTTCCCGCGCCCGCGATATCCCGACATGTCTGAAGGAGCTAGCGAACCTGTTTTTGAATCAAGTCGACGCCGCCAGCGGTCATGCCGTGGGCGAACCATGATGCGACCTGATTGAGATTTGGCCTGACCGCATCGGCTACGAGCAGATGCGCTACTGAATAGGATGCTATTATTTCGATAGCATGCTGCACATCGGTAGCGCTGTGCACCTCACCTCGGGAAATCGCTGCTGTGAAGGCAGTCTCCATTTGGCGAAAAGTTTGAAAGACCACCTGTCGAAGCGACGATTTCACTAAAGGGGCTGACACAGCCTCTGCGAACATACACTGCAATATCTGGCCTGATCCACGAGACCAGCTGTTAAATACCTGCGTCAGGCAGGCGGCTATGTCCTCTTCAAAGGAATCTTTAAAAATTGGGGCGGCGCCATGATTTCTCCTCTCGTAGATATCTTTTAGCAAAGCAAACTTGTTTGGCCACCATCGATAGATCGTTGGCTTGCCCGCATGTGCTCGTCGTGCCACCGCCTCAAAGGAAAAGCCTGCGTGACCAGCCTCCAACACCAGGCTTTCAGCCGCCTTTAAAATAGCGTTCATTGTCTCGTCGCTTCTCCTCGGTCCAACTGAATGCCTGCTCATTGCCATCCACACCTTTCCGTCGAAACCGAAGCCGCTCAACGAAATGACAGGTGCCTTGCACAGCGGGCTACGGCACCCTTCCCGCACTTCGATCTTGCGCTAGATAGCTACATCATATACATTTATCGAAAGGTCTGTGGTTGTATAACTAGCGGTGCCTATTAGATGTTTGGCAAAGGTCTCATCCAGGTGCACGACGACTCGACGGGATGCGACTACTTCATCCTGGCCATCGACGGTCAAACTTTTGTTGCTCATCGGTCAAAACCAGATTTTGGCAGGAGCTGTAAAAGCGATAAATCGCTAGTTCCAGATCGGCCTCGACGTGCAATTAATTTTTCGATCGCGAGATTCGGCATCACAGCACAGTACCAGGGCTGGGCAAAGAATTTGCAGTGCCGATCGGTGCGTGGAATCGCGAATTTGTTGAAGCAGCTCGTTCGCACTATGTCATCGCGATCGAGGCGTTCTAGATGGTATTCCGCCCGAACCTAGAGCTTTGGCGTTAACGCGCTTGGGTCGCCCATTGGAGCCTCACAGCGGCCAGTGCTATCGGTAAGCCATCGTTGTAGGGGCCGATGAGGCATAAAATCATCCGATCGAGGATACCGAAGCGGACAAGTGTGAAAGAGCGGTCTGTGGCGGCACGCCGCAACAGAGGGCGATAATTGCGGCCATGTCGTCAAAGTCCTGAACATCCATCTTGCGCCCAAGATGCGAGCTGTAGAGCGCGATGTTCAAGGCAGCCCTTGACGCGGAAACCCGGAGCCCAGACGGTAGGGTGCCAGTATGTTCGACGGCACCTCCAACTAGAATCGTTTGCTCGGCATGCTCGGTGTCAATCTCGACCTTCAGAAGTGCACGGTAGAGGTCGCCTGTTTGTCCAGCCGGCAGGTTTGCCATGCCGCCTTTTGACGCCTTGCGGGCCGCGCGCGTTGGGAGAACCACCGTGCGGTGCCACCGCACAGCCGGAGCAATTATTGCGTCGAACGCATTTTGGTCGAGGTAGGTTGCTGAAGGATCGGACCACCAGAGGCAGAAAAATGCGATATTTACATCAAGCCCAAGCGCATCCTGCAGATTGATACAACGCTCCTTCACTCCTGGGCGGGCGTAGAGTTCTAGAGAAAAACTCCACAAGTCCTTCTCTGCGACGTGAGGCATTCCGTCCTCCCAAGTTCGATCGGGTGCGAGTTAAACCAGCAGTGGGCAAGCCGCGAGCAGGACTGTTCACGCTGTCATTTGTGCGCGAGGGGTGCGTATAGTGCTGGAACCTATGCTCCGGACCACCTGACGAGATCCGGAGGCCTCATTCCAAAGAGATCGAGCGCCCTGCCCACGGTATGATCAACAATGTCATCAATCGTCTGAGGGCGAATATAGAATGCGGGAACCGGTGGCATAACGATAGCACCAGCTTCAGTCACCTGCACCATGCTTTTAAGATGCCCAAGATGAAGCGGGGTCTCTCTCACCAACAGGACCAGCCGTCGCCGTTCCTTCAGGACGACGTCTGCCGCGCGCGTCAATAAGCTCGAAGTAGTGCCATGCGCTATCTCCGAGAGGCTCCTGATGGAGCAGGGCGCCACAATCATGCCAATTGTTTCGAATGAGCCACTTGAAATCGAAGCGGCAACATTTTCGTTGCGATGAACAACGCTAGCCAGTTCCTCAATCTCTTTGATCTTGAGTGAGACCTCATGCGTGGCCGTCAGCTTCGCTGATTTACTCATAACAAGGTGAGTTTCAAGATTCAGACGGCGTGCGATCTCAAGCGCCCGTATCCCGTAGATAATGCCCGAAGCTCCGCTAATTCCCACAATCAGGCGTTTCGACGATCCGGTCAAATGCTACCTCCAAAAATCAACCAACCTATCCTCGACGAACTGCAAAACATATCAAGGGGTGCATCGCCTGAGCAGGTGCAAAGTCGCCGTCCATCTTAAACGTTGCTTGAACCGCGGTTGCTTCAGGAGATCGCTCAACGAAGATTGGGGACGACGCTTAGACGACCGTTAAATGCAGCCAATCCAATGGCGGGGCGGTATATGCTCCTCGCTGTCCACCGTCACGCTAACATCCAGACCGCAGAAGTCAAGACATGTGAGCGAATAACATTTCATGATAGAACATCGTTGTAGGTAACGGCTTCCCTGCGCGCACAACGAGCTATCTCCCAGGGACGTCTCGCGCTGCACGTGGCGGTTGGCTTGAATGGCTTGAATGCGGAGCTTCGCCATCGCCTTAAAGGCAGGAGCCATGCCGGCAACTCGTGAATAGGGCGGAGGTCTTGTTCATAAACTGGAGCACTGCCTCGGGCGATGTTTCGAATCAACCTTCGCCTACAGGGTTCAACATTATGCATTCCACCTTGTGCTCGAGCTAGGCAGCAAGCTTCAGAAGCCGTGGTAACCCGCTCTCGCGGCGGGTGAAAGGTCAGCTCGCGCGAGAACCCGGGTCCCACCAGCGGCATCAACTCGACGCTCTCGATACGGGCAGCGCCCTGGTGCAGGCAGAGAGGGGGCGTAATGGCGACACAGACGCCGGTCGCCACTCTGGCGGCGAGTGCGTCGGAGGTGTCGAATTCGAGCATGCGCGGCGGCTCCGGGCGTGGCGGGCGAAGATGCCACTCGACTTGCGTGCCGCTATGCGAGTGCGCTTTGTGCCAAATGAGCTGATGGTGAGAGAATATCTCGCGCCCGGCAATCGGGACCGAGGTTTTCGAGACTAACAAGAAACAGGGCGCGCTAAACAGCGGATGACCGATGCCGCCGTCACCTCCTCGACGAAGACCTAGTTAGCGCCCATCCGGGCTGGCATGACGCTTTGCGATCCCACCTTAGCTCTGGCCAATCATCCCGCTGCGGCCCGTGTTTGTGTTCACAAAATGGTCTAGGTCAGATCGTGGCAAGATCGAATCCGTAAAAAATGGGCCACTCTTTGTTGGAGCGGCCCCAGCTGGGGAGACAAATCAGATGATCAAAACCGTCCGTTTGGCGTTATTCCAAAGCAAGTTCCGACACGACCCAGTGCATCGACAAGAGTTCGATACCTTTCCGGCTGATGTCTTGCTGCGACTGCGTCGGTAGGGTCAGTTCGGCCCAAACCCGGGCGAAGTCGGGCTCCCGTCGTCGAGTTTAGACAGCCAATCGATCAGGGCCGGGCGGTAGCGTGTAAGGCCCTTGTAGGTTGCAAGTTCTTCGGGCAGGTCGCGGATGACGCGGTGCAGGCGCCGCGCCCATTTCGGCTGCGTCACCAGTTCGTCCATCTTGATCAGGTAGCAGCGGATCGGGAAGACGATGCCGTTGGAGCGCGGCAGCCGCCAGAAGCTCTGCAATTCGACCCGCAGATGCACCTTGTCGCCGACGTTCTCGGGCGTCACCGTTGCCCGGTCCGGGCCCCATTTGTGGTAGTTTTCGGGGCTGGTATCGAGGCGCGGATTGACGGTCATCGTCCAGTTCAGTCGCCTGGCCGGTTTGCCCTGCTGGATATTGGTGAGGAATTTCAGCGCCCTGACGAAAATCCCCTTCTCGTGCGCCAGCGGCACTGGCGCGTGCCACTCGAAGAAGTTCATGCCGATGTCGAAATCGAGCGACCAGTCGGCCTGGGTGGTGACCATGCCGGCATCCATCCACAGATTGCCGTCGCGCTGGTCGAGGATGCAGAAATCGCCCTGGCTCTGGCGGGTGATGTATTCCATCGGCCCGTAAGGCAGCGTCGAGGTGTCGCCGAAGGTGAAGGTGTCATCGATGCCGAGCGGCCGGTTGATCCAGCGCCAGCGATCGCCGTTTCGCTCCAGGGTGAAATGCTCGGGGTAACCCAGCGCCTGCTGTTCCATCAGAAGCTCAAGCAGGTCCCAGCCGGCCAGCGTCATGTGCGGCAGCGACTGGCAGCGCAGCGGGTCCTCGGCCAGCACCAAAGCGCGGTCCTGCATCTCGGCGACATAGTGCTCGTCGACGTCGATCAGGTTTTCCAACACGCTGCCCTTGGGACCAACAACATGCGGCTCGATATTGACCGCATACATGTAGCTGTCTTCGTGGAACGGAAACGGGAAGCGCTTGATCTGCTCCGGGCTGTTCCTGAAGGTAAAGTCGCCCCGGAACGTCTCTTTTCTAAAGTCAATTCCCATAACATCCTCCTCCTGACCGACGAACGCGCCGATATGCCTCAGCGTTCAAGCACCAACGATTTGCCCTCGAAGCGGGAGACGCATGGCATGATCTTGCAGCCTGAACGGTGGTCTTCCTCGCTCAGCCAATGGTCGTTGTGGATGAACTTGCCGTCATACGAGATGACGTTGGTCTCGCACTGGCCGCAGACGCCGCCGCGGCAGAGATAGGGCGGATCGACACCGGCGGCTTCGATGGCTTCAAGCAGGCTTTGCTGCTCGCCGATGCGGATGGTCTTGCCGCTGACGGCAAGTGTCACGTCGAAAGGCAGGCCGGGCTGGGGCGCCGCGAAATGCTCGTAGTGTACGGTCTCCGAGGGCCAGCCCAGCTCTGCAGCGCGGGCGCGGACCCAGTTGATCATGCCGGCCGGGCCGCAGACATAGAGATGCGTGCCCAGCGGCTGCGACGACAACAGCCGGTCCAGCTCGATGCGCTCGTCGCGATCGTCGTGATAGAGCCTGATGCGGTTGCCATAGCGCTCCTGCAGCACGTCGGCATAGGTGCCGAGCGAGGCGGTGCGGCAGGTGTAGTGCAGTTCGAAATTGCCGCCGGACCCGGCGAGCTGCGCGGTCTGCGCCATGAACGGCGTGATGCCGATGCCGCCGGCCAGCATCAGATGCTTCTTCGCCCTGAGGTCGAGCGAGAACAGATTGACGGGGTAGCTGACCACCATCTCCAGGCCGGGCTTGACCGACCGGTGCATGAACAGCGAGCCGCCGCGGCCGACATCGTCGCGGCGCACCGAGATGGTGTATTCGCGCGTGTCGAGCGGCGAGCCCATCAGTGAATAAGGATTGAGCCTTGTGAGGTCGCCGTCGCGCATCTCGACCACGACATGGGCGCCGCCGGAAAAGGTCGGCAAAAGCTCCCCGTCACGGCGGCGGAAATGGAAGCGCGTGACCAGTTCGTTGACCGGGACGACATCGCTGACCACGACATCGAGCTTGGTGGTGCCGGTGCTCATCGGAAGATCTCCTCCATCGGAGGGATTTCGCTGCGATCCTCGGCGTTGATGCAAACACCCTGGAACGCGGCAAGGCGCCGCGAATAATGATCGCGCACCAGAAGCAGCAAGCCGCAATGTGCGCAGGTCGCCGGCTGCGTCGTCACGTTCTCGGTGATGCCCTTGCAGTGGACGCACTGCATGCGCCGCGCCAGCGAGCCCCGATGCTCGGTCTGGATCGAGGTGTGGTCGATGCCGGCTTCGAGGGCCACCTGCATGGCCTGGCCAATCAGGCCTTCGGTACCGGCAAGGTAGAGACGCAAGCCCATATGCGCGTTGGCCAGCGTTTGCTTCAATCGCGGCAACAGGCTGGCGAAGGACGGCGCCTGATGAAACTGCCCCGGCTTCAGCGCTTCGAGAGCGGCGACGTGTTTGCCGTCCGGATCCGGGATATAGACGATTTCGGCGCCTTCGAAAAATCCGGCCGGCGCTCTTGCGGCCATATCTGAAATAGCAAGAGCTCCTTCCGCGTCAGCAACAAAAAGGTGGTGGCTTCCGGTCTGCGGGGACAATGTTCCGAAGACCGGCCGACTGAGAATCGTCTTTACCGGCGTGGTGTCCAACGCCTCATCCCTTCGCAGTGCGCTTGATCTTCTTGGGGTCGTCAAACGGCAATGGCTGGGCGGTGGCCTTGATGGCACCGCTCTTGTTGCGAATCTCGAGCTTGGTGTCCTTGACCGCGCAGTCGACGTCGAGCCGGGCGATGCCCATCGATTTCTTGACCAGCGGCGAATACATGGCGCAGGTCACCACGCCAACTTGTCTGCCGTCGCGATAGACCGGCGCGCCTTCGTCGGCCGGCTCCTTGCCTTCGAGTAGCACACCATAGATCTTGAAGCGCTCCTTGCCCTTGAGGCGGTAATGCTCCTCGGCGCCACGAAAACCGGTCTTTCCAGGGCTGACGGTGAAGTCGAGGCCGAGTTCCCACAGCGTGTCGCCAGGGCCTTCATTCTCGAACGGGTATTTCTGCGAATTGTCGTAGGGGTAGAAAAGCAAATAACTTTCGACGCGCAGCATATCGAGCGTGGTGAAGCGGCAAGGAATGATGCCGAGGCTTTTGCCCTCATCGAGGATTCTGTCCCAGATCGTGCCGGCATCCTGGCCGCGGCAGAAGATTTCGTAGCCGCGCTCGCCTGTATAGCCGGTGCGCGAAATCATCACGGGAAAGCCGAACAGCTGCGTCTGCATGTGGTGGAAATAGTTGAGGTCGCGGATGCCCGGCACGTGCTTGGCCAGATAGTCGACCGCTGTCGGACCCTGCAGCGACAAATCATGCAGATTGTCGTCGAAGCGAACGGAAACATCGCGGCCGATCGACGCCCGGGTCAGTTCTTCATGACCAGACCCTGAGCCATGGACGACCATCCAGGAATTGGTGGATATCCGGTAGATGACACAATCATCGGTGAATTTGCCTTGGTCATTCAGCATGCACGCATAGACAGATTTGCCGGGATAGATTTTTTCGACATCACGGGTGGTTGCGAGATCGATGAGATGCGAGGCGTGCGGCCCTGTGATGTGCACCTTCTTCAGGCCCGACACATCCATAAGTCCGGCCTTGGTGCGGATGGCGATGTACTCCTCGTCGGCATCCTTGTCGTAGGTCCAGGCGGTTCCCATGCCGCTCCAGTCTTCGAGTTTCGAACCCAGCGCCCGGTGGCGATCCGCCAGGGTCGAAAATCTCCAGGATGCCGTCATCAGTAGTCCTCCTCCGAAACTGTCTCAATCGCGTCCGCGCTTTGCCTAAGGCTGGCGCCAAGTAAACCATACTGAACTGAAATTCGAGCGCAGTGCAATACCCATATGCAATAAAGTTTACTGTAAGGCAACTTTTCGGTTTGCGAGCCTACCGCCGAACTCGTAAAGAATGCCTGCCCTAAAGGAACAGTTATGCGCTTTCAGAAATGAGGCTAGAGCGTCGAGATGGTTGGAGTGACCTCGTAGTTCCTGTGACGACTATGAAAGCCATTAAATTCAAGGTCTTGAAAGTGGAAGCGCGCGGCTGCGGGGCACCGCCGCGAGCCCTCAATCATGTCCGCCAGGCAGTTGACGAGGCCTTCGTATTCCCTGTGGATTGCTAGAAAACTCGCGTGCGGGAAACGATCCTGATGATGGCGAATGAGTTCGTTGGCGTCCTTCCCCAGCAGGATGGACGCGCCCCCCTTTGAGCTAGAGTCGACAAGAACCGTTCTGGCCAAGTGGGATGCATCTGTCTGGCCTCAACGGGAGCTTCGCAAACAGCCAAGGGGCTTGCCACCTCTGTCATCTGAAAAAGGGGAAATGGCGATGGTCCGGCGAAAAGTTCGTCGTTCGCGTCGACACAACTGCTTGGCGATGTGCCAAATGCGCGGCGAACGGCGTCAGACCCGCAGCTGATCTGCTGGATCCCTGTGTCGCTCCTGTCGGGGACTCCATCCGGAGGATGGCTGGTGCTGCTGAGCGGGACATAGGCTGTAAGCATCTGAAAAAATTACATTTAATTATATCCTACGCCGCCGACAATATGCTACTTGAAGCGTTGCTTTTACACTGATATGAATATAAAATTCATTGCAGGAATATCAGAAACCCCTCAAGTATGCCCCAGGGGCCGAAGGGTCACGAAGATGATCATGCTCCCGGAACAGGACCATCGCCCAAGAGACGAGCAGGGCGATGTTTTGGAAGAAAATCGGCCAATGAATTTCCGTGAAGATGCCCGCAGCTTGCTGTTCCGACTGCTCTTGTCGGTTGTGGCCGAACGCGAGCCAGACATAGCCGAAGTGCTGAATGGGCAAGTCGATCTCGACACATTGCCAAAGGAACGGCGCATCGCCGCTCTGCAGGCCGCTGGCATCTGGTTTCAGCTCCTGGCCATTGCCAGAGAACTGGCTGCAATGCGCTCACGCCGGGAGCTTGAGCAGGCCGGCGGGGCCGACGAGGTGATCGGGTCATTCTCCAATGTGGTTGGCCAGATCGCAGCGCAAGGCTACTCGGCCGCGACTGTACAGGAGGTCCTGAACGGGCTCTGTGTCGGACCGACGATGACGGCGCACCCTACCGAAGCAAAGCGCGTGACGGTGCTTGAGATTCACCGGCGCATCTACCGCAAATTGACGGAACTGGAGCAGCAGCGATGGGCGCCACGTGAGCGCGATACTCTGGTCCGCGATCTGAAGAGTGAGATCGAAATCCTGTGGATGACCGGCGAGCTAAGGCTGGAGCGCCCTTCCGTCGAGCGAGAGATTGCCTGGGGATTGCATTTTTTTCGTGAGGTGATTTTTGAGGCGACGACGCAGCTCTATGAGACCTTGGAGGGAGCATTGCGCCGGCACTATCCGCAGCATGATCTCAAGACGCCGTCGTTCATGCGCTATGGTTCCTGGATTGGGGGCGATCGCGATGGCAACCCCTATGTGACGGCAAAGATCACTGCATTTGCCTTGTCTGAGTGTCGCAACGCGGCCATCGAATGGTACCGGGAAAAGGTACGGCGGCTGGTCACAGTTTTGAGTGCCAGTTCCAATGTTGTCGATATGCCGGAGTTCTTTGGATCTGCGCTGACGGTGGCGCTTGATAAAAGCGGTGATGGACAGCAGATCGCGACGAGGAATTCGAATGAACCTCTTCGGCAGTTCGCTGCAGCCATGCTGTGTCGGCTTGATGCGCTGCATGGCAGGGGAAGTGGTGTTGCCTATCAGAATGAAGAGGGTTTCAGGAAGGACCTGCTAACGCTTTCGAAGGTGCTTGACGCCATCGGAGGCAATCTGATTGCCAAACGCTTCGTCCATCCGCTGGTGAGGCAGCTCGATACTTTTGGTTTTCGCACCGTGTCGCTGGATATCCGACAGAATTCGACGGTGGTCAATCGCGTCCTGGCGGAACTGTTCGCAGCAGCCTCGCCGCATGTTCCGGCGTGTCAACCTGGAAGCCCACAGTGGTCGGCGCGCATACGCGAAAGCCTTCACGCCGGCGAACGGCTCGAGATCAAACGAGACAATCTTGGTGAGGAAGCACGTGAACTCCTCGATCTGTTTGATGTCATTCGCGACGCTGCGCTTGAAAGTGGTAACACGTCGATCGGCACCTTCATCCTGTCCATGACACAGTCTCCCGAGGACATTCTGGCGGTATACCTCCTTGCCCAGTATTGCGGTCTGGCGACCGCTCTCGATGGATCTGGCACGATCAGGCTCAAGGTCGTGCCCCTGTTCGAAACGATTGGCGATCTGCGCTCAGCACCAGAGATCATGGATCAATTGCTGGCGACGTCGATTGTTCGTCGATCGATACGTGACTTCGCCAACCGTCAGGAGATCATGCTCGGCTATTCTGACTCCAACAAGGATGGCGGGTTCCTCGCCTCTAACTGGGAATTGAGCAAAGCCCAGAAACGACTCACGCGGACGGGTCAGAAAAACAAGATCAAGATCAGCTTCTTCCATGGTCGTGGTGGATCGGTCAGCCGTGGCGGTGCGCCGACTGGAAGGGCGATCGCGGCCCAGCCCGCGCAAACAGTTGGTGGCGTGATGCGCGTGACTGAACAAGGCGAGGTGGTGTCTTCGAAATTCGCCAATCGCGGAACAGGGCTCTATCAGCTCGAAATCCTCGCCGCGAGTGTATTGGCCCACAGCGTCAAGTCGGCCGACGAGGCCGAACTTAAGGACAATCCGGAATTCGAAGAAGCGCTCGATGCCCTGACCGGCATGTCGCAGGCCTCCTATGCCAGCCTGATCAACGAGCCGGGATTCATCGACTATTTCAACCAGGCGAGTCCCGTCGAAGAGCTCGCCCTCCTGAAGATCGGGTCGAGACCTCCGCGTCGTTTTGGTGCAAGCAGCCTTGCTGATCTTCGAGCCATACCGTGGGTCTTTGCCTGGAGCCAGAACCGTCATCTTCTGACGGGATGGTACGGTATCGGCAGCGCATTGAATTCGTTCGTCTCCGTGCGAGGCGATCATGGCATTAATCTGCTGAAGCAGATGTTCGAGCGTTCGCGTTTCTTCCGCCTGATCGTCGATGAGGTGGACAAGACGCTATACCAGGCTGACATGGAAATTGGCCGCCTATATGCCGGGCTTGTCACTGATCCTGAGACAGGCGAGCGCATCCATAAGAAGATTGCTGCCGAATATCAGCTGACGCGCCGCATAATCGGGGAGATCACCGGCCCGGTCGACCTGTCGCGACGCTTTCCTGCGTTTAAGCGCCACTTCGACCGAACCCGACCGCAGATGGACGACATCCACAAGCTTCAGGTGAAGTTACTGCATGAGGTCCGAACGCATGATGGTTCGAAGCCAAGTCCTAAGCGGGCAATCAATGCGCTTCTGTTGTCGATCAACTGCATATCCGCTGGCCTTGGATGGACCGGCTAGCATCAGAGCTCGCTATTGTGCTGAATAAGGAGGACACAAATGAATATTCCGACAAGACCGGACCTTGGCAGCCTCGGCCAGTTCTTTCGCACAGGCGTTGCAGAATCCGATCCGGCCGTCGACGCCGCGATGAATCGTGAACTGCAAAGGCAGCGGGACGAGATCGAACTGATCGCTTCGGAAAACATCGTTTCAAAGGCGGTGCTGGAGGCCCAAGGGTCTGTCCTGACCAACAAATACGCCGAGGGATATCCTGGCCGGCGTTACTACGGCGGTTGCCAGTATGTCGACGAGATAGAAGAACTGGCCCGCAATCGTGCCATGGAGCTGTTCGACTGCACTTATGCCAACGTGCAGCCCAATTCTGGCAGCCAGGCGAACCAGTCGGTCTTCATGGCGCTGATGCAGCCGGGTGACACGTTCATGGGGCTCAACCTTGCCGCCGGCGGCCACCTCACTCACGGATCTCCAGTCAGCCAATCGGGTAAGTGGTTCAACGTTGTCTCCTATGGCGTGAGGCCGCAGGATCAGCGGATTGACTATGATGAGGTGCGTCATCTCGCAATCAAGCATCGGCCGAAACTCATTCTGGCTGGCGGCTCGGCCTATCCTCGCATCATCGATTTCGAAATCTTCCGCAACATCTGTGACGAAGTTGGCGCCAAACTCTTTGTCGACATGGCCCATTTTGCCGGTCTGGTTGCAGGCGGGGTACATCCCAATCCGTTGCAGCACGCGCATGTCGTGAGCACCACCACGCACAAGACGCTGAGAGGTCCGCGCGGTGGCATGGTGCTGTCCAATGACGAGGAGATTGGGAAGAAGATCAACTCGTCGGTGTTTCCAGGCATCCAAGGGGGACCCTTGATGCATGTTATCGCAGGCAAGGCGGTTGCATTCGGTGAGGCGTTGAAGCCCGCGTTCAAAACCTATGCCGCCAATGTTGTCGCAAATGCCAAGGCTCTGGCCGAAACCATCGCGGCTGGTGGGGTGGACATCGTGTCCGGCGGCACGGACACCCATCTGATGCTCGTCGATCTGCGCCGCAAGCAATTGACCGGAAAGACTGTGGAAGCCGCTCTCGGTCGCGCTCACATCACCTGCAATAAGAACGGTATCCCCTTCGATCCGCAGACCCCTGCAGTCACTTCTGGGATCAGGCTCGGGACCCCCGCTTGTACGACGCGCGGCTTCATGGCCGAAGAATTTCGTCAGGTAGGGAAATTGACGATGAAGGTTGTCGACGGGCTTCTGGCAAACGGGGAACAAGGCAACAAGGCCGTCGAGAACGAAGTTCGCGAAGAAGTGGGCACGCTGGTGCGCAGGTTCCCCATCTACGATTAAACCGGGTTCAGGATCGACAATACCCATGGCCGAAGTGAACAGATTCAAGGTTATGATCGCGGACCGCAACCCGCTGGTCTTAAGTGCCCTTTGCGACATGATAAACAAGGATCAGCGTTTTGAACTCGCACAATGCGTTCAGAGCGGGGAAGCCTTCATCAAGGCGGCTTCCGAGCCGGTCTGCGCCTTTGATGTCGCGGTCGTCGGTTGGAAGCTGTCAGATATGGATGGTGGCGAGGTCCTAGCCGCGTTGCGAAGGCTCGAGCTTCACGTGCGTGTCGTGGTCTTCTCCAATGAGCACGACACCGCCATTTTGAAACAGTGCGTTCGCATGGGAGCACAAGGCTTTTGCTATCAGTTCGACGATCCATGTATTCTCTTCGAAACGTTACTCGTCGTCGCGAGAGGCAGGATCTGCATACCTTTCATCGATGTCGCCAAAATTAACGATACACCGTTGTCAAAACTTACACCGCGGGAGCGAGAGTTGCTGGCCGTTCTGGCGGACGGTTGGACCAATCTACAGATCGCGACGCGCACCGGTCTTTCCGAAAACACGGTCAAATACCATCTGAAAAATCTCTACGACAAGCTCGATGCACGCAATCGTGCTATGGCCGTGGCGCTGTATGCTGCAGAGAAGAAGCGGGGCGTGCCGCAAACTATCCGCTAAGTCCGGCAGACGACCTGGTGTCATTCACTCCACGTTCTGGCGCAGGCGGTCGGTCATTGAAGAAGGCCGCTTCACGCAGGGTTTGTTCTTGCCATCAGGCTCCAGCATGCGCCTGTCCGATTTCGCGCGCCAGACGCCCGCGATGCAGCACGCTTTTGGGTCGAACACGCACCCGCCGGTGATTTAGAAATATTCCTTTTAGGAAAGAAATATTATTTGTAGTATTCGTTTGGTTAAGCTATGGTTGGGCCGATAAAGGCAGAACGTCCTGCGAGACAGGTGCTATATGCAGGCATGTTTTTGCGAAACGCCGAGCGCGGAGTTCGTCATTTCCATGGAAATTGCCAACGTTTGCCCAGGCGGATTTCATCAACGTGGCTCATGCGAGGCGTCGCGCTTTCTGCCGCCGCTTCACGACGGGCATGCCCCATTCGGGCTTCATTTGTCTTTCCAGGATGCATTGGATTCTTACGAAGAATGGGCGGCTGAGGCCGACGAACCGTCGGTTGCGGTTGATGGTCAGCATGTGACGATCAGCTCCGTTTTCTGCCGAATGAGTGATTGCAAGGACCTGCTTCCCCGGCGCATGCTCGATGCACTGGTCGTTCTGGTTCCGCCAGAGGCTCAGAGATCGCTTGAAGCGGGTCGGACCACGTTTGCAAACGGGAGCCGACTGTTGTTGGCCATGTGCCATCAACGCCGCACCTGTCGTCGACAGATGCATAGTGACGAGCTGGCGCTCAATCACGTCGATTCGCTCCGGATGGAAAATATAATTCAAAAAATATTATCTCGGATTTATTGTTCCAAAGAGATATCCGCACCTCAGGTCAATATTATTTAAAATTCTAGTTGTAAAAAAAGACATCGAAGTCATTCACAAATTTCTCTGGCTAGTACAGACAGTCATACTGATAACTGTCAGTGGTCTTGCGTGCGGTATAATTGAAAAGGGTAGGTTTGTCCTACCCTTTTGGGTCATGATGGAGTGCTCATATGGGCCTATTTCGAGGCGGGATCTTTGTATTTTCTCCCCGGATGGGTGTTGTTTCGAATGGGCCGAGATATCTATGCTCCAATCGGAAGCAGGCGATGCCTTCAGAGCCGGGATTCGCCAAGCCGATATGAGGAGAATCTGTCATGGCCGGATACAACCATCTTTTCATCCCAGGACCGACCAACGTTCCTGAACGGGTCCGGCAGGCGATGAATGTTCCGATGGAGGACATGCGCGCCGGATCATTTCCGGAATTCACGCTGCCGTTGTTTGAAGACATCAAGAAGGTGTTCAAGAACGAGACCGGCCGCGTCTTCATATACCCCTCGTCAGGCACTGGCGCCTGGGAAGCGGCGATGACCAACGTGCTGAGCCCCGGCGACGGGGTGCTGATGTCACGGTTCGGCCAGTTCTCGCACCTTTGGATCGACATGGCCGAACGTCTCGGCTTCGTTGTGGATGCAATCGATTGCGAGTGGGGGACCGGTGTTCCGCTCGAGCTCTACGCCGAGCGGCTGAAGGCCGATAAGGGGCACCAGATCAAAGCGGTGTTCTGTACGCAAAACGAAACCGCCACCGGCGTGACCAGTGATGTCGCTGGTTGCCGTGCCACACTCGACGCGATTGGTCATCCTGCGCTGCTCTTCGTCGACGGTGTGTCATCGATCGGCTCAATCGATTTCCGACAGGAAGAATGGGGTGTCGACTGCGCCGTCAGCGGTTCCCAAAAGGGCTTCATGATGCCTGCGGGTCTCGGATTCTTATCGGTCAGCAAAAAAGCCATCGCCGCCTCTAGAGAGGCGACCCATCGGCGCTGCTATTTCTCGTTCGAGGACATGATCCGCGCCAACGATGCCGGCTATTTCCCCTACACGCCGGCGACACAGCTGCTGCGCGGCCTGCGCGCCTCGCTCGATCTGATCGCTGAGGAAGGGCTCGACAACATCTTCGCCCGTCACCATCGCCTCGCCGAAGGCGTGCGCAAGGCGGTCGACGCCTGGGGCCTGAAGCTGTGCGCAAAGGCGCCGAAATGGCACTCCGACACCGTCAGCGCCATCCTGGTGCCGGAAGGCATCGACAGCGGTGACGTCGTCAAGCGCGCCTACGGCACCTATCAGACCTCGCTCGGCGGCGGCCTCAACAAGGTGATGGGCAAGGTCTTCCGCATCGGTCATCTCGGTTGGCTGAACGAGGTGATGGTTCTGGCGTCACTGTCCGCCGCCGAACTGGCGCTGCTCGACTGCGGCGTCAAGCTGGCGCCGGGCTCCGGCGTCGGCGCCGCCATCCAGCATTTCCGCGCCTCGGCCGCGATGCCGGTCGCCGAAGCCGCCTGAGGGGAACCGACGATGAGCCACACCATCAACCATTTGAAAAAATTGCGGCTGCAGCGCAGCGAACTGGCGGTTCCCGGCTCCAGCCCGGAAATGATCGACAAGGCGGCCAACAGCGCCGCCGACTTCGTCTTCCTCGACATCGAGGACGCCGTCGCCCCGCCCGACAAGGAGCGCGCCCGCAAGAACATCATCCAGGCGCTCAACGACATCGACTGGCGCGCCAAGGGCAAGACCGTATCGGTGCGCATCAACGGTCTCGATACGCACTACATGTACCGCGACGTCGTGGACGTCATGGAACAGGCCGGGGACCGGCTGGACACCATTCTGGTTCCGAAGGTCGGCGTGTCGGCCGACCTCTACATGGTCGAAGCCATGGTCAACCAGATCGAGATGGCCAAGGGCTACAAGACCCGGGTCGGTCTCGAAGCGCTGATCGAGACCGCGCTCGGCATGGCCAATGTCGAGGCCATCGCCGCGACGCCCGGCCGGCTGGAGGCCATGCATTTTGGCGTCGCCGACTATGCCGCCAGCAACAAGGCGCGGACCGTCAACATTGGCGGCCTCAACCCCGATTATCCCGGCGACCAGTGGCATTTCGCCCTGTCGCGCATGACCGTCGCCTGCCGCGCCTATGGCCTGCGCGCCATTGACGGGCCGTTCGGCGATTTCTCCGATCCGGAAGGCTACAAGGCGGCCGCCCGGCGCGCCGCCGCACTCGGCATCGAAGGCAAATGGGCGATCCACCCCTCGCAGGTCGCGCTCGCCAACGACGTCTTCTCACCGCCGGAAAAGGAGGTGACGCGGGCCAGGCGGATCATTGAAGTGCTCAAGGAAGCGGAGGAGCAGGGCAAGGGTGCTGCGTCTCTGGATGGCAAGATGATCGACGCTGCATCGGAACGCATGGCGCGCAACGTCCTGGTCACGCACGAAGCCATCGAGCGTCCGATGCATTTACGCGAAGCCGCACAGAACTGAGGAGGAGTTCGACATGGACATCCACGAATATCAGGCGAAAGAATTGCTCTCCCGTCATGGGATCCATGTGCCGCGCGGCGGGCTGGCCTATAGCCCCGAGCAGGCAACGTATCGTGCCAGCGAAATCGGCGGCAGCAAATGGGTCGTCAAGGCGCAGGTTCATTCCGGCGCTCGCGGCAAGGCCGGCGGCATCAAAGTCTGTGCTTCCGACCAGGAGGTGTGCGATGCCGCCGAGTCCATGCTGGGCAGGAAGCTGGTGACCCACCAGACCGGCCCACGCGGCAAGCTGGTATCGCGGCTCTATATCGAGGAGACGGTCGAGATCCAACAGGAAATCTATCTCGCCTTTGTGCTGGATCGTAAGGCCGAGAGGGTCATGATCATAGCTTCCGCTTCTGGCGGCATGGAGATCGAAGAAATCGCGGAGAAAAAGCCTGACTCGATCATTCGGGCAACAGTCGATCCCGGTACGGGTATGCAGCAATACCAGGCGCGCGAAATCGCCTTTGGTCTGGGCCTGGAAACCAAATTGATCGGAAAGGCGACCGAGACGCTTCTGGGTTGCTATCGGGTGTTTCGCGACTATGACGCCGCGATGCTGGAAATCAACCCATTGGTCATCACCGGAGACGGCAATCTGATGGCCCTGGACGCCAAGATGTCGTTCGACGAGAACGCCTTGTTCCGGCGGCCGGAAATCTCCGAACTGCGCGACAAGAGCCAGGAAGACCCACGCGAAACCTTCGCCAGCGACCGCGGCCTCTCCTATGTCGGCCTCGACGGCAATATTGGCTGCATCATCAACGGCGCCGGCCTCGCCATGGCGACGATGGACATGATCAAGATCGCCGGCGGCGAGCCGGCCAACTTCCTCGACATCGGCGGTGGCGCCTCGCCGGAGCGGGTCGCGAAATCCTTCCGCGCCGTGCTTGGCGACAAGAATGTCGAGACCATCCTGGTCAACATCTTCGCCGGCATCAACCGCTGCGACTGGGTTGCGGAGGGCGTCATCAAGGCAATACGGGAAGTCGGCGTCAACGTGCCGCTGGTGGTGCGGCTTGCCGGCACCAAGGTCGAGGAAGGGCGCCGCATCCTGGCCGATTCAGGCGAGGCGGTGATTGTCGCCGACACGCTGGCGGAAGCCGCCGAAAAGGCCGTCGCCGCCTGGCGCGCGGCCACCAAGAAAAAAGCAGCCTGAGGGAGGTCGAGAAAATGGCAATCCTGCTCAACCGCAGCACCCGCGTCATCGTCCAGGGGTTTACCGGGAAGATCGGCAGTTTTCATGCCGAGGATATGCAGCGATACGGGACCAAGGTGGTTGGTGGCGTCACGCCCGGCAAGGGCGGCCAGACGCATCTCGGCCTGCCCGTCTTCAACACGGTCAAGGGCGCCGTGCGTGAGACCCGCGCGGAAGCGAGCATCGTCTTCGTGCCGCCGCCCTTCGCCGCAGATTCGATCATGGAAGCCGCCGACGCCGGCATCAAACTCTGCGTCTGCATCACCGACGGCATCCCCTCGCAGGACATGATGCAGGTAAAGCGCTACATGCGCCGCTACCGCTTCGAGGACCGCATGCGGCTGATCGGCCCGAACTGCGCCGGCATGATCACGCCGGGACAGGCGCTGATGGGCATCATGCCGGGCAACATCTACCTGCCCGGCCGCGTCGGCATCGTCGGCCGCTCCGGCACGCTCGGCTATGAGGCGGCCTCGCAGATGAAGGCGCTCGGCATCGGTGTATCGACCAGCGTCGGCATCGGCGGCGACCCGATCAATGGGTCGTCCTTCCGCGACATTCTTGAACTGTTCGAGAAGGATGATGACACCGACGCGGTGGTCATGATTGGTGAAATCGGCGGATCGCAAGAAGCCGAGGCCGCCGAGTGGGCCAGATCGAATATGAAGAAACCGTTGATCGCCTACATCGCCGGGCTCTCTGCGCCGAAGGGAAGACGTATGGGCCATGCCGGAGCAATCATTTCCGCCTTCGGCGAGTCTGCACAGGAGAAGGTGGAGATCCTGCGTGACGCCGGCGTGACCATTGTGCCGACACCCGCCGCGTTCGGCGCTACAGTGGCCGGCGTGCTCGCCGAGCAAATGAAAGCCGCCTGATCCGAGTTCGTGCAATCGGGATTGGTTTTGACGGGCGATCCTTATCCAACCGGCGAGGAACTCGCATGAAGCCGCGCATAATTGTGACGAGGCGTTGGCCCGACGCTGTCGAGCGCGTCCTTGCGGAACGCTTCGACGTCACGCTGAACCAGGGAGATATTCCTTTCACATCGACGCAGCTCAAGGCCGCGATGGCGGGCTTTGATGCGATTCTGCCGACGGTCAGCGACAAGCTGCCCGCGTCTGTTTTTCCCGATGAGGACGGGCGCACCAAGTTGATCGCAAATTTCGGAGTTGGGTTCAGTCACATCGATCTCGATGCCGCCAGGCAGCGCGGCATCCTAGTGACAAACACGCCAGGCGTACTGACGGATTGCACCGCCGATATTGCCCTGAGCTTGCTGCTCGCGGTTGCGAGGCGCACCGGCGAGGGCGAACGCCAATTGCGGGCGGGAAAATGGTCGGGATGGTGTCCGACCCATATGATTGGCGCCAAAGTTTCGGGCAAGACGCTAGGCATCATCGGGATGGGGCGCATAGGCAAGGCAGTTGCGAAGCGTGCCCGTTTCGGCTTTGGCATGGACATCATATTCTTCAATCGCTCGCGCGTGGATGATGATGAGCTCCGGGCGATGGCTGCCACGCAGGTATCAAGCATCGAAGAAGTCCTCAATCGATCGGATTTCGTGTCGCTGCATTGCCCCGGAGGGGCCGAAAATCGACACTTGATCGACGGCAGGCGCATCGGCGCAATGAAGCCGGGTGGATTTTTGATCAATACGGCCAGGGGTGACGTTGTCGATCAGGATGCGCTTATTCAGGCGCTCGAGAACCGCACCATCGCTGGCGCCGGCCTGGATGTATTTGCCGAAGAGCCTCTCGTCCCCGAACGGCTCTTGCGATTGGACAATGTTGTTCTACTTCCGCACCTAGGCTCTGCCACCGAAGAGACACGCGTGGCGATGGGGATGAAGGCGGTGGACAACTTGATCGCCTTCTCCGAGGGGCGCCAACCGCCCGACAGGGTGACCTAGGTGGTCATCCGATCGGCGGGCGTGCTCAAGGCCCTTCGGCAAGAGGCTGTAGCCCTGTTTCGCGAGGGCGTGGCGGCGGCAAATCCTGAACACGCAGTGTCCGTGGCGTTGCTTGAGCGCAGTGAACTGCTCGAGCGGGCGTCGCGGATCATTCTGGTCGCCTTCGGCAAGGCAGCCTGCTCCATGACGCGGGCTGCCCTGCCTTTTGTCCGCGACAAGTTGGAGACGGCCACCGCCCTCACCAATCACGAGAACATGGACCCCATTGATGGGGTCCAGGTGATGACTGGCGGCCACCCGATCCCGGATCAGGGCAGCATTGCGGGCGCAGCGGCGATCGAGAATGCCGTTGCGGACGCGCGGGACGGCGACCTGGTTCTTGTTTTGGTCAGCGGTGGCGGCTCGGCCTTGCTGTGTGCGCCGCCGTTGGGCATCGGACTCGCCGACAAGATAGCCCTCAACAAAGTATTGGTTCACTCCGGGGCGGACATTGGCGAGATCAATTCCGTCCGGCCATTGTTCTCGCGACTTAAAGGCGGCCAGCTTGCCCGTTTGGCGGGAAAAGCCCGCGTATTATCCTTAATTCTCTCGGACGTTCGTGGCGACAACGTCTCGGCAATCGCCAGCGGACCTACCGCGATGCCCGATGTCTCGGCCCGACGAGCAGTTGAGGTGCTTGATAAATATGGACTGCGGCCGAAGTTAACCACCGCTTTGAATTGCCGGCTTGATGAGTTCCAAGCGGTACCTGACGAGGCCGCGTATGATTTCGACAATGTCGAGAATGTCATTGTCGGGAGCAATCTGATCAGTCAGCGAAGGGTAGCTGACAAGGCCCGCATCCGGTTTCATTCCGTGGTTCACCCAAATGACTGGCTTTGCGGAGATGTCCTTGCTGCTGCAGCCACGCTCCACAAACGCGCACGCACGGCCGCCGAACACAATGCGCCTGTGGCACTGGTCTTTGGCGGGGAAACCACCGTAAAGGTGAGGGGTAGTGGAACCGGCGGGCGTAATCAGGAGCTCGCCTTACGCTTTGCTCTGCTGAACGAACATTTGCCTATAGGCAGACCATGGGTTCTTCTCAGTGCTGGAACCGACGGTCTTGACGGACCGACGGATGCAGCGGGCGGCATAGTTGATGCTGGCTCGCTTGACCGGATGCGGAAGACGGGCCTCGATCCCGTCAGCAGCCTCGAGAACAACGATTCCTACCGGGCGCTTGCTGGCTCAGGCGACTTGTTGATTACCGGCGCGACCGGCACCAATGCTGCCGATATTCAGATTGTCCTGATGCGCTGACCTTCAGTGTCCTCGGGCGCCCGGATAGTGCCGGCACCCTTTGACAACGCTTCGATGACAGCCAGCCGTGCCCCGTGCCAGGAGTCGGCGTATTGTAAGGTGTGGCAAATATGTTTACCTAAAGTGAAATCGTAGGGTCTGGGATTTGGGCGGTTCGAAATGGCAAAAGTCAAAAAGCTTGTGACGGCCGCCAAGGTGTCTGTCAACGAGCCAGAGGGCAAACCGCCCGCGGCGCCAGCCGTCGCACGTTCTGCTGTCTTGTCCCAGGATCCCCATGCCGTTCGCGATGCCAGGGAGAAAGTCCTTGAGCTTGCGATCGGTCGCGAGGTCCGAGCCTTTCGCAAGAAACTGGGCATTACTGTCGCGGACCTTGCGAGCACCACGAATATCTCGCTCGGCATGCTGTCGAAGATCGAGAACGGGATAACATCACCGTCCTTGACGACGCTACAGACGCTTTCCAATGCCCTGGGCGTGCCGATCACGGCTTTTTTTCGACGCTTCGAGGAGGATCGAAACGCTGTTTTCGTCAAGGCAGGCGAGGGCATGGACGTTGAACGGCGTGGCACCCGGGCAGGTCATCAGTACACCTTGCTTGGCCATATCGGTTCGAACACCAGCGGAGTCGAGGTCGAGCCCTACCTCATTACCTTAACGGAAGACTCCGACGTCTTTCCAATGTTCCAGCATGATGGCATGGAATTTCTCTACATGCTCGAGGGCGAGGTTGTGTATCGCCACGGCGGCAAGCTCTACCGCATGTTGCCTGGCGATAGCTTGTTCTTCGATGCTGATGCCCCGCACGGACCGGAAGAACTGATCAAACTTCCAATGCGCTACCTTTCCATCATCTCGTATCCGCAGAGCGGCGGACAGGATTAGCTGGGCAGAGGACCACGGGAACACGGGTTTATTTTGTGGCCGACTGAGGCCCTAAACCCAGCGGCGTTGCCTATTCTCGTCAACGCCTTCGCCAGCCTTGTCAGGCAGCCTTCGAGAATTTCTATAAAAAGCAGATAGTTGGCTCTCGCTGCTATCATCAGTTGGGTATGGTTCTGGCCTGTATGCGAGAAAAAAGTGGTGTCCGCCTATTTCTCCCTGAGGAAAAAAAAATTCATGACAGTTGATTTGGCAATTTGGACCTGCTACCAAAATTGTCAGCTGCAATCACTATGGAGTGGCCGTCATGTGCGGAATCGTGGGGCTTTTTTTGAAGGACAAATCGCTTCAATCCCAATTGGGTGCGATGTTGTCCGAGATGTTGATCTCTATGACGGATCGCGGACCTGATAGTGCGGGCATCGCTATCTACGGACCTGCCACCCCTGGCCGCGCCAAGGTCACCATTCAGTCGCAGTCGCCGCAGTCCGATTTTGCCGGATTGGCAGCGGAGCTGCGCAAGAAGCTTGGCGTCGAGGTCAAGGTCGCTGTCAATTCGACGCATGCCGTCATCGACGTCCCCTCAGACCAGATCGATGCGACCCGTGCGGCGCTTGGCGAGATCAGGCCATCGATCCGCGTCATGGGTTCGGGCGATAACGTCGAAATTTACAAGGAAGTGGGCTTGCCTGGGGACGTGGTCGATCGTTTCGGCCTGTCCAAGATGATTGGAACGCACGGCATCGGTCATACCCGTATGGCCACCGAATCGGCGGTGACGACCATGGGCGCCCATCCGTTTTCCACGGGGCCGGACCAGTGTCTGGTTCATAACGGCTCGCTGTCGAACCACAACAACCTTCGTCGTGAACTCAAGCGCGAAGGCATGAAGTTCGAAACCGAGAATGATACCGAGGTGGCGGCTGCTTATCTTTCATCGAAGATGGCTCACGGTATGAAGCTTGGCGAAGCGCTGGAGCACACACTCGGCGATCTGGATGGCTTCTTCACTTTTGTCGTGGGCACCAAATCAGGCTTCGGCGTGGTCCGCGACCCCATCGCCTGCAAGCCGGCAGTTCTCGCCGAAACCGACCAGTATGTGGCGTTCGGGTCGGAATATCGCGCTCTCGCGATGCTGCCTGGCATAGAAAACGCCAAGGTTTGGGAACCTGAGCCAGCAACTGTTTATTTCTGGGAGCATTGAGGTATGCATACGACCAATCTTGCCACGGCCGCAGCGCCGCGCAGTTCGGACCATTCAGCGGTTAAGTTCGATCTTGCCAAGACGCCGCTACGGGAACTCAACCATGCGCTCCACAACATCAAGCCGGGGTCCAACGAGACGGCTTGGGAAATTCTAAACCCCGGCGGCGGCCATGCTGTCGCTGCTGGAGTGGACCAGCCAATCACTGTCGATATCAGGGGCAGCGTTGGCTATTACTGCGGCGGCATGAATAGCCAGGGCACCATTACGGTACATGGGTCGGCCGGACCTGGTGTTGGCGAAAACATGATGTCGGGTGAAATCATCGTGAAGGGTGACGCCAGCCAGTACGCTGGCGCTACCGGCAGGGGTGGCTTGCTGGTTATTGAAGGCAATGCCTCTTCGCGCTGCGGGATCTCCATGAAGGGCATCGATATCGTCGTTCATGGCGATATCGGACACATGTCGGCTTTCATGGCGCAATCAGGGCATCTGGTGGTACTCGGCGATGCGGGAGACGCGCTCGGAGACTCCATCTACGAAGCGAAGTTGTTCGTCAGGGGCAAGGTCCAGAGCCTTGGAGCCGACTGCATCGCCAAGGAAATGCGTCCCGAGCACATCGCCAAGCTGCAGGAACTGCTCGACCGCGCCGGTGTCAAGGGCGTGAAGCCGGAGGAGTTCACGCGCTACGGCTCCGCGCGCACCTTGTACAATTTCAACATCGACAACGCCGCCGCGTATTGAGGCCAGCATCATGACCTATCAGAATCCGCCAACCATCCCGCGCAAATCCGCGACGTTCGACGACTATACGATGTCGGAAATCCGCCGCGCCGCGGCCACGGGCATCTACGATATTCGCGGTAGCGGCGCCAAGCGCAAGCTCCCGCACTTCGATGACCTTTTGTTCCTCGGCGCGTCAATCTCCCGCTATCCGCTCGAAGGTTACCGTGAAAAGTGTGACACGACCGTCATACTCGGCGCACGCAACGCCAAGAAGCCGATTACATTGAAGATCCCGATCACTGTTGCCGGCATGAGTTTTGGCTCGCTGTCTGGCCCAGCCAAAGAGGCGCTGGGACGCGGTGCCACGCTGTCGGGAACATCAACGACTACCGGCGATGGCGGGATGACCGAGGAAGAACGAGGCCACTCGCAAACGCTGGTCTATCAGTATCTGCCCTCGCGTTATGGAATGAACCCGCGCGATCTTCGCCGCGCCGACGCAATCGAGATCGTTGTAGGCCAGGGCGCTAAGCCCGGCGGCGGCGGCATGCTGCTTGGCCAGAAGATCTCTGACCGTGTTGCCGAAATGCGCACGTTGCCCAAGGGGATCGACCAGCGTTCGGCTTGCCGGCATCCTGACTGGACAGGACCTGACGATCTTGAGATCAAGATTCTCGAGATCCGTGAGATCACCGATTGGGAAAAGCCTATCTACGTCAAGGTCGGTGGCGCACGTCCTTATTATGACACCGCGCTTGCGGTGAAGGCGGGTGCCGACGTGGTCGTGCTTGATGGAATGCAGGGCGGCACCGCCGCAACCCAGGAAGTGTTTATTGAAAACGTGGGCCAGCCTATACTTGCCTGCATTCGGCCCGCCGTCCAGGCGTTGCAAGATCTCGGCATGCACCGAAAGGTGCAACTCATCGTCTCTGGAGGCATCCGCAACGGCGCCGATGTCGCCAAGGCGTTGGCGCTGGGGGCCGATGCCGTGTCGATCGGAACGGCGGCGCTTATTGCTCTAGGCGACAACGATCCGCGTTGGGAGTCCGAGTACCAGAAACTTGGAACCACTGCTGGCGCATATGACGACTGGCACGAAGGCAAGGATCCGGCCGGTATCACCACGCAGGACCCCGAGCTGATGAAGCGGGTCGATCCGATCGCGGCGGGGCGACGGTTGGCCAACTACCTGAAGGTGATGACGCTGGAAGCGCAGACGATCGCGCGTGCGTGCGGGAAGAATCATCTGCACAATCTGGAGCCGGAGGACCTTTGTGCCCTGACGCTTGAGTCAGCAGCCATGGCCGGCGTGCCTTTGGCTGGCACGAACTGGGTACCGGGCAAAAACACCTTCTGATTCAGCAAAGCTGGGAGAGACAAGCTATGGGAACGGCTTTCGAGAGCAAACTGGAGCCTAAGGCGGCAACCGATCTGGGTGAATTCGCCAAGGCGCGGAGCATCAAGTATTTCATGATCTCCTATACCGACCTTTTTGGTGGGCAGCGCGCCAAGCTGGTTCCCGCTCAAGCAATCGCCGACATGCAGAAGGATGGTGCCGGTTTTGCCGGCTTCGCCACCTGGCTCGACCTGACGCCGGCACATCCCGACATGCTGGCGGTTCCGGATGCCTCCTCCGTCATCCAACTGCCGTGGAAGCGGGATGTAGCCTGGGTCGCCTCAGACTGCGTGATGGAAGGCAAAGGCGTCGAACAGGCGCCACGCAACACACTCAAGCGTCTGGTGGCGGACGCGGCCGAATTGGGCATGCGCGTCAAGACCGGTGTCGAGCCGGAGTTCTTCCTGACGACGCCGGGGGGAGAAAAAATCTCCGACGAGTACGATACCGCGGCGAAGTCCTGCTACGACCAGCAGGCCGTCATGCGTCGCTACGATGTCATCGCCGAGATCTGTGACGCCATGCTGGAGCTTGGCTGGAACCCCTATCAGAATGACCATGAGGACGCGAACGGCCAGTTCGAGATGAACTGGCAGTATGACGACGTGCTGCCGACCGCGGACAAGCACTCGTTCTTCAAGTTCATGGTCAAGTCGATCGCAGAAAAGAACGGCTTGCGCGCCACCTTCATGCCGAAGCCATTCCAGGGTCTGACCGGAAATGGCTGCCACGCCCACATCTCGGTATGGGACCTTGCCGGCAAAACCAATGCGTTCGCAGACAAGAGCATGGAGCTGGGCCTTTCCCAACAGGGCCGGCATTTCCTCGGCGGGATCATGAAGCATGCCTCGGCACTTGCCGCGATCACCAATCCCACGGTCAATTCCTACAAGCGCATCAATGCCCCACGCACGATCTCCGGCGCGACATGGGCTCCCAACACGGTGACCTGGACCGGCAACAACCGAACCCACATGGTGCGCGTGCCTGGCCCTGGCCGCTTCGAACTCCGCCTGCCCGATGGCGCCGCCAACCCTTATCTCATGCAGGCCGTCATTCTCGCTGCTGGTCTTTCCGGAATTCGCACGAAAGCCGATCCGGGCGAACGCTCCGACATCGACATGTACAAGGACGGCCACAGCGTAACCAACGGTCCGAAGCTACCGCTAAACCTGCTCGACGCGCTGCGCCAATACGACAAGGACATCGAACTCAAGGCCGCGATGGGCGAGGAGTTTTCGACGGCGTTTCTCAAGCTGAAGCATCAGGAATGGAACTCCTATGCCTCCCATTTCACGCAATGGGAACGCGATCACACACTGGACGTCTAAATCCAAAGAGTCCGCGTGGAAAACGGCTCCGTTGCCGCCTCCGCTACCTCCCAGGGCCCGGCGGAGCCGTTTTCGAACATTTTGGAAGTGCAACTTTCGCAGAATTGACCCGATGAAATACTCCATCTTCTCCCTGGCGCGTGCGGCATTGTCCGGGCACAAAAACTGGTCCCGTACCTGGCGTGACCCGGCGCCTAAAAGTCGTTATGACGTCGTGATCATCGGCGGCGGCGGCCACGGGCTGGCCACTGCCTATTTCCTGGCCCACAAATACGGCATCAGGAATGTCGCCGTACTGGAAAAGGGCTGGATCGGCTCCGGCAATGCCGGCCGCAACACCACCATCATCCGCTCCAACTACATGCTGCCCGGCAATACCGGCTTCTACGAGCTGTCGATGAAGCTGTGGGAGCGGATGGAACAGGACCTCAACTACAACACGATGGTCAGCCAGCGCGGCATCATCAACCTCTACCATTCCGACGCCCAGCGCGACGCCTTCGCGCGGCGCGGCAACGTCATGCGCATCAACGGCATCGACGCCGATCTGCTCGACGCCACGCAGATCCGCAAGATGCTGCCGTTCCTCAACTACGACAATGCACGCTTCCCGATCCAGGGCGGACTGCTGCAACGCCGCGCGGGCACGGCGCGCCACGACGCCGTCGTGTGGGGCTATGCCCACGCGGCTGACAAGCTTGGCGTCGATGTCATCCAGAACTGCGAAGTGACCGGCTTCATCCGCGACCAGAACGGCGCGATCACCGGTGTCGAGACGTCGCGTGGCAGGATCGGCGCCGGCAAGGTCGGCATGGCGGTCGCTGGCAGCTCCTCGAAGGTGGCGGCGATGGCCGGCCTGCGCCTGCCGATCGAAAGCCACGTGCTGCAGGCCTTCGTGTCGGAAGCGATCAAGCCACTCATTCCCGGCGTCATCACCTTTGGCGCCGGCCATTTCTACGTCAGCCAGTCCGACAAGGGCGGCCTGGTCTTCGGCGGTGATCTCGACGGCTACAATTCCTATGCCCAGCGCGGCAACATGCCGGTCATGGAGGATGTCTGCGAAGGCGGCATGGCGCTGATGCCGATGATCGGCCGGGTGCGCATGCTGCGCCAGTGGGGCGGCATCATGGACATGTCCATGGACGGCACGCCGATCATCGATCGCTCGCCGGTCGACGGCCTCTACATCAATGCCGGCTGGTGCTACGGCGGTTTCAAGGCGACACCTGCCTCAGGCCTGACCTTCGCGCATCTGCTCGCCCGCGACGAACCGCATGAGGAAGCCAAACGCTTCCGCCTCGACCGCTTCCAGCGCGGCTTTATGATCGACGAAAAGGGGCAGGGGCCCCAGCCTAACCTTCACTGAAGACCAGAACAGGACTATCGGGAAATGCGCATAGCATGTCCATTTTGTGGAACGCGCGAAGTTGGCGAGTTCACCTATCTCGGTGACGCCAAGCCGAAGCGCCCAGCCATGGTGGCACTCGACGTTGCCGGCGGTGCCGTCGGCGAGGCGGAGGCGTTCTACGATTACGTCTATCTGCGCGACAACGTCTCCGGAGAGATGAACGAATACTGGTACCACGGCGGTGGTTGCCGCTCCTGGCTCCGCGTTACCCGCAACACCGCCACGCATGAAATCACATCGGTCGAGGCGGCGCCCGGCGCAGGCGCCAGCTCTTCGCCGGCTCCAACCGCAGGCGTTAGATCATGACCGGCTCGCTGACGCTCACCTCCGCGCAAGGCAAGCCCGCGGCAGGTGCCAAGGTTCCCACGGCGGCTTCCGGCAGCGCCCAATCCAACCGCCTCGTCACCGGCGGCCTGATCGACCGCGCCGCACCGCTGAACTTCGCCTTCGACGGCAAGACGATGACTGGCTTTGCTGGTGACACGCTTGCCTCCGCGCTCGTCGCCAACGGCGTCAGGCTGGTTGGCCGCTCGTTCAAATACCATCGCCCGCGCGGCATCCTGACGGCGGGGTCGGAAGAGCCGAACGCGCTGGTCGAATTGCGCAGCGGCGCCCGTCGCGAAGCCAACACCAAGGCGACCACCACCGAGCTTTATGACGGCCTCGACGCGCTGAGCCAGAACCGCTGGCCATCTCTGCGCCACGACGTGATGGCGGTCAACCAGCTCCTGTCGCCGATCTTCGTCGCTGGCTTCTACTACAAGACCTTCATGTGGCCGGCGAAGTTCTGGGAGATGATCTATGAGCCCGCCATCCGTCGCGCCGCCGGCCTTGGCCGATCGAGCGGCCTGGCTGATCCGGATCACTACGACAAGGCCTGGGCGCATTGTGACGTGCTGGTGGCGGGCAGTGGCCCGGCCGGCATCTCCGCCGCACTCGCCGCCGGCCGCGCCGGCGCCCGCGTCATTCTCGCCGAGGAAGACAGCCGCGTCGGCGGCAGGCTCTTGTCCGATCACGCTGAGATCGACGGGCTGTTTTCGCGCGAATGGCTGACCAATGCGCTTGCCGAGCTCTCGTCCTTGCCCAACGTTCGCATCATGACCCGCACGGCGGTGTTCGGCGTCTACGACGGTGGAACCTATGGCGCC
Organism: Mesorhizobium sp. M8A.F.Ca.ET.208.01.1.1; assembly: GCF_004791315.1. Classification (NCBI taxonomy): domain Bacteria; kingdom Pseudomonadati; phylum Pseudomonadota; class Alphaproteobacteria; order Hyphomicrobiales; family Phyllobacteriaceae; genus Mesorhizobium; species Mesorhizobium sp. M8A.F.Ca.ET.208.01.1.1. Next base: position 189,865 of record NZ_SRUT01000005.1, read on the forward strand.
CTCGAACGCGTCAACGACCATGTGGCGACGCCCGCCAAGCATCGGGTCCGCCAGCGGCTCTGGCGCATCGTCGCCAAGCGTTGCGTGGTGGCGGCCGGCGCCATCGAGCGCCCGATCGTGTTTTCGGGTAATGATCGCCCAGGGGTGATGATGGCTTCGGCGGTCCGCACCTATATCGACCGTTTCGCCGCGACGCCGGGCAAGCGCATCGCGCTGTTCACCAACAATAATGACGGCTGGCAAACCGTCGAAGCAGCGCTGCGTGCCGGCATCGAGATATCCGGCGTCATCGATTCACGCCCGCACATTCCCGACCAGTTCCGGGCGGTTGCCGAGGCTTCCGGCTTCCGCGTCTTCAACGGCGTCGTCAGTGACGCCAGCGGCGGCGTGTCGGGAATAAGCAGGATCAGCATCGCCCAAGCCAGTGGCGGGACAGCGGAGATCGCCGCCGACACGCTGGCCATGTCCGGTGGCTGGAACCCGTCGGTCGGCCTGTCCTCGCATCAGCGCGGCCGACCCACCTGGCGCGACGACATTGCCGCCTTCGTGCCGGGCGATTGTCCGCCTGGAATGACTGTTTCTGGTGCGGCCAACGGTGACTTTTCGCTCAGCGCCTGCTTGCGTGGCGGTCATGCCTCGGGCATCGAGGCCGCCGCCGAATGCGGCCACAAGCAAAAGGCCGGCGCCGCGTCCGCGGCCGTCGCGGAGGTATTCTCGATCGCGCCGCTGTGGCATGTCGAGGGCAAGCACAAGGCATTCGTCGACTTCCAGCATGACGTCACGGCGTCGGACATTGCGCTCGCCCAGCGCGAAGGCTTTGAATCGGTCGAGCATCTGAAGCGGTACACGACGCTTGGCATGGCGACGGACCAGGGCCGCAACTCCAACGTCACCGGTCTTGCCATCATGGCCGAAGTCAGCGGGCGCACGATCCCGCAGACCGGCACCACCATCTACCGGCCGCCGCAGGTTCCGGTTGCCATCGGTGCCCTTGCCGGCCACCATCGCGATGAAAAATTCCATTCGACTCGGTTGACGCCCTCGCACCGCTGGGCCGCCGAGCGCGGCGCCGTATTCGTCGACACCGGCCTGTGGAAGCGCGCGCAATGGTATCCGCTGCCCGGCGAAAAGGACTGGCTGACGTCGGTTGACCGCGAAGTGCTGACGGTGCGCAACGGCGTTGGTTTCTGCGATGTCTCCACGCTCGGCAAGATCGACGTAATGGGTCCCGACGCCGGCGCCTTCCTCGACCGCGTCTACATCAACATCTTCTCCTCGCTCGGCGTCGGCAAGGCGCGCTATGGCCTGATGCTGCGCGACGACGGCATCGTCATGGACGACGGCACCACGTCGCGGCTGGCCGAGGATCATTTCTTCCTGACCACCACCACGGCCAAGGCAGGTCCGGTGATGCAATATCTCGAATATTGCCGTCAGGTGCTGTGGCCTGAACTCGACGTGCAACTGACATCGTGCACCGACCAGTGGGCGCAATTCTCGATCGCCGGGCCGAAAACCCGCGATCTGCTGCGCGAGATCGTCGACCCGGCCGAAGACCTGTCCAATGAAGGCTTCCCCTTCATGGGCGTGCGCGAGGTGAAGCTGCGCGGCGGCGTCACGGCCCGGCTGTTCCGCATTTCCTTCTCGGGTGAAATGGCCTTCGAGATTTCCGTGCCGGCGCGCTATGGCGACGCCCTGGTGCGCAACCTGATGATTGCCGGCAAGCCGTTCGGCGTCATCTCGTATGGCACCGAGGCGCTCGGCGTCATGCGCATCGAGAAGGGCCACGTCGCAGGTCCCGAACTCAACGGCACGACGACGGCGGGTGATCTCGGCCTCGGCAAGATGGCGTCGAAGAAGAAGGATTTCGTCGGCCGCGTTCTCGCCGCTCGCGAAGGCCTCGTCGATCCGAACCGCCAGGTTGTGGTCGGCCTGAAGCCGGTCGACAAGGCACGACGGCTGCGTTCGGGCGCGCACATCATCCCCAAGGGCGCGATACCGGGACCCGACACCGACCAGGGCTACGCAACCTCGGTCTGCCACTCGCCGATGCTTGGCCAGTGGATCGGCCTTGGCCTGGTCGAGCGCGGCCGCGAGCGCTTTGGCGAAATCGTCCGTGTGCATGACCCATTGCGCGGCGAGGACTACGACGTCGAGATCTGCAATCCGGTCTTCTACGATCCCGAGGGAGGACGCCAGCGTGGCTGATTTTACCTGGACCGCCAGTTCGCCGCTGCAGCATGCAGCCGCTCCTGGTCGCCGAGGCGCGGCCGTGCTTCAACCTGGCATCGTCTTGTCGGAGGTGCGCGACTTCAGCCTGGTCCTGGTCTTCGCCCGGCGCGGGCAGGGGCCGGCCACCGCCAAGGCCGCCAAGGCACGGTTTGATGTAGAAGCGCCGTCAACGCCCCAGGCCGTCGCGGGCGAGTCCGCCACGCTGATCTGGTCAGGGGCCGACCAGTTCTATGCCCTGTTTGCCAACGCGGAGGGGCAATCGCCGGTCGACGCGCTACGCGAAAGTTTTGCAGGCAAGGCGTCGCTTTCCGATCAGTCAGACGGCCGGGCGCTGATCCGGATATCCGGCCCAAGCGCGCGCAAGATGCTGGCCAAGCTGTCATCGCTCGATCTGGACGATACGGTCTTCCCCGTCGGTGCGGCTGCCGCGACCTCGATCGACCACACCGGCGTCAATTTGTGGCGCGGCGCCAACGCCGCCGATGGATCGCCAATCTTCAACGTCCTGGTTTTCACCAGCTTTGCCGATAGCATCTGGCATAGCATCTTGGACGCATCGGCCGAATATGGCACTGAGATCGTCGCTTCTCATGGGCTCTAGCGGAAACTTCATTTTTGGCGGTCGACTGCCTGCAGTCAACCCAAATCAAGCGCGTCGCCTGGTGGAGACATCAATGCAGCACTGCCGCTTTAAGTGTCATCCTCGACCGTACTGACGTGAATCTCGGTCGGCACGAGGGGCAGAGCCTTTGTAGGACGGCGCATCGATAACCTGTCTCCCCCGAGCGAAGCTCGCTTGACTAGGCTGTATCGCTCAACGGATCGCCTCTATAGTTGTGGCGCTCCCATGCACTCGGACCACAATCATGAACCATCAAAGCTCGGGATCAAACATCCGGCTGAAATCGATCAAGAGGGGTCATCCAGTCTAACGACGTCGCCGGCAATGCGCTGGAGCTGCGCCACAGCGTTCCCGACAAGTCGTCCCATTACTTTTTGCTCCGATGCGATCTCGGCCAAGGGTACCAGCACAAATGCACGATTGAACATTTCCGGATGAGGCAGGGCATAGCCTGGGAGGCGAATTTCCGCGTCACCAACGAACAGAACGTCGATATCAATGAGACGAGGCCCCCACGGTCTCTCTGGTGTACGCCCAATCTGGCTTTCGATCGCTTTGCAACGTTGCAGCAGATGGCGTGGAGACAGACTGGTCAAGCCGATTGCACAGCCGTTGACAAACCAATCCTGGTCCGTCGCGCCCCAGGCAGCCGTCTTGTAGAAATGTGAGACGGCATCGATTTCCACGCCTTCTTCGAGGCTGAGCAATGACAATGCGGCGCGAAGGTTCGCCTGTTTGTTGCCTATGTTGCTGCCAAGGGCAAAGGCTACCCGCGACTTGCGCGCGCGGCGTACTTCGATTCCGACATGATCCAAGGCGTGGGCAATCGGGGCAGAAGGCTTGCGGATCCGGACCAGCACCTCAGACACCGATGGAAATCCGACAAGAACTCTCTCGGCGATACGGTCACCGAGCGTTTCGATCAACCTAAAGGGGCCGGAAGCCGACACCTCGACCGCGAGGTTGCATAGCGTGGCGTAGCAGACGGCCTTCGAATAGTCGTCGTCACGCACGCATTGTTCAAGATCCGACACGCAATCGATATCGATGAAAAATTTCTGCCCCAGACGCGTCTCTTCGCTCAGCACTCCATGATACCCGTGTACGCAGAGGTTGGACACAAAAACCCGGTCGGTCACCGCCGCGATGCTGGGCCTCGGCGAATCCTCAAGCAGACCGGCTGAGTGACGGGTGGTGGGAGATGCGAACGGGACGTTCAATTGACCGCCCGTTCCAGTTCCCGCGATTTCGGGAAGCTTCCTGAGGCCTTGAAATTTTCGTCGGAAACTTTTCCAACTCCCGTCGGCGGCATGCCTGCGACATCCTCGTTGTGCGGATAAAACGGCATTGCTGCCAGCGGGTCTTGGCTGGCAGCAAGTCCGGTGGAGTGCGGCGAACACATGACGGTTTGCACAGCAATCGTCGCCGCTAACCCGTGCATCTCAGAACAGGCCTTCGATCTGGCCGGCCTCGTTGAGGAATATCTTTTCCGAAGATGGCGCCTTAGGCAGGCCGGGCATGGTCATGACCTCGCCGCAGATGATGACGACGAAGCCGGCGCCCGCCGAAAGCCTGACCTCACGCACCGGCACGGTGTGGCCGGTCGGCGCGCCGCGCAGGTTCGGGTCGGTCGAGAAGGAATACTGGGTCTTGGCCATGCAGACCGGCAGATTGCCGTAGCCGGCGTCTTCCCAGGCCTTGAGCTGGTCGCGCACCGACTTGTCGGCGATCGCTTCCGAGCCGCGATAGATGCGCTGGACGATGGTGTTGATCTTCTCGAACAGCGGCATGGCATCGGGATAGAGCGGCGCGAACTGCGAGGCGCCGGATTCGGCCAATGCCACCACCTTCTTGGCGAGTTCCTCGATGCCGGCCGAGCCCTTGGCCCAGTGCTTGCACAGGATCGCCTCTTCTCCCATCGAGGCGACGTAGTCCTTCATCGCCTGGATTTCGGCGTCGGTGTCGGAATAGAAGTGGTTGATGGCAACCACCGCCGGCACGCCGAACTGGCGGATGTTCTCGATGTGGCGGCCGAGGTTGGCGCAGCCCTTCTTCACCGCCTCGACGTTTTCCTTGCCGAGGTCTTCCTTCTTGACGCCGCCATTCATCTTCATGGCGCGCACGGTGGCGACGATGACGGCGGCTGCCGGCTTGAGGCCCGCCTTGCGGCACTTGATGTCGAAGAATTTTTCAGCGCCGAGATCAGCGCCAAAGCCGGCTTCGGTGACGACATAGTCGGCGAGCTTCAGCGCCGTGGTGGTGGCGACGACAGAGTTGCAGCCATGGGCGATGTTGGCGAACGGGCCGCCATGGACGAAGGCCGGGTTGTTCTCCAGCGTCTGCACGAGGTTGGGCTGCATGGCGTCCTTGAGCAGAACGGCCATGGCGCCGTCGGCCTTGAGGTCGCGGGCGTAGACCGGCGTCTTGTCACGGCGGTAGGCGACAATGATGTCGCCGAGGCGCTTTTCCAGATCCTTCAGGTCGTTCGACAGGCACAGGATAGCCATGACTTCCGAGGCGACAGTGATGTCGAAGCCGGCCTCGCGCGGAAAACCGTTGGCGACGCCGCCGAGCGAGCAGATGATTTCGCGCAGCGCCCGGTCGTTCATGTCCATGACGCGGCGCCAGACAACGCGGCGGGTGTCGATGCCGAGCTCATTGCCCCAGTAGATGTGGTTGTCGATCAGCGCCGAAAGCAGATTGTGCGCCGTGGTGATGGCGTGGAAGTCGCCGGTGAAGTGGAGGTTCATGTCCTCCATCGGCACGACCTGCGCGTAGCCGCCGCCGGCAGCGCCGCCCTTGACGCCGAAATTCGGGCCGAGCGAAGCTTCGCGAATGCAGACGATCGCCTTCTTGCCGATGCGGTTCAGGCCATCGCCGAGGCCGACCGTGGTGGTGGTCTTGCCTTCGCCGGCCGGCGTCGGGTTGATGGCGGTGACTAGGATCAGCTTGCCGTCCTTGTTGCCCTTTACCGACTTGATGAATTCGGCTGAGATCTTGGCCTTGTCGTGGCCGTAGGGCAGCAGATGCTCGGTCGGGATGCCGATCTTCTGGCCGATCTCCTGGATCTGCTTTTTCTTGGCACCGCGCGCGATCTCGATGTCGGATGATACTTCGGCCATGGGTTCTGCCTTAATGAGGGTTCGGATTGAGCGGACGATGCGCCTATTGAGCGCGCGATGTAGCGGAAAGTGATAGCGGCGCCTGCCCGGCTGCGCGGCGGGCAGCGGTCAAGGTATTGGCCATGAGCATGGCGATCGTCATCGGCCCGACACCGCCTGGAACCGGGGTAATGTTGCCCGCCACAAGTTCGGCTTCTGCGTAGGCCACATCGCCAACCAGCCGGGGCTTTCCCTCGCCATTAAAGACACGGTTGATCCCGACGTCGACGACGGTTGCCCCCGGCATGATCCAGTCACCTCTGATCATTTCCGCTCGGCCAACTGCAGCGATCAATATGTCAGCGGTCCGGCAAAGCGCGGGCAAATCCTTGGTTCGGCTGTGGGCAACAGCTACGGTGGCATTCGCGTTGAGCAACAGGCTCGCCATTGGCTTGCCGACGATGTTGGAACGACCCACCACCACAGCATTGAGACCAGAAAGGTCACGGCCGCGTGCACGTTCTATCAGCAGCATGGATCCAGCTGGCGTGCACGGCACGAAAGCTGTGTCGAGCTCACCGGTGCCGAGTTTGCCGACATTGATGAAATGGAAGCCGTCGACATCCTTGTCTGGTGCGATCGTTTGAATGATCCGCCCTGTGTCTATGTGAGACGGCAGAGGCAGTTGCACCAGAATGCCGTGGACCGAAGCGGTCGCATTGAGCTTTTCGATGAGCTCGACAAGCTCTGCCTCGTTGATATCGGCTGGCAATGTGTGTTGCACCGAGTGGAAGCCGCACTCCTTGGCCTTCTTGCCCTTTGAGGAGACGTAGACCTGGCTCGCCGGGTCCTCGCCCACGATAACGACAGCAATACCTGGCGTGACGCCGCTGGAGGCTATCAAGTCAGCGGTCGCAGCCTTAACTTGATTGACCACGTCGGCCGAAGCGAGCTTACCGTCCATCACTTTCGCCATCGGTCGGATGACTCCTCATCGTTCGTGCAAGGCAGGAAATCCCTTTGCGTCCAGGGCGCCAGATTCCGCATTGCGGGGGTGACTCGAAATCCGAGCTTTGGCCTAAAGGTCGCTGATTTCTCGGGCGGAGTCGTATCAGCGGAGCAACGCAAATGTCAACTAAGATGCAATAAATATTCATCACAAGAATATTTGACTGGCGCCGGCTTGCGGGTTTCGGACTGCCGAAACTTTTAGGAGGGGCCAGCTCGCGCCGGTCCCTCCTCGTCGGTTGGCTGGCTCAGAGAACGAAGAACCAGTTGGCAAGCAGCACCACCATTATGCCGGCTAGAAGGGTCAGGTATGGCAGGATGCCAGCTTTCCTGACGCTCAGGTCGCTCGGCGTCATGCCAAGGTCGTCAAGCATGTGCTCGGGGAATTTCCCGCCGTCCTGGACATAGTGACGGAAGCAGAAGACCGGGAGGATCAAAGCTGCGGTGATCAAACCGGCCCATAGAGCCATTGGATTCCAGACCTTTGCGCCGGCACCCATAAAGGCCGCATTGCAATAGGCAAAAAGCGCACCGAGCGTAATCAGCCAAGTCGGTGCCCGCCACGGCCGCTTGATGGCGCCATTGTCTATGCGATGTATCCAGCCGGAGTTCAGGTTGAGGAAGTTGAAGATGATGTAGCCGCAGTTCGACACAGCCAGGATAAAGAAGAAGCTTGTCGCGTCAGCGGAGGCGATGGCCAGTACGATCAGATTGAATATCAGGTCGGTCCACATGGCGCGCGTGGGGGCACCATGCTCGTTGACATGGCTAAGATAGCGCGGCAGCCACCCATCGACGGAACCTTGATAAAGCGTGCGTGAGGACCCAGCCATTGCCGTCATGATGGCGAGCAGCAACGCCAAGATCATCAGCATGACGAGCAAGGTCTTTACCAAGCCGCCACCGCCGACCATGCCCGCGAGAGCATCGGCGACGCCTGAGCCGTCCACGATCGGCGTAGCCAGCATGCCATTCAATCCGAGCACGCCTTGAAAGGTGAACGGGACCAGCACGAAGAGCAGCATGCACAACAGCCCGGAATAGAAAATGGCCTTGAATGTATCAGTAGCCGGGTTCTTGAACTCAGACGTGTAGCAGACGGCAGTTTCGAATGCATAAGTGGACCATGCCGCGATGAACATACCTCCAAGAACAAGCGTCCAACCGCCAATGTTCCATGCGCCGGGGGCGGGTGCATAGGGGGCGGCGAGCGGAACGAAGGGAGCATAGTTGGCCCAATTGATCTGACCTGTGATGATAGGCACGACGCCAACGATCAGCAGTGGAACGATGACCAGCAGTCCTACGACTTTTTGAACCGCCGCTGTTCCAAGAATGCCTCGGTGTTGGATGGCGAAGGTGATGAGCATCAGCACTGCGCCGATGAAGAACGTGGCGTTGAGAGAGAAACCGACCGGTCCCAGATTATGACTGTAGAGCGTCCATGTACGAATGGCGGGCGTTGCGGCAGCGGTCACTGCTGCGAGGGCATCTGTAGCACTCGCGCCAACGTTCGCGGCAAGATATTGGGCGACTTCTGGCGAGGCAGCTGTGAAAATGGGCACGGGCGTCAGGGCATTGAGAATGTAAGCCGCAGCAATTGAGCAACCAAGCGACAGCACCGGTGACCAAGCGAACCAGTTACACCATACGGACAACGGTGCCACGAATTTGGAATAGCGAAGCCAGGCCGTTGCCCCGTAGACCGAGGCGCCGCCTGACTTATTGGGAAAAAGGCCCGCGATTTCGGCATAGGTAAAAGACTGAATAAAGCCCATCGTCATGGATGCGATCCAGATCGCGAAGGCGACGTTGCCGGCCGTCCCCGCAATGCCGCCGATCGAAAACAGGACCAATGGTGGCACGCCGCTGGCCACCCAGAATGCGCCACGCCAGTCGATGGTTCTGTGCAGTTGCCCCGCCGGCTCTGCAGGGCTTGTGTCGACGAGTGAACTCATTTGCTAGCTCCCATTGTTGTAGATCTCATCCTGGCACAGGCCCTACCACGTTGCGTGTCGGTTCACTTAATCAACCCAGAGTTGCTGGAATGACCGCAAAGCACACATCATGTGGATCAGAGCATGCCTCCTCTAGGGATTGTTCGTTCTGATCGCTGTTAATTCAGGCAGGATCCGCCGGTCGCGGCGCAGCAAAGTCCCCAGATCCCCCTCACCAGATGATTGCTGGTAAGAAAAAAATTTCACTGTGAGGAGAATACTTGGTCTTTCCGGCCTGTCAAGAAGGTTTCGGTTGGCATGTAATCGAGGCCTGACACCAAAACATGCGCGTGGCGGTTTGTGTCCCGCCTCCGTGTCAAACGAGAGGTCAAGTCGATTGCTCCGCGTGTTTCTCGGTTCGAGGTCGCAACATTTGGATGGTGCCTCTGGGGAGTGTTCTCAACTGGTCGTCGGCGAATTGGGTGCTCCTTGGGCGGGTTTCAGGGTGCTCGTTTCTAAGCACACGGCCTTGCCGACAACAGCCATCCTGCACCTGCCCGACTCCGAGCAGGTGCGTGACTGTGTGTGGTTGAGATCGATCGGTTTGCTGATCAACTCCAGATGCAGAAACCACGCAAGGATGGCTGCGCAATCGGAATTTAGAACGCCACACAGGCCTTGGATGAGGAACAAAGGTCGGGGCCCACTGCCCGGCGATCTCATATACTTCGGCGTGTGGGCTCATCCTAGTCGGATGAGTCTGAGGAGAAAGCGTCCGGCAGCAGAGCGGACGCCCCTGAGCGGCCGGAATGTTGCAGAGCAAATCTTCGCAGCACGGGACGGCGGCGGCATGGAATGGCGTGCAGATCGGCGGACTGCTCTGAGTTCATTGCGGCCACATCGAACTGCCCCTGAGGGGGTCAAACTTGCATAACATGCTGGCCTGAACTTGGTCTGGTCTCCAGAGTTCACTTCGGAACCAGTAATGGCCCGGCAATCCGGTGACTCTCGCTGCCAACTTAAAATCAGACGTTCTGCACCAAGGACTCGCTGCATCCTCTTCAATGGCCGACAATGGATTTCGACAAAGGCCGGAAGACGACCGGGCAGGTCGCTACGGGCGGGTGCGATCACCCGCGACGGCAGCCTCACAGATATTGCTAGCCGCGTCTTTCGGTGAAGGGTTCGTTTCCGGTTGGGCGCGCACCACTCTCGCGCTCAAACCCCGCAGTGCCTTCGAAGTCGAAGAACTTCTGAATCGCGAGTGCCGAAGCGCCTCGGGACCAGACGTTGTTGTCCCAGTCAATTTCGATCGGCGGCGGGGTCGCGAACGAGGATTCGCGGACAGCGGCAATGAGGGGCTCGATAAGCGCCGGGCCAAAACGAACCGCTTCTCCGCCGACGATGACGACTTCCGGGTCGATGAGATCGATCAGGCCGCTGAGCCGGTGACCGATCTCGCGGCCGACTTCGCTGAGATAGTCCAGAGCGAGCCGTTCGCCTGCTTCGATGGCCTGCTGTAGGTCGGCAGGGAGCTTGCGGGAGCGCTTGCTGATTTCAATCCAGGCGCTGTCCATGGCTGGCTCGGAGAGACGCCGATCCCAATTCAAGCGGTCCTGCGTCGCAATCGAGTCATCGCCGTCCTTGACGGGGAACCCGATCTCGCCAGCCGCGGATCGCGCCCCACGATGGATCTGGCCATTGAAAATCAGCGCCGCCCCGACGCCCGTGCCTATGATCAACACCAGCACCGAACTGCGTCGCCGTCCGTGTCCGAAGAGCTGCTGGGCTATGGCGAACGCATTGACGTCGTTGTCGACCCAGACGGGTACGCTGATCTGCGACGCGATCATTTCCGCGATCGGCACGTCCCACCATCCCAGGCGCTGCGAAACCAGACAGACGCCACGGTTGACGTCGACCAATCCTGGCATCGCCATGCCGATGCCGACAAGTTTCTGCCGGCCTTCGCGCCGATCACCCATAAGCGTGGCCACGCCCTCCTTGACGGCATGGGCGACGGCCACGGGGCCGTGGTCGGGGAGCGGCAGTTCGCAGGCGCCAAGCGTACGGGTGGAAAGGTCCGTGAGTGTGCCCTCCAGCCGGCCCTCCGTCAGCTTGAACCCGATGGACCAATGTCTGGCATAGTCGATGCTGAGTGGTATCGGCCGGCGGCCGCCGCTGCTTTGGGTGCTCTTGCCTTCCAAGACGATGCCTTCGTCGATCAGTGCGGCCGTGACACCGGTAACCGCGGCTGGGCTCAGACCTGTCATCGCAGCTATCTCGACCCGGCTTAGATCACCTTCCCGACGCAGGCAGTTGAGTATCAGGCGCCGGTTCATCGCCCGCGTCGTATTTTGATCCGCCTTGAGTTTCATGACTTACTTCATTCTGTGAATTAAGTATTGCATTAGCGCGCATGATGCCCTATGAAGGCTGAAGAGATCAAGCCGCGTAACGATGCGGCAGATCGCTCCCGGGGAGGGGTTCCGGACCGAGCTAACACGACTGTTGCCGCCCATGGGCAGCAACAGCAGGTGATTTTTGCAATGCACGCCTCTTTCCCGCGAGGGCATGGAGCATCGTCTCCAGTTTGCCCTCGACGGCGGAGCTGTGCGCGGAGAACAGGCGGCTATGGCACCACAACTCAGATCGTCTTCGCCAAGCGCCCAATGGGCTACGATCCGCGTCGACGCGCATCAGGCGTCGGACAGTCCATCCGTCTGGGCGGATGGCGTGGTTACGCCCGACTTCAAGGGTTTCGGCGGCTGCTTCAACGAGCTTGGGTGGAAGGCCCTTTCGCATCTCGACGAAAACGAGCGCGGCGAGGTGCTCGGTGCCCTGTTCTCGGACGATGGCTGCGCCTTCAACTATTGCCGGCTCCCGATCGGGGCCAACGATTACGCGGAGAGTTGGTACAGCCACAACGAGACCGAGGGGGACTTCGCCATGGAGACCTTCTCGATAGCCCGCGACCGGCAATATCTGATCCCTTACATCAGGGCCGCGCGCGCGGTGCGTGGCGACGATTTCCATCTCTTCGCCTCGCCGTGGAGCCCGCCGACCTGGATGAAGTTCCCGCGGGCGCATAACCACGGAACGTTGATCTGGGAGCCGCGCTATCGCCACGCCTATGCGAATTACTTCGTCCGTTTCGTCAAGGCATACGAGGACGAGGGGATCGCGATCAATGCGGTGCACGTCCAGAACGAGCCGAACTCGGATCAGAAATTTCCTTCCTGCATTTGGACAGGCGCGAAAATGCGCGACTTCATCCGCGACGATCTGGGAGCTGCCTTCAGGTCTGCCGGCCTTGATGCCGAGATATGGGCGGGCACGATCGAGCGCGGCGACTTCAATGACTGGGCGGGCACCATTCTGTCGGATCCGGCTGCGGCCTCTTTCGTGAAGGGGATGGGATTCCAATGGGCCGGCAAGCACGGCGTGCAGCGAACGCGCCAGGCCTTTCCAGATCTGCCGATTATTCAGACCGAAAACGAATGCGGTGACGGCGCCAACAGTTGGGATCAAGCCCACTACGTCTTCGACTTGATCCAGCATTACCTGAGCAATGGAGCCGAGGCTTACCTTTACTGGAACATGGTGCTGGAGCCCGGAGGCGTCAGCACCTGGGGCTGGCGCCAGAACGCCATGGTGACCGTCGATCCCACCACGCGCAGCGCCATTTTCAATCCCGAGTTCTACGTCATGAAGCACTTCGCCGGCTTCGTGCGACCGGGCGCGGCCGTATTGAAGACCGGTGGCCCGATGGCCGCAAACACCCTGGCTTTCCGCAACCTCGATGGCGGCGAAGTCTTCGTCGTGCAGAACGCGCAGGATATCGAGAGGACGATCACGGTCCGGGGCAGCCGTGAATCGGCAACTTTGAACCTCGCCCCCTTTTCCATAAGTACGCTCACTCTTTGAAACCAAGCGGCGGGCGCCAAGCCCGTTCTCTAGGGAGGAAACCGAAATGAAAAAATTGTCAGGCTTGCCCATGCTGGGGGCAGCATCGCTTCTGGCCACATTCTTTGCATCTGCGGCGTTCGCGGATGTGACGGTCCACGTTCTTCGGCCAGAGGTACCGAATACCGAAAAGGCCTATCACCAAAAGATGGCCACGGACTTCGAGAAGTCGCATCCAGGTGTCGATATCGCTTTCGAATACATCGCCAACGAGGCCTACAAGCAGAAGCTTACGACGCTGCTGCAGTCGGATCAGAAACCGGACCTCATTTTCAGTTGGGCGGGGGGCGTGCTCACGCAACAGGCCAAAGCCGGCGTTCTCCAGGACATCTCCGCATCCGTCACCAGCCAGTGGTCGGCGTCGATCGCTAGCGCCGGATTGTCGGCGTTCACCGTCAACGGAAAAGTCTATGGCATGCCGGTCAACGCGAGCGATGTGGTGTTTTGGACCAATCTCGATCTCGCAAAGAAGGCTGGTGTCGACCCTGAAAGCATCAAGACCTGGGATGATTTTCTGGCAGCGGTCAAGAAGGCAAAGGAGGCTGGTGTCACGCCGATCATGGTTGGCGGCAAGGACAAATGGCCACTGCACTTCTACTACGGCTATCTGTGGGTGCGTGAGGCGGGCAAGGACGGAATGGCCGCGGCCATGGGCGGCGAAGGCGACGGTTTCTCTGCCGCGCCCTTCGTGAAGGCTGGCGAGGACTTCAAGAAACTCGTCGATCTGCAGCCCTTCGAGGCTGGTTTCATGGATACCACGTTCGAGCAGGCGACGGGCCAGTTCGGGGACGGCAAGGCCTTGTTTCATCTCATGGGCGATTGGGAGTACGGGACCGAGAAGCAGAATTCGGTCAGCGGCAAGGGCATTCCGGACGACAAGCTCGGAACCATACGCTTCCCTGCGGTTGCAGGTGGGGCCGGCGAGGCCACCGACACGTTCGGGGGCATCAACGGTTACGCGGTCATTGCCGGAGCACCACCGGAAGCGGTCGAATTCCTGAAATACATGACCGACACCGAAAATCAGAAGCTGGCGGGCGCCCAGGGTCTCTTCATACCGATCGCCAAGGGCGTGGAAGAGAGCATTGCGAATCCCTTCTTCCGCAAGATGTCCGAGGCGCTCGCTGTCTCGAAGTTCCATCAGATCTTTCTCGATCAGGCGCTCGGATCCGATGTCGGGGCCACGGTCACGGACGTGGCCGCGGATCTGGCCCAAGGCGTCGTCACGCCAGAGGCGGCGGCAAAGACCGTGCAGGACGCCTGGTCCATGCGCTGATGGCTTTGACCGGGCGCGAACCACGCGCCCGGTCTTTCAATCCATCCAGGGAGGATGAAAATGACCGAGCTTGCTGCGCCCGGACTAGCTCCGAGCATGCGTAGTGGAAGGCGCTTCACCAGCCAAACCAGCGCCCTCCTTCTGATGTTGCCGCCCGCGCTGGTGCTTTTCACATTGTTTGTGGCGTTACCTCTGTTCGACGCCGCGTACTACAGCCTGTTCAAGTGGGACGGCTACGGCACACCGACAGATTTCATCGGTCTGGACAATTTCAAGCAGGCCCTGGGCCATGCCGTCTTCTGGCAAGCAGTACGCAATACGCTGATCGTGCTTGCGGTTTCCGTTTTCATTCAGCTGCCCATCGCGTTGGGCCTCGCCTTGCTGATCTACGAGAAGACCCCTGCCAATACGTTGTTTCGCCTCATCTTCTTTCTGCCTTTCATCCTGGCCGAGGTGGCTTCGGGCCTGATCTGGAGTTTCGTATTCGACGGCAACACCGGGGTGGCCGCCGCTCTCTTCCACGCGCTGGGAATGGAGCCCGTCTTCATTCTCGCGGATCGCCACTGGGCATTCGCGGCCATTACGCTGGTCGTCGTCTGGAAATACTTCGGGTTTCACATGATGATCTATATCGCCGCCCTGCAGGGCGTGCCCAGGGAAATGCTGGAGGCGGCGCGGCTGGAAGGCGCTGGGCGTTGGGCCATCGTGCGCCATGTCCAGGTGCCGATGATCGCCTCGGCCATCGGCGTGTCGGTGTTTTTCTCCATCGTCGGCTCCTTGCAACTCTTCGACGTTGTGATCCCGCTCACCAATGGTGGCCCGTCCAACTCCACGCATACGATTGTCACCTATCTCTACACTTTCGGCCTCACCCGAACGCGTATCGGCTTCGGAAGTGCAGTCGGCGTCATGCTGTTCGTCACCGCTGTCGCTTTCGCCGTTCTCTACCAACGCCAGATTAGCAAGGGGAGCCGGTCATGAATGCGTTCAGATTTCTTCCAGCGCTTGGAAAGGCCGCCGTCCTGCTGGTCTTTACCGGTTTCGTGCTGGGGCCGTTAACGGTCGCCGTCTTTGGCGGCTTCAAGACCAATGGCGAACTCCGCGTCAATCCCTTTGGCATCCCGCAGCAATGGGACTTCGAGTTCTACGCGGCCATGCTGGGCGATCCGGCGTTCTGGCGCTACATGGGAAACTCGCTGATCATCTCGCTGTTGACCGTGTTTTTGACCCTGATCGTCTCAGCGGCGGCGGCTTATGTCTTCGCCCAGATCCGCTTTCTTGGGTCGAGAATGATGCAAGCCTATCTGCTGGCGGGTCTTGTCTTTCCGTTCGCCACCGCGATCCTGCCGCTATTCATCAAGGTGCGTGACCTCGGGCTGCTCGACAGCTACTGGGCCGTTATCCTGCCCCAGACAGCTTTTGGCCTTTCGCTTTCGATCATGCTGTTCAAGACGTTCTTCGAACAGTTGCCGAAGGATCTCTTCGAGGCGGCACATGTCGAAGGCTGCGGCTATGTCCGGTTCTTCTGGCAATTCACGCTGCCCCTCTCGACGCCGATTCTGGCGACCGTCGGGGTGTTCGTGTTCGTTCAGAGCTGGAACAATTTCCTGCTGCCGCTCGTCGTCATCAACTCGCGGGAACTGTTCACCTGGCCACTCGGAATGATGCAGTTTCGAGGCGAATATCTCTCGGAGTGGAACCGCACCCTGGCTTTCATATCCCTGACCATTCTGCCTGCGGTCGCCTTCTTCATCGCGGCCCAGAAATACATCGTTGCCGGACTGACGGGAGGGGCGGTCAAAGGCTGACCGTTTCTGTCGGACACCAAAGAAACCTAGGGAGGAATTCATGGCCGCCGTCGAACTTTCGAGCATCAACAAGACCTTTGGTTCTGTCGAGACCATACCCAACCTGACGCTCTCCATTCCCCATGGCTCTTTCACCGTGCTGGTCGGTCCGTCCGGTTGTGGCAAGTCCACACTGCTCCGGATGGTCGCCGGCCTGGAACAACCGACGAAGGGATCGATTGCCATCGGCAATCGTGACGTCACCCACGAGGAACCGTCGAAACGCGGCATCTCGATGGTCTTCCAGTCCTATGCGTTGTTTCCACACATGACCGTGGAACAGAACATCGACTTCGGTCTGCGGCTCGCCAAGGTTCCGCAGGCGGAACGTGAAGCGCGCGTCGCAGCCGCTGCCGAGGTGCTGCACCTCAAGCCTCTGCTGCAACGCAAGCCGGCGGCACTCTCCGGCGGCCAGCGCCAGCGCGTCGCCATCGGGCGCTCGATCGTCCGAAACCCGGAGGTTTTCCTGTTCGATGAACCGCTTTCCAATCTCGACGCGGCACTGCGTACCCAAATGCGTGTTGAACTCGCGGATCTGCACAAGCGGCTTAACGCGACGATGATCTATGTCACCCACGACCAGGTCGAGGCGATGACACTGGCAGACCAGATCGTCGTGATGAATGCCGGGCGTATCGAGCAGGTCGGGTCGCCGATGGAACTCTACGACGCGCCAAACACCTTGTTTGTCGCTACGTTCATCGGATCTCCGCGCATGAACCTGATATCGGGAGAGAGTGCAAAAGCCGAAGGCGCCGCCACGATCGGCGTACGCCCCGAACATATCGCAATAGACGACGCCAATGGCATCTGGACGGGCAGGTTGCGTTTCGCCGAGCATCTCGGCAACGAGACGATCGCCTATGTGGAGTCGGATGAGGGCGAAATTATCATACGCCTCGCAGGGCATCATGGCCTCACGGACGGGACGCTACGCATGACACCTGACCGGCTGCACCTGCATCGCTTCGATGAGAACGGCCGGCGAATTTCGGCTGTAAACTGACTTTGTCCCGCAATGTAGAAACTGCAGCTGGCCCCGAGGACGGTCCGCTCTTTCCAAAGGCTTCCGGCGCTACCGTGCGATATCTCGCGCCATTTAAAGGAGTTTTCCAATGACCACCGATTTCTTCGGGGGAATCGAGTCCATTCGCTATGAGGGGCCGGATTCGACCAATCCGCTGGCCTACCGCTTCTATAACCCCGATGAGGTCGTGGCCGGCAAGCGGTTGGAAGACCATCTGCGCTTCGCTGTCGCCTACTGGCATTCCTTCGCCTGGCCGGGCGGTGATCCGTTCGGTGGCCAGACCTTCGACCGTCCCTGGTTCCCCAAGGCCGGCGGCATCGACACGATGGAACTGGCCTCAAGGCCGATGTCGCCTTCGAAATGTTCTCGCTGCTCGGCGCGCCCTATTTCTGCTTCCACGACGCCGACGTGCGGCCCGAGGGCAAGGACTTTTCGGAAAGCGCTGCCCGCCTCGACGAGATCGCGGATTATTTCGCCACCAAGATGAAGCAGACCGGCGTCAAGCTGCTCTGGGGCACGGCCAACCTGTTCTCCAATCGCCGCTTCATGTCGGGCGCCGCCACCAACCCCGATCCGGATGTGTTCGCCTATGCGGCGGCGACGGTGAAGAGTTGCATCGACGTCACCAAGCGGCTGAAGGGCGAGAACTATGTGCTGTGGGGCGGGCGCGAGGGCTATGAGACGCTGCTCAACACCGACCTTGGCCGCGAGCAGGAACAGGCCGGCCGCTTCCTCAGCCTCGTCGTCGACTACAAGCACAAAATCGGCTTCAAGGGCACCATCCTGATCGAGCCGAAGCCGCAGGAGCCGACAAAGCATCAGTATGACTACGATGTCGCCACGGTGTACGGTTTCCTCAAGCGCTTCGGCCTGGAAAAGGAAGTAAAACTCAACATCGAACAGGGCCATGCCATCCTGGCCGGCCATTCCTTCGAGCACGAACTGGCGCTGGCCAATGCGCTCGGCGTGTTCGGCTCGATCGACATGAACCGCAACGACTACCAGTCGGGCTGGGACACCGACCAGTTCCCCAACAACGTTCCGGAGATGGCGCTGGCCTATTACCAGGTCCTGCAGGCCGGTGGCTTCAAGACCGGCGGCACCAATTTCGACGCCAAGCTGCGCCGCCAGTCGCTCGATCCGCAGGACCTGCTGATCGGCCATATCGGCGGCATGGACTCTTGCGCACGTGGCTTGAAGGCTGCGGCTCGCATGGTCGAGGACAAGGCGTTGTCGGCGCCGCTGGCCGAGCGCTACGCCGGCTGGAACAGCACCGAGGCCAAGGCGATGCTTTCCGGCAAGCGCACGCTGGAAGACATCGCCGAACGCGTGGTGAAGAAGAAGATCGAGCCGCAGCCGCGCTCCGGACGCCAGGAATTGCTGGAAAACATCGTCAACCGCTACGTCTGACGGCGGAAAGCTGACAGATCACGCTCCATTTCGCGCCTGGATCGGCGCGGCTATTTGGCGAAGACGGCGGCCGCGTCAGGGGAGCGTCCAGCGCATGGCATTGTGGTAATCAGGCCGTTGCGGGACGCGCCAGAGCGCGCGTCGGCGCCACCACTGTCGGCACCTCGATGCTGCGACGCCACTTTGAAAAACGATCGCGGCCAGCGGAGGCGGAATGCAATGCAGCGGCCCTGTCATCGCCGGGCCGGGTTTCGTCGTCTCGGCTTAGTCTGAATGGTCAGCTGCGCTCTGGAAAGCGAATGTTGGCCAGCCCTGCGGCACTTCGTGGAGCACAACGCATCAATACCAAGACGTTGCTCTTCAACCGAGATAGGCCCGATGAAGGATATCCGGTTGCTGTTGAAGATTCGCGGGGGTACCGCTGAAGCTGAAACGGCCACGCGACATCACGTGGGCCGCCTGAGCATTTTTCAGCGCGAGCGCGGTAAACTGCTCGATCAGGAGTATGCCGGTACCGTGCTGGGCCAGTCTGCTCAGCACATCCATCAGCCGCTTGACGATCAGCGGTGCAAGGCCGAGCGACATCTCGTCGGCGAGAATGAATTTTGGTTGCGCGACCAGACCCTGGCCGAGCGACAGCATCTGTTGCTGTCCACCAGAGAGCGTACCCGCGCGCTGTTGCTTTCGCTCGGCCAGTTCAGGGAAGATCGTGTAGACTTCCTCGACGGCTTCGGCGGCACCCCGTGCAGACAGCTGAAAACCGGCGGCTTTCAAATTGTCGTCGACGTTGAGGCCGTTGAGCACCCGGTGCCCCTCCGGCACGGCGGCGACGCCAGCCGCGCGGATGGCTTCGGGCGATTTGCCGGTGAGCGGTTTGCCGTCGATTTCGACTGTGCCTGCCGCGATCGGGATCGCACCGGCGAGCGCCAAGACGAGTGAGCTCTTGCCGGCGCCGTTCGGCCCGAGAAGGGCAGTAATCTGGCCGCTTACCAGCGTGAAGGACAGGTCCTTGACGACACGCTTGCCGCCCCGATCAATCGCCAGATCACGAACTGTCAGGGTGCTCATGCAGCGTCTTCCATGCCGAGATAGACGGCGCGGACTTTCTCATCGGTCAGCACGCTGGCGGTGTCGCCAACGGCGATCAACGAACCAAAATCGAGCACCATGGTTTCCCGACAAACCGCCTGGATCAGATCGACATCGTGATCAATCAGCAGGGTTATGGATCTGGTTACGTCGTGAATACTGGAGATGACTTGCCGCAATTTCTCGACCTCGCCCTGGGAAAAGCCTGCTCCCGGTTCATCCAGAAGGATCACCCGTGGGCGTCCCACGACGCAGCGCGCGATTTCGATCATCCGACGCTCAAAAGCATTCAACCCTCCAGCCGAGGCTCGGCGTAGCGCCGTGAGCCCGACAAAATCGAGCGCGGCAGCTGTCGCACGGAGCCGTTCAGCCGCCGACAGTCCGAGTTGGTCGATCATGACGTGGACGTTGTCCTCCACCGTCAGTTCGTCCACCACCTGTTCCTTCTGAAAGGAACGGCGCAGGCCCCAGCGAGCCCGCCGATGTGGTTTCATCGGCAGTATGTCGGTGTCCATCATGTGGATTGAGCCGCTTTGGGGCAGAACGAAGCCGGACAATACGTTGAGAAGGGTCGTTTTGCCGGCCCCGTTTGGCCCGATGATACCGCAGACCGGCTGTGTGAGTTCGACGGTGACCGCATTGAGCGCGGTAACTCCCCCGAAGGCAACGGATAGATTCTCGATCGAGATCATGCGGAGGGCTCCGTCTTGCGCAACCGCTTCAAACCATCCGACAGCTGTCCGGCCAGCCCCCTGGGAGCCGTGGAAAGCGCGTGAATAAGGGCAAATCCGAAGATGATGTAGGCCGCGTTGCCGTCCACGCCGAGGTTGTTGAGGAAGGCCGGGAGGAGCCGATAGAGCAGTGCCGCGATCACGGCGCCATACCAGTGCCAGGCGCCGCCGACGACCGTCAGCGCGAAGATCATCACCGATTCCGCGGGCGGGAAAGAGCGTGCATCAAGCAGTTGGAGATTGCCCGCGAGCAAGGCACCCGCAATGCCGGCGAGAAACCCGGAAAGGGCAAAGCCCCATACTTTATAGAGCGTCACATTGACACCCGCGGCCATGGCGGCGGCCTCGCTTTTGCGAATAAGCGCCCAACCACGGCCGGCGCGGCTGCGTTCATGGATGTCGATCAACAGGAAGCCGACGGCCACCACGATCAGACAATAGCTGAAGAAGGCCGCGTCCGATTGTGCGATCGCCGGCCGTGGCAGATAACCGATCGCCTTGACTTCGAAACCGGCAAAGCCGCCACCCCCATTGGGGAACTGAATGACATTGATGAGGATACCGAAGCCACCCGCCGCCATCAACGTGATGAGCGCCAGATAAAGGCCGCGCATTCGCAGCGCCGGATAGGCGAGGATCATGCCGATCAGTCCGGCAAAGAGGCCGCCGGCAAGAAGGTTCAGTTCGAATGGCAGTTTGAAGCCATGGCCGAAACGGAGCGCCACCCAGCCGCCGCACCCCATGAGCGAGACCTGGGCCAGAGACACAAGGCCGAGACGCCGATAGAGGACCGCGATGCTGGCGGAGGTCAGTGTGTAGATCGCCACGGCGGTCAAGACTTTGAGCCATAAGGCGCTTGCGACAAACGGCACCACGATGGCCGCGCCGACGAAAAAAAGCTGCGGTGCATAGCGGCCGAACGAAAAGCCGGCTGGGCTCATGCCAGAAGGCGCCAGAATTCCGGAAAGAGGCTTTTGCTCTGCTTGCATGCTCTCAGTCCTGTCCGGCAAAGGTCAGCCTACGGCCGCGCTGGAGCCACATCATGGCAAGGATAGCCACGATAAAGGGCGTTGCGACGCGGAACGGCGCGAACGGCTTGTAGAGTGTGACCACGCTTTCAAGGACGCCGATGGCAAGGCCGCCGGCAAAAGTCGCGGGTATGGATGTGAGGCGACCGAGGATGGTGGTCGCGATGATGGGAATGACGAGGAAGGTCAGCACTGCGGGGTCAAGTCGCACGAGGGATGCAAACATCAAGCCAGTGAAACCAGCGAGCACGCCTGAAATGGCCCAGGCGATCGTCTCCACCCTGATTACCGGCGTACCCAGGATCGATGCGACCTCACGGTTGTCGGCGAGCGCACGCATCATCAAACCAATGCGGGTGCGTATCAGGAAGACACCCATTCCGATGGTAATGCTGAAAGCTGCAAGCAGTGACAAAATCCGGATTCCGGTGATTCTCAGACCTAGGATCGACATGGAGGCCCCGTCGAGGGTGAGTGTCAGCTTGCGCGGTGTAACCACCCACAGGAGGTTCATGGCGCCGAGCAAAGCGAGGGCAAACCCGAGCGTAGCGACCGCCTTGACGATGGGTTCGCGATGCGCGAGGCCCGGCGCGATCAGCCGGCCATAGGAGACGGACAGGGCGAGGGCGATCCCGATGCAGGCTACCCAAGCAACGGGCTCGGGCCATTGCCATTCAAGCAGTTGCCAGGCGACCATGGCGCCCACGGCGCCGATGGCGCCGTAGGCAAAATTGAGCACGCCGGTGGCGCGGTTGAGCAGCACCAGCCCAACCCCGCCGAGTGCATAGAGTGCGCCGACGGCAAGGCCGGATACGAGGAACAGGCCAAGGACGTTCATGTCTTCGCCGATCAGTTTGCTATGCCGAGGGCTTTTTCCGCGGAGCGGATAGGATCGAGATACGCGCTGTCGACGTCAGTGCAGCCGCCGACGACCTTGAAGCCGTTGCCCGAAATCTGAACCATCATGTTCGCATGGTTGGGCATGTGCCGGTCGGCTTTGCCAACGTAGTAGGGGCCGCAGAGCAGGTCCGAGGTCTCGTTCTTGATTCCCCGGATCGCCTCTGAGACCGATTTGCGATCAATGGTCGCCGGATCGAGCTTCAGGAGGGCATCGGTGAAGAAGCGGGCGGAGAGATAGCCCGACTGGCTGAAGGTGTCGCGCGGATCCTCCGGGCGAGCATACTTGTCCATGATCGCGCGCCAGTTGCTGGCGTCTGGACCGGTGCCATCGATCGGCGTGAGCTCGATATTGACGTTCATGACACCATTCCAATAGGCGCCGAGCATGGCGGGAACCGCGGCATCATAGAGGGGTGTCGAGGATATCCACTTGAAGTTATCGCGCAGGTTCTGTTCCTCGACGGCCTTGAGGTAGGCTGCGGCCATTCCTCGCGGCAGGTTCACGAGAACGGTGTCGGCGCCGCTCGCTACGGTTTCCAGAACGGAGGCATTCATATCTGCCGCGCCCGGATCGAGCAAAAGACTGGAGCCGGAGAGTCCTTTGGACTGCATGTACTTCTCGGTCCAGCCACAGGAATAGGGACCGACCGAGGGGATGGTGAGCCCGATGCAAACGACGTTCTTTGAACCGAGATTGGCGACGGCCCATTGGGCTGCTCCGACGCTCGAGGGCAGGGGTCCCTCATTGGTCGAAACAATGTTCTTCGATTCGAAGCATTCGGCGACGGCGCAAGCTGCCGCCATCGCCATGACATCCTCCTCTGCGTAGAGCTTGGCGTTGACGCCCATCTCAACAAAAGAGCCGTTGGCAACCAGCGCGACGACGCCCTTGTCCTTTACCAGCTTGGTCGCAACCTGGCTCGCGACTTCCGGGTTCCACTGGTCGTCTTCAACCAGATATTCGATCGGGCGGCCGTGGATACCGCCATTGGCATTGAGACAGTTGAAATAGGCGCGCGCGGCGTCGGCTGAAGACGAGAAGTCGTCAGGGCCAGTTTGACCGACCAGGGCACCAACCCTGATCGGCTCGCCGGTCGCCTTCTGACCGTTGTTCAATCCACATTGCGCTGCAGCCATGGCTGAGCCACTCGCCAGGATAAGCGCGGCCGTCGATGCCGACAGAAGTATCGTTGTGCGTTTCATGCTTTCTCCTCCCAAAGAACTGTTGAAATCAGTAGGTCGTCCGAAATCCCGTCACTTCATGCGACGAGGTCCCTACCCAGCATGAAGCGGGCGGCGCGCTCGCCGATCATGATGACCGGTGCATTGGTGTTGCCCGAGACAAGGGTTGGCATGATGGAGGCGTCCGCCACGCGTAGCCCTTCTACGCCGCGGACCGCGAGATCCTCGCCAACAACGGCCATGCGGTCGTCCGGCCTGCCCATCCGGGCCGTGCCCGAAGGATGAAAAACCGTCTTCGAAATCGAGCGGATATAGTCCCGCAGGGCTTCGGGATCTCGCTCGAGTCCGGGCGTGGGCAGGACACGCCGCTTCACGATGCGGGCGAGCGATGGGGCTTCAATGATCCGGATCGCCCATTCCACCCCGCGTACGAGCGTGTCGAGATCGGCAGGACTGGAGAAGGAATTCGCGTTGAACAGGGCACTATCCCTAGGATTGGCCGAACGCAGCTTGACCGTGCCCCGTGATTGCGGCCTCAGGAAACAAGGACCGATGGCAATCCCGTGACCTGGTTCCACGGCCCGGTCGGCAAAGCCGATGAAGGTTGGCAGGACATGAAACTGGATATCCGGCTGGCCGGTCCCGGCCGTATCGACGAAGCCGCCCGACTCCACAACATTGGATGTGAGGAGGCCGGTCTTGGTGAGAAGATATTGCAGCATGTGGCCCGCCGCCTTCAGCCCCTTGTCCTGGGTGAAGAGCGAGATCGGATCCTTGACCTCCGCCTGAACCGTGGCCTCGAGGTGATCCTGATAATTTTCCCCGACCCCCGGCAGATCCACGATCACGTCGATCCCATGGCTCTTCAGATGTTCGGCCTCGCCGATGCCCGAGAGTTGCAGGATCTTGGGTGTGGCAAGCGCGCCTGCCGTTAGAACAATCTCGCGCCGAGCCTTATAGGTGACGCCATTCTCGGTCAGCACACCGACCGCTTTCCTGCCTACAAACAGAACTTTGTGGACGCGGGTTTCGGTTAGTATGGTCAGGTTCGCGCGCTTCTCGGCATCGCGCAGGAAGGCTTGCGCAGCGCTCCAGCGCCGGCCGTTGTGCGTTGTCGTCTGGTAGAAGCCGACGCCTTGCTGCACCTTGCCGTTGAAGTCTTCGTTATACGGAAGGCCGGCCTCCTGTGCTGCCCGGATGAAGGCCCAGGACAGGGGATGACCAAAGCGGCGATCGGAGACCTTGAGATAGCCGGTTGCTCCATGGAATTCGCCCGAAAGGCGCTGATTGGCCTCAACGTCGCGAAACACAGGAAGAACCTTGTCATAGGACCAGTTGCGGCATCCCATTTGCGCCCAGGTGTCGTAATCCTGCTGCTGGCCACGAATATAGATCATGGCGTTCAAGGAACTGCCGCCGCCGATCACATTGCCCTGTGGCACGACGTTGGGCTTGCCGTTCAACCCCTTGTCCGGCTCGGACACGTAGAAGTGCACATCCTTGCCCTTCTCGATCACCTTGAAGAACGTCGCCGGGATATGGATGAATTTGTCGGTGTCGCGCGCGCCGCTTTCAATGAGCAGGACCTTGTTCTGCGGATTCTCCGACAGCCGGGCTGCAACGACGCAGCCGGACGAGCCGCCACCGACGATGATATAGTCGAATTCGTTCATGGGTTGCTCCGATGCGGGCGGGCAGACGCTCGCGACAGCGTTGGTGTCAGCAAAAGATCGTTTGAATGGTGGTGAATTCCTTCAGCCCGTCGACGCCGAATTCAACGCCGATCCCGGACTGCTTTACCCCACCAAAGGGCGCATTCGGCTGGATTGCTCCATGCTTGTTGATCCACACGGTGCCGCATTCCAGTTGGCCGGCCACCTGTTTCGCCTTTGCCGTATCCCGGCCCCAGACGGAGCCGCCGAGGCCCGCCGGATTGTCGTTGGCCTTCGCGATCACGTCGGCGAGGTCGGTGTAGCGGATGATTGGCAGGGCGGGGCCAAATTGCTCGCGATCGACGAGCTCGCAGCCATGGTCGACATCGGCAACGATTGTGATCGGATAGAAGTAACCGGTTCCACCGTTGCTCTGGCCGCCGATCAGAACGCGGCCGCCTTTGGCGCGTGCATCCTCGACATAGGAAGCTACGATGTCGAGTTGCATCCGATTCTGCACGGGACCAAGGATCGATTGTTCCGACAGGCCGTCGCCAACCGGAATGTGGGCTGCATAGGCGACGAGGCTTTCGCACACGGCGTCATAAAGGCTGTCATGGACATACAGGCGCTTCAGGCAGGCGCAGGTTTGGCCGTTGTTGATGAAGGCGCCCCAGAACAGCCCTTCGGCGATTTCCTTGGGGTCGGCGTCGGGGAGCACGATGCCGGCGTCGTTGCCGCCTAATTCCAATGTGAGCCGCTTGAGCGTATCGACGGCATTGGCCATGACCTTCTTGCCAGTGGAGGTGGAGCCGGTGAAGGTCAGTTTGGCGATGCCTGGATGGGCGGACATGGCGGCGCCAATCTCGTTCTCGCCAGTGACGACGTTGACGACGCCCGCCGGCAGAACCTCGTTCATCAGCTCAACAAGGCGAATGGTCGACAATGGTGTCTGGGGTGATGGCTTGATGACAACGGTGTTGCCGGCGCGGATTGCGGGAATGATGTGCCAGCAGGCAATCATCACCGGCCAGTTCCATGGTGTGATCGAGCCGACAACGCCGATGGGCTTGCGATGCAACTCCACGCGACCTTCAGGCGTATCCTGCAGGACTTCGACAGGAAGCTCGATTTCCGCGGTGTGGCGGGTCCACGCGACAGCACCACCGATCTCGAAGCGAGAGCCGAGACCATTGAGTGGCTTTCCCTGTTCGAGCGTCAACAGGCGCGCAAGCTCTTCTGAATTTTCTTCTATCTTGGCGGCAATGGCGCGGCAGGCGTCGGCCAGCTCCAGACTCGATTTCAACTGCCACTTTTCGAACGCAGCCGCTGCCGCAGTAACAGCTGCGTCGAGGTCCCCCACCGTGGCCAGGGGCATTGCGCCGACAACTTCCCCGGTCGAAGGATTAAGGATATCGGCGTGGCGTGCGGTTTCCACCGGCTTGCCGCCGATGAACAGCGTGTAGCGCTTCATATCCGAGCTCCTCCCAAAGCAATTTGTGAGGAGCATTCATATTGAAGCCGCCGTTTCTGTCTTGGATTCGAACGCGGCGCGAATAGGACAAAAGCGCAGCGCTATCACTGCTGGAGAATATCCTTTGGCGAACAGGCGAAGGCCTTTCGGAAGCAGCGGTTGAAATATGAGATATCGTTGAAACCAGCGGAATAGGCGACCTCGGCGATCGTGGTCGCCTTCGTGGTGTTCTTCATCTGCGCCAGTTGTTCGTGAGCAAGATGCAGGCGGCGCATTCGTATCAGCGATGTCGCCGTCGTGCCAAGTGCATTGAAGTCCTCCTGCAGCGTGCGCAGCGAAATACCAACCTTGTCGGCAAGCCATTGCGGCGTCAGATGCTCGTCAGTGAGATATCTGTCGATGAGTATCTGCACGACTTCCAACCTGCCGCCGGAACTGTCCGAGAGCAGCGGCTCATCCATCTCACTATCGGTCGCGAAAGCCTGGCGTGTCGTGCTGAAGAGGAGGTCGCGCAGATGCGGTGCTCGCTTGTCGCTTGCGTCTGTTTTCAGAAGCTTGGCAACGACCGCTCGCAGCATCGCCGACATCGGGTCTTCCGCTTCTACCCTGCGTGAAACTTCGACCCGTGCTGATTTGTCGGCGAAGATCAACTGGCGGGGGAGATGCACCGAGAGGTGGTTGGAAAAACGGCCGCCGAAATGGAAGATCGATGGGCTGGAGCTGTCGACGAGAATGCAGTCGCCCGGGGTAATGATAGATTGCCTTCCGTTCTGTTCGATACCGCAACTCCCTTCGAGTTGCAGCAACAGGAAGAGATTTTCGCTATAGTCGATCCTGATATCGGCGACGTCGCGGCGGATCACGTCGAGATCGTTCGCCACCTGAGCAAGGTCGAGCCCGCCTGCATCCAGTATGGTGGCATTGCCGGTTACGAGGGTGTGCTCGGCCCGTTGCGTGTTGAAATTTCCGCAGATCGATTTCAGTTCCGCAGTCCACTCCTCAAGGGAATGTATAGGCCATTGCGTGGCGGTCATCCCACCGAATTCCGCTAGGTGCTGCAGCTGCTGCATGGCGTCTTCTCCCAAAGACCGTCGAGCCACCCTGCCCATTGCCGACCAAGATAGTTCCCATGTTAAGCGATTCCTTATACTCGCATTTGTCAACTCGTTTTTTGCGTGGCGAGGGTTGGAAGTATGCCGGCTTTGGAAGTGGTCCGCCAGGCGCTGTTGTAAAATATGTCATCCCGCACAGGGTCGACCGTTGCGCTAGCACAGGGCCGACTCGGTCGCCGGGCGGTTGGGATCATGGCTGTCGCGTCAGATAAATCGTGTACGGATCATCATAGCCGACACGCTAGTGAATGCC
The DNA here is from genome assembly GCF_004791315.1 of Mesorhizobium sp. M8A.F.Ca.ET.208.01.1.1. NCBI lineage: Bacteria > Pseudomonadati > Pseudomonadota > Alphaproteobacteria > Hyphomicrobiales > Phyllobacteriaceae > Mesorhizobium > Mesorhizobium sp. M8A.F.Ca.ET.208.01.1.1. Next base: position 217,712 of record NZ_SRUT01000005.1, read on the forward strand.
ATTGGGACCAGGGATTGCCCCCAACCGACCTCCTTACTGATACGCACAGCGCCGATGTGTCGAAAGATGGCGCCGCTCATGCGGGCAGATCGACTTGGCATAAAGCCACTGTCATTCGGCTGTTTGCCTCTGGAGCTTCTCGAAAACAAACCGCTTGCCTTTGCGCACGCTGTCTTCGAGTGGGCTCGCCTTCGCCAGATGCGCCGCGATCGCGCTGGCCAGCACGCAACCCGTCCCGCGCATCGATACGGCAAGGCGTGGCAAGTCGAAGTGGATTGGTTCTTGATCGGAGCGCAATAAAATATCGGTTGATCTAGGTCCCGATGCGTGGCCGCCCTTGATCAGCAGGGCCTGAGGTCCGGCGGCCAGCAGTCTTTGTCCTTGTTGAAGCGCGCTTCCCTCATCCATCGCCAATTCCGAGCTGACAAGGAGCGCCAACTCGATGAGATTGGGGGTGACGAGACGGCAAAGCGGCATCAGATTGCGCTTCATGGCGGTGATGGCGCCTGCTTCCAGGAGCGCCCGGCCTGAGGTCGAGGCCAGCACCGGGTCAAGTACTGCCGGCACCTGCGGATTCTCGCGCAGCACGCCGGCAACGGCAACGACGATCTCAGCCGCCGCGAGCATGCCGATCTTGATGGCGGCCACCTCGTTGGCCTGCAGCGCGGCGCGCATCTGCTCGGCCACTAGGCGAGATGGCGAATGATGGATTTCCATGACAGCTTCGTGCGTCTGCACTGTCAGCGCGGTGACAGCAAGGCAGGTGCGCACGCCAATGGAAGAGATCGTCTCGATATCACGTGCAATTCCAGCCCCGCCGCTGGAGTCCGATCCGCCAACGACAAGCACATGCGGTTCTCGCCTCAGCGCCATCGATCTGTCTTTTCCATCCACTCTCTGGTGCGTGCTTCGGGATCGGCATTCAATGTAATGTCAGTCACCACTGCCGCGCTGTCGGCGCCAGCCGCGAAGACACCATCGAGCCGGTCCGGGTTAAGGCCGCCGATGGCCACCAGTGGAACAGGCGCGACCCGACGCTTCCATTCGCTGACCCGTTCGAGCCCTTGCGGCGCCCATTTCATCTTCTTCAGGATGGTCGGGTAGATGGGGCCAAGCGCGATGTAGTCGGGTTCGGCTTTTATCGCCGTTTCCAGTTCGATATGATCATGGGTGCTCAATCCGAGCCTCACGCCGGCTGCCCGTATCCGCGTCAGGTCGGCGGCTTGCAAATCCTCTTGACCGAGATGAACGAAGTCGCAGCCTTCCTCGATCGCCAGCCGCCAGTAATCATTGATGATCAGCTGGCACCGGTATCGAGCGCACAAAGCCTTCGCTGAGCGGATCTCCGCGCGTAATCCGGCCTCATCCATGGTCTTTATGCGAAGCTGAACCAGATTGACGCCGAGCGGCACCAGCCGCTCGATCCAGGCAGCGCTGTCGACGATCAGGTAGAAGGGATCGAGCTTCATGAAAAAACGGCCCTGCCGATCGTCGGCGTCGATGGCACGGCGACGTCGCGCGGTTCGAGCATTCCTGAGCTGAAAGCCTCACGACCGGCCTCGACCGCCTTGCCGAAAGCACGCGCCATGCCGACGGGATCGGCCGCCCTGGCGACCGCCGTATTCAGCAGCACGGCGTCAAAGCCGAGTTCCATGACGGTGGCAGCGTGCGACGGCCGTCCCAGCCCCGCATCCACGATCAGGGGGACGCCTGGGAAATGTCCGCGAATCGAGCGCAGCGCCGTCATGTTGACCGGTCCCAAGGCGGAACCGATCGGTGCGCACCACGGCATCAGGACCTTGCAGCCCGCTTCCAGCAGCCGCTCGGCGACGACGAGATCGTCGGTGGTATAGGGGAATACCGCAAAGCCGTCCTCGCACAGGATACGGGCGGCTTCGACCAGGCCGAACACGTCCGGCTGCAGCGTGTCGTGGTTGCCGATCACTTCGAGTTTGATCCAGGTCGTGCCGAAGACCTCGCGCGCCATGTTCGCGGTGGTGACCGCTTCCTTGACGGAGTGGCAGCCGGCCGTGTTGGGCAGGATTCTCGTGCCGAGCGAGCGGATCAGCGACCAGAATTTTTCGCCGGCCCTGCCGCCCGCCATCTCACGCCGCAAAGAGACGGTCACCACCGACGTGCCCGACGCCCTGACTGCATCGGCAAGGACGGCCGGCGAAGGATATTGAGCCGTGCCGAGCAGCAGGCGGGATTGAAGCGTCGTCCCCAGAAGGTCGAACATGCTAGCCTCCCTGCATGGGCGAGAGGATTTCAATCCGGTCGCCTTCGTTCAAGCAGAACGCCGTCCGGCTGGCTTTGTGCACCAGGTCGCTGTTGACGGCGGTGGCGAGCCAGTCGCCCTCATAGTCGAGCGCGGCAAGCAATTCGGCTAGCGTGGTGGCGGTGGCAACCTCACGCGCTTCGCCGTTGACGGTCAGTTTCATGAGCAAGCTCCTTGGTTCTGTCCTGGCTGAAAACCAGGTCGGCGGCCTGGCGCGCCATGGCGGGGGCGAGGAGAAAACCGTGTCGATAAAGCCCGTTGATCGCGATGATCCCGCCGTTCGTTTCGACCCGCGGCAGATTGTCGGCAAAGGCCGGACGAACGCCGACACCGGTTTCGACGATCTCGGCCTCGCCAAAGGCCGGGTGGAGGGCATAGGCGGCACTCAGCAGCTCCATCATCGAACGTGCCGTCACCGGACCGGCGGACTGGCTTTCAACCATTGTCGCGCCGATCATGAAACGGTGGTCGGCGCGCGGCACCGCATAGAGTGGAAAGCGCGGATGCAGCAGCCTGACCGGGCGAGACAGCGAGATATCAGGCGCGCGCAGGATCAGCATTTCGCCGCGAACGCCGCGCAGCCTGTCATCGGCTGCTGCCATTCCCGTGCAGTCGATCCAACGATCGAAACCGGAAATCCGCCTGATATCGACATCGAACTGGAATTCGACACCCATGGCCGACAACCTGTCATGGAGTGCCGCCATCGCCCGGCGCGGGTCGAGATGGGCTTCGTCGGGGAACAGCAGCCCGCGGCGAAAGCGGCCGGCAAGGTCGGGCTCCAGGAACGCGATTTCATCTCCGTCGACACGCCGATGCCCCCACGTGCGACTGGCGAACCGGTCAAGCTCACCGGCATCTCGCGGCATGGCCACGACCAGTGTTCCGGCCCGTGTCACCTGATCCGGCAGTGCCGCATCCCACCAGTCGGCGGCGACGCGTCCGAGATCCAGCACCGGCTGCTCGGCGCTTTCACGCTCGCACCATGGCGCCAGCATGCCGCCGGCGAACCACGAGGCATTGCCGCCAAGGGTCTGCCGGATCTCAGCGACTGTGACCGTCGCGCCGCGGGCGGCGAGTTCGAAGGCGGCGGTGAGGCCGGCGACGCCGGCCCCTTTGACCAACACCCTCATGATGGCTCCGGCGCCTCTGGCATGAGCGCTACGCCGGTCTCGTCAGCCGGCATGTAGAGATCGCCGCCCTCGCGGTATTTCGCCGCCATCGCCGCCATGCCTTCCTTCTGGGCTTCGGCGCGGATGTCGTGGGAGATACGCATGGAGCAGAATTTCGGCCCGCACATCGAGCAGAAATGCGCCAGCTTGTGCGCCTCCTTGGGCAAGGTCTGGTCGTGGAAGGACCGCGCGGTTTCGGGGTCGAGCGACAGGTTGAACTGGTCTTCCCAGCGGAACTCGAAGCGCGCGCGGGAAAGGGCATCATCCCTGACTTTCGCTGCCGGATGGCCCTTCGCCAGATCGGCGGCATGGGCGGCGATTTTGTAGGTGATCACGCCAATCTTGACGTCGTTGCGATCGGGAAGGCCGAGATGCTCCTTGGGCGTGACATAGCAGAGCATGGCGGTGCCGAACCAGCCGATCATGGCAGCACCAATGCCTGAGGTGATATGGTCATAGCCCGGCGCAATGTCGGTCGTCAGTGGTCCAAGCGTATAGAAGGGCGCCTCGCCGCAGACAGCGAGCTGCTTGTCCATATTCTCCTTGATCTTGTGCATCGGCACATGGCCGGGACCTTCGATCATCACCTGGCAATCCTTGGCCCAGGCGATCTGCGTCAATTCGCCGAGCGTTTCCAGCTCGGCGAATTGCGCCGCATCATTGGCATCGGCGATCGAGCCCGGACGAAGGCCGTCGCCGAGCGAGAAGGATACGTCATAGGCGCGGCAGATGTCGCAGATCTCCTCGAAATGCTCATAGAGGAAGCTTTCCCGGTGATGGTGCAGGCACCATTTGGCCATGATCGAGCCACCGCGCGAGACGATGCCCGTGACCCGGTCGACGGTCAGCGGGATGTAATGCAGCCGCACACCGGCATGGATGGTGAAATAGTCGACGCCTTGTTCGGCCTGCTCGATCAGCGTGTCGCGGTACACCTCCCAGGTCAGGTCCTCGGCGATGCCGCCGACCTTCTCGAGCGCCTGGTAAAGCGGCACCGTGCCGATCGGCACCGGTGAATTGCGCAGGATCCAGTCGCGAATGTTGTGGATGTTGCGGCCGGTCGACAGGTCCATCACCGTATCGGCGCCCCAGCGGATCGCCCAGACCATTTTTTCGACCTCTTCGGCCATCGAGGAAGTGACAGCGGAATTGCCGATATTGGCGTTGATCTTGACGAGGAAATTGCGCCCGATGATCATCGGTTCGCTCTCTGGGTGGTTGATGTTGGCTGGAATGATCGCCCGCCCGTGCGCCACCTCGTCGCGTACGAATTCCGGCGTGACGAAATCGGGAATAGCCGCGCCGAAGCTTTCACCGTCGCGTTGCAGCTTGCCGCGGGCGATTTCCCGGCCGAGGTTTTCGCGGATGGCGACGAACTCCATCTCGGGCGTGATGATGCCGGCGCGCGCATAGGCAAGCTGTGTCACCGCCTTGCCGGCCCTGGCCCTTAGCGGCCGGTTGCGAATGGGAAATTCCGGCGTCAGGCGCTCACCCGTGACGAAGCCATTGTCTTCCGGCCGCACATGGCGGCCGTCATAGGCTTCGACATCGCCCCGCGCCGTGATCCATTCGTGGCGAGGCCGGGCGAGGCCCTTTTCGATGCTGGTTTCGACAGTCTGGTCGGTATAGGGGCCGGACGGATCGTAGACGGTGATGGGCGGCTCGCCCGCTGTCGGATGGACGGAGATTTCGCGCATCGGCACTTTGATGTGCGGATGGAGGACGCCGGGCTTGTGGATTTTCCGTGAGGCAGGCAGCGGTCCCGTTGAGACGGCTGGGGTTAGGGCATTCATCTTGAGGCTCCTTTGCTCATGCATTGGAGACCCAGTTCTGTGCCGGAAGGATGAAAAGACGCTTTGGTCGACCTGCTTGAAAACAGGTCTTCGGGCGTAAACTCCCGCAAAGCGCTTGCACCGTCCCTACGCCAGTATGAACTGGATCAGGTTCAACGGGTCACTGCGCCGCGATAGCCAGCAGTATCTCAGCCCCTTGCCGGGACTCCCCTGGTGAATGTTTTCGAATTGACCGAGCCGACACTGCTTTGTCAAGCGCATTTCCACCTGCGGCGGTGATCGGCGACTAATGAAACCCCGCGCAAAGCACGGGCAAATCTCGAGAGGAAGTCACGCGCCGGAGACCAGCGCAGGAATGGCCAAAGGCTCATTCGCCTCGTCAAGGATCGAGAAACTGTAACGCCCATGTGCGTCAAGATCGACGGAGTAGCTCAGGCGATCGAGTATGTGATTGTCCTGGTCGAAGGTGATGATCCGCGGCTTCAACGAGGTGATATTCGCTTCGTCCAGGTATATGGAGTTGCAAACAATGATCTGGTCGTCTGGCTGGCAGGTGCGGGCAGCCGCACCATTGAGGATGCAGCATCGTGAGCCGCGCTCGCCGAAAATGACATAGGTCGAAATCCGCGCACCGGAATTCTTGTTCCAAATCTCCACAAATTCCATCGGCAGGATCCCGGCTGCTTCGCAGTGGTCAGGGTCCAGCGTTATCGATCCATGGTAGTTGAGGTTCGCTTCGGTGACGTAGATGCCGTGCAGCTTGCCAGCGACTAGTTTTCGCAATGGTCCTGTTTCCTATCATCATGGATGAATCGTCCCGCCATCCTCTGGGTGGCCGGGTTACCCCGCTAGATTCCGACGACGAGGGCGCCGCCGCTGAGACCAGCGCCCGCCGCCGCCTGTTGGGATCGAAATTCCGGCGGTGAACGGTTTGCGCTTGAAACAGCAGGTCGTTGAAAGGCGCGTCATGCAGCGCCCGAGCAGCTTCCACGGTCCACATCCGGTGGCCGTCGAAGGATTGAGCTTCACGCATGGTTTTTCCGAAATCGCTGCGTGCATTTCCATCCTGTTCCCCTTGCATTGGGCGACCTAGGCACCTTTGAACTTGGCGGGCTGGGTCGAAAAAGCGTCCGGTCGACCGCCGATTGTCAGGCCCGACGGACAAATTTCGCGGAGTCGAGCCCGATATCGAGGATTGGCGCGCTGTGGGTCAACCAGCCGATGGAGATCAGGTCGACACCGGTCGCGGAGACGGCTGGAGCCGTCGCCGGCGTTATCCTGCCCGACGCCTCGGTAATCGCCTGGCCGGCAACCATCGCCACTGCTTGGCGCAATTCGTCGACAGACATGTTGTCGAGCAGGACGGCGTCTGGGGCGAGGGCCATAGCCTCTTCTAACTGGGCTAGCGTATCGACCTCGACTTCGATCTTGACTAGGTGGCCGACGCTGCATCGCGCGCGCTCGATTGCCATGCGAATTCCGCCAGCGATGGCGATGTGGTTGTCCTTAATCAGGATGGCGTCGTCGAGACCGAAACGATGATTGGAGCCGCCACCGGCGCGCACGGCATATTTTTCGACCGCTCGCAATCCAGGCGTCGTCTTGCGCGTGCAGACGATTCTTGCGCCGTGGCCGCGGACCGCCGCGACGATCAATGCCGTCGCGGTGGCGATACCGCTCAGATGGCACAGAAAATTGAGCGCCGTCCGTTCCGCGGTGAGTATGGCCCGGGCCGGACCGCTGACCGATGCGATGGTCTCACCTTGCGCGATGTTGCTGCCGTCCGCTCGCTCCACTGTCATCTCGACATCCTGGTCGATCAACCTGAAAGCGAGCATCGCCAGGTCGAGACCGGCTATAGTTCCGGCCTCGCGCGCAGTCAGCACCGTTGTCGCATGATGGTCCTTCGGTACGATGGCATCAGTGGTCAAATCACCGGCCTTGCCAAGGTCCTCGAGCAGAGCTGCCCGCACCAGAGGCTCGAGCATGATCGTTGGAAGGGGGGATAGGTTCATCAAGCGACGCTTTCGAGCATTGGAGAGTTGCCGAGTTCCCGCGCCGCAAACATGGCCGCGTCGAGCCTGATTTCGGAGCGGCGGGCGACGGCCGCTTGATGGGGAAAGTCGTTCCGGTAGTGAGCGCCACGGCTTTCGCGGCGCAGCAAGGCGGCAACCGCGATCATCAGCCCTACGGCGGCGGGATCGGACGCTGTGTCGTGCCGATGCAACAGCAGCAACAAGGCGCGCGCAGCCTCTTTCAAACCTTCGCCATCCCGCGTGACGCCAAGGGCATGTGACAGGAGAGGGCGCACAGGCCTCGGATCCGGCGCGGGCAGGTTAGCTGCCATCGCTGGCTTCCCACCGCCGTCCGGTGCACCAGCGACGCTTTCGGCAACCCAGCGCGCGCAAACGACGGCCTCGGTCAGCGAGTTGCTGGCGAGCCGGTTGGCGCCGTGCAGCCCGGTCGACGCGACTTCGCCGCATGCCCAAAGTCCAGGAACCGATGTTCGCCCGGCCAGATCCACGGCGACACCACCCATGTGGTAATGCTGGGCCGGCCGGATGGGAATGAGGTCTCGCGCCGGATCGATGCCGGCCTTGCCGCAGGCTGATGCGATTGTCAGAAATTGCTGCGCGAACATCGTGCCTGGCTTCTCGCGGACGTCGAGGAAGACGCGATGGCCGTCGGCAAGATGTCGCCAGACGGCGCGCGCGACGATGTCGCGCGGTGCGAGTTCCGCCCCGAGCAGGCCATCGAGGAAGCGCCGCCCTGTTTCGTCGACGATTGTTGCACCTTCTCCGCGAACCGCCTCGCTGATGAGCGGCATCGGACGGCCGGGCCCGTCAAGCGCGGTCGGGTGGAACTGAATGAACTCCAGATCGGCAAGGACGGCACCCGCGCGCGCCGCAAGCGCCAGACCCTGTCCGCAGCTGCCCAGTGGGTTGGTTGAGTCGCGGAACAGGCCGCCGATGCCGCCCGTGGCGAGAACGGCCCGTCCCGTGGCAAAGAACACCGGACCTGTCGGACCGCTCGCCACAACACCGGCGATTCTGCCGTCCTCGACGGCCAGCCGGCGTGCTTCGACTCCTTCCACGACAAGAACCGAAGGCGTGGAGCGCACGGCCGCGATCAGGGCGCGCATCACCTCCCTTCCGCTGCCGTCACCTCCGGCATGAACGATGCGCCGCCTGCTATGCGCGGCTTCCAGCCCGAGACGCAGAACTCCTGCAGATGTGCGATCGAAGCGAGCCCCAAGGCGCGTCAGATCCTCGATCGCCGCGGGCGCGGCGTACACGATGCGCCTTGCTGTATCCGCATCGCAAAGGCCGTCCCCTGCGGCGAGCGTGTCGGCAAGATGGAGCGCCGGTTCATCATCGCCGCCCAGGCTGGCGGCCAGCCCGCCCTGCGCCCACGCACTCGACGCCTCCGCGCCAAGCGGCGATCTCGACAGGAGCAGCACCGGCTCAGGCGCCATGTGCAGCGCGGTCATCAGCCCGGCTATGCCGCCGCCGATGATGACCGGCCGGCGGGCGAGATCGCGAACGTCCATGCTCATACCGCCAGCATCCGCTCGACGGCCAGCCGCGCACGCCCTGCAATCTCCGATTCGATGGTTACGACATGGCGGTTCTGTTCGAGCGCAGTACGGATGTTGGCGAGCGTTATCCGCTTCATGTGCGGGCAGAGGTTGCAAGGCCGGATGAACTCGACTTCGGGATGCTCCACCGCAACGTTGTCGCTCATCGAACATTCGGTCATCAGCACGACCCGCGCTGGCTTTTGTCTTCCGACATAGTCGGACATGGCGGCCGTCGAGCCGGAAAAATCGGCTACGGCCACCACTTCGGGCGGACATTCGGGATGCGCGAGCACCGTCACGCCCGGATGGCTTTCGCGCAATTCCCTGATGTCGGCCGGCGTGAAGCGCTCATGCACCTCGCAATGTCCCGACCAGGCGATGATCTCCACGTCGGTCTGGGCGGCTATATTCCGGGCGAGATATTCGTCCGGCAACATGATCACCCGAGGAACACCCAGGGACTCGACGACGGCCTTCGCGTTGCCCGAGGTGCAGCAGATGTCGGACTCGGCCTTCACCTCGGCCGACGTGTTGACATAGGTGACGACAGGCACGCCGGGACAGCGTAGCCGTAGCAGGCGGATGTCCTCGGCGGTGATGGAGCCCGCCAGCGAACAGCCTGCCCGTAGGTCGGGAATGAGCACCGTCTTTTGCGGGTTGAGCAGCTTCGCCGTTTCGGCCATAAAATGCACGCCAGCCAGCACAATGACATCCGCTTCGACCGCCATCGCCTTGCGGGCAAGCGCCAGGCTGTCGCCGACGATGTCGGCAACGCAGTGGAAGATCTCAGGCGTCTGGTAGTTGTGCGCCAGGATAACGGCATTGCGCCGCCGTTTCAGATCGAGGATGGCTTCGATACCATCGGCGAATGCCGGCCACTCGATTGACGGAATGACTTGCCGCACGCGGTCGTACAGCGCGGCCGTGCGCGCGGAAGTGACAGGCATAGCCAATTATTCTCCAAATGAGTATAACTGACATATACTTATCTTGAGTATAAGAAATGTCAACCGCGTGAGAGTGGCAATTTCGTCCCTGCGACGGTTCGCTCCACCAAGACCGTTTGGCGAAAGCGGAAGCGCTTCGCTGGGCGCCCCCCGGTGTCGGACATCGTCTCGCCTGTCTCCTCGACCAGATCCTGCTCTTCGATCAGACGCCGAAAGTTCGGCTTGTGAACGAGCCTGCCAGCCAGAGCCTCCACGGTTCGCTGCAGCTGCAGCAATGTGAACGTTGCTGGCATCAACTCGAAGACGACGGGGCGGTACTTGATCTTGGTCCGCAGTCTGGACATTCCCGTTGCCAGAATACGCCGGTGATCTGCGATCATCGGAAGGCCAGGGATGGACGGCGGATTGCCGTTGTCCCGTCCGCGTGTGGCCTCGGCCACCAGCGCGGCTTCGTAGAGCAGCTCGTATCTCTGCAGGACGAGTTCCTCATTCCAGTCGCGATCATCCAGACCGAAAGCATATGCCACGCGCTGCCGGCGGTCGCGGTGTATGCTTGGGTCTTCCGCGTCGTCGGACCACGCCGAAAGACGCGGCAGGACGATGTCAGGCAGGATAGAAGGCACGCCGGCGCGGTGATCTTCCCATGGAAAATAGTCGTACCATCCGTGCCAGCCATGTGTTTGCGAATGTTCTGCCTGCTCTTCCCGCGTCAGGCCAAGATAGCTGATCGAGATCTGCACGCGCTCGTCGTCGGTCCGGTCGCGGTCGGCGAAGGTGTAGAGTTGTTCAATATAGCCCAGTTGATGACCGGTCTGCCGCTCCACCCACGCTCGCAGACCCGACTGCAAGGAGCGATGGCCGAGCTCAAAAAGCCCGGATGGCAAAGCCTGAGCCTGCTCGATGGTGAGGACGCGTGGCTTACCGTCGGTCACCGCGATGACAACGGCGATCAGGTCCGCGCTGACGGCATGGCTCTGACTGTTCCTTTGAGCCTGCTTTGTCACCTGGGTTGTGTTGTCTTGCATATGGGCTGTGATGGAATTCCGATGTGAAGGCACTCAAATGGGCAAGTCGAGCGAAAAGTGAACTGCCGCACGCCGCCCGTCAATGTTCGTCAATAACGGGGTGTAGAACCTCGATCCACCCCGTTCGTATAGACTTTTCCAGTCCGCAGACTACCCATCCGAGACATTCAACGCCTCGAATTTGCCGGCACCAGCCAGGAATTGGAAATGACCGATTTCTTTATCAGCTATACCGGCTCGGACAAAGAATGGGCCGAATGGATAGCCTTCATCCTCGAAGAGGCGGGTTTCACTACTATCCTCCAGGCTTGGGATTTCCGCCCGGGCAGCAACTTCGTCCTCGAGATGCAGGAAGCTTCCAGCGCCGCAGAACGAACGATCATGGTGCTCTCGCCCGACTACCTGAAGTCCGGCATGGCGGCGGCCGAATGGGCCAGTGCATTCGCGCGGGATCCTCAAGGACTTAACCGGCGCGTTGTGCCTGTCATGGTCCACAACTGCAAACCAGAAGGATTGCTGACGGCCATTGTCCAGATCCGCATAGTCGGTATGGACGAGGTAGTGGCGAGACAGGCGATCCTGAATGGCGTCGACATGAAGCGGGCAAAGCCCTCAAACCGCCCTAGCTTTCCTGGTGCTCCATTGGCCCCGGAGCACAAGGATTTCCCAGGCGTGGAGTCTGCGCCTGCGAGGTCAGTCCGGGACTTGCTGCCCAGGCTGCACGCAACGGCGACCGATGCGGACCGTCGCAGGTTTGCCAAAGGCGCCTTCGCCGCCATCCGCAAAACTTTCGAGGACAATCTCAAACAAGTCGCTGAGGAGAATGACCGCGTCGACTTCACCTCACCGATGCCACGGCTACGGATTTTAGGGCCGAGCTGTATCTCGATGGCGCCAGCAAGGGCCAATGCCGAGTCTGGCTCGGCGGGATGATAGGGGAGAACAATATCTGCTTCGCCGAAGGAAGGATGACGGGTGATGCTTGCAACGAGATCCTGGCCTCGGCTTCGGAGGGCGAACTCGTCGCGTCGCTTTCCCTGCCGAAGAATGCCAGCACGCATCGCACCTACAGCGGGATCAACGTGCTTATCCTCTGGGGTGCCGTCGTCGAACGCGGGTTCCCATCGCAGAGTTGGCTAACCTATCGACAGTCTGCCGCGCTCGGCGGGAACGTCCGCAGAGGCGAGCGTGGGACAACGGTCGTTTATGCCGATCGTTTTGTCCCGGATCATGAGAGGAAGCGGGCTCGCGAGACAGGCGAGGATGCCCAGGCGATCCCTTTCCTCAAGCGCTTCACCGTTTTCAATATCGAGCAATGTGAAGGACTGCCTGATGAAGTCGCGGTTTCGGCTCCGCTGCCGGTGGCTAGCTTGATCGAACCGCGGGTCGAGGCTCTGATCAAGGCCACCGGTATCGACTTCCGTATTGGTGGCGACAGGGCGTTCTATATGCCTGCCCGCGATTATATACAGGTGCCTCCGCCCCAAGCTTATTTCGAGCCGATCAACTGGCACCGCACAGCCTTGCATGAGCTCGGTCATGCCACCGGTCACAGTTCACGCTTGGCCCGTGACTGCTCCGGCCCTTCCGGCTCCAGAAAATATGCGTTCGAGGAACTCGTGGCAGAGATCAACGCTGCCTTCTGCTGCGCAGCCTTGGGGATCGTGCCCACGGTACCTCGGGAACACGCTATGTCAGGTACATATTATACCAGCATACCAAATAGGCAAGTGCTTTGCTGCCCGCTCGGGTTGCTGGCTGAGCAAGCGTGGGCCCACCAATTCCGTTGAATTGGCATGTCGTCTGGTCCGATAGTTCCGGATCCCGAGGGTCAGGCGGGACTTCCAAGCCCCCCATGCGAAACGTCCGCTATCGCCATCCCGAAGTCGCGAACTGTCATTCGGCTTTCGGCGCCGTTCATGCCATTGCTGATGATCAGGGAACTGCGGAATGGGCAGGCTTGTTGACGTCAAAACACAGAACGCCCTCTCAACGTTCGCCATTCGTGTTTCGAAGGTCGCATAAAAGGGCAGTCTGGAACGTATCCGAGGCCGACGAGCCCAAGACAATAAGCTTCAAAGGACCGTTATCTTCGAGTAGCGGACCACAATTTTATCCTGCCGGAAGCGGCGCTCTAGATCGCTGCGTCGACGCTGCCATTCCAAAGCGTCCACCTTCGGCGTCATCACCTCGAAGACGACGATATCGTCCCGGTCTGTTTCTCCGCCGTCCTTCCAAAGACCCTCCGCAGGCGCCTGGAGATAGGCGGTCACCCCATCGAAGCGGGCGGCCAATTCTTCTTTCACGCGGTCGAAATCCGTTCGGGGGAAGGGTTCACCCTGGTTGTCTGAGCGGGGCAACAGTATTTGGACAAGATACATAGCAAGCACGCTACGCTGCGGATCTCAGCGGACCACTTCCGAGGAACATGCTCGGCAGCTAGCTCCATGAGGCAAAAGGAAACGAGCGACGCTCGCCCGTTTTTTCACGGTTGGCGATCTCAGGTCCAAAATACCGTCGGTCACGTGCTTGGACCTTTTCCGACCGCTGCCTCTTTCAGTTTCCTGAGGCGTCTCTTACTCACTTGCGTGAGTTAGGATGCGGAATACTGGCCAATGCGCCATGGCGTCGCGCAATTTGCTGAAAGCCTTGCCTTCCTTGTCGATGGCAGATCGGACTTGAACTGCGGCCCATCCGGCTTTCATCCTCCCGCCGACATGGCAATGGCAAACTATAGCGTGCAACTGCCAATCCGCTAGGTCGAAGAAGCGCTTCGCTTCGCCATACGTATCGTTCTTCAATCCTTGCGCGCACAACATTGGATCGGCGAAAGCGATGCTGATCGCGGAGCCGAGGGACTGGGCTTTCTCGCGCACACCCAAGGTCATGTATTCCGTCCCGGGGAAGGCGGCGAGACACCGCTCGGGATTTCGTTCGAGCAGCATGGCCCAATGTTCCAAACGCTCACGCCGCGTCATGGCCGGGAAGGATTCTTCGACTTCCGCGACCCCATGCAGTTCTTCAAGTGTCTGATGTTTCATGGACGTCTCCTGTTGGCGAGGCGCTTGCCTGCAAATTGCACAGGCCGGAATGGGCCTCAGTCGTCCCTATACCGGCGAACCCGCAATCCGTCGGGAAGTTCCATCGCCGAGAAAATTTGACCGTGCGCCTGCCTTGATTTCCACCGTCTCGCTGGCCTTGGAAGTGACCTTGCGCGGCCATCTCGCCTAGGCCGCCTTTTTGGGGACGGCCAAGAGACTGGGTCATTGGCTACGCCAGCGCCGCCGGCCACCGCGTCGTTGCAAGCGCCACATGAGAGGCTCCCGCAGCCTTCTCGGTCTGCTTAGGTTTCTACTGCCTGGGGTAGATGAGCGCTTGGCTCCCCAAATGGTGCACAAGCCCTTCCTCGCCATCGATGATTACGCAGAGTTATCCGGGGGCACCGTACGCCTACCGGACAGCAACGACCGGCCGACTGATGGGCAATGCCGCTATTCGACGGTCGCGACCATTCTTCTCATGGGACAAAAGCGGCGCAGGGGTTGTTCACCGAGTGGCCGAGGAAGTCGTGCAGGGAGGTTGACTACTGCTTTGTGGAATGCGTAGGTGACGGGCTCGCAACCCCGCGTCCAGGGTGCGCTTTCCACCGATAGAGGCAAAAAAATGGGCGACAAATATCCGAACGTCGAAAGGCTGGCCGGTGTTGTCGGCGCGGGCGAGAAGGATCCGATTACAAAGCTACCGCGTTCCTTAGTTCAGAGCCTCTACTGCGCTTAGCCGTGCTTACGGAACCTTAAGGGTTTGCGCTCTCCTACCGCATCAGGCCCGCGGCACGCAGAGCGTCCTCGATGACCTTCCTCACCGCTCGACCCTTCGATAACCCCACATCTATGCGATCTGGTTCTGCAAGCCTGGCCTTAGCCGGCTCCACGGCCGCTGGCCGAAGATCAAATGCTGATGGCTTTCTCTCGACCCTCGGCTCAGCAGGCCTCGGCGCGGACCTAGCCCTCGCTGACCCTCTCGCGTCAACGGCATCGCCGAGAGCCCAGAACCGCGCCAACTCCTCGGTTGATGAAATTCCTACATCGAGCATGTAAGGCCCGGCCGTGCCAACGCCGTTGCCGATGGGGGTACCGTGGCCCATACCTGCAATCATATTGATCTCGATCTTCGCCTCGCCTGCTTCGTCAGCCCAGACCCGCCGGCTTCGTGCGCGCTCGCTTGTCGAATGCGTGGGCGCCGTGTCGAGTTTGTGCACGTCGCGCCACTGGGCCGCGATGGATTCCGCGTTGGTAGAGGCCACAATATGATCGCCGGAGCCGTGCCAGATCGAAATCTTGGGCCACTGCCCATTGTGCTTGGAAGCTTTTCGCAAGAGCCGCTGCAACTCCTGATCAGAAGGGATGCCGTGGCCACGCATCCGATCGAACGCTGCCGGAATGGTTGTCGCGCAGCTGAAGGGCATCCCGGCAATGATGCCGCCGCCGGCGAACACCTCAGGATAAGTAGCGAGCATCGCGGCGGCCATTGCGCCGCCGGCTGAAAGACCGGTGACGAATATTTGCTTTCGGTCCAGGCCGTGGGCAACGACCACTGTCTCGATCATCTGCCGGATCGAGAAGACCTCGCCACGATCGCGCGTAATGTCTGC
Source organism: Mesorhizobium sp. M8A.F.Ca.ET.208.01.1.1 (assembly GCF_004791315.1). Classification (NCBI taxonomy): domain Bacteria; kingdom Pseudomonadati; phylum Pseudomonadota; class Alphaproteobacteria; order Hyphomicrobiales; family Phyllobacteriaceae; genus Mesorhizobium; species Mesorhizobium sp. M8A.F.Ca.ET.208.01.1.1. The sequence goes on from NZ_SRUT01000005.1 coordinate 233,158, forward strand.
CGGCAGGAACCAGTTGAAGCAGAGGTTCGGATTGTTGGCGCGTTGCTGCTCGGGGTAGAGAAGCGCGAAACCGGCCTCGTCAGCGAGTTGCGACCACCCCGACTGATGGTCGTAGCTGGCTGCATTCTGGGTGCAACCGTGCAGCACAACGACCAGCGGCGCCCCATCCGGGAGGTCAGCGGGCATATAATATTGTGCCTGCAAGACACCAGGATTGGAGCCGAAATTTACTAGGGGGGAGAGGCGATCGGCGGATGTGAAAGAGGTGGGATGTGTGCCTTGTAGCCCGCGCAGTGCTGCAAGGCGCGCGATCTTATCGGAGACTTTTCGCAATTGAGCCGTCCTTGTTTTTGACGCCCGGGATTGGACGGCGTGTGTGCAACGCACTCGCAGCAATATCGTTGCTGCACTGCACAATAACAATGGAGACAGACTTGAATGGGACAATGGCCGGCCCTACGGACCGGCCGATCTGCAAATCAGTGTCGAGAGGTTTATGTGCGCTGCCGTTCACCGAGTCGTGAAGAGCATGCTCAACAAGCGCCCAGCGAACCAAAAGTTCCGAAACGTTCAACATGAGGGCCGACCCCCGAACCGACCATTTCCGCCCGCAACGCGCCCAGTTTTCCTAGTCGGTGGTCGCAAGATAGCGGTGCATGGCGACGGCGGCGATCGCCGCGTGCCCAAAGGCCACCGCGATCTGGTTGATTTCGTCGACGACGTCGCCTGCTGCATAGAGGCCCGCTATGCCGGTGCGCTGGTGTGAGTCCACGACCAGATTGCCGGCCTCGTCGAATGCCGCGCCGAGATCGATGGCGAGCTTTGAGCGCATGGTGCAACCCATGGCGGGATAGATCGTGTCGAAGGAAAGCGTCCTCCCGTCTAGAAGACTTACACGAACCTTTTGGTCCTCTGCGCGTATCGAATCCGGGAGGCATTCTTGCACCGTGACGTCAGCCCCGTGGAGCAGTTCACACGCGGCGGGGTTAAGGTCAGATATCGGATCAGTCACGAGCAAAGTGACGTCTCTGGAATAAGTCCGCAGGAAGACGGCCTCCTTTGCAGCCCGGTCTGCAGGGCCGATTACGGCGACGCGTTTATCGACAACCTCGTAGGCGTCGCAAATCGGGCATAGCCGCAGCGCGCCACTTGCGATCATGTTGGCCACATCCGGAATGGGAGGAAGCGTATCGACTATGCCGGTGGCGATGAGCACCGCGCGCGCCCGAATAGGAAAGGATGCCGCGGCGACGAAATCATCTCCTTCGCGCAGCAGCGCCGTCACTGTATCGTTGATGAGGTCAACGTTACACATCAGCGCCTGCTGCCGCAGGCGTTCAAGCAGGTCGACGCCGACGATGCCGTCGGGATAACCAGGACAATTGTAACTGACGGGAATCCATTTCGCGCGGCTTTCCCCGGCGTCGACGACGATGACCCGACGGCGAAACCGCCCGAGGTATGTCGCCGCCGCCAACCCGGCCGGGCCGCCGCCGACTATGAGACAGTCGCACCTCATGTTGTAGTTCGAATCCTCGTTGTCTCGGGGACACGCAAGAGTCGGCGGATTGGGCTCACGCACTAGTCGTCAGCCGAACCGGGCTCGGCCATCTTCCGATGCTGCTCGGCAAGCAGGCGCGCTGGCGTACCGTTGGCGACTGCGGACTGGATTTTGTTTCAGGCCGCTGACAGTGTCGCCATCGCCCCGCATCATCGCGTCCCAACCTGCTTTCGACATCGGCGGGATCGACTTTCTCCTGCTGACCGACGTTGGTATCGAGCATATCGGCCCTTTCGAAGAAGCGAGAGCCCGGCATGAAACCGGCAACCGAGCCGGTGAGAAGTATTTTGCCCCGGTTTGGTTCGCGCATGTCACATCCGACCTTTTGCGTTAGGTAGATCGCGACGATGTTGATGTCGACAACGCGCTTGGCCTCGTCAATATCCTGGTCGAGAAAGGCGTGGCCGAGGCCACATCCGGCGTTTGCGATCAGGATTTCGACCGGACGCCCTAGGTCGCGCGGGGCATCATAGCGTTGGTCGACACCCTCGGTGGTGGAAGCCTGAACGGCTTGAACCTTGGCTCCCTGGGCCTTGAGCGTCCTGGCGGCCTCGTGGATATCGCGTTCGTCGGCAGCGATGGTAAGATCATATCCCTGTTCAATCGCGAGTTTCGCAAGTTCGAGGCCAATGCCGCTAAAGGCGCCGGTGACGATGGCGAGGGGTCGTGAGGGATCAGACATGTGCTACCTCCGTCGTCAGGGCTTGAGAACGACTTTGATGCAGCCGTCCTTCTTGTCGTTGAACATCTTGTAGAGGTCAGGGCCCTCCTCGAGGCTCGCCGTGTGGGTGATCACGAAGGATGGGTCGATGTCGCCGTTCTCGATATGAACAAGAAGTTTCGACAAATAGCCCTGTACCGGCGTCTGGGCCATGCGCATCGTCAGACCCCGGTTGATGGCGGATCCAAATGGGATCTTGTCGAGAAATCCGCCGTAGACGCCGACAATGGAGACCGTGCCAAAGTTGCGCGTGCAGTGGATTGCCTGACGCAGGACATGCGGCCGGTCCGTGCCCATGAAGGTCGCGACCTTCACCCGGTCGACCATCGCGTAGAAGCTGGAATTGGCCAGCGGCTCGGTACCGACCGCATCGATACTGGCGTCTGCTCCGCGCCCTTTGGTCAACTCCTGGATGCGGTCGTAGACATCTTCATCCAGGAAATCGACTGTGATGGCGCCGGCGGCGCGCGCCAGTTCCAATCGCTCCGGAACCGTATCAATGGCGATAACGCGCTCTGCCCCAAGCAGAAACGCGCTCCTGATCGCCATCTGTCCCACCGGGCCGCAGCCCCAAATGGCGATCGTGTCACCCTGTTGGATGTCGCAGAAGTCCGCCGCCATGTAGCCAGTTGGAAAAATGTCGGAGAGGAATAGCACCTGTTCGTCGCTCAGGCCTGCCGGCACCTTGATCGGCCCGACATCGGCGTAGGGTACGCGAAGATACTCCGCCTGGCCGCCAGGGAAACCACCGAGGAGGTGCGAGTAGCCAAAAAGGCCAGCTGGCGAATGACCCCACAATGTCTGAGCCTTTTCCTTGCTTTTCTGCGGATTGGACCGCTCGCAGCCGGAGAAGGCGCCGCGCTTGCAGAAGAAGCACTCGCCACAGGCGATGACGAACGGCACCACGACGCGGTCGCCAACCTTTAGGTTGGAGACGCTGGATCCGACTTCGACAACCTCGCCCATGTTCTCGTGGCCGAGCACATCGCCGCTGTGCATGTCGGGAATAACGCCATTGTAGAGGTGGAGATCGGAGCCGCAGATGGCGCAGGAGGTGACCTTGATAATCGCGTCCGTAGGCGCTTCGATCGTGGGGTCGGGCACGCTCTCGCAACGAATGTCATGTTTGCCGTGCCAGGTGAGTGCGCGCATCGTAACCTCTCGCTGAATTCAAAGCCTAAGCTCTGGCGCGCCTCGTTGTTCCGAAATCCTAGTACAGAAGTGACATTCGCCGCTGCGAGAATTGCATCGGTCGCCCATTGCCGGGGGCGTCCGTCGTCCACTTCTTGGGGCAAAGGTGTGCGGGTTCGCGGTAAATGCCGGCTTTGATCAGGCAGAAGAGGGCAGGCGGATAAGCGCGACCGGAAGCGCGCGCTTGTGTGCGTTGCCCGAAGCATGTGAAGTATCCGACTGTAGTCGGCGTCGTCGACCTCTCGGCCTTCCAGGCGCTGATCCGGGCGCGCCGGCCAGCGCGAATTGGGCAATCATGCGCTGACGCGCTTTGATGTTGCCGAGCACGAAATCCTAACGGCCGGCATCCTAAGATGAGCGCCGGCGAACCTTATAGACGCCAACATCGCGTCGGTAGCCGGCCGGATGTCGATGCGGAGGACCTCGTCCGCCTGTATCGTGTCCGCTGTGTGTGGCTCTCGTCAGCCTGGGTTCCATAAGGAAGCCGAACGGCCAGAAACTCTGCCTCGTTTCCGGCCAGCCGTGATCATCGACGGCGCGTTGCGCCAGGAACGCAGCCAACGAATCAACTCCGCCGCTGATCCCGAGCACATAAGTGCCGAGACCCGATGCCCGCAGATAGGAAGCGAGGAAGTCGATGCGCTGCCGGCCTTCCTGTGCGAAATCGAAACGGGACGATACTCCTAGCGTCTCGATGATGCACTGCTGCTTTCTCATGCGCGCTCACTCCTGCTCAAAGCATTCCATCGATTCCCGCCGCCACGAGATCGGCAGGGGTGACCGTCTCCACTTGCATCCCAAAGCGGCTCTCGTAGATGGCCAGCATGGCGTCGTGCAGTCCGCTCCGGAGCAGATCGCGTCTGCAACAATGACGCGGTTGCCCGAAATCGCAAAAGCTTCATGGGACGCTTCGTGACAAGCCGCCAGCAGACAGGCGCTCGACCGCGCCAACAAATTGCGCGATCTCGTCGAACAGGATTGGTTGACGCCCGAACGATAGATTCCACGCAGGCAAGTGAACGGGGATGCAATCAGCCGCTGACCCGCACCGACGCTTCCTCGATCGCCGGCTTGAGCTCGTGAGCTTCATATAGCTTCTGGAGGGTGAGTTCGTCCTCGAACTCACCCTCCAGGCCGTCGGAACCGTAGGACCGAGGTCCGAGTGCCGACCCTTGTCGACCAGCTGCCCGACGGCGAGAACTGGCTGCACGAGGTGAAGTTCGACGGCTATCGCTCGCAGCTCGTCATCGACGAGGATGGCACTCGTATTACACGTGCAACGGTCTCGATTGGACCTCAAAATATCGCACCCTGGTCGAGGATTTTCGCACAGGGCGGCTCACGAAATTCTCGCTTTCAGGAAACTTTTTCATGGTTGTGAGATTGAACGCCTATGGCGCTCTATTCTTCGACTTTTTGGATAATGGCGTAGCTCAGCCCGACGAGGTGGGGACAGACTTATCCAGTTTCGATGCCGTCAAGCGTGAGGCCGCCAGGTGATAAAGGAAGTGTTGCCGGATGGCCCCCATCGGGAGCTGCCATTCAAGGTCCGGGACGAGAGGGGCCGCCAGCTTCTGCAAGTGGCTATGACTTTTCATATTCAGATTGATTCTTAGGCCGTGACACACAAATGTTGTGTCCGGGATCTCCCAGATAGCGTAGGATCCTTAAGTCGCCCGCAACTGCACGGCAAACGGTCGCTTGGAAGCCAACTCCGGTGCTTTCGCCCAATCTTGGGAGGAAGCATGGCTTCAGAAATACCCCCCGATTCCGTCGAAATAACCGAGAACCTCGGCGAGTGGTTCGTTCGCGTTGTGCGGAATGGCAACGCGACAATCAAGTCGTTCGAGATCGAATCGTATGCGCGGGCCTTCGCAGAGGGCCAACGGATCGGCCTCGGCCTGCATAAACTCTCAGTGGAGGGTGAGGGTCCGCGAAGACGCCTGGACCGAAGGCCACGGCAATAACGTTTGACATTGGACGGCTGAATTTCGTGTTGAACCTTTTCAGACTCATTTCTTTCTTGGCTTGTCCTTCCAAAGGAGGCTGTCATGACGCAACGCAAGGTCGATCGCGAAAGGATCGAAAGAGCCGACCGGGAAAGCAAGCTTGTGCTGGATGCGGAGCGGAAGGCAAGGGCCGATAAGACCGCTCGATTGAGAGAGCAGCGGCTTAAAGCCGCGCAATTGTCCTCGCAGGAACCAAAGCCGGCGACGAAGCTTAAGCGTCAATGAGCGCGCGCGGCAGCAACTTCCTGGACCAGTGGATCGCCAACACTGTTCCCGAAACTGCCCATGCGGAGGTGGACGAGCTCGCCCACAAGCTCATTGCCAACGCCAAGGCGATCGGAATTAAGCGGGCCGAAATAGACGAAGAGGTCGACAGTCTCTACCGCACGATCCTCGACGCGATCATACATTTCGAACCGGGGCTCCCTGAGTGAATCAGCAGGTTGCGCCAACCTTCGTAATTTACCCACCACCCATCAAGGGCCTGCCTTTTTTGGCAGTCCAGATGATGCCGGACGGATCGATAACGGCGCGGCAGTTTCCCTCGCTGGAGGAAGCGGTTGCGTTCAACAACGAGCAGTCTGAGGCTTGGCTGCGAAGGCAATCGTCGCCTTGACTCGTTCCCATTTTGGTCTTCCCTGACGGCAACGATTGAGCATGACGTAATCTGTGTGGACGCGTTTTCGTAAAGACGACAATCCCCGACATGGTTCGTCGGTTCGAATTCGCCCATCCGGGCGATGTCGAACGACTGAGCAACAGCTTCCCGCTGTGAAACAGCGCGCCGAGCCTGACCTATCCGATCATCATGCGTGAGGAGTTGTCGACCAGCATGGGCGGCCTTGTCTCGGCGCGCTGGGGCCTGGTTCCCGGTTGGGCTCGGGAAGGCGGTGGTCGACCGCCGCCCGTCAACGCGCGGTGCAGCGATCGTCAGGGGGCTCGCGCATGGGGGCTGCGGAGCGCTATTGACCTCGCTTCGCTGTTGGCGATACGCGGACGACACGAGGCCGCCCAAGCACTCCTTCGGCCAATTTTCGCCCGATTCTGGGAGAGGGTTTGGAGACAGCTGACCTGCAGCTAGCCACACGTTTGCTGGTTACGCCGAATTAGCGTGGCTTTGACAGCGTCGCGGGGAGGCAGCATCGCGATCCCGGCTGCTGCTCCCGATGTGACCGTTCGCGATTTGAACCTAAGGAGATAGCCATCCCTGGACCGCTTGATACCGTGAAAATAGCCTTGCAGGCTAAAAGCCCGCTCACTGTATGGGTCGGCTACCCGCCTGTTTGTGCATATTGTTCTCTTCTGTTTTAGATGATTTCCCCGGCATTGTTCCAACCCGAGTCACGTAGAGCGTTCCCGCCGCTATTTCGTGATGATCCAGTCGGCTGAAGGGTAGGTTGCTGAGAACCTTGAAGCGCTCACGGGTTACGGCCGCTGTGGCGCTGGAGCTCGACCACTCGATCGGAACCCTGTGCGCCCGATCGGCTGTCCATTGCACAGGACCTCAGTGTCGACCCGGTCCCGAAAGAAAACAGACAGGAGGCAACCCGGACGCGTGTCTTGCCGTTAGGTGTCAGTTGCTGAATTTCAGCCGGCGGCAAACGCCCGCGACTCTTTCCGGGAGCACAGTCCATGCCTCCACTGGTGCTTTTTGTGATCAAAAACCTTGCTGCAGGCGCGATCATCGGATTGACGGTGGCGGGCTGCCTCGTGGCCTTTGGCGCTATCGGCAGCCATATACCGGCAGGCAGCGGCGCTTATCTGGCTGTTGGGATGATCGCCTATTCGATGGCCTCTTGCTTCGGAATGGGATTTCTGGCCACAGCCCTGATGTTTCTGGAATAAGGGCGATCCTGCCCTAATCAAAGCCGAAGCGGACATACCGTCCTCTTGAAGAGTTTCGGCATCGACAGGGGTGGAAAGTCCAAAGAAATCCGCGGGCCGCAGGCGAAACGGGGTTTGCCGCTTTCGCTTGTAACCGGAGTGGCATTGACGTCCTAGAGGCGCAGAAGGACAGCACAATCGTCTATGAATCGTCGGCAGTTGGCCAATTGCTACGCACGACGGTTCGCACCGGACGGATCCATGCGACGGTCGTCACGATCGTCGATTCGAGTTTCGAGCTGGATGAGGAAGGCGTGAAAGTGGTGCCCGGACTTGCGGTGCCGGTGGAGATAGACCGGGATTGCATAGCATTTGCTCACGGGACGCGCTGGCTGACGCTATCCGCTAGATCCGGGAAGATACCGCCCTTTGGCCTGTCAGTAACGACGTCTGCGTATGGCGTGGTCGTCTTTGTTGGTTGCGACGGTGAGGCAGTCGATCCAGAGATCCTTCATGCTTGCTACGTCGATATCTTATTGGCGTAGTCGCGCGCAAGCGCATCGACCGCTTTGGAATTGGCTCGATCGCAAAAGTTCTCCGGCACTGCCAAAGCGTGATCATAGTCGGGCAGATCGAAAAACATCGGGTGACGCACGCAATCAGCGCCGCGATCTAGTTCGGCGGCTGGTTTCGACTACCTGAGGCAGTGCAAGGCGTAGTAATGCTGCAAGACCCGCCGCCCTTCCGACGAATGCTACAAATTTCTGACAAAGAGTGGCGAAGTTAGCAGCCCGCAGCAACGAACGCCGTCTGAATCGCTGGCGGGATCGCCTCGACTCGGGCTACTCAAGCTCTATCCACGCCGGCGCATGATCGCTCGGCTTCTCCCAGGCCCGGGTCTCTACATCCACCCCGGCATCGCCAAGCCGAGGCGACAGCGAGGGACTGACCAGAAGATGGTCCATTCGCAGGCCCGAACTCCTGTCGTAGCCGCCGCCATAGGTGTGATTCCAATAAGTATAGACACCCCTTTGCGGATGGATGCGCCGGACCGCATCGACCCAGCCATCCTCAAGCATCCCGGCATAGGCTTGCCGACTCTCGGGAAAGTACACTGCATCGCCAAGCCATCGTCGCGGCACCACTGCATCAATCGGGGTTGGGACGACATTGTAGTCGCCACACATCACGGTCGGTGCGCCCTCTTTGAGGAGACCCCGGCCGTAGCTGATCAGGCGGTCGAACCAACGCAGCTTGTAATCAAACTTGGGACCAGGGGCGGGATTTCCGTTTGGCAAGTACAGGCAGCCGACAACGAGCCCACTAACCTCCGCCTCGATATAGCGGCTATGGCTGTCGTCAGGGTCGCCGGGAAGCCCGCGCCGGCGCTCAACGGGGTCTGCTCCGCGAGCCAGGATAGCAACACCATTATAGGATTTCTGGCCGTGCCAGATCGCGCCGTATCCCGTCTCGCGGATCGCCTCAACCGGAAACTTCTCGTCGGATGTTTTCAGTTCTTGAAGACAGACGACGTCATAACGCGTGGCCCTGAGCCACGCGAGGAGGACCGGCAGCCGACCGTTAACACCGTTTACATTGAAGGTGGCGATACGGATCATCGCTTGCGCACCCAGCTATTTCTTGAGCTTGTCCTCAACCTTCTTGCGGCTGTTACCAACCGATTTCACGGCCGACTTCACCTCGGGCTTGCTTGCTCCGGTCTTGCCCGCCTCATACTTGACTTTCATGATCCTGCCCACCAGCGACCTTCGCGCGATCCTGGCTGCGGCCGCGAGTTGTTTGAGTAGTTGCCATTTTCTTGCTCCAAGGTTGCGTTCCAGTTCTGAACAACGCAGCCGGACTCTTCCGGTTCAATTCAACGACGCGCGTGTGGAACAAAATCCCAGGGCGAGGATTGAATCGCACCATGTATTCGAGTTCGGCATGTCGGCCGTAGAGGCCGCCCTCGGCAAAAAGCGTACACGGCGCAGAGACTCAGACTCTACCCCGCGATACCCACTCCCCACGTTTCGGCCATTTCAGCTCTGCACGCTGACCGACGACATTCCGGTGGGCGCCGATTGGCTCTTCGAGATGAAGTTCGACGGCTATCGAGCCCAGGTCGCTGTCTCCGGATCGGAAGTCGTCGTCTACACCCGCAACGGTCACGACTGGACCCGCCAGTTCAAGGTGGTCCTCCCACCGCTGCGGAAACTCACCAAAGGCTCGGCGCTGATCGACGGTGAAATCGTCGCAATCGACAGCCAGGGCCGCACGAATTTCTCCATGCTCAAAACTGGCATTGCTGCCGGCATGCCGCTCAAGTTCTACGCCTTCGACCTGCTGGAACTTAACGGCGGCGATATCTCGAACCAACCGCTCCTCGAGCGCAAGGAGCGGCTTGCGGAGCTTTTGGGCGAACCCGACCCGGATGATGCTCTGCAGTTTTCCAGCCATATTGCCGATCATGGAGAGAAAATCCTCGAGACCATGTGCGCCGGGGGCCACGAGGGAGTGATCGCCAAGCGCGCGGACAGCCGCTATGTCGGCGACCGAACTGCCACCTGGCTCAAGATCAAGTGCACGAAACGACAGGAATTCGTGGTCGGCGGCTACCGCCCGAGCGACACTGGCCGCGGCATGGCATCGCTGATCCTGGGCACATACGAGAATGGCAAGCTGGTGTACCGGGGACGTGTTGGCACCGGCTTCACCGAGGCGATGCGCAACAAGATCCTTGCCCAGCTTGAACGACGGCGAATGGAAAAACCGGCTTTTTCCTCTGTGCCGCTCGACATCGCGCGTCGCGCCCGCTGGGTGAAGCCCGAACTCGTTGCCGAGGTAACCTATTCAGAGGTGACGCCAGATGGCAGTCTGCGGCATCCCAGTTTCGAGGGGATGCGTGAAGACAAGCGAGCCGATCAGGTCGTCATGGAAGTGGCGAAGACGTCTGGTTCCGCCGACCTCGATCCGGCAATCGGCAAGGAGATCGCCGCTGCGGTCGGAGTCAAACTCACGCATCCGGACAAGCTCATGTACCCCGGAACCAAGGCGACAAAGGCGACGCTCGTCGCGTACTACGCAGCGGTTGCCGAGAGGATGCTACCGCACATCCAGGATCGGCCCCTTTCGCTGGTGCGCGACACCGACGGCGACCTGCAGCAGAGCTTCTTTCAGAAGCACTAGTTGCCTGGCATGCCGAAGGCCATCCATGACGGGCAGCTGGAGAAGATGTCCGGCAAGGAAAGCCGCATCCTCTGGGTCGACGACCTGGCCGGGCTGATCGCCGGCGTACAGATGAACGTGCTCGAATTCCATGTCTGGGGCAGCCTGCGGCAGCAGCCGAGCCTGCCACATCGCATGATCTTCGACATAGATCCGGACGAGGGCCTGAACTTCCGTGACGTCAAGCAGGCAGCGCTTGATATCCGAAGCATTCTGGAAGCGCTCGGCCTGCAGTCGTGGCCGTTGCTATCCGGCGGCAAGGGCGTTCACGTCGTCGTTCCGATTATTCCCGAAGCAAACTGGGAGAAGGTCAAAAGCTTCTGCCAGGACTTCGCTGAACTGCTGGCTCGCACCGACCCTTCGCGTTTCGTGGCCAACATGAGCAAGGCGAAGCGCAAGGGCCGCATGTTTCTTGACTACCTACGCAACGGACAAGGCGCAACGGCAATCTGCCCCTGGTCGACCCGTGCGCGGCCCGGTGCCTCCTGCGCCGTGCCGGTCACCTGGGACGAGTTGCCGACTTTCAAAAGCGCTACCACGTTCGACGTCCTTGCCGCTGCCGCGCGGGCTCAAGAGCCCGACGCCTGGCAGGGTTACTTCGATGTTGAGCAAACGCTGACTGACCGCATTCGCAAAGCAATTCGATAACGATGCTGCTTCCTAGGACGTAGACTCATTACCGCGTAGCCAGATGCGAATTGAGACGAGTTTGAGTGCGGCTAGGTAGTTCTCGGCCAGCTTGTCGTATCGAGTTGCGATGCAGCGGAACTGCTTGGCTTTGTTGAAGAAGCGCTCGACGAGGTTACGCGCCTTGTAGAGGAACGGGCTGAAGCAGATCGGGTCTTGGCGATTGGCCTTTGGCGGGATATTTGGCCCAAGCATTTTGTTCGGTGATGGCAGCGCGCAAAGCGTCGGCATCATAGCCTTTGTCGGCGAGCAGCATGGCCCCTTCAGGCAAATTCTTGATCAAGTCCGCTGCGGATGCGATGTCGCTCTTCTGGCCTGCCGTCAGTAACAGCTTGATCGGCCTGCCTTGCGCGTCAACAAGAGCATGGATTTTAGTTGTAAGCCCGCCTCGGGAACGACCGAGACAATGATCTCGGCCCCCTTTTTTGCCGTCGCACCCTGCTGGTGGACGCGAACAATAGAAGTGTCGATCTTCCGAACTTCGCCGTCATAGGTCTTGGTGACGGCCCTCATCAGGCGGTCCCAGACCCCAGCTTTGCGCCAGCGGTTGAACCGATTGTAGATTGTCGCAGGCGGCCCATAGCGGGCGGGAAGATCGGCCCAGCGAGCGCCTGAGCGCAACACCCAGAAAATACCGTTCATCACACGGCGGTCGTCCACGCGCGGGACGCCCCGCAACTTGTTGGGCAGATGTGGCTGGATCGCTTACCACTCGAACTCAGTCAGGTCATATCGGCTCATGCCGAGCGTGAATCAGATTTCACCGCAACATGAAAGCCGCCAGTCGATAGACGACCCATTCGGACATTCAACAACGAAGGCAGAAAGACTAAATTTCGCCCATGAGCGAGAACTCTTACACCTACTTTCGTGGACGCTGGCCGGATGACATTGTGCCGGAAGGTGAACCGCTCTGGCTACTGTATGAGGTAGATGAGGCGGCTGACAATGTTTTGCGGTCTGTGGAGATCTTTCCCAACGGGCAGGTCACTCGCAACAGTGTTGGACTTGAGCAGCGCAACGGAGACCACTGTCCGTCGCTGATTGATGTCAGCTGGCGCGAAGGCATGGCTGAGGCAAAGCTCGAGAAGATCAGTGCAGATATGTTTGAAGAGCTATATCAAATTGGAGCAGATACACCCTTTTGGTTTGTCCGTTAGCCACCCATCCCGGCCATCTCGTATTTATGAGTTTACGGCCTAGATAGTCAGGGAGATTTGCCGACCTGGCCCGGATCAGGTGTCGCCCAAATTCGGTTAGCGTCACTCCGAGCAAACGGATTCCGGACAGGGAACACCCGATCGGGGGGAGTGCCGCCAGCGGGGGATTGCTGATGCACGCGATCGTGCGGCTGCGCGGGTTTGCTGCAAGTCGGCGTTTTTCACCGTCAGAGCCACCCGTACGGCTCCTCGATGCTTGGCACTCCATCGCGCAAGCCTCCAAACGCTTTACTACCTGAATCGGATCGGGCTTTTCAGCTGAGGGCCGTGGCTAGTGGCCGGGAGGTCCAGGTGATCAGTGATGACATGGCGGCACTGCCGGGAGTCTATCTTGGGTGGGACAGCTAGGAAAAGCTCCTCAATCTTAGGATGGGCGGTGGCGTTGCGAAACGCTCAACCAAGTCAGTCAGGGCGGGCGGCCATGAATCTTCCCACCTTTCTCACCGAATTACTGGCTGGCCAGCGCTGGCGTATACGGTGCCACCGCGATTCCGCGATATCGCTACCGCCCGGCGTCGGTGAGTATTCAACCCTCTACTTGCTGATGGCCGATGACGGTCGCCAGGACGGAGATCACAATATTCGGCAGCGCGATCCCGATGCCCAAGAAGGTGAGAATTTGAAGCCAAACCCAGCGCGACGAGGGACGAAGTCACCATTGTCTGCAACGGTCGACCGCAACCGCCGGCTATTGTTCGGCTTGGCGCAATTGCCCTTGGATTTGGTACTCAAGAAAATCGAGTTGGCCGAAAGTTTGCAAGGAGCGGATGTTCTTTTCCGGTGGCGATCTCGCCGGCAAGCAGTTCGCCGGCAATCAGCCCAAGCGTCGCGCCGCTGTGGCTGAAGGCGACGTAATATCCCTGGATGTCCTTCAGCTGGCCGAAGACCGGCTCGCCGTCGCCGGGGATCGGCTTGGGGCCGACGCCGTAGCTTTCCAGTTCCAGTTTCGGATGACCCTCAAGAACCTTCGAGGCTTCATCGAGAAGGCCCTGTACGGTCGAATCCTTCACACCATAGGTGCCGTCGGAATCGACGGCCACCTCTTCTTCCGACCAGGCGGAATCGAGCGCGAGAGCTCCGTCCGGCGTCGGGCGGATGGCGACGCGCGGTGTGTTGAGCACGGCCCGGAGGGGCAAATCGACCGATTTGGTCCTGACCAGCAGAGCGATCGGCGATCCGTCGTCGATATGCTCCCCGGTGACCGCGACCATTCGCGGCACGTCGCCGCCGGTCGCCAGCAGGACCGCATCGGCAGCGAAGCTGGCGCCGTTTGTCGTGGTCACGCCGGTGGCGCGGCCGTCAATGACGGTGACCGCGGCGCTTCCGGCGTCGGTGACCAGTTGCCCGCCACGCTGCAGGAATTCCGCGATCAATATCTCGATCAGCGACGGCAGGTCGACCCACCCCTCGCCAGGGTTGAAGATCGCACCTTGAGGCGTGACAGCGCTTGCGGCGATGCCGGGGGTAGCTGAAGCGATGGCACCCGCGGACAGATGTTGCGCGTCATAGCCGAGGCCCTTTTCATGGGCGAAGATATCCGCGATCTCGTTGGAGGCGTCATCGGCATCCCATGTCAGGCCGCCGTCAAAGCGCAGCCAGGCAACATCCGGATATCTTGCCGAGAGCGTGCGGTAGCGGTCGATACCGATCATGCGCAGGCGATGATACTCCGCTGATCGCCTGCGCGCGGAATTCAACCAGGCGAGCGAGCGGCCGGAAGCTCCATTGGCGAGCGGTCCATCATTGACCAGAACGGTTTCGATCCCGAGCCTCGCAAGATGAACCGCCGAGGAGACACCGAAAATGCCGCCCCCGACAACAACGACCTTTGAGACCGAACGTGAGGTAGCCATGGGATATTCTTTCGATTGGTGGAGGTTGGTGGGGCGACCGTTTCAGGGGGCCGCGATCGTGGGATCAAAGCACTTCGGCTAGGAAGTGCTTCAGGCGTGCGCTTTTCGGTGTATCGAAGATCGCAGCGGGCGTGCCGGCCTCGATGACGCGGCCCTCATCCATGAAGACGACCTGATCGGCCACCTTGCGAGCAAAGCCCATTTCATGGGTGACGACAACCATCGTCATGCCGCGCCGGCCGAGATCCGCCATCAGATTTAGGACGCCCTTCACCAGTTCGGGATCGAGAGCGCTCGTAACCTCGTCGAACAGGATGACCTCCGGGTCCATTGCCAGCGCGCGGGCGATTGCCACCCGCTGCTGCTGACCACCGGATAGGCTGCCGGGACGATGGTTCTTGCGGGCAGCCAGCCCGACATCGGCAAGGCGCGCCTCGGCGATGCGCTCGGCCTCCGGCACCGGGAGGCCTTTTACCTTCGTCAGCGACAGCATGACGTTTTCCAGGGCCGTGTGGTCGGGAAACAGATTGAACTGCTGGAACACCATGCCGACACGCCGGCGCAGCTTTTCAGTCTTCATCGCCAGGATGCTCGCGCCATCGAGCAACACGTCGCCGCCCTTGGGCTCGACCAGGCGGTTGAGGCAGCGCAGCAAGGTCGACTTGCCCGAACCTGATGGACCAATGACGCATGTGACCGTGCCAGGCTTGACCGTCAGGCTGACGCCTTTGAGAACATTGAGATCGCCGTAGGCCATGTCGAGATCGGTGACGGCGAGACTGCCGCCCTTGAACCGGGGCAGCGCCGAGCGGTCTTCAGGGCTGGTCTCCGAAGGCGGGCCGCCGATGGCGCTTTCCAGTTCGCTGACTTCGGCAAGGCCGCTGGTGACGAGGCCAGGCCTTTGCTTGCCGACCCGCAGCGAGTTGTCGATGTAGTTGACCACATGGGTCAACGGCACGGTGATGACGAGATAGAAGACACCAGCCAGAAGCAATGGCGAGAGGTTTCCGGTGACCACCGCCTGGTCCTGCCCGACCCGGAAGATCTCACGCTCCGACGCGAGCAGGCCGAGGAAGTAGACAAGGCTCGAATCCTTGACGTTGCCGATGAACTGGTTGACCAGGGCCGGCAAGACGCGGCGGATGCCTTGCGGTATCACGATCAGGCGCATGCCCTGGCCGTAGCTCATGCTGAGCGCCCTGCAGGCCTCCATCTGCCCACGCTCGACGCTCTGGATGCCGGAGCGGAAGATTTCGCCGATATAGGCGCCGGCGATCAGGCTGAGGGCGAGGATGCCGAGCGGAAAGGGCGACGGCCCGAAGATCTCACGGCCGACGCGGGCAAAGCCCTGGCCGATGAGCAGAATCGTGACAATCGCCGGAAGGCCACGGAAAATATCGGTGTAGACGCGAGCCGGAATGCGCAACCAGCGCGATTGCGAGATGCCCATGACCGCAAGGATCATGCCCAGGATCATGCCGAGCACCGTGGATGCGGCGGCGAGGATCAAGGTGTTCTTCAATCCGATGGTGATCATGCTTGGCAGCACGTCCGCCATGGCTTGCCAGTCGAGGAAACTGCGCCGTAAGTTTTCAAGCCAGTCCATTCGGTCCCCTTTCCGTTGCGCTGTTGGCACCGGCAGACATAGCGCGGCAGGTAAGGTCCGGCCGCCGGCACCCAGGCCGACGGCCGGGCGCGGCTACTTCTTGGGGAGATATTGGTCAGGCATCGGCGAACCGGGGAACCATTTTTCGTAGAGCGTCTTCCAGGTACCGTCCTGCATCGCAGCGTGAAGCGCGGTGTTCAATGCATCGCGGAACTTGTCGTTGCCCTTGCGTATCACGAAGCCGGCGGGAGCGTCAAAGGACGGAATGTTGATTGCGATCTTCAGCCCGGGATACCGCTCGCCATACTGCTTGGCGGCCTCGTAGTCGAGGAAATGAGCGTCCACCGTGCCATTATTGAGCGCCGAGACGGCCGAATTGTTGTCAGGAAATTTGACGAGATCGGTTCCGACAAAATTCTTCGCGGCGTAGATTTCCTGCAGCGTACCCTGGACGACGCCAAGACGCTTGCTCTTGAGCCCATCCGCCGACGTGATGGCCTTGTCGGCGGTCAGCACGGAGAGATAGCCTGCAAGATACCCGTCAGAAAAGTCGACCGTGTGCTTGCGCGCATCCGTCGTGCCGATCGCGGAGACAGCGACATCGAATCGCCCGTTGGCAACCGAGGGCATAAGCGCCGAGAATTCCTGGCCGGTGAAGATCACCTGGTCGGGTTTGAATCCAAGGCGACCAGCGACGTTGCGAAACAGTTCAAGGTCGAACCCTGTGAATGTGCCATCCGCCTGGGTGAAAGCGTATGGCTTGGCGTCTCCCATGGTGCCGACGCTGATGACCTTCGCATCAATGAGGCCAAAGGGATTGTCATCCGCCGCGGAAGCCCGCGAAACCAGACCCGCTCCGATGCATACAACCATAAGAGCCATTGCGCCGGCCCGGACCGGCGAGATCAACGGCTTGAGAATTCCAATCCTGCTCATGTCTTCTCTCCACTCTGAAAGTTGTTCTTCTGGTTTTGTCTGTTCCGGAAAATTTCACGCGGCACATCGTTCGTCGGCGCACCGCACGCTAGCTGTCACTCCGTGTCAGGAATCACCTTTCGTTAGAGACCGGTCTCTTATTGCGTGAGACCGGTCTCTTTGGTAAGGGTTACCGTCAGATTGACCTTCCGTCAATAACTCTTGTAAGTCCTCATTCGATGAAAACAACCGCGCCGAAACGGTCGATAACAGTCAGCGATGTCGCCCGCGCGGCAAACGTGTCGAAGGCGACAGCCGCGCGCGTGCTGGGTGGATACGGCGTGGTCAGCGAAGCGATCCGCGCTGAGGTTATGGCTGCGGCCAAGACACTGGATTACCGCCCTAACGAGCTGGCCCGTAGCATGACGACCGGCAGGTCCGGCATCATCGGAGTGGTGGTTGGCGATATTGAGAACCCCTTCTTCAGCCTGGCAGTGCGCGGTATCAGCGATGCGGCAAGGGCGGCTGGCTTCAATGTCATTCTGGCCAACTCCGGCGAGAAGATCGAAGTTGAAAAGGCAGCCGTGCGGCTTTTGATCGGCAAGCGCGTCGACGGGCTGATCGTCACACCGTCGGAATCGCGCGACATCTCGCACCTGCGCGACATCCATCGTTCTGGCCGGCCGCTCGCCCTGCTCGACAGGGCGCTGCCCGATCTGGATGTCGATACAGTCACGGTCGACGATCGCGGCATCGCCATGCGGGCGACCCGCGTTCTTCTGGATGCCGGACACCGCGACATCGCCTATGTGACCGCGGTCGCCTCCGAGGGGCGTGAGTACCGCGATCTCGGGCAAATCTACACCTCGTCGGTTCGCGAGCGTATCGACGGGTTCCTCGCCGTGTGCCGAGATGCCGGAATTGACCGGCCGGAACGTTTTGTTCGCCTTGGGGCGACTAGCCATGTCGAAACGCGCAGGGTTGCCGACGAAATGTTGTCAGGGCCGGATCGGCCGACGGCGATCCTTGCTTCCGACAGCGTCATAGCACTGGAGATATTCAGGGTGATCCGCCAGCGTGGCCTGCAGGTCCCCGAGGATATCTCCCTGATCACCTTCCATGATGCGGATTGGACGAGCGTGACAACCCCGCCAGTTACCGTCATCGATCAGCCCGTTTATGCGCTCGGCAACAGTGTCGCGGAACTGCTCATCCGGCGGTTAAAGGGCGAAATACGATCGCCCGAAAGGCTCATCCTGCCGACCACGATCATCGAACGCGGATCCGTTGGGCCGCCGTCGAGCTGAGGATCCTAGACGCCTAGCGCCAAGCGCAGGTACCGCAGCGGCGATCGGCCGATTGGTCCAGCCATGGCAGCGTCGAGCCGCGCCTGACCTCGACATTGCCCGGCAGCTTGGTCACCAGCGGAAGGTCGGCACGGCCGATGTCGATATAGACCAGCTGGACCTCGCCGAGCTGCTCGACATAGTCGACCGTCCTCTCGAACAGATAGTCCGTATCACTGGCGATCGCGAGATCTTCCGGCCGCACGCCGAAGCTGACCCCACTCCCTTTGCCGAAGCAGGCGTCGCGATCGGCACTGTCGCCTTGCGGCCATGGGCGTGCCGACCTGCCCGATGTGGCTCCGTGTCGCCTTTGTCACCAACCGGATACCCTCCAGCCCAGCCTGGTCGACCAGGTGAAAGATCGCTTTGGCATCGCCCGGCAACGGCTCGCTGAAATGGATACGGCGGCCAGGCTCGATCATACCGGCCAGGATTTCACGACGTTCCTCCAGCGCCATGTCGCGCAGATCATGACCATTGAGGTGCAACAGGTCGAACGCGACGAAATAGAGGTCGTGCTGCCGGCGGGTTATCGCTTTGCATCGTTCAGAACGATGATCTCGCCGTCGATAATGGCGCTTTCGGCGCCGAGCTGCGCGGCTTCCTCGACCAGGGTGCGATATTTTGAGGTCCAGTCGAGACCGTTGCGCGTGTAAACGCGGGTGCCATCCTCATCGATGACGAGCTGCGACCGATAGCCGTCGAACTTCACCTCGTGCAGCCAGTTCTCGCCGTCGGGCGGTTGATCGACAAGGGGCGGCATCAAAGGCGCGACGAATTTCAAACGCATACTAACGGACTCACAAACCGGCGATTCAATCGGCATTTGCTAAAATAGTTCCCAAATTGGCAGTGCCGGCCGAAACAAACTGGCGCACAGCACGTTGCGCTCGATCTCAGACGGGAGTGAAAACGATGACTGACGACAAGAACAAGCTTGGCTATCAGGATCGCGGCCGCGTGAGCGGAGATGAGGAATATGAGGTCGGCTACTTCGCCAGCAAATTCGGCCTGTCTATCCCGCAGGTCCGTGAATTGATCAAAAGGCACGGCAACGATCGCGACACCCTTGAGCGGGAGGCGAAAGCTCTCAATGCACGATCAAATGGAGCAACGTCTTGAAGCTTGAAAACGAAGTCCGCCACAAATCTGAGGAGGTGGATGATAGGGTCTTAGCGGACGCTGTCACGGCGCTTCAGAGGCGAGTTACGGTTAGTCACGACTTCGACATCCCCTACATTGCTGGCTATAGCGAAGATGCGAAAACCGTCTACATCGATCGGCATCTACCGCGCACGATCGCATGGAAGGGCGTCGACATGCGACTTACGCCCTTCCTGGTCACGCACGAGATTGTAGAGAAGGCACTCCTCGACGAGTTGAGGTTGCACTACCTCCATGCCCATCAGATTGCGTTGCGCGCTGAGCAGGGAGCTGTCAGAGGCGCCGGCCTGACTTGGCGGGCCTACCAGTCGGTGATGAAAGCTCACGAGAAACAAATCGATGAAGAGGCGCTCAAGCGCGTTCCCGGCGATCTGGATCTCACACCATATAGGGATCTAGATGACTTCGCTGTTTTGGAGCACTTGCTCAAGGGCGCCTGTTAGAATTGCACCGGGATCGATGGCTCGGAGTATCTCCGGCTCTTCCAGGGTTGGCCCGGATAAATCGGCCATCTGTCCACCTGAATCGTTCGTCCGGCAGGCGCCTTATCCCCAACGCCCCTCGCCCAAAAAGGCGTCGGCCATCCTTCATCCTTCCCGCGCGAATGTGGGCTTCCAGTCCCGGTTGCGCGCCCGCTGCTGGCCTTCGCAGTCGGGAATGCCTGTGAAAAACACCTGTCGCCGATCGCGGCCGGCGGCTTTGCAATCCGGACACGAGGTCCTGACGTAATGAGCCATAGCCGGCCTAGGCGGTCGGGCAATGCTCGTACGCGTTCAAATTCCGTGGGTCATCACAAGGTAGACAACAGGGACGAACGCCAACCAGCCGCCCATTCCCAGAAGCACCCACATAGCCGTGCGCTCGGTTCGCCTGACAAGATCGGCAATGTTTTCCTCGTCAGTCAAAGACACGGCGTTCGGCAAACCAGGCTCAGGCGAAGGATTGTCATTCGCTGC
Organism: Mesorhizobium sp. M8A.F.Ca.ET.208.01.1.1; assembly: GCF_004791315.1. Lineage (NCBI taxonomy): Bacteria > Pseudomonadati > Pseudomonadota > Alphaproteobacteria > Hyphomicrobiales > Phyllobacteriaceae > Mesorhizobium > Mesorhizobium sp. M8A.F.Ca.ET.208.01.1.1. The sequence continues at coordinate 253,436 of NZ_SRUT01000005.1, forward strand.
GTCGTTAGCGTTCGCATGCACCTTCGATATCTGGGCCAATGTCATCGTTTCCATACTCCAAATAGAGGACCCGCCAGCCTGCCGGAGCGGCTCGCGGGTCCTATCAGCACAGGAAGGGACGTAGCTGTGCCGATCCATGAAATGTCACCCGAGGATTATGCCCATCACCAAAAAGGTGACGGCCGTCGCGAAAATCGGCGCTAGCAACCAGCGCGCTTGCCCAACGCTTCTATCCATCTGCTTTCTCCGAATTTGGAGAAGCAACTACCCTGGCTCGAGGCCGTTCCGCCGTGTCGAAGAGGCACGACCATTGCGCATCTGCGAAGGGACCTTGGTCATGCAGAAGATCAGACCGAAGTCCCGGCAGGGAACGTCTGGCCTGCCGACAGGTTTGGATTTTTGGCGCACAGGCGGTCGTGCCGTTCGCCAGGTCAGAGGAGAAAAAGTATGAGAATGCACCTAACCAGCGGCGCCGCGGCGCTCGTTCTGCTTGCCGGCGTCGGCGCGGTGGCAGCGCAGGATGTTGTCATCACACCCGAACAGGACACTGTAGTGCGCGAATACGTGAAGAAGCAACCGCTGGCTTCAGTCAAGATTCCGGGAGTGGAACTGAACGTCGGCACGGCTCTACCTGACACGGTCGAGCTCCACGAAGTTCCGAACGTCAAGTATCGTTATGTAGTGGTCGACAAACACACAGTTCTGGTCGACCCGGGCACCCGCAAGATCGTCAAAGTCTACGACTGAAAGTTCGAACGAACTCGCGCCCCGCCGCCAACCGTGGCGGGGCGTGTAAGGCGTGCATCGCACGTCACACCTCAACCGGACAAATGAAGATGAAGAACCCTGAGCTTGAGACGACCGAGGCTCTAGTGGCGCGCTTGGCAGATCTGCAGGCGAGAATGCGGGCAGCGCGTATAACTGAGGCCGAACTCAAAATCTTTCACAAGGTCGTGGCCATCATGGATGTCGGTCACGGTCAGATTGCTGGCGACGACCTGATTGCTGCATCTTTCCTCACCGAAGACGCTGGTCAATGAGCGGCCGCCCGAAAGTCGTGGAAAGAAGCATGCCGCCTTGGCTTCGCCCGGCAGCGGCTCGGTAAACTGAATCCGACCGCCGTCCCGATCATGCTGGCCAGGATCGCGCGACGGCCTTCCAGCGCCATGTCGCGCAATCATGCACATTGAGATGCAGCAGATCGAAGGCCACGAAATAGAGGTCGTGCTGCCGGGGGGAGGTGGCCTTGCGCAGCCCGCGAAGTCAGACAGACCAGCATTGTTCAAAACGATGATTTCGCCGTTGACTATGGCGCTCTCCGCCCAAGGTATGCGGCTTAAGCCTCTGGCTCGCGAACTTGGACGCTCCAGTCGAGACCGTTGGGTGTAAATGCGGGTGCCATTCTCGTCGATAATGAGTTGCCAGCGAAAGCCGTCGAACTTCACCTCGTGCAGCCAGTTTTCGCCCTCGGATGGCTGAGCGATATGCGTCGGCATCAAAGGCGCGACAAACCTCAAACGCATGACTGGACTCGCAAAAGCGCGATTCCATCAGCATGTGCTAAAATAGTTTCGGGTAGGCTTGATGTTAGACACATGCGCTGACTCGCAACTGTGATTCAATTAGCATATGCTAATATAAGTCCGGAACTCGTGACGGCTTGTTTCGATCGCCATGACAAAGCTATCAGACCTCGGCCCACCGATTCCAGGCAAGGTGCACAGCGCCGTCTTCATTCGCGAAGCAGATCATTTCTATAACTGTCCGACATGCGGTCAGCCGGTCGATCAGCGCGACTTGCGCCAGATCATGTGGCACGAGGAGCCCGGCCACGAACCTTTGGAACCGGAGCCATCTGCGACGATTCTTGAATTTCGCCCGCGCAAATAGGCTCGCTGGCCCCAGCTGCGCGCGCTGCCGCCTTGCGCACGGAATCGCTCATAGGCTTCGTCTGCCGCGCGTTGCCTCTCGATCCGGTTGACCTCGGGAAGCGGCGGGGGATCGGACGGCGGCTTGCGCATGCACCATCTGTCGCCGCGAAAATCCCAATGCTCGATCGCAACAAGTTCAGAGCCGGAAAGGAGCACGCTGACGTTCAACAGAGCAAAGTGCAGCTTCCGCGCATCCCACCAGACCGCTGCGGGCCCGTGTTCCCATGGCGTCCAGCCCTTGCCGGGCCGCTCGGTCAGTTCGTGGTCGCGCAAGGATGCCTCTTATTTTCGTTCGTTCGGATGCTTCGGATCTATTTCAGGAAGAGCATAACCGCCCGTAGCCGGCGGGATGCTCATATCATCCCAACCTTGTGTCCCACCGGTTAGGCTCGGCGCCGCCTCCTCTCGATGCCCCCGGCGCCGAGCCGCCTAGATCGAGCGTGAGAATTCCTTTTCCTTAAAACGGCCAAGCAACGCTATGACGACGCCAGCGGCCAGGGTGAAGGCCAGGACCGGCATCGGGCCTGCCCCTCCGTTGGCATCGCCCTCAAGGCCGCAGCGACTCGCCGGTCATTCATGTCGTCAGTCGCACCTGCAATCCCGACTGCAAACCTGGCACCCATTCGGCCTGCAGCCTGAACCGGACAGCCAATTTTTCAGCGAAGGCTGCCAAGCGTACTTCGAAGAGCAAACTGATGACACTACGCTGAACAGCCTTACGCGATCACGCCACATCCTCTGCTCCGACACATCGCCCATACTTACAACGCGGCGGAACCTGATCGGCTCGCCCGGCCGGCGCCTTGTCCCCAACGCCCCCGCCAAAAGGCGACAGCCATCCTTCATCCTTCCCGCTCGAACGTCGGCTTCCAGTCCTGGTTGCGCTCGCTGCTGGCGTTCATGAACTCCAGCCGGGCCATCCGCAAGCGCCTATAGAAGCGTGTCCAGGAGCACGCTGGACCGGCGCCGAAGGGCATGAAGCGGCCGGCGACGCAATGGGTAAAGCCTGGGCACATTGGCCGCGTAAAGCACCTGCGGGGCGAGGAAGACCTTCGTCACGCCCCGCTGCAGGATTTCCGAGAAGAGGAATAGCCTTGCCTTTAGCCGGCGCCCTGGTTTTATAGCGGCCTCGCTGTTGGAGTTGGGAGCATGCCAATTCGACACAAAGCTGCTGAGGCCGGCATTCTTCAGCCACCGGAACTGGCCCTGCTTGCTCGCGTTTTCCATCGCCTCAAGAGCGATGATCAATCACCCGGTACTCGTGACGCCCTCGCATCCCGTATCATTGCCAATTACATGGCCGGCATCAAAGATGAAGCCGAGCTGACATCGCTTTCGAAGCAGCCCCTGGGCCGGTAGGAGGAACCTAAGAGCCGTCCTGAAATTATGGCTTAATGAGAGCGCGTGGCATCGATTTCCTGGACCAATGGATCGCGAACAACGTCGCGGAGACGGCAAAAGCAGATGTCATCACCGTGGACGAACTTACCCATAAGCTAATTGCCGATGCGAAGGCGCTCGGCATTAAGCGTGGGGAGATCGACGAAGAGGTCGACAGCCTCTACCGCACCATCATCGAAGCCATCATGCATTTCGACCCCAGTCTTCCCGAGTGAGTTTGCGCGGCCGCTGGTTCCTTGACGACTGGGTCGTAAATCATTGCCGGACGAACCGGTTGGCAATCCGATCGCTGCTAGCGACGTGCCCGATCAAATGTTGAAAGCTGCTGAAAAGCTGGGGATCGCACCCAGCGAGGTGACTGAAGAAGTGGGGAGCGTCTTCGAAGTGATCTTCGAAGCGATGGCGGATCGCCGTGGCGGCTGACTCGTTCGCAGTCCGTTCCCATTTTGGTCATCCCTGACGGCAACAATTGAGCATGACCTAAAATGTGTGGACGCGTTTTCGTAAAGCCACAATCCCCGACATGGTGCGGCGCTTCGAATTTGCTCATCCTGGCGATATCGCGCTTATAGCAGGAATTGCGCCCCGACAGTGTCTTGCTGCGACCCCGGTCATTTTATGAATCCCTGGTCGCCGGGAACCTCGGAGGTTCGACGACGTTCCGCCTTTTTCGAACAATGGAGGTCGTCATGGACTGGAACCGCGTCGAAGGAAATTGGAAGCAGGTGAAGGGTAAGGTCAAGGAACAGTGGGGGAAACTCACTGATGATGACCTTGATCGCATCGCAGGTAAGCGCGACCAGCTCGAAGGCAAAATCCAGGAGCGCTACGGCATCGAAAAGGATCGCGCGCGACGCGATATCGATGACTGGTATGGCAGGCAAGGTTGGTAAAACCGAAAGCGAAAGATGGCCCGGCGGTGGGCGGCGCCGGACCTACCTGCGCTCCCACGTTGATAGTTCGTCCTGACTTCGCCCACCAGCCGAATGACAATTCAGCAGGCCAGCACATCGACCCCTTGCTTGGCCGGGGACTGCCTTCAGTCGACGCTCAGCTCCAGACTAATTCGCGCGTATAACGGTCTTCTCGCAGCAGCGCCCGCATACTCCTTTATCGCGGTCGAAGTCGGACGTGGTTCCAAGGGCCCCGGTGATCTGGCCGACTTGAGCTGGAGTTACATTCAATTCGTCCACGATGCAGCTGTCGCAGATAGCGATTGGCTTCTGAGCAGTAATCCACGAATTGACGCGCTGGGCAGTGTTCATTCACGAGCATCCACTGGGGCTTTTTCAGTTTTCCGATGCTATAAACAATTGGCGACTTCTAATGTTCCGTAGCCTCTTCTTTCCCGGCCACGACGCAGTCCGCGCCCCTCGCTTCTCCGCGGGAACCATCGCCGCCATGCAGAAAATCCGCTGGTGTGCCCATCGAGGGAATCACGAAGGAGAAGTCGGCCTTCGACCTGCCAGCGGAGAGTGGCCAGAGCTTTCAAGCTTTTAAAGGACCTGCCCACAGGGGCCACGAACAAACGCCGTAAGCGCGTAAAGTATCATGCCGATTCCGACGGGGAAGTCGTGCGTCTGAACCGTGTGTGCAAGGGTGCACCCGCCTAACGCCCGGGAAGGCGCGACCAGCATGCCGCATGACAGCGGCATTGGTCTTGTCCGATAGTATCTCGACGTTCTCGCTGCGCATCAGTGTCTTGCGGATCAGTTTGCAGCACCGTAAGAGCACGAGCCCGCCCACCCCGACCCTTTATGAGTTCACGGTCAGGGGCGATTTGCGCAACCACGTATCCGCGGTGAGTTGCTGAACGACGAAATCCGCGACATCGGCTCGCGCGATCGTCCCGCCATGTACCCCTGAAAGGTCGGTCACTGCCTTGATGCGGCCGCGCGCTGGCTTGTCGTTGAGCACCATCGGTCGAACGATGGTCCAGTCGAGCGTGCTGCCCCGGATGGCATCTTCCTGGCGATCCTTGTCTTCATAGACCTTCCGCAGCATCAGGGGCAGGAGCAGTCGGTCGAAGAAGAAACCGCCATGGCCGCGGCTGTCACCGGCGCCGAGGCCGGTGATGCATACCAACCGGCGGATGTTCTGCTGCTCCATGACCGACCAGCGCGCGCGTCGCCGTCGAGAGCAGGGTCACCTTGTGGAATGGGCCCATGGCAGGTGCCAATGAACTGACAACGGCATGCTTTGCCATTGATCAGCTGCCTCTCACCTGTTCGATCAGAGGCTTACATAGTGCGGCTTGTCTGCACAGACACTACAGCTGCGAGCGCAGTCTGCTCGACAACCAGTCCGTCACCTTTTCAGTCCACGGCCGCGCTTGCCACTCCTCAAGACTGATCTGCCTCGACCGCCCAAGGTCCTGGTTGAACAGATCGATCTGCGTCTGTGCGAAATCCTTGCCGTAAATGTTCAGATTGGCCTCGTCGTTGAGACGCAGCGACCGCTCGTCCAGGTTGGCCGAGCCGAAGCTGGCCCACACATCATCCACGATCAACAGCTTAGGGTGATACATTGTCGGCTGAAACTCGTGGATGCGCACCCCGGCTTTGAGCAACTCGCCCCAGAAATAGCGCGAGCCTTTTCGAACGATGGGGACATCCGTCAGCGAGTTGGGGACAATGACGTCGACCGCGACGCCTCTTTTCCTGGCGTCCAAGATTTGCTGGATCGCAATGTCGTCCGGAACGAAATAGGCCATTCCGATCCGCAGGTGATCCTTGGCGGCAGCCATGGCGGCCAACATCATCAACTCCATGTTTACAGAGCCATTCGGCTGGGAAGCCAGGATCAACTGCGCGCTGAGTGATCCTGCGGGTTCAGGTGGCGGGTAGAATTTTTCACCTTGCAAGGTCTCGCCTGCCGCCTCGAGCCAGTTCTCGGCGAACGCCGCCTGGAAGGCGGATACGGCGGGTCCTTCTACCTGATAGTGGGTGTCTCGCCACTCATTCGGGTTGCGTGCGTCTCCCAGCCAGTTGTCGGCGATCCCGACGCCTCCGGTAAATGCGATCTTCCCGTCAATTATGAGAAGCTTGCGGTGGGTTCGATTGTTCACCCGATCCATTGTGTACCAATGGACGGGTCGATAACGCTGAAACCGCACTCCGGCGCTCGTCATGACGTGGACTAGATCTTCGTCGAAGGGGAGGCTGCCGGCCCAGTCGACAAGTACGCGAACCTCGACGCCGTCTCGCGCCTTCGCAGCCAAAGCGATGGCGAAGTCGTAGCCGACCGTACCCGACCAATAGATGTAGGTTTCCATATCGATGCTGGAATGAGCAGCATGGATCGCTCGCAGCATCGCGGGAAAGATATCGTCGCCATTGACCAGGGTCTGTACGGCATTCGCATCGTACATCTGTCCGTTTGAATAGCTGCTCATGCTCCTTGCGAATGCGGGATCTTCAGCATTGAAAACGTGTGGGACGATCGTGCGCATCGCGCGTGGATCCGGCATCAGGTTAATCGCCACCAGCGTGACCAGGCCGGCCGTGATAGCAACGGCAAGATATTTGAGATTATCGAGCCAACGCCCAAGCCTTGGCCGGACGGCGACCGCCTTTCTGATAGCAGATCGCATTCCAAAGTTGCTCAGCCGCACGTCTCTTGCCATGTTCAAACGGTGAATTCGCCCAACAAGAACACTCGATTGGGATGAGGGTTCCCGGATGGAATGCACCGGGCTGGGTCCAGTCTGCACGGTGTCGCTTCGCGCGATTGACTGGAACGTGGAGACCCTCCCGGAGTTGTAGCAAAATCACCTTATCCCGAAGGACAACTCATGACCCACGATCGAGAGCAAGATAGCGACCTCACCCCGGCCCAGGCCACGGACCGGATCTGGGGACTCGCCACGGATATCGACATCTGCATGTTTGTGACCTGGGACGGGAAATACAATCGCGCCCGTCCTCTCTCGGCTCGCGTCAGGAGGGACGAGGATGCCGTCTATTTCCTCGTCAATGACGACGGCGCCAAGAACAAGCAGCTGGCGAAATATCCCAAGGTGACATTGGCCTGGAGCGACAGCAGCCACTACAAATACGTTACGATCTCGGGGTCGGCCGCAGTGACAAACGACAGAGGGAAAATCGCGGAGCTCTGGGAAAAGACCGACAAGGCCTGGTGGGAAAGCGCCAGCGATCCTGAAATCCGGCTTATCAAGGTGACCCCGGACGAAGGCGAATTGTGGGACAGCCCGGGGCTTGTCGTCGCTACTGCAAAGATGGTTTTCGCTGCAGTTACCGGGGCCAAACCTGATGTTGGTGACAATGCCAAGGTGCAACTCTGAAATTCCCGGTGAGGCTTGTTGCAGGGGCAGGCAAGAGTGAACCGGAGCACCTTGCCCAGCAAGGATCCGGGATATTCGGCTAGTCTATTTCGATAATCTTCCGATGCGCTTCCCGCAGCTTGGGCCGCAGCCTTGCAACATCCCGCACGAACATTCGCAGCCTGGCTTTGGACGCTGGAGTGCGAGGCTGAGGCGGGCAGGCTCGAGCGCCCTAGCTAGGCCGATCGCTTGCGCGATGCCGTGGCTTTGCCTTTCTCCGACTTGCCGTCCGCTTGCGCCAGGCTCTTGCGCAAAATCTCGGCCAGGTTGACGACATTTTCCTTCGGCTTGGGCGCCGGTTTTGGCGGCGGCTTGCCTTTGCGCTTGGCCTCGATCATCGCGATCAGCGCGTCCTCGTAGGTGTCTTCAAATTTCGACGGATCGAAACGGGTCACTTTCTTGTCGATCAGCAGGCTGGCGACCTCGATCAGGTCCGCATCATATTCTACCTTCTTGATATCGGCGAACACGCTTTCCGCAGATATCATCTCGCCGTGGCTGCGCAGCTCGGTCAAGAGCATGCCTTTGCCGAAGGGCTGGATCAGCACTTCGCGGCCACGCTGGTAAAGCACGACGCAGGAGCGGGCCGCGACCTTTCTCTCCTCCATGGCCTTGCGGATGATTTCAAAAGCTTCGGCCGCTGCGCCGTCGGCCGGAATGAGGTAATACGGCTTTTCAAGATATCGCGTGTCGACATCGTCGAGGTCGACAAACTCGCCGACTTCCAACGTGTGCTCCGAGGTAAGCTTCAGCTTTTTGAGTTCATCGGGCTCGACATGCACGTAGTCGTCCTTGTCGATCTCGAAACCCTTCACCTGGTCCTCGGCGTCGACTTCCTCCTCAGTCGCTTCATCGATGTAGGCGCTTTTTACCGGCAAGCCGTCCCTGCGATTGAGAATTTTGAAATGGTTCTTCGACGCCTCGCTGGTCGCGCCGACGATCTTCACGCCACATGTAACGGATCCGACTTTCAAGAAGCCCTTCCAAACGGCTCGTGGTGCGGTCATGCGGGTTCCTCGATGGCTGATAGCCAACAAACGGACGCCACCTGCAATTGTTCCTACGAACCCCGGCCATCTGGCGCCGGACGCGACTCAAGGCATCCCCGCCGCCAGTTGATGGGCTGGACAGATTGTTCCGGTCATGTTGGTGTCGACGATGCGACGGGCCTTTTTTCCAGTCCTGGTCGAGAAAACCGTGCCGAGGCCGCGCCCGGCATTTAGAAAAAGAAGATCGATACGATCGCCGATCCGGGCGATCAATTTTTCGGCGCCCTCTAGGGTTGCCAGATCGACTTCAAGCGCTTCACCGCCACGTCTTCGACGAAAGCGCCCTCGGCCGCTTGCCTGATCGCCGGCTCATCGGCCGCGATGATCAAGTTAAAACCGGCCCTCGCCCAAAGTTTGGCGAGTTTCTTGTCTATCTCCTTGAGGCCCCGGTAACCACCGCCAGTTTTGTTGCTGCCGGTCATATTTTGCGCTCCTGGTTGCGCCCCAACCACCGCGCGGCAGGATTGTCCCTTGGATCCGTGCGCCAGCGTCAGATGGTGCGGCGGCCCGGAAGCGAAGTTTTCTGTACAGGTGGAACAACACTCGTGTCCGGAAGTTCGGCAGCCAAGGAGAAGCAGATGCAGTATGCCCAAGACATCGCGCTGAAACGGGTTGGTATTCTGATCGAACACTATGTCGTGGCCAGAAGCACTTCCTGCGATTTTGTCTCGACGGAGTCGGCTTGCCAGGCTGTCCGTCCCTTCATGCGCAGTCCGGTCGATGACGCGGCACTCGATCTGGTGCTGGCCAGAAAAGCATCACGGCAAGGCCTATCGGTTCGATTTGACCGGATGGGTCACTGGTCTAACGTCTTGCCAGTGGCACGGAAGGGAGGCTTGGAATGAGAACCATTCTGTTGGTGACGATTGCGCTTGCTGCCTTGACGGGATGCAATGAGGATCCCGCCAAATCCAAGACGGATACGGTCAACAGCCAGCCTGTCGACAAGAACCCGAAGATCGACAGCAATCCGACGCCGCAGAGCAGCACCGGCGGCGACCAGCAGGGCACGCAGCCCACTCAACCGACATTGCCCAAACCCTGAGGGCTAGGTCTAAGCCCTGAGCTGTGAAGTAAAGTGCGGGACGAGGTCAAATCGGTTCGCAGCAGTATTCGGCGTCTCTGCCTCCGACGAGGAATGCCTGCCTGGCAAATCGCGCCGGCTATTCACCGCGCAGTACCGCGAGGCAGCCCCTGAGTGCCGCGAGACGAACTTCCGAGGCCGGCGCCGGCCAGTCACGCAACAGGAGTTGCGCTGAATCGGCCACCGTAATCACCACCCGGTCCCGGTCAATCCGGCCGGGCGCCCTCGCTTCCACCCAGCGCCGTCCAACTCTGCGTTCGCCAAATTCTTCCTCCGTTAGAGTGGACAAACGAAGTGCTCTGCGTCCGCGTCAGCCTTCGTTGAGCAAAGCCGTACAGACTTCGCCAAGGACGCGTGGCAGCACGTTGAACGAGTAGCCGATGTGCAGCCGTTCCAGCGGCGTGTGATAGTCCCGACCCCACGGACCGATGTTGATCGTCGGAATGTTGGCCAGGCCACGATGCAGGGGCCACCGCACACCGTCGCGCCACATAGGTGTGTTGCGGGCAACAACGTCGAGCGAAGACTCGACCGCCTCCCCAAAGAAGCTCATATCAGAGATGCCCGCGAAATAGTCCGCGCAGCCGATTGCACAGCCGTAGCGTCGGGTTGCGTTGGCGGCGATCTCTAAGGCAATTTCGCGCAACCTCTTTGCAGCCGGTGTTTGGTACAGATTTGTCGGCAAATAGGGGATCGAGCCAAAGCCGACGACGATCGCCGGCTCGGAAAGATGGCTCAATCGCCACGCTTCTTCCGTGACGAGCCGACACTGTTCAGGCAGCGAGAGCTCTCCGTCGGCAAGCGAAGCGCCGAGTTCGCCCAGCTTGGACTTGGCGTCCTCGTCGAGGCCGGCAGCAATAGCCTCAAAGCGGTGTAGCGCAACGCTATCGACCAGGTTGACCGCAGCGGAGCCATTGCCTGGGCCGAGGCGCAGCTTGAGATCTCCCAGGCAGGCCGAAACCGCATCGGCGCAAAGCCGCTCGAAACGGTCGAGCATCTCGTCTGGCGCCCAGCGATAGCTCAGCACGTTGAAGGTGACGGCGTTGTCACGTCATAGCCGGCCTTGCTGTCGTGGATGCTGAGCAGGCTAGCCGGCGTGCCAGTCCCCAACTGGGACTGGTCGGTCAGTTCCGGCGCCCATTCCACGCGCTTGGCGATGGCGGCGGCCAGCTGCGGCGTTCAAGCCGTTCAACGGAAAGCCGCTGTGGGCAGGGATGCCGATCACATAGGCGGTGGGCAGTAGTTTGCCGACGGTGCCCAGGGCGATGATGCGACCCTTGCTGCCGTCGCCATCGTCGGCGATCGCATCGAGATTGATCGCCGCGGCCAAGTCGAGATCGCGTTCGCGCGCGATGAATGGCAGCGCCTGCGCGGCTTTGCGCGCGCCGGCCGAATTGTTCTCCTCGTCGGGAACGGCGAGGAAAAAGATGTTCCCCGGCGGATTGGCGCTCTCGGCGAATTGCGTGCAGACGGCCAAATCTCGCCGCGAGGCCGGCTTTCATGTCGAGCAGGCCGCGGCCGGCGAGAAATTCCCCCGAGGCAAAATCGGCGCGCGCGCGTTGGGCGGCCGCTGTGCCACCATCTGCGAGGCTTTTGCCGAGCGCCGGCGTGAGCAGATGGTCGGTTGGCGATATCCTCCAACGCGCCATAGTCGCGGGTGGTGACCGTATCGTAGTGTCCCGTCAGCACGACAGTGGCTCGGCCGCTGCCGCGCAGCAGCATCGCCACGCAGTGTCGGCCATCTCTGGGTTCGACCTCGATGGTCCATATTTCCGCTTGGCGAAAAGCGGTCTCCTGGCCCAGCTTGCCCGCCAGCCTAGTGTTTGCGAGCCCGTTCCTTCAAGAGCGCGACAGGGCTGGACCAAGCAGCGCGAGCAACTGTTTCCACGTCGCTCTCCGGTCGAAGCTACCGCGACGCAAGGCTGCGCGAGCTCGGCCGAAGATAGTGGACCGAGCAACCGGAAAACCCTGCTGCGTGACACCAACGGTGACGGCGTGCCAGAATATCAGGGCGTGTTCCTCGATTATCTCAACTCGCCGTTCGGCGTCGCTCTGATCGGCAACGATCTGTACAGATGACGGTTCAATAGGCTATTCGCGCCTATGGTCCTGGGTGCGATAGGCTGTCCTGTCATCTTTTGCCCACTTGCCTGGGCTAGGCTCATCTCGCGGCGGGCAGGAGGAGGTCGATGTGACGACGACAAGCCTTGCCGGCACCCTGAAAAACCGCAGCAAACAGGTGGCCAAACGCCTGCTCGGCTATGATTCGCGCAACTGGCTGCGCATCCGCCAGATTGAGGCGTTCACGCTTTTCCTAGAAGCCGGAAACCGCAAGGCCTCGGACGTGATCGAGATCTCGCCCGGCTGGAACCGATACTGGCGGACAATGTGCCCAAACTACCGGTCGGTCGATTTCCCCGCCTTCGACATCTGCCGGGACCGTACGGAAGAAGAATATTCCATCGTCATCGCCGATCAGGTGCTGGAACATGTCCGGCGGCCGGCGGCGGCCGTGCAAAACATCCACGCCATGACCAGGCCAGGCGGCTGGGCGATGGTGGCGACACCGTTCCTGTTTCGCGTGCACGCCAGGCCACACGACTACAACAGGTGGACGCCCGCCGGCCTGAAGCAGCTGATGGTCGAGGGCGGCTTTGCCGAAGCAAATGTCAAGGTCCATGGCTGGGGCAACAAGGCCTGCGCCAGGGCCCACATCGGTGGCCCTGTGCGCGCCTACGGTCTGTGGCGGGACCTCAGCAACGACGAGGAATACCCGCTGATGGTCTGGGCCTTCGCAAAGAAGGGGGCGGCAACGGCTCAGTAGTTGCCGTTGTAATAGCGGTCGTCGCAGGGTGCGGTGTAGATGCGGCCGTAGCGGTCCTGGTAGCGGCAGAGCTGTTCGCCGCGGGGCTGCTGCGGGGTGGTGGCGGAACCGACGACGGCGCCGAGCAGCGCACCGCCAGCCGCGCCGATGACAGTGCTCTTGGTGTTGCCGCCAATCGCCTGGCCGACCAGCGCGCCGCCGGCGCCGCCGAGGAGCGCACCCGTGGTGGCGCGCTGCTGGCCTTCGGTCTGCGACTGGCAGCCGGCAAGTGCTGCGGTAACCAGCACCGCGAGAATAGCCTTCTTGATGATCATCACTGGAACTCCACTCAAAGCCCCGGGGACTGACGGACAGGGGCGAATGAAGCCCGAGTGCGGTTGCATTGCGGCGGAACGGCGGCGCGGATTCTCACGAAGTGAGTCAGGGTTTCCCATGAGTTGAAAGCCATGGTTTCCAAAGCGGAAAAGAAACGGGCATACCCGCTGATCTCAACGGCCGATATAGTTGCGCACGGATATATATCTGGATGCGGCCGACGGCTCGCATTCGAAGCAAACTCGACATGTTTTCCTAACCAAATCGCAGGCGGTACAGGCCTCTATTATCAGGTCTGAGTACCATGGCCCGCGCGATGGACAAAGCAACCACCCACCCCGAGTTTGAAAGGCGAAGGGCTCGCGCTGCTCAATACCTGCGCATGTCGACGGATAGGCAAATCTACTCCATCGACAATCAGAAGGACGCGATCCGTAACTATGCAGATGTCATGGGTTATGAGATCGTTGCCACGTATGAAGATCCGGGCCGAAGCGGGCTCAACATCTGGGGACGCCCGGGCTTGAAGCGGCTGATCGAAGATATCGAAAGCCGGCGGGCCGATTTCGAAACTGTCGTGGTCTATGACGTCAGCCGATGGGGACGCTTTCAGAATACTGATGAAAGCGCCTCTTATGAATACCGATGCCAAAGAGCCGGAGTGCGGATCGAGTTCTGCGCGGAACTGTTCGTCAACGATGGGAGCGTCGGGTCCGACGTGCTGAAGGCTATTAAGCGTAGCATGGCAGCAGAATACAGCCGAATGCTGTCAGAGAGGGTCTTTGCTGGCCAAAGCCGCATAGTCAAACTCGGTTTCAGCGGCGGTGGCCCCGCGGGCTATGGGTTGAGGCGCCTTCTTGTCGACGGCTCTGGAAATCCGAAGGGAATCCTCCATCACGATGAGCGAAAAGGCCTGGCCAGCGACCGCGTCGTTCTCGTTCCCGGGCCTGAAAATGAGGTTTCAACCGTCCGATGGATATTCAACCAGTTTGTGAAAAGGAGAAAAACGGCAGTCGAAATTGCGGCTGCTCTAAACGCGCGCGGCCTGGTCACCGAGTTTGGCCGGCCTTGGACCGGAGAGTGCGTAGGCACGATACTGGCCAGCGAAAAATATATCGGCAACAGTGTTTGGAACCGGATATCCCACAGGCTTCTGCAAAACCGGGTAAGAAATCCGCCAGGCGCATTTGTGCGCGCCGACAACGTCATCAAGCCGCTCGTAACCCGGGCGGTGTTCGATCGTGCGCAAGCTATCAGGCGGGGGCGCACCTACCTCAGATCCGATGAGGAGTTGCTGGCCGATCTGACCAAGCTTTGGAAAGAGCGGGGACGGCTGTCGAGTCCGATAATTGATGCAGCTCCAGGCTGTCATTCAGCCAGCATTTACGCGCATCGCTTTGGAAGCATGAACGCCGCCTACCAGTTGATCGGATACGACGGGTCGGCGAACTATCGGAAACTCGACATCAGAAGGCGGCTCATTCAGATTCGGCAGCAAACAATCGAGAACTTGATCTCGGACATCGGCGGGGTCGGTGGCTCGGCGCTGTACGATCCCCAAACAAAGATTATGCGTGTCAATGATGAATTCTCCGTGGCGATTTGGACTGCGCAATATCGGATGAACGTCGCCGGGTTTCCACGCTGGCCGTTCTGGAAGCGGGGTCTCATCGGGCCAGAGGTGACGATTTTGATCAGGATGGAGACCGATAATCAGACCGTTCGTGACTTCCTAATCGCACCCGCTCATGAAGCGCATTCTGCCCTTCACATGCTCAAGGCCGACAATGGCGTGCGCCTTGATGCCTTCCTGTTCGCTTCGCTTGATCCTGTGGTTGAGATGGCGAGACGAGAACCAATGCCGGCAAATATATGAGAACTACGAAAGCCGGGCTTCGCGACTTCGTCACAAACAATCGGCATGCCATTCGGCTGACGGTAGATTCGCGGGCGCCGATGAACCCGCTGCGTGTCTCCGGTTTGTTGAAGACCTACAGGCGCCAAGTCGACAATATGCAGGAATTCATCAGGGAAGCCGACGCGGTGAAACACCAGATGGAAAGCGTCGTCGATGCCTTTCGTCATGTCCTGCGCATCGCTGCATTTCAAGGATTGCTTCAATCGAATGGCTTCGCAACGCTTCCTTCGATCTTGATGCAAAATTCGCCAGAGGCCGGGGTGAAAGCGGGTATCTGCGAAGACCGGCAGATTTCCTTGCCGCGCGTCGACGAGCCGCTTGTCGAAGGCATCTGCCTCGAAGCTCTCGACATGCTGAACGATTTCGGCGCCCCCTTGAAGATTTTCGGCTTGTTACGAGAGGTCGTGCCGGGCCGGCAGGTTGAGGTTGTCCGGTTGATGCTCGCGATGAACCGCGTGGAATTTCGAGTAGCGAGGCTCTTGATCGAGCTCACCCCACGATCACAACTCACCAATCCCTTGGCTCGCAGAAAAAGATACGAGGGTATTTCCCCGGCGCAAATGGCCGCCATGGAAGCCAACATTGCCGAGGTCAGCCATGACTATCTGAGCGCTGCCAGCACCCACGGCTCAGAAATGCTAAACCTGATCGCCGCTACGAGCTATTTCGACCGACTGCTGAACAACCCCAAGCTGGTTCGATATCTGGCGCGCAATTTCGCGGGGCAACTGGAGGTGTTTCAGAACTTGCTCGACTTCCGCGAGGCTCGATACAAAGAAACACCCGCCGCAAGCCGGGTCGCAAGCGATCGGTCATCACCCTTAGTTTCGCGGCATGCTGTGGACCTCGAGCCGGACCGGCCCGCCCCGGTCGCAGCTCGTGCAGAGAAGCGCTCGCTCAACAGTGCTGAATAGCGCGTCCCTCCCGTATCGGCGGATAAGTCCGGCCGCCTTTACCGGGGCATGGTGGGAGCAATTCTTGCACCAGGCTCGCAGAGTGTGCCATTCGCGCAGATCGCCGAGCGAGACGTCGAGTCCGGCGTGTATGCTGCCGTCGATGATCGTTTGAGGCGGAAGCTTTACTTCGCCCGGCGTGACCATTTTCTCCATGACGTGGCGGCTGTTGTAATGGATCAGCAGCATGCCGGGCCGGCGCCTGATGGCGGCATGCCAGGCAGCTTGGCTCACCATCGCATCCGGCGATCGACAGATGGTTTCGAGATGCGTCTTCTCCTCCCGATCCCAAACCTCGATCCGGAAATTGTCTTCGGCGGTGTCCACCATCTATGGGCGCGCCTTAAGCCAGCCGCGAGAAAACCCATTCGAGACCGCCGCGCGTGACAAAGCGAGTTCCCGCTCAAGTTTGGCGTTCCTGGCCAAGACGGTCAGCAAGGCGACCACAACGTCGCCACCGGCTGCAGCTATGGCCTGCTGGGCAGTAAACTCCAAATCGGACATAGCTTCGCCAATCGGCGCATTTTGGCGCTTTCCCATGGCCTTTTTCCTGCTCAGATACATCAGGAATAAGGAACATATTCCTGTCAGGTCAAGAGGTATTGACTCTCATGTTCTCATTTTGTTCACTGATGGCAAATTGGTGACAGGAGATGAGCTTTGAAGCTCGATAGAGGAAAGCGCCATGTGCGGTCGCTACACCCGGTATTTGCCGTGGTCCGAAATCCATCGGCTCTGCCGGCTGACGGCGCCGGCGGATGTCGGTCGCAACTACGAGCCGCGCTACAACATCGCGCCGACGCAGGATGTGCGTTTCGTCACCGCCGGCGAGAACGGCAACCACCGCCTGCGCGAAGGGCGATGGTGGCTCGTTCCGTTCTGGGCGAAGGAGATGCCCAAGGCGGCCATGTTCAACGCCAGGATTGAAGGCATTGACACGGCGCCGGCCTTTCGGGACGCCTTCAAGTCCAAGCGCTGCCTGATCCCCGCTGATGGCTTCTTCGAATGGACGATTTCGCCGGCAGACGGGAAGAAGGATCCTTGGCACATCTATCTGCCCGGCCACGCGCCTTTTTCGTTTGCCGGACTCTGGGCCCACAATTCAAATCTCGACGTCACCAGTTGCACCATCATCACCGAGCCGGCCGGCGAGCCGATGAAGAACCTGCACGACCGGCAACCGGTCATTCTCGACCAAGCCTATTATGACGCCTGGCTGGACCCGGCTACGCCGAAGGACTATTTGAAGGACATTCTGAGCCACGACATCGACGGTCAGTTGCAATTCGACCGTGTTGGGCGCGACGTCAACTCGGCCGCCGTCAACAAGCAGCCGAATGACCACCCTGCCCTGGTCGGGCCGATCAACCCACTATGAGCGACGAACCAATCAAACTTGCCGAAGGCATCACATCGGCACCGCGTGGGCGCGCGAAAGTGCTGGGGCATCTGTGTGAGCACGAGGGCTGCCTCATGCATGCAGGCTTCGGTTTTGCCCGGCTCCGCCAAGACCCACATGTTTCGAGCATCGCGCCGACGGCGAACGGTATCTATAGCTTCACCAAGTTACTCCGACGCGCCAGGATCGTGGAAGTGCACAATCCAGTCGACCAGCGTTCGATAGAGGCTTTCCACCTCGTCGTCGAGCTCCATCCGCTTGATGCCGATCGCCTTTGCATCGGCAATTAGCTGATCGGTGAGTTCGTCCACGGAGATGACATCTGGTTTTGCCGTCTCCGGCACGTTGTTCGCGATCCATTGGTACAGGAAATCGATGCCACGCGCGCTCATTAAGCCATAAGCTCGATCTGCGCTTTGGGTTCCCGTCCACGAACGCAGTATATTAGACATCGCTTGACGAAGCCGCACACTGCTCCAGAATCATGCACATGGGCAGAGGCTTTCACATTGGCGACGAGGTCGCCATAACCGCGACGATACGCCGGCGGGTCACCGAGGACCGCGTGAGCGTTTCCATCCCATCCTATGGACAGCCCCATTCCATCGTTGACAGCACGTTGAAGGTGCAGAAGGGGCAGCCGATCGAACTGATCGGCGACGTCACACATATCGACGAGGGAAAAGTGACGGTGAACCTGAGCATTCCCATCACCGTTGATGCCGCGACCGTTAGGCTGGTGACGCCTTACAAGCCGCCGACGCGGAAGGCGCCTCTGGTGGACGAGGCCACTTAGAAAGTTGTCTCTTCCGTCGAGAGGTGCTTTGGCCGGGCGGCCTTGCCTGCCTTGTCAGAGGACTTTAGCTGCCGGCAGGTTGCGTTTTATTGCAGAATAAGGCAGAGCCGTTACTGGGGCATTGGTGTGAGTGGGCGATCAGATGTTTTGGTGGGGCTTAGTGGTGGGCATTGCCGTAAGTGTAATTGTGGTGGTTATTATATTAACACGTGTTATGGATTTGGAGGACAGATCCACCCGGGAATAGGGTTTCTTTGTTGTCGGCGAACTGAAGGAACACGCGAGATACCGGCGCTTGGTACCAAGTAGTGCCTATCGGGACTGAGGGTTTTATGCGTGCCGATTTCCTCACGCCTTTCCACTACGGGGAGCCGGCTTGTCGTTCGACGCTCCGATTGTTGGCACTGATTTGCGTAGGATCGACACCTGACGGATAGGGTTTTGCTTTCTTAAGCGCGAGGGTCATATCCGTGCTCCAGCATGAGTCTCCAGGGGTCAATCTTCCTCGCGAAAATCCTGCAGCGAAGCGTGCCGCAAATCCTCCTCGCCGCGCAAGTGCTTCACGCGCCCGATGATCCCCGGCTTCACCCATTGCGTCGCCGGCCGCTTCATCCCCTTGGGCGCCGGCCCGGCGTGCTCTTGGACGCGCTCCCACAGGCGCTCGCGGATCGCGCGGCTGGAATTGATGAAGGCCGAACCGACATAGCGCCCGGTCGTCCGATCCGCCATCAAGGCAAAGGCCGGCTTTCCGGGCTCTCGCTCGACGCCTAACAGCTCGTATTCCTCGACCGTATAGCATTTCGCCTTGAGCCAGTTCGTTGACGGGCCGGAGCGATATTTGCTGTCGCGCCTTTTCGAGACCATGCCTTCCATGCCGGCCTGGTCGATCAGGTGGAAGATGGCGCTGGCCTCGCCCGCGAGCGCCTGGCTGAACTGGATGCGCTGCCCGTCAGGGATCATCTCGGCCAGGATCTCGCGCCGGTCTTCCAGCGGCATGTCGCGAATATGGTGGCCGTTGATGTGCAGAAGATCGAAGGCGACGAAATAGAGGTCATGTTGCCGGCTGGTGATCGCCTTGCGCAGTGCCCCGTAGTCAGAAAGCCCGGCGTCGTTCAACACGATGATTTCGCCGTCAATGATCGCACTTTCCACCTCGAGGTCGCCGGCCGCCTTGGCGAGGTCTCGGTATTTGCCCGTCCAGTCCAGCCCGCGGCGGGTGAAGACGCGAACGCCGGTTTCATCCTTGATGATCTGAGAGCGGTAGCCGTCGAACTTGACTTCGTGAATCCAAGCGTCGCCCTCGGGAGGTTTGTTAACCAAGGTCGGCATCAGCGGTTCAATGAACTTCAAACGCATACACGGCACTCGCGACCGGCGATTCAATTAGCTTTATCTAAATGGTTCCAAAACTCCAAACTCCATTCGTGTGCGCCAGTGCAACAAAGGGGGGACAATCAACGTTGCCACCCATCTGTGGAGCTAAAGGACCCGACGACGAAGTACGTGGTGGAAGAGATTTACGCCGACGCGGTGGTGTCAGCTGGCGTGGTCTTGGAGGACGATCCGATGAAGGCCGCCGAGGTCGTGGCCGGACAACAAGTATCGCCAAGAGCGATGCAGGATCATTGGTTCCGCGTGGTCAATGAAGAGCAGGCGGCCGTATACGAGTACAGCCTCGTCGGACCTGACCAGCGTCCAGACGTCACGGAATTGACGACGCCTTCGGACCTTGGTCCACCGATCGCCGGCACACTGCACGGAGGCGGCGTCATTCCTGAAGCGGACCATTTCTACAAATGCCCGAACTGCGGCCAGAAGGTCGATCAGCGCAATTTGCGCCAAGTCATGTGGCATGAAGTTCCTGGCCATGAGCCATTGGAGACAGTGCCCGCGACAATCCTCAGTTTCCCTCGATCAAAATAAGAAAGGCCCGCCTGCCGGTCAGGGCAAGCGGGCTTTGATAGAAAGTCAGGCAGAACTCATGGCGGCGGAGGCGGCGGCGGAACTGACAGACTTGGGGCGGCTGTCACAACCGACAGGCGCTCGCGCTTAATCAGCGCGGGCTTCTCATAGGCTCTCTTCATAGTGGCGCTCCTCGCTTTACCCTCGGCGAGAAACTGCATTACGTCGACAATTCTTGTCAACCGCCCCCGACCACAAGTTCGGCCGCCAGCCAAAAGCCGCTGCCCATGAAGAGCAGCACCACCATTGAAAACAGCAAAAGCCGCATAGGCGCCAGCCTCGTTGGACAATAGCATTGTAGCACAGGCTAAAACAAAATGCCCGCCACCTTCCGGCAACGGGCAGTCCTTCTGGAGTTGTGCTGGGATCAACTAGCCTGATCAACACCGGGCGGGGTTCCCCTTCAGCCCTGATCAGTGCGCCTTGGCAAACGCATTCATGACAGCGGGCACGCTGAAGCTACCCCAACACCGCTGGCTGAGCTGGGATGCGCTGGCCCTCGAGGATCATCTCGGAAAGAATCTCGCGACGCTCCTCCAGCGGCATGTCGCGAAGATAATGGCCGTTGATATGCAGGAGATCAAAGGCGACGAAATAAAGGTCATGTTGCCGGGTGGTGATGGCTTTGCGTAGCGCGCCGAAGTCCGACAGGCCGGCCTCGTTCAGCACGATGATTTCGCCGTCTATATCTTCCGCCCTGTCCGCTGTTGGTCGGCAGCAGCTACGTGAGGGGCGAAACCTGACGGCAGAGCAGTCACGTGCGAGCACTATTTCATAGACGCCTCCGGTCTCTTCCTCGATTTCGGCGCTGGTGATGCCGTTTGCCTTCGCTGGCTGCCGGTCGACGCCAAAACGTACATGCCCAAGGATAGTCGCCATCGCCCAACATAAGGTCGACATGGCCTGCCTGCGGATCCTCGGCAAGAGCGGCGACCACCAGGCTATACTTGGCATCACCTTGCCTTTCGCAAGTGCCGGAGTGATACCCAACCTCGAAATGCCGCTAGCCTAATGGTGGCAACTAATATGTGTTTGTGGCAAAAACATCACACACTTTTAGGACGGACCCGGCTATTACTATATGTGAGGGATTGTCTTGGGTTGGGAGAAAATCGTGAATAGATTCTTAGCAGTTGTCGCCTTTGCAGCCTTGTCGGCAAGCACAGCCTCAGCAGCCGACATGGTGGCGCCGATCGCTGGGTCGGCCTACGACTGGAGCGGTTTCTATGTCGGCGGCCACCTCGGCGTTGCCAATGGTGACATCACGGCGACGGACGTAACGGAGCCGAACGGTGGTTTTTTCACCGACGCGGTTCCGGCCGGCACGGAAGGCTTTGACTTCAACAAAGCCGGCGTCGCTGGAGGTATTCATGCAGGCGCGCAATGGCAGTGGGGGCAATTCGTGCTGGGAGGCGAGGCGACTTGGACTGCCACGGGCATCCGCAAAACCATCACCAGTCCCTATTTCCCGGACAGTGACACCGAGACCGCCAAAATCTCGAATTACGCAACGGTCGTTGGCCGCGTCGGCTATGCCTTCGATCGCGTGCTCATTTACGCGAAGGCGGGTTATGCTGGCGGCAAGGTGGATTTCCGAGCCCGAGACAACGACGCTCTCGTGACCTACGAGAAAAAAGAGTGGCAGAACGGCTATGCGCTTGGCGCCGGCATCGACTACGCCGTTACGAACAACCTCTCGCTCGGCGTGGACTACACCCACATTGACCTCGGTCATAAGACGAGCACGGGCAACAACGTGTTCGATAACGGCAGCCTCGGTGCTAATCCTGAGACCTATCGCACCGACGCAAAAGTTGATGCCGTGATGGCTAGGCTGACCTACAAGTTCGGGATGGGTCAGTAGTTTTTAGCCACAAAGCCAGCGAGAAGAAAGCCCGGCAGATTGCGGTGCGCCCGGCTCGAGCCTTTCAATATAGCGGAGCCGGGCACGCACGCGGCCTAGTCGTTGCCCTGATCGATGACGACATGTCGATGGTGATGGCGACGGTGACCCATCGTCACGATGACCGTATCCCGGCGGTGATGGCGGTGGCGCCACGCACGCTCGCCATTGTCATAGAATGCGACATGCCCATGATGGCGATGATGGAGCCGACCTCCCTCGTCATTATAGACAACGGCGCGATGGTGGTGACGGTGATGCGACGTGATCACCACATCAGCCTCGGCGGCCGTGGCGATAGCCGGGATGCCAAGAGAAAGCGCTACGGCGCTCAAGATCAAAGCCTTCATGTTTATAGTCCTGTCTGCTGATTACGGTGTCCCTTCAGCAGATGAATGTGATCATTCGCCTTTGTTCCGACCCGCAAAAGGTTGATGAAAAGCATTCCGCTTATGTTGTGGACAATGAATCGCCCGGACGCGGTGGTCCCCGGCCGGGATGGAACCGCTACGTTGGGGCAGGGTAGACGTTCGAACCTGACAGGCCAGTGACCCGACGGGCCACGCCATCAACTTCTGCAAGGAAGCTAGCTAGTTCGAAACGCCGTCGGCCAGACAAAATGAACCTCGACGCGACGGCCTCAGCGTCGAGTTTGATGTTGACCGGATCGACGCCATAGCTCTCCCACAACGCTCTGTATTGACGGATCAAGGTGACATCGTCAGCCGGGGCCCCCTTTGCCAACGAGGTAGTTAATCACCTGACAACGCGGACTAGGTCCTGCCGTTTCGCAGGTGACATGCTCATCGAGAAGTCTCTCGAAGAACGATGTGCGTACGGTGTCCGCATGCCGACGAAACCCACGCTGCGCATCACTCCAGGTTTATCGGGAGAGGCGACCGTGTGCGGCGAGGGCGAGCCCGAAAGGTCGAGGCGATGAAGCCATTGGCTCAATCATTCTCCCTGGCAAAGCCCTGGAACTTCTCGATGACTCTGACGTTGCGGGTGGCCACGGTTTACAGCCAACGAAGAGGAATATTTCTATGGGCAGCAAGAGCGACAAGGCCTCGGGTCTAGCTAACCAGGCGGTTGGAAAAGCCAAGGAAGGCGTTGGCAGAGCGTTAGGCAATGACAGGCTCAGGGACGGAGGCGAGGCGCAGGAAGCCAAGGGCAAAGTACAAAAGGCGGTCGGCGATGCAAAATCGGCTGTCAAGGACGCCACAAACAAGGTCGCGGCCAAGATCAACAAGAACCTCTGAGCTCCGGCTGCCGACCCGAGAGGCCGTCGGTGAGGAGCGGGCTGTTTGGACAAATGTCTTCCCCATCCAACCCCCGACGCGCGCATGATGCAAAAGCCGCTGATGCGCACCAGTCACCCTCGGCGACCCTGTTGGCGGCGATCCGTGAACGCAGATTTCGGCTTTATATCAGTGCGTTGTTTAGCTGTGCACAAGTGCTTTTGACTGTTGTGGTTGCCGACGAGTCCTGCAAGCTCGCCACATGATTTCCGCAGGCTTGGATGAGATCATGTTTGAGATGGTGGTCGGCACCATCCGCCACATGCCAGGCCCTTTCTCCGACAAGGTTAACCTCGTCGCCGAGCGCACTCAGGGCGTGGTCCTCTTCGAGCTTCGTGTCGATGGGGATCGACACCTCCAACGCATCGCCGCGCTAGCCTATCCGACCGGGGGCCTTGGACTGATGGCTCTCGACAAATTGGGGCAAGCGGTAATCTGCCATTTTGCGGGTCACGCTTTCGATGACTTCACCCAACCGTTGGTTCGCTGGTCCCTCCTCACCATGGCTGAGCAGGCTTCCGGCGACTGCCTCGGCGCGACACTTCTTCTGGTCGAAGCGCTCCGTTGCGAAGGACACTTTCTTTGCCAACCCTGCTGACAAAGATTCGGCTTGTTTAGGTCGTTGCCGCCCGGCAAAGATCGACAAGCTTTCTCGCGGCGCGCAAACGTCCCGGCCCCGGTGTCGTCGCGATTTTGAATATCACGCGGTCTTCGCGTGGGCTGCAATCTGGGTGCTTTTGCAGACGGGCTAGAAGCTTCGAGTCCAGCTTCGCGAGCTCGATGGCGATGGCTGCGGGGCCGGCGCCGATCCTGACGATGCCGGCGCCAGCGGCGGCTTGTTTCAACCGGGCCAACTCAATGAGCATGATCGTTTCTGGTGGCGGAGCGCCGAAACGGTCTTCCAATTCATCGGCGAAGGCATCGATCTCAGCTGCGCGCTCGAAGCGTTGCAGCCGGGAATAGAGGTTTAGTCTGACGGTGGCGTCGGGGACATAGTCCGATGGGAACGCGCCCGAAAATTCAAGGTTGATCGCGGGCTCCGATATCGATCTGTCGTCACCTCGCTCTTTCATATGTTCATCCAGACCGAGTTCATGAAATCGGGCGGCCGCTGTGAGCATGTTGTCTCGGACAACGGCTTCGATTGGACTGTGATGGGGTCCGCGATCGATGCACTTCCCGGTACGGATGAGGACGGGATCTACGATCCGCATCCGGCCCTGATCGGTGGCAAGCGCTACATCGTCTATTCAGGCATGCCACGGTTTACCAAGGTTCCGCAGCCCGACATCTATCTCGCGCGCAGCCAGTCGGATTCGTGGTTTGGGCCGTGGAAGCGGGTGGGCAAGATAACTCGACCATACCGATTTGTCTCACCACAATTCGCGTGAGCATCCTGACTATGAATGGGGCATCGAGGGTGCGCAGCTTGTCGAGCTCCCGGGCGGGCGCATTCTTCTCAACGCGACATGCTTTCTCCCCGAAGGGCCACGCGGCAGCCGCCAGCGGGTCTTTTTCGCCCTCGCCGAGCATGTCGAGGGCCCTTACCGCACGGTCGGGCCGGTTCTTGACCCTGGAGAACCAGGTGAAAATGGTCACTCGACCGTAGTCATCGAGGGCACTCGGCTGGTCCTTTTCTACCAGAGTCGCAGGGCCGCGACAGGTCATCGCTGGCGGTACGGCGTCGCTAAATGCGACCTGGCAAGGCAGGCATGGTCCAACGTGGCTTGACGTTGGCCATCCACGCTGCAGCTAGCTTGGACGCGCGCCCTGATCGTGAAAGCAAGCCGAAAACCTACCTCACGTCGCCCGCTCTCCGCTGGCGTCGCTGATCTTGTCCCTGACGGCCTTTTCGGTTTCC